>CAVPOO010000007.1:0-638517 GCA_963707015.1 uncultured Gammaproteobacteria bacterium
GGGGCCGTAGCTCAGCTGGGAGAGCGTCGCGTTCGCAATGCGAAGGTCGGGAGTTCGATCCTCCTCGGCTCCACCAAATCCCCATCCAACGAAGTCCAAAGACGTACAAGCAACCCACGGAGCGCGAGTCATATGAGCTAGCGCAGAAGGGTTGCTTGCACACCCGTCACTGCCCGGGCCACCTCACAGCGGCATGCCTGAATGCGTCATCAACCGGGTCAAGGTCATAATGCGAAGGGTCGTTGTGCTCACTCTCCCACCTGCCTCGTCACGAACCCCTAAGTCCGATTGCTAGCCAAAAAAAAACGTCGCCGCTAAAGCGGCGACGCGGGTTGTAGGAGGAAGCGGTGCCAGGGAATCGGCTGACACCGCCATTGCTGGACTTAGTCCTCGACGCCGTGTACCACCTGCAGGTCCGCGAGCTTACCCGGGCTATGGCAGATGGAGCAGACCTCCTGCACCGGGTCCCCAGAAGTCAGCGCGAAGTTCGCACCGTTCTGGATCATGTGCAGCCTGGCCGGGTTCGTGCTCACCGGATCGTCGCGCTCAGCATCCGGAATGTGACAGCTCGAGCAGACCGAGGCCCACGGAGTGATCCGGATGTTGTCGGTCCCGGTCGTGCGATCCGTCAGCGTGGCGTAATCGGCCACCGACTGGATGGTCGTGCCCAGGGTCGGCCCGTCACTGTCCGGATAGTAAGTGCCCGACTTGTGGCAGGCCACGCAGTTGGACAGCTCCTGCGGGAACCTGACTTCGAACGTATTCACGCTCGCGCCGAACCCGTAAACCGTGATGTTGGATGAGTGGATCGCGTGGATCATATACTTAAAGTCGATGGCCTGCTCGCACCTGCCGTCCACGCCCACGTTTACCGCACCGGCTGGGTCGCATGAGCCCGCGGCACCGGCGGGACGCTGGCCCAGATCGGTCGCGTTCGGGTTGTGGCAGGCGACGCAGACCTGGTCGTTGTTCACGCGGTTGGATCCGTGCAGCGACAGCTGGTCGTGACAGCGGTCGCAGCCGTTGATGTCAACCACGGAACGACGCGCCTGAGCGGTGGCGTCCGTGATGGGGAAGTATGCCACTGCGCTGGTCACCGGAATATTCCCGAGCGTCGCGTCGACGGGATGCCCTTCGAAGGTAACCGCGCCGGATCCCGTCGCCCCGGCAGCAACGGTACCCAGGGGTACCGTGTAGGTCCGGTCACCGTTGTCGACGATGCCGGCGGCCAGTGCAGCCGTGACCGAATCCACGATCGAGGTACGCGCGGGCTGCGCCTCGTTTCCGCCGTTACCCTCGTTCGTATAGTCCTCGGTGTCCCAGGCGACGGTCATGCGGAGGTTCGAAGCCGCCAGGGCAGCATCAGCGATGGGCGTTCCGCTGAGGTCATAGCGCTCGCCCAGGCCGTCCGGATCGTTAGCCCCACCCAGGTTGGTCGGATCGGTGATCGAGAAGGCCGCCACCAGTGCCGTCCCGGGAGTGCCGCCGGCGATGCCCAGGATGTTGAACTGGTACTGCGCCGACAGCGCCTTGATGGGGATGTTATGCACATTTCGCACCTCCAGCCCCGGAAGGCTGGTGGGGTTGGCATGGCAGCCGGCACACACATCGTTTCCGGCCTGTCCGGCGGCATGTCCGACCCCCGTCTCGAAGTTCACGTTGTCGTGGCAGGACCCGCAGGCCTCGGCGGTCGGGACCGTATACCAGTTCGACGCATCCGGGGTGTTGGGGTCAGCGTCATTGTGACAGTTCGAGCAGTTACGAAGGTCCTGCGGGAAGACCACATCGCTGAAGTCGTGCAGCGTGTTGCTGAAGCCCCAGATCTGGTAAGGCAACACGGTCAGGTTTTCGCCCCGGTGGATCTTGTGGACCATCACCTTGAAATCGACTGTGTTGAGGCTGTCCGGGTCCGTCGTGCCCGGGTTGTGGCAGGCCACGCACTCATCGGTATCGGCCCGCGCGCCGCCGTGCAGCGCCAGGTCGTTGTGGCAGCCGTTACAGGTCTGGGTGTCCACGATCTCGCGTGTGAAAAGCCCGGTCGTGGCATTGTCGGAGGGACGGAAGCTGTAGATGGGGTTGTCGACCGGCGCGAAACCACGGATCTCGAAGGTGATCCGGTGCGTCAGGGTCGGCTGGTAGGGGACTGCAAGGGGGGTGGTGACGTTGGCCACGTCCGTCGCAAAGGTGTAGGTGTAGGTCGCGGTCGACTCGTTGTACGTCAGCGTTCCGGCCGATCCGTTCTCGGTGACCGCCTGGATGGCGGTGCTGCCAAGGCCAGGGGCGCCCGGCGCGGTCGCCGTCGCCAGGGTGTTGAGATAGCTCTGCCAGGCGCTGGCATTGCCGTCCGTGCCGGGGATGAGCTTAGCGACGTTGAAACTGATGGCGCTGGCCGGGAGCCCTCTCACGGGATTCCCATTGCCGTCGGTGAGCTGAAACTCGACCACCGGCGGGCTCTGGATACTCGCGCTCAGGATTTCGGCGCTCAGCTCCTCGGCGTTCGAGATGTCTACGGAGGCTGGGGCTCCGGGGGCACCTGTGGCGCCATCGTCTCCATCACTACCGCCACAACCCGCTAGCGCCAGGACCGAAACCACCAGCCCTGCCAAAATAGGTTTGAACCAGAATCGCCGCTTTGTTTTCATCTCAATTTCCTTTGGGTAATTGTAGGAATTATTTGGGTTCGGGAATGGTGCCTCCGCGTAGGCCGAAACTTCCCTATTGTAACGTTACCGTTGCATACGCAAAATCGCAGCGTCAGAGTGCCCTGGTTATCAATCCGCGACGTTGTCGTCGTTATTGTCTGCATTTCGCGAACAATTGGTCGGCAACGAATACTGAAAACACTTTTGATAAAGAGGTTGGGCTCCTCCTGAATACGGCATACGACGTCATTGTTGTCCTTTTACCACCTATCCTTGTGTGCCGGTTGGAACAACCGGAGCCATTGCCCGACGAACCCTGAAGACCACACGATTAGGCGCCACAACTGCCAGGGGATTGGCGGTATATCAGACCCATTCGGTACCCGTCTTTTTTATTATTGGGCCCTTGGGCTTGTACTACGTGAGACCCTTCAAAGTCAAGGATCATTTACAACAGAAGTGATAATTGACTCACAAAAAACATGTAACCGAAAGCCATCAGATACCCTGCAACTTCGACGAACTGCAGCACCTTGACCTGAACGGCGCGTTAGCCCAGCAGTCCGTCGGACCTAGCCCGCATTTCTCACCGGGATCCCGGATGCTGGCGCAGGGCTCGTGTGTCCGGACGCCGCGCTGGGCGGAGCCAGGTAAGCGAAAGGTCCAGTGGACCTTTCGCCTGCGGAGCGGGCTTGGCACAGCCGAGCCCTGGGCGCGATAAAGTGGTAGCTGTAGCTACCACTTGAGTGAAGCGCAAGTCCGGGCGCGCGAGAACCAGCCAGGGCCGGGATAGGCATTGCCTGATTACACACTGTCTTTTTCCTGATCCGCACTCTGTTCTTTACCTCAGTGCATTATGTGACTCTATCGCCGCCCGGTGAGAAATGCGGGCTAGGGTCGTGACGAGGTACGCGGGAGAGTGAGGACAAACCATTACGATTTCGAGACGCATAGTGGGGCCTACGCAATGAGACAGGAAGGCTTGAGCCGTTCTCCCACCGCAGAAGTAGAATCAGCCTGAGTCCGAAGTTCGCATACTTTCAGCGGGATCAGAATTGCTCATCGTCAAGGCACGCGAATGCAGGACTGGCCGCGGCCAATTCGAGTGAGCGTAACGCAGACGATGAACATTTCTGACCCGCCTGGAGGGAATCTTCCCAACAGGCGAACTTCGGACTCAGGATACCAGGTCGTCGCTGCCGAATTCCGACCCGTGTTGGCATCCGTATGATATGGCGGCTGTTCCGCCCGCTCCGAGGCCGGGAGCCAGGTAGCTTGAATGGCACAGGTCTGAAGCGCCGGAGTTGCAACCCCGCCACCCTCGTCTCGCAGACGCATCGCGGCAATCTTTGGTTGCTTTTTCAGTTCACCATTGTGTTGGCCACGCGTCGGGACCGGAGCACATAGACGCTCCAGATTGCGGCATTGGCCAATATCAGGATTGCCTCCGGCCAGGCAAACTCAGCATAAGTCGAATCAATATAAGCAGTGACGACGGTCGTTTGCAGCACTGAGACAGCGAGCAGACACACCCATGAGGCTATGTACCATTGCGAAAAGGCGCGGGCATTTCTTGCGTAGTTGTACAGCGCGACGAACATCATCCCGATCATGCACCAGGTCGCAAGCGTCAGTATTCTCATCCAGATTTCCACTGCGCCGTCGGCACTGGCAGAGGTCGCTGAAAACACTTCCAGCTTGAGTGTTGCCATGGCAAGCATGGGAAACAAGCCGACGCCAACGATAAATAACCAGCCATGCTTGCCGGTCAGATCCGGATCAGCCGATTTCCGTGCCGACCAGATGGCATAGCTGATGACAGCAAACACAACCACGACGATGATTAACAGCGAGATCGACATGCCACCCATTTATCAGCCCCCCCTCATCCAGTGAACATTTTCGATGTACCCAGGCGTATGGGAACGCACCGGCTACCCAAAGGGTTTGCGGCTCCGATCACTACTGCGGCAGACGCGGCCCCGCCTGACCGCGCGAATCAAACATGTACCTGACAGCAATGAAGAAGACGTTGTTGCTATAGTCGTAGGGATCGGCCCCGAGCGAAAGCAGGTTGGGCACGGTGTCCGGCCCGATACCTTCGAGCGCCCAATTGTCACTGGTGAATTTTTCATACATGTAGCCAAACTTGAGGCTCAGTGACCTGGTGTACGGATAGTCGAGCGCGAGCTTTAACTGGTGTAGCCTGGTGCGCAGCTTCGGAAACGCGGACTCCAGCCCGCTGGTCTCATTCTCGACACGGCCGGCCGAGCGTGCATGAGTATACTCTACGTTGGCTCCCAGCCTACCGATGATATGGGGATACTTCAGGCCCACTGTGCCCGTGTAGAACTTGTCTTTGGTCTTGCCAAACCAGTCGGGATTCGAGAAGGACTGGCTGCCGACCTGTTTGCTGTCAATTTTTTCCCGATAGAAAGCCGCGTAGGTCGAGACCTGGCGCGGGAACAGATACGCGGCATCAAAACCCAACCGGTCGTAGCTGCCGTCCTTCAGGCCGATCTCGGAGTTGTCGTATTTGTCCTTGTTGTACTCCAGATCAAGGCCGAGGCTGGCACGCTCGCCGGTGTAGAGAGAGGCATAACTGCGCACGCCGTAACGATCACGATCCGCCATATTGTACAGGCGCATCAGCGGATTCTGCGGATCCGGGGCATTGCCGATCGTGTTGTAGCTGGAACCATCCCGAGTCTCGGTGTAAACCTCGATATCAAGATCCGCAAGCTGCATGAGCTGCGAGTTGACTCGGGCCCATACACGGTCGGTCCGGGTATGGTTACGCTCCTGCCTGGTACGGTCGAATCGCTCATAATCGTAGCCTGCGTGAAGCCGGGTGCGGGGCAAGACCCGGTACTCGCCGCGGAGTTTGTAATTGAATCGCTGGTAATCGTAGGCGGTGTTCCTGGCCGGGTCAGATGACACGAAGAGATCGGTCACCACATAATCGTATACGTCCTCCGGGGTATCGTTGTCGCGCTCGTTATAACGAAGTTCCCCTTCGACGGTGAGCTTCTGGACCGGTGATGAAGTCACCCGCAGATTGACGTCGGTCGTATCCACCTTGGCGTCGGCCCGGCTGCGCGGCAGCGGGCTCGTGGCGATGACGGCATTGGTCGTGTAGGGCAGGAGCTTCTGGTCCTGCCGCATGCGTCCCAGGCTGATCTGACCATTCACCGTGGTGCTGGCGGGCAACAGCCATGAGCCGGCAAGCGTGACCTGATGGGCGTCGTTGTCGGGCGCCAGGGCGAGCTGGCCTATATCGGCGCCGGCTGCCTGGGGAGAGTAGGGATTATCCCAGCTGAGGCTGCTGTTCTGATTATCGAAAAACGAGCCGTTGTAGGCGAGACTCACCTGCCAGCGATCGGCGTTGTAGCCGACCGATGTCTCCAGAGAATTGGTTGTATAGTCGATGGGGCGGGCGAACTGCGCGGAATCGAAGAAGAAGCTGCCGGCGTAGCTGTCCTGGCCGTCGCGGTCCGTTCGCTGGTAGTCGACATCGAACGCCCAGCGACGGGTTGGCGTGAACGTGATTCCGGCACCGTAAATATCCCAGTCCTGCTTGATCTTGACGGTCCGCAAGGAATTGTCGAGCTCGCTCATGCCCTGCGTCGAGGACGCCCGCACCCAGTCAGACGGAAGCGTCAGTCGCTCGTTGCCACTGCCGGCGAACGGCGTAACCGTATCATCGTAGCTGCGGCGGGGAATCCCCTGGTAGGACGCCCGCAGCTCATACAGGCTCTGCTTGCCGCCCTTAACGAAGAACGCGCGCGAGTCCTGTCCCAGGCGATAGCCTTCCAGACGCAGGAAATGGGCATCCTGGCTCCAGTACCGGCCGAATACGCGGCCGACACCATAGAGGCCGTCGTCGTCGAGCCCCGTGTAGTCTCCAAACCGGAATTCATCATCAGTGACGTACCCGGCCCCGGCCTCGATATCGAGCTCCCAGCCGTGAGACGGTGCGCAAAGCTCGCAGGCCCAGTTTGACGTATCCACTTCCTGAGCCTTTGCAGGCGTCGTGGCAAAAACGGCGCCGATGGCAACGGAAACGAGTCCGATACAGCCCTGGTACATGTGGCGCCTGCGCTCTGCCATAGACTTTGTTCTCCGCGTCTCAGCGCATGAGTTTGGCACCCGACGGGTGATTGGATCCATGGACCTGGCTGTGACAATTCAGGCAGCCCCCGTTCACGACGAACGCCGAAGGCCGATTGCCCGCCAGACTGTTTGGCGTATAGGAAACGCTCGGGTGTCCGCGCTGCGAATGACAGGACTGGCACAGCAGGGGTGGCCGCTTGGTCAGCATCGCCTCGTGAATCGAGCCATGCGCATAATGGCACAGCAGACAGTTCTCGCTGACCGGTGGATGCTCAAACAGATAGGGTCCGCGCAGCTCGGTGTGACAGCTCCAGCATAACTTGTTCACCGTAGTCTCTTTCACCAGTGCAGCGCCGGCCGCATGATGCGGATTGTGGCAGGCGGTACAGGTCATCACACCGTATCCGACGGGGTGGGCTGAGGGCTTGAAGCTGTCGGCCCGCTGCTTCTGGTGACAGGCAAAGCACACATCCGCCTGTTCCGTGAGCAAGGACACGGGGTCCACGGTTGCGTGCGCCTGATGGCAATCCGCGCAGGCGATCTGGTTACGCTGATGCACACTTCCCGTCCAGGATAGACCGACGTCCTTGGCATGGCAGTTCGTACACACCTTGTTCTGTTCTTCGACGGGCGTGTCGCCACGGCGACCGAAGTTGACAATCGGCGGATGCCCGGCACCAACCTTCTTACGTCCCGTATGTTCTTCCCCCGGACCATGGCAGCTCTCGCACTGCAGATGGGCAAACGGCGTGTTGGGGTCACTGCCCTGCCCGTGTGGCGTTCGGAAGATGAGCAACATGCTCTCATCGTTATGGCATGCCAGGCAGGTATCGGCGCCCTTCTTGCTGTAGCCGGACGGCTGGACGGATGCGCTCGACGCGCCCTTCTGGGTCTCTGTGGCAGCCCCCGCATTCCCCCCCACCAGGAAGAACAACATGGCCACAACGGCAAGACAGACAGCGCTTCGTCGACCCGCGGCCCTTAGCCTTTCCATAGCCGACTCAGTAGTGTCATTCTTTATCGATCCGATGGGCGCTCATCACAAACACGTGCAGGCTAGTTTCCAGCCTGCTTTTCCTTCTCCGGGATCAGCTGATGGACGTCGTGACATTCCCAGCAGCTTACCTTGTCGATGTTTATGCCCTTCTCTTCAAAACGCGGATGTTCGGACTTTGTCTTCTGATGACAGGCGTAACAGCTCTCTGCCTGTTTTTCTTTGTCCTTCAACGGGTCCTGGGTAATGTGCATCATGTGGCAGGCCGAACAGGACATCCGTTTCTTGCCCCCGCCTTTCACTTCCGTAAGGGCGATCGCGTGCGTGCTGCCCGTCCATTCCATGCCTTTCAGCTTACCCATGTCCTGGGCGTGACAGCCCTTCAGACAGGTCTCGGTTTGCTTCGCCGCGGGCGTGCTGACGCCTTTCTTATCGAAGCCATAGTCGATCATCGGTGGGCGACCCTTGCCGCGCCGGGACCGCGTGGCGTGCAGGCTTCCCGGTCCGTGACAGGACTCGCAACCGTGCTTGGACCAGGGGGTATGTGGGTCGTCTTTCTTACCATGCGGGGTTTTCGATATCAGCCGCATCCGCTCTGCATCATGGCACAGCAGACAGGTATCAATACCATCCGCGGTAAACTGCGCGGTAATCTCTGGATCGGCCCGCTTGCCTGGCTGCTGAGCAGAGACTCCCGAGATGAGCAGGATGCTCATCAGCAGTGCCAACGTCCACCGCTTAATGTACTTTCTCATGCACGAAAACCCCTGAGCTCGCCTCGTCATCGCCACTGCCTTCCAAAAAATTAGCTGCGATAAAGCACCATGAAACGGCTGCCGCCATACCGCATCAGTTACCGAAGTCTACGTCATGCATGACTGCTACGTCGGCAAGGGCACCTGCTTTATGGCAGACCGTAAAGCTCTCCACCGTCGTCGGGCCGAGCGTGCCACCGCAGGTATCCACGCGTACCGTAAGTCCCCCTTCGGCATCCTGACAGGTGTCGAAGGAACCCCCGTTCCGCTCCATGTGCACCGCGGCCACGGCACTGGTATGAAACGAAGAGCACGCCCTGGTACGCCCACCACAAGGGCTGGTGTTGCTCATTTTTTTCCATCCTCACACTTAAGCCTCGGTCGGCCTGATACTCATCCCGATCACAGTTCAAGTGGCTTGGAGAGAAGGTGTTATTCTTGCCTGGTTGCTCGTTGTCCAACGCGCCTGAGCAGTCTTGAGCCCACTTCGGCAGTCAGGCGATACTTTGGCATCCAGTGTACGAGCGCTTGTCTTTAATGTCTAGAATCTTAGCGTTTTCCTGGCCCTGCCGCCCAGGGCCTTCGCACTACCGGGCTGCCCCCGGTTGAGGGTGGCGAAGCCGCCCGCTGGGGCGCGCGCAGCGCATAGCTGTGTTGACGCGCCGGCCGTGTACCTCAAGGACCACAGCGCGCGACCGGCTGGCTCGCAACCGCATTGCGCTCGAGAATGCAAAGACAGTACGGTCATGCCCTGTTGCCAACCGCCATAGGCTGCGCTATTTTCTCAGCAAATCTGACCGAAAGGGCGAGCGCGCAGCGATCGGTTGGCACACGAATCCGCAACGGTCTCTCCTGATTGAGCAAGTCGGCAACCCAAACCGGCTTTGCATGGCAAGGCGGGACAGGTAAAGGAGCTCCCTGGCTATGGCGAATGAAACAGGCCCCAACGAAAAGCCGGGGTGGCGGCGGCGTCTCTGGCATCGCCCCAAGAGTAAATGGTTGCTGGGTATTCCGCTGGGCGGCTTCGCGATGTTCGCCGTCGGCTCCAGCTTCATCATCGGGTCACAGGTCGCGATCCATTACACCGGAACCAACGAGTTCTGTGGTACCGCCTGCCACTCGCACGCCGAGTTCATCGACCCCGAATGGAAAGACTCCCCTCACTACAAGAACCCGGCCGGGATGCAGGCGGGCTGCCATGACTGCCACATCCCGCATGAGTACCCCGACCTGCTCTTCGTCAAGGCCAAGTCGGGCATACTCGACACGTACGGCGAGTTCGTCACGCGCGTCATCAGCACCCGGGAGAAGTTCGAGGCCAACCGCGCCCGCCTCGCCGAGGAGGTGTGGGCATACATGAAGTCAAATGACTCGCGCGAATGCCGCAGTTGCCATAAGGACGAACATTTTATTCTGGCGAACCAGAAAAAGGAGGCGGCGAAGGCCCACGTGGAAGGCCCCAAAGAGGGCAAGACCTGCATTGACTGCCACAAGGGGATCGCGCACAAAACCCCGGATGAAGTCGCAGAGGAGGAGCGGCCCGGCCCCTCGGATGAGCCGTAGGCATAGCGCGCAGCGGCTGACAAACGCTAACCGCCGCGCAGACGGCCTGCCTCGGCTGCAATTTTGCTTGTGTTTGGCAAGCGCAACCTTTAACGTTTATTCAGCACCGTTTAACGATTATTTAAGAGGAGCCCGCGTATGTTTTCGCTACTGGGTTTGACAGCATCCGGTAATGGTGAGCGAATCCTGCGCTCGCATCGCAGGCAGTCGATTCATTGGGTCGCGCCAGTGGTCTGTGCATTCAGTCTGGTCGGGGTTCCGGCCGTCCACGCGCAGTGGCTGGACGGACACAACCTGCTGCGGATATGCTCACCAAGCGGTGATGAACGCGTGTTCCAGCCGGGTCTTTGCTCAGGTTACCTGATGGGCGTCGTGGATGCGGCAGACGGATACCAGCAGGCGGGGCTGTCCAAGAAGCCTGCCTTCTGCATGCCCGTGGACGTGCCCGAGGCTAAAATCAAGGATGTAGTGGTCAACTATCTTGCAGATCATCCCAAACGCTGCGACAGCGATGCGGCAATGCTGGCCATCGAGGCCTTGGAAAAGGCCTATCCCTGCAAGAAGTAAATCAAATCGCCTTTACGGAGTGATGCGAGGCGATGCGGGCTCATCGGCCTCGCTACTTGCCGCGATGCAGCGCGTCACTCAACCTGGACCTCAGCCAACCCCGGCCGCAGCGCCGCAACCCGACCGCAGATGGCTGAACGATTCGCATAACAAGCCGCAACGAACAGCTGCACCAACCGCCCGCCCCGACAGCCAGCGCAAGCATCACGTTGGGACGCTTATTCTGCTTCTGCGTTAGCGTTGCTGCCCGCCAGTGTTTCCTTCTCCGGAATCAACTGGTGCACATCATGGCAAGTCCAGCAGCTCAGCTTGTCAAAGTTGATCGCCTTGTCTTCAAAACGCGGGTGTTCCTTTCTTGCCTTCTCGTGGCAGGCGTAACAAGCTTCAGCCTGCTTCTGTTTGTCCTTCACAGGGTCCTCGGCAGCGTGCATCTGGTGGCAAGCTGAACAGGCGACGCGTTGTTTAGTGCCATCTTTCGCCTCCATAACGGCGATGGCGTGCGTGCTGCCTTCCCATTCCATCCCTTCGACCTCGCCCAGCTTTTCCGCGTGACAGCGGTCCAGGCAGGTCTCGGATTGCTGCATTGCGGAGGTCGCCGCGTCCTTGCCGTAGTCGATCATCCCCGGGCGGTGCTTGCCGCGTCGCAATCGCGTCACGTGCTGGCTTCCCGGCCCATGGCAGGACTCGCAACCCTGTTTGGCGAATGGCGTATGCGGGTCGTCTTTCTTGCCATGCGGGGTTTTCGATATCACCCGCATTCTGTCCACGTTATGACACAACAGACAGGCGTCAATGCCATCGTCGGTGAACTGGGCTGTCTGCTGCGTGTCTCCCGGGTCCTGATCCGCAGGTTCTCCCGCGGAGGTTTGCGCGAGCAAGAACAAGCTCATAAACAGTCCAACCGTACAGGGCAGAGTCTCTTTGAAGACCCTTGCCCTGGACGCAAGACCCTCGGCTCGCTTTTTCATAAGCGCCTTCCTCCCGACATCGTAGACTCAGTTTAGCACTCACCACTGGCTGCCGCATTACGCCGGCACGCCGGCCACTGCCCGGTGTTTCGGTGCCAGGCTGAAGACTTCCAGCCGGGGCGCAGCTGTACCGCATCCATCGCCTGGGTCTGATAAAGTAAGGCCAGGCTCGAAGATGGGACGTTGATGGCGGATGCTTCCGTCATGTCAGGCCAGCCGTTGCGCTGTTGCCACCCGTAACGGGCTGGGCTATGTTAATCGTCTTGGTCTGCGCGGTTCCGGCAGAGCATTGATCGGCATTCGAATCTGAAGCGATTTCTCCCGGGGGATTGGGTCGACCAAGCCGCCACGTATGGTCTGGCTGGCGGGAGAAACCAGGCAAAAAGGAGTCCCTTGGCAATGGCGAATGAAGCAGGCCCCAACGGCAAGCCGGGGTGGTGGCAACGCCTCTGGCATCGCCCCAAGAGTAAATGGTTGCTGGGCATTCCGCTGGGCGGCTTCGCCATGTTCGCCGTCGGCTCCAGCTTCATCATCGGGTCACAGGTCGCGATTCACTACACCGGAACCAATGAGTTCTGTGGCACTGCCTGCCACTCGCATGCCGAGTTCATCGACCCCGAATGGAAGAACTCACCGCATTACAAGAACACAGTGGGGGTACAGGCGGGCTGCCATGACTGCCACATCCCGCGTCAGTATCCCGACCTGCTCTTCGTCAAGACCAAGTCGGGCATTCTCGACACGTACGGCGAGTTCGTCACGCGCGTCATCAGCACCCGGGAGAAGTTCGAGGCCAACCGCGCCCGCCTCGCCGAGGAGGTCTGGGCGTACATGAAGTCGAATGACTCGCGCGAGTGCCGTGCCTGCCATAAACCCGAAAAGTTTGCCTTGGCGAAGCAGACAGAAAAAGGCAGACAAGACCATATCAATGGCCCCAAAGAGGGCAAGACCTGTATCGACTGCCACAAGGGGATCGCGCACAAAACCCCGGATGAAGTGGCAGAAATGACGCCACTGCAATAAGCCGCAACCTCGAGGGCAGTTTGTTGCTATACTTTTGCGGCGTAGCTCCGCGCAGTTCTGCCTGCGCAGCCAAGACGGTACCTCATATCTCGCCAACCGGATAACATCAGGAGACTTCATAACCATGTTTTCGTCTACAAGAAAGCTGGCTCCGCGCGTGTCGCTGGGCATCGCTCTGCTGTTCATCGGCTCGAACGGTTGGGCCTTCCCAGGATTGCTGACTAATTTCAACAACACCTATTCGACCACGGGTACACGACTGGACACCTGCGGCACCTGCCACTTCGACTTCGATGGTGGAGGAGCGCTGAACCCTTATGGGGCCAACTCGGCCGAAGGCTCGGATCCGGACGGCGACCAGGCAACGAGTATCGTCGAGATTGGCATGCTCATGATGCCGGGCTACGACTGTAACAACTATATACAGGCACTGAATGCTCCGGCAGACCTGGCAACTTACGTCGATGCAGCCAATCCCGGCTGTCTCGTGGCCGCGCCGGCCGCTTCGATTCTACCCGCCAGCCGCTCGGTACAGGTTGGGAACACCGCCACGGCATTTGCGACCATGATTAATCCGGCCACCGCAACCGCTACCAGCTGCGGCATTACTCCGGTGACCAGTGTACCCGCCAGTTTCTCTTATCAGACCACGGATCCAGCTACAAACGCACTGACTGGGACACCGGATACGCCGGTGGATATTGTGGCGGGTGGCGTCCAGAGCTTCGTATTCGCGTTTACACCGACGGCTACGATCCCCTCCACCGACGTGGAGTTGGCTTTTGACTGCGCGAACAGCGATCCGGCGCCAGTGACAATCGGACTGAATACCCTGCTGTTGTCGGCATCGACTAATCCGGTATCTGACATTGTCGCCCTGGCGGCCACACCGACAGGAGACGGCATTGTTAACCTGCCAGGTGATACGGGTGCCAATGCATTCGCCGTGGCAACAGTCAATGTCGGCAGCCAGGGCACGATCACGGCGGCGGCAGACACGGGCAGTGCGACGCTGCCGGTGGTATTGTTCATTTGCGAAACAAATGCTACTACCGGCGCATGTCTGTCACCTCCGACCAGCAGTGTCACGACCACGATTGCTGCCGGTGCCACCCCGACGTTCTCGGTGTTTGTGACGGGGACGGGAGCAGTGGCCTTTGACCCGGCGAATAACCGCATCTTTCTGCGCTTCAGGAATGCCAATGGTGCGACGCGCGGGTCGACAAGCGTGGCAGTGCGAACCTTGTAGTGTCGAGAGCACTGCGTCTGCCGGGAACAGCCTGGATGCACATACCCAGGGAAGTACGTGCCTCCGTTCCCGGCCAGTTGCTTGAGTGACAGACAGACTCGAGGGGTCGAAACAGCCGCCTTTCCCACAGTTCTGGAGCCGCCTTCGGGCGGCTCCACAAGTTTCCCGCTCGACCGATAAACTGACAAGACGCCGGTTTACTGCCCGTCTGGTCAGGGCTGCACCTGGCTCGAACGGGCACCGCCCGCTCCAGCGGCGCCCGGGAGCCAAGAGACTCACCTCCGGCAGGCGGAAACCGCGAGACTGATTCGCCCAGTCGTGAACCTGTCGAGGTTTTTGTACGGCGCCCACCTTTACACTACGCGCCACCCACATATGCCAGGAGGCTGTCAGATCATGGATAATCCTACTGCGCCGGCCGGAATACGAACAAAAATTTCCCTGGTTTTTCGACGTATTAGGCTAGCCATCCCTTTCGAAACCTTGAGAATATTGGCGCGCGCGGCCACCCTGCTCGCGACACAACCGCTGGTCCAGCCTTCTCCGGGCATAAAATCCGTGAAATCAGGTCTGCGGGGCACCGTGGTTGGCCTGTTTTTTGCCATGGGCATGATGTCCCTGCCGGTCAGAGCGATCACTCGGACCGCTGACCCGATAAGTCACGGGATTCAGATACCAGGTCAGTCGAGTGGCGCCTTTCCGCCCGTACCGGACGCATTATGGCTACTCGGCTTCGTCCTTATCGCCTTGATTATCATAGCGAGACGCCGGTTCAAGTAAGCGGCGCGAGGGTCTGCGCGAGGCACTTGGCAAGACCCGGCTCTCGGAGGCGCGTCATACCGCCAATCACACGAGTCACCCCATCAGGCGGAATCACACACCTGCCCTCAGGGCATTCCAGAAATTCCGGCGAGAGGCATCCCGCGCCGCCCGCACGTTCCGGCGGTTTTCGTTCATCGGCTTCGCGACACCGTTTTCGTGGCTAGGTGGGGAACTGTGACAGACCTCACAGAGAATCTCCGCAGGATAGGACTCAATTGGCGGTGCGGGGCTTGCAGTTTCGAGGTGCTTCCGCGTCACTGCAAGTTCGTGGTTGTGCAACCCTGTAATTCCTTCGTGGCCCATGAGAGGAGAAGACAGATGGACAGACACTATGAATCGAAACCGCAGATTGACGCAAGCAAGGTGGTGTCGGGGGTGGTCGTCGCGGTTGCCATGGGCATTGTGATTCAGGCCTTCCTTCTGTACCTGCTTTCCTGACAGCTGATGGTGACCCGCGCCCGCGGCTGTGGCGTCTTCTGACTGACAGTCAGAAGACGAAACCTCACACGGCACAGGCTGCGCGATTACTTAAAGCCACCTTCGGGTGGCTTTACTTTGTATAATCGCGCCATGGCTGCACTTCACCCGAAACTCGAAAAAGACTGCATCAAGATCGGCCGTTTTGACTTGTGTCATCTGTTACTGATGAACGATGCCAACTTCCCCTGGTGCATCCTCGTACCCGACCGCGATGACGTCACCGAAATCTACCAGCTGGCACCGGCCGACCAGACACTGTTGATGAAAGAGTCCACCCTGCTCTCCCGCTGCATGGTGGAGCTCTTCAGCCCCGACAAGCTCAATCTTGCTGCGCTCGGCAATATCGTCCCGCAATTGCACATCCACCATATCGCACGCTTCCGCCACGACCCGGCCTGGCCAGCGCCTGTGTGGGGACATGCCCCTGCAAAGCCCTATTCCTTTGCCGAGGTCAAACACATGAGGCGGCGCCTCAGCGCCTGCCTGTCCGAATCGCTGCAGGCCCCCGCCTAACTGGGCAGGCTTGCGCTTTCATGGCAAAATACGCCGCGCCCCGTTATCGAGCACTGTCCGTATTTCACCCGCCCCGATAGCTCAGCTGGATAGAGCATCCCCCTCCTAAGGGGAAGGTCAGAGGTTCGAATCCTCTTCGGGGCGCCATCTTTACAGCACCCGCTGGTTTCATCAGGCGACTGACTCTGTGCACGCAGTCCTGGCACTGCGCTCGGTTTGGCATTGATCCGAGTGGCCGGAGGCGTGTTTCCGCTTGCCAGGTACTCCGCCTACCGACCCCAGAACGCATGGCACACATCCTGCTTAACAATTGATGGGCCCATGAAAGATTTTGATGCTGAACTGGACAGCATTGAGATCGATGGAGGATGCGCAATGAAAACTGTTTCCATGCAGCTGGTCACCGTAGAACTCGAGAACGGACATCGCGGCGTGTTCATCGGTGCGCCACTGGTGACCGACGAACGAGCAGATGCGGATTGTCAGGTGGAAGAGGTCTGGTTTTCGGACATTCAGGATGTCCCTGATGAAATCTCCCTGACCAGGCTGATCAGGATGCTCCAAGATCAGCTCTGCCGGTGTCTCGCCACCTTGCAGTAGACCTTGTCAGCGATCTGACGGGATTTGCAGCCCCGACCGTCGGCATGAGGCAGAGGCCTCTCGTGGCCCCGGATTCCCGGCCCGCGGGTCCTAAATGCGAATTCGTCTTGAGACGCATCAGGGCAAGCAGCTTTGCATGGCCGGACCGCTGGCAGCAGGTACCGGCGCGCTCGCTGTTCCCTCCTCCGGCAGATTCGCAGTCACCTGCAGCATAATCGGCCGCGTCTGGTCCGGCCCAGCATGCGGGCGCAGCCGTGGCACAATCAGGAAGCATTCTCCCCTCTGGCCATGGGAAAACAGACCCCGGTGCCACCCAGCCCGCAGTAGCCCTGCGGGTTCTTTGCCAGATATTGCTGATGATAGTCCTCGGCGTAATAGAACTCCGGGGCATCAAGGATCTCTGTCGTGATGCGCTTGCGACCGGCCTTGTCGAGCGCCTTCTGATAGGCCGCAAGCGAGGCCTCCGCTAGCGCCTTTTGCTCCTTGCCATAGACATAGATACCCGAGCGGTACTGCGTGCCCCTGTCATTACCTTGCCGCATACCCTGGGTCGGATCATGCACTTCCCAGAACACCCTGAGCAGGTCGGCGTATGAGATCACCCCGGGATCGAAAACCACGCGCACCACTTCATTGTGCCCGGTCAGGCCGGAACACACCTCCTGATAAGTGGGGTTAGGTGTGATACCCGCGGCATAGCCCACGGCTGTCGAGTAGACACCCTTCTGTTGCCAGAACTGACGTTCGGCACCCCAGAAGCAACCGAGGCCGAACATCGCCATCTCCATCCCTTTCGGGAACGGTGGCGCCTGGCGGTGGCCGCTCACAAAGTGTGTCTGCGAGACAGGCATTCTTTCGTTCCGCCCGGGCAGGGCCTCACTCTGGGTCGGCATACGCAGCTTACTGTGCAGGTCGTCGAACACGGGATAACTCCAGGCTGGATCAGTTCACAGCCTGCAGTCTGCACGGCATCCGGGGAGTTCTGCAAGCCGCGGTGAACTCCTATACCCGCGCGCGCGGGACAGCGCACGCATACAGCGACCCGGCACTTTTTCGGTGCAACGGCAGGCCGCGGTTCATTATCCTGGTGCACAGACACCCCAGACGGGGTTCAGTCAACAATCCTATGTTTATGTTTACGTTTAGTATTTGTGAACCATTCACATCTGGCATGAGACTTGCTCGGCAGGCTTCGTAGGGCGGCCACAAAGTTGTAACTGAAACTCACGTTTCATAGTGCGGTCACAACGTTGTAACTGAAACTCTCTAGGCTCTTCCTGGTACCGACCGGTAAGGAGGTAGTCGCAATGGATGCATGCACGAAACGACTGGGAATCGCACTGCTGATCGTAGCAGTCACCATAGGGCTGAACGCGTATGCCGTAGTATCGGGCTTCGCCGACAGCTTCTACAGCGGCTTGTTGCAGCCCGCTTCCGGGCACAGCCAGGTCGCCGACGTCGACCACCATAAGCAGAAATCGCCGGGTGATCTCAGCCCTGGCTGCACGCGGCTTGTGGAATATGCCTTCCGCACGTGGCCCGGCGATACAGACGCCACTGCGTCCTGCACGGAGCAATTCCTCATCCGGATCTAGTCCACCAGCAGTTGTTGTGCCTCGGCAATTTGCTCCCTGGCCGCCTTCAGGATGTCAAGAATGACCTCTGGCGTCAGCGTTCCCAATGCCAGCTTGGCAAAGGCGGGAACCTGGTCGATGGCGGGAACAGCTCTCGTCCGGGGTGTACCGACAAAACTGTGCAGCTTGGATATCAATACCAGGTCACAGTAGTCGGGATTCGGTCCCGGGTTGCGGTTCCAGTCTTCGGCACCCCGGGCAGCTTCGACAAACTCGTCCGGAAATTCCCATTTGCGGAGAATCATCGCGCCAATCTGGCCACGCAGTTCACTGACCACCCCTTCCAGCTTATCGGGTTGTGTGGTGATATCCGCATACTTCTCGGCGTAGCTGATAAGGGGTACGACCCCGATGTCATGCAGCAGTCCGACCAGCATCGCCTTTTCCGGATCAAAGTGACCGGATCTTCGCGCCAGTACGAAGCAGATGGCGGCCACCAGCGTACTGTTGCGCCACAGCGTCTCCATTCGGTCCTTCAGTACCGGCGAGCGCGTGCGGAACAGATCCCGCATAACGAAGGAGACGATCAACTGCCGGGTCGTATCTGTTCCGAGGCGAATAATCGCTGAGGCACAGTTGTCGATAGGCGATCGACCCCGGTACAGCGGACTGTTGGCGGTTTTTATGAGCTTGGCGGTAATCGCAGGGTCGGTGCTTACGACCCTGGCGATGGCATCGGCACCTGCATTGCGCGCATCAATGGTGCGGCGGATGCGCAGTGCCAGGTTGGGCAAGCTCGGCAGCCTCAAGCGGTCTTGATTGAGCTCCTGATAGAGTTCATAAAACAGTTCACCCGCCACCGCGCGCGAACCCTCCGCCTCCGGGTCCACCTGCAGGCTCGCCATGCCACCACCTTTGAGCAGCTTGCCAAGATAGACCTCGTCAATGCGCAGCAGCCTGGCTGGCGCAAGCGTCCTCACGTCATATTGACGCGGCTTCAACTGGGCAATCGGCGTTTTCGCCTTATCGGAACCCGCCGCGATCACCCATTTGACACCGTCCGCCGCCTGGGCCTCCAGTTCACCGTCGAGTAACAAGTAAGTCCAGTTGTCCGTCGAACCACGTTCGAACAGTTTGCGGCCGGCACGTTCGCGGTGCACGGTCATATTCTGTGCAAGCAAACCAAGCTGGTCCGGCGTCAGTCCCTCGAAAATGGAAAACCGCTTGAGGATTTTGGGGTCAATCTGCTGAACTTGCTGCTTCATATCCGTGCCGTGTTTGTTGTCACTCGATCCAGTACCGCCCGCCGCGCCTCGGCTGTGACGGTCGGGTGGACCTGTTTGATGAGGCTGTCGAGCCGTGCGATCGCCGATTCGACCTCGCTGGCCGAGATTGTATCGGCGAAATCGGGGTGCACATTAACGCGCCACACCGGCATTCAGTCCGGACCGGGAAGACGCATGCAGTACCGGCCACCCGCGGCACCCCTGGCAGCGCACGGCGCACCGGGGGTGACAAACGTACTCGCAGACCTTCTGATTGCGCGCGGCGGGTGAGCCGGCATGGCTGAGGGAACGGCTATTCTGAATAAACCGGTCGCCAACTTCCGGCTAATCCGCTTGATTGACCCATACCGAGTGGACATTGACGAATTCCCGGATTCCGAACCGCGAGAGTTCGCGTCCATAGCCGGAGTTTCTGATGCCGCCGAAGGGCATTCTGGGATCCGACTTCGACATATCATTGACAAAGGCGGCGCCCGATTCGAGCCTGTCGGCAGCAATATGCTCGCCGCGCGCGAGATCCCGCGTCCAGACGGCTCCACCCAGTCCAAAGTCGGTGGCGTTTGCCACGGCTATCGCCTCAGCCTCATCCTCAACCGGGAGGATGCTGGCCACCGGGCCAAAGAGTTCTTCTGACCAGGCAGCCATGCCTTGTTGTACATCGGTAATCACCGTTGCCGGATAAAAGGCACCGGGACCGTCCGGGATCTCACCCCCCAGCAGCAGGCGAGCACCCGCTGCGACACTCCGCCTGACCTGCTCATGCAAGGCGTCGCGCAGATCGAGCCGGGCCTGCGGACCGATGTAGACGCCTTCCTCCATCGGGTCTCCCATCTTCAGCTTGCCGGCCGCCTCGACGAACCTGGCCTCGAATTCCTCGCGCACCGCTTTGACAACGATAAATCGCTTGGCTGCGATACAGCTTTGCCCGCTGTTCTGGAAACGACCGATGATGCCGACCTCAACCGCCTTGTCGACATTGGCATCCTCGAGAACGATGAAGGGATCGGAACCGCCGAGCTCCAGGACACATTTCTTCAGTGCCTTGCCCGCCTCGCTGGCCACGGCCCTGCCTGCGCCGACACTGGCCGTAATGCTGACCGCTGCGACAAGGCGATGATGAATAAGCTGTGTCGTCTGCGGGATACCGATCACCAGGGTACGGAACAGGTGTTCGGGAAAACCGGCATCCCGGAAAATTTTTTCAACCCTCAGGGCACAGCCGACAACATTCGGTGCATGTTTCAACAGCGCACCATTACCCGCCAGCAGGGCGGGTACGGCAAAGCGGAACACCTGCCAGAACGGAAAATTCCAGGGCATGACAGCCAGCACGATGCCCAGCGGATTGAACGTCACAAAGCTCTTGCAGGCCTCGGTCTGGATCGATTCGGGACTGAGGAACCCGGCTGCCGTCTCCGCGTAGTACTGGCACGCCCAGGCGCACTTCTCGATCTCGGCGATCCCCTGCGGGTAGATCTTGCCCATTTCGAGCGCCATCAGGCGCGCGTACTCATCCTTGTTTGCGAGCAGTATCTCGCGGGCGGCCAGCATTCGGCGGGCCCGTTCCGCGTGGGAAGTCCGGCGCCATTCGCGCTGGGCGGCATGGCATTGCGCCAGGGTATCCTGCACCTGTTCAGGCGGCATCTCCGGATAGCTGTTGACCTTCTCCCCGGTGGCGGGATTGATGATGTCGAAATGCATACCGAATTCTCCCCAGTGCTTTTTCAGTCGAATGATGACGGATAGTATGACCACGGAAGCCACGGAAAAACACGCAAAGCGCCAACACGCATTAGACCTGTTTCCGTGTCCGTCCGTGGATTCCGTGGCTATGCATGAAACCACTGACCATCAGTTCACTTTGTCACCATCCGTTATTTTCAAGTTGCATAGCGTACTAGCAGGCTGTTGAAAAAGTCTCAGGCGCGGGCAAGACAAGGCACAGACCGGCGAAAAAGCGCAGTGTATACGCAGTTTGCCGCTTCGCGGCCCCGCATTTTGAGCCGATTGGTAACGCCGTATTGTGCCGCATGAGGGTTTTTCAACAGCCAGCCGGGCCCTGAGAGCAAGGAACGCGGAACCGGGTTTCGGGTTCAGCACACGCGCCCGGGACGTTTATAATCCGGCCCTTGTCAGCTCGCAACAGTCGCCCCGGAGCCCGCATGGAAGAATTCAGCTGGTTTGCACTCGCCGCCGTCGTCCTCCACTGGACCGTCGTTATCGGTCTGTCGGCACGCGTCATTATGCGCCGTCGCCCCGTCGGTGTTCTGCTGGCCTGGCTCGCCCTGATTCTCAGCGTTCCTGTCATCGGAGTCCTGATTTATCTGTTTGTCGGGGAAAACCGCGTGAGCGAAAAGTATCTGAAACGCGGCATCGCCACCCAGGGCCTGTATGCCCAGTGGAAGCAGTCGCTGCGTATTCGCGAGGCAGTCGACTGGTCGGTCATCAGCCCCCTGGCGATACCCTTGCAGCGGCAGGCTCAGTCTGTGACCGGATTTCCGGCGCTGCAGGGAAACCAGGTCGAGCTGCTGCAGGATTTTGCCAGTGTGTTCCACTCGCTCATCGAGGATATCAACCAGTGCCAGAGCACCTGTCATCTGGAGTTCTATATCTGGTATCCGGGAGGCCTTGCCGACGAGCTTCTGGAGGCACTCATCAAGGCGGCAGAGCGCGGCCGGGTCTGCCGTGTCCTGCTCGATGCGCTGGGCAGTAAACCCTTTCTGCGCAGCCATGGCGCGACACGCCTGAAGGCGGCAGGTGTGCAGCTGGCAAGCGCCCTCCCCGTCGGTCTGCTTTCCACCATTTTTTCGCGAGCAGACCTTCGCAACCACCGCAAGATTGCTGTCATTGACGGGAAGATCGCCTACACCGGCAGCCAGAACCTGGTGGACCCGCGCTTCTTCAAGCAGGAGGAAGGTGTGGGTCAGTGGATCGACGCCATGGTGCGCATCGAAGGACCTGCGGTCGAGGCGTTCGCCGGAACCTTCATCCAGGACTGGGAAATCGTAACCGGGACGGGTCTCGACAGCCTCGAATCCAGCCACGACGTCCGGCCGGTGGACGAAAGAGGCCCGGTTGCACTGCAGGTCGTGCCTTCAGGCCCCATGCCAAAGCCACTCGCGATCCTGCAACTGATGCTGACCACGATCTATGCGGCACAGCACGAGCTCATCATAACCACACCGTATTTCGTGCCGGACGAGTCCCTGCTGACGGCCCTGCTGTCCGCGGCCCAGCGCGGCGTCGAAGTGACCCTGGTCATCCCGGCGAAAAACGATTCGAGGCTGGTGGACTATGCAGGTCGGGCGGTTTTTGACGAACTGCTTGCCGCAGGCGTTCGGATTGCCGCCTTCAAGGGCGGCCTGCTGCATACCAAGTCGATTACCGTGGATGGCAGTTTCTGCCTGTTTGGTTCCGTGAATCTGGATATGCGCAGTCTGTGGCTGAACTTTGAGCTCTCACTGCTCATCTACAACCGGGACCTCACGTCACAGATACGTGACATGCAGCTCGGCTACATACGCGACGCGGTTATACTGGACGCAAGCGAATGGCAACGACGTCCGCTGGCGCGGCGCTTCCTCGAAAACGCGGTTCATCTGGCGGCACCACTGCTGTAATCGCACGCATGGCCTCGCTGCTTACGGCCGTCCGATCGACATAAGAACTTTCAGAATAGTACCGGGCTAGCGCACCGCCGGTATCTTCTGGATATTGACACTGGCTACCGCGTCTACCGAGCCCACCGTGTAGGTCGCTGTTACATCCATCAGCACCGTAGTCTCGAGCAGGAGATACCCGGTGAAGAACGTTGTGGAGATGTTGCTGGTAAAGATATCGTTGCGAATCGAATCGCAATCGACCTCTATCGACCTGCCGGAGGAAATATTCTTGTTCAGAAATCCCGATATGTCACCAACCTCCAGGCCGCCGGGCGGGAACGCGAGACTGACCTTCAAGCTCACGGTCTCGGTCAGATTACTGGGATTGTAGATGTTCACCAGCGTCGCATACTGACCTGGCAGGACCCTGTCCAGCGAGCCGCTGGGGTTCGCACCACAGACAAAGCTGATGGTGTACTCGGGACCTCCCGTCTGCGCAATCGCGTCTCCGCCGCCGCCGCCGATATTGCCTGGCCAGCCCAGCTCAAAGTCACCACAAGCCACCAGCGCACAAACCCCCAGCACCAGGAAAAACACCAGGCGAACCCTTAAGACTTTCATGTTTGATCGCTCCCTAACCTTCGTAGTCCCGAGCTTAGCAAATCCGCAGACCCGCCGCACGGCGGAGCGGCCTGCGCAGGCCGGCCACTGGATACCACCATTTGACTAACAGACCGTTCTCATATGTACTCTCTAGGCTGGTGGCATATCGGGAAAGCGCAACATCCGGACCGGTGAAATGAGCAAGGCATATCGCATCGAAACTGACAGCATGGGGGAAATTGAAGTCCCCGCCGATCGCTACTGGGGCGCCCAGACGCAGCGCTCTCTGGTGCATTTCTCGATCGGTAACGATCTGATGCCGCTCGAGATCGTCTATGCGCTCGGCATACTCAAAAAGGCCGCCGCGATTGCAAACCGCAATCTCGGCAAGCTGGATGAACGGCGCGCGGAGCTCATCGTGCGCGCCGCGGAAGACGTCATTGCCGGCACGCTGAACGACCATTTTCCCCTGCATGTCTGGCAAACGGGCAGCGGGACCCAGACGAATATGAACGGCAATGAGGTCATTTCAAACCGTGCCATCGAACTGGCCGGGGGCACGCTGGGCAGCAAGAATCCCGTCCACCCCAACGACCACGTCAATATGTCCCAGTCGTCGAATGACACCTTCCCCACGGCCATGCATATCGCGGCAGCCAGTGATATACGCGAGCGCCTTATCCCGACCGTCACGGAACTGCGCAACGCGCTGGCGGACAAGGCCGAAGCATTCGCAGACCTCGTCAAGGTCGGCCGCACCCACCTTCAGGACGCGGTTCCACTGACACTCGGGCAGGAATTTTCAGGTTATGTGGCGCAACTCGATGCCGACCTGGTGCGGCTCGAGATGATTCTGCCGGGACTCTACGAACTGGCGATTGGCGGCACGGCGATCGGCACCGGACTCAACAGCCCGGCCGGCTTCGACAGGCTGTGTGCCGAGGAAATCGCCAGGGAGACAGAATTACCCTTCGTCGCGGCGACGAACAAGTTCAAGGCACTGGCCGCCCACGATGCGCTGGTCATGGCATCCGGTGCACTGAAGACCCTGGCCACCTCGCTCATGAAGATCGCCAACGATATCCGCTGGGCGGGATCCGGGCCCCGCTGCGGCCTGGGCGAATTGATCCTGCCGGCCAACGAGCCGGGCTCTTCCATCATGCCGGGAAAGGTCAATCCGACACAGTGCGAAGCCATGACCATGGTCTGCGTTCAGGTCATGGGTAATGACGCGGCACTCGGCTTTGCCGGCTCCCAGGGCAACTTTGAGCTCAACGTTTTCAAGCCCGTCATGATCTTCAACTTCCTGCACTCGGTCAGAATACTCAGCGACGCCTGTCGGGATTTCCGCCGGTTCCTGGTCGAGGGTCTGCAGGCAAACAGCCGGCGGTTGCACGAATACAGCGAGCGTTCGCTGATGAACGTGACGGCGCTGAGCCCGGAAATTGGCTATGATAAGGCCGCCGAGATTGCGCATAAGGCCGAGCAGGAAGGCACCACACTCAAGGCAGCCTGTCTCGCGCTGGGCTATCTTTCCGCCGAGGCGTTTGATGATATCGTCCAGCCCATGAAGATGGCCTATCCTCACTCCGGGTAGCTATACTGAACGGGTGCGTCCTGCGGGTGAGACCTGCCGCCCTGACGATAAAGAGCCAAACATGACTGCCAGGCGGACAGACCGGTTTGTCAGGAGATGAAGGCAGCGCGCCGCACGATCCGGAGCGAGGCGGATTGCAGGGGGTCGTCACTGCCGAGTATTTTCCAGCGAGGAGTTACTTATGGATAGCGATAAGATTTTTGACCTGAGCCGGATCATGGAGGGATTCATTGACGAAGGGATGGAGCGAATTGATATCATGAGAGAACTGCTCAACATCGCCGAGCACGCCAATATCAACAGCGGCTACACCGAGTTCAGAATCGGCGACGACGTTTACACCCTGAAGCAACTCGAGGAGATCCAGGAGCTCGAAGAGCATGACGTACTGTTCAAAAAGCGCTAGATTGCAGCCGCGGGAACACGCCCATGATAAATGAAACCCAACTCACCCAGGCGCTGGAGAAACTGCGCCTGGAGATCGCGGCGCTGGATACCGCCGACGAAGCATCCAGGCACAAGCTGGAACAGCTGGTTCAAGACCTGGAACAGAAGCTTGAAAATCCCGAAGACAGCGAACTTCACGAGGACCTTGCCGATCGGCTCAGGGACTCCATGCTGGAGCTCGAAGTCTCCCATCCCAGACTTACCTCGATCATGAATGACATCATGATGAAACTGAGCAACATGGGCATCTAGTGGTTTTTCAATCTGATAATGACGGATCTGATGGCCACGGAAAAACACGGAAAGAACCAACACCCATTAGAATTTTTTCCGTGTCCTTCCGTGGATTCCGTGGCTATAAATAAAAATACGGACACTCAGCCTGATTTGTCAGCATCCGTTATTCTTAAGTTGAAAGAGTACTAGCCCGCATTTCTCACCGGGCGGCGATAGAGTCACATAATGCACTGAGGTAACGAACAGAGTGCAGATCAGGGAAAAGACAGCGTGTAATCAGGCTGTGCCTATCCCGGCCCTGGCTGGTTCTCGCGCGCCCGGACTTGCGCTTCACTCAAGTGGTAGCTACGGCTACCACTTTCCCTCCAGCGCGGCATCCGGACACACGAGCCCTGCGCCAGCATCCGGGATCCCGGTGAGAAATGCGGGCTAGCCTGCCAGCCGTCACACCGCAATCAGCGGCACCCCTGCTCACGGGCAGATCCGGGTTCAGGAGCGCAGTTCCAGGTAGTGGACGCTGAACAATTCCTGCGAATCCAGCCAGCAGCGAACCTCGTGAAAACCCGCCTTGGCGGCGAGCCGTCGAAATTCCTCCGGCGTATATTTGTATGAGCACTCGGTATGGATGGTGTCGCCGGTGCAGAAATCAAAGACATGACCATCGACCCGCACGCGCTGGTCACACTCGCTCACCAGATGCATCTCAATCCTGCCGGCCGCCTCGTTGAAAAACGCCTTGTGGGCGAACAGGTCGGGATCAAAATCGGCATTCAGTTCCCGGTTGATGCGTTCCAGGAGGTTACGGTTGAAGGCCGCGGTCACACCCTGCTGATCGTTATAGGCGGCATCGAGGGTGGGCTTGTCTTTTCTGAGATCAACGCCGATCAGCAGCGTCCCGTTAGCGCCTACCGCATGAGCAATTCTCGACAGAAAATCGACCGCCTCCGCCGGCTCGAAATTACCCAGGCTTGAGCCCGGAAAGAAGGCGAGACGGCGGCCATCGGGTATGTCATCCGGTACCACCAGCTGATGAACGAAGTCGACACAGGCGGCACGAATATCCAGCCAGGGATACGCCTTGCCGAGCGCGGCAGCGGACTCGAGAAGAAATTCACCCGCGATATCCATGGGCACATAGGCCGCCGGTCGCAGCGCATCGAGCAGCAAACGCACCTTGCAACTGTTGCCGGCGCCCGGCTCGATCACGACACTGCCGGGCCCGATCAGCTCGGCTATCTCGCCGGCATAGCGCTGCAGAATCTCGCACTCGGCATTGGGCAGGTAGTATTCGGGCTGCTCACAGATCTGCTCAAAGAGTTCCGAGCCCCGTGTATCGTAGAAGTACCTGGGCGGAATCGATCGCCGCCTGCGGCTCAGACCCTCTATCACCGCCTGATGCAGACTCGTCGTAACCGGTTTGTAATCGTAGAAGCGGACACTCTCCATGGGCGCCTCACAGTGTAAGGCGACGCGTGCCAGAGGACAATTTTGCCAACCGTCTGCGGACGCGCAATAACCTTACACAAACAGTGAAGATCCTTTCACAAAAATCCGGCCGCTCAGCCGCTTGCGCGGAACAGCTCAGACCGCACCGGCGACAGGCCGCTCGGCCTGAGCGTCGCGGGGGACGCTGCACTTGCGGGACAACACCCCCCGGCGCAGCGGTATCGCGCCTTCGCTCAATGCGGATAAAGGGGTGCAAGCCCACCGTCGCGATCGGCTGCGGCGGCTGTCTTTGCCTGCAGGCCCTGCCGGAAGATGTCCCAGAATCCCGCGCCGTCCCAGGCCAGATCGCCGGGCGCATACAGCGCCTGGTCGAGTGCCCGCACCGCATCGGCGCCCGATGCCAGCCGCGTGGCAATGGCGCCCAGGCTGCGGGGGGGATGATCCGGCCACTCGGCCGCCGCCCAGGCCAGCAGCGCCCGGGCAGCGGCATTCGGATCGTTTTTCGCGCAGGCCGCCTGCAGGTCGCGCCGCGCCTCACCGGCACGCGGGACATCGGCAACCGCCTGCGACGCCGTGACGGCAACTTGCCCCGGCACGGGTGGCTCGCGTCTCTCGCGTCTCGACGGGCGTAACGCCAGACGCGTGCCCGCCACAGTGAGCACGGCAGCTGCAGCCAGCCATAGCCACCAGATCCCGGGAATGTCCGTCCAGCCTGCCGCGGCCACCGGCGGTGCCCCGAGCGCCGCCGCATCGCCCGGGTCGTCGACCGCAGCCGCGGGCTGAGGCGGCACCGCGCCCGGGACTGAACCGCCAGCGGCCGGTAGAACGTTCACCTCCCAGGCGGGTAACACGGCGACGCGTTGCTCATTGGCCCGAACATCCCACCAGGCCAGACGAATCTCCGGGACACTGAGCTTCCCGGCCGCAGACGGCACAAGGGCAAGCGACTGCTCGCTGTGACCATAGACCCAGCGCCCGTCGCTGCGACTCTCGCGCACGGGTTGCTCCGGATAGACACGCATTCCGGACACCTCGGGAATCGGGATCACCGGCAACTGCGAGGCGGCAAGCCCTTTGGCCTCCAGGGTAAGGGTGCGCGTGACGGGTTCACCGACACGAAACTCGGGTGGGCTCTCCGCCCAGCCGTCCCGCAGGACCAGTTCTTCGCTCGGCAGCCAGTTCGTACCCGTGTAGGCGGCGGGTCGCGGCCTGACATCCAGAGTCAGCGCCGGGCTGCGTGCCCGGATGCGTTTGCCGGGGTCCCCCAGCAGGCGCCCCCCGAACAGGCCATTGTCGAAAAAGGGATCGCCCCCGAAGAACTGCTCCATCATCGTGCCCATGGGCGATCGCGGACTGCGACGGTCGGACTCCGACGGGACACGTCCGGTGAAACTGACGGGCGGGAGGGTCAGCGTGCCACTCTTTTCCGCAAAGACCGCATAGTGACGCTCGACGACCTGATAGCGTTGCCCGCCAATTGTCGTGGTGTAATGCGTATCATCCCCCAGGCGTTCTACCACGGCATTGTTCGGCTGCGGATCTGCAAGCGTGCCTTCGATCAGGGGAACACGGTAATAGAGCCGCGTCGTGTAACGGATCTGCTGCTGGACGAAGGGCGAGGCATCTTCCGGCTCGGTTTCGACCTCCATGAACAACGGCCTGGCTTCCTGGCCGGACACAGCCTCGGGTTGCTCGACAACCTTCAGGCTGAGCGGCCGGGTGGTCTCATTGCCCACCCGCAGCGCCGGAATCTCGAGTGAACCGGTATGCCCGGGATCCAGCTCCACATGCCATTGTGTCCTGTCGGAGCGGCGCCCGTTGATGATCTGCACCTGCTGGCTGGTGCTGGTACCGAGGATCGTGAAATCCTTTTCGAGCGCTGACAAATCGGGACTGACACCGGGGTTCTGGCCGTCGGCCTCCAGGGTCAGGGTCACCGTGTCACCGGCATGCACCGTCGTACGATCGAGGCTCGCCTGTACATCTGCCCACACGCCGGGCGTAAACATCATCAGCAACACAAGCATGCTCCATATTCCGCCTGTGGTTGCGGCGTTGCCCTGTCTCGCTGGTCGCTTTTTACCCGGCATCACTCTGTCCCTCGTCATGGCTGTCTCATGCCTCACCAGCGCTCGCTGCCGTCGGTCGCCGGGCGGGTCGCGCGCTGCTGGTACTGATAGAGAAATTTGCGGCGCAGCAGGCCGCCGGGGTCATCCGGAATACGTCGCAGCCACTGCGCCGCCGCCTGTTGCTCCTCGCTGGTCAGGGGCTCGGCCGCCACCTGGGCGTCCGTGGGCGAACGCGCTTGCGCAGCAGCTGTCTCTTTAGACGACCCAGCCGCCTGTTCGAGCGGCTGTGCGGGCGCGAGGGGCGGTTGCACGTGAGTGTCATCCTCTGTCGAGGCGGCTTGCGCGGGCGCATCCCGCGTCAGGTCTTCGCCCCGCTCTTCACTGCCGGCCGGCGGGAACGACCGTCCGGCCTGTTGGCCGGCATCGCCCCCGGCCTGTGCCGCCGGCGTCTCCGATCCCTGAGCATCCTGTGCCGTATCCACCGACGCCTGTTGCGACGCCTCGTCGTCGGCGCGCGCCCCTTGCGCGGGCTGCGCCTGCGCGTCAGCCTCGCTGACGCCATTGCCGTCCTGTCCGCCCTGCTCGCCTGCTTGAGGCGATGAATGGGCGTCGCTGCCTGACTGATCCTGCTGTTGCTGGTCCTGTTGCTGGTCCTGTTGCTGGTCCTGTTGCTGTTGCTGTTGCTGTTGCTGGTCCTGGTCCTGCTGCTGTTGCTGGCGCAGCAGTTCCTCGATCACGGCCTTATTGTGTTCGGCATCCGGCATGTCCGGCTGCTCGGCCAGCGCCTGCTGGTACGCCGCGATCGCCTCTTCGTAGCGACCCAGCTGCGCCAGCGCATTGCCGCGGTTGTACGCGCCATCGGGCCCGCAGGTGCCGGCAAAGGCCTGCAGCGCCTGCGCATAGTCGCCGCCCCGGTAGTGCGCCGTGCCACGCCGCAACGGGTCCTCCGCCAGCTGCGCCGCGCGGTCGAATTCGCCTGCCTCCAGGGCCTGCTCGGATTGCTGGTCGCGTCGCATCCACAGATCATCCCAGCTGGCCGCCATGGCCGGCTCCGGTGTCACGAGGGTTCCCGCGACCAGCAGGACCACGCCCAGCAGCCAGCCGCGACGAAATGCCAGGGCGGCCAGTGGCAGCAACAGCACCACCAGCCAGGGACCGCGCGACTGCCAGCTGTCGGTCTCCAGGCCGGTGTCCTCGGTTTGGGTGTGCAGGCCTGGCACGCCCTCTGGCATCAACCAGTCGAGGTCGGCGTCATTGCCGCTGATGCTCGCGTAGCGCCCGCCGCCGGCGCTCGCCAGCGCGCGCATCGCAGCCGTATCGAGCCTGGGCACCACGATGTTACCGGCGCCGTCGCGCACATAGCCGCCGCTGCCGTTCGGCAGTGGCGCACCCGCCTCCGTGCCGACCCCCAGCACGGAAGTCCGGTATCCCTCGGCCCGCAGTTCCTCCGCCGCGTCTCGCGCAGCCGCCGGGTCAAACCCATCCGCGATCAACAGAATCTCGCCGCGTCCAGCACCGGCCTGCTGCATGAGTTCAGCGGCCTTACGCAACCCCAGATCGGCACGGCTACCCTGCACCGGCATGATGTCCGGGTCCAGGGCCTTGACCAGCGCCGCAATGGTATCGGCGTCGCGGGTCAGCGGTGACACCACGAAGGCATCGCCGGCAAAGGCGACCAGACCGACCTGACCCTCATCGCTGCGTTTGAGGATGTCCACGACCTTGTAGACGGCACGCGCGAGGCGCGACGGCTTGAGATCGGCGGTATACATCGACCGCGACAGGTCCAGCACCACGACACGTGCGTCCTGGCTACGCAGCACCGGCTGGGGCTGCTTCTCCCACACGGGATCCGCCAGTGCGACAACCGCCACCAGCCAGCCGGCCGCCAGCAGCCAGACCGGCAGCCGGGCGGCGCCCCTGCCGGGGTTGACCAGCAGATAGGGCAGCAACTCGACATCGCAGATCCGGCGCCACGCGGCTTCGCCGCTGCCGGGGTTGCGGACCCGCCATGCCAGCAGCGCCAGGGGAATCAGCGCCAGAAACCATAAAGGCTGAAGGAAGTGGAAATCCTCAGGCATGGCGCATACCGCTCAGTGGCAGGCGGCGTTGCAGGCCGCTGGCGGCCAGCACCAGCAGCGCACTGATGCCCAGCGCCGCTGCCAGCGGCCACAGGTAGAGTTCGCGAACCGGCCGGAAGGTTTGCTCGTCCTCACTGACCGGCTCCAGCTGATCGAGCAAGCCATAGATCTCCTGCAGACCGGCAATATCGCGGGCCCGGAAGTATCTGCCGCCGGTCTTCGCGGCGATGACTGTCAGCGTCTTCTCATCGAGTTCCGTCGCGGGCACGCGCTGGGTTCCGAAGAAGCCACGCACCAGGGTTTCCTCGGCCCCGACACCGATCGTATAGATGCGCACACCCTCCTGCGCCGCCAGGTCGGCCGCCTTCAGGGGATCGACACTCCCCGCCGTGTTGGCACCGTCAGTGAGCAGCACCAGGACGCGGTTTTCCTGGGGCTGATCGCGCAGACGCTTCACCGCCAGACCGATGGCATCGCCGATCGCGGTGCGCTTGCCGGCCAGACCGATAGCCGCCTCCTCGAGCAGCGTGCGCACGGTGCTGCGATCGAATGTCAGCGGCGTCTGCACGTAGGCCTGATCCCCGAACAGGATCAGGCCCAGGCGATCACCCATACGGCGTTCGATAAAGTCACCGGCAACGAACTTGACGGCCGTCAGCCTGTCGGTCAGCCGCTGACCGAGCCGCATGTCCTGGGTCTCCATGCTGCCCGAGATATCGACCGCCAGCAGGATATCACGCCCGCTGACCGGCAGGCGGATGGGATCACCCAGGAACTGGGGACGCGCGGCGGCGCCCACCAGCAGTAACCAGGCGAGGACCGCGGCTGTCAGCCGCAGCCGCGATCGGCCGGCCTTTGCCTTCCCGCCCCCGGCAACGAGCGCCGCGTAAAACGGCACCCGCAACGCGCTGACCGGGGTATGCGCTGCGCGCGGCACCAGCCAGACCACCAGCAGGGGCAGTGGCAAGGCGGCCAGCAGCCAGGGCCATGCGAACTCAAGATTCACGGGTCACTCCGGCGTTTTTCGTGATCCAGGCCTTGGCCAGCGCGATCAAGGCCTCGGCATCAACCTCCACCTGGACGGCGTAGGGGCCCGTCGCCAATACCTGCCCCGGCCCCGCGGTGAAGGCACCCTCGCCGCCGGTCGCGTCGAGAAACCCCAACCAGTCCCTGCCGAGCAGGGAGGCAACCTGTTTCCGCGGGAAGCGCGCGAGTGCGACACGCCGCAACAGCGTGGACACGCCCGTTACAAAACCCTGTGCATCCGCCGCGCTGTAGGATCTGGCCAGCCCATCCAGGGCAGCCAGTACCTGTTGGCGCTGCCGGCGCGCGCGGTAATGCCGGTAGCCGCGCCGGCCGAGAACCACCAGCGCGATGGCGAGCACGAGCGCCACCACCCACCAGCCGGGTGCCGGCGGCCACAGCTCGGGTGGCGGCGGCGCGTGAATACCACGCAGATCCAGTGCCGGCGGGCTGCCCGGATTCATGCCGCCGCCTCCGCCGGGCTGCCCCCTGCGCGGGCCTGGCCGGCGAGTCCGCTGCGCAGGCGTTCGACCACATCGTCGCTGGTCGCAATCCGCAGCAGAGGCACCGAGCCACGGCGCATCAGGTCGCGCACACGCGCATGGTGCCCGGCAAAATACCGTGCATAGGCCGCCTGCACCGCCTGCGAGCGGGTGTCCAGAATGTCGCTGCGCATTCCGTCGCTGATGGCATAGCGGCCCGGGGGTGGCGGCTGAATCTCCAGGGCGTCCACGATCTGGCAGGCCACCACGTCGCTGTGCTGACGCAGACGCTGCAGGTGGACATGCGTCTCGTCATCGATGCCATAGAAATCACTCAGGATAAACACCAGACCGCCCGGCCGGGCTACCCGGCGCAGGCGCAGCAGCGCTGCGGTCAGGGCGCCGGCATGGACCTGGGCAGCGCCTGCCTGCGGCTCGCCGGCCCTCACGAGCTCACGCACCAGACGCATCACGCCGCGCTGACCGCCGAGCGGGCGGAGTTCCCGGTGCCCGCCGTTGAACAGCAGCGCGCCGATACGGTCGTGATGATGCACGGCTGCCCAGCCGATCAGCGCAGCGGCGCGCGCGGCAACCACCGATTTGAACGCACCCCGCGTCCCAAAGAACATGCCCGGACCGAGGTCGACCATCACGACCACGGGACGCTCGCGCTCTTCCTGGTAAAGCTTGACATGCGGCCGGCCGGCCGCCCGCGCGGTCACGCGCCAGTCCATATTGCGGATGTCATCACCCGCCTGATACGCCCGCGACTCGAGATAATCCATGCCTCGGCCCCGAAAGCGCGAGGCATGACCGCCCGCAAGGCTACTCAGGGCCGGTTGCCGGTTGCCCAGCCTGAGGTCACGCGCCCTGAGCCTGAGCGCGATCAGCTCCTCGGCGCTGACGCGCACCGCGGAGCCGGGACTCCCCGCCGCGTTGGGCGCCGGTGGGGCAGCGGCGCCCAGGGCAGCGAATATTCTGCGCAATGACAGCATGGCTCAGGATACGGGCACCCGCTGCAGAAGCTCGCGAATGAAGTCATCGGCCGTGACACCCTCGGCCTCGGCCTCGAAGGACATCAGAATCCGGTGCCGCAAGGTGTCAAAGGCGACGGCCTGGACATCCTCGGGAGAAACGTAATCGCGATTCCTGAGCCAGGCATGCGCGCGGGCGCAACGGTCCGTGGCGATGGTGCCGCGCGGACTGGCCCCGAAGTTCACCCAGCGCTGCAGTTCATTCCCATAGGGTGACGGATCGCGCGAGGCGAGCAGCAGCTGCACCAGGTACTCCTCGACGGCCGGCGCCATGTGCAACTCGAGCACCTCCTTCTGGGCACCGAACACCTGCTCCTGGGTGAGCAGGACATCGGGCCGGACGCCTTCGCGCCGGGCCTCGAGGGCCTGCCTGCGGGCAAGCTCGAGAATCTGTTTTTCGGTGCCCGCGCCGGGATAGCCGATGCGCACATGCATCAGGAAGCGATCGAGCTGCGCCTCGGGCAGCGGATAGGTGCCTTCCTGTTCGATCGGGTTCTGGGTGGCCATGACCAGGAACAGCTGCGGCAATCGATAGGTGACCTGACCGACCGTAATCTGCCGTTCTCCCATGGCCTCCAGCAGCGCCGACTGCACCTTGGCGGGCGCCCGGTTGATCTCGTCGGCGAGCACCAGGTTGTGGAAGATCGGCCCGCGCTGAAAATCGAAGTCGCCCGTCTGCGGACGATACACCTCGGTGCCCGTCAGGTCGCCGGGCAGCAGGTCCGGCGTGAACTGCAGGCGGTGGAAGTCCCCCTGTACCCGTCTCGCGAGCTCCTTGATGGCGGTCGTCTTGGCCAGCCCCGGCGCCCCTTCGACCAGCAGGTGGCCATCGGCCAGCAGCGCAATCAACAGCCGGTCGACCAGCGCCTGCTGGCCGATGATCCGGCCCTCCAGCTCCTCGCGCAGGCGCGCGAAGGCCGCCTGGGCCGTACTCGTTGTATCAGACAGCTTCTCGCTTACCGCTCCCGTATTCATTGCATGACCTCGTTACCCCTGTTCGGCTGTCACCCGTGCATCGGTGAGACAATCGCAGGACCGCCGCAGTTCCGTCGCGCCGGGATCGCCGGCCGCTTTTAACCACAGCGCCCCCGCAGCAATTTACCGCGGCCGGCCCCGAAAATTAAGTCTTCCTTGACCAGCAGGTGCATGACAGATAACCAGAAACCCCCTGGGCAGGCGCGAGGCACCGGCGCGCCCGGCACGGGTTGCCAGCCCGCCGCCGGACCCTTACCCTCGCCTGAGCGTCCGTCGAGACCGTCGGAGTGCCGCATGAATGACCACCGGGCGCCTGATGGCAGAGGGATACTGGTACAATGGCGCTACCGGATGATCCGCACGGCTTCTTCGCAACGAGTGAGTGACAGACCCATGTGCAGGCATTTTCTGTTTTGCTGGTGTGCAGGCATCCTGAGCCTGATCACCCAGACGGCCAGCGCTTCGATGTCGGAATCAGACTATGCGGCGGCGCGCGCCAGGCTGGTCGAGGTAATCGAGAGCGACGTGCGCGAGACCAGCGTGTATCTGGACACGGAGGCGCTCGATCCGCGTGTGATGGAGGCCATCGCCACGGTGCCCCGTCACCAGTTCGTGCCGGATGATCAGCGCGCCCACGCCTATGAAAACCGGCCCCTGTCGATCGGCCACGGGCAGACGATCTCGCAACCCTACATCGTTGCGATCATGACCGATCTGCTGAAGCTCAAACCGGGTGACCGGGTGCTGGAGATCGGTACCGGTTCCGGCTATCAGGCGGCCATCCTGGCTCCGCTCACAGAGACCGTTTTCACCATCGAGATTATCGAACCCCTGGCCAGACAGGCGCAGGCGCGCTTCAGGCGCCTCGGCTACGCGAACATCAGGTCCCGCATCGGTGACGGCTACTACGGCTGGGAGGAGCATGGCCCGTTCGATGCCATCATTGTCACGGCGGCCGCGGACCATGTGCCGCCGCCGCTGATCAAGCAGCTGAAACCGGGGGGACGCATGGTGATACCGGTCGGCGGGCGTTTTCTGACGCAACAACTGGTGCTGGTGAGCAAGGATGATGATCAGCATGTCACAACCCGCCAGATCCTTCCGGTGCGCTTCGTTCCCCTGACCGGTGAGCACTGACCGCCAGCAGCGGCTTCCGATCTATTCGGTTGCCCTGCTCTCGGCGACGGCGCTCGCCTACGAAGTGCTGCTGATCCGGCTGTTCTCCATTATCCAGTGGCACCACTACGCCTACATGATCATCAGCCTGGCCCTGCTGGGCTATGGTGCCAGCGGCACCTTCCTGGCGCTCGCCTTCAAGCCACTGCTGCGGCATTTTCGCGGCGCCTTCATCACCAATGTCGCCTTGTTCGGCCTGGCCACCCTGGGCTGTTTCCTGGCCGCGCAGCGGATACCCTTCAACCCCGAAGAGCTACTCTACGATGCCGGGCAGTGGCTGAACCTCATCGGCATGTACCTGGTCTTGTCCCTGCCTTTCTTCTTCGCAGCCAACGCCATCGGGCTGGCCCTGGCGCAGTACCGTGACCGCCTGGCACGCGTCTACGCCGCCGACCTCATGGGTGCCGGCCTGGGCAGTCTCGGTGTCGTGTTGCTGCTGTTCGTGCTCTTCCCCATGCCGGCGCTGCAGTTGCTGTCGGCCATGGGGGTCGTCGCCGCACTGGTCGCGGTCTGGGAGACGGGTCTGCGCTCACGCGCCGCCTATCTGCTGCTGGCATGTCTCGCCATCACGCCGGCGATCATACCGGCGACATGGACCGACCTGGCGATCTCCCCCTACAAGGATCTCAGCCAGACCTTGCGGGTCACGGGTACGCGTGTCGTGCAGCAGCAGTCCAGTCCGCTGGGCCTGATCAGTGTCGTGGAGAGCAGCGTGATCCCGCTGCGGCATGCGCCGGGGCTGAGTCTCAATGCCACGAGCGAACCCCCGGAACAGCTGGGTCTGTTCATTGACGGCAACGGCCCGTCCGCCATCACCCGGATCCCGGACGATCCGGCCGGGCTTGACTACCTCGATCAGCTGACCTCAGCCCTGCCCTATCATCTCAGCACGCCGGCCAGCGTCCTGGTGCCGGGTGCCGGCGGCGGCACCAGCGTGCTGCAGGCCCTGCATCTCGGCACGCAACACATCGATGCGGTCGAACTGAATGCGCAGATCGTCGACCTGGTACGTGACACCTATGGCGCGTTCGCGGGAGACATCTATCGCGACCCGCGGGTGCAGGTTATCACGGCCGAGGCGCGCGGGTTTCTGGCCAGGGATGACCGGCGCTATGACCTGATACAGATCCCGATCCTCGACAGTTTCGGGGCGTCGTCAACCGGCCTGTATGCCCTGAGTGAAGACTACCTGTATACGGTCGAGGCCCTGCGGGAGTACCTGCGGCACCTCAGGCCAGGGGGCTTTCTGGCGATCAACCGCTGGGTCAAAATGCCGCCCCGCGATACGCTGAAGGTGCTGGCAACTGCGATTGATGCGCTGGAACGTTCCGGTCTGGAGGATGTGGCGCAGCGCCTGGTCGTGATCCGCGGCTGGCAGACCAGTACCCTGCTGGTCAAGAACGGGACCTTCAGCCCCGAAGAACTCGCCGCAGTCAGGCGCTTCTGCGAAGCACGCTCCTTTGACCTCGTCTATCTTCCCGGCATGGCGGCGGGCGAGGCGAACCGCTTCAACCTTCTCCCCGCGCCCTACCTCTTTGCGGGCGCCACACAACTGCTCGGCAGTGCACGCGACGACTTCCTGGACCGCTACAAGTTCAACCTGCGACCCGCCAGCGATGACCGGCCCTACTTCTTCCACTTCTTCCGCTGGAGTACGCTCCCCGAGATCATCCGGCTGTATGGCCAGGGCGGCGTGCCTCTGATGGACATCGGCTATCTGGTCCTGGTGGCGACGCTGGTCCAGGCCAGCGCCGCGAGTCTGATCCTGATCCTGCTACCCCTGTGGGTCTACCACCTGCAGCGGCGCCCTGATACACGCCGCGTGGGCCGCGGTCGTGTGCTGGTGTACTTTGCCGCCCTCGGCCTGGCCTTTCTGTTCATCGAGATCGCCTTCATACAGAAACTCATCCTGTTTCTGCACCACCCGCTGTATGCCGTTGCCGTGGCACTAACGGCCTTTCTGTTGTTCGCGGGGCTTGGCAGCGCCTGGTCGCAGCGCTTCCAGGGGGCAGGCGGCAACCGCCGGCGCCCGCCCGGCATTGCATGGCCGGTTGCGGCGGTGGTCGCGCTCTGCGCGCTCTATCTGGCAACACTCGATAATGTCTTTGCCGAGCTCATGCAGTTACCGGACGTCGGCCGGGTTCTGATCAGCATCCTGCTCATAGCCCCACTCGCCTTCTGCATGGGTATGCCCTTTCCACTGGGACTGGCACAGGTCGGGCAGCATGCGCCTGAACTCATGCCCTGGGCCTGGGGCATCAACGGCTGCGCCTCGGTCATCAGTACGGTACTGGCGACGCTCCTGGCCATGCACTACGGCTTTACGGCGGTGGTCGCCTGCGCAGGCCTGCTCTATGTGCTGGCCGCAGTGAGCTTCCCGAGAGCCCGCCCTGAGCCGAACGGCACTTGAATCAGTGCAGGAAGGGGTTGGGCACGCAGGGTGTGCCGGCAGCAGGCAGGACGTTAGAAATGCGTGGTGTTGCTTTGCAGCGCCGGGAGGTTACGCAAACAACGCCAACCCAGCCTGCATTTCGACGTAAGTAAACATGAACTCGGACACGCCCCGGGGAGGTGCGCCGCGGCCGTTGCAGAGCCGCGTTTGACCGCGCACGACTGACTGACTCGGGTCATGGCCCTGGACCAGCCTGTCGTGGTTCTATTCGGATTCGGGGTTTGTGCCGGCTGATGCGCTGCGGCCAGCCTCTGTGCGCAGGCTGGTCGAGCGCGCTCAGTATTCCTGTTCGCGCCTGACGATGGCGAGGCGTTCCTTGTGCGTTTCGAGCTCTGCCTCGAGCGAGGGGATCTCGGCCCTGGTGGCGGCCCGTTCGTCCTCCAGCTTGCGCAATTCGTCCAGCAGAATGACGCGCTGCTCGGTGGTGGCGCCCTCTGTCACCAGCTCGATACCCGTGTCTCGCATCTGCTTTTCAATACCGTTCAATCGCTTGCGCTTATGGTGGAGCGTCCGTTCAATGCGTTGCAGCTCGGCCTCCAGGTCATAGAGCTCGCGTCCATGACCGTAGGCATGCAGAAACTGCGGTTCCAGCTCATCGGCACAGATGCCGGCATAATGCTTGCCGCTGCGCCCCAGGCGGTAGCCGTTTCCGGGCTGGCAGTAGCGGTATGTCCCCTTCTCCCAGCCGCTGTGGTAGGCCTCGAAATTGAAGGCCACCCCGTGCCTGGCGCAGGCCTTGCGGTGCTCGCCGATGCGGGCCTCCGGCCGGCCCTGAACGCCATCCTCATAGCCGATGGTGTACCAGTCCGCCATCTGGCATTCATCCTTCGACAGGCCCGAGGCGCAGCCTGCAATCAACAGGGCAAGCGCCGCTGTCGCCAACATCCGTTTGTGGTTCATGATGAGGTTTGTCTCTTGCACTTGGAACTCTCCTGCACACGCCCTTCCCTGTGTCCCGCCAGCAGGAGGCGTGGCTGACGTGTGCAAGCCTATCGGCCGGCCACATCTCAACTTGATCAAGGCAAAACATGAGGGCGATCATGTCAGGTCACTAGGAACCGCCCGGCACAGACCCGTCGCGAAAACCCGCCATGAACCGCGGCCCGGCCCCTTTGAGAACCGCTTTATCCTGTAGCCGAACCGCCATCCCTCAGTGAAGGCGAAGACAAAAACAGGTTGAGTTGGCTGAGTGCGAGCGCGTCAGGCTCCGGCGGCCGGCAACCATGCCACCGGCTGCTGTTTGGCCCGCTGTACTGCACGCCGTTTGATCCTGACTGCGCGCTGGCCAGGCCCCTTATGGACTGCCGGCCGGAAGATGCTGCGTACGCTCTGCGACCGGTATCAGCCGGTACTCCAGGCGCGGGGACGTTGCATGCCGGCGATCTTGCACGCCTGCTTCACATAGCCGTAGGGAAACAGCTGAAACAGGTGTTGTTTCGCGTCCTTTTTCTCGAAGCCCTGTTCCCTGACGAGGAAATCAACCACATGGCGGACATCGGGTGCCACCCGGTGCTCTGACCAGTATTCGCGCATGAAGTGGAGAACCGGCCAGTAGGCCGAGCCCAGTTCTATGCCCTCTTGCGCCGCCAGTGCGCGGGCCTGGGACTCGTCCCAGTTCTCCGGGTCGATCAGATAGCCTTCTGCATCGTACGTAATCTGAGTCTCGGTGTTCATGGCGCGTCTCCCGTTCCCACATTTCCCGGATCTCACCATAGAATGGCGCTTGTATACCAGTCAAACGATATTATTTTGTTTATAATATCGATTATTTCGATATAAAAACCCGGCATATGGATATCGACCAGACTCGCACCTTTCTCGCCATCACAGCGCACGGCAGCTTCCTCGAGGCTGCCCGTCAGCTGCACTTGACGCAGTCCACCGTCAGCGCGCGGATCCGGCGGCTGGAAGACGAACTCGGCACCCGCCTGTTCGTGCGCAACCGCGCCGGCGCCAGCCTCACACCCGCCGGCCGTCGGTTCCTCGGCTACGCCAAGCGTCTGGTACTCACCGCCGATCAGGCCCGAGACGACGTGGGCCTGCCGGAACGCTACCGTGCCAGCATCCGCATCGGCGGACGCATCGCCTTGTGGGAGGGGTTTCTGCCCCAGTGGGTAGGCTGGATGCGGCGCAGGGCCACCGATGTCGTCATACGCAGCGAGATTGGCTTCGAGGAGGACCTCATGCGAAGGCTGATCGAAGGCACGCTGGACATAGGCCTGATGTACACACCGAGCCACAGCCCCGGTCTGGTCGTCGAACGTCTCTTCGACGAAACCCTGGTGCTGGTGAGCACCCGTCCCGACGATACGGGCCCGGGCAAGGATTACATCTATATCGAGTGGGGGCCGGGCTTCTACGCTCAGCATGCGCAGAGCTATCCCGACCTCGAGCGTCCGCCGCAGATAGCCAATATCGGCTGGCTCGGCATCCAGATCGCGCTCGCCAACGGCGGCAGCTGCTTCCTGCCTGCCCGCATGGCCGCGTCCTTCATCGCCGCCGGTCGTTTACACCGCGTACCGGGATCCCCGGAGTACGTTCACTCTGCTTACATGGTCTATCCTCGCGAAAGCGACAGCCCGGTGTTGGAACAAGCGGTGGAAGGATTACGTCAGCTGGCGACAACGGAGCGCACGGCGCACGGGGCATGATCGCCGTACGCGGCCGTTCTGAACCCGAAACCTCCATTCGAGTATCGCTGTCGCTCCTCAGCCACTGATAAGCGGCTGCTGCGATTCCGTTGCTGGCGCGCCTTTCCAACAGGTTATTCCACTCAGTGCCAGGCTGTACCAGGCTGTACCAGCACGCCTGTGGCGTTTTAATACGCGCGATAACAGGCGCAAACGTACCTCGGATTCTCACCGGGCTATAGCAACAGCAAATGTGAGTTGTAAGCACGACACTTTCGGGCTAGGGTCGCAGCATGGCGCGGCAGAAACACAGCGCAGTTCTGCGACCGGGCCATAACTGCTGGCGCAGAGAACAGGCGGAGCGGGTCGCCATTGCAGTCGATGGTGAGGCCTATTTCCGCGCCGTTCGCGAAGCGATTCTCCGCGCCAGGCGCTCGGTGAATGGCGTTCAACCAGTGTCGCAATATAAGAATTAGCGAAACCCGCAATGAGATCGCCTTCCCAATGACCGGGCACCGCCCGATCTTCGACCTCCGGTGGTCGATCCGCAATGGGAACGGCATCGACGATCTGACCCCGCCGCAGTCCTCGCCGGCTGCTGTGCTTTGGCTTACGAAATGTGCGCCGGGTACGTAAATGCTGCTGAAGCTCCTATTTAAGTACCTCTCGCGCCTGAGTGAAAATACTTCTGTAAATGGTTTCATGCGAGACATGCAGAGTCTCATCGTCAGGATAGGCAGGTCTTAGCCAGCCTAATATCTGTTCCGGAGACCAATCTAGAGCCAGCTTGCTTGCCACTAGACGCCTGAGCTTACCATTCTGTGCGAGCCGGCATAATTTGGGGCGACCTGTGCGAGCCGGCATAATTTGGGGCGACATGATCGCTCCCAAGCCGCCTGTTCCGCCTGGGCCGCACGATAGCGACGTCGGCCGTCGTTGCGGGCAATCTCACGGCTGATTGTCGATGGCGTGCGCTGTAGCGCTCTGGCAATCTGGCGCATCGAGTGCCCGGCCGCCAGGCCACGAGAGATCTCCTCGCGCTCCGGCCAGTGTCAGTGCGCTCGAAGAGCGTCTGCGAAGCGGCGGTGGGAAGGCACCGTGCGCTTTCAAGACGCCAAAAACCGATGCCAGGAACTTGCCGATGGCGCGGCTAATATCGTGAATCGACTCCCCCCTCGCGTCGACCATGCCAAAGTTCCGCCTCCTGGGTATCCGTCATGCCCCATCTGCCTGGTTGTGCCATACCATATCCCTCCAAGTTCTTGATTGAACTATAGGGTGTCGCACTGACCAGTTGAATCCACCGCAGCTAAACGACGAGTTTGGGTCGCGATCAGTCATGCAGTGGCTTAGCAGCGTTGCGTTGCTTTTCTTCGCACCATACCAACCAACCCGATCAGGCCAGAGGCTCGGTTATTCGAATGGGGCATTGAGAGAATCAACGGCAGATCGCAATGATCGATAGGAGTTTATTTGACGCGAATGTTGGCGGAGGCATTTCTATTCCGGCGAGAAGCGTGCCGAATAGCAACAAATCAATACGCCTATGGCGGCATCCAAAAAGGATTTCGCTTGATTTGGATCACGCAACTTTGCCTCTCAGGTAAGGTCGAGTAGCTGTACTATAATAACTAAGGTGCCAAAAACGCGAGCTTCCTCCTTCGCAGCGCTCGCTAATAACGACATTAAAAGAGACGTTTCTGTGCAAGTTATAAACGCGTGGGGGCCGCATCACCTTCCATTTCGCTACGTTCCTTCCCCCATTTGTTTGGCCTCTCTATTTTACCGATACAAGAAAATCTTGATATGAGTAACACAGCCAGTAACACCCTATTCAGCAGATGCGCTTTAGCCCTCTTTATTGCATTTTACCTATTTAGCAGTCCGAGTTCAGCGATGACAGTCGATGTTGTCGGTCTTCCCGGAACTGATGGTATCGATGGCGCAGCCGGAGATCCCGGTACGGACGGCACGGACGGCGGACCGGGTGGTAATGCCGTCGTCACGGCAGATCCAGTCGGCGATCCCAGCAACACGGCTAACGCGACCGGTGGTGTTGGTGGCAATGGTGGCAACGGCGGCGATGGGAGCATTGCAGGTGCCGACGGAGGTAACGGCGGCAATGGTGGCGTGGGCGAAACTGCCACTGCAACGGCGGCTGGCGATGTGAACTCAGGCGATGTTTCCGTGACATCCAACGCGATCGGTGGCAATGGCGGCAATGGCGGTGCGTTAGGGCTCGCGTTCGGGGGCGGCATATCGGGCACGCCTGGCAACAGTGGCGTGGGTGGTAGCGCAACGGCCTCTGCGACAGCAAGCAACACAGCCGCGGGGGCGGTAGACGTCAACGCTACGGCAACGGGTGGCCGAGGCGGTGGCGGTATTCTTAGTCCCTCAGTTCTCGGAATTACCGGTAATGGTGGCGATGGGGGAAGTGCGACTCTCGGGGTAGTGTCCGGCGCCTCTACGGGTGGTGGTACTGTCAATGTTAGCGGTACGGCAATCGGTGGTGCCGGCGAAGGCGGCGGCGGATCCCCTTCTGATACGGCCGATGCGGGCAGTGGGGCGAGTGTGTCCCTGATCGATACCGTGGATGGGGTTACGAGTGGCGCTCTGACCTTGACTCAAACTGCCATCGGAGGAGACAGCGCTGACGTAGTTGGAAGCGGGGCAAACGGTACAGCAGGTGGTGCCACGAGTTCTCTGGATCGATCCAAGAGCGCGGCCTCCTTCTGGGTCTCCACCTTTGCCACTGGCGGTAACGCCGGCGATCGACTCTTCGCGCCGGGCGGTCCTGCAGACGGGGCAAACGGGACCGCTGTTACTTTTGCGACTAATGACGCAGGATCGGCACGAGCGGATGCTGAAGCACGGGGTGGGGCTGGTGGTACGGGTTTCGGCGGCGGTGGGGATGGTGGGGATGCGCACTCGAGTGCCATGGCTTCCACCGTGGATAGCGGCACGGGCGCAGAAGCCTTTGGGCGTGCTTTCGGTGGCTCGGGCGGTGATGCAGCGGCTGGCGCTGGGGGCTCAGGTGGAAATGCAACCAGCAGTTCCAGTGCAGCAGCCGTCGGTAACGGATCGGCGAACGCTGACGATTTTGCGCAAGGGGGGGAAGGTTTTTCCGGTATTTTTTCAGTTGGCGGCGATGGCGGTAATGCGTCCTCAGATGCAACTGCATCTAACACGGGAGATCAAGCCGTAAGTGCTACTGCTCGTGCAGATGGCGGTTCTGGGGGATTCTCGGGCATCGGGATTGGCGGAGGGAACGGTGGTGTTGCTACAGCGACCGCGTCGGCGTCATCTTCGGGCATGGGCAATGTCTTCGTACGAGCGGACCAGGCAGGGGGTAGAGGCGGATTAGCGCTCGGTGGTCTCGGTGTTGCCCAAGCCCAAGGAGGCAGTGGTGCCGACTCGTTTATGACTGATGCCGTGAGTGGCTCTACCGGCGGCCGTTTGTTTCTTTCTCAATCCGCACTAGGAGGGTCCGGTGGTGACGCCGGAACCGGCGCTACCGGTGCTGGTAGCGGTGGTAGCGGTGGTAGCGGTGGTAGCACCAGCTCATCGCTGACCGCAGATAACTCCGGAGGCGGTATTCTCGGCGCTTCCAGTACAGCATCGGGTGGTAATGGCGGCAACGGGTTTCTAGGCAATGCTATTGCTGGGGGGCCAGGTGGAGCTGCGGATGCTTCAATCAATTTGACAGGCTTTGCCGATGTAGCCGCCCAAGCACAAGCCCTGGGCGGGAGCGGCGGGGCTGTCCAAAATGGTGGAAATGCAGGAGATGGCGGCGCTGCAACGCTGGGGGCAGTACTGGCCACCTCGAACGGCGGAGGAAGCGTGGATGTTGCGGGTTTAGCCATCGGTGGCTCGGGTGGACGGGGCGAGGCATTTCCCAATATTACCGCTGCGAATGGTGGCGATGGAGCGAGTGTTTCCCTCACTGATGTTGTCGATGGCTTTACAGCAGGTGATCTACTTCTGTCCCAGGGGGCACGTGGCGGCAGCGGTGGTGCTGGGGCAGGTGATGGGACAGTTGGCATCGCGGGTAGCGCGTTTAGTTCCTTAAGCCGATCTAAGAGTTCAGCATCTCTGCTTGTTCGCACTGAAGCATCTGGCGGTAGTGGAGGGAATCTAACATCCGCAAGTGGTACTTCGGGCAACGGCGCCACAGGCACCGCCATCAGTAGCGCAATCAACGATGCAGGATCAGCCCAGGCCGAGGCAAGCGCGACTGGGGGGATCGGCGGATCTGGCCAAGGTGGAGCGAGTGGTGGCGCTGGCGGGCGAGCCAGTGCGACCGCGCTTGCCGCGACTACGAGCGGTGCCCCAGCAATCGCCAGTGCTGAGGCTGTTGGTGGCCACGGTCGGCAGGGTAATCTTCACGGTTCAGCAGTCGCTCATGCGGAGAGTAATGGTGCTCTCGGTACGGCATCCACTTTGGCACAGTCCAGCGGCGGGTTCGAAGCCGCTGGCGGTATAGTATGGCAGGTAAGTGCCTTTGCGACGGCGCCGGTGGCAGGCACCAGCGTCGCTGAGTCACGCACCGCGGTGAGTGAACCGGTCCCCGACTCAGCGCTTGTCACGGGACTTCAGTCAGCGGCATTCGCAACTGCGCTTCCCAGTGTTGCCGATGTGCAAGCAGCACTTGCAGGCAATCCCAATGTCGATCTTAACTTTGATGTCGGCGGAACGAGCGACACACTGGGATTGGTTGTTTTGGGTGGTGCGTATTCGGACAACGGCTCGGGTTCGTCACAGACGTATACGAGTCGTGCGGGTTTCGTCCTCGACATGACGCCGCTGTTGGGAAACAGTCAGGATCTGTTAGTGGGGCTGCTCGATCCGACCGCTCTCGGACTCGGATTCGACACGCTCAACTTCCAAATTGAGATGGGAGATACCATAGTCACTGATGAGTTGTTTACTAACTTGAATGACGCACTCGCATACTTCGATGATCAGACTTTGAACCTCGGCGACTGGATCGTAGGATTGAACCCCGATAACTTAGTACTGGATATTGCGTTCATGCTAAGCCTCACAACGGACGATCTCGGAGCTGGCTTCTATGCCGATTTCATATTAGGGAACTCAACCGCGATTCCAATTCCGCCCGCCGTCTGGCTCTTCGGCTCCGGCCTTCTCGGCCTCATAGTCACTGCGCGAAAGCGCAAAGCGAATTAAATATCTGCTCGCGGGCTGATACACTCAGGTGCTGAAGTTCGAACGGCAGCAACAATCTCAGTCCTTTAGAGTACTTATATAGATTTAGTCAACAGCTCCCAGTCCGACCAGAACAGGCCGTTCACGCAAGACAATAGAAATCGCCGAAGCGGGTTCCTTGCTATCTTAGAGGTGGGCTTATTGTCTTGACTGTAAAGGCGCCTTGTTTCGAAACGCACCGAATCCCGGCATCGCCCGCAGCCATCAAGTGCCGTGCCTTTACCGTTCAGCAGGTACCGATAATCGAGCAACAAAGGTTCGACCTCAGGCGCTGAGTCGGCCTCGGCCTCAGCGTACTTTCGGTTCCAACGTTCAATATCGGCTTTCATAGTTGCCGTGTGGTTATATCAGTCCGGATACTGCCCGGAATGCCTCGACAAAGGTCGTCTGACTGAATTTTGTGGGAGTCATAATCGTAATTGACTGGGTCTGCCATAAACAAACGAACGCGGTTATCTGCAGCGTTTTTTCGCGCGATGGGCCATCGGCACAGAGCGCCAGTCAGCAGGCATTACGCGGACGATTACTCGAACTGAGCTCACCAATAAACGGTAGAGGGAACGGGTCGCGTAATTCCACCGCAGGCCATATTCCCGGCGTAAGCGGTCGGGTAGCATGCCAGCGGCAAGGAGGTAATTTACTGGACTCAATAACAGCGTGAGCGCAGAGCCGGCAAGCAGACTGCGAGCGACATCGCGCGCCACCGGCGTAACAGTAATTGTCGGGCCGGACAGAGTCTCGGCCATCCAGTCCTGAAATGCATGCCATGTCGATGGGATACAGGACTCCGGCACGCCGACTAGTTGTGCGAATACCTTGCCTTCCTGATAGAGTCCTTCACGTTCCTCATCGGTCAAACGGGTAAAGAACAGCTCATAGGTCACTACCGCTGAGTCCATCAGCGTGGCATAGACCCACATCAGCAGTGACGGGTCGTTGGCATGATATGCTGGTTCCATCCCGAGCGGTGGATGGGTCAGCCGTCCTTGTACGCGACAGTGAATAGCGTGCACGGCGGCGGCAGCCCGAATGGCCTCCTCGCGGGTGCCGAACACCATGGCGTGAACTGCCTGGAAGGTCCGTATTCCGCGTCCCAATGGGTCCCGTTGGTACGCGCTGTGGTCAGCAACGCCTTGCGCGACCTTGGGATGGGCGACCTGCATCAGCAAGGCTCGCATGCCTCCCAGCAGCAGCGCGGCCTCGCGGTTGATGCGCCAGCTTTGGCTCTGTGGGCCAAAGAACCCGTATACCGGATGGGCACGGCGTTCTCCCAGGGCCTTAAGGTACAGCTGATATGCCCCAGGTCCGCGAAGGCTGATGGGTGGTTCGTTCTCGGAAGCCGTTTCTGGATGCGGCTCAGTATAAACGTGCTTACTCGAAGGTTTCATAATGCGGGCTCGCGCGTAAGATTTGCTAATTGAGGCATTCTTCAAAACTAGCAGAAAACGACGGAACAGGTTCGAATGCTACCTGACCCTCGTTGACGTGAACCGTGATTTGTAGTGAGTGTGAGTTGTAAGCACAGCACTTTCGGGCTAGGGTCGCACCATGGTGCAACAGGAACATAGCGCAATTCTGCGACCGGGCCATAACTGCTGGCGCAGAGAACAGGCGGAGCGGGTCGCCATTGCAGTCGATGGCGAGGCCTATTTCCGCGCCGTTCGCGAAGCGATTCTCCGCGCCAGGCGCTCGGTGTTTATTCTCGGCTGGGATATCCACAGCAGGTTGCGGCTGGTCCGCAACGATCCACAGGATGGCTATCCCGAAGAGCTCGGTGCGCTGCTGGATTTTGTCGCGCGAGAGCGCGGCGTAGATGTCTATGTGCTGAGCTGGGACTTTGCCATGATCTACCTGGCCGAGCGCGAACCCTTTCCCTTGTACGCGCTCAACTGGAAGACGCATTCGCGCGTGCGTTTTCACATGGACGACCAGCACCCGGCGGGTGCATCCCAGCATCAGAAGGTCGTGGTAATCGATGATGCCGTTGCCTTCTGCGGCGGGCTGGACCTCAGCAAGTGGCGCTGGGATACCTCCCAGCACCACATCGATGATGAGCGCCGCATCGACGTCGACGGCAAACCCTATCCGCCGTTTCATGATGTACAGATGCTGGTCGACGGCGACGCCGCTGCCGCGCTCGGTGAACTCGCACGAGAACGCTGGCGGCGCGCGACCGGTGATGAGATCGACGCAACGGGCACAGACCCTGGCCATGATCCCTGGCCCGATTCGCTGCAGGCAATGATGCGCAAGGTGCCGGTGGCGATCGCGCGCACCGTTGCAGAGTACGCCGGCCAGCCCGCGGTACGCGAGGTCGAGCGTCTGTACCTGGACAGCATTGCCGCCGCCCGACACTTCATCTACATCGAAAACCAGTATCTGACCGCGCACTGCATCAGTGAGGCGCTCGCGCAGCGCCTGCGGCAGCGCAGTGCGCCGGAGGTGGTGATCGTCATGCCGCAGAAGACTGGCGGCTGGCTCGAGCAGCACACCATGGACGTCTTGCGGTCGCGCCGGGTGAAACAGTTGCGCGAAGTGGATCGCGACAAACGCCTGCGCCTTTACTATCCGCAGTTATCCTCGAGCTCGGCCGTCTCATTGATGGTGCATGCCAAGGTCATGGTGGTTGATGATTGCCTGCTCAGGGTAGCGTCATCTAACCTCAGCAATCGTTCCATGGGTCTGGATTGCGAGTGCGACCTGGCGATCGAGGCTGACGCCGGCACGGATACGCAGCGGGCGATCAGGAATTTCCGGGAACGGTTGCTCGCCGAGCACCTCGAAGTTAAGCCCGGGAAGCTTGCCGACGCAATGCAGCGCGAACAGTCGCTGATCAAGGCAATCGAAAGCCTGCGCGGTGGAGAGCGCACGCTGCAGCCCCTGAACACCGAAGTCGACCCGCAGATCGATCAGCTGGTGCCCGAATCCGCGTTGCTCGATCCTGAACAGCCGATTGATTCGGAACGTCTCGTCACGCATTTCGTGCCCGAGGAACACAAGCCTCAGACCGCGCGGCGCGCGGTTGTGGGGGTGCTGACGCTGGCCGCATTGCTGGGCCTGGCCGCGGTCTGGCGCTGGACCCCGCTGGGCGAAAGCCTGGACATCAAACTGCTGATTCGACAGGCCGAAATGCTGAACTCGCGCCCGGCCACCCCGCTGCTGGTCATTGCCGGTATCGCCGTGGCCGGGTCGCTGGCGGTGCCACTGACTCTGCTGGTGGTTGCCGCCGTGCTGGCTTTCGGGTCCCTCGCCGGGTTCTTCTATTCCTGGTCCGGCGCCGAACTCAGTGCCCTTCTCACCTATGCGGTAGGGCGGGGCGCGGGACGCGACCTGGTGCGCCGCTACGCCGGACAAAGGCTGAACAACGTCAGCAGGCAGTTGTCCAAACGGGGCTTGTTGACCATCATCACGCTGCGCATCGTCCCAGTGGCTCCGTTCACCGTCATCAACCTGGTGGCAGGTGCCTCGCATATAGGCTTGAAGGATTTCGCCCTTGGTACGCTGGTGGGTTTGTTGCCTGGCATCGTCGCCATCGCGCTGTTTGCCGACGGCCTGGTGGTTTCCATCCGGGATCCGGGCATGGGCAGCTTTGCCTGGCTGGCCGTTGTAGTGCTTGTGATAGCACTGGCGGCCCTCTGGTTCCGCCGGTGGCTGCGCCGCAGGCAGGCGCCGTCAGAAAGCCAGGCGCAATCCTGAGTCGCCGGCATGCGGCTCAGGCTCGCAACCTGGAACATCCACCGCTGTATCGGCCGCGATGGCGTGATGTCGCCCGAGCGTTGCGCGGCGGTATTGAACGAAATCGATGCCGATGTCGTCGCGCTTCAGGAAGTGGAATCCCGCCCTGGCCACGCGCTCGATGTACTTGCTTACCTGGCCGGTGAAACGGGCGGTCGTGCAATACCCGGCGTGACGATGGTGCGTGAGGATGCCCATTACGGCAATGCCCTGCTGACACGCCTGCCGCCCTGCGAGGTTCGTCACCATGACCTGAGCGTGCCCGGGCGCGAACCGCGTGCGGCGCTGGACGTGGACTTGAAATCCGACGGGTGCAGGATCCAGCTGGTCGCCACACACCTCGGTCTGCGCCCGTGGGAGCGGCGTGACCAGGTACGCCGCTTGTTGAACCTGTTCGAGCTTGAGGACCGTGACCTGGTGGTGCTGGCGGGCGATTTGAACGAGTGGTTTCTGTGGGGGCGCCCGTTGCGTATGTTGCACAAGCTTTTCCCGAATACCCCGCACCGGCGCTGCTGGCCGACGCGCCTGCCACTGCTGGCACTCGATCGGATATGGGTGTATCCACGTCGTCGCTTACACAGGCTCGCGGCGCACCAGAGCTGAGCTCGCGCGCATCGCCTCCGACCATCTTCCGCTGACCGCGGAGATAGCGCTTAACCGTGCGTCGCGCTGAACCTTCTCTCTCGTCTGCGCGGTGCGGCTTGAAGTTACCGGTGGAGTACCGTTCAGGCATGGAATATTAACTATCATGGAAGTGTGCAGACACGAGCCCTGGGATGTTTCGATCGTGTCGTTCAGCCGCAAGGCAAAACGGATGTAGCGGAGTGCAGTTGTTCAGGAAGTCCGGGGTGTTCTTACACAGGAACCGTGTCATCAAACCGTTTGCAGGGAGAATAGTGAAATGAGTCCAGATCGAGCATTGCGGCGCAAGAACGTGGAAAAGATTGCCACAGACAGCGTCACGTCGGACGAGATCAACGCGCAAAGGGCAGAGCTTACCGCAGCCGAGCGTAAGCTTGCACGAATGGATCAAGGCATAGCGAAGATCCGGGAAAAAGTGGCTCGGCTGAGACAGCGGCTGGCCGATGCGCGTCATCAAGGCAGGCAACGGAATACAGCACAAACAGGACGCGCGGTGACCACCGCGAGTGATAAACTGGATAACGCACGACAACAACGTGACAAGATGTTGTCTGAGTATCGCGAGTTACAGCTGATCGTTCGTGACCAGCGCACCCTGGTCGACAGTCTGGAGAAGAAAGAAGCAGCCAGACAGAAGGCGGTCGCCAGGTTTCTGAAGGAGTGGGAGCGCAACTACGATCGGGAAATGCGCATGAAGGAGAAGACCCTCCGGAAACGAAGACGGTTGCTCGAGACCTGATCAGTATGCTGTTGAACAGGCTGACTGACAATCTCGCTGGCGAAGGCCGCCGGACCGGTGGTCCTGGCTGCCGACGGGGGCAGCGGATGCCGCAGCGTCCGGCTGAGCAGTCTGCACCCGGAGCCGCCCGACGCGGGAAAGGTGGCTTTCGTATTGCGGGCAGGACCTTCAAAGGGCTGACTGACCGCATACCTGTCTGGCAGACACGCAATCCGCGGCTCGCCGCCCACTGAACTTGAACGCGAGAACAGCGCATGCTCGAGAGTTTCAGCGGCATCACCCGGGCGTGGTTCGAGCAAAGCTTTCCGGGGCCCACCGAGATCCAGTCACGCGGTTGGCAGACCATCGCCGCCGGCAGGCACGCCTTGCTGGTCGCGCCCACCGGCAGCGGCAAGACCCTCGCAGCCTTTCTCGCCGGGATTGACGGCTGCGCCCGCCTGCCCCACGACAGTCCGCCGGGCGTCCGCGTCCTCTACATCTCGCCGCTCAAGGCCCTGGTCTACGACGTCGAACGCAACCTGCGTGCCCCGCTGGTGGGCATCCGCCGCATGGCAGAACGCCAGGACCAGCCATTTCGCGATCTGCGGGTCGACGTGCGCACGGGCGATACGCCCCAGCGCGAGCGCCGGCGCCAGGCCAAAGCGCCGGGCGAGATCCTCGTCACCACACCCGAGTCACTGTTTCTGATTCTGGGCAGTCGCGCCCGCGAGAGCCTGCGCACCGTCCACACGGTGATCGTCGACGAAATCCACGCCCTCGCCCCCACCAAGCGCGGTCTGCATCTCGCGCTCTCGCTCGAACGCCTCGCGGCGCTCGCCGCCCGCGATCCCCAGCGCATCGGGCTGTCAGCCACGGTGCGACCGCTCGAGGAGATGGCCCGCTACCTGGGCGGTGACCGTCCGGTCGAGGTGGTCGACGCCTCCGCGACGCCGCGACTCGAGCTGGAAGTGACGGTGCCGGTGCCGGACATGGAGAATCCGCGCCCGACGGAAGCGGCGCAACGGCCTGGCGGCTCCATCCTCGGCGCGCTCTATGCCCGCGAGGTCGGCACACCGGCGACCGAGCGCGGCATCTGGCCGGCCATGTATCCCGAGCTGCTGACGCTGATCCGCAACAACCGTTCGACGATCGTCTTCGTCAACAGCCGCGGGCTGTGCGAGCGGCTCACGCAGCGCCTGAACGAACTCGCCGGCGAGGCGCTGGTGCAGGCCCACCATGGCAGCGTCTCGCACGAGACGCGCGCCGCGATCGAGGACGGCCTCAAGCAGGGACAGATCCGCGGCATTGTCGCGACCAGCTCGCTGGAACTCGGCATCGACATGGGGACGGTGGACCTGGTCATCCTGGTCGAATCGCCCGGCTCGGTGGCGCGCGGACTGCAGCGCATCGGGCGCGCCGGTCACCAGGTCGACGCCGTCAGCGTCGGCCGCATCTTTCCCAAGTTCCGCGCCGACCTGCTCGAGGCCACCGTGATCGCCACCCGCATGCTGCGCGGCGAGCTGGAACCGCTGCGGGTGCCGCGCAACGCCCTGGACGTGCTGGCACAGCAGATCGTCGCTCTGTGCACGGTGCAACCGCAACAGGTCGATGACCTCGAGCGTCTGGTCAGGCGCGCCCACCCCTATCGTGAATTGAGCCGGGCGGCGCTGGAGGCGGTGCTGGACATGCTCGCGGGCCGCTACCCCTCTCAGGATTTCGCCAATCTGCGCCCGCTGTTGTCCTGGGATCGCCAGACCGATCGGCTGAGCCCGCGCCGCGGTGCCGCCATGACGGTGCGCATGAACGCCGGTACCATCCCCGATCGGGGCAACTATGCGGTATTCCTGGGGTCCGAGGGGCCGCGCCTGGGCGAGCTCGACGAGGAGATGGTATTCGAAACCCGCGCGGGCGAGAACATCCTGCTGGGCGCCAGCACCTGGCGGGTCGAGGAAATCACCCGGGACCGGGTGATCGTATCGCCGGCCCCCGGGGAACCAGGCAAGCTGCCTTTCTGGCGCGGCGAGGGTCCCGGCCGCCCGATCGAGCTCGGGCGCGCTCTCGGCGCGTTCGTCCGTGAGCTTGGTGACCTGCCACGCGATAGCGCCGTCGACTGGCTGCTGGCCAACACCCCGCTGGGACCCTTCGCCGCCCGCAATCTCGCCGGCTACATCGCCGAGCAGCGCGAGCATACCGGCACCTTGCCGACCGACCGGGCGATCACCGTCGAACGCTTCCGCGACGAGCTCGGCGACTGGCGCGTGTGTATCCTGAGCCCCTTCGGCGCCAGGGTCCATGCCCCCTGGGCGATGGCCCTGCAGCACACCCTGTCAGTCGGCAGCGGTTTCGAGGTCCAGGCGATGTACACGGACGACGGCATCGTGCTGCGCTTCGCTGACACCGAGGACCTGCCCGCGCTCACCGCCCTGCTCCCCGACCCCGACGAGGTCGAGGAACTGGTCACCGAACAGCTCGGGCACACCGCCCTGTTCGCCGGTCTGTTCCGCGAGAACGCCGCGCGCGCGCTGCTGCTGCCCCGCCGGCGGCTCGATCAGCGCAGCCCGTTGTGGGCCCAGCGCCTCAAGGCCCAGGAACTGCTGGCCACGGTGCGTCGCTACGCCAGCTTCCCGGTCGTCCTCGAGACCTACCGGCAGACGCTCAGCGATGTGTTCGACCTGCCCGCCTTCAAACAGCTGTTGCGGGATATCCGCAGTCGCAGGCTGCGCGTCGAGGCGGTGGAGACGCGCTCGGCCTCACCCTTCGCCCGCTCCCTGGTCTTCGCCTACGTCGCGGCCTACATCTACGAACAGGATGCACCGCTCGCCGAACGCAAGGCGCAGGCGCTGACTCTGGATCGCAATCTGCTCAGCGAGCTGCTCGGCCAGGCAGAGCTGCGCGAGCTCATCGATGCCGAGGTCCTCGCCGAGCTGGAGCGCGAGCTGCAGCACCTTGCAGCGGGGCGGCGCGCCAGGGACGCCGATGAGCTGCATGACCTGCTGCGCCATCTGGGCGATCTGGACGAGGCGGAGCTGGCCGAGCGCACCGGCGCCGCCGTCGCGCCCTGGCTCGAGACCCTGGTACGACAGCGCCGGGCCGCTGCCGTACAGCTCGCCGGGCAGCCACGCTGGATCGCCGCCGAGGACGCCGGGCTGTTTCGCGATGCGCTCGGCGTGGTACCGCCAGCGGGTCTGCCGCAGGCCTTCCTGGACGCGCCGGACCGGTCATTCGAACAACTCGTGCGCCGCTACGCCCGCACGCACGGACCCTTCGTCCTCGGCCAGCTGGCCGCGCGTTACGACCTCAGGCCGGCCCAGCTCGAGCCGGTACTGCAAGGGCTGGCGCGCGAGGGCCTGCTGGTTCAGGGCGAGATCCGCCCGGGGGGCGCGGAGCTCGACTGGTGCGATGCCGAAGTGCTGCGCCGACTCAAACGCCGCACGCTGGCCCGCCTGCGCAACGAGGTCGCCCCGGTCGATGCGGCCACGCTCGGCATGTTTCTGCCCGAGTGGCACGGACTCGGCGAGGGGCGCCAGGGTCCGGAACGGCTGCTCGAAGCGCTCACCCAGCTGGAAGGCCTGTCGATCGCCTGGTCGGATCTCCACGGAACGGTACTGCCTGCGCGGATGGCTGGCTTCCACCCGAGCATGCTCGACATGCTGGCAGCCACGGGACAGATCCTCTGGGTCGGCAATGGTGCGCTGGGGACGCGCGATGGACGGATCGTGATTTACCGTCGCGAGCGCGCCGCCCGCTTGCTCGACACGCCCGCCGCGCTCGCCGAATCAACGCGCCTGCACGAGGCCCTGCTCGCGGAGCTGCAGCGTCAGGGGGCGAGTTTTCTGTTCCAGCTCGAGGAAGGCGTGCGCCGGTCCGTGGGGGACGTACGTGCCGCGGAGCTCGAGGCCGCGCTCTGGGACCTGGTCTGGGCCGGCATCATCACCAATGACACCTTCGCGCCCCTGCACGCTTACGGGCGGACACGCACACGTACCCGGGCGTCACGCTGGCGGCCCGGACAATCCCTGGCGGCAGGTCGTTGGTCTCTGGTCGCTCCGCTGCTGGACCCGCAGGTCGCGGCCACCGAGCGTGTTGTTGCGCGGGCCGAGATGCTGCTCGAACGTTACGGCATCGTCAGCCGCGAGGCCGCACTCGCCGAGGCCCTGCCGGGTGGATTCGCGCCGCTGTATCGCGTGCTCACAGCCATGGAGGAAGCCGGGCGGGTCAGGCGGGGCTATTTCGTGGAGGGCCTCTCGGGGGCGCAGTTCGCCAGACCAGGGGCTGTCGACCGCTTGCGTGCGGCGCGCGCGCCGATCGATGCCGATCCGAGCGATCTGCGGGAATCCGACGTGCGCAGCCTGCCGACGATCGATCCCGCGAATCCCTTCGGGGCCCTGCTGCCCTGGCCGGCCACCGGCGGGGGTGAGGCGACGCGGGCCCGGCGCGTAGCGGGTGCCTGGGTGATCCTTGTCCAGGGCCGGCCAGTGCTTTATCTCGGTCCGGGGGGCCGCCAGCTCCTGACCTTTACGGAGGCGGTGCGCGATGAGCACGAGTTGGAGCTGGCCCTGCGGGCGCTGCACCGCCTGCCCCGCGGGACGCGGCGCCGCGCGCTGGTGATCGAGAAGATCGATGGGGTTCCGGTTCGCGAATCGGTACACTTCGAGCGTATGCGACGCTGCGGATTCGAGAGCGATTACCGCGGCCTGGCCGCGAGCCTGGCCTCGGCGTCCTGAACCCGGACAGGGCTCAACCCGATCGGAGGCGCTCAACTCATGCCGGAAGGCGACACCGTCCACAAGCTGGCCGCTTACCTGCAACCGCGTCTGAAGGGGCGACGTCTGGACGCGGGGCAGGCCCGCGCCCCCGAAGCGGCCGATCTCGCGGGCCGCACCGTCGAGGACGTGCAGGCGCGTGGCAAACACCTGTTGGTGCTGTTCGACGATGGCCGGGTGCTGCGCAGTCACCTCGGCATGTGGGGCTCGTGGCATCACTACCGCCGCGACGAGGTCTGGAAGCGACCCGCGCGCGAGGCGGCCGTGGTCCTCACCATCGCCGACGACGTCTATGTCTGTTTCAAACCCAGGGAAGTGGAGCTGTTGCGCGAAAACGGCGTGCGGGCGCGTCTGCTCGCGACACGCCTGGGACCCGATCTGATCGCCGACGCCATTGATTTCGACACGATAATAGCGCGGACCCGTGAACTCCTGGCCGCGCAGACGCCGATCGTCGACGTGCTGCTCGACCAGCGCCCTGCCTCGGGAATCGGCAACGTCTACAAGTCGGAAGTCCTGTTTCTGGAACGCATCCATCCGCTGCGGTGTCTCGATGCGCTGGAGGACACACAGCTGCTGCGGCTTTATGCCAGGGCGCGCTCCCTGCTGAGGGCGAACCTCGGCGGCGGCCCCAGGGTCACGCGGTGGGCCGGTGACGGCGCCGGCCGCCTATGGGTCTACGGCCGCCAGGACCGTCCGTGCCTGATCTGCCCAACGCCGATCCGCTACGCCCTGCTCGGCGCCGATCAACGCGCGACCTACTGGTGCCCCGGGTGCCAGCCCCGGGAATCGGCTGCCGCACAGATCCGCCGCGCAGAATCCAATCCGAACGCGCCCTGAGGCCGCGACGGTGATGAGGCGCCCACGCGATGCAAACCCGACAACCTGAACGCTTGATCGTCGTGCTGGGCGACCAGCTCAACCGGGACAGTGCCGCACTGCAGGCACTGAATCCGCAGCGGGATATCGTGTGGATGGCGGAGGCCAGGGAGGAGGCAACGCACGTCTGGTCGCACAAGGCACGCATCGCGCTGTTTCTCGCGGCCATGCGCCACTTCCGCGATCAGCTACGCAAGCGCGGTCTGACCGTTGAATACCATGCCCTGGACGAAGACCGCGAGACGAGCCTGGCGAGTCTGTTAGCGCAGGATCTTGGGCGGCTCCGAGCCGGCAGCGTGCGCATGGTGCAGGCGGGCGACCACCGCGTGCAGACCGCACTCGAACGGGCCGTCGCACGCGCGGGCGCGGCGCTCGAGCTCGTACCCGATCGGCACTTTCTCTGCAGCCTCGAAGACTTCGACGCCTGGGCCGAAGGACGCAAACAGCTGCGCCTGGAGCACTTCTATCGCCACCTGCGGCAACGCACCGGGGTGCTCATGGACGGCGATGTGCCCGTCGGTGGCCGCTGGAACTTTGATGCGGACAATCGCGGCCGTTTCGGTCGCGAGGGTCCGGCGTCGCTGCGTGCGCCGAAGTCGTTCAGGCCCGACGCAATCACGCGTGATGTGCTGGGGCTGGTCGAGCGGCGATTCGCGCAACATCCCGGTTCTCTTGCTGCGTTCGACTGGCCGGTGACGCGGCGACAGGCGCTGCTGGCACTCGGTGACTTCATCGAGCACCGCCTGCCAATGTTCGGCCGGTATCAGGATGCGATGTGGGATTCCGAGCCCTGGCTCTACCATTCGCGGCTCTCGGCGGCCCTCAATCTGAAACTGCTCGCACCGGCAGAAGTCATTGCAGCAGCCGAGCAGGCGCTAACCGACGGTCATGCCCCGGTCAACGCCGTCGAAGGATTCATCCGGCAGATCCTCGGCTGGCGGGAGTTTGTACGCGGACTCTACTGGCGCGACATGCCTGAGTACGCCGGGCGTAACGAACTGAACGCCCAGCTTCCCTTACCCGATTTTTACTGGACGGCAGACACCGACATGGCGTGTCTGCGGTCCGTCGTTGGCCAGACGCTGCAATACGGCTATGCACACCACATCCAGCGACTGATGGTAACCGGCTTGTTCGCCTTACTGCTGGGCGTCGAACCGAAACGGGTTCACGAGTGGTATCTGGCGGTCTATGTCGATGCGGTGGAGTGGGTGGAACTGCCCAACACCATCGGCATGTCCCAGTATGCCGATGGCGGCGTGATGGCCTCCAAGCCCTATGTCGCAAGCGGCCGCTACATCAGCCGCATGAGCAACTACTGCGGCACGTGTCGCTACGATCCGGCACAGGCGACGGGTGATACGGCCTGTCCCTTTACAACCTTGTACTGGGACTTCCTCATGCGGCACCGGGACCGCTTTGCGAACCATCCCAGGACCGGGTATCAATGGCGAAACCTGACGCGGTTGAGTACACCGCAACGACGAGCCATCCGCCAACAGGCGGCACGCCTGCGCGAGCGCCTCGTCGCGGCCAACGCTAAGACCTGAGTCATCAGTCACCGCCCGGCAGGCGTCGCAGCTTTGGTCAAGGATCAGAGCAATATCTCTTGCGCAATACACCAAAGTGTTTTTACTCCGACCCGAACTATCGGAAAGCAGACAAGAGCTCGCGCAGCGCCACCGCGGCGCTCATCGACCGGATGCGTTCCCGCTCAGGAATGGGCAGGTGAAGCGTGCGGGCCTTCGTTCCCCTCGGCCCGGCGAGCGCGATGCAGACCGTGCCGACGGGTTTTTCCAAGGTGCCGCCGCCAGGACCTGCGATCCCCGTCGTGGAGACCGCCCAATCGGCGCGGAGCCTTGTCCTCGCCCCCTCGGCCATTTGCGTGGCCACGGCTTGGCTCACCGCGCCGTGCGCCTTCAACGTGGCTTCTTCCACATCGAGAAGCGCAACCTTGACGTCGTCCTCGTAGGCAACCACCGAGCCTCGGTACACCCTCGACGCGCCGGGCACATCGGTCAAGGTCTTGGCGATCAGCCCTCCGGTGCAGGACTCAGCCGTGGCGAGGGTCTGGCCTGCGGCCTCGAGTGCGTGAAGAACACGCTCGGCCAGCGACGCCTCGCCGCGGCCGTACACGGAGCGACCGATCGCTTCCTCCGCCTCGTCGGCAGCGCGCTCGACCTCGGCGCGCTCGCTGCCGACGAGACGCAGCAAAATCTCAGGAAAGTGCGCGCGGTATTGAAAGCGCAAATTCGGATAGCGCCCCTCGATCGGCTCGATCACCGAGCCCACCTTCGACTCGGTGGCACCCAAGCAGCGCAGTGTTTCGGTGAAGAGGCTCGTCGCCGACAGCCGCTCCTTGAGATGCGGGATGAGGTGGGCCGCTTGGAGATGCTGAAACTCGCGCGGCACGCCCGGAAAGCTCCACACCTCGGCGGAGCCCACCTCCGTCACGAAGCCGGGCGCGACCCCCTTTTGGTTCTCTAGAATGCGTGCCGACTCCGGAACCTCCGCCTGCCGTCGATTGTTCTCGGGCAGCTCCAGGCCACGCGCCGCAAAGAGCGACTGAATCCGTTCCCAGGATGGCTCGTCGAGGCGAATCGAAACGCCCGCGGCCTGGGCGACGCCCTCGGCCGTGAGGTCGTCGGTCGTGGGCCCAAGGCCGCCGCTCGTCACGACGATGTCGGCTCGCTCGGCCGCTCGCCGCACCGCTTCGGCGATTTCCTCGACAGCGTCGCCGACCACCGTCTGCCTCGAGAGGGTAATACCGAGATCGACCAGGTCGCGCGCGAGCATCTGGCTGTTGGTGTCGGCGAGCCGCCCGTCGAGCAGCTCGTCGCCGATGGCGAGGGTCTCAATCTTCAGGGTCATGACAACCACCTAATGAGCGGCCAATACGGGAGAGTTAAGGGTCAGTAATATCTCCAGCTCTAGCGCAACACACCAAAGAGTTTTTACTCCGACCCGAAATATCATGTGCCAGACACGATTGGGCAAGAAGCAGCCGTTGGCGCTGCGCATGATACTCGCTCCTTAGAGCGTGGTTCTCATCCGTGAAAACGGCCTTTTAACGCAGGTTCGCGCGCAATTCTGACAGGGTTTGAAGAAAAATCCATGCGGTACGTGGGTACGACCCTGCTCGATCTCGCGGGCTTCCCATGCCTGATCTCCATTGAACGGCAGAGACAGACATTCGGTCAAAAAATGATCATCGACTTTACCCATAACATTTTGATCGGCATCAAGGTCGTTCAGGCTCCCCGGGTGTATTCAAGTCTCGAAGGTACTCGTTAACCAGATGCTCGAAGATGACTCAGACTGATTCGGACAGGATATTCAAGGCGGCCGCGTTTTAGGTGATCCCCGATCGTCCGCGGAGTCAGCAAGTCGCTTTGAGTAAGTAACGGTACCCATACTCAAGACGGCGTCAGACTGGGAGGTTGATGATGAAAACGGCTGCGGGCGGCACGTTGGTTTCGGTGCTGATACTGGGTGGCGCTGCGGCATGGGGAGCCGCTGTTCCCGACAATCTGGACCTGGACGGGATCCCCGACGCAACGGAAAACTGGTTGCTGAGCATCGGGGTGAACAACGACGACTCAGGTGCCGCCATCAGCCCGGGCGCGGCAGTGAACACCTACAACGACACCGACAATGACGGTCTTCCCGATATCATAGAGGCGAACCTCACCGGCACGGTGGTTGGGCAGGATGACACGCTGGTCTGCGTCGGTGGCGGAGACGGTGCCGCCGACCTGACGGGCCAATGGGGCCTGCGGGTCTCTGATCAGCCGCCTCCACCCGTAAACTTCCTGATCCAGTCTCTGAGCGCAGTATCGATCTGTCATACCGGCCCTGCGAGCTTGACGGTCTTTCACCCCCGCTTTGGTTTCGCCGATACCACCAGTTTTGCGGGTGGCGCCTTCTCGGCCATCTGGAATACGGAGAGTGTCACCATTGCCGGCACCTACAGCGACAACGGCACGCCCGAGATCGATGATGATCGCCTTGACGGCAGCTATACCGCGAACGGCGTAACTCAGACGCTGAGGTCCAGGCGCAACAGCCGGCTGACCGGCAACGAAGACACGGAGGTCCCAGCTGTCTACGGGTTTCAGGCGAAAGCACTGACAGCCGCTGGACAGGTCATCGACGATCCGCGCAATCCCGCCAGTTTCGGCGTGCAACTGACAGTCAACGACGTCGATGCCGTCACCGCGATTCTCTACGATGATGACGGATCCCCGAGCGCCGCGTACTACGTACCCTCGGTAGCCGCGCTGTTCTCCGCCACCCGGCTGGTCCGCCTGGAGGATCGTGACGGCGACGGCCTGGATGATGACTCGGTCGTCGAAGACACCGTCAGCAGAACACTGTTTACCCAGGCGCCTGTGGCGCGCGTCGGTGGACTGGTTCGCGGTGTCTTAACCCGTCGCGAAACCGTGGACCTCGATGTTCAAACCGCAGCGGGCATCGATCTGGTCGAGACGCGGAATCTCGAAATCTATGGCGTCGCAGCCCTGCCCCGGGTGGGATTCTTTACCGAGGTCCAGCCGTCGGGCCAACAACTGTCACGTCTGTTTGTGCAGAATGTGCCGACCTCAGCGGATTCCCTCACTTTGACCGGCAGCGGTTCCGCCTCGAGCTTCGGCTCAGTGGTCGTCGTCGACAACACGGTGCCCGGTCAGGCCATGCAGGACCTCGCGGTCGCACGTAATCTGATCCCCGGATTGACCGAGGATCCGGCGGTGGGAATCGGGAGCAACATCCAGATCACCCAGGTTTCCTTCGACAGCGCGGTGGGGCAAGTGCTGGTCAACGGAGACTACACCTTCAGCTTCAGCGGTGATGCAGGCAGCAACGCCCGCCCTGCTCACCAGCTACGTGGCAACCGCCGTCGGCGACAGCTTGCCAGCCGTCGTCAATGCGGCCCTCGACGCGACGCCCTTGTCGCCGACCCCGTTGCCGGGCGTCGATCCGGCGACCGACCATGTGCTGTCATGGGATGCCGTAACAACTGGCGGGAGCACCGGTACCGGGGCGGGCACCTATCAGATCCGGCTGTCCCGATCCGATGGCGGCCGGATCAATTTCGCCGACGCCGACCAGCTCCTGTATTTCCAGAGCGATGACGGCGGCATCAGCTGCCCGGATCCGCTGACCGGGAAGTGCACCATTACGCTTGCGGCGAACATCCTGGAGCCCAATGGCCAGTACTGTCTGCGCATACAGGCACGGGACAGGGCCGACAACAGCAACCGATCCCGCAGCGACGAGCTTTGTCTCACCACGACACAAGGCGTCATGCCGACGGTCATCGCCGCCGTCCTGCCCACCAGCCGCTCGGTGCAGGTAGGTAATCCTGCCACGGCCTTTGCCGCGGTCATCAACACCGGCAGCACTGCCGCGAGCAACTGCCGCATTGCGCCGGTTACCAGTGTGCCCGCCGACTTTCTATACCAGACCACGGATCCCGCCACCAATGCGCTCACCGGGACGCCGAATACCCCGATCGAGATCGCAGCGGGCGCCATCCAGACCTTTCTGTTTGCACTCACCCCATCCGCGCCTTTCCCGCCGACCGATGTGCAGCTCGGCTTCGAGTGCACCAACACGGATCCCGCGCCGAGCACAGTAGGGCTCAACACGCTGCTGCTCTCGGCATCGAGCACGCCCGTTCCGGACATCGTCGCGCTGGCGGCCACGCTCACGGGCGACGGCATTCTGGATCTTCCGGGCGTCGCCGGAGCCAACGCATTCGCGGTCGCCACGGTAAACGTGGGTGCGAACGGCAACATCACGGTTTCGGCCGACACCGGCGATGCCACGCTGCCGATGAGCGTGTTCGTGTGCCAAACCAACCCCGTCAGCGGCCTGTGTCTGGCGCCACCGGCATCCAGCGTCACGACTACCATCGATGCCGGTGCCACGCCGACCTTTTCCGTCTTCGCGATAGGAGACGGTGTTGTACCGTTCGACCCGGCGAACAACCGGATCTTCGTTGCGTTCAGAGACGGCGGGGGCCTGGTGCGCGGATCCACCAGCGTGGCGGTAAGGACCCAGTGAGCGCTTTCGGCCAGAAAGGGGGCGCAGGGTGTTTATTTTACCCCTCTTAAGCAGAATGGCACTTACCTGGGCGGCTCCGCAATCGATGTAGGGTGGGTTAGGCGCGCCGTTTGTGCCGTAACCCACCGGATGTGCCGGCAGGCACTCATTAAAAAATGCGTTGTGTTGCTTCGCAACCCCTGGTGGGTTACGCAAAAAAACACTAACCCGCCCTACATTTCGACTTAAACAAGTGCCATTCCTCTCAAGCAGACTCTGTGGGTCGCTGAAACCGTGCGGCAACGCTCGCGCGAATAGTCTAATCACGGAAGCCACGGGACCCAAAGAGGGAGAAATCAATAATGCTTCGGTGGATTGCGTAGATTCCATGGCCAACAACCCGGTCTGGATCTAGACAAAGCTATCGGTGGGCGAGGCACACCCTCATCGGCCCCTGTATTCTGTATTCTGTATTCTGTATTCTGTATTCTGTATTCTGGATTCTGCCGGGCCGATTCCCTTTTGACTTAAGCAAGTGCCATTCAGGCCGGGGGCTGCTTTTGCCCTGTGGCGGGGAGCCCCCTCTCACAGCCAGCGCATGCGACCGCATTCCAGGGCATGGCTCAACAGGGGGTGAAAGGGATAGACGCGGATCTTGAAATGCTGCAGGCCGCCGGCGGAGCACGTCTCAGTCTCCTCGAAGAGATCGCAGTGATACACCGCCTCCCCGCCGCCGTCGTGGCTGACGAGTTCGAAGGGGACGATGTAGGTCGCAGTAAACTCACCCCACTCGGTCTCGGTTCCCAACAGACATTCGACGACGATATCATCGGAATTCAGGCCACTCAGGTTGACGATCACCTCGACCGACAGCGGTTCTCCGGCGCTGATCGCCGTCATCACCGGCTTCGCAAGGCGACACTGGACCCTCGGCCAGATGTCGGCAATTTTCTTCTTCCACTGCGCGAGGGCTTTGGCACCGCTCGCCTGGTCTTCCCGCAGACGCCGCCCTTCGCGTGCCGCCGGGCTATACGAATCGCGCAGATAATCCATCGCCATGCGTATGGTATTGAACCTGGGCAGCACGGTTTTCATCGAGGTCTTGGCCGTCGCGATCCACGCCTCGGGTTCGCCGTCCTTGTTGCGGGCGTAGTAGCGGGGAATCACCTGGTACTCGAGAATGTTCAACAGCTCCTCGGCCTCCTGCCGGTCGCGGATCTCCTGGTCGAGTTCCGGATGGGGCGTTATCGCCCAGCCGTTCTCCCCGTCGTAGGCCTCCGCCCACCAGCCGTCGAGGACGCTCAGGTTGATCGCACCATTGATCGCCGCCTTCATCCCCGAAGTGCCGCACGCCTCCAGCGGGTACTCGGGCGTGTTCAGCCACACGTCCACACCCGGCAGCAGTTCCCGCGTCATCGCCAGATTGTAGTTTTCGAGCACGAACACCCGACCCTGAAATTCGGGGCGCAGGCTGATCTCGAACACCTCCCGCAGCAGTTGCTGGCCGTAGACATCATTCGGATGCGCCTTGCCGGCAAAGACGAATATGACCGGCCGCTTGCGGTCATTGAGCAGACGCGCCAGACGTTCGAGGTCCTTGAACGGCAGGGTTGCCCGCTTATAGGTCGCAAAACGGCGCGCGAAGCCTATGACCAGCGTATCCAGGTGCCGGTGCGTCAGGTAGCGCGTCAGGCGCTGGGCAATGGATCGGGTTGCGTGGCACCGCTCATACTGAACCAGCACCCGCCGCCTGACATCCTCCAGCATGGCTGCCTTGAGAATCTGGCGCACACTCAGGAACACATGGGCCGGGATACAGTCGATGAATTCCTCCCAGAACCGCTTGTCGGTAAGCTTCGCCCGCCAGCCGCCGCCCATGTACATCTCGAACAGCGCCACCCAGGCGACCGCCAGGTAGGTGTCCACGTCCGCACCGTTCGTGACATAGCCGATCGGATTCTCGGCCGTTTGAATCTCGGGCCAGATGTACTCTTCCATCTCCGATGCCACGCGCCCGTGGATACGGCTCACGCCGTTACGAAACCGCGAACCCCGGATGGCAAACGAGGTCATGCAGAAGCCGGTGGGATTGCGCGGATTCCCACCCAGACCGAAGAACTGTTCCTGCGTGATACCGAGCTCAGAGATGAAGCCCGAGAAATACTTCCGCAGCTCATCGAATTCAAAGACGTCATGCCCGGCCGGCACGGGCGTATGCGTCGTAAAGGCCGTGCTTGCAGCGACCAGCTCGAGGGCAGTGTCGAAATCCAGGCCCTGACCGACCTCTTCGCGGCAGCGCTCCAGGATAAGAAACGCGGCGTGCCCCTCATTGATATGCCAGACGGTGGGCTGCAGTCCCAGCGCACGCAGCACGCGCACGCCCCCGATACCCAGCACCAGTTCCTGGTGGAGGCGCGTCGAGCTGTCACCCCCATAGAGCTGGGCCGTGATCAGGCGATCGCTGGCCGAGTTTGCCGGCAGATCACTGTCCAGGAGATAGAGCCGGATCTGACCGACCTTCGCCTGCCAGACCCTGAGTGCGAGTTGCCTGCCGGGCAGCTCAACCTGCACCTGCAGCTCGTTGCCGCCGGCATCCAGCGCCGGCGTTACGGGCAGATCAGAGGGGTCACTGCGGGGATAGGTCGCGATCTGCGCGCCGTTGCAGTCGATGTGCTGCACGAAGTAACCCTGGTGGTAGAGCAATCCGACGCCCACGAAGGGCACCCACAGATTACTCATCGCCTTGCAGTAGTCGCCGGCCAGAATCCCGAGCCCGCCGGCATAAATGGGCAGACTCTCGTGGAAACCGAACTCCGCAGAAAAATACGCGACCAGATCCGTCTTCGGATCCAGGTATTCGTCGATCCGCGTCGTGGGTCGCTCCTCGAGATAGGTGTCGTAGGCCGAGAGCACGTGACGGTACTCCGCCAGCAGAATGGGATCCTTGGCGGCCTCATCCAGTCTGCTTTGGCGGACCCGGCGCAGAAACACCTTGGGGTTATGTGAACAGGCATCCCAGCACTCGCCGTCAAGGTGACGGAACAGGCCGCGCACGGTGCGGTTCCAGCTGTAATACAGATCGTTCGCGAGCTCGCCCAGACGCTTGAAACGCTCCGGCAGAACGGGCCGGATCTCGACACTGAAGCGCGAACCGGGGTCGTTGTTTTTTTCTGAATCTCGAATGTCCACGCTAAGCCCTCAGAGGCGGATCAGAGTTCATCCCGCATCACGATGTAACCGGAGGGACATTCGTGTGCGCAAATCCCGCATCCCTTGCAGTAACTGTAATCAAACACATAGTGCGACCCGTCCGCTGCCGTTTCCTGTGTCTTGAGCACCGCGACATCGGGGCACAGGGTCCAGCAGTTATCACAGGCAAGACAGCTGCCGCAGGAAAAACACCGATGTCCTTCACCCATGACCTGGCGCCGGGTCAACCCGCCTTCGATCTCCTGGTAAGCGGTCCGCTCGGCAACGGGGAGCACCGGCGCCTCGGGCCGGGGCGCCGGTTCGTAGTAATTGAGATTGAGCCGGTCATAGCCAATGGATACCCGCTCGGTTTCCCGCAGTTCGCCGGCGGACTGCAGGAAGTTATGAATGGCGGCCACACCCCGACGCCCGTCACCAATGGCCTCACTGACGGTACCGCGATCGCCGCGCGCATCGCCACCCACCAGCAGTCCCTCCTGTCCGGAAATCCTGCCCCAGGCATCGGCTTTCAGAAACCGCTTCTGGTTGGCAATCTTTTCCAGGCCGGTCGGATCCAGCACCTGGCCAATGGCCGGAATCACCTGTTCCACATGCAGCAGGGACTCGGTGCCCTCAAAGGTGACGAACCGCCTCTGACCCGTTGCGTCGGGCAGTTTCTTCATGTGCACCAGCTCGACACCGATGACCTGTTCGCCCCGCAGCACCAGCCGCTGCACACCGCGGTGCTCGTGAATGACAATACCCTCTTCCAGGCCCTGCCTGACCTCCCGGTGGATTGCCGGCATCACGTCCGGCCCACCCGCCGTCTCCGCCCGGGGAATCGATTGATGGGTGATGATGTGAACTTCCGGCACACCCACCCGTTTCAGCACGCGCGCAAGGTCAACCGCGGTATTGCCGCCGCCGACTATGGCGACGCTCCTCCAGGTCGGAATGGAGCCGACCGAGAGCCACTGTTTCAGCAGGTCGAGGCCGACATGCAGATCCCGCGGCGTCTGACCGCCGATACTCCACTCGACACCGCGCTGGGTGCCGGGGGCGAGGAACACCGCCCGGTAGTCGGCCCGGAGCTCATCGAGGGAGAAGTCCCGTCCCAGGCGATGCCCTGGCGAAAACTGAATACCGCTTGCCAGCAGTCGTTCGATTTCGCGGTCCAGGATATCGCGCGGCAGGCGGTAGGACGGCAGTGCGGTGCGCAACAGCCCGCCCGCCTCGGGCAGCGCATCGAAAAGGCGCGCCTGATAACCGTGGCGGATCAGATGATAGGCCGCGGAGCACCCCGCCGGACCCGCGCCGACCACCGCCACCTGCGGCGCGGATGCCGGCGGCGCGCTGACCGGATAGGCCCAGCCCTCCTTCAGCGCCTGATCCCCCAGAAACCGTTCCACATCGTGGATGGCGATCGCCTCGTCATACTGGGCGCGGTTGCAGGACGTCTCACAGGGATGGTGGCAGACACGCCCGGTCACCGCGGGCAGGGGATTGGCACCGACGATGGTTTCCCAGGCCTCGCGAAAGCGGCCTTCTTCCACCAGCGCGAGGTAGGCCTGAGCGTCCTCGCCTGCGGGACAGGCGGTGTGACACGGTGCCGCGCCATGCCGATGCTCCGGGCGCTCCACGCGCCACGAGCCGGTCTTGAATTCCAGTGACGTGCCGGGGTACGCGATCGCACCGCGTGTCATTTTTATGCCCACCGCATACCTCCGCGTCTCACCGTGTCAGCGCCATCACTGTCGAGGGCATCGGCCTCGTCACCGCGCAGGCCATAGAGCTCGATATTATGATTCGCCAGGGCCTGCAGATGCTCCAGTTCCTCGCGGGCCCTGACATCATCGGCAAACAGATGCCGGAACCGGCCCTGAATCTTGAGGTAATCGGTGACCGGACGAATCTCGCGGATCGGCATCACGCCCGCGACACCGCCACGCTCCAGCTCGATCACCGGAAACAGTCCCGTCTGTACCGCAAGCCGCGCGACCTCGATGCTCAGGGCGCCATCATGGCCCCAGCCGAGCGGACAGGGGGCATGGATATGCAGAAATGTCGGACCGTCGATGGCCATCGCGCGACGCACCTTCTTGCGCACGTCCGAGGGGTAGGCAACCGAGGTCGTTGCCGCATAGGGGATATGGTGTGCCGCAACAATGGAGACAATGTCCTTCTTGAGATGCCGCTTGCCCATGCGTTCCGGACCCGCGGGCGACGTGGTAGTGGCGGCCGCGTGCGGTGTGGAACTGGAGCGCTGGATACCGGTATTCATATAGGCTTCGTTGTCGTAACAGACGTAGAACACGTTGTGACCGCGCTCCAGCATCCCCGACAGGGCCTGAAATCCGATATCGAAGGTGCCGCCGTCGCCCCCCATTGCAATCACCTTGGTCGGATTGCCCTGTGCCTTCATCGCGGCTTCCATACCGGCGGCGACCGCCGCGGCATTTTCGAACAGCGAGTGTATCCAGGGCACGCGCCAGGCCGAGTCGGGCCACGCCGTCGTGAACACCTCCAGACAACCCGTGGCATTGGCATACATGACATCCGGTCCGGCCGCCTCGGTCACCAGCCGCGCAGCCAGGGCCTCGCCACAACCGAGGCAGGCCCGGTGACCGGCCTCCAGCCCGCTGAAGCGCGGCTGATGACGGCGCAGCGCACTCACGGGAATAACCACTTCGTCACTCATTTCAGATCCACTCCGCTGGCATCATCAACGCCTTCTGATGATGCCGGATAGTATGGCCCCGGAATCCACGGAATCCAGGGAAAAAAACGAATACCCATTAGAATTTTTTCCGTGCTCTTCCGTGGATTCCGTGGCTAATAAAAACACGGGCACTCAGTAACGCAGGGTGGGTTAGCGTTGTTTGCGTAACCCACCAGGCGTCGCGAAGCAACACCACGAATTTTTCGAGGGCCTGCCGGCACAGCCGGTGGGTTACGGCACAAACTGCGTGCCTAACCCACCCTACGTTTGGACTTGAGCGTTGAGAGCGCACTAGGCCTCTTCCGGCAATCGTTCCGCTACCACATCGAGCATCTCAAAGGGCACACCGCCACCCCGGCGTACCGCCTCGTGCAGCCGCACATAGGTTTCCATCGGCACATCCCGACCACCCAGTCCCACACTGAAGTTAAATACCTTCGGCGGGTTGTCCATCTCGGTCAAAGCCGCGCGCACCTCGGTGCCGACAATCCCGCCCGCGCCGGGCGACAGGGCGCGTTCGAGCACGATCAGATCCGTGAGGCCCTGACAGGCCTCTCTGAGCGCTGCGGCCGGAAATGGCCGAAATGCCCGCAACTTGATCAGGCGCGTGGCCGGCTGATCCGGGAACGCCTCCATGGCCGCCTGCAGCGTACCGGCGATGGAACCGATGGTGAGAATCGCGATGCGCGCATCCGCGGGCCCCTCGCTGGTCAGCAGGCCGCCCGCATCCCGCCCGCTGACCGCAAACCAGTCGCGTTGCGCCTCGACGATGAGATCGGCGGCCCTGGCCAGCGCCTCATGATGGCTGTAGCGCGACTCGGTGTAGAAATCCGGCGACACCAGCGTGCCGATGCTGATCGGCTGATCCGGGTCCAGGCGACGGTCGAATTCAAAGGGGGGCAGAAAGGCATCGACCTGTTCCTGGGTGGGCATGTCCAGCACCTCCAGCGTATGCGTCAGGGTGAAGCCGTCGACACACACCATCACCGGCAGCTGGCACTTTTCCGAGATGCGATAGGCCTGGATCGTGGCATCCACCGCGTCCTGATTGTCCGCGCAGTAGATCTGAATCCAGCCGGCATCCCGCACGCTCATGGAATCCTGCTGGTCATTCCAGATCGACAGCGGCCCCGACACGGCGCGGTTGGCGCAGGTCATGACCAGCGGGATGCGCAGCCCCGCGATGTTGAACAGCACCTCGCTCATCAGCAGGATGCCCTGGGACGAACTGGCGGTATAGGCGCGCGAGCCTGCCGCGACGGCACCCAGCACAACCGAGGCGGCCGAGAACTCGCTTTCCACACTCACCAGCTCGCAGTGCAGCACACCATCGGCAACCAGTTTGGAGAGGTTCTCCACGATGTGGGTCTGCGGTGTGATCGGATAGGCCGCCACAACCTGCGGCCGGCACAGACTGACGGCCTCGGCAATTGCCTGTGACCCTTCAAGCGCGCGCTGCATAGTCCCCCTCCTTCCAGATGTCCGCCGGGACGCGGCTCGCCGCCTGCTCGACCAGGCTGGCGTTGCGCTCCAGCACGCCGCCCTTGAACCGGGCGGAAAGCGCCTTGATCAGGGCCGCGTGGGGCAACAGGCCGGTCAGCGTCAGGAAAGCGGCCAGCAGCGCGGTATTCGGCACCGGCCGGCCCAGCACTTCGGTCGCCAGCGCGGTCGCCGGCAGCGCCACCACCGCCTGTCCGAGATGGTTCGATAACTGGTCCGATGACTGATTGGAATTGATCAGGATACCGCCGCCGGCCCGCAGCCCATCGAGGACACCCGCGACGTGGAGCAGCGCCTCATCCTGAATAATCAGAAACGCGGGCTCCCTGACCTCGCAGCGGCGGCGTATCGGTCGGTCGGCGATGCGCACGAAGGCGGTGACCGGCGCCCCGCGCCGCTCGGCGCCGAAACTCGGAAACGCCTGTACATAGCGGCCCTCTTCGAAGGCGGCGCTGGCCAGCAGGTAGGCGGCGACCACATTGCCCTGCCCGCCTCGGCCGTGTATTCGGATCTCAATCATAAGGTTGTCCAGTACGCTTTCAACTTGATCGCAACGAAGGCTGAGTGCCGGTATTGTTATTCGCCACGGAATCCACGGAAAAACACGGAAAAAATTCTAATGGGTATTCATTGCTGTCCGGCAACTCCCTCTCCCACCAGGAGCACCCTGAAGGGCATAAAAAGGTTGGGGAGAGGGAATTCCCTTTTGCTTCCATTGGTGATTCGTCATGTCCTGCATCGCCTAAAGCGCCTACTTTTGGTCCATTACCCTCGTAATCAGCTTTGTCCATATGACGTGACTGGATTCCAATACAACTTAACGAGACATTCGTGATGGGTGTTGGTTCTTTCCGTGTTTTTCCGTGGATTCCGTGGCCATAATTTCCGTCATGCATCCGCTTGAAACAGCACTAGGTGCGGACCGCAGAAGACAGCGACTGCGCCTCCATGTCCAGCACAATCTGTGTCATCTTCATGACGCTGTCCGGGTTCAGGGATATCGAGTGTATACCCTGATCGACCAGCCAGCGGGTGATCTCCGGAAAATCCGACGGCGCCTGACCACAGATCCCGATATATTTGCCCTGTTCCTGACACGCCTCGATGGCCATGCGCATCAGATCCAGCACCGCCTCGTTGCGCTCGTCCACCCCGCTCAACAGACCCGAGTCCCGATCGGCACCCAGCGTCAACTGGGTCAGGTCATTGGATCCGATCGAAAACCCGTCGCAGTGCGCAAGGAACTCCCTGGCGCGCAGCGCATTGGCCGGGATCTCACACATCAGGTTGATCCTGAGCCCATTCTCCCCGCGCCGCAGCCCCTGCGCGGCCATCAGATCCAGCACCTTGCGCTCCTCGTCGACGGTGCGGGTGAAGGGGATCATCAATTCCAGATTGGTCAGGCCCATCTCCTCGCGTACCTTCTTCATGGCGGCACACTCCATGGCGAAGCAGTCGGCGAATGCCTCCGAGTAGTAGCGCGAGGCACCCCGGAACCCGATCATCGGATTCTCCTCCCGGGGTTCGAAGCGGTCACCCCCCAATAGCGCCGCATACTCGTTGGACTTGAAGTCGCTCATGCGCACGATGACCTGCTTGGGATAGAAGGCTGCGGCGATGGTGCCGACGCCTTCGGCCAGCCGGTCGATATAAAACGCCTTCGGACTGGCATAACCGGCGCTGCGCCGATCGATCTCGGCCCGGATCTCGCCGGGCAGGCTGGCGTATTCGAGCAGGGCGCGCGGATGGATGCCGATGCTGTTGTTGATGATGAACTCCAGGCGCGCGAGACCCACGCCGTCACTCGGGAAGGCGGCAAACTCGAGCGCCTGCTCGGGATTGCCAACGATCAGCATGATGTGAGTCTTCGGCCGTTTCAGGCCGGCGAGATCGACGCGCTCTTTGCGAAACGGAAGCCGCCCCGCGTAGACATAACCCACGTCGCCCTCCACGCAGGATACGGTGACATCCTGGCCATCGTGGATCGCATGGGTGGCATCCCCCGCCCCCACCACGGCGGGAATACCCAGCTCGCGCGCCACGATCGCCGCGTGACAGACGCGCCCGCCACGGTTGGTAACAATCGCACTGGCGATCTTCATCACCGGCTCCCAGTCGGGATCCGTGATGTCGGTTATCAGCACCTCGCCCGGCTGGAGGTCGTGCATATGCGCCGCCTCCAGGATGATCCGGGCCCGACCCGCACCGACCTTGGCACCGACACTCTTGCCCTGGGCAAGCACCTCGCCGCGCGCCTCCAGCGTGAAGACGTCCTGGAAGGCGCCCTCGCGGATCGAATGCACGGTCTCGGGCCGCGCCTGCACGATGAACAGCTCGCCCGTGCCGCCGTCCTTGGCCCATTCGATATCCATGGGCCTGGGTCTGCCCGCCTGCGTCGAATAGTGCTTTTCGATCGCCACGGCATAGCGGGCAAGCTGCAGGATCTCGTCGTCGCTGATGGCAAAGCGTTCCCGCTCGGTCTTCTTGACCGCCACATTGCGGGTTGCCGCGGCCGTCACCGGATCCCGGGTATAGATCATCTTGATGGCCTTTTCCCCGAGATGGCGCCGGATAATCGGCCGGGCACCCTCGGCCAGGGTCGGCTTGAAGACCAGGAATTCATCCGGATTCACGGCACCCTGCACGACATTCTCACCGAGCCCGTAGGCCGCCGTGATCATGACCACGTCGCGGAAGCCGCTCTCGGTATCGAGCGTGAACATGACACCCGCGGCACCGATGTCCGAACGCACCATCTTCTGCACGCCAATCGACAGCGCGATGCTCATGTGCTCGAAGCCCTTGTCGACCCGGTAATGGATGGCCCGGTCGGTGAACAGGGATGCCAGCACCCGTTTGCAGGTCCGCAGCACCTGATCGACACCGCGGATATTCAGGTAGGTTTCCTGCTGACCGGCGAAGGAGGCGTCGGGGAGATCCTCGGCCGTCGCCGAACTGCGCACGGCCACATCCGTGTCAGGGCCATATTCGTCCTGCATGTCCTCATAGGCCGCCTGGATCTCCGCCGCCATCTGCGCGGGCAGCTCCCCGTCGACAATCCAGCCGCGAATCTGCGCTCCGGTTTCGGCGAGCGCGTCGACATCGTCGACATCCAGCGCCGCGAGCGCCTCGTGGATACGCTCCTTCAGGCCGTTGTGATCCAGGTAATCCCGATAGGCCTGCGCGGTCGTTGCGAAGCCATTGGGCACCCTGACGCCCTGGCTCGACAGTGACCGGTACATCTCGCCCAGCGAGGCATTCTTACCGCCCACCAGCGGCACGTCATCGATACCAAGCGCATTGAAGCGGCGGACGTATTTGAACTCGTCCATGGTCTTGCCCTCCTTCGGCATAAGGCTTCGGTGTCAGGCGGCCGCCCCGGGAGCCTTGGCAAACACTGAGCGCCCGCCTCACCCCTGCGGCATGCGAGTCTTGTTATTCAGCGCTGGTGGTAAAACCCGGCAACACGCAGCCGGATCGTGGCTGCGACCTTTATACACACAAGAAATGCCCCCGGCAATGGGGTGCAGCACGGCGGAATTCCCCGCCCCCGAATCGGCACTTTACTCAGGGTGCCTGCATCCTGACCAGGGGAATATCCATCCGGCCGAATCCCGATCGCTCGCCGCTCAGTGCAACCGGAACGCGCGAGTCCGCATCAAGATAGATCGCGATGTCGCCCCGCAGTTCCAGCAACTCGAAATCCGCCCTCTGTGCACCCTGGGTGAGCGGTTCCACCCTGAGCGCCACCTTCACGACCTCCCGGTTGCCGGTAACCCGCCGCTCGGCACCGCCGGCAGTCACTGTATAGTCGACGTCGCGCAACTCACGCCCCTGTGGCTCGAGCCGCACCCGGTACAGCGAATCATCCAGAAAAACGCATTCAGACACTGCCTTACCGCCCGTCTCGAGATCCAGCAGCGGCGCGCGGTAGAGCAGCAGGGTGGGCTCGGACACGACCGCGCAACCGGAGCCGGCCCTGTCGTAGGGGTAGAAGGTTTCCCTGATCTTCGTCCAGCGTTCCGGTGAACGCTCCACCTCGGCCTGATTGCCGGGCTCGAGCCTGACGCGGAAGGCCCCGTCACCACCAAACCGATAGATCTTGCGGTACGGCTTCTTGCCGGGGCGCAGCTTGTCGCGCTGCAGCACGGCGCCGGTCTGGGCATCGAACCAGATCCTGCCCTCGGACGTATAGCCCCCCAGCAGCGCCTTAGCGCTCCCCTCGACACGGAGCACCAGAATGCGCGCCGCCGGGAGCGGCGCCGGTGCGTCCGCAAGAACCTGGTAAGGCGGGGCCGACAACTCGCCGAACGATGCGTCGGCAAGCGCGAGCGAGGTGGAAACCCGGCCCGCCATCGCCTTGGCCTCATACTCGAGACGTATCCAGCCGGGCTCGGGCGAGCGCAGCGCCCGCCCGGCTGGCTCAGACGATAGCTCCCCGCTCGCCTGACAGGCGAACGACAACAGCAGCCCGAGCACGGCCAGACAGAGACGCGATCCGTGTGCGTGATTCATTGTTGCTATGCTTGCCCCCATGCGCTGGTTGAAACTCACCCTCATCACCCTCGGCGGGATGCTCCTGCTGGCCTCGCTCGCCATCGCTGTCGTCGTCATTACCTTCGACGAAGCGGATTACCGGGATGCCCTGATCAGGCTCGTGGAACGTCGCAGCGGCGCCCGTTTGACCATCAAGGGATCACTGCACATCGCCCCGTCCCTGACACCCGAACTGTCGGCCAACGACATACGGCTGGAGTCCGGGGACCCACGCTACCAGCTTGAAATCGGTAAAGCCAGCCTCCGGCTGGACCTGCTGCCCCTGTTGCCGCGCACGGTGGTCATTGCCGACGGCATGTGTCTCCCCGGGACGGGCTCTCGGTTGCTGGCCACGGAATCCACCGAATCCACGGAAAAATTATTACTTCTTCCTTCTGTGGGTTCCGTGGGTTCCGTGGCCAATACTTGATGTCCGAAACTCTGATCGGGTGTGCGGCCTTGTGGACGTAACCTGGCTCAAATATATTTTTGCGACATCGATCACAAGAATGACAGGTAACCGCGCTAAATTTTTCCGCAAGCAGTAGACTCCGCGCACAGCGCTGGGCGCTGCATCGCAAAGACCGGCGAATGGGGCGCCGGCTGGCAGGCTGCGATGCGTGGAACGGACCCTATAAAAACAAAAAGGAGAAATCGAATGCTTCACTTCATCATCTGGTGTCTGGTGATCGCGGGCACGTTTGCATTGATCAAGCGCCGGCTCTTGCCGAAACTGGTGACCTCCCGCACGGGCTGGCTGGTGTCGGCCGCCGGCTTCGCCGTCGCCTTTCTGGTGTTCGGTGTCCTGATCGTCGAGCTGGCACTGCCCTTCGCGGTATTCGAGGGAATACAGTGGGGGTTTTTGCTCGCTGCCGCGTACTCGGTCTTCCAGTACGTCAAACAGGAACACGCCCGGGACGACGCAGACCGGGCGAGGCGGGAAAACTCACATCGCCGCGCCTATCCGCGCAACGCCGCCTGGCCGGACCCCACGCCACGCCACGCAGCGCCCCACCCTGTCACCCCGAAGCTGCAGAGGAGCAAAGCGCAATGATTCGTAACCGTCATGCAGTGCATCTTGCCATGCTGCTGGCATCGGTCCTGCCGGCCCTGGCCTGTGCCGACGCGCAGGGTCACCGCCAGGAAGTGGAGACGCTGTTCAAACTCACGCGCATGGAGGCGAAGATCAACGAAAGCGTGGACACCGTGCTGGCGCTGCAGATCCAGCAGAATCCACAGCTCGCCCAGCATCAGGACGCGCTGCGCGCCTTTCTCGAACGGCATATCGGCTGGAACAGCATGAAGGCACCTCTCACCGAGATGTACGTGAAGATGTTCACGGAGCAGGAACTGAAAGAGATGAATGCCTTCTACATCACGCCCACGGGCCAGAAAGTGATCCTGCAGCTTCCCGACCTGGTGCAGGCGCGCAACCGGCTGGCCATGCAGCGGATTCAGGAAAATATCGGCGAATTGCAGAAGGAAATCGCACCTCAGCCTGCTGAGTGACCCGGCTCGTTCGGGAGGACCACGTACAGATGACGACGCGCCAGTCAGACTTCAAAGGCCGAAAGGCCCGGCGGGCCGGGGCGCGGGCGCGCGCCCTCGCAGCGGTGCTGTTGCTGGCGCCGGGCCTGCTTTGCGCGGCGGGTAAACTTGCACCCGTCCCCACATCACCACCCGCCCCGCCGCTCGGTCTCGAGGATCTCGGCGACCACGAGCACCACCTCGACGACTATGCGGGGCGGGTAGTCCTGGTGAATTTCTGGGCGACCTGGTGCCGGCCCTGCGTTGCCGAGATGCCGGGCATGCAGCATCTCAAGACGGCGCTCGCGGATCAGCCGTTCTCCATACTGGCGGTCAACTTCGGCGAGGACAGGGCCGAGGTCCAGCAGTTCAAGGATTCGCTCGGCCTGGACTTCCCCCTGCTGCTCGACCCGGACACCCGAACGCCGGGGGACTGGGAGGTCGACTTCCTCCCGACCAGCTTTCTTGTCGATGCCAGGGGCCGGCTGCGTTACGAGGCCTATGGCGAGGTCCACTGGGACGGCGAGGACGTCCGTGCCAAAGTCAAGCGCCTGCTGCGCGAGACGGCCCCCGCGCCGGCGCGGGGCGAGCGCCCCGACTGAGCCTTGCCCCGCGCCGGGGTGGGCTCGAAACTCGCGGGAGTTGCCTCGCAACGCCCGGTGGGTTACGCAAAAAAAGCGCTAACCCACCCTACGCGAGTTCGAAACGTAGGGTGGGTTAGGCACGCGGTTTGTGCCGTAACCCACCGGGATGTGCCAAGAGGCACTCAAGAAGCACTCGGGGAGCTGCGTGGCACCGCCTGGTGGATTACGCAGACAACGCTAACCCACCCTACGCGAGCGAGCCGGCCTGTCTCACTCGTTCGACTGTGCCTCCGGCACCCGGTTGAATAACACCCCGATGACGAAGGTTGCGATAACCAGCGCGAGCGGGATCACGGCCCAGCCGTTGAGGCCCTTGACCAGCAGGGTGACGAGTATCACCAGCATGCTCGCGAAGGCGATGAGGTTGAGGTCCCAGAGTCTGCTTTCCAGTTGCAGTCCGAACTTCCCCTGGGCGGACCCGGCAGTTTGAGAGTTATAGGGCATGGCAGTATCCTCCGTGTTGGCGCCATTCGGCTCGCGTAGCTGTTAGACCCATCCTTAGTTCGAAGTTTCCCAGTTCGCCACTACGCCGAACTTCGGTCAACATCCTACTTTAACTTTTCGCTCTAATCTACTATTTTTACTTATTATTAGTATTTCCACCCGCGATGGACACAAGCTAAGTGTTCACCACAAAGCAACTTGCGGGCCAACCGCGATAGTAACGCCAACAAGCGGATTTAAATGGAGATTAATAATCCATGCTGAACTGAGAGCCGGCATACCGGCCAGACTGTCATGACATTTCTGACAGGCATGACAGTTGTGTCAGTTTCAGCGGGAGGCGCCTATGCGTGGCGCGGGATGCCATCGCTGTGAGACGCGCCGCTCGACCCGAAAACAGGCGGCGCCTGAGAACAGGGGGGTTTGCTCTCAGGCACCCTCCTCGCAACAGGACATCACAGGGTTAGAAACGGCATTGTCGTATCACCCGCCCCGCCTGACCGGTGCCCTGTTATTCGGTCGGACCTACTCCACGACCTTGCGCATCTCGTCCAGGATCTGCTGGGCCCGCTCCGGATTGGCCTCCATCTCTTTGGTCTTGGCGGCGATCCACTGGGCCTCTTCCTGGAACAGACGTTTCAGGTTTTCATCATAGACCACCACCGGAAACTGGCTCTTGCGCAGACCCACCACGTAGTCGTTCAGCTTCTCCTTGAGATACAGGCGGCGGGTCGCCGAGCGGGTCTCGTCCTCCCCGATGTCGGTGAAGCGCGCATCGCGCACGTCCACCACCTTCACCAGATGCCAGCCGGCCGGCGATTCCACCGGCCCTCCGATCTCCTCCGGCGCGAGGGCAAAGGTGACCTTTTCCAGATCGGGGAAACCGGTGCCCTGCGTGACCCAGCCGAAGTCCCCGAGGTTCTGCTTGGCGTCCGGGTGGATCGAGTAGTCCCTCGCCGCCTCATAGATCGTAATCTCGCCGTCGCCGATCTTCGCCTTCACCTCTTCCGCCTGCTCCCGGGTCTCGAGCACCACCATGAGAATCTTGCGCCGCTCCTTGAACTCGATGTTGGCCTTGTGTTTCTCGTAATAGTCACGCAGCGCCTCGTCGTCGGGCTCCATCTGCCCGATCAGCTCGGCGCGGCGCAGATTCACCAGACGGGTCTTCTGGAACTCGCCTACCCGGCTCAGATACACGGGGTCCTTTTCCAGCCCCGCCTCGCGGCCCTTCTTCGCCATCAGCTCCTGATCGATCGTGCTATTGACGGCCTCGACCCGCCGCTCCAGCGAAAGGACATTGATGGGCAGGGTCATCTGCGCCTTGACATCGCCCCAGGTGATCTTGCGCTCGCCGTATTCGGCCACCAGGTCGGAGTCACTGCGCAGGGGGTCTTCGGAGGCATCCAGGTCTTCCTCGTACACTCGCACCTCGATGCCTTCGCGCAGGCGCTCGCGCATAGTCGCGGTGCGCTGCTTGAACTTGTCCTTGCGGATCGATGCCTCGATGCCGGCGCGCAGCCGCTCGGTCATCTCGGTTCCCTCCACGATCTGGTCCTTGTAGAACGCATCGACCTCCTCGGGGGTGACCTCGATATCCCCCACCAGGTACCTGGCCCGGTACAGTCCGCCGATGATGCCATCGGAGAAGGCCTGCAGCTCCTGCTGGTACTGGGGATCGCGGTCCTTCCCCTGCTTGACGGCGTCCAGGTACAGCAGGTTGGCGCTGATCGCTTTGTCCAGCAGCCCGACCATCACCTGGTTGCGCTCCGGCGTCCCCAGGGCCGGAATCGACAGCCCCACGACGGGCGCACTGTTAAGCAGCGTGTTGAGCTGGGAAAAGCGGACCACCTGGTCGCCGACGCTGGCGACGGCGTCCGGTGGCGCGCCTTCGGGCAGCGGCGTGGCCCATGCACCCAGCGGGCCCAGTGAAAAAGCGGTGATGATTGCGAGCAGAATTCGCTTCATGTCTCCTCCATCATACGTCGAGGCTCGGGATGGACACCGGTGTACGCCGGCTCTCCGGGTAACCCTCAGGTCTTGTCACTTCGAGAACAAAAAAGGAGGGGAAGAAGCTTCCCCTCCTGGTTCAAAGAAAAATTGCCCCCCGCCTGCGCGCAGGCGGGGGCTTCCTTGTGGGCTACCAGCCGCAGGTGGTGCCGGTGCGGGCCCTCGAAACGGCCTCCCACACGGTCTGCGCCACGCGGCCCTCGGACAGGTGCCGCTTCCATTCGCGGCCGTCCGAGCCGCTGCAGGACACGCTGCTGAACTCGTCGCCGTGGCAGGCCCGGCAGACGCTATTGCGGGCGATGTTGGCGTCGCCCTCACCGGTAGCCGGGTTGGTGCCGGCAACGGCGCCGAGCAGCTCGATCTCCACCTGGTTCATCATCGGGCGCGAGGCGCGGCCACGCATGGCGTGCTCCTGCCACCCCTCATCGCGGGCCGAGACCTCGTCCGACTCGTCACCGTGGCAGTTCTGGCACATGTCGTCAAGCGGGCTGTGATCGTCCGTGAACACATGCGCCCAGCCGATGGCGGCATCCAGATTGTTCCGCACCCGCTGACCGTCGAAGCGCAGGTCGTCCATGCGGCTGTGCACGCCGGTGCCGTTCACCTGGTGACAGGCACCGCACTTCAGCGGTCCATGGGAGCCGTCGGTGTTCATGCTCGCCGCCTGGGCATAGGTCGTGGTGTCGATGTTAGGCGTTACCGGGTAGAGGCCGTGGATCGACTCGTGGCAGCCCTGGCAGGTGATGTCGCGGTGACCGCGCGAGTAGCGCATCAGGCTCGCCTTGGCCGGGTAGTTGAACGGCGCGAAGGCATTGATGTTGCCGCTCTGCTCCACGTAGGGCGCCGCATGGCAGTCCGCACAGTGAGGCTCGCCCGGGGACAGCCAGTGGTCACGACCGTCAGTGGCAGCCGAGAAGGGCACCGCCACTGCCGTGTTGGCGGTATCGGTGAACGGATTGGCCGGATGGCGCCACTGGCTCTGGTCACCCTTGTTGGCATTGATCAGGTCCACGCAGTCCGGGGTGGTGCAGAAGCTCAGGATGTTGACGCTGATATCGCCATCGGCATCCGTCGACACTACCGGCCCGCCGGGACCGACCTCGATGGTCGCCACATTGGCGTCCGGGATGTCGGCACGCCAGACGTCATGCGTGGTGTCACCCAGAGGGCTGTTCACCTTCGGGTCAAGCCAGTTGATGGCCTGCGCCTCGCTGACACCCACTGCGGAGGCCAGAGCCGCGAGCGTGGGGGCACCGCGCACGTTGTTGACGCAGTCACCCTCGATCAGGTTGTCGCAGTCCTCGGCACGCCAGATCTCCTGACCGAGCTGGCTGTGGCAGTTGGTGCACCAGATGCCGCGCGTGTCCCGATTGTCGCCGGCCAGTCCGGCCTGGTTGTAGAACACGTTGCTGGCGAGCCACTGGCCCACAGCATTCAGATGAGCAGGCGTCTCGGCCCCATCGTTGTCCTTGTTGGGATTGGAGTGCACGTCGCGGCCCACGAAGCAGCCGCCACTGGCCAAGCGGTTGTCGCCGCCGGCGTAGAAGTTCTCGCCGTCCAGGGTGATGGGGTAGCCCGCCATATCACCATCCGAGCGGTGCGCCGGGTGACAGCCCTGGCAGCCGCCGTCGCGGCCGAGGCTATCGTTGAACACGATGACGCCGGGATCACCGTTCTCGTCGAACTCCGTGGCGTTGCGGTGGTTGCGGTGAATCGCCTCGGAGATGGGTCGGATCAGCTGGCCTTCAGGGCCGGTGGCGGATTTGACCACCGCGATGACATTGTCCCCATGGCACTTCTGACAGATAACGGACTCATGGCCCATGCGGGTGTTCTGGATCGGGATTCCCGCATTCTGGTCAAGGCAGTCCTGTGGGATTGACCGGGTCGAGACCCCCGCAGGCGGGGTAGTTGGCGGTGAAGCTGGTCCCGTGCTGGGCGTCATGGTCCGCCATCATGCTGACCGCGGCGCTCTTCAGGCGCGAGTACCAGTCGGAGTCGCCGGCCGCCGTGTCGATGTCGTAGAAGGCATTCCAGAAGTTGTACTCGGACTGCACCAGCGCCCATTGCTCGGGTTTTCCGGTCTGCGGTGAGTTGGAAGTATCGGGCGCGTTCGAGTGGCAGCGCTCGCAGTTGGGGATGTCAATGGGCGCTGTGCCGAAGCCGACCACCGGCTGACCGTTCTGCAGCACCGGGGCGCCGACGCCTTTCGCATCACCGTCGTCACGCTGGTGTCGCTCGGGTCATAACGGTGCAGTTTGGCGATCATCTTGACGTACGGGCGAATCGAGTCCTCGTCCACCAGACCCGGGTCAGCGAAGAAGTCGATGGTGTCCTCGAAGGGGGTAAGCGGCAGGCCCAGGGCCTCCCAGATGCGCGGCGAGGTCAGGGTGACAGGGAGATTCTCGAGCACCTTCATCTGGGTGTAGACGACGGTCCCGTGCTCGCCCGAGAAGGTCAGCACGTTACCGTTAGCGAGGCCGCCGCAGTCGTTGGCCGTCAGCGCCGGATGATTCGGATCGTCACCGATGGCTTCACCATTGGAGGTGACGGGCCCCATCGGGTGCGCAGCGGGCCCGCAGTCGCGCTGGAACACGACGTCGATGCCGAGGCGAATCTTGTCGGCCTCCGCGACGTTGCCAGTTGCCGGGCATTGGTATCGCGCCCTCCAGGTCAGAGTAGAAGTAGAGGTGATTCATCCAGCCGTTGGCATAGCTGTCGGCGATGCCATCGATCTCACCGTCACCTACCGGCGCACCCACCGCACCGTTGTAAGGCTCGGCTGCCGTGGAGGTCTTGATTGCGCCGTTGGCGGTCTCGGTCGCCTGGTCGTAGATGGTAGCCCACATGAACAGCGAGTTGCCCTCCACCGCGCTGATCAGGGTGCTGACCTGCGCCTTGCCGCGGCCGTCATTGCGCGGCTGGGCCTCGTGCTCGTAGGCCAGCACGTATTTCTGGAAGTTGCTGCCGCTCAGGTCGGCGTCACGCAGCACCGTCTCGCGCCCGAGCGGGTCCTTGCCGACGTTGGGGTCGCCCTCCAGCAGCTTGGCGAAGGCGCCCTGGCCGCTGCTGGATCTCTGGGTCTTGACCACCTGGGCCAGGATGGAGTTATAAGGCGGCAGCACGCAGCAGTAGGCGAACTCGAAACCGGTGCAGTGCATGCCCAGCTCGTAGTTCATCATGATGTTAAAGGTGTTCTTGGGTGGCGAGCCACGACTCTCGTCGTCGTCGTCCGCCCAGGTCGGGCCGGACAGGCCCAGGGCCAGTGCAAATGCCACTGCCCCAAGGACGAGCAACAGCATTGTGGGTCTTATGCGTGACACGCCTCCAGGACACGCGGTTGTCGGGGCATGGGTCATAATCATTCTCCTCCTCCTGATGTAGCGCCTTTCGGCCGATCGCTTTGACCAAACAAGCCTTTTTCGAGATTAAAGGCCTAACTGTGATACCGAGCGCGCTGCGATGTGCAGCAACCTCGGGGGCTTCGTTTCGCGTCTTGTTTCTGGCTACGCTGCTGCGGCCCACCCTGCGGCCTTCGCAGCCTCCCTTCGACGTCTACGCACTGCTTTCACGCACTTCCCAATAAGTATTTTCCCCTACGTACTTGCCTAAGCCCTGAGCAAGATTCGGACCAGCGGTTACTAAGCCGATAACTCATTCATAGTGGGGCATCCTCGGGATTCTAGTCCCATCTCTCGACATGCCAGGCATGCCAACTTGTCATGACATCATGACAATTTTGTCAGATATGAGGTGCAGCACGCGCTGAATTGCCGCCGCAGGGTACGACGAAGCGGTAACTCGGCAAGGAGCGCAGAACCAGCCTGTTCGCTTTTCTGATCAGCGGTTCCGGCGATTGATAGCGACTTCTGAGACGCAGTCAGGGCCCTACCCGTGCGCACTTCGAATCCGCCCCGCCGCCACGCCGTGCAGCCCTCCTTCGAGGTGAAACAGGTTCGGGAGAGATCTAAATTGAGTCCGGTGCATTATTCGCCGCCCGGCCGCGGCTCCGCCGCCAGCTGCTCCAGCATCTCGACGATGTCGACCCGATCCCACTCCACGGGGCCACGTCCGACGTAGCGAACCCTGCCGCTGCCGTCCAGGACGTAGGCCGTGGGCAGCACGTTGGCGCCCCAGCCCTTGAACGCGGCACTGTCCTTGTCCAGCAGGACGAGGAAATCGAGACCGAGCCGCTGCGCCATGGTGCGCACCCGCCGCTCCGCTTCGCCGACGTTCACGCCGATGACGGCGAAGGGCGCGCCTACCATCTCCTCCTTCAGTCGCTGGATGCTGGGCAGCTCTTCGAGGCAGGGCGTGCACCAGCTCGCCCAGAAAGTCACCAGCAGCACCTTGCCCGCAAACTCGTTCAAGCTGCGCGGCTGGCCCGCGAGGTCCGGCAGGCTCAACGTCGGTGGCAGCGCTGCAGGCACCTCGGACAACTCGCCTGCAGGCGCAGGGAGCGGGCAAAGCCACAGGACCGAGAGCATCAGAACCTTCTGTGCGGTATTGCGAAGTGACGAGCGTATGCTTGTTGCGCTAATCATGCGAGGTCGTTCCAGGTTGAACGGAATGCCTGTCTGGCACACATATCACGTCCCGGCGCTGCACGCCATGGGCGGGGTAGGCCTGCAGCCCATGAGATGGGGCGTGGCCGCCTCTGAGTCGTAATAAAAAAGGCCCCGCAGAGGAACCTGCGGGGCCTTCAATGCGTGGCGGCATCCCTGCCGCCGGGTTTGTTTACGTGCTTCCGTTACAGCTCGTTGCCGTGGCACATGTTGCAGCGGATCGGCGTGCCCTTGGCCACGAAACCAACATCCGGCAGGTTACGGTCGGCCGCCGTGCGTGACAGCACCGAACCTTCGCCGTTCTGCCCATGGCAATCACGGCAGGCATTGCGGTTGATGTTCTGCCGGTGGCCGCCGTCGGCGAAGCTGGTGTTGCCCACCACGTGCATGCCATGCGGTCCCTGCAGGCTGGCGGTCGAGCCGTTGGTGCCCAGCGCGTTGATATTGGTGTGGCAGGTGCCGCACTCAACGATGGGACCGGTGTGGCCTTGCAACTGGTTCGCCGTGACGTTGTCGTTGGCGTCCGGGTTGCCGTTCGGGAACTCAGCGTGGGTCGCACCATGACAACCCTCACACATCACACCGCCGTGGCCCGTGCTGACCCGGTACAGCTGCGGATTGCCCGCACCCGGGTTACTGAAGCCGTTGAAGCTCGCAGGAACCGCGGGCTCGGCGAAGCGCTTGTTGGTCGGCACGATGGGCGTGGCCTTGGCATCCCCGCTTCGATAGGCCTGGCGCAGACGGATATTGTCGGTGTTGCCGTCCACGTCCGCCGTGTTGGTGATGGTGTTGGCCGTGCCCGCCAGGTTGCTGCTGGTATCCCCCGTATGGCAGGAACCGCAACCCGGCTCGTTGGCCCAGGGCACGCGCGGCTGCGGGTCGTTCGGGTCGTAGAAGTTGCCGCCCAGGACGAAGGCCCCCGGGTTCTGCGGCGAGACTCCCGCCGAGAAGTCGTTACCCACCTGCTGCATGTCACCGTGGCAGTCGTTGCAGAGCATGCCGCCGTTGAACATCGCACCGCGCAGACACTGCACGTTGGTGCCCGGGTGGCACTGGTAGCAGGTGTCCTCCAGCACCGCCAGACGCGCGGCCTGGTTGGTGATGGTGCCGTTGGCGTTCTGGATTGGCGCCGGCATCGGCGGGAACAGATTGCCGAGGCTGCCGTGGTGACTGTGCATCACGTTTGAGTTGCTCGGATGCGCCACCTGGTTACGCCCGTTGGGACCGGTGCCGGGGGCGCCGGCCACCGGGCCGACCTGCGCCAGGTCCAGCGCCGGGGTGTAGTGACACACCTGACAGACCGCCGGCTGGCCCTGCACCAGCGCTATGTTGATCAGGCAACTGGCGTCACCGTCTCCTCCATTGGCGGTGACATCGCACGGGGTCGAGGCGCCTGCGGTGTTCACATAATTGGCACCATGCTTCAGGTCGTGCAGCCGCAGGAGGTTGATGTCCGCCGCATACTCGACACTCACGTCGGTTGGCAGGTTCGGGTCCGGGTCGTCCAGACTCGTTGCCACCGGCAGGCCGGCCGCCAACAGTGTGTCGGTCGGCTGGCTGGTACGGCTGTTCTGCACGTCGGCCGGGTCGGAGTGGCAGTTGGTGCAGCTCGCCTCACCCGAGATCGGCAGTACCGTGTCGACGGTCGCTACCGTCGTCGCGCCCTGCTTGGCCTCGACGCGCACCAGCGGATAGGCGTTCTCGCGACCGAAGTCATCGTAGGCCGCGAACGGGATGCCCGCACCCTCGTACCAGTTCACGCCCGCCGCCACATAGCCAAACGGGAAGTTGACGAAGAACGGCTTGTCGCCATAGTGCTCGTTGACCGTCTGTGGGTCATTGAGCAGGTACGGCGCGGCCAGTCCCGGCATCGCGTGTTGCACGGCGGTGAGGGTCTCGTCTCCGCTGTTGACCACACCGTCGGCACCGATGTAAAGCTCTTCCACATTGGGTACAGGCAGGCCCACATCCAGCGTGACCGGGAACCCTCCGGTTGCCAGCGGGGTAATGCCCAATCCGCCGGGGTAGAACGGGTCATAGGCACCACCGACAACCGCATCCCAGAAGTTGGTCTTGTAGGTGCTGCCGTCGGCCTTCAGGCCGCGCTGGACCAGGGCATTGGGCTGACCCAGGATCGGGTCATTCGGATTGGATGCCGCGGAGTACTCCAGGGTAACGCCCGCCGGGTTCAGCGTCGGGGTGGCGCCCCGCTGGATCACCTGACCGAGCAGCACCTGGAACGGTGGCAGGATGCTGGAGATACGCGTATCCAGGTCGCCGCAGTGCATGCCAAGATCATTGATGGCCAGCACGCGGAAGGCGCCATTCAGCAACGTGGACTGCTCGGGCACCAGTTGTTCCGGACAGCCGTCCTGGCTGGTGGAGTTGATGGAGAGCCCCTGGGTAGCCGGCGTGCAGCTGACCTGCGGTGGCGGTGTCGGTGTCGGTGTCGGTGTTGGGGTAGGCGTCGGTGTTGGCGTCGGACCGGTGTTGGGGTCGGCGTCGGTGTCGGTCACCGGCGTCGGTGTGGCGTCGGACCCGGTGTTGGCGTCGGCGTCGGCGTTGGTGTCGGCGTCGGTGTCGGGTTGTTGCGGTCGCAGTCGGCCGGGGCATTGCTCACGTCGCGCTCGACCGTCTGACCGTTCGAGGAGGTCGCGCGCACCGACAGGGCACGGGACTGGGGCTGCGATCACGAACCCGCCAGTCGCGGTCCTCGTCGTCATTGTCACTACCGATGACCTGGGCGGGATTGAATGCATTCACAACCGTTACGGTTGCGCGGCGGTCCTTGCGGCCTCGCACAGTGAGCCGCCGGTCTCCAGCGTCCCAGCTAGCGCTGGTGATGGTCAGGACACTGCTGCCTTCGTCGTCATCATCCGCCCAGGCGGTCGTCGTACCGACCAGCCCGAACAGGACGCCAAAGAAAACCAACAGATGCAGGATGCGCCTGATGCGTTCGGTACTCGTAAGTTGGGTATTTCGCCTGATTCGTCCTACAGGGTTCATGATCTCTCTTCTCCTCTCCACCCGGAAATCCCGGTTTTCGCTCGACCGCACAGTTGCGTTTGGCCACCTTGCCTGATACCACCGACACACCAACCACGCGCGCCGAGTACGTAGTTACCACTACGTATCTTCCCTACCAGCAGCAATTATCAGGCCAGCAGAATAGGGCTGCTAACCCCATGATTGCCGCATTATTCGGGACCTCCATCACGAACGATGTCTGCCATTACTGCCACTTTGACATGACAGGCGTCGCAGGCATGACATGAATGTCATGCCTGCGACGCCTCCTGGTTCCTACTCAGTTCTCGGGAACGACATGGCCGAAATAGTGCCACGTGCTGTGGTTATTACTTATTGCTCGCGAGCGACTCTAGCGCGATCAGGATCTCATTAGCGAGACGCACGTCTCACTTCGGGGGTGTGAAATGTTGGGCCGCTCGTCTCCCGTGACCACCATCCGGAAAGGCGTTGCGCAGGGTGCGCTCGATTCGACCCGCGTCCTTATCGTCGCGCGGCACCTCCCAGCGTGCCCGGTATTCCGGTGCATGAAAGGCACCCGACGGTAAGTCAATTTTGTTTTTTCAGGAGGGCAACCTCAGGCGGTAAGATCGAAGTGTGTCATTGGACAACGCCACTGCGATGCTGGCCAACGCCATGCCTCACGCCTTGCCCGCCTGCGTCATGGCCCCCACCCCGTACGCACCTCGAAGCCGCTCTGGCGCCAGCCGTTCAGCCCGCCTTCGAGGTGCATCACGTTGGGGATGTCGTGCTCGATCAGCGTCTGCTCGGCCAGCCGGGTACGCTTACCGAAGATGCAGTAGAGCACGACACCGTTGGCTTCGCGCAGCTCGTCCATGTGCTTCTCGAGCTTGGTGTGGGGAATATTGATGGCACCCGGCACATGGCCGGATCTGTATTCACCGTTGTCTCGAACATCGACGACCAGCAGCTTTTCGGCTGTCTCCTGCCGGGCGGCCAGGTCTTCGGGCGTGATGGCCGGTGTCTGGAAGTCGGAGGCGAATGCGAAAAGCGGAAGCAGCGCGGGGAGCAATGCCCGCAGCACGGTTGGCAGGGTAACCGGTAACGCATCGTTGCCCGAAACGGACCGCAGATAGACCAGATTCACGTCAGCCTGCCTCGAAATATCCCCCCCTGCCCTCGCGGGAAGGGGCTAGGGGGAGGGAGCAGGGTGGGAGTTATCCTTGAGGCAGTCCGGCACATGGAACTCTTCATCCAGCCCGTAGCGCTCGTCGAAGCTGCCCGTCACAGTTGCTGTCACGGATGACATAGTTATGCTTCTCATCGGTCGCGCCGCCCCCATGAGAACTCATGCTCCAGGCCCACAGCGTGTCCTTCGTGGTCATGCTGAAGACGCTGTCACCCGCCAGGTTCCGGTAGTGGCGGATGTGGGTCTCCTTGACACCGTCACCGTCCCCATCGCCATCCTCTTCCTGGGTCATCACGAAACCTTCCATCTCCGGCGCCTGATACTCACCTGCTTCCATTGCCGCGAGCGGGGGCAGTGCACCGAAAAACAGCGAACACACCGCCACCGCCCCGATGAGGGCCGCGCCCTTAAGCCAGTCCAGACCGATGCGTGAGGCGAACTGTGGAATCACTTTCATAGCTTACATCTCTCTGCGACAGGCCTGTAAGGGGCCACGGGGTTGCACCCTGCGCCTCACCCCTCATGCGTAACTCCTGACTCCTGACTCCTGACTCCTGACTCCTGACTCCTGACTCCTGACTCCTGACTCCTGACTCCTGACTCCTGACTCCTGACTCCTGACTCCTGACTCCTGACTCCTGACTCCTGACTCCTGACTCCTGACTCCTGACTCCTGACTCCTGTATTCTGTATTCTATCTCCTAACTCCTCACTGCGGCTGCAGGAATTTCTGCAACTCCTTGACCCGCTCCTCGGTCACCGACCCCGGCTGTTGTGCCTTCTCCGTCATCGCCTTCACCATATCCGCCTCCCGTTGCGCCAGCTGGATCATCCGGTCCTCGTAGACCTCTACCGCAAATTCGTTCTTCCGAAGCTCCACCACATAGGCATCCAGGCGCTCATGAACGTAACGGCGGCGCGTGCGCTTGCGCGTCGCTTCGTCGTCGAAGTCCGCGAACTTCCCTTCCTGAACATCCAGCACCCGCAGCAGATGCCAGCCGGCGGTCGACTCGGCCGGCCCCCCGATCTCATCGGGCCCCAGCGCAAAGATCAACTCATCGAGTGCCGGCTGCGCACGACCCTGCGCGACCCAGCCGATCTCGCCCAGGTTCTGTTTGGCGCCCGGGGCAATCGAATACTCCGAGGCAGCCTGGAACAGGGTCAGCTCGCCCTTGTCGAGCCTGGCCTTGATCGCCTCCGCCTCCTCTTTGGTCTTGAGCACCACCTCCTGCACCTTACGCTTTTCCACCAGACGGATCTGATCGCGGTTCGCCTCGTAGTAGGCCTTGAGCTGCGCCTCGCTGGGCTCGATCTCTTTGGCCAGCTGCGCCCGGTGCAGATTGATCAACCGGGTCTTCTGGTACTCGGCGACGCGCGATCGGTAGATCGGGTCCTTATCCAGGCCGGCGGCGCGCGCCTTCTGCGCCATCACCCAGGTGTCGATCTCGGCCTGCAATGCGTCGCGACGTGCTTCGTCCTCCATCGCCAGCGGGTCCAGGGCCACGGCCCCCTTACCGGCCGCCATCAGGGTGGCCTTGACGTCGCCCCAGGTGATCACCTCCTCACCGACTTGAGCGACAGCCTCCTCATCACCGCGCTCGCCATCACCTGCCGGGGCGATCGCCTCCGGGTGCAGCTCAATCTCGATACCCTCGCGCAGCTGCTCGCGCTGCGCCGCCAGCCGTTCGTGCACCTTGCGCTTGCGCAGCGTGGCCTCGATCTGCGTGCGCAGCTCCCCGGTCAGCTCGGTGTCCGGCGCCACCACCTCTTTGTAGAAGGCCTGGATCTCGTCCTCACTCACGGGGACCTCGCCCACCAGAAATCGCTGCCGGTACAGACCCGCGAGAATCCCGTTGGAGAAATCGCGAAGCTCGCGCTGATAGGTCGTATCCTCGTCCCGGCCCTGCTTCAAGGCATCCAGATACAGCAGATTGGCGCTGATCATCTTGTCCAGCACCACGATGCGCGCCGTGTCGCGCTCCGGCGTCCCGATCGCCGGGATCGAGACCCCGACCACCGCCGAGCTGTTCAGCATGGTGTTGATCTGATTGAACGTGATCGCCTGGTCACCTACCTTGGCGATCACATCACTCGAGATCGCCGGCTTGGGCTCCTCGGCAACCGCCACCGCCGCCGACGCCCCACCCAGGGCAATGGGCAATGCGGTCAGCACCGCAAGAATCATTTTCGTCATGAGTCACCTCTTCTTTTGCATACCCTGTCACGCATGACGTCGGTACCAGACGCAGCCTGTGAGGCCCTGCGTACCCGACGCCGTCATGTCGTCAGAAATCTACCCGCCAGATAAGAAAAATGGAGGGGAACCAAAGTTCCCCTCCATTGGTTAAGAGTCACCCGCTCAATGCCTCAGGAGCGGGCACCGTCCTGGCAACTACCAGCCACAACCTCCAAGCGGTGCGGACAGCTCTTCCCATACTACCTGGGAGACGCGACCCTGGATCAAATGCTCTCTCCATTCGCCGTCGCATTCCTGCTCACCAAGCTCGTTCTCATCGTCATGACAGTTCGTGCACAGTTGCCGACGCTGCTGGCCTGGCTGCTCACCAAACACCAGGCCGTTGTTGACGGCACGCTCGGCGTTGTCCATGGCGACACGCGATACACGGTTATCCATGGAGTGTCGCAGGTACACTTCCTCGCCGATATCCGGCACTTCCGGGCCATGGCAGTTGCGGCACACATCCTGTGCAGGATCAGCCTCGGCCGTGTAGGTGTGCATCCAGCTGACCGCCCGGTCGAAATTACCGGCAACGAGCAGGTTGTCATTACCCGGCGTGGTCGGATCGTTATAGCGCAGGTTATCCACCCAGTTGGGAATACCGTTGCCGTCCACGTGAGTGTGGCAGGTTGCGCACTTCAGCGGACCATGCGAGCCGTCGTTGTTGAGCGCCGCCGCCTGTGCGTAGCTGGTCGTGTCGATGGTCGGACTCACTGGATAGAGGCCGTGAATCGACTCGTGACAGCCCTGGCAGGAGACGTCCTGGTGGCCACGGGTGTAGCGCATCAGACTGGCCTTGGCCGGGTAGTTGAACGGCGGGTAGGCACTGATGTTGCCGCTTTGCTCGACGTAAGGCGCCGCGTGGCAGTCCGCACAGTGCGGCTCGCCGGCCGACAGCCAGTGATCCCGACCATCGGTGGCCGCGCTGAACGGTACCGCTGCACCCACCGTCCCTGTACCCTGGAACGGATTGGCCGGATAACGCCACTGGCTCTGGTCGGTCGGATTGTTGTTGATCCGATCCACACAGTCATCCGTGGTGCAGAAGCTCAGGATATTGACACTCGGGTCCCCATCCGGATCGATGCTCACGCACACGTCGACACCGAACGTAGGATTGAATACGCCTGTCAGAGGAGCACAGGCACCGGGACCTGTTGTAGACACCTCGATAGTGGCTACATTGGCGTCAGCAATCGCCGGGTTCCACACGGCGTGGGTCTGGTCCGTGGTGCGGTCAAAACCATCGACCTTGGGATCGAGAAAGTCGATAGCTTGCTGTTCCGTCAGTCCAACCGCAGCCGCAACATCTGCGAGTGTCGGCTCGCCACGCGGGTTGACCAGGCAGTCACCGCGGACCAGGTCGTTGCAGTCCTCGGTGCGCCAGAGTTCCTGTCCCAGCTGGCTGTGGCAGTTGGTGCACCAGATACCCCGGTCCTCGTTGCCAACATTCGCAACGTTCGTGTTGAGCCAGTCGCCCACGGCGGTCAGGTGGCTCGGGGTTTCCGCGCCATCGACATCCTTCATCGGGTTGGAGTGAACATCACGTCCGACGAAGCAGCCACCCGGGTTGAGGCGGTTGTCACCATCGGCATTGACATTGTCACCGCCCAGGGTGATCGGGTAGTTGTCCATCACGCCGTCCGAACGGTGGGCCGGGTGACAGCCCTGGCAGCCACCGTCACGACCGAGGCTGTCGTTGAACACGATCACGCCGCCCTCACTCGCATTACGGTGCTGGTTGTGAATCGCCTCCGATATCGGTGGGATCGGGAACTGCCCAGCCGCATCGAAGGTGCCTGATTTAACATTGGCGATCACGTTGTCGGCATGGCAGCGCTGGCAGATGACCGATTCCGCACCCAGGCGGGTGTTCTGCGGGATGTCGCTTTCATTCGTCAGCGGCCCGCCTACGCAACTGAGAGGATTGACGCATTCGGTGCCAGGATAGTTGACCGTGAAGCTGGTGCCGAGATCGAAATCATGCAGGGTCAGCATGTTGATCGCTGCGCCCTTCAATCTTGGGTACCAGTCCGAATCCACACCCGGAACGATGTCGTAGTAGGCCACCCAGAAGTTGTACTCCAGGTTGGTCATGGCTTCCAGTCCGGTGCCGGCCAATGGGCCGCCGTGCGGGTAGGACGCATCCTGCCGGTTCCAGTTGGGGCTATTCACGTTAGGCATACCCGTGTCCGGGTTGATCGACGGTGCCGAGTGGCAGCGCTCGCAGTTCGGGATGTCGATTGGGGCGGTACCGAAACCGATCACCGGCTGTCCGTTGCTGCCCGTGACCGCATTGCCCGAGGGGAATTCGTGCAACGAGGCTTTCATGGCTACATAGGGACGGACGGCATCTTCGTCCACCGCACCCGGGTCAGCGAAGAAACCGATGGTGTCCTCGAACGGTGTCAGCGGCAGGCCCAGGGCCTCCCAGATGCGCGGCGAGGTCAGCATGATCGGCAGATCTTCGAGCACCTTGGCCTGGGTAAAGACCACGGTACCGGTATCGGCCGAGAAGGTCAGCACGTTCTCAAACGCACCGTTGCCGGTCGGGCCCAGTGGTTGCAGGGCTGCACCGGAATTTGGCGGGTACTCGACCTGGCCAGCGACACCCAGGCGGACCTTGTCCGCTTCCAGGCCGGTGTTGTCCAGGCCTTCCAGGTTGCCGTAGATGTAAAAGTGATTCAACCAGCCGTTGGCGTAGTTATCAGTCACTACATCGCCGATCACGCCACTGCCCTGGATCACGTTGTTATAGCCATTATAAGGCCCAAACACCAGCGCATTATTGCTGTCAGGCTGGGCCGAATCAAACACTGTGTTGAAGTACTGCAGCGAGTTGCCTTCCGCCGCACTGATCAGCGTAGTGGTGTTCGGCTTGCCGGTATTGCCTTCCTGGCGAGGCTGCGCGTCGTGATAGTAGCGCAGCTGATACTTCCGGAACTGGTTCGCGTTGTGATCCCAGTCGCGTACCACGGTTTCTCGGTTGAGTCCGTCGAGACCAACGTTGGGGTCGCCCGCCAGCAGGCGCGGGAAGCCATCGACGAAGTCTTCACCTTCGTTTGTGGCCGGGTCACCCTGTGCCGGCTTGATCACCTGTGCCACGATCGAGTTGTACGGCGGCAGTACGCAGCAGTAGGCAAACTCGAAACCGGTGCAGTGCATGCCTAGCTCGTAGTTCATGGTGATCTTGAAGTCCACCTGCTTGGACAGCGTCTGGACCGTAACAGTGGCCGGGTCCGAGGTGGCACCGTTTGCATCCACCGCCACGTAGGTGAACTGGTCGACCTGGTTGTCGATCATGGTGGGACCCGGTGTATAGGTGAACGAACCGTCCGCACCGAGGGGACTCAGGGCGCCGGCAGTCGGGCCACTGACAAGCTGGGCTGTCAGCGGCGGCACGCCACCGAAGTCGTTATAGAGTACACCAGACAGGCGTGAGGCCGTAACCGTGATCGGGTTGCCGACCGGGGTGGCGTAGGTGTCGCCACGAGCAACCGGCGCTTCACCCACCGGCGGCTGCGGCGCGCAGTTTGCCGGGGCATTGGCTACATCCGCCTCACCGCACAATGGCCCTCCAGGCGCGTTGGGCTGCTCGACACGGACGCGGCAGGGCACAGGGTTCAGGTTTCTGCCGTTGACATTGAAGCTGAACCTGCCATTCCGGCCGTTGGCCGAGGCGAGTACCGGCGGGTTCGGGACAAACGCATTGTAGAGGTTGATCGTCCCGTCTCTGACACCCGTACCCGACACTCTCAGTGACCCGTTGCCCTGGGTCCGCCATTCGGCATTGGCGATGGTGATGCCGGTGCAGGCGCCGGGGGCGGCGCTGATGGTTGCCGTCGATGTCGCGCTGCCTGTGGCACCGCCATTATCTGTCACCGTCAGGGTCACGGTGTAATTGCTGGCCGCGGTGTAGATGTGACTCGGGGTGGCGCCGGTGCCGGTACCTCCGTCACCGAAGTTCCAGGCGTAGGAGACGATGGTCCCGTCCGGATCAGTCGAACCGGTGCCATTGAAGGATACCGGGGAACCAACGGTACCGGTGTACGGGCCATCTGCATTCGCGACGGGTGGCTGGTTGCCCGCTGCCGAAATGGTCGCCGTCGATGTCGCGGTGCCCGTGGCGCCGCCATTATCCGTCACCGTCAGGGTCACCGTGTAAGCGTTGGCCGCGGTGTAGATGTGACTCGGGGTGGCGCCGGTGCCGGTACCTCCGTCACCGAAGTTCCAGGCGTAGGAGACGATGGTCCCGTCCGGATCAGTCGAACCGGTGCCATTGAAGGATACCGGGAAACCAACGGTACCGGTGTACGGGCCGTCCGCATTCGCGACGGGTGGCTGGTTGCCAGGTGTTGGGTCGAGCTGGCCAATGGTTGTAGGCGCCGTTTGAGTACCATTCGGTGTGCAGGAAGCAGTGCCACCCTGCACAGTACCGCGGCTCCAGATCGGAACAGTGCCGGGAGTCCAGCCAGGCTGGGTGCTGGCGGTGATTTCGACGAGGTTGCTCGAGTTCGTCGGATCGGCGTCGGAATCGGAATTCTCGAGACCGACATTGGTTATCCGTGGGCCGATAGCCGTGTCTCTCCCCAAGTCGCACAGCGCCTTACCGTAGGTGTTGAGGTTCTGGTTACTGGACCCATGGCACAACGCGCAACTGGCATTGTTGTCCGACTGGGAGCCGGGATAGAGCCCGCTCCAGGTAGTCAAATAGCCACTTCTGGCGTGCGCCTGTGGCACCGCCACCATTGCCGCGAGCGCCGCAAGTACCACTACCAAAAAGATAAAGCTCCACCGCGATTGCCGCGGGAGATCCGCCATCGTTTTCATTCTCCTCTCCTCTCCAGCCTTGAACGTTTCTTTTAACAAATCACCGTGTCCTGCCCGTGTAATCACCCAAAGGAGTGGCCAACGTCACCCGCCTCTCGCCCTTGCTGCGCTCCGCGCTCCACCACTTCACGCGAACTGCGGATCTTCGAATCCCGGTGAAGACTCCCCTTTGTGTCATCTACGTAGAGCAATTAATGGACCAGCGACCCGAATTTCTTAACGCCTTGTTTACTATGAAGGCAATGGCGGGCTCGTTTGAGTACTCCTGACATACCTGTCGGTACTGCCTGCCATAATGTCATACCGTCACGACACGGGTGTCATACCCACACGTCCGCAGCGCTGAAACGGATGGCGGGTCAGCGACGAGCGGAACGCAGGCGTCAATTGGATTGTTGCGACACGGCGTGCGGCGGGATGATCGCGATCATTTCAATCTCAATGATCGCTACCCGACCTTCCAGCGTTTCGGACGCCCCGAGGGGTAGCTCCCGGGGAATACTCAGCTCGGGGGGGACATAAAATTCCCACCGTGCACCCTCCTCCATGCGCAGGAGCGCCGTACGCCACGCCGGAACCACCTGATCCAGTCGCAACCTGGCCGGCGTCGCGTGCCGGTACGAGCCGGCAAACTCAAGTCCATCCCGCTGACGGCCAAGATAGTCCAGCACGACCGTGTCATCTGCGCTTGGAGAATCCCCACTGCCCGGCCGCAGGATTTTGTACTGCAAACCACTCGGCAGGACAATGACGCCACCCTTCCTGGCATTCTCCTCGAGGAACGCGTAATCCTCGTCGGGACCGACCCGTTCCCCACGCGGGTACATGCCGGTCGCGGCAGACGTTGCCCTCCGCCCCAGATAGGCGAAGGCAACCGGAGCCTTGTCTCTGACCAAATCCGCAGACGCCTCTTCGCCTGGGGTTTCGGACACATCCCCGGGGATCACGGAGACCAGATTTACGTCGTAGACGAGGACGTGGCCGGCGAGCGCCACCTCCTTTCCTTCCGCCATCGCAGCCGGTATGTAGACTTCCCAGTGCGCGCCCTCCTTCATAAGCCGCAGCGCCTCCTGTAAGCCGGGAATCGCATCCTCCAGCCACAACATCGCCGGCGCCCCACCCGGGTAGCTGCTTTCAAATTCGCTGCCATCGATCAAGGTACCGCGATAATCGACCGCCATCCGATCCCCGGGCCTGGGCTTGGTGCCGCTGCCGCTCTCGAGCACCTTGTACTGCACGCCGCTCGGCAAACTGATGACGCCGTCTTTCTGCGCATTCTCCGCCAGAAACTGCTGGGCTGCCGCTCGGGCCTTCGCACTGCTGCCATGAATATCGGGTGTCTCGCCCGCCCAGGCCACACCGGCGAGCAGCACGGAACTCAGCAAGGTCATGATGATGGGTCGTCGCATTTGCTCTTGTTGTGCCACAGGACGCGCAGACATGCAATCGACCGCCGGGTTACTGAGGGTGCCTGAGGCGGGAGCCCCGCTACCTGAACCGCCAGCGGGTCGGCCCGAGGACGGGACGCCTGCCGCATGCGCGGCGGAAATTCGCCGGGCCGAAAAAAAAAGGGAGGGGTTTCCCCCTCCCTCCGTGCAGTGTGACGCCTGCGCGTCGTTTGGTTTACTGAACCACTGTCGTGGCCGTGGCCTGGTCGACGTCCGGATCACCATCGGCGATCGTTGCGGTCCACACAATATTGCCGGCGACGGTCGGGGTGAAGTCCGGGAAGTTGAACTTCGTCCGACCATTACCGACACCATCAGACACCGTCAGGGTCGCGTTGTAAACCTCGACCCCGTTCTGCACACCCACGATGGTGGCAGGCGCAGAACCCTCGTTGGCCCCGTTGTTCTGGACCGTCAACTGGATACCGATGGGCCTGACCCTGGCGAGACGTACCCGATTGGTCACCTTCAGCTGAGCGATGTCAAGGTCGACGACGACCACCACCTCCTCCTGGATGGTCACGGTCGAGGTGGCGCTCCCGATCGCACCACAGCTGTCGGTGGCCGTGAAGGTCACCGTCGTCGTACCCAGCGGGAAGGCTGTCGGCGCGTTGTTGACGACCGGCAGTGGCCCGTCCTGGGCATCAGTGGCGCTGGCGTCAGCCAGGAACGCCACGATCGCCGGGTCCGTCGCCGGCACCGAAGTCGTGCCCGCCGGTACCGTGAGGGTGATCGGGGCCGGGGCCGTGACCGCCGGCGCCGTGTTCGGCGTCTCGATCACCGTTACCGTGGAGTCGGCCGACCCGCTCAGACCCAGGCTGTCGGTGGCCGTGAAGGTCACCGTCGTCAGGTTGAGCGGGAAGTTAGCCGGCGCGTCATTGAAGACCGGCAATGGCCCGTCCTCGGGGTCCACCGCCGTGGCGCCTGCCAGGAACGCCGCGATCGTGGGCTCCGTGTCCGGCACCGACAGCGCGCACAGCGGTGCCACTACCGAGACCGGCGCAGGCGCCGTCACCAGTGGCGCCTGGTTGCCCGCAATCTCGATGAGCACCGCGGACGAGGCCGAGCTGATCACGCCGCAGCCGTCGGTCGCCGAGAACACCACGGTGGTGGTGCCCACCGGGAAGGCCGCCGGGGCGGTGTTGCTCACCACCAGGTCGCCATCCTCGCCGTCGGTCGCGCTGGCACCGGCCAGGAAGGCCTGGATCCTCGGGTCGGTAACCGGCACCGTGGTGGCCGGGTCCGTGCCCGCGGGCAGCGTGATGGTCAGCGTGGTCGGCGCGCTCACCACCGGTGCGGTGTTCGGGTCAACCACCGTCAGGGTGGAACTCGCCGTCGTCGTCGCAGGCGGGGCTGGCGGGTTGCCGTTGTCGGTCACCGAGAAGGTCACCTGCGTCGGCACGCCCGGGGCCCTTGCGGCCGGGAAGCTCGCCGGCGCGTTGTTGGTGATGGACGCCGTCAGGTTGCCATCCTCGGCGTCGGTCGCAGTCGCCAAGGCCAGCCAGGCGGCAATCGCCGGGTTGGTCCGCGGTACCGCCGTCGCGCACAGCGGTCCGGTGACGGTCTGCGCCGACGGTGGGGTCAGCACCGGCGCGGTGTTGCCCACCACCTCGATGGTCACCGTGGAGGTGGCCGTCCTGTTCAGACCACAGGAATCGGTGGCCGAGAACGTCACCGTCGTGGTGCCCACCCCAAAGTTTGCCGGGGCATCGTTGCTGACCGTCAGCGTGCCGTCTTCGGCATCGCTCGCCGTGGCCGCAGCCAGGAAGGCCTGGATCGCCGGGTCGCTCGCCGGCACCGAGGTCGTGCCCTGGGCAACCGTGATCGTCAGCGGCGCCGGAGCCGTCACTACCGGGGCGCTGTTCGGGGTCTCGTTCACCGTCACCGAGGAGATATCCGTGCCCGTGGCACCCTGGCTGTCCGTAGCCGAGAAGGTTACCGTCGTCGCACCAAGCTGGAAGTTGACTGGCGCGTTGTTGCCCACCGGCAGCGTCCCGTCCTCGACGTCGGTCGCCGTGGCGCTGTTCAGGAAGGTCTGGATCGCCGGCGTGGTCCGCGGCACCGACACCTCGCACAACGGCGCGGTCACCGTGATCGGCGCGGGCGCCGTCACCACCGGCACATTGTTCGCGGCCTGTACCACAGTCACGGTCGAGTTGGCCGTGCCCGTGTTGTTGCAGAGATCGGTCGCGGAGAACACCACTGTGGTGGTGCCGAGCGGGAAGTTGGCCGGCGCGTTGTTGGTCACCGGGCGCGGCCCGTCGACGGCATCGTCCGCCGTAGCTGCTGCCAGGAAGGCGGCGATCGCCGGGTCGGTAGCCGGCACCGAGGTCGTGCCCGCCGGCACTGTGATGGTAATCGGCGCGGGCGCGGTGACCACGGGCGGGTTCAGATCGCCCACCGTCACCGAAACCGTCGCGGTGTTCGAGGTGAGCTGGCTGTCGGTCGCGGTGTACTGGAAGGTGGCCACTCCGCAGACGTTGTTGGTGGGAGTGAAACTCACGTTAGTGGTGTTGTTGACCGGCGTTCCGCCCGAGCCCGGAATGACGCTGGCAACCGTGATCGTCGCCGGCGGATTCGGCAGCCCGTCGTCGGTGTCATTGGCCAGGACGTTGATCGTCACCGGCGTGTTGCGCGGCGTGCTCGCGGTGTCGTTGTTGGCCACCGGCGCCTGGTTCTGCGGCGTGACCGCACAGTCGGGGTCGGCGGCGTCGTCGAGCAGGTCGCCGTCATTGTCGAGACCGGTCGGTCCGAACTTGTTCTCGTTGCCGTTCGGCGTCGGGAACGGCGGCGTGTTGCACGGGTCGGTCGGCTTGTTCGGATGCGCATTATCGGGAAGGATGGAGTAATAGATCGGCAGCGCACTCTCCGGCGAAGGTGCCGGGTCGCTGTGACAGTCGGCGCAGTACTCGGGGTCCGCCGGTGTGACCGCCCCTGAGTTGATGTGATGGGCGCGTAATCCCACGGGCTCGTGACAACCCGTGCAGGAGACACCGGGCAGGCCGTTGCCGCCGACCGAGCTGCCGAGCTGCACCGGGCTTCGGCCGCCGCTGCCATGGCAGGTGTTGCAGTCGCCACCCAGCCAGCTGTTGCGGTGCGGGTCGTGCAGGTTGTTGTTCCAGGGCGTCCCGTCCTTCTGGGACACGTACCCGTTGGCACGGTAGTCACCGTGACAGCCCGCACAGTTATTGTTACCGCTCGTCGTGTACACCTGAAATGCAACTGCCTGCGGTACCCAGGTCAGCACGGCGATAGATGCGAGGAACGAGAGCAGCGCCGCTCGTGCCATCCGTAGTTTTGGAATCATCGTTTTCATTACTCCTCCGTTATTACTTCCCGGTTAAAGCACCCATCTCGGCGGGCGCGTCCATGTTTGCTCCGCGGTACACTTCAACTGCCGTGTCATCTCATGCGGATCAGTCGGCATGCGTTGCCAAAGGTGCATGCTGGACCCTGAGCAAGGCAATAAATGGACCAGCGCGCCCAATACTCCAACTCACTGTCAGGTAACAGGTCGCCTCGTCCTCGGCCGCTCCTGCCATGACAAAAGCGTCATGCGCCCATGCCAAACTGGCATACATGCCTGCCAGTACTGACAGGCTTCCTATTTGGAGTCAGTGACAGCGGTATCGAATGTTCACCTTGATCCAGACGCGGTGAGTCTGGTTTGAAGGGTCGGCGTCGCTCTGCCTGCCGGTTGTGTTCCGTGAGGCCTTCGTTGCCCAATAGCCTCGAAAAAAAGAAAAGGGGAGGGGGTTGCCCCCTCCCCTTCAGACCGTTCGAAGAACGGGACTAGCGGCTAGTCGCCGTCATCTTCGTGATCATCATCATCGTCATCTGCCCTGCCCCCGCCGCAACGCACCTGGGTGGTTCCCTCCAGGGTGTCGTTGCCGGGATCGCCATTCTGGGCGGCGTTGATGGTCGCGGTCCAGGTGACCACCCCTGCGACAGGCGCCATGCAGATGATGTCCGAACGGAAGCGGAACCGGGTCGTCCGCCGACCCGGCGAGACGCTCTCCGTTACCGCATCCGGCGTCACCACCGCCTCGACACCCGCGGGCGCAGCCACCGACAGGACCACTGTCGCGTCCTGCGTGATGGTGTCGCCATCACCGCGCACCGTGATGATCCTGGATACGGTTCTGCCCGTCCTGGCGTTGACCCGATCGGGCACCTGCAGCCGGGTCAGGAACACGTCGGCACCGCCGGCTTCCAGCTGGACGGTCACGCTGGAGGTTGCGGTCGTGGTCACACCGCAGTTGTCGGTCGCTGAGAAGGTCACCGTCGTCGTGCCGATGGGGAAGTCGGCAGGCGCATCGTTGCTGACGCTCAGCGTACCATCCTCCGCGTCACTGGCACTTGCCGAGGCCAGCCAGGCCGCAATCTGCGGATCCGTCGCCGCCACCGAGGTGGTGCCCGCCGGGACCGTCAGACCCAACGGAGCTGGCGCGTTCACGACAGGCGCGGTGTTGGTGTCGTTGACCGTCGCCGTCGAGGTCGCAGCACCCGTAGCGTTAGCGCTGTCGGTGGCCGAGAAGGTCACGGTCGTCGTGCCGATGGGGAAGTCGACGGGTGCATCATTACTGACAGGCAGACCGCCGTCCTCAGTATCGGTGGCGGTCGCCGAGGCGAGCCACGATGCAATCGGCTCGTCGGTGGCCGGCACCGAGGTCCCGCACAGCGGCGCATCGACCGTCAGCGGATCGGGCGCCGTCACCACCGGCGTGGTGTTGCCCTGTACCTCGATGGTAACCGAGGCGGTAACCGTCGTGGTCAAACCACAGCTGTCGGTCGCCGTGAAGCTCACCACCGTCGTACCGATCGGGAACTCGGCGGGCGCATCATTGCTCACCGTCGCCGCGGGATCCTCCGCATCGGTGGCGCTCGCCGAGGCGAGCCAGGATGCGATCGGCTCGTCGGTGGCCGACACCGGTCCCGTGCTGCCCGCCGGCAACGTGATCACCAGCGGATCAGGCGTCGGCGCGGTCACCACCGGAGCGGTGTTCGGCATCTCCGCGACACTGACCGTGGCGGTCGCCTCGCCGTTCGCGCCGAGGCTGTCGCTGGCGCTGAAGGTCACCGGCGTGTTGCCAAGCGGGAAATCGATCGGTGCATTGTTGCTGACCGCGACTGGTCCTTCTTCGGCGTCGTTGGCAGTCGCCGTACCCAGCCAGCCGGCAATGGTGCCGCTGAAGTTGTCAGCGATAGCCGACTGCGGCACGGAGCTCGCACAGAGCGGCGCCGTCACCGTCAGCGGATCCGGCGTGGGTGCGGTCACAACCGGTATCGCGTTGTCTGCGACCTGGATGGTCACGCTGGCCGCGGCCGAGCCTGTGTTGCCACAACCATCGGTGGCGGTGAAGGTCACCGGGGTGGTGCCAACCGGGAAGGCAGCCGGAGCGTTGTTGTTGACGGGGACCGTACCCTCTTCCGGGTCGGTAGCACTTGCCAAGGCCAGCCAGGCCGCAATCGCCGGGTCGCTCGCCGGCACCGTGGTGGCCGGATCGGTGCCCGCGGGCAGCGTGATCACCAGCAGATCTGGCGTTGGCGCCGTCACGATGGGTGCATTGGCGTCCCCCACATTGACGGTGACTGTCGCGCGGTTCGACACATCGTTCCCATCTGTCGCATCGTAGCTGAAGGTGTCGGCCCCGCAGACATTAGTCGCCGGCGCATAGTTGCATTGGGGCGTCGGAGTCGTCGCGGAGAGGCTGCAGCTTACCGTACCGCCATTGGCACTGGTGTTGTCGAAGCTGTTCACCGTCAGGGTATCGTTGTCCGCATCGGTATCGTTCGCCAGGACGTCGATATCAACGGGTGTATTGACCGCCGTGCTGGCCGTATCGGCATTGGCGACCGGCGCATTGTTACCCGCGGCTGGGTCCAGCTGGTTAGCCGCGATGAAGGTGGGAGGCGCTTCCGTATTGCCGGTCGGCTGGCAATTGCCGCGGATATAGGTGGGATTGACATTGCCGGACGTCCAACCAGGCTGTGTACCGGCGTTGATCTCCGTGATGTTGTTGGAACCGGTGGGGTCAGCATCGGAATCTACATTTTCCACGGCCGTGATACGCTGGCTAACACTACCCCCCTGATCACAGAACGCTTTTCCGTAGGGATTCAGGTCCTGGGTGCTCGCCGCGTGGCATATTCTGCATCGGTCGTTACCCGTACCTGCATTTTCATCGGTTTGAGAACCGGGATAAGTGTTAAGCCAGGTAGTAAGATATCCTGATGCAGCGTAACTCGGTGGCGCCGCTACAAATGCGGACAGCGATACGGCGATTGACAGTCCGGCCAATGGTAACCATCGCCGGTTCCTTAAGGGTGCTTTCATAAGACTCTCCTCCTCCATGATTTATCGTGACGACGCCACCTGTTACGGCGGGCGTCTCGTTTGCGACTGCAAACTGTCGGCAAAAAGGGGTCGGTGACAAATGAGTCTAATTCTCACCATTCTGCGCGCGGCGTCCCTGCTTTGAGCGGTCGGCCCCGCTTGGCCTGCCCAACGGATCGACCCAACGCCCGCTGAATCTGTTCCCTGAATCGGTCGTTGCCCAAGGGCATCGAAAAACGGGCAGCCGTTCGGATCGCATGAACTTCCGTCGGCGATAACACGCTCGAAGGCAGATAGTATCACCCTCACCGTTTGGGGATGCGAACGCTACTCGGTTGTCGCTCCTTTTGGAGCATTAGGTTTTAATGACCTTCAAGGGGTAGTATTTTGCAATCGGTGCGAAGTCCTTGTCGTTGTGCAGCAGCGGGCAATGATGTTCGAGGGCCGTGGCGGCGATGATGCAGTCGTTCGTCTTGCGGATGGTGAGGCCCTGCTTTCGCAGTTTGCGGTAAATGTCAGCTGCCCGAACGAATACAGCTTCAGGCATTGGCAACATGATGAGTATACCAAGAGAGCGCCGCACGCGCCGATAGGTGGTGTCATCGGCAATACCCTGAAGGATTTCCGTCAGAATGATGCCGCACAGGGCAAGGTCTTCGTTATCGAGGATCAATTGTTCCAGCGTGGCCACATGGGTCAAGTCACGACCCGCAAAGAAGTCGATCCAGACGCTCGTGTCAACCAGAGTCACTGACCGCGTCCGGTACGCATCTCCCCAAGATCACCCTCCCAGCTGACCTTGCCTTTGAGTGACAGGAGTTTCTTCTGCTGCTTGTGGCGCAGAAGTTCGCGCAAGGCGAAATCAACCAGCTCGCGGCGGGTCTTGAGGCCCGTGGCTTTGAGGCCCGCCTCGACCAGTTTGCTGTCCAGCACGATGTTGGTACGCACGGTATCTGATTTCACGGCATCTGGCTCCACAAGAATCATACACATAATCTTTACTAGCATGTGTATTGTAGGCTCGAAAGGGGTCGGTGACAAATGAGTCTAATTCTCACCGACGTTGCACGCGGCTTCCCCGCGTTGAGCGGTCGGCCCCGCTTGGCCTGCCCAACGGATCTACCCAACGCCTGCTGAATCTGTTCCCTGAATCGATCGTTGCCCAAGGGCATCGAAAAGCGGGCAGCCGTTCGGATCGCATGAACTTCCGTCGGCGATAAGGCGCTCGAAAACAACTCACGGTAAGCGCCTTGCCGTTCGGCGTGCGACGATCCCAATCGCTGATAGAGAGGATGCGCGGTGAGCCTTTCGTCAGGCCTTCCCTGGGCATTGTGCCGGTAACTCGACCACGGATAGTCGCCGGGGTGGTTGACCATGTTTGCAGCAACGGGGTTCAGCTCGATGTAACGGTAACAACTGAGAAGATACGGCTCGGCGTCGACGAGACTGGCCTTATGGCGACTCTCCCACAAGGTACCGCAGCGTTGATAGGTCTTGTTGATGTACTGCACATAACGCCGCCCGATCGATTGCATCACACGTGAGATGCCCGGCGCATCCTCGGGCGTCATCAACAGGTGAACATGGTTGGTCATCAATACATAGGCGTGCACCGCGACAGCATTGCGGTCGCAGGCCTCGCCCAGACACTCAAGATAGTAGTGGTAGTCCCGTTCGGCAAAGAAACAGGCAGCGCGGTTATTGCCCCGCTGAATTACATGGCAGGGCACTTCCGGGAGATACATCCTCGGCTTGCGTGGCATGGCGATTCCTTTCGCAGCAAGGTCCATCCTGGACCCTCCCGGCAAATAGTATCACCCTCACCGCGCGGCGATGCGAATGCTTCTCGGTTGTCACCGACCCCTTTTCGCTGTTGCATTGCCTTCCCTGAGGACAGGTTAGGGTATAGTCAAGATTGGCATGTATTTGTAATAATCATAATTAATCAGTATGAGTCATAGTGATTAATTATGATTAGAGGAAAATGAAATGGCGAATGCAAACACCAAAGTGCTTACAGCTCACGTCCCAGTCGCCTTGGCAGAGAAGGTCGATCAGTTGGCCAATCGGCTGGAACGCTCTCGTGGGTGGGTCATCAAACAAGCGTTGTCCGCATGGATTGAGCAGGAGGAGGAACGTCGCCGATTGACATTGAAAGCGTTGGCGGACGTGGATGCAGGAAACGTCATCGACCATCAGGCAATTCAAGCGTGGGCAGACAGTCTGGACACCGATAGTCCCCTGCCCGTACCAGACAAATGAATCTGAAATGGACCAGCAAGGCGTCATCCGATTTGGCGAGGCTTTATGAGTTCTTGGTTCCGGTAAACAAGCCAGCCGCAGCGCGCACCGTGCAATCATTAACGGCGGCATCCAGTCGCATATTGGAGCAACCGCGTATCGGTGAACGGCTTGACGAATTCGAACCGCGTGAAGTTCGCCGCATCCTCGTCGGCCACTATGAAATACGCTATGAGATTCAGGAATCCACAATCTACGTGTTGCGACTTTGGCATACGCGAGAAGACAGGTAATCACCTCGGCTTAGCGTACAGTATCTGCCGTTTTGTGAGCTGACCCTACGATCCAGACGGTCACAGAGACGTTCACGGGCCTCTTACAGGTTGTGGTCAGCCTGCAGCCGCATCCAGAATGCCTCAGAATTCCGAAACAGTAAGCCCGATTCTCCCAGGGAGCCTGGCGTCAGGTTTTGACGACCTTCAAGGGGTAGTGTTTTGCAATCGGTGCGAAGTCCTTGTCGTTGTGCAGCAACGGGCAATGATGTTCGAGTGCCGTGGCGGCAATAATGCAGTCGTTGGTCTTGCGGATGGTAATGCCCTGCTTTCGCAGCTTGCGGTAAATATCCGCTGCCCGAGCGTATGCAGCTTCGGTCATTGGCAACATGATCAGTGGACTAAGATAGCGCCGGACGCGCCGGTGGGTGGTGTCATCGGCAATGCCCTGGAGGATTTCTGTCAGTATGATGCCGCACAGGGCAAGGTCTTCGTTATCGAGGATGAATTTCTCCAGCGTGGCCACATGCGCAAGGTCACGACCCGCGAAGACGTCGATCCAGACGCTGGTGCCAACCAGAGTCACTGACCGCGTCCGGTACGCAGCTCCGCAAGATTCCCCTCCCAGCTCACCTTGCCTTTGAGTGACAGGAGTTTCTTCTGCTGCTTGTGGCGCAGAAGTTCGCGCAAGGCGAAATCAACCAGCTCGCGGCGGGTCTTGAGGCCAGTGGCCTTGAGACCGGCCTCGACCAGTTTCCTGTCCAGCACGATGTTGGTACGCACGGTATCTGATTTCATGGCCTCTGCTCCCCTGATAAGCATACACACCACTTGCATATGTATGTGTGTTGTAGGCCGGCGTGGATTCGCGGGCAAGCCCGCTCCTGCGCTCCGGATCTCATCCCGTCAGTTGATCCACGCCCTCGTATCGATACTCGGCTGTTACTCCGGGGTAATGACCGCCGGACAAATGGCTGGTAACCTGACATTTTGACGTCAAGACGTCATAATGCCAAATATATCCCCATGAGCAGCAATCCCAAACGTGCAACCGTATATTTTGACCCGGCGCTACATCGCGCGCTTCGGGTCAAGGCAGCGGAGACCGAGCGGACCATATCGGATCTGGTCAACGAGGCTGTGCAATTGAGCCTTGCTGAAGATGCAGAGGATCTTGCTGCATTTGAAGACCGAGTCAACGAACCAGATCTTCCCTATGAAGACGTCGTAAAAGATTTAAAACGGCGTGGAAAAATATAGGGTCTCGATCAAGCGTTCTGCGGTGAAAGAAATTGAAGCCATACCGCAAAAGAAAGCACGGCAACGCATAATCCGACGTATCGGCCAACTGGCTGACAACCCCCGCCCTCCTGGGTCAGGCAAATTATCCGGCCACGACAGGTATCGTATACGTCACGGTGTGTACCGAATTGTTTACGGTATTGATGAGAATGAACTTGTGGTACTTGTGGTAGTTGTAGTGAAGGTGGGACATCGAAAAGATGTCTACCGCGGGCCCCTCTAAGCGAAAAAGCCCGGTGATTTCAGGCGGCGCGGCTGCGCACTTCACGATCCAAACGGTCACCGAGGCGTTCGCGGGCATTTTCCAGGTCGTAGTCAGCCTGCAGCCCCATCCAGAATGACTCAGAGGTTCCGAAATAGCGCGCCAGGCGCAGGGCAGTATCCGCGGTTACCGCGCGTTTGCCATGCACGATCTCGTTGATGCGGCGCGGCGGGACACCGATATCACGTGCCAACCGATTCTGGCTGATCTCCATGGGAATCAGGAACTCTTCCAGCAGAATCTCACCGGGATGAATATTCTTAAGCTTCGCCATTTTCGTTCACCTTCAGTGGTAATCCACAATCTCCACATCCAAAGCATCGCCGCGATTCCAGACAAAACAGATCCGCCATTGATCGTTGATGCGGATGCTGTACTGTCCGGCCCGGTCTCCCTTCAGGCGCTCCAGTCGGTTGGCTGGGGGAATCCGCAAGTCTTCCAATGAACGCGCATTGTTCAGCATGCGAAGCTTGCGGCGCGCGAGCTGCTGGATATCCTGTGGCAGTCGCCGAGCGCCCTGCCCGGTCCAAACCTTCCCAGTTTCCTTTCCATGGAAGCTTTTGATCACCGTGAGACTATAACGTATGCCGTTATAGGGTGCAATGCGTTATGTCTTTTCGAAAGACGCCGGTGACAACTGAGTCTAAAGTCACCTTCTCGCGCGCGGCTTTCTTGTTATTCAGCGGACGCCACTACATAGCCAAACAACCCCTTTCCTCCGATAAGACTGTAAGGCGGCAACAATGGTCGTCAGATCATTGCTCAGCCGTTTCTCGTAGACCGCATTATCGTTCCCATGCAGTATCGCAACCACGCAATTATTGGAATGCAAGTCGATTCCGCAATACAGTGTTGGGGAACGAGGTGCTGGAGATCCAGCAAATGTTGCTAACGAGTTAGCCAAGTAATCAAATAGATTAAGGATACGCGAGTGATACTTCCGAATATTGACAAGGCTGTCATTGAATCCGAGAAGTTGCAGGACTACCTGTTATCTAAATCCCACCCGATAGGCCGATTCAAAGCGGAGTTCTTTCAGTCTATTGGATTTGCTGATGATAATTGGATGGTTCTGGAAGCAGAGATTCGAGCACTGCTTGGAAACGACGCTAAAATAAGGGAGAAGACCGAATATGGAGAGAAATATGAAATCCGAGGCACGATTGCTGGGCCGACTGGTCAGAGAGCAGAAATAGTGACTGCCTGGATTATTCTGACAGGGGAAGAAATACCGCGTTTCATAACCGCATATCCTGGAGGCAAATGATGGACGTGAAAATGCTGGATACAATCGTGTTGGAAAAGGATTTAGCGGATTACGGCCTTAAGAAGGGCGATGTCGGAGCTGTGGTCGAGGTTTATGAGCCGGATGGGCTGGAAGTTGAGTTCGTGACGGGTTCCGGTAAGACTCAGGCTCTAGTTACTTTGAAAGTCACAGATGTGCGCACAGTTGGAGACTCAGAGATCCTTTCTGTTCGGTCTCTGGATGCCGCATAGCTATCGAGTCGAAGAGGGTCCGTGCCAACTGACCCTAATTCTCACCTCGCCCCACATGCGGCTTCCTTGCGCTGAAGGATCGGCCTCGCTTCGTCTGCCCAATGGATCTGCCGAACATCCGCTCAACCGGTTCCTTTTCGGGCGTCATCAACGGGTGCACATGTTGGTCATCAAGACATAGGCGTGCAGCGCGACAGCGTTGCATTCGCAGACCTCGCCCAGACACTTGAGATAGAAGTGGTAGTCCTGTTCGGCAAAGAAACAGGCAGCGCGGTTATTGCCCCGCTGAATGACATGGCAGGGCACACCCGGGAGATACATCCTCGGCTTGCGTGGCATGGCGATTCCTTTCGCAGCAAGGTCCATCCTGGACCGTCCGGGCCAATGGTATCACCACCGCCTGGCGATGCGAATGCTTCTCAATTGTCACCGACCCCTTTTGCATTGCGAAAGGGGTCGGTGACAACTGAGTCTAATTCTCATCGGAGTGTGCGCGCGGCTTTCCTGCTTTGGACGGTCGCCCGCGCGTGGCCTGCCCAATGGAGGTTCCCAATGCCCGCCCAACCTCTCCCTTGAAGCGATCGTTGCCCAAGACCATCGAACAACGGGCCGCCGTTTGGATCGCATGCACTCCCGTCTCTGGTAACGTGCTCGAAAACAGTTCACGGTATTTGGTTTGCCGTTCCACACACGACAATCCCAATCGTTGATAGAGGGGATGCGAGGCAGGTAGTGCAATATCTTCGGCCCGAGCTGTGCTTAGGTGTTTCCCGAATTGGGCCACTATCGCACGCAACGCGCCCTGTGCGAGGAACAGCGCAAGGCTTCTGTCCAGGCGCTGGAAAACGTTCCGCTGCCGGAAATCGATGCGGCCCTGCAGCGACTCGATAACGATCGTCAGAACAGGATCTGAATTCCACTCGTCGGCGCAACGCCGCAGACAAGAAAAAGGGGAGGAGTTACCCCCTCCCCCGGCCTTTACACCCTCAGAAGCTAGCCGCCTGAGCCAGGTGCCCGGGCTGCTGCATCCCAAGCCGCATCGACCTTGCCCTCATCGTGATCCTCACGATCCTTGCGAGCCTCGTTATCCTCCTGATCCTTGCGAGCCTCGTTATCCTCACGATCCTTGCGAGCCCTGTGAGCCTCCTGATCCTTGTGATCATCGTAAGCCTTGTGAGCCTCGTGATGCTTGTGAGCCTCGTGATGCTTGTGAGCCTTGTGATGCCGATGATGCCGATGATGCCGATGATGCCGACGACCATCGCATTCCCGCTTGGCGTTGTCGTCCTCTTTGGCCTGGTGATCATTGTCGCCACCGTCCTTGTCCGGATCAGCGACACCTGGAGGAGCCAGCGACTCTGGCGGCAGAGCGACCAGACCGATGGCTGCGGTTGTGCCGTCCGAGTCCATCGCACCTGTATCATCCATCACGGTCAACATGACATTGAAGGTGCCCTCCGTCGCGTAGGTGTGCGTCGGTGTCGGACCGGTACCCGTACTGCCATCACCGAAGTTCCATTCATAGGAAACGATCGACCCGTCATCGCTCGAGAAAGAACCATCGAACTGAACCGGGACATTGATCGCGCCACTGTACGTGCCATTGGCATCGGCCAGCGGCGGTTGGTTACCCACCCCGACGGTCGCGTCTGTTGTATCCGTGTCGGTCGCGTCCGTATCGTCCGTCACTGTCAGGGTCACAGTGTAGGTGCCGTCCGCCGCGTAGGCGTGAGTGGGATCCACACCCGTGCCATTCGTGCCGTCACCGAAGTCCCATTCGTAGGAAACGATCGTCCCGTCATCGCTCGAGAAAGAACCATCGAACTGCACCGGGACATTAACCGTCCCGCTGTACGGGCCATCGGCATCGGCCACCGGTGACGCATCGGCTGGCGGCGACTGGGCCGGACCACAACTGGCCGGGGTCGAACTCGCACTGCCCGGCAGCGTGCCCGCGTCGATCTCCGTGATGTTGTCGCAGGCGTTCGCGGCACTGTCGGTATCACCATCGGAGTTGGTTTGCTCTGCAGCAACCAGCCTTGACGTAATGCTGCCGCTGCCCGCGACGTCACTCCCATACGGATTGAGAGCGGGGACCCCGCTATGACAAAGCGAGCAGTCGTTCGCCGCTGAACTCAGCGCGGAGCCGTACTGCCCCAGGAAAGCATCAGGGTACTCCGGTCGCGCCTGCGCACCGCCAGCGGCGAGCAGCAGCCCCGCCCCGAGTGTAAGTCCAACACCCAGCGTCGCGGGGCGTCCTCCATCGTGTCTCGTATATCGCTTCATGATCTCCTCCATGTGGTGATCGATTGCACACCCCCCGACCAATGCGACGGGCAGTGGCATAGTCACCCGGGTTTGTCTGAACATTGCCTGAGTCACACAGGTGCCCCCAGGTGCACGGCGCCTCTGTGACCAACTCGCCGTCCCTGACAAACCCGCGCAATCGTGACGCGCGACGGGTTTCCCTTAAAACGCCAACGGGTAATTCACTCGTTATGTCTCACCCGTCAGCCCGCGCTAACCTACGCCCGCGCGGTTCAGTAAACCTTCGATCAGCTCACAAAAACGCGGGACAGGAATTTGCCTTCCCCATGGGGAACGAGGGATAGGGAATTGCTTGCGCAATACGGGGCGGATTTCGCTGGGCCGCTCACTGCTTGATCCTGAGGAGCCACACCCCAAACGGGGTCGGTGACAACTGAGTCTAATTTTCACCTCGCTCTACATCCCGCAGCCTTGCGCTGGAGTGTCGGCCGCGCTTCGCCTGCCCGATGGATGTTCCTAATGCCCGCTCGATCTGTTCCCTGAAACAATCGTTACCCAAGGGCATCGAAAAACGGGCCGCCGTTCGGACGGCGTGAACTTCTGTCTTTGGTAACACGCTCGAAAACAGTTCACGGTAATGCGTTTGCCGTTCGGCGTGTGACAATTCCAATCGTTGGCAGAGGGGATGAGAAGTAATCAGTTCGCTGGGCGTTCCATCGGCGTTGTGCCGGTAGATCGACCAGGGATAGTCAGCGGGGTGGTTGACCATGTGCGCAGCAACGAGATTCAACTCGATGTAACGGTGACAGCTTAGAAGATACGGCTTGGCGTCAACGAGACTGGGCTTGTGCCGACTTTCCCACAGGGTGCCGCAGCGCTGATAAGTCCTGTTGACGTAATGCACATAACGCCGCCCGATCGGTTGCATCACACGTGAGATCCCCGGACATCCTCGGGTGTCATCAACAGGTGTACAGGGTTCGTCATCAAGACATAGGCGTGCACCGCAACAGCGTTTCAATCGCAGGCCCCGCCCAGACACTCGGGATAGAAGTGGTAGTCCTGTTCGGCAAAGAAACAGGCAGCGCGGTTATTGCCACGCTGAATGACATGGCAGGGCACACCCGGGAGATACATCCTCGGCTTGCGTGGCATGGCGATTCCTTTCGCAGCGAGGTCCTTCCTGGACCGATCCGGGCCAATAGTATCACCACCACTTGGCGATGCGAATGCTTCTCAGTTGTCACCGACCCCTTTTGGACTAACCTGGCCATTTGACTGGGGCAATACCCTACCTCCCCACCTGACTTGTCATGCAGTGCATAGGGCAAAAGTAGGGCTTTCGATTATTTCCAGGGTACCCCGCGCCCGCTAGGCTTACACATGAAAACAGATGGGCGTGGAAAGCGCGGGGGCAGCAACACGACAGCACGTGTCGGATGTTGCCGCAGCGGAGATCCCGGCACAGCATTGCAGTCATGCCAGGATCCAGAAAGACCAGATAAAAAAATAATGAACAACCGGCGGCGGGTCATTTAAGAAGAGCGTAGTCGACTGCGCCAGACCTCGCCACCGCAGGAAGGGGTCAAGAGTGGGGAAGTATTTCGGCATTGCAGGTGATCCGACAAGCGACTGCGTCCGCGAGGGCGACTGTCTGGCCATCACTCCCACCAATCTGCTCGCAGCCCTTCCCAACCCGCTGAACATCCTGCCAGCACGGTGGAACGCCTTTATCGACGAGAGGAGTAATTAAGAATGACCAAACCTTCATCGACGAAAGGAATGATTGAAAATGGTTAAATCAACATACACGCATGCAAAAATTGTCCTGCGGACCGCGCTGGCCGTGATCGCTACGGGGATGGCGATCTACGCCGGGCCAGGCACCGCCGTGCTGGTCTCGCTGAAAACCGTCACTATCCCGATACCGCTCGATATCGGCAACTATATGACGAACCAGTTCGCGATGGAGCAGCTGGGCAAGGCGCTGTTCTGGGACATGCAGGTCGGCAGCGACGGTGTGCAGGCTTGCGCCACCTGTCATTTCCATGCCGGTGCCGACAGCCGGACCACGAACCAGCTCAGTCCGGGCCTTCTCGGCGGTGACGAACAGTTCGGCAACAACAATGTCGGACTGCAACAACCGGCCCCCGGCGCAATGCGCCCCAACCAGGAACTGACGTCCACCCATTTCCCGCTCCATCGCCTGGCAGATCAACACGTGATGGGCGAACCGCTGTCTAACCCGGGGAACGTGGTCAGAGACACCAACGATGTGGTGTCTTCCCAGGGCGTGGTGCTGACCCAGTTCGTGGACATCGTTCCCGGCAACCCGGTGGATGTCGGCACCGTCATACCGGACCCGCCGTTCACGGTCGATGGTATCCAGGTTCGTCGTGTGGAACCGCGCAATACCCCCACGGTGATCAATGCCGTGTTCAGTTTCGATAACTTCTGGGACGGTCGGGCCAACAATATCTTCAACGGCAATAACCCGTTTGGCCCGGCCGATCCGCGCCCGCACCTGATCACCAATGCCAACGGAAGCCTGGCAACTGAGGCGCTGCGGATCCGCCAGTCGTCCCTGGCTTCGCAGGCGGTTGGACCACCACTGAGTGACTTCGAGATGTCCTACCGTGGTCGTACCTGGCCCAAGATCGGCAAGAAAATGCTCAGCCTCAAACCGCTCGCCCAGCAACAGGTTTCAACATCGGACAGTAAGCTGGGCTTTCTGGCAGACACCGTAGCCGGCGCGGGACTGACGACGACCTATGCGGCGATGATCCAGGCCGCTTTCCCGGCAAAGTACTGGAACAACACCACACAGAAGGTCGTCTTCGATGCCAACGGCATACCCAGTTTCCAGCCGGGACCGGCCGACCCGCTGAATACCAATGAGTACACCCAGATGGAGGCCAACTTTGCCTTCTTCTTCGGAATCGCGGTGCAGATGTACGAGACAACCCTGGTGGCCAATGACTCCAAATTCGACCAGTTCATGGATGGCAGCGGCGCCCTGACCAACGAGGAAATCATCGGCATGAACACCTTTAGCGGCGCCGGCGGCTGTCTGCTCTGCCATGACGGCGGCACAACGACGGATATTGATGTGACCCTGATTCAGGGCAGAGACCCGGTCACCGACATACCCATCCCGTTCAATCTGAACCCGATCGCCGCGAACGAGTTTATGCAGATCTCAACTGGCTTCGGCTTGTATGACGCCGGCTTTCACAATACCGGTGTACGCCCGCAGGGCAATCCGGACTCTCTGGCGATCGACTTTCTCGCTGTCAACGAAGACGTCGGTCGTGGCGGCACTAGCGGCCTGGGCGGCAGTATGACGGAAATCTCCCTGTCCAAAGGCATCCTGGGTCTGCAGAACGAGTTTCCAGGTACATTACTGCAGCAAATGCCCAACCTGGACCCCCTCCCTGCGCACATGGCGGGTTGGGTTCCAGATCTGCCGGACGGCTTCCTGCCCACCGACACCACGCCGTTTGCCGCGCGGGTGACCAATTTCGGCGCCTTCAAGACATCCGGCCTGCGCAACATCGCGCTCACCGGTCCCTACATGCACAACGGCGGCCTGTCGACCCTGCGCCAGGTCGTGGACTTCTATGTGCGTGGCGGTGATTTTGCCATCACCAACAACATGAATTTTGATTCCGAGGGTATTACCGTCCTACCGCTGTTACGGGACACGGGGGCGATCCCCGGGCTGCCTACCCCTGAGCAACTGCGGGACGGTCTGGTGCAGTTCATGATGGCACTGACCGATCAACGCGTGGCGAATGAAGCGGCCCCGTTTGATCACCCCGAGATCTTCGTGCCCGTCACCGGCACGGCCCCGGTCACTCCCGGTTCGCGCGACCTGCTGCTGGCCGATACGACGAATTTCCAGCGCGTGCGTGCCGTCGGTTCCGGTGGCCGCGGATCGGTGGGCCTGCCGCCGTTGGGTACCTTCCTGGGTCTGAATCCCAGGAGCGCTGCCCTCGACCCGGATGCGGATCTGGATTTGATCGCTGACGCGGCAGACAACTGCCCCGCGGCTGCCAACCCGTTACAGGAGGACGGTGACGGCGACGGGGTGGGCGATGTCTGTGACGTCTGCCCGATCGATCCCGACAACGACATCGACGCAGACGGCTTCTGCGCTGACATCGACAACTGCCCGGTGACCGCCAACCCCGGACAGGAGGACAGTGATGGCAACGGGGCCGATGGGGTCGGTGATGCGTGTGACAACTGCATCGCAGTAGCCAACCCCAGCCAGCTCGATACCAACGGCGATGGTTTCGGCAACATGTGCGACGGCGATTTCAATAACAACGGGATTGTGGATCCCGCCGATTTCTCGACTCTCAAGAGCTTCCTCGGGCAGTCCGGACATCCCGATGAGGATATGAATGGCAACACTATCGTGGACCCAGGCGATTTCTCGCTAGTCAAGGCAGCGCTTGGATCGCCGCCGGGACCATCGGCATTTGCCCCGTAGCCACGGGCAGACACCGCTGGTGCAGGTCGATGACTCAACCTGCGCCAGCGGTGGGGGAAGCAAAGGGAGACTTTATTGCACAGAACGCGCATCACAGTCAGCAGTTGTTCGATCTTGGCCTTGCTGAAACTGGAGCCATGGACCACGCAAGAAAGAATGCCTTTCCGGAAGCGGAACATGAACCTGAAGGGGTGAAAGTCGCGGGGAAGGAATTCCCAGTTGGATGAAATGACGGCGGGGATCAATTAATGAGACATATCAACCATAAGAAGGACAACGGCATGAAAACGATGCTCTGGGCAACACTCCTGACACTGAGCGCTGTGACACCGGCGAGTGCCGCGGTCTTGACAAACGTCGGCGGCGAGGTCGAACGCATCATCGTCGACAACCCGACGGACACCTGGTCGCGCGGCACCATCGTGGTCAGCGGGCGCAACATCATTATCCCGGCCAACATGGTCATCGACCTGCCGGCCAACCGCCTGACGCTGCAGCAGCTGTTCGTCAATGCGCCGTCCGCCTGCGGGGCCGACGTCGACCCCGCCGACGGCATCCCGGACGAAACCGGGCTGGCCAAGGGCGACCGCTGCAACAAAAGCGGCACCGGCGCCGCCGTCACCATGCTGGGCAACAAGACCAACAACGGCGACCTGATTGCCGGCGAGGTCTTCCTGGAAAAGAAGGCGGAAGTCATGACCGGGGTCGTGAGTTACGTGAACTATGACGAGGGCTACTTCCGCATCAACGGCGACCCGGCCGCTCCCACCACCACGGGCGCAATGATACGCGTCAACGATCCGGAGGGACGTCATACCCATCAACTCGGTGCGGGCTGCGCGGGCAGCGGACCGAACTGCAGCGCCGACACGCGCTACGGGGTGGACCCGGACAACTACACCTTCACCGGCAGCACCGGCTACCCGATGTGTATCCCCAGTACTGTCGCACGCGGTCCCTTCAGCTTCGATGTGAGCCGTAACGGTACTATCGAACCGATAGAGACCAACCTCATAGCGCAGGACGACGGTTCGGGCACGACCGATGCCCTGTGTCCGCCGAGCAACCGGCCCGCGGTCGGCGTACCGGTCGGTGACTCGCGGCTGTTCGCCCCCATCCGGGTGGGTGATCACCTGACGGCAGAGGGCAACTTCGAGACCATCGGCGGCGTAACCTTCCTGTCGGCGCACACCGTCGGCGTCAGCGAGGGCCTGTCCACAACGGCCGATCCCTTCCAGCCGGATTACATCGTCTTCGACGAAGTGGGTTGGGACATACCGGGCTTCCAGAACCAGCGCGTCCGCGACCTGCTGATCGCCTTCGGCAGTCTGGGAACGACCCACATCGATATCTTTGGCCTCTATTACGACCCGGCGAACAACGCCGTCGAGGAACTGGTGTTTGCCACCACCTTCGGCTGTGACGTGGCGGCCGGCGCAGGTGTCTGCACCGCCCAGGGGCTGGTCGGTAATCCCAACGTATTCAAAATTGTGCATGATGTGGACTTCATCAATGGTGTACCGATCCAGGCCAGACGCTCGCCCTGTCAGCACCTGAACGCGGCCTATGCCAACGGCGGCATACCGGATGTCAACGGCACCTTCGTGACCGTGGATCCCAAGGGCCGCTGCACGGCCCCCATTACCCTGGCGAAGGAGTTTGAAGTCCTGAGCCCGCCGACGCGCGACCTCATTGGCCGCAGCCGCCACAAGCATGTGCTGCACCCCAGCGTCGTCACGCTGGATTTCAACGCCAGGCCCTCGCAGAACGGTGAATACCTCAACCCGGTCGGGCTCGGTCATCCGGAGTTTGTCGAGATCAACCTGAACGCGCTGGATACCGCCTACATCTTCGCCGGCGTGCCCTGGAACCTGGACCGCCGTCTGGGCCCGGGTGGCGGCTGCGACGGTGAGCCGACCTGTGACACGCTCACGGCGATCGGCGATGCCAGCATGAGACTCAACCCATTCCCGTTCTCTGATCTGGATCCGGGCACCCAGGCCGGCCCTGCCGGCGCCGGCGGTGTGCCGATCGTTACGCGGTTAGGACATACCACGCAACGCGGGCGGACCCTGTCGTACTGGCCCCTGTTGGGTGAGGAAATGGCCTGGGTTCCAGCCAACCTGGATCCGGCCGCCCAGGGGATTGTCGCCACCGACCACGTCACAAATCTCCAGTGCATAGCGCCCTAGGTGGCACCGGGTCATACAACAGGCAAGAATTCACGAGGATCCAAGATCATGAAATCGACAAACAAGGTACAAGCCTCTCTGCGTGGACCCGGCCACCCGGCCTCTCCCTCGTTGCATGCAAAGCTCACCAGTAGTGTGGTGTTACTGGGTGGACTCATGCTGGCGGCCCACAGCCCGCTCTCATCGGGGGCAGTGAGTATCACCATCAGTGGCGAAGTCGAACGCATTATTGTCGACAACCCCACTGACACCTGGTCCAGCGGGATCATGGTGGTCGGTGGCACGAATGTCATCATCCCGGCCAACATGGTCATCGACCTGCCGGCCAACCGCCTGACGCTGCAGCAGCTGTTCGTCGATGCACCCTCGGCCTGCGCCGCCGACGTCAACCCCGCCGACGGCGTCCCGGACCAGACCGGGCTGGCCAAGGCCGACAGTTGCAACGGCAGCTTCACCGGGGCGGCGGTGACGATGCTCGCCAACCGTACCAACGCGGGGGATGTCGTCGCCGGTGATGTTTTCCTCGAGAAAGCCACCGAAATCGTCAGCGGTATCGTGTCCTTTATCAACTACGATGAAGGCTACTTCCGTGTCGACGGCATCGTGGGCAGTGACACCACCGGTGCGATGGTGCGCGTCAATGACCCGGAAGGGCGTTTTACGCACCAGACCGGCACTGGCTGCCTCGGCAGCGGACCAAACTGCAGCGCCGATACGCGCTACGGGGTGGATCCGGACAACTACACCTTCACCGCCAGCACCGGCTACCCGATGTGTATCCCCAGCACCGTTTCACGCGGTCCCTACAGCTTTGATGTGAACCGTAATGGTGTCATCGATCCTGGCGAAAGCGGCCTCAACGCTGTTGCCGCGCCCAATGGCACAGGTGACGCCCTGTGCCCGGAGAGCAATCGGGGCGTCGATCCTGTTGGCGATTCGCGGCTGTTTGCGCCGATCCAGGTAAACGATCACGTGAATGCCGAGGGTAACTTCGAGACCATCGATGGCGTGACTTTCCTGTCGGCACACACCGTGGGCGTCAGCGTGGGTTTGACCACAGACCAGAATGCCTTCCAGCCTGACTACATGATCTTCGATGAAGTGGGTTGGGACATACCGGGTTTCCAGAATCAGCGCGTGCGCGACCTGCTGATCGCCTTCGGTACGCTGGGACCGACCCATATCGATATCTTTGGCCTGTACTACGACCCGGCGAACAACGCCGTCGAGGAACTGGTGTTCGCCACCACCTTCGGCTGTGACGTGGCGGCCGGAGCGGGCACCTGCACCAACCAGGGCATTGTCGGCAACACCGCGGTGTTCAAGATCGTGCATGACGTGGACTTCATCAATGGCGTACCGATCGGGCCACGCCAGTCCCCCTGTCAGCAGCTGAACGCGGCCTACACCAACGGCGGCATACCGGATGTCAATGGCGTCTTCCAGACCGTGGACCCCAAGGGCCGCTGCACGGCGCCCATCACCCTGGCGGACGAGTTTGAAGTGCTGAGTCCGCCGACGCGCGACCTCATCGGACGCAGCCGCCACAAGCACGCGCTGGATGCCAGCGTAGTCACGCTGGATTTCAACGGGAGACCCTCCCAGAACGGTGAATACCTCAACCCGGTCGGGCTCGGTCATCCGGAGTTTGTCGAGATCAACCTGAACGCGCTGCAGACACCGTTTATCTTTGCCGGCGCGCCCTGGAACCTCGACCGCCGTCTGGGCCCGGGTGGCGGCTGCGACGGCGAGCCGGAGTGTGACACGCTCACGGCGATCGGCGATGCCAGCATGAGACTCAACCCATTCCCGTTCTCTGATCTGGATCCGGGCACTCAGGCCGGTCCCGCAGGGATTGGCGGTGTGCCGATCGTTACGCGGTTAGGACATACCACGCAACGCGGACGGACCCTGACGTACTGGCCGCTGTTGGGTGAGGAAATGGCCTGGGTTCCAGCCAACCTGGATCCGGCCGCCCAGGGAATTGGAGAGACCCAGTTTGCCGATCTCTTCTGTGCGTTACTCAGCGGCCTCGATGATGATGGGGATTCGGTGGATAACGCCCTCGACAACTGCATTTTCGCCGCCAATCCCACCCAGCTCGACACCAACGGGGACGGTTTCGGCAACATGTGCGATGCGGATTTCAACGGCAACAATATCGTTGATCCGGCCGACTTCTCGTTACTGAAGTCGTTGTTTGCCTCCACCACATCACCGGACCAGGATCTGAACGGCAACGGTATCGTGGACCCAGCCGATTTCTCGCTGATCAAGGCGTTGCTCGGCACGCCGCCGGGCCCATCGGCACGTACCCCGTAGCTGAGGGCAGACAACGCTGGTGCAGGTTGAACCATCGACCTGCACCAGCAACCTGGTAGAGGTTGAGACTTTTCGCAACATTTTCACAACAACAGGCGCGGTGATTGATTTCAGTTTAATCAACTGCACCAAGGAGACTGCAGAATGAACGCAATCAGAGACAAAGTTTCCGGAGAGGTTGCCACGAATCGTGGCATGCGCGCAGTCACACCCACACATCGCCCGCGCCGTATTCGGGCAACCTTCAGCACCCTGGCCGTGGCTGTCACCCTGAGCCTGGCTGGTCCGGGCACCGCCGATGCGGCGGTCGACACACCCTCGGACTTGCCGGCCAGCCCGCTGTTCGGGGCAACGTCGTTCCTCCAGCAGATGCTGCGTTTCGAGGAGTTCGGGGTGCATCCGATACCGGCTACCACCCAACCGGCCAAGGTCTTCCCGGCGCCCAGCCTTTGTAACAATACGCCAGACCCCGCGGCGATGGATGCCTTCCTGGACGCGCCATTGTGGCCAGCCCCGACCGCCCAGGCCAACACCACACTGGGCAATCCATGGGAAACCATGATCGACACCTGTCTTGGAGAAGTCACCCCCACGGGGGGTGTCATCGAGGGTCGCGCGCCGGGTGTGAGTTTCTCCCACCAGCGCTGGGACGAGTTCCCGCCCCAGGTCTACTTCCAATCCGCCCAGGGCGGGGCGCGGACCAGTAACGGCATTCGCGATGACGAGCAGAGTCACACGTACTCAGTGGGTGAGTTCGCACCCGGCGGGCTGTACCACAACACCACGGGCGCCGCGGGCTCCGAGGGCACAACCGCCGGTATCGCGATTAAGTTCCATCCGTCCATGCCGGTCCAGGACCCGCAAACCCTGTGGACCTTCGGTGACGGCACCCTGCCACCGAAGCTGTTGCGGACCCGCTATGGCGAGCCCATCCTGTTCCGCCACTATAACGCGCTGCCGATCGAGGTCACCGCCAACGCAGGCTTCGGTGAGCACACCATTACCACCCACGAACACAACGGCCACAACCCGGGCGAGGTCGACGGCTTTGCCGGCGCCTACTTCTTCCCCGGCGAGTTCTACGACTACCGCTGGCCCATGACGCTGGCCGGCTATGACAGCATCAATACCGATGCCTCGGATCCGCGCGCCTCCACCCCCTGCTCGGAGGGCGAGACGCTCCTGATCGCCGACCCTATCACGGGCGTGCCGATACCCAAGCTCTGCGATCCCGCCACCCTGACAGTCCGCATCGCGGGCGACTGGCGCGAGACCATGAGCACCCACTGGTTCCACGATCACATGATCGACCGCACCTCGGAGAACGTCTACAAGGGCAACGCGGCGATGATGAACTATTACAGCGGTATCGACCGGGGCAAGGAAGGATTCCGCTGCGATTACGACGATACCCCTACCCAGGACAACATCAACCTGTGCTTCCCCAGCGGCACCGCGCTGGACTGGGGTAACCGCGACTACGACGTCCAGCTATTGATTGCCGCCAAGGCCTGGGCCCCGGTGACCGGTCAGTTGTCCATGGCCAACCTGAATGAGGATGGTTTTCTGGGCGACAGGATGACCGTCAACTGGCTGTACGAGCCGTATCTTGACGTCCGTGCCCGCCGCTACCGCTTCCGCATCCTCAACGGCGCCGTGGCGCGCTTCTTCAAATTCGCCCTCGTGCGCCAGCACAACGACGAGGTCACCGGCGAGTTCCCCGGACCGGCTGGCTCCGGCGTGTCCTATGACCGCATCAATTACCACATGATCGCCAACGACGGCAACATCCTGGAGCACGCTGTCCCGTTCCCCAATGCGGTTTCGGCCGATCTGCCGGTCCAGGCCATCGCCGAACGGTATGACATCATCGTCGACTTCAGCCAGTTCCCCGTGGGTACCAAGCTGTACATGGTGAACACCCTGGCTTTCGATGACGGCCGGGGTCCCAAGGAGGTCATCCCGCTGGCTGACATCCTCAGTGGGGCCTATGCGCCCGTGGCCCAGCCCCTCCCTTGTACCTCGTTCTGCTGGTCGGATGACCCGACCGTCAAGCGGTTCCTGGAGTTCCGGGTGCAGGCCCCGAACGGCCCCGATCTGAGTATGAATCCGGCCGACTACGAGGTGGGTGGGAAAACGATGATCCCGCTGGTGCAGTTCACCCAGGCGGAGCTCGACGGGGCCATCCACCGCACCTTCGACTTCGGTCGTGGCGGCTTTCCCGGTAACTCGCCTACCGACGGTCGCCCCACGCCCTGGGGCATTATCACCGACGATGAAATCGCCAACGGTGTCGACTGTGTCGCTGACCCCGGTGAGATTGAATGCACGCGGAACGCGGACCTGAACCGTGTCTCGGCCGCCCCGGAGACAATCGGTGGTGGCGTGGAGATCTGGCACATCAGAAACGGCGGCGGTGGCTGGGGTCACCCGGTGCATATCCACTTCGAGGAGGGCCAGTACCTGTCACGCGATGGTGCCATTCCGCCACCGTGGGAGGTCGGTGCACGCAAGGACATGTACCGGGTTTCCGGGCTGGGGCTGCCCGACAGTAGCTCTGACATCAGTGTTGCGATCCGCTTCCGCGAGTTCGCCGGTACCTTCGTGGAGCACTGCCACAACACCACGCACGAGGACAAGGCCATGCTGTTGCGCTGGGACAACGAAAAGCCGGGACAGACGGTGCGTATACCGACACCGCTTCCGACCTGGGACGGCGTCGGCTACATCAGCGCGACCAATCCGGACCCGCACACCGGGGCAACTGCGGTTGAAGAGCTGGCAACCATCAAGACCGGCAATGTGGCGTTAGCGGCGGCCTCTGACCTGGATGGCGACTTAATACCTGATAACGCAGACAACTGCGTGCTGGTTGCCAACCCGGGTCAGGAAGATGTCGGCGATGGCGATGGCGTGGGTGATGCCTGCGACAATTGCATCAATGTCGCCAATGCGAACCAGCGCGATACCGACGCGGATGGTTTCGGCAATATCTGCGATGGGGACTTCAACAGGAACGGTAACCTGGGGAACGGGATCGTGGATCCAGGCGATTTCTCCCAGCTGAAGTCGGTCTTTGGTCAAGCACCGATCCTGAATCCTGGTAGTGGCATACTTCAACCCGTCGCACCGAGTCAGGATCTGAACGGCAATGGCATCGTGGATCCAAGCGATTTCTCGCTGCTGAAGTTCCTCTTTGGAACGCCACCGGGCCCCTCGGCATTAGCCCCGTAGGGACCTGCCGGACAGTGCCGGTGCAGGTTGAGTCATCAACCTGCACCGGCGATGGGGAACGAATGAGGAATCCCGATAAAGGAAACCTGGAAAAGTAAAGAGGTTGCCAGTTATGAGTTGTGTCCGCATCACCGCAGGCCACTGGGGCGCTACCGCCGCCAGTCTCCTGCTCTTAACCACTCTGTTACTGCTGGGTGCCAATCCCGCCAGCGCGGCGAAACGGGGTGCAGAGTACTTCACCAACGCCACCCTGGTAAATCAGGACGGCGAGACGCTGCGCTTCTACGAAGACGTCATCAAGGGGAAGGTGGTGTCCATCAATTTCATGTTCACGAGCTGTGGAGATTCCTGCCCGCTGGAGACGGCCAAACTGCGTAAGGTTCAGCAGCTGCTCGGAGCACATGTCGGCAAAGACGTCTACATGTATTCGATCACCGTTGACCCCGAACGCGACACACCGGCGGCACTCAAGGCGTACATGCAGAAATTCAACATCGGCCCGGGCTGGCAGTTCCTGACGGGTAAGAAAGAAGACATCGATCTGATACGCAAGAAGCTGGGCATGTACAGTGAAGACGAGGATGAGCTCAGCGATCACCAGATCAACTTCGTCCTGGGCAATGAGACGACCGGCCAGTGGTTAAAGCGTACGCCCTTTGATTTACCCGAGACACTGACTTCCGTGCTGCTTGGCCGCCTGCAACAGCACAGATTGATTTCGTCAGCGGCTGCAGCGAGACCGAACTATGCGCAGAGCCGTGCCTTGCCGGCTGCCCGCCCGGGCGAGGATCTGTTCAATACGCGCTGCACTGCCTGCCACACCATTGGCCAGGGCGATAAGCTGGGGCCCGATCTGCTCGGAGTTGTCAGTAAACGGGACCGTCAATGGCTGATCCGCTGGCTGCAGGAACCCGATGTGATGCTCAAGGAAGAAGATCCCCTGGCAATGGCGCTCTATGCCCAGTACAACAATGTTCCAATGCCGAACGTGAAGCTGGCTCAAAAGCAGATTCTTGACCTGATCCAGTACATGCAGGCGGAAACCCAGCGGGTGAACAGGGTCGCCGAGGGTACGCCCCCGCAAACAGGCAGTCTGGAAAGCACCGAGACGACAGAAACGGCTGCCCGCAGGGGCGGGACATCGCCTCCGGGCAACACCGCTCCGCAGAACCAGGCGCGGGCTGGTGCAGCAACGGTCAACGCGGTTGAGTAATCCCGGCAATACTGATGAATTGCTCAGACAACATGCGCTTCAGCATACCCGGTATCGCACTGCTGTTGTGCTTGCTCCTGCTCCATTCCGGCGCAGCCCGAGCAATCAGCGTCAGCCAGATCGATGATTTCGGGGACAGCACGATTCAGGGCTGGAGAATGGGCATCACTGCTGTCACGACCAGCCATATGACCAACATCGCCGATGGCGGACCCGCCGGGGCCGGCGACAGCTTCCTTCAGGTTGTCGCAGACGGAACGGCCGCTGCGGGCGGAAGGCTGACCTTCTTCAATCAGCTCCAGTGGACGGGTGATTACACCGCTGCGGGGATCACCGCGATCGCCATGGACCTGAAAAATATCAGCTCCAGCGAAGCCCTGAATCTGCGGCTCGCGATCAATGGAGGTTCTGGTCCCAGCTTTAATGTTGTCGGCGGCGTGTTTGCCACCTCGGCCAGCATCAGCCTGGACAGCGACAGTGGCTGGACACGGGCCGTGTTCTCATTGCTGCCCGGCGATCTGATCCCCATCAGTGGCGGCATTGGCGGTAACACCGCGGGCAACGATGTCCAGGCAACACTTGCCAATGTGCTGGAATTACGGTTATTGAACAGCGCAACCCCCGATTGGAGCGGGCTCCCGGTCGCCGCCACACTCGGTATCGACAACATACGGGCGGTTCCGCTCCCGCCGGCCCTGGCGCTGTTCGGTTCGGGACTGGTGGCACTCCTGGCACGACGGCGCAGACAAACGCTTCAGGCATGATAACCCGCTGATCCGTTGGCCAGTGGTCGATGCTTCGGGTAGTTTGACGTGGTTGATGACTGGCCCCTCGAGTGCCTGGCGACTGCATTACAGGAAAGTCAGACCACACCGATCACTGGGGCTGGTTCAGAACACATTATTTGATGAGAAATAGAAACAGGGGGCCGGGAACAATGAAATTTCACGCCGTGTTATTTGCTTCACTAATAGCATTACTGTCTGTTTACTCTGCGTGCTTCGCTCACCAGAATCCGGGTGCAAGCGACGCTGCAATTGAGAGCCCGGAGATTCAGAAACCGGCCGACTCCGCGGCTACAAGTAATAGCTCGAACATTCCGAAACCGAGTGAACCCGAGGCTGCAATTGATAGCCCGGAGATTCAGAAACCGAGCGAAGCCGAGGCACTGGAGGCTGCGATAAGGTACGTGAACCGTGAGGGACGATTGACTGTAAAAGAGTCAAAGTTTATTGCATGGGGCACGTTTAGCGAAGAACAAGTCTACTGGCCAATGAAATTTCGTCTAGCCTACACATCCGCGGGATCGAATACCCTGAGGCAGAATGAATATGCTGTGAAGATTTCCAAAGACCTCAACGGTAAATGGATAGCCGCACAGTATTATGCATGGAGAACCGACTTTAAATAATCACAAGAGGCTGATTTTTGTGACAGCAACACCATAAAAACTCTCTGCGTGACGATCGATGGCGTGCCAGTAAAACGACCCGACGAAATACGACACGTCTTCCAAGCAGTCGACGACCTTCCAGGTCCAGTTGCCATCGGACAACCTTCTTGTTCCTAACGCGCTTTTACTGAGCCCGAACGCCCACCAGGATTCTGCATGTACGTCAAGCCGCTGGCAGCGGGCTTGCCTACCATCGAGTCGACGGCTGCCTGGATTTGCAGTCGCGCACAAACAAGCGAGAACATGAAGTACAAGCTGAACGTGCTAAGCGGAGTTTCCAATGAGCGCTAGCCCGCATTCCTCACCGGGCGGCGATAGAGTCACCTAATGAACTGAGGTAATGAACAGAGTGCCGATCAGTGATCAACTCGGCCTGCCCGGGCCGCCGTGAGCGGCTTGCTATCAGGCCTCCGCGCGGTATGCCAGACCGGGAGCACGTCGCTCACAGGGTGCCTTCGCTGGAATCACCCCGGGCACTTCCCCGCAACCATGGATAGCAGCCCGATAGAAGCGCTCACAGTAGACAGAAGTAGGACTAGTTGGGAGCGGTAGAGAAGTAGTCCGAGTAGGTGATAAGTAGTAATAGTGAGTAGTGCAGGCAGCGCCAGGGTTGCCTAGTCTAAAAGCTGTAGACAATTGGCGATCACAACGATTTTTCGCGGGTAGAGGAAAAGAAACAGGTCGGTGGATCTCGAGCGTCGCCGATTAACGCTGTCGGAGATGCGACGACGGACCTCACGGGATTGGCGTTGACCGCCGTGTGGGGCTTCCTGTCAGGCCTCGGCGCGGCATACCAGACCGGGAGCACGTGGCTCACAGGGTGCCTTCGCAGGAATAACCCCCGGCACTTGCCCGCAACCATTGATAGCGGCGCAATAGAAGCGCTCACAGTAGACAGAGGTAGGACTAGTTGTGAGCGGTATGGAAGTAATCCGAGTAGGTGATAAGTAGTGATAGTGAGTAGTGCAAGCAGAGCCAGGGTTGCCTAGTCTAGAAGCTGTGACAACTGGCTACCACGACGATTTTTCGAGGGTGGAGGACAATAAAATGAATGAGAAGGACAAAAACATGAAGGGGAAACTTTTATCACTTGTGGGTGGATTGGCATTACTGTGCGTTACCACGGGCCAGGCGTCAGCCGCTACGGTTTCGCTCACGGCGCCTAATCCGATTCTGACTGATGGCGCGACGACCTTGGCTTTGAACCTTGTGGGTACTGAGTTTACTACCGCGGTTGACGGCGGTGCCTTCACGTTCAACTGGGATCCCACCGTCCTCCAGTATATCGGCACGGCGGTTGCTAACCCGCCTTGGGATACTGCCTCCGTTAATGACGCGAACGCTCACCGGTGGGGTCGTTGATTTCGTGTTTCTGAGCCAGAGCGTCGGGGCTTCAGGACCCGATTTTGCCATTGCCACACTAAGCTTTAACGTCATCGGGGCGGACTGGCACCTTTAGCGCTATCACGTTTGAAGATTCGGCCTTCGGTGGCTGGGTCGCGCCCGGCGGAGTACCGGTTACCGTGACTTACCTCAACGGTCTGGTGGAGGTCACCCCGGCAGTAACGCCGGTACCCGTGCCGCCCGCCATAGTCTTGTTTGGCTCGGCGCTCACCGGTTTAGGAATCGTGGCAAGGAGGCGAAGGGAGATCGATATCGATTCGGCGGTAGCCGTCTAGAAACGTTAAGTAAAAAAGTCGAGCGAAACAACAGCTATCAAAGTGAGATAACAGCCTAGAATGATACAAGTACTGGGGGGCTGCGTTTTTTGGCAGCCCTCTTGGATTTTCGGGCATACTCTGTCGCTTGTTTCAGGATGTCAGTTTTCGGTACGCGGTCTTTGCCTCAATGGATAACTGAGGAGACCACGTGCGGCTGCTGAAAAGATAGGCGATGGGGTAACGAGGGAGATAACCCTTATGGATAAGTCCGGAGAACCTGTGGCAAGGATCGGCGTATTTCTCGCCAGTGTCCTGCTGGTACTGCTCAGTACATCTGCCAGGGCCGCACGCGATGATGTCCTGATCGTTGTCAACGACAACTCGTTCGATTCACCCTTGGTCGGGGCGTACTATGCCGAACAGCGGGATATCGATCCCGCCAATATTGTTCACGTCCGGGTCCCCAACAGTTATTTCATCCGCTGGGAGGACTTTCGCCGCCTGCGCGATCAGCTCATCCGCTTCATGCAGGAGAAGACGCTGGACGACGCGGCGCTGGCGCCGGTGGTGTGCACGGACGGCGATTCCCCGTACTACTGCCCGGCCGCCATGGATCAGTTGCGCGCCCACACCAGGATTCGCTATGTCGTCACCACCCGCGGGATACCGACGCGCATGGTGGTCGACGGCTCCACCCTGTTCAGTCCCGCCGCGCCGACCTCGGTGGACAACTACCTCAAATATTGGCTGATCAACTATTTCGCCGAAGACGTTCAACTGAGGTTCACCGAGCGCGAGGTCGCGTTTGGCGATGGGCGGAACATGCGGACGGTCAATCCCGCGCAGGACAGGGAGCTGATCGTAGGGCGCATCGACGGTCTCAACCTGGCCGCGGCGCGGAGCCTCGTGGATCGGGCGCTCGCGGTCGAAGGCCGGGGGCTGTATGGCCGCTTGTACGGGTCCACGTATTTCCGTTACTGGGTGGACCACAACATGGGGCAGTTGATTTATCCACCTACCGGGTTAAAGGGCTGGCCCTATCAGCTGGGGCTGTTCGATGAATCCCGCCCCGAGTGTATCGGCTATCTGGATTTCGCCGGGAATTTGCCGGAAGGCAAGACGCCCGCCCATTGCCGGGTGCAGCTCAATGAGGACAGCAACCCCGTCGCTGGCAGTCGGTACCCCGCCCCGGGTAATGCCGGCGCGCGTCAACCGCAGGCGGTCGACGCGCTGCTGTACCAGGGCTGGCTGGACGGGCAGGCCAGCGTCGGCAGCTTCAACGCACTGCTGAACTGGCGCAAGGATGACCAGTGCACGGTGACCCTGTGCGAGGAGGCACCGGACCCAACGGCCTGTCGGGCCGCGTCCACGGACGTATTCCAGGAGATCAACACGGACTGTGTGGGGGTGGCCGAGGGCTTTATGGGCTACAACCACCAGTCCTTCCCGCTGTCGTATCTGGCGGCCTGGCCGACGGGGTGGTTCCAGACCACTAGCAATGCCAGCTGGATTGGTAGCGGTGATGGTGACGTAAATCAGTTGGCATTCCCCGAGATACGCACCGACATCGGTTTTGACGACAGCCATAGTCTGTGGTTTGGGAACACCGACCAGGTCGACAATCCAGCGTGTTTTCCGGCCAGCGACTTCTCGGGACCGCCAAGCGTGCCCTGCAGGGACGAGCGCCGTGTGATCCTGACCCAGCGGATCCCCCTGGCCGCCCAGGCCCTGGATGTCAACAACCCGCAAACCTATCGCATCGGCTTTCGCTACAAGGCGGATGAGATCACGAAATCCACCTCACTGAGAGTGCGCTTCTTCGTCCATGAGACAGGCGCAGGGAACACCCAGCTCGACTACGGGCTCACGGAGCTGGCGAGCCTCGCGCCTGGCGATACAGACTGGACGCTGGTTGAGGCGCAGTTTCAGCTCGATCCGGCCTTGCACACCGGGCCCACCTACGACGGGATCAAGCTCAGAATCGAAACTGCCGGCGCGTACGCAGGGGCACTGGGGATCGACGCCGTGAGTGTTCAGGCGCTCGGTACCGACGTGGAGCTGGTGACAAACGGCACCTTTACCGAAGGTCACCGGCAGGTGGCCGCCGGCGATCACGCGGCCAACTTCCTGAACCGGCTCGGGGGGGTGGCCTTCTGGGGCAGCGTGAGTCATCACCAGTCGGCCGGATGTGCGTTCTGTTTGAGTGTCCTGGAGCCGCTGGTCTATTTCCTGCGCGGGTTGCCGTTGGGGGATGCGGTCTGGTTCAATGAATCGAACAACAGCGGGATCCTGTACGGGGACCCCCTGTATTCACCGGTGGCGGTACGGCTGGATCCGGTCAATGCGACGGATACGGTGAGTGACGGGGTGGAGCTTTACGGGAGTACGGTAAATGGCCGGAACGCTTCCCAGGTTTCCACCACCTATGCCGTCGACGTGTGTCCGGGCAATGACTTCTTTGTCTGTGATCAGAATCCCGGCGCCTGGCAATCAACCGGGATCGGCGGCAGCGGCGGCGCGGAAAACATGCTGCTCGGTCGTTGGGACATCTCGACGCTCGCGTCCGGCGCCTACACCCTGCGCCTTGCCGTCACCAGCCAGAATACGGCAACGGGCCGCAGCCAGACGCTGAACGATTTCTATCCCGTCACTGTTCAGAATGTGCTTTCCAGCCCTCGGATCGTGTCTTCCATTCTCCCCGCCAGCCGGGCGGTTCAGACCGGCTCAACGGCGGCCGCGTTCGCGACCCTGTCGAATGCAGGCACCACCGCGCTGACCGGCTGTTGGATTTTTCCCTCGACGCTCGTACCTGCGAGATTCACGTTTCAGACCACGGACCCCCTGACCAATGCGCTGACCGGCGCACCCAATGTGGCGGTCGGGTTGGAAGCGGGCGCCTCGCAGAGTTTCCTGATCGCTTTTACCCCGACGCAGGCCTTTGTTCCGACCGACATCCACTTTGATTTTTCCTGTGCGGGAGGCGCAGCCGCGGACGTGATCCCGGGGGTCAACACGTTTCTTCTGTCTGCGTCGGCTACGCCCGGGCCCGACATGATAGCCCTGGCGGCGAGTAATCCGCCGGGGCAGGTGATTCTGGACAGCGCGGGTGCAGGAGCCTTCGCCGTCGCGACGGCTAACGTGGGCTCAGCCGGCACGGTGACCGTGTCGGCCGATGCCAATGGCCCGGTAGAAACCTCTGTGTGCGAAACGGATCCCCCGACGGGTGCCTGCATCAATCCATCCCTGCCGACCGCCGGTTCGGTTACCACAACGGCAGAGCCGGGAGCCACCCCGACCTTCGCCGTGTTCGTGCACTCGGCGACAGGGGCTCCGATTCCGTTTGATCCCGCCGTGAACCGGGTGTTTTTCCGGATACGGAATCAGGCCGGCGACACGATCGGCTCGACGAGCGTCGCCTACAGTCAGCCGCAGTGAGCAACGCTGTGATCAGACCGGCAACGGTCTATGACCCCATACGGAAAATGGGGCACTCTGCACTTACGCATGTCGCCTTACACTTGACATTAGGCCTGTGGGTTACTGCACACACTGCGTGCCTGGCCCACCCGACTCAGCGCCACCACTCAGAGCGGCAGCAGGATCTCGATGTCTGCCGTTGACCGCAGCGCATTGATGGTCGCTTCAGCGGCCTGTTGGCGCTTCAGCGTGACGAGGTGCTCGCGGATCCGGTCGCGGACTTCTTCCTCGGGCACCTGGCGCGCCGCGCGGTGGTCCTCTAAGAGGATGATGTGCAGACCGGAAGGCGTCTCGACCACATCCGAGAGCTCGCCCGGCTCGAGCGCGAAGGCGGCGTCTTCGAGGGGTTTGAATATCTGCCCGCGCGGGAAGTAGCCCAGGTCCCCGCCCTCGGCGGCCGTGGCATCCTCGGAGTACTGCTTCGCCAGGGCGGCGAAGTCGGCGTCTTCGCGTCTCGCCTCGGCGAGAATGCCCGCCAGCTTCTCCCGGACCGCCTGGCGGGTGGCCGCATCGGCGTCGGGGGCGAGCGTCAACAGGATATGGCGCGCACGCACAAGCTCGGGCATGCGCATCTTCTCCAGATTCTCGGTGTAGTAGCTGTGCACCTCCGCGTCGCTCACCTCGACCCCGCTGGACAGGCTGTCCAGGTACTTGCGGTCCGATACGAGATGTCGGATGTGCTCGTTATAGCTCTCCTCCGTATACCCTTCGACGCTGAGCTTTCTCACAAAGGCTTCCCGGGACGAGAAGCCGGCGCGCATCGAGTCCACCGCCTCGGCGACCTCCGCGGCGCTTGCGACGACGCCCGCCTTCTGCGCGGCCTGCCAGGCGAGCTCCTGGTCGATGAGCAGGTCCAGGGTCTCGCGCTTCATCTCCTTGACCCGTTCCGGGTAGCGGATGGCGCCGATGTTCTCGCCCCGCTCCCGCAGGTACTCCTCGAAGCTGCGCTCGAGGGTCTCGTTGCTGATCTCCGCCCCGTTGACCCGCGCCGCCGTCCCGTAGAACACCGGCTGGGACTGCGCGGACAGGGCGCAACCCAGGACCGTTGCCGCAAGCAGCGTGGCGAGGCGGCCGCGCCGATGCCTCATGTCCCACCAGCCCCCGCCTGGGCCGGCCCGGCCTTGGCGGCGGGCGGCTCGGCCCGCAGGCTCAGGAAGATCAGGTCGGTGAAGCCGATCCCCTTCGAGGGCACCGCCGGGTAGATGTAATAGGCGCCGCGCTCACGCACCGGGAGCGCGACTTCGTAGACGCCGTCGCCGATCTCCTGCGCGGCCACCTCGGTGCGTCCCCGCCCCGGGGCCAGGTAGTACATCACCTTGACGTCCCCCAGCCCGGGCGCCGGGGCACCGCTCGCCGAGTCTCTGAGCCGAAACCGCAGCGCCAGGGTCTCGCCCACCGGCACCACCCGCTCCTCCAGCAGATACTCCACGCTCAACGCGGGCTGGTCGCGCTGCAGCGCCGGGTTGGCCTTCACCTCCAGCGGGAAGCAGTGCAGCACCCGCGGCGTGTCCAGAATCAGGGACACGTCGTACTGCGCCCGCCGTGGGCGGCTTGACCTTGCCCGCGTACACCCCGGGCTCCACCTCCTTGAGACTGCGGTCCACCACCATCACCGCCCGCGCACTGGCGCCGCGCGACTGGTAGTTGCTCGAAGGTGCGTTCATGCCCTCATTGTAGTAGTACGTGGTGTTGTCCGCCGGGTTGACCACGTACACCGCCCCCTCCCCGGGGGCGATGGCGATCGAGCCCGCGAGCGGCAGGTCGCCGGCGCCCGCCGGGGCGACGGCGCCGGCGACGAAGCTCAGCACCGCCGGCTCGGTGGCCGCATCCAGGGTGGCGAGGTTGATCATGCTCACCCGCTCGCTCTGCAGCGAGCGCACGTAGGCGAAGCTCTCGCTGAAGGCGAGCTGGTAGGGCTGACCCTTGATCTCGATGCGGTGCACCTGCGCGTTGCTCGCGGCATCGATCACGAACACCGCGTTGGCCGCCGGGTTGAGCACCAGGGCGTAGCGCCCGTCCTGGGTGAAGCCCAGGGGCCCGAGGCCGGGCTCGAGCGCGATGCGCGCCGCCACCGCGAAGTCGGGTCCCAGCACCGTGACGCTGCCGTCCTTGCCGTCGGCTACGTACAGCGCCTGGGCGGTCGGCGAGTAGGCCAGGGCGATCGGCAGCGGGCCGGTGGCCACGTCCTCACGCTTGCGCCGGGTCTGCACGTCGATGATGCTGACCGTGCCGCCGCCCCGGTTGCTCACGAAGGCGTGGCGGCTGTCGCCCGAGAAGGCGATCTCGTGGTGTCCGGCCCCGGTCGCAACCGTTGCCACCACCTGCAGCGTGTCGGTGTCGATCACGGTGACGCCGCTCTTCGCCGGATCATCCGCGTCGTTGCCCACCCACAGGTATCTGCCGTCGGGCTGCAGCGCCGCGCGGGTGGGCCGCACCCCCGCGTCCACATAGGTCTCGAGCTTGAAGTGGTCGGTCTCCACCACCGCCACCTGATCCGCCCCGGGCAGGGTCACGAACAGGCGCTTGCGCGCATCGCTGTTGGCCCAGTCCGATCCGGGCTGCTTCAGCGGCACGCGGGCAAAGGTGCTGGTCATGCCCATCATGGACACCAGCGGGTCCACCACCGAGAGGCTGGGCTCCTTGTTGAGCATCAGCACGAAATAGCTGTTGAGGTCCATCATCGGGCGGATGCCCACCGCCCCCTGCAGATACAGCGCGATCTTGTCCTTGCAGCTCTTCTGCTGCGCCCCGGGCTGGCCCCCGAGCACCTGGGCCAGGTCCATCCAGGCCCCGGGCAGCGACCCGCGCAGCGGCTCGCCGGTGGCCTCGGAGGTGATGCGAAAGGCGATGTCGGTCAGCGCACCCTCCACGACCGCCTCGCCCGCCTTGGCGTCCGTGGGCTTTGCCTGCAGCTCGATGACCACGCCCTGGTGGGTGTAGCGGAGCGGGTCGGGGTTCGCGTCCGCGGGCTCCGGACTCGTCGGCTCCGGACGCGTCTGGGCCGTGACCGCCCCTGCCGCGTCCGCAGCCGGCGTCTCCCCGGCCCAGGGCAACCCGCCGCCAAGCCCCAAAACTAGCGCCAGCGCGACGCCCAGGACACGCCGCGCGTGCGTTCTATCTGCTCTGTCATGCACAAATACGTCCTCCTGAAACGAAAAAAGGCCGGAGGGAGCGGTGCCCCCTCCGGCGACTGCCTGAGTATTACCGAGGTACTGCCGTGGTGCCAGTGGCGACGTCCACGTCCGGGTTGTCGTCGAAGATCTCGACCCGCCAGTTGATGGTGCCGGTCGCCGTCGGCGTGTAGGCCGGGAAGGCAAACTGGCTGGTGCCGCCGCCCGGCGGATCGCTCACCGAGAGCGTCTGGCTGTAGACCTGCGCCCCGTTCCGGGTCCCGGTCAGGGTCGCGTTGCGGGTCTGGTTCACCGTTCCGGCGTTACGCACGTTGATGCTCAGCGTCAGCGCCCGGCCGACCCGGCCGTTGGCAGGCACCGTGAAGCGCGCGATGTCGAGGTCCACACCCGCCCCCACCGTGATGGTGAAGCTCTGGGTGGCAAACAGCGCAGGAGTACCGTTGTCCGTCACCCGCACCGTCACCGGGTTCGCGCCCGCCTGGGCCGCGGTCGGCGTCCAGGCGATCAGCCCGGTCGTCGCATCGATGGCCATCCCGCCGGGCGCCACGTCCAGCGACGTAGCGTCAGCGCGTCGTTCTCGGGATCCACCGCGTTGACGTCGTAGCTGTAGGGCTGGCCCACGGTGGCGCCGGTCACCGGTTGCGGAGGTGATGCTCGGCGCGTCGTTCACGGCGTTGACCGTCACCGTCACGGTGGAACTCGCCGTCCCGCCGTTGCCGTCGGAGATGGCATAGTTGAAGCCGCCGGTGCCGTTGAAGTTCAATGCCGGGGTGAACCGCACCGTGCCGTCGGCAAGGACCGTCGCGGTGCCATTGACGGCGCCGGAGACGCCGGTCACCGTGAGCGTGTTGCCGTCCGCATCCGTGTCATTGGCCAGCACGGCGATCGTCACCGGGGTGTCCTCCGCCGTGGTCGCGGTGTCGGGGTTCGCCACCGGGTTCTGGTTGACGGCCCCGACGGCCACCACCGTCACCGGCTCGGTGTGCCGTCCGCCACCGGACGAGACCAGGGTGACGAAGGCCGGCGGCTCGGCCGGCAGCGTGACCTGCAGGCGCTGGCTCGCGATCGTCCCGGGAATCGGAGTGAGCACACCCGAGGCCGACGGCGGTGATCTTCGGCGGCGCCGCCTCGTCGCTGGAGGTGGCCTCGATGATCAGCGTCCCGGAGTTGCGGGCGTACTGGGCCTTGGAGACCTTGACCACGTCACCCAGCGCCTGGGCGACGGTCGTGGGACCCGTGCCCGTATCGGTCGCGGTCACCACGATGAAGGGCGGCACCCGCGGTGCGTTCCGCGTCCTGGCCGAAGAACTGGCCGGCGCCGTCACCCGTCATGGTGATCAGGCACGGATCGGTGCCGCCGACCAGGTCCAGGGTCTCGCGGAAGCACACGCCGGCCGTCGCCGTCGAGCTGGCGAAGCCGTCGATGCGGGTGGTGACCGCGAGGGTCACCGGGTCCACCGTGCGGCTGTAGCTCGCCCGGTCCACCGTCACGGCGGTCGGGCTCAGGTTGTCGAAGACCCGTCCTGACACCAAGAACTGGTCGGTCGAGACGTCGATGTCTCCCGTGGGATTGCCGCCCAGGTTGGCGATACGCTCGACCTGCACGAAGTTGGTGCCGAACGGGCTCCGCCGGTCACGAACTGGGTCACGTTCGGGTCACCGATGAATTGCTCGGTCTGACCCGTCTCCGGGTTGACGGCCTCGATAAAGGGCAACGCCGCCCCGCCGGCCGCAGCCGCTGCTACCAGGAACGGCCCGACCTGGCCGCCCAGCGCCCCGGTGAAGTCCCCGAGCGCGCCGATGCCGATGTCCACGGTGTCATTGATCACCCGCCTGCCCGGGGCGGCCACGGAGAACTCCTTGACCCCGAACGGATGGGTGATGCGGTAGACACCCGGGGTGGGCACCGTGACGTCGAAGTCGGCCCGGATGCGGATGCGGGAAAAGGTGATCTGATCGCCCGGGACTGGGAGCCCATCGGCACCGGCAAACGCCGCCTCTATGGCGGAAATGTAGAGGCAGATCGATCCCCTGCCCGACGACGTTGGCATCCGCGGTGAAGTAGAACGCCTCGTCCGGGAAGTTGACCGGAAAGACGATCGGCTGCAGCGGGTCGAACACGCCGGGGTTGGGCAGCAGGGTGCACAAGGGCCCGTTGGCGCTCGCCGCGTTGGACAGGCACAGATCGAGCCTGAGGTTGTTCGTATCTTCATACCACTGTGGAAAGAAGCCCGTGGCCGCCGTGTAGGGACCCGGGTCGACCGCCTGGAGTACCGCCTGCGAGGCGCCGGCGAAGGTCGCCAGCCCCAAGGCGGTCACGAGTATTTTGTTGCGCATTGTTTGACATTTAAATTCTCCAGATATCCGTGAATTCGCCTTAAGGGGAGAACGACCACCACGGCTTCCGTGTCCGAGCCGCCGTTGGCGGAGGTCACGGTGATGGTGGCGGGGGGAATGGTGAGTCCGGTAACGGTGGCGCTCTGCAGCGGCCCACGCCGCGACGGCGTCATACTCTGCCCGTTGACGGTCAGCATCGGGCGGCGTCACCTCGTCGCTGGAGGCGGCCTCGACCGTCAGGGTGCCGGCGCTGTAGTCGGCACGGCTTACGGTGACCAGGTCGACCAGGGGGTTCGTGCCGTTGGCGGGATTGTTGGCTCCCGACGTGGCCGTACACCGAGACCGTGGGTGCCGTTACGCCGCTCGGGTCACTGGCCGACTGGCCGTACCAGGCGCCGTTGGCGTCGTTGTCGGTCATGGGAACCGTCGCCCCGTTGGCGTCGGTGGCGGTCACCGCGGCGGTTGTGGACGGCGGCGCCTTCACGAAGACATCCTGCTGGGCGCCCGTCGCCGTGGTGCCGTAGCTGGTGCGCTCGATCAGCAGCGGCGTGGCCAGAGCCCCGGCATGCACCTTGCCCATGACATTGAACAGGTTGCTCTGCACCGAGGTGAAGCCGGGAGGACCGTCGACGCGTACGAAGTTGGTTCCGAACGGGCTGCCCACCACCGGCCGGGCCGTGTTCGGGTCGCCGACAAAGTGCTCGCCCGTGTCACTGGAAATGAAGGTACCCGGCGCCAGGCTGGCATCTCTCAGGAACGGCCCGATGTCGCCGGCCAGCGCACCGGTGAAGTCGCCCGCCGCACCGATGCCGATGTCGCGGGTGGCGTTGATCACCTTGATGCCGCCGCCCTCGGCGACGCTGAACACCTCGACGCCATAGGGGTGGGTGACGGTGTAGTTGCCGCCCGGCGCGGTGCCGGGAAGCGTGATGCGGATGCGGATGCGGGCGAAGGCGATCTGGTCACCGGGCGCCGGATCGCCGTTGGCGAAGGCCGCCTCCAGGTTCGAGACGTAGATCACGTCGACCCCGCCGACCGTGAACACCGCGTCACCCATGAAGTAGAAGGACTCGTCCGGGAAGTTGCAGAGCGTGGGGTTGGGCGGATCGAGCGCGCAGTCGCCAGCCGCTGCCGGAAATACCAACGGTAGCGCCGGGTCGAAGATCGGAGGGTTGGCGAGCAGGGTGCAGGCCGCACCCCCGACGCCGCCCGGCACCGCGCCGGCGGGGATGTTCGCCCCCGACAGGCACAGGTCCAGGGCGACCGCATCGGTGTCCTGGTACCAGGCGGGGAAGAACCCATTTTCAACCACGTAGGGGCCTGGGTCGACGGCGTTGAGCGCCGCCTGAACCCCTGCGCCGAAGCCGAGGGCCAGCGGTATGGCGGCAAGGCTTAGTTTGAGCGTTTTCATAACCATCTTTCTCCTAATCTCCGGGGACCGTCGATGCCCCGGGGTGTGACGTTAATAGGGAAGCCCGCTGCGCATGAGCTTTGACCAGTTGAATCTCGCCCGGCCGTTGACCAGGCCCTGGCGGGATGGACACCGCGCAGGGTGTCCTCAGAATCGTTGTTCGGTTGACCTCTGTCGGTGCCGGTGCACCGCCTCGGGTTGAGGGCGCGGCCCCTTGCGAGAGACCGCGCCCTGTTGCTGGTCCGCGGGCAATCCCTTGCCCTGAGAAAGGGGTGCTACTGCACCCGCATGATCCCCCACACGCCGCTGGCGTTGCCGAAGGAGCCGTGGTCGCGGAACAGGTAGTCACCCGCCACCGCGTTGTCGCCGCCCGCCGCCGGCCACCCGCCCGTACCGGGCAGGTAGACGTCGAAGTGGCTCGGCGCGTTCCAGCTCTCCTGGCCGGCCGTCGCGAACGCGAGCGGGTTGACGCCGAGGGCGGTCGAGCCGACCTGGAAGGTGGGCCCGCTCTGCGCCGCCGAGCAGCGACCCGTCAGCCCGTCCTTGCCCCCCGCGCAGACATACGGGTCACGCTGCCAGACGTGGCCGTGCAGGGTGAAGGTGCTGCCGCGGGTGGTGCCGTAGGGATTGGTGATGTGAATCCGCGTCGGCTGGGCCGCCTTGGCCTGCAGCACCGGGGTCACCGGGTCGCCCTGCTGAGCGTTCGCCACACCGGGCACCGCCAGGGCGTTGCTGTAGAAGTCACCCGCGTTGGCGATGGCCCCGTAGCCGCCCGGCGTGTTGCCGAAGGGCGCCTGGGGCAGGATGCCGAAGCGGAACCAGGCCGGCTCGATGCCGTAGTTGAGCGCCATCCCGGTCGCGTCCTGGCTGTCCTCGGGTATGCCCACGCCCTCGCCGTTGATGTGCTCCACCGGCGTGCCGTCCGCCCAGTACTGCGTCATACCCTTGGTCAGCACGACGGAGAAGTCGCGGGCGGTGTCGCCGTTGAGCTTCGCCTGGGCCCGAGTGGCCCGGGTGCCGGCACCGGTCTGATGGTCGAACACCTGGAAGTCCTGGACCCAGGTCGAGCCCGCGGGCTCCACCACCAGGCTGCCCACCAGCGACTTGGCCCCCTGCTTGACCTGGTCGGTCGGCTGCAGGTTCGAACCGCCGAACTCCACCGGGGTGGCGACGATGGTGAACTGCCGCCCGGTGAGGACCGCCTGCAGGTCGCCGGCGTACCAGGTGTACGTCTTGTTCCCTCCCGGTGCGCACGTTTCCGTGGCCGGGCGGGTTGGAGCCCACCACCATGCCGTCGTCCCGGGTCACGTCGAAGGCCACCAGCTGCGGGTGCAGGCCGACGTAGTTCGACGGGCGGAACAGGTTGGTCTCGAAGCGGGTCGCGCCCTGGAGTCCGAGGCGGTCGCGCTTGACCACGCCCTGGATGGTGCTGTAGGTGGGCAGGTCCGGCGCGGCCGACTGGCCGGTGGTGGCGGCGAGCGCCGCCCCGGGGAGCCGGTTGCGCAGCGTTACGGTGATGCACTCACCCGCCGCGGCCCGCAGCACCAGCGGCTCCACCGCCTTGCCCGGCAGCAGCCTGCCCGCCGCATCCAGGTCCGCCGTCGGCACGTAGAGGATCGCCGTCGGGTCGTGGATCGGGCCGGTGTGGTGATGGTCACCGGCAGCCCCGTCAGCGGGTCGGCCCCGACACCGGTCACTTGGGCGGCGCGGTGGTTGTACACCAGGGTGCCGCCCGCCGGGTTGAGCGGGCCGCCGACGTTGGTCGCCGGGTTCACGTTGGCCGGAATGGTGACGCCCAGCGCGTTGGTGAGCGCGTTGTTCGCGAGCACCGCGGTGATGTCGTAGGTGCGCGGCGGCGCCCCCGTCGGGCACACCCCGTTGAAGGCGTTGGGGTTGGCGAGCCGTGTGGGCACCGCGGTGGTGGGCAGCTGGAACAGGAAGTTACCCTGCCCGTTCTGCGCGTTGTTGTAGGCGCGCATCAGACCCCACATGCCGCTCCACCAGCCGTCGTCGCCGCCGTCCACGCTCCAGGCGTAGTCCGCCCGGTTGCCGGCCTGGCCCTTTATGCGGCACCACCGGCGCGGCGAAGGTGAACTGCTCGGAGATGCCCGCCGCCTGGGCGTTGCGCCAGCCGGAGTTGGGGCCCTTGCCGTGGCCGGAGCCGGTCGCAGCCACTTCACGCCGTGGATGCTGGCGTTGTGCTCCTCCTCGTGGCCGCCGGCCTGGATCTTCACCCGCATCTTGTCGCCGGCGTAGGCGCGCAGCATCGGGGTGAAGGGGTCGCCGTTGGCCACGCCGCCGGCATTGATCGGCGGCGGGAAGCGCGTGCCGTTAATGACCGTCGCCGCCGTCGGCTGCACGTTCATCTGCGCGATCGCGCGGTCGGTGCGCGACTGCAGCGCAAAGGCGAGGTCGCCGCGCTGGCCGTCGGCCTGCATGCCGGGCTTGCCGTCCGGCCCGAGCTTGTTCGGGTCGAAGATGCGCAGCCCGATCGGCTCGGCGCGGTAGTTCACCGCCAGCATGCCCGGGTCCTGCACGTCGATCGCCTGCGGGCAGGGACGCGACGGGCAGCGCAGGTCGAGGCCACCGGCGAGTTCCACCACCAGCTCCGGGAACGGCGGGTTGATCTGCTCGCGCATCGGCGGGTTGATGGCGAAGCGGAAGGCATCCGCCGGGTGCCGTCGAAGGCCGGGTTGCCGGCGTTGGCCACCACCGGCGGCAGGCCCGGCGCCGGTGCCGGCGAGCGGCAGGCCGTGCTGATCGGTGCCGACGTACACGCCCGCCTCATAGGCGTGCTGGAAGTCCGAGAACTCGAAGTAGAACTCGCGGAACGGGCTCCAGCGTCTCGGCCTGCACGTTGCTGCCGTTGGTCGCGCCCGCCGGCGGCAGGATGGCCGCCTGCCAGGAGGTCGGTCCGCCGTCCCAGCGGCAGGGCGTGGTGTTGGGCGTCAGGCTGCCCGTCGCCGGGGTCGTGTTCACCGCCGTGGTGCAACCCAGCCCGGTGCCGGTCTCGTTGTGCGCCCAGGTCGAGCCCGCCGGCTCGGTCAGCAGCGTCGAATAGAGGCCGATCTGCTGGTGGGTCGAGGGACCGTAGTGGTCATGGGTGAAGATGATGCCCAGGCCACGGTCCACGCCCTCGGTGTTGACCACCGGGTCGGTGAACCAGCGCTGGGTCGTGGTGCGCGCACCCAGCCACTCCTCGGGGAAGCCGCCGCCCGAGCCGTGGCAACGCTGCCGAAGAAGGGGTGGTCGGCCGCCGCCAGGGTCGTGGGCACCGCAACCGCACCGGCACCCGTGCCGGCGACCGGCGTGCCGCCGTGCAGCGACGTAGGCGTTGATCGCCGCGATGCGCTCGCGCACCGTCCCCGGCGAGAACGTGCCGTCCTCGTAGTTCCAGCCGTTGGCCGCTCCGTCGGTGGTGGTGAGATCCCACTTCGGCAGGTGGATGTGCTGGCCGATGATGTCGGTCGGCGTGCGCACCTGGTAGTCGTCGATCTCGTAGGCCTCCGGGACCAGGTTGCTGTTGTGGTAGACCGTGCAGTCGAAGGTGTTCATGCGGAACACCAGGGGCTGGCCCGGCTTGTTCTTGGCGATCACCGGGCCGACGTCCTCCCACAGGGCGACGATGCGCTGCTGCGGGTAGTGGTAGCCGGTCTTGGTGATCACCGCGTCGTACTGCATGAAGCTGCCCTTGTAGATGCGCGGGTGGTCGAGTTGAACACGCTCGAGCCGTGGGTGGTCATCGCCGGTTGCGAGTCGGTCGTCTCGCCGGAGAAGAAGTTGTAGTTGGCGCCGTTGGCGTCGGTCAGCACCCGCCCCTGGTCGTCGATGCAGGGGTTGTGGAAGGGCGCGCCGACCACCGGCCCGCCGCCGCCGTTGGTGATGAAGCCGCCGGTGGCGACGTCGCTCGTCCCGGTCACCGTCCCGGTGATGCCCTTGAGGGTGAGCGGGTGCCGCTGCACGCGGCCGGCGCACCGTCGGCAGTGAAGGTGTCATGGCAGCGCATGGCATGGAAGGCCATCGCGACCTGCTCCAGGTCCGTGCCCTCCTCCGGGTAGTAGACGGGCTTCGCCACCTCCACGCACCTTGGAGAAGTCGATGGGCGAGACCACGCTCAGGAACGGCTCGTCGCCGGCAGGCCAGCACCGCCTTCGCGTCGGCGATGCCCTGCAGGGCGTGGCGCGGCAGACCGCCGTCGAAGCCGTCGGCCTGGCCAGGGCGTCGCAGGTTGCGCGACAGCAGGTCCGGGTCGAGTGCGTCTGGGCGCGGTGCGAGCGTCAGCCGCGCTGTCACCATGTCGAGCACCGGGCTCGGCGGGCGCTGGCCCATCACGTCCTCGATGCCGGCGATCCAGAACGGGTAGCCGGGGTTCACGTCGCGGTCAATGACCGCGGCGTTGGAGCCCAGCACCGTCACGCCGTCGGGGGCGAGCTTGCGACGCACCGGTGACGCGCACCGGGCATCACCGCCATCGGCTTGGCGGGCAGCGGCACCACGGCCGGGATCGGCGTGCCCGTCGCGATCTCGCCATCGGGATAGGCGCGCACGCCGGCGGCGGGGATGGTCACAGCCGAGCTCCCAACTCGTCGCGTGGTATGCCGTTAGCGATCGCGAAGGGAACGGTGTGGATCAGCGCGGTTCGGGACCGTGGCCTCCAGGATGGTGCCGGTCTCCAGCGTGTCGTGGTGACGCCAGTGGTACCACATGCCCTGGGCGAAGTGGGGGTAGAAGTGGCAGTGGAAGATGGAGTCGCCGGCGCTCTTGTTGCGGTTGCCCGAGCCGCCGATATTGATCTCGTAGGTGTAGCCGACACCGGGGCCGATGCCCTGGGCGTCGAGGTAGTTGGAGTTGTCGTCGTTCGGGTTGTACAGCCACTGGTGGTTGTGCAGGTGGAAGACGTGCTGCTCCTTGCCGTTGTGGGTGTTGCGGATCTTCACGAAGTCGCCGGTGTAGCTGTGATGGATGTTCGCCAGGTCGTCCGGATCGGGAACGTAGGTGGCCTTGGGTCCCTGGGCAGCCGGGGGGACGGCGCCTGGCCGGGCAGGACATGCTCCAGCCCGGTGTTGGCCGGGATGTCGACCAGCTGCGCCGGGTCACCGACGGTGAAGGAGGTCAGGAAGAACTCCTCGTACGCACAGCTCAGGCAGTCGTGCATGGGCCCGACGCCCAGCCGGTTGGCGATGATCTCCGAGCCGATGCCGCCGGAGCCGTAGTTGATCATGAAGGCGTCCTTGACGCCGGCCAGCACCACATTAAATACCGGGTCGGCGACGGGATGAAGAAGCCCGGGAAGGCCTGGCCGCGACCGTCTCGTCGTGGAACACCGAGGCGAAGTCGCGGAACGGCTCGACGCGGTTCGGCACGGTGGGGTTGCGCTTGCCAACGCTCTCCAGCGGATAGGGGCACTCCGTGCCCGGGCACACGCTGCGCCAGGAGCCATCGGCTCCGGGGCGCGACGATCGCATCGAGGGCGGTGTGGACGATCTCGACCGCGGTCCCGGGCGGGCTGGTCGCGTTCATCATATTGAGGATCGGCAGCCCCGCCTTGCCCTCGGCAGCCCAGACGCCGGCGCCGAGGTCGGTGCCGTTGTCACAGTTCGCGGCGGGATACGGCGCCTCGTAATCGATAACCGGCTGGCCGGACGCCGTCAGGTTGCGCGCACCGCAGGAATCCGAGGCCGGGTCGATGTCCATGGACGCCAGGCGCAGCTCCTCTTCGGTGACCCCGCTGCGGTAGATGCGCGCGCCCTTCGGCTCGACGATGACCTGACCGAACAGCAGGTTGGTGGTGTTACCCTCGTTGCCATCGGAACCGACGGTGGCGCCGTAGCTGGAGGCGGTGAACACGCCCTCATGCTCGGCGTAGAGGTGGTAGCTGGTGGAGCCGCCCTGGGCCACCACGCTGCCGCCGTTGACATTCGCGCCGACGAACGAGCCGTCATCCTGGATATTGTCGACCAGCTGCATGCCGGAGACGTGGAAGCTGGCGTGCCGGTCCGCCACCTGCGGATCGATGAAGACGTTGAACTGGGGACCGACCCCGATGTCATTCGGGATGTTGTTGGGGTTGCCTACCGGCGTCAGCAAGTTGGTGAAGTTGACGGTCAGGCAGTCGCCCTCCCGCACGCGCAGCACCAGCGGCCTCGGGCGCTTGTCGGGGCGAAGCTGCACCTGGCCCGGGGTCGCCGCGCCGCCATTGTTCAGAGTCAGGCCGGTGCCCGTGTTAATGACGTCGCTCTCGAGCGCGTACACCATGCCGTTGACGTTGGACGCCCCGAGGCGGTTAAACAGCACCGGCTGGTCAAGGGCGACGACATTGGCCGTGACCTCGCGTTCGCAGGTGATCATTGCCTGCACCGTTCCTGGCAGGGCGAATATCGCTCCAAGCATGAGTGCCGCAGCAGCGGCGAGAGAACTACGCGTGGCGCCGCTACACGGCGCCTCCGGATATCTAGCCATCGAACCTCCCTCCTTACCTATGTGGAGTGGGTCTGGCGCAGTGGCCTGCGCTGTCTGGCCCACCCGATTTCCCCTTTCTGCCCTTCCTAAGGTTTGGTATGCGACTTCAACGTGACCTTGCACCGGACACACGCTGACACGGCATTCCAAATCGTTCTGCTCTGTTTCCCTGAACCCCCTTCGATTGACGTGGGAACGATGGCATCCTCTACGCAGGATCTTCGGCCGACAGACTGTCTCAGGTTCTGCACGTCATCTTTTTTGGTGTGGTAACTATGGACCGCGGTACCCACCCCAACCACTCCCGTCCGTTTACTTGTGAACTACCCGATGGGTTAAGTATTGACCTGTACGTTTGGACAGTGCCGCCTTTCAGCGACATTGCTCACCGCCGCTGGTTGCGATGAAACGAGCTGAGAAGTGCACCCCGGGTGAGCGGTTGTGCAGTTACGGGGAAGGGCTTGTCGGAGTCAGGAGTTCGTTACGAGGCAGCAGGAAACTGGATCATAGAAATGCAGGGTGGGTTAGCGCATTTTGCGTAACCCACCAGGCGTTGCGAAGCAACACGATGAATATTTGATGCATGCCTGCCGGCACAGCCGGTGGGTTACGGCACAAACGGCGTGCCTAACCCACCCTACATTGATTATGGATCCGCCTAAGTAAGCGCCATTCGTGTCGGAGTCAGAACTTCGTTAAGAGGCTGGTGAAACAGAGAAGCGATAACGACCAGCACAGGGCCGCAGGCCGTTCCCGAGATCCCTGTATCAGGTCGTGCGTGTCTTACGTGGATTATGTGTGCCCGCATTTACCGTACCGGATGAAGACAACAGAAGCGGACGTCAGAAAATAATCAGCCCTTGTGTAATCGCGGCCATGACCAGCTGCGTGCGGTTGTTGACGTGCAGCTTGGTGAACAGGGACTTGATGTGGTACTTGACCGTGCCCTCGCTGATGAATAGATCATCCGCAATTATCTTGTTTGGCTTGCCCGATGCGAGTCCGCGCAGCACGACCTGTTCGCGTTCGGTGAGCTCGCGACTTCGCGGTGCGCGCCTTTCGTGGCTGCGCCCCACCCGACCGATGACTTTCGAGGCGACGGCGGGGTCCAGGTAGGAGCCACCGCCGGCCACCGTGCAGATCGCATCGATCAGCCTTTCAGCAGTCGAACCCTTGATGATATAGCCATGCGCCCCGCTGCGGAGCGCCTCGAGAACGCGCGACTCCTCTTCGTGGGCGGTGTAGACGACGACGCGTCCATTGACACCGCCGAGCTCCATTTTCGCAATCAGCTCGCAGGCGTTTGCATCCGCAAGTTCCAGGTCCACTAGCACGATGTCGGGTTGCAGCCCGACCACCATCTCCCAGGCCTGGGCGCAGGTTGAGGCCTCGCCGACCACAGTGAGCCCCGCGTTCCCGTTCAACAGCATGGAAATGCCGAAGCGGACAACCGGGTGGTCATCCACCACTAACACCGATACCACTGACACTGGTTTATTCTGTCGTCCCTCTGATGTCGGACGCTGCCCTGTTTCAGCCACTAGCATGTTCATTACCTTACCCTTCCGCCGGGTCGTTAAACCGACCCCCGTTGTTATGTTGTTGGGATTGTTGGTGTGTTCTTGCCGGGCTCGACTTCGTGTTCCTGAAATTCTCCTCCTGAGATCCGTTACCTCCCTGACGACTCCTCGTGCCCCTCTGTCCCAATCGATCTCGATCGATTCTTAACTGACTTGATCGGGTACCTGGGGAACTGTCGATCCACGCCAACAATCTGCATTCGCCCAAAAAGATCCGTCAGCCTGGTCAACAGTCTAGACGATTTCTTTAACTTAGCTAGCGGAATTTCTATCCAAAGAAGAGAAAATTTTGCGCTTAAGAGTCAGGAAAATTCCTTGACAAATAACTAATGCGTAAAAAATGGCAGCTGACTCCACATTTCCCATGTGCAAGGGCACCAATTTCTCCTTTTCCTCCGCGTTAACGGATTCATTTCCCTCCCCCCTTGCGCGATCTGAGGCGGGTAAAGATGACTGTTGGGTGGATGTTCATCCCGCCGCACGTTCGAGTGCTGCGCGCGAGGGAGGGACGTCTTAAGGAGGGGGAAAGGGGCAAAACTGCCAGCCAACTGCTCAGCGCAGCTCATGCCAGCCGCCGACCGGCTCATAGGATTTCTTGATCAGATCCACCGCCACCACGTGCGCGCCGCGGGCGCCGATACGCCGGTTGGGGCCGTAGCTGAGCGGCGGCGTCACACCAGTCTCGTAGCCATAGAGTGCTTCGAGGGCATCCACCAGCGCCAGGCGGGTCAGGGTCCGACCGCTGCGGCGCAGGCCTTCCACCAGCAGCTTGGCGGCCGCATAGGCGGCGATCTGGCCTTGCAGGTGATCGGGCGGCAGCGCATGCGCTTGCGCCAGGTTTTCGTACTCGCTGCGGCCCGCGTCAGTGATGTCGCTGCCCAGTGTCGGATAGGCGAGAAACAGCCGATGGTGAAACGCCGGCGGTGCATCGAACAGCGACCGCGGCACGAAGGCCGAGAGCAGATACACCCGGGGACTCTGCTCGCGCTCGGCCAGTGCCGTAAGCAGGGGTTCGAGGTCGGCCTGATCGCCAAAGAAGAACAGGGTATCGCTGGCGCTTGCCGCGACGCGCTCGGCGACCGCCTCGACGTCCATCTCACCCCGGGGATAGCGTACCGTCAGCAGTTGCTCTTCGGCGCGCGCCCCCTGCTGCGACTGCACTGCTTCTACCAGGCGGTCCACATGCCCGCCCTCCGGCCCGGCGATCACCGCCGGCGCCGCGTCCGCGGCTGCGTCCTTGAAGGCCGCGTCGGCCAGCGCCCGGACCTGCTCGACAAACCCCGGGTACAGGTAGAAGGCGGCGGCATTCACGATCTCATCGCCCGGATCGAGGGTAAAGGGCCCGACCAGCGGGGCACCCTCGGCGCGCAGCAAATCGAGGATCTCCTGGTCCATCCCCACGGTGTACGCGCCGACCAGGGCAAAGATACCCTCCTGCTGAAAGGCCATGCGCAGGTTGTCGAGCGTCGCCTGGGGCGAGGCGCCATAGGGAACGGCCAGCAGATCAATCTGGCGACCGAAGATTCCGCCGCGGGTGTTGACCTCCTTGAAGTAGGCAAGCATGACCTGCGCCATAGCCTGCCCGAGCGCACCCTGCCCCCCCTGCAGCGGGAGCAGGCTGGCGACCTGTATCCGATCATCTGCCACGCCGGGGTCGAAATCGGTTTCCAGGTGCGTGAGATAGGCCACCAGGTCGCCCATGTCGCCATCGGTGAGCGCGTACAGGGGCATGGAGCGATCCAGACGGTTGTCTGCCGGATCGAGCCCGGTCCGCAGGACACGCGCCAGGCTCGCCTTGTCGAAGGCCGGATGACGCCGACCATCTTCGTGGACGTGGCCGTAGGTCTTGATCAGCTGGCTCCAGCGAATGTCGGTCGGAATCACCCCGCCCTCGGGGCGACCCAGACCGTCCGGGCCATGACAACTCGCGCAGGGCACGGCGCTTGCCGGCAGCGCCACCCCTTCGGTCCCGACATGGGCGGTGAGCTCGGCGCCACTGGGGCTGGTGCCATGCAGATAGATCTGCTTGCCCCGTATCTGCGCGGCGCTGAGCGCGGCAGCCGCCTGCGCCGAACCGAGCGCGACGATGAGCCCCAGCGCGGCAAGGGCCAGCCGCCTGCGGGGGCCATACAGCGATGTCATGTCAGGCTCATCCCGGGCTTTCCTCGGCGATCGCCCGCAACTGCTCGGCGACACCGTTCGGTGGCACCATGGGCATCACCCGCGTCCAGTGTCGCGTGCGGTCATTGCCAGCCAGCATCAGGGTGGAGTGGGCCTCGATCTCCTGGGTGTACTGGCCCAGTCGTTTGACAATGAAGTTGAGGTTCTCCTTGGGCCCGGTAAGAAACAGCCAGCGGCTTTCGTCCACCCCCTGCTTCCTGGCGAAGGCCTTCATGGCCTCCGGCGTGTCGCGCTCGGGATCCACGCTGATGGAAATAAACCAGACCTCGTCCTTGATGGACTCTGCCATCAGACCCCGAACCTGGTTGAGCTTGTGCGTGACCAGCGGGCAGGCGTCCGGACAGTTGGTGAAGATAAAGTTGATCAACACCACACGGTCCTTGAGCACGTCGCTGTAAAAGCGCAGCCGCTTGCCATTCTGGTCGACCACTTCCAGATCGGTGAAGTAGTTCCGCGCTTTTTGCTCCGCCGCCGCAGCGTCGGCCGTGGGCGCAGTGGGGGCGGTCTCCTCGGCGAAGCCTGCCGCCGGGGCTGCCACAACACCGATGCAAAGAACCATTACTGTATTACGTAGCAACTTCATCACTTAACCTCCTGCCGCGCGCTGCCGCGCCGCCTGTAATGCGTTGACCTGTTCCATCAGCCGGTCCGGGCTGGGGAAACCAAAAAAGCGTGACCATTCCCCGGTGCGGCCGTCGCCGACCAGCACCATGGACGGATGTTCCTCGAAATTCGGGCTATAGGCGCCGAGCCCGTTCAGCACGTCGTCCATGGTAGGCTTCGCCCCGGTCAGCCAGATCCAGCTCGGCTGGGCCTTGTGCTTGGCGGCGTAGGCCTTGAGGCGCTGCGGGGTATCCCGGATGGGGTCGACGCTCACCGACACCAGGGCCACCTCCTCGCCCAGCTGCTCGCCGAGCTTTCCCTGCATCTGGCTGAACACCGCCGACAGCACCGGGCAGACGGTCGTGCAGCTGGTGTAGACGAAGTCCATGACCACGATGCGGTCACCGATGACATCGCTGACAAACTTCACGCGCCGCCCGTCCTGATCCACCAGCTCCCGGTCCCTGAGATCGACCTCCGCCGATTTGGCCGGCGCGGCGGGCTTGTTGAGCATCGCCTTGTGGTGCGCGTGCGGGTCCGCGTCGCCCGCGGCGGCGCCCTCATGTTGGTGATCCTCGTGGCCGGCCTGCTGGGCTCTGCTGACGCTCACCGGCGCCAGCCCCAGTGCAAGGACCATGTAGAGCAAACTCAGCGTTGGAAAGGGCGTGTATATCATTTTGATGTCTACTCTCAGTTGTCTTTCCCAGGTCTCTCAAGCGGGATCAGGAGTTCGACCTCAGCCTGCTCGCGCAGACGCGCCGTCTCCTGCTCCACGGCCACCTCCATCTTTTCCTCGCGTATATGCTCGCGCAGTTGCTCGCGAATCTCATCGAGCGGCAGCAGGCGTGACTCGCGGCGCTCCTCGAGCCGCAGTATATGCACGCCGAAAGGCGTCTCCACAATGTCCGAGATCTCGTCCGGCTGCAACGCAAAGGCCACCGCTTCGAAGGCCGGGACCATCTGGCCGCGGTGGAAGAGGCCCGTATCCCCGCCGTTCTTCGCGGTCGCGGAGTCCTCGGAGTGCTCCCGCGCCAGCGCGGCGAAGTCGCTGCCGCTGCGCGCCTTCTCGAGGATGGTGCGCATCTGCTCGCGAATGGCGGCCCGGTCGTCCTGCGTGCCCATGGGCTTCCAGGTCAGCAGAATATGGCGCACGCGCACCTGCTCGGGCAGGGTGAGGCGGACCTCGTTGTCGCGGTAATAGGTCTCCAGCTCCTCGTCACTCACCGCTGGCACCGCGGCGCGGATGCCGTCCAGGTACTGCTTCCCCGCGAGCATGCGCTCGACGTGCTTTCGGTAGCTTGCCTCGGTGAAGCCATCGGTTTCGAGCCGGCGCATGAATTCTTCCGGGGTCTTGAAGGGCTCGCTGACCTCGGCCACGGCGGCGTCGATCTCGGCGGCCGTGACCTCGATGCCCTGTTTCTCCGCCGCCTGCCGGATCAGCTCCTGCTCGACCATCAGGTCCATGGCCTCGCGGCGCAGCTTGGTCAGCCGCTGGAGATGATCACCCCGCCCGGCGACATTGATCCCGTAGGGGCGCCGGTATTCCTGATAGAAGGCGTCGAAGCGTTCGTTACTGATCTCGACGCCGTTCACCCGCGCTGCGATACCGGGGTGGAAGCCCTGCGCCCACGCGCCGGTGCCCAACGTGAGCAGCGTCAGCAACAGTGTCGCGCGCGGCAACCGCATCGCTGTCATGAGCCACCCGCGGCCTTGGCCTGCGGCACGGCCTCCTTCTCCTTGGCTGGCTCCTTGGTCGACGCCGGCACACCCATCAGGCTCGCGAACGGCAGATCGTTGTATTTAAGCTCCTCGGACTGCGAACCCACGAACACGTAGTGGGTGGTCACCCGATCGACCTTGACCTCCGCCTCGTACAGGCCATCTCCGAGCGACTTGGCCGGCACCACCGTGCGGCCGCGCCCGTCGGCACCGTAGTACAGCACGGTCACGTCGGGGATATTGGCCTTGGGCTCAGCCGTCACCGGGTCGGTGAGCCGGAACTTCACCTTGGTGCTGCCGCCGACCGGCACGTGCCGGTTGGCGATCTGGTACTCGACCGACAGGGTTGCAGTCGTGGTCCGTACCTCGGGGTTGGGCTCGACCGTGGCGCTGAAGCAATGCAGGAAACGCGGCGTGTCCATCAGGAAGGCGACGTCGTAGGTGCCCTCGATGGGGATCTTCACGCGCCCGGTGTAGACGCCGGGTTCGCGCTCCGAGAGGCTGCGGTCCACGATCTCGACGGCTCGCGTCTCGTGCCCGTAGTTGCGGAAGGCGCCCATGGGCGCAACCATGCCCTCCATGTAATAGTGGACCGTCCCCTCTGCCTGGTTGACGATGTAGGCGGCGGCCTCCTTGACCGAAGGCACCATGCTGTCGGCGATGCTGATGTCAGGCACCCGGCCCGGCGCACCCTGGCCGGCCGGGATGTAGGTGACCGGCGGGGTCTCGGTCTCGTCGAGTTCCGAGAGGGGGATCAGCCCGACCTGCTCCGAGGCCAGCGAACGGATGTAGGCATAACCGCGCGTGAAGGTAACCTGGTAGGGCTGCTTGCCCACGTCGATTGTGTGGGCCAGCCGGTCGGTCGAGGCATCGATGACGAAGACCGTATTCTCCGCGGGGTTGACCACCACGCCCCAGCGGCCGTCCTGCGAAAAGCGCAGCGGCCCCAGACCGGGCTTGGCCTCAATGCGGGCGCGGATCGTCAGCTCATCGGGATCCACCACCGTCACGGTGCCGGCCTTGCCGTCGGCCACATACAGCGCCTGGCCCAGCGACGAGAAGCCCAGCGCGATGGGCACCGGACCGGTCTCGACATCCTTGACCTTTTTGAGCGACTGCACATCAATCACGCTCACCGTGCCGTCGTCTCGGTTGCTGACGAAGGCGTAGCGGTCATCGTCGCTGAAGGCGATCTCGTGGTGGCCCTTGCCCGTGGGGATGAAGGCGACCTGCTTGAAATCCGCCGTGTCGATCACAGTGACGCCGCTCTCCTCAACCTTGCGGGCATTGTTGCCTACCCACAGATAGCGCTCGTCCCCCTGCAGCTCGGCACGGGTGGGTTGTTCTCCGGCATCGACCTCCGCCGTGACCTTGAAGGTCTCGGTGTCGATCAGCGCGGCCTTGCCGGCCAGCGGCATGGTCACGAACAGGCGCTTCTGATCTTCCGTCTTGGCCCAGTCCGCCCCCGGCTTGTCGAGATTGATCTGGGCGAACAGATTGGTGATGCCGGTGATGCCCACCGCCGGATCGATCACCGAAATCGACGCATCCCGGTTCATGACCAGCAGGAAGTGGCTGTTGAGGTCAATCATCGGCCGCACGCCAACGATGCCCTGCAGATAGGTCGAGACCCGGTCCTTGCAGCTCATGGGCTTGTCGCCCTTGGCTTCCCAGGCCCTGGCGAGATCCATCCAGGCCGCCGGATAACGACCCTTGATCGGTTCCCCGGTATTGGCATCCACGATGCGGAAGGTAACGTCCGCCCAGTCGGCCGCTATCACCTTGTCTGACTCGCCGCGCGTGGGGCGCGTGGAAAACTCCACCACCACACCCTCGCGACTGATGCGGTTGGGATCCGCCGACTCAGCGTCGGCGGCCGCGTCGGGTTTCTCCTCCGTGGCTGGAAGCGAGGCGCTGGCGTCAGCCGCGTCGCCGGTGGCGCCCTGCACCAACGACCCGGTGGACACTGCCACGGCGAGCAGAAGCCCCCGCAGAAGGGCATTGCTTGAACTGTGCACAGATAATCTCCCCTTAATGTGACTTCGAGATGCTTTGGTTTTGAGTTATGAGTTGCGGCGGTCGGCGTGCGTCATGGCGTGGAGAGCACGCAATCACTTCACTCTACCGCCATCAATCCAAGACCACCAGACCCGGACAAAGTTCCCCCCGTGATTCTTAAGACGTCACGGCAGAGGACTGCTAAAAAAAAAATGTGGGTGCAGCCTCCAGGCTGCACCCACCGGTTTGGTGCGCGGCCCATCCGCTGGGCCGCAGGGATGGGTTGCTACTGGACCCTCAGGATACCGAACTGGCCGTTGCGGTTACCGTTGGGCGCGTAGTCGCGGTACAGGTAGTCACCCGGCACACCGTCCGCGCCACCGGCATCGAACAGGATCGGCCAGTGCCCGTACACATGGCCCATGCCTTCCTCGCCACCCAGGTATTTCGCCTGCTGGTTCAGACCCAGCGCACGCGAGGGCACCAGCTCGTTCGGGTTGCAGCGCCCGGCCAGACCCAGATCGGACTGGTTCGGGCAGACGAACGGATCGCGCTGCCACACGTGACCGTGCAGCATGAAGGTACCGTCCCGGTCCGCCGAGGCCCCGTTCAGCACGTGCATCCGGGTGTCGAAGGCCGTATCCGCGTCAAGCGTAGTCCGGAACACCGGCGTCACCGGATCGCCCAGCGCACTCACCCCCGCGATTTCCGGGATGGTGTTCGGCTCGCCCACCACCAGGTTGTTGGCGTACATCGCGTGGGCGTTCGGGATCGCACCGTAGGTGTTGAGCTGCTGCGCATTGCCGAAGGGCACGTCAGGCGGCAGCATGAAGCGGAACCAGGATGGTTCCATGCCGTAGTTGAAGCCCGCATGGCCGGCGTCCTCCGCACCCTCGCGACCCAGCTCGTTCTGGTTCACGTTGGCAATCGCCCTGCCGTTGGCCCACCGGAGGTTGGTGATCTTGTGACCGATCGCCAGGGCCTCGCGGTAGTTGCCGCCGGAGCCGGCTCCACCCGCAGGCGACGTCACCGACACCTGGGCGCGGGTCAGGCGCGTCGCCGCACCACTACCCTGCCCGTCGGGCACCTGGGTGTTTGCCGTCACCGTGGCACCGGCAGGCTCGATCACCAGCGCGCCGAACAGACCCTTCTGCGGCTGCTTCACGCGGTCGGCCGACAACAGGTTGGTGCCGCCGAACTCGATGGGCGTGGCGACGATCCGGTACTGGCCGCCCTCGGGCACGTAGTCGATGTCACCCGCATACCAGCGATAGGTCGTCACACCGCCCGGAGGCGCCAGCTGGCCGTTCGCCACCAGGTTGTTCCCGACGAGGGTGCCGTCGGCACGGGTGATGTCATACTCCACGAGCTGCGGATGCAGGCCCACGTAGCTGGACGGCCGGATCAGGTTGTTGTTGAAGAAGTGCATCTCGTTGCCACGCACCGGCTGGAACAACTCCCGGTTGACCACCCAGAGCATGTCCTGCCAGCCCGCCAGGTCGGGCGCGACCGCGGGCAGGCGGTTGCGCAGCGTGACCTGGATGCACTGACCTGCGTTGGCGCGCAGCACCAGCGGCTCCACCGGCGCGTTATCCGCCAGCCGAACCGGGCAGGCCGGATTAGTCGCTCCGCCGTTATTACACTGGTTGCGCTGCCCACCGTTCTGCGGATTGGGCACCAGATCCGCCGTCCGCACGTACAGGATGGCCGTCGGGTCGTTCAGCGGACCGGCACCACCCTGCGCCACGAAGCCAGGCTCGTTACCCGCGGCCGGTACGACGACGTTGTTGATAACGGTACCACGGCGGTTGTAGACCAGCGTGCCGCCGGCCGTGTTGAGCGGGGCACCCTCGTTGTCCCCGATGCCGTCGCCATCCGAGTCCCCACCCTGACCGGGCGCAGGCGCGTTGGGCGGAATGGTGACACCCAGGTTGTTGGGCAGCACGTTGTTGGCCAGCACCGCCGTCACGTCATAGGTGACCAGGTTGGCCGGCACGCGCTGTCCCGGGGGGGCCTGGGGATTCGCCGCGGGACACACACCAACGAACTCGTTCTCGTTGATCACGGTGTCTACGTTCGGCAGATTCGCAACCGCATTATTCGGCAACTGGAACAGGTCGTTCTGCGCGAACCCATAGGTACGCAGTATGCCCCAACTACCAGTCCAGATGCCGTCGCGCGTGGCGTCGGTGGCGTACAGCGTATCAAACGCCCGCTGCCCGGCCTGTCCGAGGTCCGGATTGACCGGCGCCTGCAGGCTGAACTGCTCGGAGATGCCGTGCGACTGGAAGTTGCGCCAGCCGGAGTTCGGCGAGCGGCCGAAGCCCGAACCGTTGGACAGCCACTTCAGACCGTGGATCGTGCTCTGGTGCTGCTCCTCGGTGGCACCGACCTGGATCTTGATCTTCACCTCGTCACGCTGGTAGGCGCGCATGATCGGGGTGATGGGATCACCGGCCTGACGATCGCAGTTGATACCGTCGCAGTTGCCCTGGGTGGGGTACGGCATATCGCCGAAGCTGGTATTGAGCTGCGGAATCGCACGATCGGTGCGGGTCTGGAAGGCAAAGGCCAGATCACCCGCCAGGCCAGCCGCCTGGGCACCTTGGACCCTATCCGGACCGCGACGGTTCGGATCGAACACGCGCAGACCGACCGGCTCGTTGCGGTAGTTCACCACGAACATCGAGCCGTGGGCGATGTTGATCGCCTCCGAGCAGGGCCGCGGCTGACCACCCGGACACACCGGCTCGGCCTTCACCACGTCGGGGAAGGCACCGCCCACAGGATTGCCTTGTGCATCCTGGACGAATGCCCGCACCTTGAGCGGCGGGTTGACCGCGAACCTCCAGGTGTCTTGTATCGCCGGGGCGGTCGCAATGGCCGCGTTGAACGGATCCGGCTGGTTGACCTCGGTATGTTGCGGAATACCGAATCCGTTGGCACCCACGAACACCCCCGCCTCATAGGCGTGCTGGAAGTCGCTCATCTCGAAGTAGAACTCGCGATGGTCCGGGATGTTCTCCGAGCCCACCGTGGAGCCCAGCGGTGCCGCAGCCGGCGGCAGAATCGCCGCCTGCCAGGTGGTCGGACCGCCGTCGTGACGGGTGCCAAGCACCTCAGCGAAGCCCTTCTCGTTATGCACCCAGGTCGAGCCCGCGGGCTCCGCCAGGATGGTCGAGTACAGGCCGATCTGCTGGAAGGTCGACGGACCATAGTGGTCGTGCGAGAAGGTCAGGCCCAGACCCCGGTCCACGCCGGCCACGTTCACCACCGGGTCCACCAGGATGCGCTGGATAGTGGTGCGCGCGCCGACGTAGAGCGGCGTCTGCGGGTTGTTCGCAATACCACCGAAGAACGGATGTTCTACGGTGTCATCGAGGTGCGTCAGGCCACCTTCGGTACCGCACAACGGGGTACCGTCATCTCCACAGGGGTTCGGGAGCGTCGCTACCGGGTTGAGATCGGCGAGTTCCGGATGAGCCACCGGATCGGCAGCCTGTTCGTTGAACTCGTTGATGGCATGGATGCGCTCAATCACAATGGCCGGCGCCAGCGTGCCGTCCTCGTAGTTCCAGCCGTTGGCCGCACCGTCGTCGGTGGTCAGATCCCACTTCGGCAGGTGGATGTGCTGGCCGATGATGTCGGTCGGCGTGCGCACCTGGAAGTCGTCCACCTCGAACTCGCCCGGCACCAGGTTGGCGTGCAGGATCTTGCCGCAGTCGAAGGTGTTGAAGCGCATCACCAGGGGCTCCGGCGGACGCTGCTTCAGCACGGTCGGCGCCACGTCCTCCCACAGCGAGATGATGCGCTCCTGCGGATAGTGGTAACCCACCTTGTTGAACACCGCGTCGATCTGCACGTTGGCCAGCTTGTAGGTGCGCGGGTTTTCGCTGGTGAATGTCGAGGCGCCGCGCGTGGTCAGGGTGGCCTGATCGTTGTCGCCATCGAAGAACTCACCCACCACGCCAGCGGTCAGCGGGATGCCCCGATCGTCGATGCAGGGATCCTGGAAGGGGCCGCCCGGCACCGGGTCTGCGCCATTCAGGACAAAGCTGGCAGCGGTCGTAACGCCGGCCAGGTTGGTGGCGGCACTGGGACGCTCACGCACGGCCTGGTAGGCCATGCTGACCTTCTCGATGTCGGTACCAGTCTCGGGGAAGTACACCGGCTGGGCGCGCTCGATGACCTTGGAGAAGTCCAGGCGGTTCTGCGTGTCGAGCGACAGACCGCCGGAGGTGTACCCGAGCAGGTTGTGGCGCGGCAGACCGCCGTCCCAACCACCGGCCTGCGCCGCGTTGAAGCCGGCAGCGCTGGCACCCGCCTCGGTCAGCATGTCGAGCGGCGGGGTCGGTGCCCGCTGGCCCACCGTGCCGTGGGGGCAGGGATTGGTCGCCGTCGGGACGCCGCATTCGTTGCCCGCCACCCAGAAGGGGAAGCCGGGCGAGACGTCATCCTCGGTCCCGGCTATGCCATCGGGGCCGAGGGCCTCGGCGTGATCAACCACCGCCTGGGACGAGTCGGGAATGCCGTCCGGCGGCAGGCGGCCACCAAGCAGCGTCCAGGCACCGCGGTCAACCGCAGCGATAGAGACTTTAGCCGGCATGTGCGGCATGGCCTTGCCGGGCAGCGGTACGACGGCCGGGATCGGCACGCCGTCGGGCAGCTCACCGTCAGGCAGGGCGCGGGTTCCGGCTGCCGGCTGGCCGTTGCGCAGCGCAAACGCCGTGTCGTGGAAACCGTCGCCGTTGGCGTCGTCGTTGACCGACACCGCCAGCACACTGCCGGTCTGCAGCGTGTCGAGGTTACGGAGGTGATACCACATGCCCTGCGCGAAGTGCGGGTAGAAGTGGCAGTGGAAGATCGCATCGCCCACCGTCTTGTTGCGGTTGCCCGCACCGCCGTTGGCCAGCTCATAGGTATGGCCGGAGCCGGGCATGATCTCCTGGGCATCCAGGTAGTTGCCGTTGTCGTCGTTCGGGTTGAACAGCCACTGGTGGTTGTGCAGGTGGAAGATGTGCTGCTCGAACGCGCCGGCGTGAATGTTGCGCATCTTGACCTGGTCGCCCGTGTAGGCGTGATGCACGTTGTAGGGGTCCTCCTGATACAGGGCAAAGTTGTTCGGGATCGGGCCGTTGGCCAGGCCAGGCAGACGCCAGCAGGCGTTCTGCTCGCCGGGGCCGGCCGCGATGTTGCGCGGGCTGCAGGCCTCGATGTTGGTGTTGGCCGGGAAGTTCACCAGCAGCCCCGGGTCGCCCACCGTCTGCGAGGCGAGGAAGAACTCCTCATAGGCGCAGTCGGTGCAGTCGTGCATCGGGCCGGTGTGCAGGCGGTTGGAGATGATCTCCGAGCCGATGCCGCCCGAGCCGTAGTTGATCATGAACACGTCACCGACACCGTGCAGGGTGTAGCCGAGCACCGGGTCCTGATACCAGTTCGGGTAGACCTGCGAGTTGGTCTGCTCGTCGTGGAAGATCGAGGCGAACTCGCGGAAGGCCTCGAGCCGGTTGGGCAGGCTGGGCACGTTCTTGTTCACGCTCTCCAGCGGGTAGGTGCTGGGCGGGAAGCTGCCGTCCGGGTTCGGGCCCGCGATGATGGCGTTGATGTCGCTGTGCACCAGCTCACCGGCGGGAGTCAGCATGTTGAGCACCGGCAGACCGGCCTTGCCCTCAGAAGCCCACGGCTCTCCGGAGGGATAGACCGCCTCGTAATTGATGATCGGCTGGCCGAACTCGGTCGTCTCGATGGTGGCGAGACGCATCTCCTCCTCGGTCACCTGGCTGCGGTAGATGCGGGCACCCACGGGCTCGACGTTGAGCTGGGCGAACATGCCCAGGCCGAGATTGCCACCGTTGGCCTCGGAACCGATGGTGGCACCGTAGCTGTTGACGGTGAAGGTGCCTTCCTTCGGCGTGTAGAGGTTGTAGGTGATGGTGCCGCCGGGGCCCACTACACCGCTCTTCTTCGCATTCGGGCCGCAGGCATCGATGTCGGCCGCCGTGTCGTTCACGCCCACGAAGCTGCCGTCGCTGTCCATGGTGCCGACGAGCTCAACGCCCTGGGCGTGGAAGCTGGCGCAGCGGTCGGCCACCTGGTTGTCGTTGAACAGGCCCGGGAAGGGCTGCCCGTTGGGCAACGTGCCAGGGGTGTTCTGACCCTGCTGCGCCGGGTTGGGGTTCGGGATCGGATCCAGCAGGTTGGTGAAAGTCACGTTCAGGCAGGCACCGGCCACCGAGCGCACCACCAGCGGGCGGGGGCGCTTGTCGGGCCGCAGCATGACGTTGCCGGGCGAGCAATTCACACCGGGATCGGTACATACCGCGCCGGGTGTACCATCCGGGTTCATTACCACCACGTCACGCTTCAGCGCATAGGTGATCCAGTTCGGGTTCTGTGCGCCCAGGCGGTTGAACACCGTCGGATTGTCAAGCACCACCACGTTGGCCGTGATGGTCTGCGGACAGGACACCGCCGCCTCGGCCGTACCGCTGCCGCCGACATAGAGCCCTGCGGACAGGACACAGGCCGCGGTTGCGGCGACAAAACTGCGCTTCACGCCGCTGCACGGCGTATTCAGACACCTAACCATTTTTTTTCCTCCCGTTGTCGATGGAGCCTTCCGTTGTTGCTCGCACTTGCATCAACGCTTGCCAGTTGGCTCCTTCGTCTGCTGTACCCGTCTAATAAAGACCTGGATGGACACATGATGCGGCTCAGGCAGGTGCTCTGTGCGTTCAGGTTTAGTCTTATGGGGCCATTCCGTGGGCCACTGATGCAAGGTCGCCGAGAACCTGAGCCATGGGACAGGAGGATGCCGGGAAACCCGTAGCCGGGACATGGCTTGTTGGTCAGTATTGACCTGCCTGAAGGGATAGTTTTCAACCTGTCCTTTTGGACAGGGTATAGCGGAGAGGCCCGAAATCGCCGAACCACTCAGAGTGGAAATGTGGGTGCAGCCTCCAGGCTGCACCCACCGGTTTGGTGCGCGGCCCATCCGCTGGGCCGCAGGGATGGGTTGCTACTGGACCCTCAGGATACCGAACTGGCCGTTGCGGTTACCGTTGGGCGCGTAGTCGCGGTACAGGTAGTCACCCGGCACACCGTCCGCGCCACCGGCATCGAACAGGATCGGCCAGTGCCCGTACACATGGCCCATGCCTTCCTCGCCACCCAGGTACTTCGCCTGCTGGTTCAGGCCGAGTGCACGCGAGGGCACCGGCTCGTTCGGGTTGCAGCGACCGGCCAGACCCAGATCGGACTGGTTCGGGCAGACGAACGGATCGCGCTGCCACACGTGACCGTGCAGCATGAAGGTACCGTCGCGGTCCGCCGAGGCCCCGTTCAGCACGTGCATGCGGGTGTCGAAGGCCGTATCCGCGTCAAGCGTAGTCCGGAACACCGGCGTCACCGGATCGCCCAGCGCACTCACCCCCGCGATGGCCGGGATGGTGTTCGGCTCACCCGTCACCAGGTTGTTGGCGTACATCGCGTGGGCGTTCGGGATCGCACCGTAGCTGTTGGGCGTGCCGGCGTTGCCGAAGGGCACGTCAGGCGGCAGCATGAAGCGGAACCAGGATGGTTCCATGCCGTAGTTGAAGCCCGCATGGCCGGCGTCCTCCGCACCCTCGCGACCCAGCTCGTTCTGGTTCACGTTGGCGATCGCCGTGCCGTCGACCCAGCGCAGGTTGGTGATCTTGTGACCGATCGCCAGGGCCTCGCGGTAGTTGCCGCCGGAGCCGGCCCCACCCGCAGGCGACGTCACCGACACCTGGGCGCGGGTGAGTCGCGTGGCATTAGGCGTCACCGCCTCGTTGGCCTGACCGTCAGGTACACGCTGCAGGGTGCCCGCAGCGTCGAGCGCGGCCAGCGCATCCGGGTAGGTCGCCCCGGTCGGCTCGATGACCAGCGCGCCGAACAGACCCTTCTGCGGCTGCTTCACCCGGTCCGCGGACAGCAGGTTGCTGCCACCGAACTCCACCGGCGTGGCCACGATCTGGAAGCGACGCTGGTTACCGCCGCCTTGGCCTCCGCCCGCCGCCGGCTCGTGTCTCAGATCACCCGCATACCAGCGGAACAGCTTGTTGCCACCCGGCGACACGAGGGCCTGACCGGCGGTGTTCTGACCCACGAGCACACCGTCGTCGCGGCTCGCGTCGTACTCCACGAGCTGGGCATGCAGGCCCACGTAGCTGGACGGCCGGATCAGGTTGTTGTTGAAGAAGTGCATCTCGTTGCCACGCACCGGCTGGAACAACTCCCGGTTGACCACCCACAGCATGTCCTGCCACCCGGCCAGGTCGGGGGCGACCTCGGGCAGACGGTTGCGCAGGCGGACCTCGATGCAGTCGCCCGCGTTGGCACGCAGCACCACCGGCTCAACCGGGGCATTAGGCAGCAGCTTGCCGGTTGCCGGATCGAGGTCCTCGGTCCGCACGTACAGGATCGCCGTCGGATCGTTCAGCGGACCCGCGCCACCCTGGGCGACGAACGCCGGCTCGTTGCCCGCCGCGGGGACCACAACGTTTGGCACCACTGTGCCACGGCGGTTGAACACCAGCGTGCCACCGGCCGGATCGAGCGGACCACCCGCGTTGTCATTCAGCCCGTTAACCGGCAGGTTGTCCGGGATGGTGACACCGAGGTTGTTGGGCAGCACCTCGTTGGCCAGCACCGCGGTCACGTCGTAGCTGCGCACCGGTGCAGTGTTCGGGCACACGCCGTTGAACTGGTTCGCGTTCACGATCTGGACCGCACCCTGCTGCGGGTTCTCGGGCAACACGAACAGATCCTGCCGGGCCTGGCCGTAGCTGCGCAGGACACCCCACGAGCCGCTCCACATGCCGTCGCGGGTCCCGTCGGTGGCGTACAGATAGTCCACCGTATTGCCGACCTGCCCCCGATCCGGATTGACCGGCACCTGCAGGCTGAACTGCTCGGAGATGCCGTGCGACTGGAAGTTGCGCCAGCCGGAGTTCGGCGAGCGGCCGAAGCCCGAACCGTTGGACAGCCACTTCAGACCGTGCACGCTGGCCTGGTGCTGCTCCTCGGTCGCGCCGACCTGGATCTTGATCTTCACCTGATCACGCTCGTAGGCCCGCATGATCGGGGTGAAGGGGTCGCCTTCGCGCCGGTCACAGTTAATCAGGTCGCCGTTCTGGCCCTGACAGAAGGGGTTCTGCGGGTAGGGCGTATCCCCCAGGCGGGTGTTGAGCTGAGCAATTGCACGGTCGGTCCGGCTCTGCAGCGCAAAGGCCAGATCGCCCGCCTGCCCGGCCGCCTGGGCGCCCTGCACACCGTCAGGCCCGATCGCGTTCGGATCGAACACGCGCAGACCGACCGGCTCGTTGCGGTAGTTCACCACGAACATCGAGCCGTGGGCGATGTTGATCGCCTCCGAGCAGGGCCGCGGCTGACCACCCGGACACACCGGCTCGGCCTTCACCACGTCGGGGAAGGCACCGCCGACCGGATTGCCTTGTGCATCCTGGACGAATGCCCGCACCTTGAGCGGCGGGTTGACCGCGAACCGCCAGGTGTCCTGGATCGCCGGGGCGGTCGCAATGGCCGCGTTGAACGGATCCGGCTGGTTGACCTCGGTATGTTGCGGAATACCGAATCCGTTGGCACCCACGAACACCCCCGCCTCATAGGCGTGCTGGAAGTCACTCATCTCGAAGTAGAACTCGCGATGGTCCGCGATCGCCTCGGACTGCACGGTGCTGCCCAGCGGTGCCGCAGCCGGCGGCAGAATCGCCGCCTGCCAGGTGGTCGGACCGCCGTCCTGGCGGTTACCCAGCGGCAGTCCGGTCTCGTTATGCACCCAGGCCGAGCCCGCCGGCTCCGCCAGGATGGTCGAGTACAGGCCGATCTGCTGGAAGGTCGACGGGCCGTAGTGGTCGTGCGAGAAGGTCAGGCCCAGACCCCGGTCGACACCCGCCACGTTCACCACCGGATCCATCAGAATGCGCTGGATAGTGGTGCGCGCACCGACGTAGAGCGGCGTCTGCGGGTTGTTCGCAATACCACCGAAGAACGGATGTTCTACGGTGTCATCGAGGTGCGTCAGGCCACCTTCGGTACCGCACAACGGGGTACCGTCATCTCCACAGGGGTTCGGGAGCGTCGCTACCGGGTTGAGATCGGCGAGTTCCGGATGAGCCACCGGATCGGCAGCCTGTTCGTTGAACTCGTTGATGGCATGGATGCGCTCAATCACAATGGCCGGCGCCAGCGTGCCGTCCTCGTAGTTCCAGCCGTTGGCCGCACCGTCGTCGGTGGTCAGATCCCACTTCGGCAGGTGGATGTGCTGGCCGATGATGTCGGTCGGCGTGCGCACCTGGAAGTCGTCCACCTCGAACTCGCCCGGCACCAGGTTGGCGTGCAGGATCTTGCCGCAGTCGAAGGTGTTGAAGCGCATCACCAGGGGCTCCGGCGGACGCTGCTTCAGCACGGTCGGCGCCACGTCCTCCCACAGCGAGATGATGCGCTCCTGCGGATAGTGGTAACCCACCTTGTTGAACACCGCGTCGATCTGCACGTTGGCCAGCTTGTAGGTGCGCGGGTTTTCGCTGGTGAATGTCGAGGCGCCGCGCGTGGTCAGGGTGGCCTGATCGTTGTCGCCATCGAAGAACTCACCCACCACGCCAGCGGTCAGCGGGATGCCCCGATCGTCGATGCAGGGATCCTGGAAGGGGCCGCCCGGCACCGGGTCTGCGCCATTCAGGACAAAGCTGGCAGCGGTCGTAACGCCGGCCAGGTTGGTGGCGGCACTGGGACGCTCACGCACGGCCTGGTAGGCCATGCTGACCTTCTCGATGTCGGTACCAGTCTCGGGGAAGTACACCGGCTGGGCGCGCTCGATGACCTTGGAGAAGTCCAGGCGGTTCTGCGTGTCGAGCGACAGACCGCCGGAGGTGTACCCGAGCAGGTTGTGGCGCGGCAGACCGCCGTCCCAACCACCGGCCTGCGCCGCGTTGAAGCCGGCAGCGCTGGCACCCGCCTCGGTCAGCATGTCGAGCGGCGGGGTCGGTGCCCGCTGGCCCACCGTGCCGTGGGGGCAGGGATTGGTCGCCGTCGGGACGCCGCATTCGTTGCCCGCCACCCAGAAGGGGAAGCCGGGCGAGACGTCATCCTCGGTCCCGGCTATGCCATCGGGGCCGAGGGCCTCGGCGTGATCAACCACCGCCTGGGACGAGTCGGGAATGCCGTCCGGCGGCAGGCGGCCACCAAGCAGCGTCCAGGCACCGCGGTCAACCGCAGCGATAGAGACTTTAGCCGGCATGTGCGGCATGGCCTTGCCGGGCAGCGGTACGACGGCCGGGATCGGCACGCCGTCGGGCAGCTCACCGTCAGGCAGGGCGCGGGTTCCGGCTGCCGGCTGGCCGTTGCGCAGCGCAAACGCCGTGTCGTGGAAACCGTCGCCGTTGGCGTCGTCGTTGACCGACACCGCCAGCACACTGCCGGTCTGCAGCGTGTCGAGGTTACGGAGGTGATACCACATGCCCTGCGCGAAGTGCGGGTAGAAGTGGCAGTGGAAGATCGCATCGCCCACCGTCTTGTTGCGGTTGCCCGCACCGCCGTTGGCCAGCTCATAGGTATGGCCGGAGCCGGGCATGATCTCCTGGGCATCCAGGTAGTTGCCGTTGTCGTCGTTCGGGTTGAACAGCCACTGGTGGTTGTGCAGGTGGAAGATGTGCTGCTCGAACGCGCCGGCGTGAATGTTGCGCATCTTGACCTGGTCGCCCGTGTAGGCGTGATGCACGTTGTAGGGGTCCTCCTGATACAGGGCAAAGTTGTTCGGGATCGGGCCGTTGGCCAGGCCAGGCAGACGCCAGCAGGCGTTCTGCTCGCCGGGGCCGGCCGCGATGTTGCGCGGGCTGCAGGCCTCGATGTTGGTGTTGGCCGGGAAGTTCACCAGCAGCCCCGGGTCGCCCACCGTCTGCGAGGCGAGGAAGAACTCCTCATAGGCGCAGTCGGTGCAGTCGTGCATCGGGCCGGTGTGCAGGCGGTTGGAGATGATCTCCGAGCCGATGCCGCCCGAGCCGTAGTTGATCATGAACACGTCACCGACACCGTGCAGGGTGTAGCCGAGCACCGGGTCCTGATACCAGTTCGGGTAGACCTGCGAGTTGGTCTGCTCGTCGTGGAAGATCGAGGCGAACTCGCGGAAGGCCTCGAGCCGGTTGGGCAGGCTGGGCACGTTCTTGTTCACGCTCTCCAGCGGGTAGGTGCTGGGCGGGAAGCTGCCGTCCGGGTTCGGGCCCGCGATGATGGCGTTGATGTCGCTGTGCACCAGCTCACCGGCGGGAGTCAGCATGTTGAGCACCGGCAGACCGGCCTTGCCCTCAGAAGCCCACGGCTCTCCGGAGGGATAGACCGCCTCGTAATTGATGATCGGCTGGCCGAACTCGGTCGTCTCGATGGTGGCGAGACGCATCTCCTCCTCGGTCACCTGGCTGCGGTAGATGCGGGCACCCACGGGCTCGACGTTGAGCTGGGCGAACATGCCCAGGCCGAGATTGCCACCGTTGGCCTCGGAACCGATGGTGGCACCGTAGCTGTTGACGGTGAAGGTGCCTTCCTTCGGCGTGTAGAGATTGTAGGTGATGGTGGCACCCGGCGGTATCACGCCGCTCTTCTTGGCGCCGTTCTGCACGCAGGCATTGACGTCAGCACCCGTATCGTTCACGCCCACGAAGCTGCCGTCGCTGTCCATGTTGCCGACGAGCTCCGCGCCCTGGGCGTGGAAACTGGCGCAGCGGTCGGCCACCTGGTTGTCGTTGAACAGGCCCGGGAAGGGCTGCCCGTTGGGCAACGTGCCAGGGGTGTTCTGACCCTGCTGCGCCGGGTTGGGGTTCGGGATCGGATCCAGCAGGTTGGTGAAGGTCACGTTCAGGCAGGCGCCCGCCACCGAGCGCACGACCAGCGGACGCGGCCGCTTGTCGGGGCGCAGCATCACATTGCCCGCCGTGCACTGGGTCTGGGTGCACGGGATCAGCGGACCGCCGGGGTTTGCCGGTATGGCCACCACGTCGCGCTTTAGCGCATAGGTGATCCAGTTCGGGTTCTGTGCGCCCAGGCGGTTGAACACCGTCGGATTGTCAAGCACCACCACGTTGGCCGTGATGGTCTGCGGACAGGACACCGCCGCCTCGGCCGTACCGCTGCCGCCGACATAGAGCCCTGCGGACAGGACACAGGCCGCGGTTGCGGCGAGATAACTGCGCTGTACGCCGCGGTGCGGCGCATCCGGATGATTTGACATCGAACCTCCCTCCGTTGTTGTGCCGGGGCGGGTCTGGGCCATGTGGCCCTGACCCTCCTGAACCCGCCCGTTTTGAGTTGCGCGCCTCGATCCGCATCTGCTCAGATCCCGCACCGAGATCGCGTCACCTCTGCTGCGTAGTACTACCCACCCTCGACTACCGTGCAGTACCACCCTCCCCCGCGGCTGCCGTTGCAACAACGCCCTCCGCTAAAGGGGTCTCCTCTGTGTGAAGGCTCCGCGACACACTTGTAAGGTCGGGAAATCCTCCAGTCCGTAGGCAGTAACTCTAGGTCGCTCGCGGGTAGCCGCACCACATCTATCCGGACAGTTTTGACTCGGGCGAAGGGATAGTCTTGCACCAGTACGTTCAGACCTGTCCGTACAGTTGTCGCCTGGGCGAAGGGACAGTCTTTCACCGGTACGTTCAGATCTGTCCGTACAGTTGTCACGTGGGTGAAGGGATAGTTTTAAATCGGCACGTCTGGACGAGTTGCCGCGGGCGGCTGCCTAAGCGCAATGCTTCTGCAGGGCAACGGACGACAGCGAGAATGCCCAGCCCGGCGGGCGCGTTCGCAGCGGCGGATCAACCGGTGAAAGCGGGCATGGCGGGTGAAGGTGGGCGCGGCGGGAACTGTGCTATTTCAATCTGATGAAGATGGATAGCATGGCCACGGAATCCACGGAAAAACACGGAAAGAACCAAAATCCACTAGAATTTTTTCCGTGTCCTTCCGTGGATTCCGTGGCTAATCACAAGTAAAGACTGGTAGTCAGCCTGACTCGTCAGCATTCGTCACTATCAAGTTGAAAACGTACCAGAGCCTGTTTGCTGGCCCTGCGGTGCGCCCTCAGAGGCTGATCAGCCCTTGATCGATCGCGGCCCGTACCGCCTCCGTGCGGTTCTCTACCCGCAGCTTGGTGAACAGGCCGTTGATGTGGTACTTGACGGTGCGCTTGATGGTGTAGAGTTGCTGGGCAATCTCGGGGCAGGAAGCCGACCGGCCGCTGCGCGTCGGTTATAGGGTGTCTTCAGTGTAAGCTGCCGGCGTCGTCATTCCCGGACCGCAGATGATCGATCCAGACCGAGGTATCGACCAGGATCACGCCGGATCGGACTGCCGGCGAGGAACGTCTTTCAGTTGCGGCTCGGTTGCACCGAGCCGTGCCAGCCGCCGTGCGCTCTCGCGTTCGATCAAGGCCCTCAAGCCCTCGCGCACCAGCGCCGCCTTCTCGGAAACTCCGGTAATTCGCTGGGCCTCGGCCAGCAACTGGTCGTCGATGTTCAAGGTGGTTCTCATTGTTGCTCCTTAACCCTGCGATCTCTATTAAGCTTCAAAGTATACATCATTTGATGCTATTTCAGATGCCATTTCAAAAGGAGGCGAGGATCCACGCATTGACGCCAAGCCTGGTGTTACCGGTGGCAATAGTTGGCCACGGAATCCACGGAAAAATACGGAAAGAACCAAAATCCATTAGAATTCTTTTTCCGTGTTTTTCCGTGGATTCCGTGGCTAATCACAAGTGAAGACTGGCAGTCAGCCGGACTCGTCAGCATTCGTCACTATCAAGTTGAAAAGGTACCAGAGCCTGTTTGCTGGCCCTGCGCTGCGGACATCAGAGACTGATCAGCCCTTGATCGATCGCGGCCCGTACCGCCTCCGTGCGGTTCTTGACCCGCAGCTTGGTGAACAGGCCGTTGATGTGATATTTCACCGTGCGCTCGGTGATGAAGAGCTCGCGCGCGATATCCTTGTTGCGCTTGCCCTGCGCCAGCGCGTGCAACACGGTGGCTTCCCGTTCGGTGAGCTCGCGACCATGCGGCGAATGCCGTTCATGCGAGCGCCCTAAGCGCCCCATCACGTGTGAGGCAACGGCCGGGTCCAGGTAAGAGCCACCGCGGGCCACGGTGTGGATCGCGTCGATGAGACGCTCCGGCGTCGAGCCCTTGATGACATAGCCACTGGCCCCGGCGCGCAGCGCCTCGCGCACGTGCGCCTCGCCTGCATGCGCGGTGTACACGACGATCTTCCCGGCAATGCCCTCGGTCTGTATCTTCTCCATGAGCTCGCAGGCGTTTTCGTCCTCCAGCATGAGGTCGACCAGGATGACATCGGGGCGCAACCTGACCAGCATGTCCCAGGCCTGGGCGCAGCTCGACGCCTCACCGACGACCGTCAGCCCGGACTCCGGGCCGAGCACCATGGAAACACCCATCCGCACCACCGGATGGTCATCGACCACCAGAACGGATACCAATGTGTTCCCGTCACCGGTCGGCCCGATTGATCTGGTTGACTTCGAATTGTGCCCTCGTGAAGACATCAACACCGTGTGTCCCTCACTAACTAACTTGCCTGTTGTTTCCGTTTATTTTTGCGAACAAGGTCTCTTTGACTCTGCGGACAGGTCTCCCCATCTGAATTCTATACCTCGTAAAAAATTTGTACAAGTTTTGTACCGGTATTAGTCCAGATTGTTGGCGCTCGCCAGAATAAGCTTGCGATACCAACACCACATGAGCCCCGGCGTGACCCGCACGAACTCCCGGTGGCGCCTTGCGCTCGCAAGGCGCAGATCGTTTTTGTGACAGCGTTAACGGAACTTTCCGGTTGCTAAGAGTAGTGCACACTCTGTTCCAACGTACAGCGTCATGGCTCGATAGCGGCAATACTATTTTTATAACATGCACTTAAACGATTCTCCTCAGGCGAAATCGCAACCATCTCCGTCTCGCTTGATCTGCCAGAGTGACAGACATTACTGCCAGCGCGATGTCATACCTGTCAGAAGTGTCAGGCGGTGAGCGCGATGGGCCGGACCCCTGCAGCCTCGCCTCGGCCGGGTATGCCTGTGCGAGGCCAGGCTCTCATCCTGCGCGCGCCGCCCGGGCCTTGACGGCCTGCAGCGCTGCGCCGGTCTGCGCGAACGCCTCGGATAATTGCGCCAATGCTGCGGCTGCCGCGTCGCGGTCGCCGCTGCGCCCGGCCGCCTCGAGGCGGCCGCAAAACTCGGCCATGCCCGTCTCGCCCAGCTGCAGGCAGGCCCCCTTGAGGCCATGGGCCAGCTTTGCCAGCGCGTCCTGCCCGTCGCCGCGTTCCAGCGTCGCGCGCATCGCAGTGAGGCTGCGAGCGGCCTCGTCCAGAAACAGGTCCACTAGCGCGGGTATCAGTTCCGGCCGGGCCGCCTGCAACCGCCGCAAGACGGCTCCCGCATCGCTGTCCCCCGCAACGACAGCCCCGCCTTGCTCGTCCCCGAGGCCCGCCTCCGGAAACCACCGAGTCAGGGTGCTTTTCAACGTTGCCTCGCTGACAGGCTTGGACAGGTAATCGTCCATGCCCGCCGCAAGACACCGCTCCCGCTCGCCCTGCATGGCCAGGGCCGTCATGGCGATGATGACCACGCGCCGGTCGGCGGGCTCGCGGCGACGGATTGCGGCCGTCGCCGCATAACCGTCCATGGCCGGCATCAGGCAATCCATGAAGACGACGTCCTGGGTCCGCTCACCCAGGAGATCCAGGGCCTCCTCAGCGGAGCCCGCCAGGGCCACCTCGCAGCCCAGCCGCCGCAGCATGAGCTGCATCAGCTCCTGGTTCACCGGCTGATCCTCCACCACCAGGACCCTGATCGGTCTGGCCCGGGCATCCGGCGCATTGCTGGCAGCCGCCTCGACCTCGTCATCCGCCGGTTCCCGGCTGCCTGTGAGCATCTCCAGGATATCAGGCAGCTGCGATTGCCTGACCGGCTTGGGACGCTGCATCTCGAAACCGATGAGCTGTTGCGTCTTACTCACGATGGGGGCGTCCACCGGCGTCAGCATGAGCACGCGTGTCCCGGCGAGTGCCTGGTCCGACTTGATCGCATAGGCCAGGCTCAGGCCGTCGATGCCCGGCATGTCCGCATCGACGAAGGCAAATGCGCAGGGATCGCCATCGGCAACGGCGCAGCGCAGCACCGCGAGCGCCTGGAGCGCACCGCCCACGACATCGACCTGCACGCCCAAGGCCTCGAGCTGAGACTGCAGATAGCTGCGTGCGAGCGGATTGTCATCGACCACCAGGCCGCGCTGCCCGCCAGGCAGGTGCCTGCTGGCCGTCTCTGATTCGTCAATGGCCTCGATGGCAAAATCCACCTCGCACCAGAACAGCGAGCCTTCGCCCGGCACCGATTCCACGTCGATCGTTCCCCGCATGGACTCGATCAGGGACTTGCAGATAGACAGTCCCAGTCCGGCGCCCTCGGAATGCCGTCGCGGCGAGGCGGTGCCCTGGGTGAACGGCTGGAAGAGTTCTGCCTGGCGCTCGGCGGGGATCCCCATGCCGGTATCGCGCACCGCAAAGCGCAGCCGGCACTGCTGCGGGGAACGTGCCGTCACGCTGACCCGCAGGTCAACCATGCCGTGATCGGTAAACTTGATGGCGTTGCCAAGCAGATTGAGCAGTATCTGGCGCAGCGCGAGCGCATCGCCACGCAACCAGGCGGGCACATCCGCCTCCACCAGCGACAGCAACTCCAGTCCCCGCTGACAGGCCCGGTAAGCGAGCATATCCAGCATGCCCTCCACGACCGCGTGCAGCTCGAACTCCCGCTCGCGCGGCGTGAACTTCCCGGACTCGAGCTTCGACAGATCCAGCAGGCCATCGATGATGTCGAGAAAGGCCGTGCCGCTGTTGTGGATGGTCTCCACATAGTGCTGCTGTTCGGGCGAGAGCGTGGTGTGAGCGAGCACGTCGCTCATGCCGATCACCACACCAATGGGTGTGCGCAGCTCGTGGCTGATGTTCGCCAGGAACAGGGACTTGGCCGCGCTCGCGACCTCCGCCCTGTCGCGCGCCTCGACAATCTGCGCTTCCATCTGTTTGCGGGGGGTGATGTCCTGGACTATGGCGACAAACACCGGGGGCTTCTCGCTCGGCAGGTACTGCAGGCGACACTCGACGTCGTACTGCGAGCCGTCCTTGCGCTGCTGCCTGGTCTCGAACACAAGCTCCTTGAGGGCCCCCTCGCGCAACGGCCTCACCCTTTCCTCAAAGCTTGCCTGCGTCCATCCGGGTATGAGTTCCACGCAACCCCGGCTCCGCAACTGTTCCGGGGAATAACCGAGGCTCTTCCGCCCGGCGCGATTGACGTCGATCAACCGCAGCGTCCCGGCATCCAGCACATAGACCTCGTTCGGCGAGTTTTCGATAATCCGCCCCAGTCGCGCGCTGAGCGACTCCGCGACTTCGCGTACGGAGATCTCTTGCCTCAGGGCCTGTTCAAATCTCAGGCGCTCGGCGAGCTCGTGCTTGAGCTCGCGCGTACCGTGCTCGACACGCGCTTCGAGCCACGCCTGGAGCGCCCTGAGCCTGCGGGCGGCCCTGACCAGCAACACGGCCGGTAACACCAGGGCCAGCCCTGCAAAGACGGTAGCCGTGATAACGTACTCCCAGCGCTCATAGGCGGGCTCTGGCTCGAACCCGTCGATAAGCAACGGCAGGATCCAGTCCTCGAAACCGAACTCCCAGGCGGACGACAGCAGGAAGACGCTGATCAGCACCAGGGACAGCACGTAGAGGAGTTTCATTGTCTTCATGCGGTAATCGAACCCGATGGCGCATGGCGGCCGATGTCATGCAGCAGCCTACATCATAGCAAGCCGTGGCCGACGCGTGTTCTTTCGATCTGATGATGATTGATATTATGGCCACGGAAAAACACGGAAAGACACGGAAACAACCAACACCCAGTTGGAATTTTTTCCGTGTTTTTCCGTGGATTCCGTGGCTATAAAAAATGTCGGACAGCCACCCTGCCCGTGAGGGCCACGCCTGCGGGTGCTACATCGCCGGTTTCTCGAGGGCAGAGGACGATTTCTCGAGGACGGAGGACGAGAACTCCGCTGCATCCTTCATGCGCGAGCGCAGTTCCTGCGTCGCATCCAGCGCGGCCCGTGCATCTTCAATGACCCTGGGGCTGATGGTGATGATCAGTTCGGTACGGCTGACGTCCTCCGAGGTGGTGCTGAACAGGTTGCCAAGCCAGGGCAGATCCATCAGTAGCGGAATCCCGGACTTCGCCTCGTTCTTCGACTCGCGGATCAGACCACCCAGCACCACGGTCTGGCCACTCTGCACAACCACGGTGCTGTTGATGGTGCGTTGCGCGATGGACACGTTACCGCCGCCCCCCACCGCGGGTTCGGTTCCCGGCAGGCTGACCTCCTGACTGATCTCCAGGGTGACCTGCCCGCCGGCATTGATCCGCGGCGTGACGGAGAGCAGCGTGCCGGTGTCGCGGAACTGGACTTCCGTCACGATTGGAGAATCGGGGTTGGTGGTGCTCTGGGAGCTGCGCACGGTCACCGGAATCTGGTCACCGACATTGATCTGTGCCGACTGATTGTCGAGCACCATTACCTGGGGCGCGGAGAGAAACTTGACGCTGGAGACGGACTCCAGGAGATCGAAAAAGGCTCTGACGTCGCCGCTGTGGTTGAACAGCGCCAGGGTCAGCCCATCGCCGCCCGCAGCACCCGACAGGTCGCCCAGCGCCAGTTCAAAGTTGGTCCCCAGTATCGAGCTGTCCATGAACCAGCGCACGCCGTAATCCAGGCTGTCGTTGAGGGTGACCTCGGCAATGGTGGCGTCGATCAGGACCTGGCGTGGCGCAACATCCAGCTTGCGGATCGCCGACTCGATGGCGCGGTAATCCCGCGGACTGGCCATCACGAGGATCGCATTGTTGTCCTGATCGGCCATGATGGTGACCGGCCCCTCGCTCTCACTCCCGGCAGCGCCATCCCCTGGAGTCGCCCCCATGCCCGCCCTGTCCTGGACCGGGGCCTGTGCCGTCGCCGGTGGATAGTCACCCCCCGCCCCCGGCGCCCCCACCGGCGGTGGCAGCTGACTGACCTCCCGCGCGGGAACAAAGACATTGGTACCCTGCCCCGGCGGGAGCCGCTCCTGCCCGCCGCTCGATAGCGGTTGCAGGCTGTCGAGTGCCTGCCCGAAGAGCTCCTGAAGCACGGCTGCGATGTTTTCCGCCTTGCCGTTCTTGAGATTGTAAACATACAGGCGGCGCCCCGGCGTAGAGACTTCCGCACCCCAGTCGAACTCCTCGATCAGCCCGCGCAGTTTGGCCATGTGATGGGGCTGGTGGGTAATGACCAAAATGGCGTTGAGCCGTTCGATGGGCACCAGCCGCACGATCCCCGCCAGCGGCGTCTCCCCCTCGCCGATGACTTTCTGTAGCTCCTGGACCAGCGTGCCGGCATCGGCGTAGTGCAGCGGAAACAGACCAAACGACATCCCCTTCAGCCAGTCGACATCGAAGACGTCAATGGTCGCCAGCACGTCGCTGAGGCGATACCGCGGCCCGGACAGGATCAGCAGGTTGCGCGCGGCGTCGACACGCATCGCGCTCCCTTGGGGGAGAAACGGCTTGAGCAGCTTCTCGATCTCCCCGGCGGCCACATTCTGCAGCGGGACGATCTGCACACCGAAACCCGCCCCGCCACGCGCCGGACGCCTGCCCACCCTCGGCGAGGCCGCGGCACCTTCTGCATTCTCGAACGGAATCACCCGGTAGACACCCTGGTCCTGCAACAGGGCCGCCCCGTTGAGCTGCAGCACCGATTCCAGGATCGGCAAGACCGCATCGGGCGGGACGGGGCGACTGGTGTGCAGGGTCACCACACCATCCACCTTGGGGTCGATCAGATAGTTCTCCCCCAGAATATCTTCGAAGATCACCTTGACGAATTCCCGCAGGCTCGCCGCCTCGAAGTTCAAGGTGACGTCGGCATCCGCCGGGGCGGCCGTCTCCTCGGCTGTGCGGGCGCCCTCGGCCACGAAGACTCCGGTGCCCAGTCGCACACTCGCATCGAGGGGACGCCCGTTCCCGGAGGCGTCTTCGGCCTGGGGCGTTTCATCGGCGGCTGGACTCAACGCCGTAGAAGGCGCCGCTGGCCCCTGGCGGACCGTCGACAGGGCCGGCTGCCCGGCCCCGGGTGCCTCCCGCTCGGGCGCCGTGGCACAGGAAGCCATCAGGACGGCCCAGCCGATCAGCAGGATCCGGACTGGATACCGGCTTATGCGTGCGTTATGTATCATCCGTGCAGCACTTTACTTATTCGATCACTCAATCCTCGACCCGGTCGCCCCCATCAGACCCGGGCGCAGCGGCAGCGTGCGATGGCCACCTGCCGGCTCATTCCACCGGCATCGTCTCTTAAGAAACAAACTGAATTCTGTTCTCTAACAGCCTAAAAAATAATCGCTAAATTCGACCTTTCGCCTGACAACCATGCAAGTGTAGCCGAATGCAGGCAGACCTGCCTGCCTGCCAAACCGCGAGCCCCGTACACTTGGCGATCGTGCTGCCGGCCGACCCCCATCGCCCGGCAGTGCTCATGCAATTTACACGCCGTCTGCCCGGTTGAATCCCTATTGTGAACCGGATCGTATGCAAATTCGACTTTGCCGTGACTGAGGCTTAACTTAGCCGGTTCTAAATCAATGTATGGGTTAGGCACGCTGTATGTGCCGTAACCCACCGGACGTGCCGATCGGCACTCATTAGAAAAATGCATTGTGTTGCTTCGCAATGCCTGGTGGGTTACGCGAAAAACGCTAACCCACCCTACATTTCTTAGGTGATTAAATAAACACTGCAGCGAGCGAAGGTCAGCACGGTGTCTGTGCCATCATCCACCGGATGTGCCGACGGCGCGCACTGATTTCCACCGGGCTTCTTTATCATATACATTAAGACCAGGCTTTATCGTATGGACATTTGGTGGAACAGGTAAAACAGAGCGCACCCCGGGGAGCACCCCATGCGGCCGCAGCGCGGTCCCCCGGCCAGGGCCTGTGCGAGTATCTGGTGGCGGCCGGGAAACTGAATCCGGCGGATGTTGCCCGGGCCCTGCGCCTGCAGGGTGAGCAGGAGCAGAGCGAACCCATCGGCTCCATCCTCGTCAAGCTCGGTTTCGTTTCCGAGCGCGACGTCGCTCAGGCCCTGGCGGATCAGCTCGGGCTGCCCCTGGTCGACAGGAAGGACTTTCCCGACGAATTGCCCATCGACGACCAGGTGTCCCCCAGGTTCCTGAAGGAAAACAAGACGCTGATCCTGAGCGACGAGGATGGCGAGCTGACGGTCGCCACCGCCGATCCGCTCAACCGCTACGTGCTGGACGCCCTTGGCCTTCTGACCGGCAAGAAGGTTCTGCCGCGCATCGCCCTCGCCTCCGAGATCGACTCCGCGCTGGAACAGCGCTACGCCGAGAAGAGCCGTACAGGCGGCGCCGCCGGCAGCGAGGAAGATGCCGCCCGCTTCCTGGATGACGCCGAGCACCTGAAGGAACTCGCCAGCGAGGCCCCGGTAATAAAGCTGGTGAACCTGCTGATCCACCAGGCGGTGGAGTCCGGCGCGTCCGACATCCACATCGAGCCCTTCGAGAACCGGCTCAAGGTCCGTTACCGCGTCGACGGGCTGTTGCGTGAGGTGCAGGCACCGCCGACGCGTTCGGCGGCCGCCGTCGTCTCACGCATCAAGATCATGGCCAACCTGAACATTGCGGAACGCCGCCTGCCGCAGGACGGGCGCTTCAAGGTGCGGGTACGCGGCAACGAGATCGACCTCAGGGTCTCCACCGTGCCGATCATGCACGGCGAGAGCGTGGTGCTGCGGCTGCTGCACCGGGATGATGTCGCGCTGGACTTCGGCCCGCTCGGCTTCACCCCGGAAATGGAGCAGGCCATGCGCAACGTACTGGCCCTGCCGCACGGCATCCTGCTGGTGACGGGCCCGACGGGCAGCGGCAAGACCACCACCCTGTACGCGGCGCTCAAGCACCTGAATACGCCGGAACGCAAGATCCTCACCGTCGAGGATCCGGTGGAATACAACGTCGATGGTGTCAATCAGATCCAGGTCAAGCCCCAGATCGGACTGACCTTCGCCAATGCCCTGCGCTCCATCGTGCGCCAGGACCCCGACGTCATCATGATCGGGGAGATGCGCGACGAGGAGACCGCCAAGATCGCCGTGCAGTCGGCGCTCACGGGACACCTGGTGCTGTCGACGGTGCACACCAATGACGCGGCCGGCAGCATCACCCGTCTGCTCGACATGGGCGTGGAAGATTATCTGCTGACCTCGACGGTCAATGCCGCGCAGGCGCAGCGCCTGGTACGCACCCTGTGCCGGCACTGCCGCGAGCCCTATACGCCCACCGATGAGCTCATCCGCCGCTGGGCGCTCGACCGGCTGGCCGGGGACCGTGCCGTCACCCTGTACCGGGCGGTGGGCTGTGAGCACTGCCACGACACCGGCTACGCGGGACGCAGCGCCGTCATCGAGCTGCTGGTGATGAGCGATCCGCTGCGAGAGCTGGTGCTCAGACACGCCGATGCCGGAGAGATTGCCCGAGCGGCCGCCGCGCACGGCATGCATTCGATGTTCGAAGACGGTCTGCGCAAGGCGCTGACCGGGGAAACCACCGTCGAGGAAGTCCTGCGGGTGACCCAGGAAGACCAGGAATAATCTTATGAGCCGCCCGCCGGGGCGAGGGCCTTCCGGAGTCTGTCTGATCAGTGGCCCCTCGGCGAGTCAGACCGTGTGGAGCCATCATCATGCCCGTATTTCAGTACAAGGCGGCAACCGCCAGTGGTGAGGTGGTACAGGGCACGCTGGAAGGCGCGAGCCGGGACCGGGTGGTGGAACAGCTGCATGCCCTGGGCCAGATCCCGATCCGCGTGGATCAATCGACGGTACGGCCCCTGCGCAAGCGGCGCACCCTGCGGTTGCGGGGCCGGCGTGTTACCGAGGACCAGATCGCCAATCTGACCCGCGAACTGGCGACCCTGTTGCGGGCCGGCGTGCCGCTCGACCGTGCACTCGACCTGCTGATTTCGATGGCGGAAGGTGAACGCCTGCCGCAACTCCTGCGCGACGTGCGCGAACGGGTCAAAGGTGGCAGCTCGCTGGCCGACGCGATCCAGGCGCAGGACGGCGTCTTCAGTCGCGTCTATGTCAACCTGCTGCGCGCCGCCGAGGCCGGCGGGGCGCTGGAGACGGTGCTGGATCGTCTCGCGGAACACATGGACCAAAGCCGGGCGGTCCGCGATGCCCTGCTGTCGGCGATGATTTACCCGGCAATCCTCATCTTCGTCGCCCTGCTGTCTATTTTTATCCTGCTCGGCTACGTCGTGCCTCAGTTCACCGAGCTGTTCGAGGGCGTTGGCCAGGTGCTGCCGCTGCCGACCCGCATCACGATCGGGGTGGGCGAAGCCGTTCAGCACTACGGCTGGGTAGGGCTGCTACTGGCCCTGGCGGCGACGTGGTTCGTGCGCCGTCAGCTCAGCGACCCGAAAGGTCGCTATCGCTGGCACGCGTGGTTTTTGCGCCTGCCCCTGATGGGCGAGATTATCGCCAAAGTCGAGGTGGCCCGTTTCGCCCGCACGCTGGGGACACTGCTGCACAACGGCGTGCCGCTGCTGAAAGCGCTGTCGATCGTCAAGGATGCGATTGGTAATCAGGTCATCGCGGAGGGCATCGAGCGCGTCGCCGGCAGCCTGAAAGAAGGCCAGAGCCTCGCCGGGCCGCTGGCGGAGGCGGCGCAGTTTCCGCCCTTTGCGATCCACATGATCCGCGTGGGCGAGGAATCCGGTCACCTGGAAGAGATGCTGGACCAGGTGGGGACGGTCTATGATCGGGAGACCCAGACGACCATCAAGCGGGCCCTGACCTTACTGGAGCCGGTGCTCATTCTGGTGCTCGGCGTCATCATCGCGGCGATCATCATCTCCATCCTGGTGGCGATACTGGGCGTTAATCAGCTCGTGTTCTGACCTGAATGGCAGCGACACAGGTGGTTCCAGAAATGCAGGGTGGGTTAGGCACGCAGTTTGTGCCGTAACCCACCAGATGTGCCGCCAGGCACTCAAGAAAAAATGCATCGTGTTGCTTCGCAACGCCTGGTGGGTTACGCAAAGAACGCTAACCCACCCTACATTTTCGACTTATGAGAGGAAACACAGCGCATGTACGACAAAGTCTCCACCCCGACACGGAAAAGCCGAGGCTTCACACTGATCGAACTGCTGGTGGTCCTGGTGATCCTGGGACTGCTCGCCGGCCTGGTCGGCCCGCAGGTAATGCGTTACCTCGGCGGTGCCAAGAGCGACTCGGCACAGCTACAGGTCGAGGAATTCGGCGCCAGTCTCGACCTCTTTCATCTGGAGGTCGGACGCTACCCCACCACGGAAGAGGGTCTCCAGGCCCTGGTTGAGCAACCCGCGGGGGTGAGCAACTGGAATGGACCCTATCTCAGGAAGAATACCGTTCCCAAGGATCCCTGGGGTAACGAGTACCACTACCGCTCGCCGGGTGAGCACGGTCTGTATGACCTGTATTCCCTGGGCTATGACAATACCGAAGGCGGCGAGGGGGACAACGCGGACGTCGTGAGCTGGTGAGCCGACCGATGACCATTGACGCACGTAGCGGGGGGTTCACGCTGCTCGAGCTGCTCGTCGTCATGGTTATCGCCGCGCTGTTGATGGCACTGGTTCCGCCGCTGTTTTCCGGGGCGGTTCCCGGCGCACGGCTGAAGGGGGCGGCCCGCGACCTCGCCGTCGAGCTGCGCTACGCGCGCAGCCATGCCATCACCCGCAACCAGGACATGGAGGTACGCCTGGACCTCGAGCCGCCGGCCTACGCCGTCGCCGGCCGCCCGCCGCGCCCGCTGCCCGAGGGGGTCAAAATGCAGGTCGTGTCCGCCACACGCAATCGCGGGCTGCAGCCGGCCAGCCACCGGGTGCGCTTCTTCCCCGACGGCAGTTCCTCCGGGACGCGCATCACGCTCAGCGGGGGCAGCCGCAGCTACCGCATCAACGTGGACTGGCTGACCGGCAGAATCGACATCGCGGAGTCCTCCGGTGATGCGGGTTGAGCGTGGCTTCACCCTCATCGAGGTCCTGGTCGCCTTCGTGATCCTGGGACTCTCGCTCACCGTGCTGCTGCGCATCTTCTCGGGCGGTTTGCGCAATGTCGAGGTCTCGGGGGAATATGCCCGCGCGGTGCTGGTGGCGGAGGCGCAGCTGGCGGCGGCGGGCGTGAGCGAACCCCTCGAAGTCGGCGAGACCTGGGGCGAGTGGGACGAGCGCTTCCGCTGGCGCCGTCGCATCGAACCCTATGTGCCGCAGGACGCCGAGACACCGCAGCCGGAGGCCGTAACGGCCTACCAGATCACGGTCGAGGTCGACTGGGATAACGGCGCACAGCGGCGCCGCATCGGCCTCAGCAGCCTGCGCCTGCGCACCGCGCCGCCTGGCATCGGGGGAGCCGGATGAGGCACGCCCTGCCCCGCCCGTCAACGAACGGCGGCCGCCGCCTGCCGACGCGCGCGGGCGGATTCACCCTGCTGGAGGTGCTGGTGGCAGTGACGGTGATGGGCCTGATCCTCACCGCGGCCTTCGGCGCCCTGCGTCTGGGCTCACGCAGCTGGGAGGCGGGCATTGCCCGCGCGGCCGAGACCGAGGAAAGGCGTACCGTGGCGGGCCTCCTGCAGCGGCAGTTCGCGCAGGCACTGCCGTTGACCTGGCCCGAGGACAACAAGAACACGCCACTCGCCTTCGACGGGAGTGCGCGTCAGGTGCGCTTCATCGCCCCGTCCCCCCAGCAACAGGCAAGCGCGGGACTGTTTGAATTCGCCCTCACAGCGGAGCGGCCGGAAGCGGGGGCCGCTGCCCGGCTGGTCTTGTCCTATGCGCCGTTCAACCCGAGTGCGACACAGTTCCGGGTACCGGGGAGCGGGCAACGGGTCGTGCTGGTCGACGGACTGAAATCTGTCTCATTCGCCTACTACGGTGCCCCCGACCCGAAGCAGAAACCCGCCTGGCAGAGGCAATGGGACCGCGATGCCCTGGGGCTGCCCGAAATGATCCGCCTGCAGTTGGAGACCGGTGAGACGGGCCCGCACTGGCCCGAGCTGCTGCTGGCAGTGCGTGTCGGTCACATGCAGGTAGTGAAACCATGACAAGCCGATGGCGCGAACCCTTTCCCACCCCGCCGGGCGCGCAGCGGGGCATCGCCCTGGTCGTGGTACTGTGGCTGGTCGTGCTGCTCACCGTGATGGCCGCCAGCCATGCGCGTAACATTCGCATCGAGGCCTATCTTGCCTACAATCAGGTCGAGGCCGCGAAGGCCCGGGCGCTGGCCGAGGCAGGGGTGAATCGTGCGATCATGGAACTGTTCGCGGATGAGGGCCCGGAGCGCTGGCCCTTCGACGGCACGCTCACCCGCGTTGGACTCGACACCGGCACGGTCGATATCTCGATTCGCGACGCCACGGGCCTGCTGGATCTGAACGCCGGAGCGCCGGCGCTGCTGGAGGCCCTGTTGGCCGGGGCCGGCGTCGAGAAGGACCGGCGTCAGGAACTGGCGGACGCCATTCTCGACTGGCGGGACAAGGACAACCTGAAGCACCTGCACGGGGCGGAAGATGCCGATTACCGACGCGCCGGCCTCGCATGGGAGGCGCGCGACGATCGCTTTACGACCGTCGATGAACTGCGTTACGTGCTGGGCATGACAAACGAACTTTTCGAACGCCTGGCGCCCTACCTGACGGTGTACTCGGGTCGCGGTGAGGTCAATGCCGACTATGCGCCGCCCTGGCTGCTCACCGTGCTCACTACGGTCGAAGAGGGCTCGGTCGGCGGCAATACGGGCGCGGCCACGCCAGGGCTGGTGAGACCGGCGCGCACGGAGCCCGCTGCCGGCACCGGCGCACGCGGCGGCAGTGGCACCTATCATATACGGGTCAGGGCCACCAGCGGCGGCGGCTCGGTGGCATCCCTGGAGGCGGTCATACGGATCGTCACGGCCGGCGAACCAGGCTATATGGTGCTCGCCTGGCGCGAGCCGGCACCGCGAATCAGGGCGATGCCGGGCTGAGCGGCCGGAGCACGCAGCCTTTTTTTCGACCAGTGCTTTTTCAATCCGATGATGATGGATAGTATGGCCACGGAATCCACGGAAAAACACGGAAAAAACCAACACCTATTCAAATTTTTTCCGTGTTTTTCCGTGGATTCCGTGGCCATCGATAAGAATACTGGCACTCGACTCAATCTGTCAGCCTCCGTCATTATCACGTTGAAAGCGTACTGGTAACTTGTGAGTTCAGTGGCATATGCAAGTCGCGAAACATAATCTGCGCTCCAGCTTCGGCGCACCCCTGTCGCGCTCGTTGAGAACCTTCTGGGCCTGGTGGGTCGGCGAGCTGAACGCGATGCTTCCCGAGGACGTGCGCCGTGCCTTCCGCCCCAGCGGACAGCAGCTCATTCTGGCGCTGGACGGCGCACACCTGCTGGTGGACCGGCGCCGCGGGGATACCACGACACGGGTCGGCCGCTATGCGCTTGGCCCGAATGCGTCCCTGCCCCCCGAGCTGTCGACGCAGGCGGATGTGACGGGGGAAACCGGTGAGGTGATATTGTGCCTGCCGGCGGACAAGGTACTGACCCGGACGCTCACGCTGCCACTGGCGACCGAGGAGAATCTGCGCGAGGTGCTGGCCTTCCAGATGGACCGTCAGACACCCTTCACGGTCGAACAGGTCTACTACGACTATGCGGTGGTGGCGCGCGAGCGCAAGACGCGCACGCTGTCTCTGGATCTCGTGGTGGTGCCGCGCGCCGTGGTGGATGGGCTGCTCGACTCGCTCAAGCGACTTGGCGTGCAGCCGGGCCAGGTGACCCTGTGTCGGGGCGCCGGCGCTGAGCCGATGGCCGTCAACCTGCTGCCCGTGCCGCAACGGCCCCGCAAGCGGGTGGCGCCGCAGCGCATCAACATTGGCCTGGGCATCCTGGCCGTGCTGCTGCTGCTGAGTGCGGTGTCCATGCCCTTGTTGCACAAGGCGCGGGTGATGCGAACGCTGCAGCCCATGCTGGACGTTGCCGCCAGCAAGGCCGAGGTGGCGCAAAAGCTCCGGGAAAAAGTCGACGCGCTGAAGGCGGAATCCCGGTTTCTCGTCGAGAAAAAGCAGGCATCGCTGCTGGTTCTCGAGGTCATGAATGAGCTGACCCGCATCCTGCCCGACCACACCTGGCTCAACCGGCTGGAGATCAGCCCGACAGAGGTTCAGATCCAGGGCCAGTCGACGTCGTCGGGCGCACTGATTCCGCTCACCGAATCCTCACCGGTCCTGCACAATGCCCGGTTCCGGTCGCCGGTGACACAGATCCCGCGCACCAACGAGGAACGATTCCATCTGTCCGCCGACACGCACCGCGAGGCTGCCCCGTGAACGTGGCACTGAACGAAACGCAGGGCCGCCGGCTCCTGGCCCTGTTAATCCTGTTCCTGGTAATCGGGGTCGTGGGAGCGGTCACGGTATTGCCGCTCTGGTCTGCGAACCAGTACTACGAGGAGGCCATCGCCAGCATGCAGGACCGCCTGGAGAAACTGCAGCGGGCAAGCGCGATGAGGGCCAGCCTGCAGGCGCAATACGACCAGCTCAAACGCTGGCAGGTCGGCGATGCGCACTATCTCACGAGCGGCAGTTCGGCACTGGCCGGTGCCGAACTGCAGCGCATCATCAAGCGTATTGCCGCCAGCAACAACGCAGAGCTGGTCAGCACCCAGATCCTGCCCGTCAGACAGGCAGAAGCGTTCACGCAGGTCACCTTGAAGGCGCGCATGCGTGGTACTCTGACCAGCATGACGCAGATCTTCTATGCCATCGAGACCGGTGAACCGTTTCTGTTCCTCGATAAGGTCTCACTCTGGCAGCGGGGCGGTCAGCGCCGGTTCCGCGGCGCCGTCGTCGCCGCCCCGCAGCTGCTGGACGTCGACATCGAGCTGACCGGGTACATGCGTGCCGGATCATGAAGCGGATTTCGCTGGGCAACCGCCTGACACCCTATTTGCTGCTTACCTGCCTGGTGCTCGCCGCCATCGTCGCCGTGGAGTGGCGCATCGGTGCAAGGACCGGCATCGAGGGGCCGGCCGAGGCCCCGCCGGCCGCCGCCGCCGAGGCGCCGCCTGCCAGGACAGCATTCGTCGCGCCCGGTATCGAGGCCTTCGGCGAGATCCTGGAACGTCCCCTGTTCACGGCGGGCCGTGAACCCCCCGAGGAGCCGGCGGTCGCAGCACCGACAACAGCCGCCATTCCCACCGCAGCTGATCCGCCTGCGTCTGGAAGGCGTGGCGCTCACACCGCAGACGCGGGTCGCCGTGGTGCGCGATCTCGCCACTAATCAGTTGCTGCGGCTGGCCGAGGGTGCCGAGCACCAGGGCTGGGTCGTGGAAACCGTGCACGCCGCGGGTGCAACCCTGAAGCAAGGGCAGCAGACCCAGGAACTGGTGCTGGAAGTGGACAAGAATCCCCAGCTTCAGGGTCGTTCCGCCCCGCGGGTCGGCGTGCTGCCAGGCGCCCGGGGTGGACACATCGGCGTGCGCCGCAGGACACCACCGTATGCCGCCAGCCAGCCGGGGGGAGGCGCAACCGCGCCAGGCGAGGCGCCTGCCAAGGCCGCGCAGAAGGAAGATGCCGGCGGTGAGGCGGCGCCTGCGGATCAGAAGGACGCCGCCGGTCAGAACGGGGAAGCGAGTGGCATCTTACCGTCGCACCCGTTGGCGCCGTCCCCCGTAGCGCCTCAGGCGCAGGCTTCAGAAAAGAAGCCCCTGCCACCCACACCCTGAGAGATCCGAAAAACCCGGCCTGTCTGCCTCACCCGCAGGCCCTGCAGACCCGTCTGCTAGTACGCTTTCAACCTGATAATGACGGATGCTGACAAATTAAGCTGAGTGCCGGCATTTTTATTTATAGCCACGGAATCCACGGAAGGACACGGAAAAATTTCTAATGGGTGTTGGTTCTTTCCGTGTTTTTCCGTGGATTCCGTGGCCATACTATCCGTCATCATCAGATTGAAAAAGCACTAGTGCACTTTGGCACACGGGCAGATAAGCCTTTCTACCAGTGCGAGAACCTCCTCGAGCGGGGCACTCTTGGAAAAAAAATGATCCGCTCCGCACTGCTGACTCTGACTGCGGTACTCGGGCAGATCGTGGCTGGTCAGGATGACAATGACCGTGTTCGCACCTGATGACTTAATCGCCCTGGTCAGATCCAGGCCGTTGCCACGCCGCAACGTGATATCCATGAAGATCAGATCAGGCTGAAAAAAACTGGCGATCAACAGAGCCTCATCCTCATCAGCCGCCTCGTCGACGTCGAGCAGAGGAAAGCGCTGGAGCAGGACGCTTTTAAAAGCGCCCCTGAATATCAGGTTATCTTCGACGAGCATGACCTTGGTCATAGGGATCACCATCCTCCGAATCTATGCTTTTTTTTTGTAGCGTCTTAAGCCATGTGCCAGCCCGCGCATGCGTCGACCCGGGCAGGTCATTCACACTCACATCCTCGCCGGTATTTCCGTTCATATCAGACCCGAAAGACCCACTTATCAGGCGTTTACTAAGGCCCGCTCCACCCACAGGTTGAGCCCGACAGGCAAAGATTGCGTGTCGCGCGCCTGCCGTTCCTCGCACGAGCCCAGACTTTAACTGAATTTGCGCAATCGATTGTGTGGACCCCGTCACGACATCAATCCCTTCGAAAACGCCTGAGACATTCGACAGCGCTATCCCATCCTGCTGGAGACGCCCTGACTGCCGACCACTTCGTCCGAACCCGGGAGACGCTGTCACCGGGAAGAGAGGGCCACATCACAGATGAAGGATAGTGGATGACGTGTTCGGTTTATGCGCGGGTAATACGGGTTTTCCCCATGCGTTTTACCCCTATTTTCATACTAGGGTTTATACGTAGTCTTGGGGGTAAGACAAGAGAACCGATTACCGGTCCCGGTCCCGGTCGCCACGATTGCCCCGCAGTTTTCACCGGGACGAGAACCCGGTGGCGCATCAGGCACGCATCCTGCCGACCCGCGGACGCCCCATCGAGCTACATGCCGGCACTCGACGGATTCGGCTCGACAACCGCCAGCAGCTCGATCTCGTAGATCAGTGGCTGGCGGCCGAGCATTCCCCGCTTCCGGGTTCCCTGGGTATGGGCAAGCCCCGACGGAATGTACAATTCCCAGCGCGCGCCCTCCTGCATGAGCTGCAACGCCTCCCGCCAGCCTGCCATGACGTCGTCGACGCGAACCTCCGCGGCCCCCGCCTCAACATAGGCGCTGTCGACTTCGCGCCCATCGAGCAGGCGCCCGCGATACTGGACCAGGACACTGTCGGTCGCCTGCGGCGTCCTGCCGCTGCCCGACGCCAGGACCTTGTACTGCAACCCACTCGGCAGGCTGATCACACCCTCGTTGTCAGCGTTCTGCTCGAAGAAGGCACGCTCGGCTGCGCGGGGCCCCGGAGGCGTGCGCGGGCGCGCTTCGCCCTGAGGCGCAGCCGCCTCCGCTTGCACCTCAGCCGGGACAGGCTGCCGTTGCTCCGCGTGCCCCGCCGGCCCCGGTGCTTCAGCCGCGACGACCGCATCCCCGACCCCCTGCGCCGGTGCCGCCGGCAGATCCATGGCCTCCGGCTGATCCCGCGACAGCAACTCGACTTCAAACCGCATCGTTCCACCGCCCAGCGGTCCCCACTTGCTGTAGGCGAATTCGGAGGGCAGGTACAGCTCCCACCTGGCACCGGCCTGCATCTGCTCGAATGCCTCCTGCCAGCCGGGGATCGCCCAGTCCAGGCGGAAGGTCTCTTGCCCCTCGGCGGTGTAGTCACTGTCGGACGCGCCACCGTCCAGCAGCGTGGCGCGGTAGCGGACGGTGATGGTGTCATCCGGCGCCGGCGTGTCACCACTACCCTGCTCAAGCACCCGGTATCGCACACCGCCGGGCAGGCTGACCAGAGCCGGCTGGCCGGTCTTTGCTGCCACCGGCGGTGCATAGGCGGAGACCGCCTTCTCGAGTCCCGGCCGTGATGCCTCGCCGGCAGCCGTCGCCTGCGGGGCAGTGACCTTCAGCAACTCGACGTCGAAGACCACTGTCTCGCCGTCGCCCGGCCCCCATTTGCTGTAGGCAAGCTCGGACGGCAGAGACAGCGCCCAGCGGGCGCCCTCCTGCATACGCTGGAACACCGCCTGCCAGGCGGGAATTGCTTGATCCACTCGGAAGCTGGTGCGTCCCTCACCCACGTAGGCGCCAGCCTCATGCCCCCCGGGCTGCGTGACACGATACTGCACCGTGATCCTGTCATCGGCCAGGGGCGATACACCCGTGCCGTTCCTGATCACGCGGTACTGGACACCGCCGGGCAGGCGGATCAGACCTGCGTCAGGGGTATCCTCCCCGGACAACGCGCGCCCGGCCGCGACAGGTTCCGGCGCCGCGTCGAGGGGCGGCGCGGCCCGCCCCTCCTCCCGGGGCGCTGCTGGCCCGCCAGCGGCTGCGAGCGGCTGCACCGCGGCCATGCCGACCTGCGCGGTATCCGATCGGCTGACCGCCAGCAGCTCGACCTCAAAAATGACCGGCTCGGCGCCGAGCGGTCCCGGTTTGCGGAAGGCCAGCTCGGGCGGAACATACAGCTCCCAGGTGGCACCCTCCTCCATGTGCTGCAGCGCTTCCTGCCAGCCGGGGATCACCTGATCCAGGCGGAAGGTTGCCGGACCCTGCCCGTGATGGGAGCTGTCGAATTCCGTACCGTCGAGCCGCGTGCCCCGATAATGCACCGTGACCCTGTCGCCGGCCGCCGGCGTCCTGCCACTGCCGCGCCTGACTACCCGGTACTGCAGACCGCTGGGCAAGGTGATGACACTGTCCTTTCCGGCGTTCTGCTCGAAGAATGCGAGCCTCTGCGCTCGGGCACCCACATCCGCCGTGCCGGTGCCGGAACCGCGCATCCAGTAGACCCGGGTCACCGATTCCGTTGGCCGCGCCCGCCGCTTCCCCACCGAGTGCCTTCATCGCAACCTCGGGCGCGTCGGACGCACCGATCGAGAGCAACTCGATGTCGTAAATGAGGGGCTGATCACCACCCAGCGCACGCTTCCTCGTTCCGCGCTGCAACCTGGTGAGCCTGGGCGGGATGAACACTTCCCACTTTGCGCCCGCACGCATGAGCAGCAGCGCCTCCCGCCAGCCGGGAATGACCTCGTCGACCCGCAGAGTCACCGGCCCGTCGCCCTGATAGGAGCTGTCGACTTCGCTGCCATCGGGCAAAGTGCCGCGGTATTGCACCGTAACGCTGTCCGTTGCCCTGGGGTTCCTGCCTTTGCCGGCGCGGAGAATCCTGTACTGCAGACCACTCGGCAGGCTGACCACGCCCTGCTTGCGAGCGTTCTCCGCGAAGAAGGCCTGTGCGTCAGCGCCGGCGCCCTGGACAGCCGGCGTCGCGCCGCACCAGCTCGCGCCGGCCAGCGCAACTGAACACAGAAGCACATGGATCAGCGGCCGTTTTATCGACGTCGCCACGCGCGTTTATCGTTTCATGCTCATGTAGGGATTCTAGCCCCCCGGCCGCCGGTGACCTATCATCGGACAGCCGACAGCGGCATCGCAACTGGCATCACGACCGGCCTCGATGGATTCAGTAGAAATGCCTCCAGAACACTGGCTGGCGATATCCTGCTCCCAACCACTGCCTTTTTGAAGGTGGCCGGCTTGCCGCGCTTGTCAGAGCTGCCGAAAGGCTGATCGCTGATGAGCGTGCCGCGGTAGTGCACGGTCACGGCGTCCTCGGGACCCGGCGACAGCGAGATGCCTGTAAGAAACATCGACCTTCTCTTACCAGCTGCTCCTCGCGTTTTCTTTACGCTGCATGGTAACAGAGTGAGACAAAAAATGGCTGCCCGAAGCTACATTTTCAGCGCTTATAGTTAGGCCCCAGGCGCCACGGGATTGCCGGAGCAGACGCCAGTGGCCGGATCGCCGATGCAGTAGGGCACCATCATCTCGGGGTGGGGTGAGGGGATCAAGACAACAAACAGCCACCCCTTGATTTGTTTCCCCTCATCCTGCCCTTTATATGCGCGCAAAGCAGGGTGCTCTCGGCGGGAACAGGAATACTCCAGCAGAAAGGCCGCGGCATAGTGGCCTTTTTCGCCCGGGCCACCGTTCTGGTACGATGGGCTTTCAGGCCCGAAACATCGAAACAATAATGAAAACGAATAGGAGTCCTTCGTGAAGTTATCGATTCACCCGCCGGCTTTTCCGGTCTGGTCGCTGTCGGCCGCCGAGGCCCTTGAGGACGAGACCACCCGTACCAACGATGGCCTGGGCTACCAGAGCGGGGGCGACTTCAAGCGCGAGGGTGTGGAGATGGATGCGGAGGACGTCATCCAGGGTATGCGCGACGCCCTGCCCGGTGCCGTGCCGCGAATGGTCCCTGCCGAGATGCGCACCACTCTGACGAAACTTAAGCGCAAGGTGGTCTCCAACCCGCGACGACCGTCTAAAGAAGCGCTACGATGCTGAAGAGACTGAGCATTTTCGCCTTAGCGCTGCTTGGTTGTGGCGTGTCCGTGATCCAGGCCGATGCCACCCTGACATATGAGCTGACCGAGGCTGATGGCAAAAAAACGGTTAAACAATTCGCTGTATCCCGGTTTTTCGTCAGGATCGACGATCCCACCGAGCCAGAGCGCTATCTGCTCTTTCAAGCCGGGAAATTCTTTCCGCTTTATTCGGTCGACCAGGAGCAGGGTACCTACACACGTTTAACACCGCCCGTGTCCCCCCGGTTAGGTCCAGTATCCCGTTCAAAGCAGGCGGCGAAGGTCGGCAAGGCGAACAAGGAGACCCTGGCTATCGGTGCCAAGACGGATCAAGCCGCAGGACAGAAACAGGGATCCCAGTGGCAAGCTGGGGCGGCGGACAGCGCCGAGATCGAGTCAGACAAGCCATCACCCCAACCCGCAGCATTCGGGGACAGCGGCGAGATCGAACCAGACGCGACGTCAGCCGAGCCGGCAGCGCAGCCAGGCCCGAATATCGCGGCCCCGGACGCGCCCACCGGTGAACCGACCAGCGGCGAGGCATCCCCGGCCCCATCGGCCAGACCGAGCGGGCGTTGGCCGGCACCGATCCTCAATCCGTCGAACAAGACGCGTACCGTCGCGGGGATTCGCTGCCGAGTCGTCCGTGAGCTGCTCGATGGGGAGCCGGTCATAGAACACTGCATGGCGAATACCGCGCGGCTTGGCGTCACCGACCGGGAGCTGATTACGCTGTCGCGACTGTTCGCCATGTCGCAGAACAGGGAGTTCGGCTGGCTTGGCGTCGGGACCAAGGATGAAGAGTTCGTCTCAGTGCAAAGCAAAGACCTGCGGGACAACAAGGTGCTGCAATTGACGTCCGTATCAACCAAACCCCTGCCCGCGGGCTACCTTAGGATCCCCAGGACCTTCAAGCTGGTTGAGTCTGACTCACAAGGCAATTCGAGCCCGGCGAGTAAGCCCCTCGAATAGCCCGGACGGGTATTTCCTTTGCGGCCAGGTCCGGGCGCGGACCCTCTCGGCGCGCTCAGGACAGGCGGCGACGCTTCCACAGCAGATAGATGGCAGGCACCACGAACAGGGACAGCAGGGGTGCGGTGATCATACCGCCGACCATAGGCGCCGCGATGCGTTGCATCACCTCCGATCCGGTGCCTTCGCTCAACATGATGGGCAACAGGCCGGCGATAATCACCGCCACGGTCATGGCCTTGGGCCGGACCCGCAGCACTGCGCCCTCGACGATGGCGCTCTTGAGCTCATCGAGGCTGTTCAAGCGGTTTTCGTCACGGTGACGTTGGAGGGCAGTGTCCAGGTAGATGAGCATTATGACCCCGAATTCGGCGGCCACGCCGGCCAGGGCGATAAATCCGACAGCAACCGCCACCGACAACTCGTAGCCCAGCAGCCAGATGAACCAGAAACCGCCGACCAGGGCAAAGGGCAAAGAAAGCATCACCAGCACGGCCTCCCCCACCCGGCGAAAGCTGAGGTACAGCAGGGCGAAGATAATGGTCAGGGTCAGCGGTACCACCTGGGAAAGTCTCTGCTGGACGCGCAACAGGTACTCGTACTGCCCGGACCAGGTGATGGAGTAGCCGGGGGGCAGGTCGACACCGTCGGTGACCGCCTGCCGTGCCTGGCGCATGTAGCTGCCCAGGTCCACCCCGCGAATGTCGACGAATGTCCAGCCATTGAGGCGGGCGTTCTCGGTCTTCAACAGGGGTGGGCCCTCCACCACCGTGACATCAGCGACCTGCGACAAGGGTATCTGGGCCCCTCTGGGGGTCACCAGGGGCAGGTTGCGCAGCTTGACGGGATCGTCGCGCTGTTCACGCGGAAAGCGCACATTGACCGGATAGCGTTCCAAGCCCTCGACGGTCTCGGTGATATTGATCCCGCCCACCGCGGCGCTCACCATCTCGTTGATGTCCTCGACGTTCAAACCCAGTCGCGCCGCTGCCTGGCGTCTGGGAATAATCTCGATGTAGCGCCCGGCACCGATGCGCTCGGCGTAGGCGGAGACGGTGCCGGGAAGCCCTTTCAATACCCGTTCGATGTCGCGCCCGATGGCTTCAATCTGCGCCAGCTCGGGCCCGGCTACCTTGACGCCGACCGGCGTCTTGATACCGGTGGCGAGCATGTCGATGCGCGTCTTGATGGGCATGATCCAGGCGTTGGTGAGGCCCGGGAACTGGACTGAGGCATCCAGTTCGTCGATAAGCTGTTCCAGGGTCAGGCCGGGGCGCCATTGCTCCCTGGGCTTGAGCTGAATAACGGTCTCGATCATGGTCAGGGGCGCCGGGTCGGTGGCCGTATCCGCGCGACCGATTTTGCCGAACACGCGTTCCACTTCGGGAAGCTGCCGGATCAGGCGATCGGTCTGCTGCAACAGCGCCTGCGCCTTACCGATAGAAAGGCCGGGCAGTGTCGTCGGCATGTACATGAGGTCGCCCTCGAACAGCTCGGGCATGAACTCTGAACCGAGACCACGGCCAAGCCTCGCCAGCGTAGGCATGCCGGCAAACCCCTGCTGCCAACCATCGGCCAAGTGCGCTTGCCAGTGCTCGACATGATTGACCGCCTGGTCGACTGCCTCGGGCGCCGCCGAGCGCAGCAGCAGCAACGGCCACTTGACCGGCTCCAGTAAGCCACCGATGCCGTAGACCGGCAGTAACAGACTCAACACCGCCAGCACGGCCACGACCAGGGTAGTCCCGGGGGCGGCCAGCACGCACCTGAGTAACGGCTGGTAAGCCCAGATCAGAAACCGGCTCAGGGGATTGGCCGTCTCGCGGGGTATGCGGCCGCGAATAAGATAACCCATGAGCACCGGCACCAGGGTCACCGACAGTCCTGCGGCAGCGGCCATGGCGTAGGTCTTGGTGAACGCCAGCGGCGCAAACAGGCGGCCCTCCTGGGCTTCCAGGGTGAACACCGGCAGGAAGCTCAGGGTGATAATCAGCAGCGAGTAGAACAGTGCTGGCCCCACTTCCTGGGAGGCCTTGCCGATCACCGCCCAGTGCTCTGCCGGGCTGAGGCCGGGGCCCGCGCGTTCGAGGTGTTTGTGGGCGTTTTCGATCATCACCACGGCGGCGTCCACCATGGCGCCGATGGCGATGGCGATGCCACCCAGCGACATGATGTTGGCGTTGATCCCCTGGTAACGCATGACCACAAAAGCCGCCAGTATGCCGAGCGGCAGCGTGACAATGGCGACAAAGGCGGAGCGCAGGTGAAACAGGAACAGCAGGCAGACCAGGGCGACGACAATAAACTCCTCGATGAGCCGGTCGGTGAGGTTGTCCACCGCGCGCAGGATCAGTCCCGAGCGATCGTAGGTCTCTATGATCTCCACGCCCTCGGGCAGCCCCTGCTTGAGCGCTTCCATGCGCGCCTTGACCGCGGCGATGGTCGTCAGGGCATTTTCGCCGTAGCGCATCACCACGATGCCGCCGGCGACCTCCCCTTCACCATCAAGATCCGCGACCACCCGGCGCATCTCGGGACCGACCTGAACGTGGGCCACATCGCGCAGCATGACGGGGATATCATCCGCGGTCACAACGAGTGGTACGGCTTCGATGTCCTCGATAGAACTGAGATAGCCACGGGTGCGGATCATGTACTCCGCCTCGCCCAGTTCGATCACCGAGCCCCCTACCTCCCGGTTGGCGCGACGAATCGCCTCGGTCACCCGCGACAGGGGAATCTCGAAGGCGCGCAGCTTCTCCGGGTTCACCACCACCTGATACTGGCGCACCATGCCCCCGACTGTAGCCACCTCGGCCACGCCGGGAACCGTCTGCAGCTCGTATTTCAGATACCAGTCCTGGATGCTGCGCAGTTGCGCCAGATCGTGGCCGCCAGTGCGGTCCACCAGCGCGTAGCTGTAGATCCAGCCCACGCCGGTGGCATCCGGACCCAGCCTCGGTTCTAGACCCGCAGGAAGATTCGCCGCGGCCTGGTTGAGGTATTCCAGCACCCGCGAACGGGCCCAGTAGAGATCGGTGCCGTCCTCGAAGATCACATAGACGTAGGAGTCGCCGAAGAAGGAATAACCGCGCACCGCGCTGGCGCCGGGTACGGCGAGCATGGTCGTAGTGACGGGATAGGTGACCTGCTGCTCCACGACCTGCGGCGACTGGCCGGCAAATTTGGTGCGAATGATTACCTGCACATCCGACAGGTCGGGAATGGCGTCGAGCGGGATTTCTTTTGCCGACAGCCAGCCCCAGCCGGCGAGGATCAGGGTCGCAATCACCACCAGCAGGCGGTTCTCGATGGACCAGCGAATCAGGCGAGCCGGCACGCCGACCTACTCCGACAGGCGATGGAAGCTGGCCTCCAGATTCGACTCGGAGTCGATCAAGAATTGCCCCGACAACACCACCTCATCGCCCTCGTCGAGACCGGAACGCACCTCTACCGACGATCCCTGCCACATCCCGGTTTCCACCTCGACCGGCTGGAAGCGGTTATCGCCCAGAATCCTGACCACCATCGCGCGCTCGCCGGTGAGGATCAGGGCCTCGCGCGGCACGATCAGTACGTCGCGTTTGGGGCCGCCGTAGATCACCGCCTCGACAAACATATTGGGCATCAACAGCTCGTCCGCGTTGGTGAATTCGAGCCGGGCCCTGAGGGTGCGGGCCTGGGGATGCACCTCCGGATAGACGAACTCGACCCGTCCCTCCCAGACTCGTCCCGGATACGCGGGCGTACTGATCTCTGCCGTGAGCCCGGGCCGGATCCAGGCGATTTGATGCTCAAAGATATCCACCATGACCCAGACCTCGCTCAGGTCCACGATGGTGAACATGGCATCAGCCGGGGTCACGTACATACCCTCGCGTACCCTGTGTTCGGTAATGACACCCCCTTGGGGCGCCTTGATGGGCACAATGGACCTGGGCGTCATGCTCTTTTCGATGCCCTTGACGTCCATACTCGGCACCTTGTAGTAACGCAACAGATCGACTCCAGCACGCTGCCTGAAAGCCTGGTACGAATCCTCGCCTTTGTGATCATCCCCGAAAGAATCGAGCTCCCCTGCCTCGAGAGTCTCAATGTATTCCTGCTGCGCCCAGAGAACCTCTGGAGAGAAGTAATCCGCCAAGTCCTCCTTGCGCTCGACCCTCACGCCATCGGTGCGCACGTAAAGGTTTTCGATCCAACCCGAGGTGCGGGGGTGTACCTGGATGATGCGGTCGTCGTCGTAGGCCACCTTGCCCTGGGTTTTGATGTACTTCCACAGGGTACCGCGCTCGATACTTGCGGTGCGCACCCCCAGGTTCTGCACCACCGCGGCACCCAGGGTCACTACCGGACGTTCGTCTGTCGTGTCCCCCATCACCTTTGCCACCAGGTCCATGCCGCAGATCGGGCACGAACCGGGCTGGTCGCGAACGATCTCGGGGTGCATGGGGCAAACGTACGTGGGGTCCCGATGCTTACGAGCGTGTTCCAGCGCAGACTCGGCCTCGGTTGCGGGTGAGGACTCAGGAAAGCCATTCTCTTGTCGACTGCAACCGCTCAATAAGGCGACGCCGAGCAGCACCCACGCCGCGCGGCGCGCACCGGTCCCGGCACAGGTTGACGTCCAGCGGGTGCGACGCCAGGACCCGGGACGCCGGGATAGCGCACGGACAGTCAGGAACACACCTGGAACCATCCAGCCAAACGCCCTTACTGCTTGGCCTTCGCCTCGTCCTCCGCTGGTGCAGCCGCGGGCGCCGCTGCTGCCGCCGCCGGCGGTTCGCCAACGCTGATCAGCTCGACATCGAAGATCAGGGTGCGGTGTCCCATCGGGCCACGATCGCCGTAGGCCAGCTTCGGTGGGATAACAAGCTGAGATTTGCCGCCTTCTTTCATAAGCTGTAATCCCTCCGACCAGCCCTTGATCACACCATTGAGTCTGAAGGTCGCCGGTTTGTTCCTCTTGTGGGAGCTGTCGAACTCTTTGCCGTCGATGAGGGTGCCCCGATAGTGCACCGTGACCTGGTCTTCGGGGCCCGGACTCTTGCCGGTGCCGGCCTCGATCACCTTGTACTGCAGGCCGCTGTCGGTGGTGACGACGCCCTCCTTCTTGGCGTTCTCCTGCATGAATTTCTCGCCGGCGGCCAGATAGTCGAGCTCGCGTTCCACATTGCGCTTGCGCTGGTCGGCGACCACCTTTCGCTTGAGCTCCGTCAGGGTGGCGTTCATCTCGGCAGGGGACATCTGCGGGTCGGTGCCGGACAGCGCATCGCGGATGCCCTGGACGACGGCCTCAGCGTCCATTTCCACACCCTGGCGCTTGAAGTCGCCGCCGATCTGGTAGCCCAGGCTGTAGTTGATACGAGTGGTTTCTTCCTCGAGATTGAGTACCTCGGCGGCCGATAGCGGCGCTGACAGCGAGCAGAGCAGAAATGCCGGCAGATAAATCGATAGCTTCATTGGATACTCCTGTTCATTTTCGTTCTTTTCTGTGTTCCGGGACGCAAAGCCCATCATAGCAGAGCCACGGCCCGCGAAAAAAAGGCCGCCATGCGGCGGCCTCATGATCAGGGGGTGCGACCAGCTTTCCGGCTGGCCGCACCGGTTTGTCACCCTAGAACAACTCCGCCGGGCAATCAACGCCAGGCGTGCCGACACAGTACGGCACCATCATCTCGTTGTCTTCGTGGGACAGGATGTGGCAGTGCCAGACATACAGGCCGGGAACATCGAACAGCGCCTTGACGCGGGTCACCTCGCCGGGATACATGATCGCGGTATCTTTCCAGCCCGCTTCCCAGGGCTCGGGCGGACGCACAGCACCACCGATGACCTGGCGGTTGACCACCTCGAACTTGACCAGGTGCAGGTGGATCGGGTGGGCATCAGCCGACCAGTTCCACATCTCCCAGGTCTCGATGTTGCCTACCTGCGGGTTGGTCGAGATCGGATCGTCCCACAGCTGAACCTGGCCGCCAGCGGAGCCGGCGACGCCGAGCACAGCCGCCTTCGGCGCAAATGGCACACCGCCGCCGGCGCAAAGTGGCGGTAATGAGCCAGGCACCAGGTCGATGGCGCCGGTCGTGGCGTTAATCGTCACGCACAGCAGGGCCGATTCTTCTTCCAGCAGCGCAAGGTCGCGCGTCGCATTGGAAGCACCCAGCTTGGCAACGCCGCCCGGATTTGGATCGAGGGCGAGCAGGTTGGGCGGGGTGCTGGGATCGCCCGCAGGGTTAGCCAGCGTAGAGTTGACCACGAACTGCATGACCTGACCCGTGGTGGCGGGGTCAGCCGGTACGTCGGGGAAGCCACCGAAGGGCGCATCCGGTCCGGTGTTGAACATGCGCACGATGGTGCCGTTCGGCAGGCCCGTGAAGTCGACAATGACGTCAGGACGCTCTGCGGGGCCCATCAGCAAACCCTGCTCCTTGAAGGTGCCCTTGAGCTTTTGCGAGGGGTTCTTGGGCAATGGAGCACCCGCGACCAGCGGGGTGGCGAAGCCGGTCTCGATCTGCACCACCTGCGGCAGCAGGCCCTGCTCGGAGCCGATCTGATAGAACGGCAGCTCGGTCCCCTTCTTGCCGTTCGGCTTCAGGGTGAACAGTGAGAGGTTGAGGAAGCGCGAATCGCTGGCGTTGACGAAGCGCAGGCGATAGCGCTCAGGCGCCACCTGGAGCTGCGGCCAGGTAGACCCGTTGACCACCATGGTGTTGAAGAACGCTTCCGGATTCCAAACCGGTGCGATATCCGAGGTCGTCTGCGGCAGGAACGGAATATTCACGTTAGTGTTATCGGCGAAGAGTCCACCGGTGCCCAGACCTTCGAAGAAGGCGCGGTCAGCCGGGTAGTACTGGGTGCCGTCGGCGTTGAAGGACTTGGGCTGGATGGCGATGGGGATTTCGCGCACCGCGCTGCGTACCGGATTACCGGGGGTGTTCAGCGCCGCGGCGGAATCGCCGGCTAGAGGTGCCGGTCCGGGCAGTACGCCCGAGATCACACCGGTCTCACCGTCGTTGGCATCACGGATCAGCCAGAACCCGGCGCCGGCGGCATAGACATTAAGCCGGGTCATGCCCAGCGAGTGGTCGTGATACCACAAGGTCGTGGTGGGCTGGTCGTTGGGATACCTGTCGAGCGCGTAGCCCTGGCCGATGGCATTGGCGGTGTCGTCACCGTTGTCGCTCTCGAAGAAGGTACCGTTGGTCGCATATCCAGCAGGAATATCATTCGCCGCCGGCAGCCACCAGGCTTCGGGGTAGCCGTCACTGCCCGGGCCAACATGGGCGCCGTGCACGTGCATGACCATCGGTATCGGACCCAGGTAGGGCTCGGCGCTGGCGCCACGGCAATCGGTGCGCGGGGTGCCGTCAAGGCACTCCTGGTTCGGCGCCGCCCAGTGCAGGGTCTGATCGACGATGGGTACGCCGTTCTGGTCCTGAACGATGTGCGGCAGGTAGTTACACGCGGGATCGGTGGCCGGATCTGTGCTCGCTGCACAGGCTGCCGGGTCGGCGACCAGCTCGTTGGTCCACTGTATCAAAGTTTCCGTGTCCTTGGTGACCTCGATGGTAAAACCGGGGTTGTTGAACGTGGCCGGATTCGCCGGGTCACCATAGGCCCATAGCGGCGTGGCCGGGAAACCCGCGGGCAGCACCTGCTGGTTGATCTGCCGAACTGAAACTTCGGCTGACAGCGGCGCGCCACCGTCATCGTGAAGCACCGGCGGTATGACCAGCGGTGTGACGTACTTCGGGACGGTCGTTGGATCGAGCGTGCCGCCCGGCACCGGTACCGCGAGCGTGCCCGCTGAATAGAACGCAGCCGATCCGGTCAGCACCGCACCGATCGCTGCACCAATTGCTCTTCTCTGCATAGTGAACTTCCTCCCTTCCGACAGGTTTATGGTTGTTTCTTCCACAGCTGGAAACGTCGATTGCCATCGGGATGGGCCCGGGAAACCGGGCGGACGCAAACACCCCCGTGCACGTCCGCCCGCTGACCTTGCCCTTCCCCGTTGTTGATCCTGCGACACGGTTCACACCTTTTTAAGGCCATTTTGTGAACCAGTTCGCAGACACAATCAACAGGCTGGGAGGTTAGCAAGTCCTGTTCCATCAGCCACCCGTGCCGCGCACTCGCCAGGTAGTTTTTTGTCGACGAATAGTTACAGGTTTTTCCTAACGCGGAAACTGAGTTATGTGCGGGTTTCTATGTATGTCAAAATGGCGGGCATTCGAGTCAAAATGTCATGCCCCTGTCAGCGGTGTCAGGCGCGGGGGAGGTTAGGAGTTAGGAGTTCGGGGTGAGGGGTGAGGGGTGAGGGGGGGCGTCAGGATGCGCGGGTGGCTTGCGGACGTGATGGGCTTGCGTCGACAATGCGGTCATGCGCGCGGGAAAACTCATTCTGAAACTGTTTATTGCCCTGTGCATCGTGCTGCCGGGCACGCTGCTGAGTCCGAGCGCCGCCGCAGGGCTGGTGCCGCATGAGGGGATGCCGGAGCCACCGTCGCTGGATCTGGTCGATCTCGGCGGGCAGCGGCACAGCCTGGATAGCTACCGGGGGCAAGTGGTGCTGGTGAACTTCTGGGCGAGCTGGTGCGCGCCCTGTCTGGTCGAGATGCCGAGCATGCAGCGGCTGAAGACCGCGATGGCCGGCAGGCCGTTCGATATCCTGGCCGTCAACGTGAAAGAGTCGAAATCCAAGGCCTGGCGGTTCAAGAAGCTGCTGAATGTGAGCTTCACTACCTTGCTCGACCCCGACGGCACGGCATCGCGCGATTGGGATGTGAGCTTTTATCCCACGAGCTATCTGATCGATGGCGAGGGACAGATCCGTTACAGCGCCTACGGTGCCATCAAATGGGATGACGATGAGACACTGCAACTGATCGAAGGCCTGATGCCCGACGGCAAGGCGCGACAACGGCTGACGAGCGCCGATCGCTCGCGCTGACCCTGGTCACTCGTACGCTTTCAACTTGATTAACGGATGCTAATTTATAGCCACGGAATCCACGGAAAAACACGGAAAGAACGTACATTCATTCACTGCTGCCGCACAAAGTTTTTCCCATCGTCATTCCGGCTTGCAGCGGAATCCAGTGGTTTTTTCCGAAGTCCTGGATTCACGCCTTCGCGGGAAGCACGAGATTCCGAGTTTGTGGGACAGCAGTGACACCCATTACAATTTTTTCCGTGTTTTTCCGTGGATTCCGTGGCCATCATATATGGCACCGTCAAATTGAAAAAAGCGCTAGTCGGCCTGCGCGCCCCTCGGCAGGCGATAGGGTCCTGGGACGGCCGCCGGAGCGGTCTGGGGGAACACGGCCACGGCGGGAACGACCACTCCGTCTCGCGCGATCCCACGCGAGAAGCGGCTGCCGGATGGCTCGACCGTCGATACCTCTGAGGTCCCCATCCCGGCCAGCTGCAGAGTAGGTTTCTGTAACAGCCAGGACCCGGTCGCACCTGCCAATACCCCCAGCACGACACCGGCAGCCAGCGTCGTCCAGGCACGCTTTTCGCCGGCCGCGCGCGCATCCGGTCTCACGCGGGAATCCGACGGATTCGGCGCTGCTTCAGGCCGTGCGTCGCCTGACGCTTGCGGACCGGACGCCGGCGCCAGCAGCAGGCTCTCGAGATTCTCCACCTGTTGGCGCGCGGCATCGCGTTCGGATTCCATCTCCCCGAGCCGCTGCTCCAGGCCGGCGATCTGTTCCAGAGTGCCGCGTCGGGCGTCGTCGAGTTCCTCACGCAGGCTCGCGAACTTTAACACCAGGGCCTGTTTCTCACCCTCGGCCGCCGCATCTTTCTGCTCAGCCGCCGCCAGCCGCTCACGCACCCGGTCCAGCTCCACGCGCTGTTCCTGTTCCCGCGCCTCATGCTCGCGAATATCGTTGAGGACCCCTTGCGCCGTGGCCTCCAGCGCCTCGACCTGCTGGTCACGCGCCGCCAGCCGTACTTCGAGATCGTGCCGCTGGCGCAGATTGTTCTCCAGCAACTCGACCTGCTGTTCCAGCCCGGACTGCTGCGCCTGTTTGTCTGCCAACTGGGCCCTTAACTGCGCCAGCTCTTCGCGCAAGGCCTCCTGTGTCTGTTGTTCGGCCTGCAGCCGGACTTCGAATTCTGTGTTGGCGACCGCGCTCGCTTCGCGCAACTGCTGTTCGGCCTGCCCGACGGATTCGCTCAGGCGCGCCTGTTCAGCGAGGAGCTCGTCCCGTTCGGACTGCGCCCGCGCCAGCACGTCCCGGGCCGCAGTCAGCTCGGATGCGAGCGCGTCGCGCTCCGCTTGCAGCGCCTCGAGCCGACGCTGGGCACTGTCTATCGGGGGAGGAGGCGCCTCGGGCCGCGAGGTCTCGAGGTCCCCTGGCCGGGGGGACACTGCATCCGGTTCGCCGGCCAATGCGCCGGCACGCTGCTCGAGCTCGCGGCACGCCTCGCGCGCGCGTGTCAGCCGAGCACCCAGCTCCTCCGCGAGGCGCAGCGAGCGCTGCTCGAGCCCATGCAGGTCTTCGTGTGGGTGCTGACTGCCGGTGTCCAATGGCTCAAGCCTCAGGCGGTCGCGAACCTGCGCCCCGGATCAGCCGACGCAGCTGGCACTCTCTGTAACTTGGGAAGATCGGATGCTGACAAATTTAGCCGAGTGCCAGTACTTTTATTTGATTATTTGATAGCCACGGAATCCACGGAAAAACACGGACAGAACCAATACCCATTAGAATTTTTTCCGTGTCCTTCCGTGGATTCCGTGGCCATCATATCTTTCATCATCAGATTTAAAAAGCCCTAATCGAGCCCGTAGCGTTTCAGTTTGCGGTAAACGGTTCGCTCGCTGATGCCAAGCGCCGTGGCCACCTTGCGCCGGTTACCGCTGTGCTGTTTCAAAAGCCAGCTGATGTGCTGCGATTCGATATCCTCGAGTTTAGCCCCCGTCTCGGCCGGGCGGACACCGGCGGCGGGCGGCAAATCGGGCGAGGCCTGCTGATCCGGGTTCAAGGAACCACCCGGTCGCCGGGCCTTCAGACATTCGATGACACCGGCGATGCGGGCTTGATCGATTGGGCCCGCGATACCGTGCGCCACCGCGGTACTGAGGATATTCCGCAGCTCCCGCACATTGCCGGGATAATAGTAGCGCTGCAGTTCCTCAATGGCATCTGCCGTGAGTTCGAACTCCTTTCCCATGGAGTCACCAATTCGGCGCAACAAGGCCTCTGTCAGTGAGGGGATATCCTGCAGACGCTCGCGCAGGCTGGGAACCTGGATATGCAGGCATGCCACGCGATAATACAGATCTTCGCGAAACTGTTTCGCCTCCACGTCTTCGCCCAGATTGCGATTCGTCGCGCAGATAATGCGCGCATTCGTGTGCAGGGTCTTGCGGCCGCCCACGCGGCGAAACTCCCCGGTCTCGAGCACACGCAGCAGCTTGGCCTGCAGCGTGGCTGACATCTCGCCAATCTCATCGAGGAACAGCGTGCCCCCGTTGGCCACCTCGAACAGGCCCTCCTTTTCCCCGACACTGCCGGTGAAGGCGCCCCGTTCATGGCCGAACACCTCCGCCTCGAACAGCGATTCGGTCAGCACCGTGCAATCGAGCGTCATGAAGGGCTTGTCGCAACGGCTGGAACGCTGGTGGATGAAGGTGGCCGCAAGGTCCTTGCCGACGCCCGTTTCGCCTTCGAGCAGTACCGGGGCATCGGACAGCGCGGCCAGTTTCAGCTGTTCCAGGGTCCGCTGGAACACCGGCGAGTCACCCACCATCCGGACGACCTGGTCTTTACTCCGTTCGGCCGGCTCCGACAACTCCTCCATTGCTTCTCCGAGGTAGACCTCACCACTGGCATCACGCAGTGGATAGGCCTTGATCTGGACACGGTGCAGCCGGCCAAGCTCGTCATGGTGGAGGTGCAGACAGGTGCAGGAAGAGTCGCCTTCGCGATAAATACGCTCGTGAGGACACTCCTCCCCCAGCTCAGCGCAGGGTCGATCGTTGCCGTGGCTGACCTGGTAGCACGTTCGCCCGACCATTTGGGCGCGAGTCGTGCCGTAGGCCTGCTCGTAGGCCTGGTTTACTGCGACGATGTGGAAATCCTTGTCGATGATGACAAAAGGCCGTTCATGGGTGTCTACCAAAGACTGCAGTTCAATTGCTGTCTTGTCTCGCATACGTTGCTCCTCTAACCCCCATTTGCACTGCGTTATTTTTTGCTTTCGATTGTGGTGAATAACTATGACACATTTGTCATGATTTACCACAAGCAAGGGCTAATATGCGTGACATTAATGTCATACCTTTGACCAAAATCAACCACCGGGCCGCCGCCACCGGAAATCGGCGACCGGCCGTATGAATTTTCGCACCGCCGTGGTGTCACACTCACAGCCTCGCCCTACGAGGGCGGTTGTAAAGCGCACATGTTCTTCCCGCCGAACGCCGCAGTGCTCTGCGTGAGGGCCGGACCGTTGGAGCCAGGGGTGAGTAAGGAAAAGTCTGTTATGCATTCCGCCCCCTACCCCCCTCCCGCGAGGGGCGGGAACCCGGTCTTCGTCGAAGACAGGCTGCCACTTTAATGGGATATCAGCCGGCGCAAGGGGTGCCGCCGTGAGTCGCCTTGGTACAGAAAAGGGTTGGGAAGATATGACAAAAAATTGGGAAGATCACGCCGGGATAGTATCATGCGCCTACTCTGAACCCGCGGGACCTGCTTGCCCCCATGGAAATGACACCTGTCAACAGCGACAACCGCCCTTCCCTCGAGGCGCGCGGACTGGAATGCATTCGCGACGATCGAAGGTTGTTCACCGATCTGGATTTCAGTATCGGGTCCGGTCAGGCCTTGCTGCTCGAAGGGCGCAATGGCAGCGGCAAGACCTCGTTGTTGCGTATCCTGTGCGGCATCCGGCTACCGGAGGCCGGTGAGGTGACCTGGTGCGGCGAGGACATCTTCCGGCTTGGGCCTGACTACCATGAACACACCGCCTACGTCGGGCATCGCGACGGCGTGAAACTGGATTTGACACCCCTGGAGAACCTGGCCATGGCACAGGCCCTGGGAAAACCGAAAACCGGTATTACACTGGAAGGCGCCCTGGAACAGGTGGACCTCGGCGGTTTCGAGGACGTCCCCACCCGTAACCTGTCAGCCGGTCAGCAACGGCGACTGGGGCTGGCCCGCCTGCTGGTGACGACCTCACAGCTGTGGATCCTTGACGAACCGTTCACCTCGCTGGACCGGCACGGTATCGAGGTGGTCGAGGCGCTTCTGGACGCCCACCTCGCGAGTGACGGGATGCTGGCGCTGACCTCGCATCACACCATCAACCTGCAGAGTGCCCAGGTGCACCGCATCAACCTGTCCGCATGAGACCCGGCTCCCTGAGTGGCGCGTTCCTGCTGTTGCTGCGACGCGATCTGATTCTGGCCTTCCGGCGGCGGGCGGAAATGATCAATCCCCTGCTGTTTTTCATCCTGGTGACGGCGATGTTTCCCCTTGGCATCGGGGCCGACCCCGTCCTGCTCAAGGCGGTAGGACCCGGGGTGATCTGGGTCGCGGCACTCCTGGCTGCCCTGCTCTCACTCGACGGCGTGTTCCGTTCCGATTTTGAGGACGGGTCGCTGGAACAGTTCCTGCTGAGTGCGCACCCTGTGTCGGTTCTCGTGCTCGCCAAGGTGCTCGCCCACTGGCTGATCACGGGACTGCCGCTGCTGATCGTCGCACCCTTGCTCGCGGTATTGCTGAATCTCCCGGGCAGCGCCACGGTGGTGCTGATTATCACCCTGGCGCTGGGCACACCCGTCCTGAGCCTGATTGGTGCGGTCGGCGTGGCGCTGACAGTAGGCCTACGGAAAGGAGGGATGATCCTGTCGCTGCTTGTGTTACCTTTGTACGTCCCGGTGCTGATCTTTGCGGCCAATGCAGTGGAAACGGCTGCCGCAGATCTTCCGGTCATGGCTCATGTATCGTTATTGAGCGCCCTGCTTGTGCTGGCGCTCAGCCTGTCGCCGATTGCGACGGCCGCCTCGCTGCGAATCAGCCTGAGTTGATTATGATTACCCGTTACTTCCACCAATTGGCATCGCCCCCCTACTTTTACCGGATCGCGGGGCGCTTCATCCCGTGGCTGGCCGTGGCCTTTGCGCTGTTCGCTCTCGCCGGTCTGTACACCGGGCTGGTGCTGGCGCCGGCGGACTATCAGCAGGGCGACAGTTACCGCATCATGTTCATCCATGTGCCGGCGGCCTGGATGTCGCTGTTTGTGTACATGGTCATGGCCGGCGCCGGCGCCATGGGCCTGATCTGGCGCATGAAGCTCGCGGAGGTCGTCGCGATCAGCAGTGCCCCGATCGGGGCCTCCTTTACCTTCCTGGCCCTGGTAACTGGCTCGATCTGGGGCAAACCCATGTGGGGGACCTGGTGGGTGTGGGACGCCCGGCTGACCTCGGAACTGATCCTGCTGTTTCTTTACCTGGGCGTGATTGCGCTGCACAATGCCATCGACGACAAGCGCACCGCGGCCCGGGCAACGGCCATTCTCGCACTGGTCGGCGTCGTCAATATTCCCATCATTCACTATTCGGTAGAATGGTGGAACACCCTGCATCAGGGTCCCACAGTGACCAAATTCGACAAACCTTCGATTGACGTACGCATGCTGATACCGCTGTTGCTGATGGCCGTCGCCTTCAAGCTCTACTACGCGACAGTGGTGCTGATGCGTTCCCGCTGCGAGATCCTGGAACGGGAACGCAATACCCAGTGGGTTAAAGAGCTGGTGGAATCATGAGCGGGCTCAGTGAATTTCTGCACATGGGCGGCTACGCGTTTTACGTGTGGACTTCCTACGGCATTGCACTGGTCGTGCTGCTGGCCACCGCCTTGTCACCCATACGCCAGCGGCGGAAACTGCTTTCCGGGATCGCACGCAGTGTCAGGCGCAACAGGGCCCAATAGGAGCCGGGAGAAACCAATGACACCCAGACGAAAGAAACGCTTGTATCTGGTTGGCTTGATGGTAACGGGCGTGGTGGTCGCCGCGGCGTTCGCGCTCAATGCCTTCAACGAAAATCTGATGTTCTTCTACGCACCCAGCGCGGTCGCCAAGGGCGAAGCCCCGCAGGATCATACCTTCCGGCTGGGCGGCCTGGTGACCGATGGCAGCGTCAAACGACAGGCCGACGGTCTGACCGTTGTCTTCGACGTGACCGACAATGCGCAGACGGTGACCGTGCAGTACACCGGCATCCTGCCCGACCTGTTCCGCGAAGGCCAGGGTATCGTGGCACACGGCAAGCTGCGTGACGATGGCGTCTTCGTTGCCGACGAGGTGCTGGCCAAACACGACGAAAACTACATGCCACCCGAGGTCGCCGATGCGCTCAAGACGGCTCACGAGGACGGGACGGGGGCCGCAGCCACCGCTGCGAAGACCCAATGATCCCCGAACTCGGCAATTTTGCCCTGATCCTGTCGCTGTGCCTCGCGCTGGTACTGGCGATCTTTCCCATGATCGGCAGTCTCAATCACACGCCGGGCTGGGTGGCTCTGGCGCGCCCCGCGGTCTGGGGCCAGTTCGTTTTCATTGCCTTCGCCTTCGGCTGTCTGGTCAATGCGTTTCTGGTGGACGATTTCTCGGTGCTCTATGTGGCCCAAAACGGGAATACTCAGCTTCCTGACCTCTATAAGGTCTCTGCCGTATGGGGCGCCCATGAGGGTTCCCTGCTCCTGTGGGTCCTGATCCTCAGCGCCTGGACAGTCGCGGTTTCCCTGTTCAGCCGTAAGCTTCCCGCCGAGATGCTGGCTCGGGTGCTGTCGGTCATGGGCATGGTCAGCATCGGCTTTCTTTCCTTCCTGCTGTTTACGTCGAACCCGTTTGACCGGGTGTTTCCGGTCCCCCTGGAGGGCGGCGACCTGAATCCGCTGCTGCAGGATCTCGGCCTGGCCATCCATCCACCGATGCTCTACATGGGCTACGTGGGCATGTCGGTTGCCTTCAGTTTTGCCATTGCGGCACTGATTGGCGGGAAGCTCGATGCCGCCTGGTCGCGCTGGTCACGCCCCTGGACACTGGTCGCCTGGACCTTTCTGACCATCGGTATCGCGCTCGGGAGCTGGTGGGCCTACTATGAGCTCGGCTGGGGTGGCTGGTGGTTCTGGGATCCGGTGGAAAATGCCTCTTTCATGCCCTGGCTGGCTGGCACGGCACTCATCCATTCGCTGGCCGTCACCGAGAAACGCGGCGCATTCAAACGCTGGACCGTGCTGCTGGCACTGCTGGCATTTTCCTTGAGTCTGCTCGGTACCTTCCTGGTGCGCTCCGGGGTACTGACCTCGGTACACTCCTTCGCCTCCGACCCGGCACGCGGCCTGTTCATCCTGATTTTCCTGTGCATTGTGATCGGCGGTTCGCTGGCGCTGTATGCCTGGCGGGCGCCCGGCGTCAGCAGCGGCGGTGCCTTCGACATGGTCTCCCGGGAGACGCTGCTGCTGGGGAACAATGTGCTGCTGGTGGTGGTCACGGCCTTTATCCTGCTCGGCACACTCGCCCCGCTCGTGTATGACGCGCTCGGCTGGGGCAAGATCTCGGTCGGCTTTCCCTGGTTTACCCGCATGTTCGTCACCTTCACGCCCTTCATGGTGGTGCTCATGGGGATGGGACCCCTGGCCCGCTGGAAGCATCAGAATCCGGGCGATCTGGCGCGGCAACTGAGCATCGCGCTCGTGATCAGCATCGGCGCGGGCATCCTCACCACGCTGCCGGTGTTTTACGAGGGTTCCATCTGGGCCGGCGTTGCGGTGATGCTCTCCGTGTGGCTGGTAACGACCCTGTTTATCGGCGTCCGGCAGCGGCTCAAGGCGCGCAACGGGCTGTCCGGTGTATGGCAGGACATCGGCTCGCGGGGCGGGCGCAGCTACTATGGCATGGTCGTCGCGCACCTCGGTGTCGCCGTCTTTATCATCGGCATTACCTTCGTGTCGCTGTTCGAGGTGGAGGAAGACATCCGCATGTCACCGGGCGAGGCGGTTGAACTGGCCGGATACAGCTTTCAGTTCGAGGGTGTCGAGCCCCATCAGGGACCCAACTATCGTGCCGACCGGGGTACGATCCGCGTGTTCAAGGCGGGGAATGAGGTTGCCCTGCTCAACCCCGAGAAGCGCACCTATCTGGTTCAGACCAAACCCATGACCGAGGCAGGCATTGATGCGGGCTTCACCCGCGATATCTACGTCTCGCTCGGCGAAGGACTGGGCGGTGGCGCCTGGAGTCTGCGCCTGTATTACAAACCGTTCATCCGCTGGATCTGGCTCGGTGCCATTCTGATCGGTTTCGGGGGTCTGCTTGCCGCGACCGATCGGCGTTACCGCATGGCAGTGCGTCACAGAGTGAGCGCGGCTTCCCGGGCCGGGTCTGACCGGCTCGCTGCCGAGGGCAAGGCGTAATGGTCCGGCACCTGCGTTATCTGGTTCCGCTCGCCCTCTTTGCCGTGCTGGTGGCCTTTCTCTACCGCGGACTGAGCCTCGATCCCAAGCTGGTGCCTTCACCGCTGGTCGGCAAACCGGCACCGGCCTTCTCGCTGACGCGACTGGAGGATGCTGCGGCCACCATCACCGAGGCTGACCTCAAGGGCAAGGTATCCCTGCTCAATATCTGGGCCACCTGGTGTGTATCCTGCCGCGCCGAGCATGAGGTCCTGGTGCGACTCGCGCAGACAGGCAAGGTTGATATCTATGGCCTCAATTACAAGGATGATCGCGCCCAGGCGCTGCGCTGGCTGCAACAGCTCGGCAACCCGTACGTGACGAACGCCTTCGATGCGGACGGTCGGGTCGGCATTGACTGGGGTGTCTACGGTGCCCCGGAGACATTTGTCATCGACCGGCAGGGCATCATACGCCACAAGCACATCGGTCCGCTCACGGACCAGATCGTCAACGACGAGATAATGCCTCTCATAACCCAACTGCAAGCCGCAACCTGATGAAGCCTCTGATTGCTAGCCTGGTGCTGTTGCTCATGCTCGGCACCCAACCGCTGCCGGCAGCGGTAACCCTGGAATCCTTCACCTTTGCCGCGGAAGCGGACAAGCAGCGATTCAAGGAACTGATCGAGCAGATTCGCTGTCTCGTTTGCCAGAACCAGTCGCTCGCGGATTCAGATGCCGAACTCGCGCACGATCTGCGCGCCGAGGTGTATGAAATGATGACCGACGGCCGCAGTGATGCCGAAATCGCCGAGTTTCTCGTCGCCCGCTACGGCGATTTCGTGCTCTACAATCCGCCGGTCAAGCCCTCCACCTATCTGCTGTGGTATGGCCCGTTTGTCCTGTTGCTGATCGCCGCATTCGTGCTGCTGCGCGCCGTGCGCCGTCAGAAAAAGACCCCGGAACCGGAGTTCTCCAGTACCGAGCAGAAACGTCTGCAGGACGTCCTTGGACAGGCAGAGACGGACAAGGACGCCCGCATATGACGATATTCTGGAGCCTTGCGGCAGGCATGATGCTGCTGGCGCTGGTGTTCATCGTGCCGCCCCTGCTGCGCAGTCAAAAGCGCCTGGACGTTTCCCAGGACGATCTCAATACCGCGGTGGTCAAGGCACAGCTCGGGGAACTGGAGGCGGATCTGGAAGCCGGCAAGCTTGATCAGGCCCAGTACGCCGCGGCCCGCAAGGACCTCGAACGGGAACTCCTCTACGATCTTGCCCGCCCTGATGAGGCGGCAGCAAACCCGTCCACCCGCAGTGGCCGCTGGGCCGCGCTCCTGCTGCTGCCGGCCATTCCGATTTGCGCCGTGCTGCTGTACCAGCAACTCGGGTCGGAAGAGATCATCGGTATCCTGCAACAGACAGCCGCCTCCAGGCCGTCACCACCCGCAGCGGGGCGGACGCAACCGCCACAGCACTCGATCGAGGAGATGGTCGCCCAGCTGGCCGAGCGCCTGCGCACGGAACCCGACAACCTCCAGGGCTGGGTGTTGCTGGCGAAAAGCTATACCTCCATGGGCCGGCATGCGGATGCGGTCCAGGCATACGCGAATATCCGCCGCCTCGGCGGCGACCAGCCGGCCTTACTGGCCGATTACGCCGATGCCCTGGTCATGGCGAACGGCGGCCAATTTACCGATGAGGCCGGTGGACTGCTGGAAAAGGCGATCGAGCTGGATCCCGAAAACCTCAAGGGCCTGTGGCTGATCGGCCACTGGAAATACCGTCAGGGCGCCTATGCCGAAGCGCTCGACTACTGGCAGCGGGCCGCAGTCAAACTGCCGCCGGGCGGCGAGGATGCACGCGCGATTGCGCAGCAGATCAGTCAGGTCCAGAGTCGGCTTGGCATCGACAGCACGCCGCCGCTGCTCACCGCACAGGCGGCTTCACAAACCGCCTCCGATGCCACGGCCGGGAAATCGGACAGCGCGAGCGGGGCCTCGATCACCGTACAGGTTGCGCTCGATCCAGGCCTGAGCGATGGGGCCGCACCGGAAGACACCCTGTTCATCTTCGCACGCGCCGTGCAGGGTCCGCGCATGCCGCTCGCCATCGTCCGCAAACAGGTCAAGGATCTGCCGGTAACCGTCACCCTGGATGACTCCCTGGCCATGTCACCGGCCATGAGCCTGTCGAAGTTCGGGGAAGTGACGGTGGGAGCGCGGGTCTCCAAATCCGGTAATGCCATCCCGCAGAGTGGCGATCTGCAGGGCACTGTGTCTCCCGTCCCCACTCAGGGTGCGCAGCCGGTTCAATTGACCATCGACAGCCGGGTACCCTAGCCCGCATTTCTCACCGGGCGGCAGTAAATCGAAGTGGGGCAATGGGGTAATGAAAACAGTGCAAATCAGGGTTAAGACAGTGTGTTTTCGACCAATGCCTATCCCGGTGAGAAATGCGGGCTAGCACGCCTTCAACTTGAAAATGAGGGTTGCTGGCGCATTTGAACTACGTGCCAGTATTGTTTTAATAGCCACGGAATCCACGGAAAAACACGGAAAAATAATATGCCTCTTAAGCAGAATTGAATTCCGTAGGTTCCGTGGTCAACAACCAGGTCTGAATCTAAACGAAGCTTCGATGGGCGAGGCACACCCTCATCGGCTTCTGTATTCTGTATTCTGTATTCTGGGTTCTGGGTTCTGGGTTCTGGGTTCTGTATTCTGGGTTCTGACAGGCGGATTCCCCCTTCGGTGGAACACTGACACCTGGCACCCACACGTTCGGCGCAAGAGTCAATAATATCAAAAGCGATTGTCTTTCCGTGTTTTTCCGTGGATTCCGTGGCCATATTATCTGTCGTCATCCGATTGAAAGAGCACTCGGAGCCTGTCGAACTCAGACTGATACGGTGCGAGAACGGCCAAGCCGGCCCCGCCTCCCTCTGACTGTCACTCCCGCCCTGCCCCCGCGCACACCAGGGGCCATTCAAGGCCAGCCAGCCGTCTCCCGATAACCTCTGACTTGCGTCACAGTTTCGGACATGCCCTGGGTCCGGATCATCGGCAGAACGCGATATCGACGACGAGTTCATTCCCATGCGCAACCGGCATCCGCGAACCCCCGACAGCCTGAGTCGCCCGTCACTCGCATTCGCTGCCTGCGTCCACACCTGCAGACATCCCCTGTTCACTGCCCTGCAGAGCGGTTTCCAGCTGCTGGAACTGTTGATTGCACTCGCCATTGTCGCCATCGCCGCCGCCGTCGCAGTGCCTTCCTACACCCAACACATCGACAGGGCGAATAACGCCGACGCGGCCGCGGATGTCGTGTCAATTGCCCAGGCAATCGAGGCCTTCTATACCCGCAACGAACGCTACCCCGACAGCCTCGCCGAGATCGGACTGGACACCTTTCGGGACCCCTGGGGCAACCCCTACCGCTACCTGCGCATCGCCGGTGCCGGGCTGAAGGGAAAAGGCGCACTGCGCAAGGACAAGAAGCTCAATCCGGTGAATTCCGACTTCGATCTGTACAGCATGGGAAAAGACGGGGACAGCAAGACGCCGTTTACCGCCAAGCCGAGCTGGGATGACGTGGTTCGCGCCAATAATGGCCACTTTGTGGGACTGGCCGCCGACTATTGAGGCGGGCCTCGTCGATGATCCAGCTCAGTACGAGTTTTGTCCGCAGCCGGTTTGCCCGGCGGATATTCCTGCTGTTTGTCTCGTCGGCCATCGTCCCGGTCGCGATCGCGGCCTTCCTGTCCCTGAGCCATGTCTCGAAGCAGCTGCGCGAGCAGAGTTACGAGCAGTCGCGCCAGACGAGCAAAGCCGTTGGCATGCAGTTATTCGAGCGCCTCTCCCTGCTGCGCACGGAATTTGCCGCACTTGCCCAGGCCCTGCAGCTATCCCCGGAGTTCCTTTCCCGTTCACCGCTGCCGGGAGACAAGGACCTCTCTCCACGCCTCACGGCCCTGGCGATCGTCTCGGCTGCCGGCGAGCTGACCAGCCTGGTGGGAACGATTGATCAGCCACCGGCACTCAGTGACACACAGAACCGCCACCTGATGCGCGGCGGGACGGTTCTCTACGCAACGGCCAACGGCGATGGGACAACCGACCTCCTGCTGGTGCGCCGGCTCGATGACAACGAGCCGGCCAGGGGACAACTGGTGGGCAAGATCCAGCCGGGATTCCTCTGGAATGTGGAGGATACACTGTCGGCCTCCACTGCAATGATCGCACTCGGCCCCTCTGGTGCAGTGGTTTACCGCTCGGGTGGCCTCCCGGCACCGCCTCTGTCGACCCTGAACACGCAGCTCGCGACGTCGACCACCGGCCACTTCGCCTGGGACAGCGATGCAACAACCTATCTCGCGAGCTACTGGTCGCTTTTCACGGAAGCCGAATTTGCTTTCCCGTATCTGGCGATTGTGGTCAGTCAGTCGGAAACCAACGCGTTGGCACCGATCATCAATTTCAGAACGGTCTATGTCCCTGCCCTGATCCTTGTCGTGCTGAGTGTTTCCTTCGTTGCCGCCACCCAGATTCGCCGGAAACTGGCGCCCCTGGTAACACTCAGGGATGCCACCCGGCGCATCGCCGGCGGCGACTTCAGTGGGCGCGTCAGGCTGGCCGGCGATGACGAGTTTACCCAGCTCGGGGACGCATTCAACGCGATGGCGGACAGGCTGGGCAAGCAGTTCACCAGCCTGTCGACCATGGCGGAGATCGACCGGCTGATTCTTTCCTCGTTCGACACACGCTACATTATTGCCACGGTGCTGGGTCGTGCCGGTGAGCTCACACCCTGCTCGGTGGCGGCCATGCTCGAACTCAATGATGAGCACACCGGCGCTGGCTATGTGTCCATACGCATCAACGGTCCGCAGGCGGAGATAAGCAGGGAACGCGCGCAACTCCTCTCCGATGACATCCAGACGCTGAACGAGAATCCCCACAGCCTGCTGATCACGTGCGACCAGCCCTGGCCCGCTTATCTTGCACCGCTGCGCGTGGCCGACGCGCGCAGCCTGCTGCTGCTGCCCGTGTTCATCAAGCAACGGCTCGCTGCGGTGATGATTTTCGGATTCGGTGAAGCGTGCGAATCCTGCGAACAGGAATCGGGCCCGCTGCGCAAGTTCGCCGATCACGTTGCCGTCGCCCTGTCCAACGCCAGCTGGGAGGAGCGCCTGTACCATCAGGCCCACTACGACACCCTCACCAACCTGCCCAACCGTGCCCTGCTGAAGGACCGCCTGGAACAGGCCATCGCGCGTGCGCGCCGGAACGGTGCCTATGTCGGCGTCGCCTTTCTCGATCTCGACCGCTTCAAACTGGTGAACGATTCCCTCGGTCACAGCACCGGCGACCTGCTGTTGAAGGAGACCGCCAGGCTGCTGCTGGGAAGCGTAAGGAGTGTGGACACCGTGGTGCGCTTCGGCGGTGATGAGTTCGTCGTCATCATTCCCGATATCGACCGCGACCAGGACATCGTATTCGAGCTCGGCGCCATCGCCGACAAGCTCCTTGACAGCACTCGCCACGAACTCGTGCTCGGCAGCCGGCGTGTGCATACGGAACTGAGCATTGGCATCGCGCTGTATCCGAAAGACGGCGAGACACCCGACGACCTGGTGAAGAACGCCGACACGGCGATGTACCATGCCAAGGAACAGGGTCGCGGCAACTACCAGTTCTTTTCCGCGGAACTGAATGCCGCCGCATCCACCCGCCTCAGCCTGGAACACGAACTGCACCGCGCACTGAAGAACCATGAGTTCGAGCTCTACTATCAGGCCAAGGTCGACGGCGCCAGCGGCAGGCTGGTCGGCGCCGAGGCGCTGCTACGCTGGCGGCATGCCGAGAGAGGCATGGTTCTACCCGGCGATTTCATTGGCGTCGCCGAGGAAACCGGCCTGATTCAGGCCATCGGCGAGTGGGCTACGCGCACGGCCTGTCAGCAGATCCGGGCCTGGCAGGAGGCGGGACTCCCGGCCATTCGCCTGGCAGTCAATGTGTCACCACGCCAGTTCTGGGAAGGCGACCTGGCGGCGCGCATGGGTCAGATACTCGCGTCCGCCCGGCTTGGTCCCGAGGCGCTCGAGCTGGAGGTCACCGAAGGCCTGGTGATGGATGACCGGAACGACTCCATCGAGACCTTGAAGCGACTGAGCGCCATGGGCATACGTCTGCTGATCGACGACTTTGGCACCGGTTACTCCTCACTGAGTTACTTGCGGAGACTGCCGATTCACGCACTCAAGATCGATCAATCCTTCGTCCGGGACATGCTGAATGACCCGGATGCCCAGGCAATCGTATCCGCGACCATTGTGCTGGCACACAAACTGGGGCTGGATGTCATTGCCGAAGGCGTGGAGACCCACGGCCAGAGGCGGCTGCTGCAAAGATGGGGCTGTGATGAGCTGCAAGGCTATCTGATCAGCAAACCAGTCGACGCAGATGCGTTCACGCGGCTGCTGAGACAGCACCAGGAGCAAGCCTTATCCGAAGTCGCATCCCACGATACACGCCTCAGCCTGTCACCGAACCGTACCTGACAGCGCAAGCTGCCATCAGCCCGCGCCGGCGTCCGGCGATGCGCGCTCGCCGGCGAGGATGCCGGCTTCCAGCACCGGCTGGATCCAGTAACGCAGCTGCGCGCCCGCAAATGCGTCCGCCAGCTGCTCACAGAGACGGTGCGCCTCACCCATCGAAGTCTGGATGTGGAACAGCAGCTTGTTTTGTCGACCGGTAACCTGCTCGGCCACATTGAAGTGAGTCGGATCGATCCCATGCCACTCAACCGCCATGCTGCTGAACACCATGTCCTCCGAATAATTCAGCAGCCAGTCTATCAGGGCGCCGCGCACCCCGGTGTCGGCAAGGATTGCCAGCAGACATTGTTGCGTTTCAGGCGGCATGACGGACATCCCCATAACGTCGGTACAGGATCGGCAGCAGGATCAGGGTCAGCAGCGTGGAACTGATCAGGCCGCCGATCACAACGATGGCCAGCGGTTTCTGGATCTCGGAGCCGGGTCCGCTGGCGAACAGCAGCGGCACCAGTCCGAAGGCGGCAATGCTGGCCGTCATCAGCACCGGCCGCAGGCGGCGCCGTGCCCCCTCCCGGATCACCTCGTCCAGAGAGTGCCCCAGGCTGTGCAGCTGGTTGAAATAGGTGACCATGACCACGCCATTGAGCACGGCGATCCCGAGCAAGGCGATAAAACCCACCGATGCCGGAACGGAGACGTATTCGCCCGACAACCACAGGGCGAAGACACCGCCAATCATCGCAAACGGTATATTCAGCAGTACAATGAGCGCCTGGCGCAGCGAGCGGAATGTCGAGAACAACAACAGGAATATCAGCCCGATGGCGACCGGCACCACCAGCGCAAGGCGCTGCGCGGCACGTTGCTGATTCTCGAACTGCCCGCCCCACTCCAGGTAGTAGCCGGTCGGCAGCTCGACCCGCTCCTGGACGCGCTGGCGCGCCTCGTTCACGAAACCCACCAGATCCCGTTCCCGCACATTGCTGATGACGACACTCATCCGGTTACCCTGCTCCCGCCCGACCTGTACCGGCCCTTCGACGCGGCTCACCCGGGCAACCGTGGCAAGCGGGACCAGGCGGCCATCGGGCAGCGTCAGCATGAGATTGGCAAACTTTTCGGGTGAGGTGCGCACATCGGCCGCCCCGCGCAGCAACAGTGGCCGGCGTCGCCCACCCTCGTAGATCGTGCCCACCTGCTGACCTTCGAGCTGACTGCGCAGCAATGCCGCCAGACGGTCAACCTCGAAGCCCAGGCGACCGGCGGCGAGTCGGTCGATCTCGACCGTCAGATATTGGACACCCTCGTTGCGTGTGTAGTAGACGTCCTCGGCGCCCGGTATGTCACGCAGGACGGCCGCGATCTCGTCGGCCTTCTGGTTGAGAGTTGCCAGATCGGCGCCAAATACCTTGACGGCGACATCCCCGCGCACGCCGGTCAACATCTCGGAAACCCGCATTTCAATCGGCTGCGTAAACGCATAGGCCACGCCCGGGAAGCTGTCCATGACCTTGCGTATCTCGTCAACCAGCCAGTTTTTTTCGGGCACGCGCCATTCGTCTCTGGGTTTGAGGACCAGAAAGGTGTCCGTCTGATTGAGGCCCATCGGGTCCATGCCGATCTCGTCCGCCCCGGTACGCGCCACCGCGCTTATCACCTCCGGGACATGCTCGAAGAGCTGGCGCTGCACGCGAAGATCGATACCCAGCGATTCGGTGAGACTGATGGTGGGCAGTTTTTCCAGCTGCACGATGGTATTGCCCTCATCCATGGTCGGCATGAATGCCTTGCCGATCTGCGTGAAGGCCAGGCCCGTGGCACCCAGGGCCAGCAGCGCGGCGCCGATAATGAGACGTTCATGACCCAGCGACCAGCTGAGTGCCGGCTGATACAGCTTGTGCATCAGCCGAACCAGCCAGGGATCCTCGTGGCCGATTTTGCGAATCAGCAAGGAGGCGAATACCGGGATCACGGTCAGCGACAGAACCAGCGAAGCGCTGAGTGCGAACACGATGGTAAGAGCGACCGGAATAAAGAGTTTGCCCTCCAGTCCCTGCAGGGTCAGCAGCGGCAGGAACACGATAATGATGATCAGAATCCCCGAAGTGACCGGCAGCGACACCTCCCGAACGGCCCGGTAGATGATATGCAGGCGCGGCAGGCGGCTGGCGCCCGCCATGGCGAGCTGTGCCACCACATTCTCGACCACCACCACGGCCGCATCCACCAGCATGCCAATGGCGATGGCGAGCCCGCCGAGGCTCATGAGGTTGGCCGACATACCGAACTGGCGCATGAGGATGAACGTGGACAAGGCGGCGAGCGGCAGAATCAGGGCCACGGTGAGCGCCGCACGCAGGTTTCCCAGCATGAGTACCAGCAGAATCACGACCAGCACAATCGCTTCCTCGAGCGCGCGGGTGACGGTACCGACGGCGCGATCGACCAGCTTGCTGCGATCGTAGAATACGTCAATCGTGACGCCTTCCGGCAACGCCGCCTGCAGGCCGGCCAGTTTCGCCCGGACCCCCTCGACAACCTCCCTGGCGTTGGCCCCGCGCAGCCCCAGCACCAGCGCCTGCACCGCCTCACCCCGGCCATCTCGGGTGACGGCCCCGTAACGGGTCAGCGCACCCAGGCGCACATCCGCCACATCGGCAACGCGCACCGGTATCCCCTGTGTCCCCTGGCTGTCCCTCACCACAATAGCCCGTACGTCATCGAGCGTGCCGATCTGCCCTTCGGTGCGCACCAGCAGGGTCTCCTCACCCTGCACCAGCCGGCCGGCACCGTCATTCCGGTTGTTCATCTCCAGGGCCGTGCGCAGCGTCTCGACGCTCACGCCGCGCGCGTTCATGCGCGCGTTATCGGGGATGACCTCGAAACTTTCCACCAGGCCGCCGAGCGCGTTGACATCCGCGACACCGGGTACGGTACGCAGCGCAGGGCGGATCACCCAGTCGAGCAGGCTGCGGCGTTCCATCAGCGTCAGGGCACCGCCCTCGATGGTGAACATGAACATCTCGCCGAGCGGTGTGGTGGCGGGAGCAATGCCGCCGCTGACATCAGGCGGGAGGCTGTCACGGATGGCGGCCAGGCGCTCGGCCACCTGCTGGCGCGCCCAGTAGATGTCCGTCCCGTCAGCAAAATCGACGGTAATGTCGGTGAGTCCGTACTTGGCCATGGAACGCAGCATGACCTGACGCGGGATGCCGAGCATCTCGACTTCGACCGGCGCGGTAATCCGGGTTTCGACCTCTTCGGGCGTCATGCCCGGCACCTTCATGACGATCTTGACCTGCGGCGAGGAGACGTCGGGAAACGCATCGATGGGCAACTGCTGGAAGGCAACGATGCCGCCCCCCACCAGAAGCGCCACCAGCAGCAGCATGAATACCCGCTGCGTCAGCGCAAACTGGATCAGTCGGCCGAGGATCATTGCGCATCGCCCCCGAGTCCGAGCCAGGAGGCCTTGACGGCCGCCAGACCGGAGACGGCGACAGATTCCCCTTCCTTGATGTGGCCGGTTACGATTGCGTAGCCTTGGTCATGGCCGGCTACGTTCACGCGGATAGCCGCAAATCCGTAGGGCGCCTGCACGAATACGACACTGAGCTCGCTGGTCTGTACCACCGCGCTGGCCGGTACGCGGTAGAGCTGTTCCGGACTGCCCAGCTTCAGGCGCACCTGGACGTACTGACCGGGGCGCAGGCATTCCTGTGCCTTGCGCACCTCCGCCCGCACCAGCACCGTCTGGCTGTCGGGATCGACATCACGTCCGATCAGCTCGACGAGCGCCTCGCCCTGCGGACAGGGCAGCTCGACGGCAGCCCCCGGCCGCACCCCCGTCACCCGGTCCAGAGGCACCTGGATCTCCAGCCACAGAGGCTCCAGTTGTGCCAGTCGGTACAGAGGGTCGAAACCGTTCACCCGCTGGCCAACCACCGCCATCCCTTTCAGCACGACGCCGGCAATCGGCGCATACACCGAGAGCTCGCTCGACAGCTTGCGGGTGCGCTCCAGCGTTTCGATCGCGGCGTCATCCATACCGGCAAGGCGCAGCGCCTGACGCCGTTCGTCCAGTGTCGCCGCCATCCGCTCGTGATTGCTGCGGGTTTCCAGGTAGCGGCGTTCCGCCACAATTCCTTCCTTGAACAACTGCCTGTCGCGGTTGAGGTCTGTTGCGGCAAGCTTTTCTTCGGTCTTGGCCTGCAGAAACTCGCGCTGCAGCACGATGACCGCCGGGCTTTGGATGACTGCCAGCACGTCCCCCTGCGTCACCTCGTCGCCCGCACCCGCCTTCAGGCCGGTCACCAGGCCTTCCGAGGGCGTGCTCACCACGCGTTCCTGGCGCGGCGGGATAACCACGCGCCCGGGCAGCTGGTCGGTCGCGAATGAGGTCGTGGGTTCCACAGGCGCCACGGTGATTCCCAGATGGTCCATCTGCTCGGGTGTTATCGGAATCTCGTGCGAGGCATTTCCCGCAAGGCTCCAGCCGAGCAGCCCCAGCCCCAACACAACCGCGACCCTGTTCATGGCAACACCCCTACTGCCTGGTTGTAACGCGCAACCGCCTGTTGACGCATGATACTCAGCTCCTTTTCCTGACGTTCCGCGGCAAAAGCCAGCCCCTGCACCCGCAGCAAACCCACGAGGTCGGTTTCGCCCCGCTCGAATGCGATCTGTGCCAGGCGCAGGTTCTCCTGTGCCAGCGCGTTCTGCTCCTGGGCGACACCCAGCTGTGCCTGGGCCGACTCAAGCGCCTGTTGCGCCTCCTCCAGCGCCAGCACCAGACGACGATGGCGGTCGTCGTACTCGGCCTGTGCCTCTGCCCTGGCACGTTCCGCAGCGCTGATCGCGGTGCGCTTGTGGGCGGTCACGCCGATCGGCAGGCTGAGACTCAGTCCCAGCCGGTTATCAAAGTCGCTGTCAGAGTCACCGCGCTCGCCCGTGGCGCCGACGAAAAGCACGGGTGCCCCCGCGCCGGCACGCCGGGTCGCCACACGCTGCGCCCGGGCGCGATTGACAGCGGCGCCCGCCTCGGCAAGCTGGGGGTGGGTTTCGGGGACCGCCGTCAACGCCGAGCGGGTTTCACCCTGACGCGGCGGAAGCCGGCTGAGACCCGTGTACGAAACATAACGGCGCCTGGCATTCTCGAAATCGGTTTGCGCGCGCAGATAGGCGGCGCGCTTGCTGAGGGTGGCATCCCGCGCAAGCAGCAGATCCATCTTTGCCAGCTCGCCGAGCTCGACACGGCGTTGCACGTTCCGCTCCAGGGACACCGCGGTGTCCCATTCCTTCTTCGCCAGCTCGACGTTGTTCTGCATGCGCTCGGCATCCCATATGCGTTCCCGCACCTCGCCGGCCACCGCCAGCATCAGTACGCTCGCTTGATGCTCAACCACACTGGCGGCGCGTCTGGCGAGCTCCTGCTCGGCGCGCCGTTGCCCGGGTTTCCACAGCGGCAGCGACATCCCCGCCTCCCACTCGCGATAACCGTCCTGGCTTCCCACCTGGTCAGTTCGGTAACCGGTATCGAGCGAGGGGCTGTCGGCAATCAGGCTCTCAGAACGGCGCGTGAGCGCGTCCACCTCGCCGGCCTGCGCATCCAGCGTCTGGCGCTGCGGCAAGCGGGCATAAGCGGACGCCACCACCTCCTGCAGGGTCGGCGGCGGCCCGTCCTCGCCGGCCGCCATTGCGATGTCCACACAGGCAATCAGCACGGCAAAGATCACGTGCGCCAACAGGCGTGCGCCCCGTCCAGCAGGCTGTTGAAAAACCCTCATGCGGCACAATACGGCGTTACAAATCGGCTCAAAATGCTCGTGTACTGACGTGTACACTGCGCTTTTTCGCCGATTTGTGCCTTGTCTTGCACTCGCCTGAGACTTCTTCAACAGCCTGCTAAGTATCTCTCTTGCTGTATACGGGCGGATCATCCGGGGCCCTCGGTATGCGTTCAGTGACAGGACCAGACAGCGCGGCAGCCTTTCCCTGTCACGTTTCCAGGCATCATTCTAGCCGCTTCTCCAGTCTGCTAATGACAGATAGTATGGCCACGGAATCCACGGAAAAACACGGAAAGAACGAATACCCATTAGAATTTGTCCGTGTCCTTCCGTGGCCATGAACAAAAATATGCTGGCACTCAGCTCAATTTGTCAGCTTCCGTTATCATCAGGCTGGACGCTTGTGTGTCGCACAGCTTACACGCGTAACACTGACAAGACCCTGACAATCCAGATGGCCCGGCCCGGCGCAGCCCTCAGCAACCAGGGCGTCGGTATCCGGAATTTCGCAAGCCTCACGCCTCACGCCTCACGCCTCACTCCTGTCTCCTGTATTCTGTATTCTGTATTCTGTATTCTGTATTCTGAAGATACTGCTCCCGTTGCGATAACCGCGTCCCCGGGCCCTGGCTCACCGCAGCGGTACGGCCGCGGTAAAGCCGGTATAATGGGACGCCAGCGCGTCAGAACTGCCGCCGGGACGATCGGCACTGCCGGGAAGAAACAGACGGGACCAGTACAGAGTGAGACATTCGACTGCAAAGAAGCAGGTTCTCTGTACCAGCGAGACATGGATCGGCCGGGCCGACTGCAAGCACTGCGGCATCCGCAACCGGGTGCTGTTCTCGGGTCTGAGCAATGACGAACTGGATGCCATACTCGAACCGATTGACGTGTACTGCTACCCGCCCGACTCGGTTGTCTACCATGAGGGTGAGCGCAATGACTCGCTCTACACTGCGCGCACCGGACTGGTGAAACTGGTTCGTTATCTGGCCGACGGCACATCGCGCATCGTGCGGCTGCTGAGAAGGGGTGACGCGTTCGGACTGGAACGCCTCATCGGACAGGGTTACGAGCATACCGCCGTCGCGGTTACCCGGGTCAATGTGTGCCGCATTCCAACCGGCGTGCTCAGAAACCTGGATCTGAAAAATCCCGCCGTGCACCGCGAGCTTCTGGAGCGCTGGGATGAGCATCTGCGCCGCGCCGACGATTGTATAGCGTTCCTCTCGACGGGCACCATCCGCAGGCGGGTGGCGTATCTGGTGGAGTTGCTCGCCGAGGCCGGCGAGCACAACTCTGGACACAGAGTCGAGCTGCTCGGCCGGGAAGACATGGCGGCAATGCTGGGCGTTCGTGCGGAAAGTCTGAGTCGCGTCATTGCCGAACTCAAGCGCGAGGGGCTCCTGCGCCGGCTGGACGACGAGACCTACGCGTATGACCCCCAGGCCCTGCAGCGCTATGCAGACCTCTAGCCCGCATTTCTCACCGGGTCGGCGATCGAGTCACGTAATGCGCTGAGGTAGCGAACAGAGTGCAGATCAGGGAAAAGATAGCGTGTAATCAGGCCGTGCCTATCCCGGTGAGAAATGCGGGCCAGGAGCCCGATAACACCAGTACGTTTTCAACCTGACCATGGCGGATACTGACAAGTCCCTAAGTTTCAGTATTTTTATTGATTAGCCACGGAATCCACGGAAAAACACGGAAAGAACGAATCCGTATTCGCATGTTTTTTCGTGTGCCTCCGTGGATTCCGTGGCCATGAAACTCCATCATCATCCAGTCGAAAAGAAACACTGGCCACGCCGCGTTGTCATTGCGGAATTATCAATCGAAAAGGTTCTTTTCGGGACACGCGCGTGCCGGCCCGCTCACACTTGCAAGTCTCCGCGGATCCGGCTACGGTACGCAGCCCGAGTTCGCCACGCTCCGGCGCAGCAACGCGCGGGGTTCTTTCCGTCAGCTATTTTCAGGAGTAAACCATACCGTGTTCACGTCACGCCTCATCTTCATCATGCTCCTCTTCGCGACGGCCTGCGTCCAGGCCGCTACGCCGGAGATTCCCGCCGACAAAGCGGTCATCGAATTCCCCTCCAAGCTCGGGACGGTAACCTTCGCTCACCAGGCGCATGCCGGCTTGAAAAACGTCGAGTGCAAGACCTGTCATCATACCTACCCGGACAAGTCGCCAGAGATTCACGACTGTCGCGACTGCCACACCGGGGATGCCAAAGACGCACCCAAGACCAAGGAGGCATTTCACCTGCGCTGCCAGGGCTGCCACAAATACACGGTGGAGTCAGGCGAGAAGGCCGGCCCGGTGAAGAAGTGCAAGCTCTGTCACGTGAAGCCGTCCAAATAGGCCGGCGGATGAGTATTCGTTCAACGTGATACTAACGGATGCTGACCAATTGAGCTGACTGCCAGTATTCTTATTCATAGCCACGGAATCCACGGAAAAACACGGAAAGAACGAATACGGATTAGAGTTCTTTCCGTAGAGTCCGTGGCCATACCATCCGTTCTCATCCGGTTGCAGAGACACTGGCCCGGCTGCTAGCCCGCATTTCTCACCGGGCGGCGATAGAGTCACATAATGCACCGAGGTAAAGAACAGAGTGCGGATCAGGAAAAAGACAGTGTGTAATCAGGCAATGCCTATCCCGGTGAGAAATGCGGGCTAGAAACGATAGGCGACAGACGCGGTAACCACGTTGACATTGTAATCCTGCGTATCCTCACCCAGCAGCAGGATATCCGGGGCGCTGGTCACGCCGACGCCATCGACTGCCCAGTTATCGGCATCATACTGCTGATACCAGTAGCCCAGCTTGAAGGCGAGCGTTTCGCTGTAGTTGTACCGCGCATACAGTCTCAGGCTGTTCAATGTCGTGTCGAGATCGGGGTACTGACCGAGGCTCACGGCCGATGAAACCGGGGGTGAGGCATTCAGGTCAATCTTGCCGGTGGATTTGCTGAAGACATACTCGATGCCCAGGTCCAGCTTGCCGCGGATCTTGCTGATCTCGCCGCCGACACCCAGGGTGATAAACCTGTCCTCCAGGCGTGCAAACCAGTCCGGTGTCGGCAAACCGGCCTCGCTACCCGCCTGATCGGATTTGACCTTTTCATACGTGTAATAGGCGTGCGTCGTGACGTTCGGTCGCGGTTGGTATGCGACGTCCCAGGTGTAGCTCGGCGTCTTGGCCTCCGTCAGCCCGACGGCGGTATCATCATATTTGTCCCTGCTGTAGTCTGCATTGAAGCCCAGGGTGATCTTTTCGTAGGGCATGTACGCAAGCCGCATGCCGATACTGTCACGATCCCGGTCCGCGAGATAGTAATAGCGCAAGGCGGGGTTCTCCGGATCGATGCCTGCGCCAGGCGTGTTGGTGTAATCGGATACGTCACGCCGGGAACGTTCGGCATAGACTTCCGTTTCCAGTTCGGCGTTCGGATACAGCTTCACTCGCCCGCCATAGGTGTAGTCACGCGTATCGTTTGCCTTGGTGTCGGCATATTTGCGCTGTGTCCCGTTGAAGCCAAGATTACCCGCCAGCGACACCATCGGATTCAGCCGATAGCTCGCATCGCCCTCCAGCCGCTGGCGCGTGTAACTGAGTGGCCGGTTGGTTGCCGGCGGGACCGCGGGCGTTGCCGAATCGGCGATGAAATAGTCGTAGGTATCGGAGGGCGTGTCGTTATCCCGCTCCTGGTAGCGATACTTCGCGTTGAACCGCCATTTGGGCAGCGGCCGGGATGTGAGGTCGAGCCGCGCGGTTTTCAGCCACACCTCGCCGTCCAGGGAATTCCTCGGCAGTGCCGCGTCCAGGCCGGGCGGCGCGGTCGCATAGGGCTGAAAATTCCAGTCCTGGGTCATGCGGCCCAGCGACAACACGCCGGTCAGTCGGCTGTTGCGGGGAAGCTGATAACCACCCGTTGCCGTGAACTGATGAAACTGGTTGCGTGGCGGCAGCGCAAGACTCCCGAAGCGGGTCGGCGCGAACGGATCCTGCCAGCTCAGCGAACGATCCTGGTTGTCGAACAGCGACATGTGATAGGCGAACTCGAGCTGGGCCTTGCCCTCGGCATAGCCCAGCGACAGATCCACGTTGTCCGTGACATAGTCAACGGGTTCGGGCAGGATCGCCGCCGTGGTCGTGTCGGTCAGACCCGGGAAAGTGCCGCCCATCGAACCCCCGATGGCGTTCACGCCCTGCTTCGTTTCGCGGTGATAGGCCACCCCGAATTTCCAGTTCCTGAACCTGCGGGGAATCAGCGATGCGCCCACACCGTAGCGCTTGCGCTCGGTGTGGCGATCGAACTCCTTCAGATTCGCGTCCAGGTTGGTCGTGATATCGAAGCCGGCGGGTAAGCTGAGACTGGAACTGCCGACACCGGAAAAGGGCGTCACGCCGGTGTTGTTGATGAAATCAGGCAGCTCCTGGTACTCGATGAAATATTCCTGGCTCCCCTGCCGGCCGCCCTCTGCGCGCAGGTATCGCGAGTCCAGTCCCAGGTTGGTGCCCCTCAGGCGCCAGTTGTAGCCCTCTTCACGGTATTGCTGCGCCTTGACGTCGCCCAGGATGTAAGCACCTTCATCCTGCAGGCCCGTGTAGCGGCCAAAGCGGTAGGCGTCATCGGATACATAGCCGGCGCCGATTTCCACCTCACTGACGGGCGGCTCGGGCGACTCGGCGGCGGGCGCCGGCCCCGATAACAGGCAGGTCAGGGCGATACCCAGCGCCTGACCCGGATACGGCCGCGCCAGGCGGCGCTTCACGGCATGGGGACTGCGCTGCTGCATAGGCTTTACCTCATGAGGGCCGCACCCGAAGGGTGGTTGGATCCATGGACCTGGGGATGACAGTTCATACAGCCTTCGCCCAGAACGAACCGCGGGCGGCGCCGGGTATCGCTGAAATCAAAGTCGAACAACCGGCTGACATGCTGGCGCCCCTGGGCGCGGACATCCTGGTGGCATTGCTGACACAGAAAGGGGGCAGTTTTCGTCAGCAGCGCGGCGTGATTGGAGCCGTGTACGCGGTGGCACAGGCTGCAGTCTTCACTGACGGGGTAATGCTCCCAGAGAAACGGGCCGCGCAGCTCCGCATGACAGCGATAACAATTCTCGTTGACACTGAGTTCGTTCAGACCGGCAGGTCCGGCAGAACCATGGGCATTGTGGCAGTCGCTGCAGATCACATTCGCTTCGCGGATGGGGTGGGTCGAGGCACGGTAGATGTCCGCCCGGATATCGCCGTGACAGCGCACACACACCTCCGTCTGTGTCGTCCTGTCGAGCACGGGCGAGGGTGTGTGGATGTGATGGCAAGCGGTGCAGGCCAGGTCCTCCCCGGCGTGCAGGCTCGACTGCCAGTGGATAAGCGCGCCACCCTGATGGCACTGCAGACACATGCGGTTCTCCAGGAGGGCCTCTGCCCGCCCGCCCGCGAATGCGATCAGACCGCCGCCCTTGTCCTCCGACACGTTCTCCATGTGCTGCTCGCCCGGTCCGTGACAGGCCTCACAGCCGTCGTTCGCCATGGGCGTGCGCGTATCGGTGGTCTGACCGTGCGGGTCCTGGCGCAATTGCTCCACATACCCTTCGTGACACTCCGTGCAGGTCTCTGTGCCGAGATACACGCCCTGCGGCGGAAACGCGGCTTCCCGCTCTTCGGCCGTCTCTGTCTTCGCCATGCTCACTGTGGTAGCGAACAGCAGCACCACGGCGAACAGCACGCAACAGGATCGATACAGGCTACGCATTCCTAGCACGCATGCAACTTGATAATCACGGATGCTGACAAATCAGGCTGAGTGCGAGTGTTTATTTTTATGGCCACGGAATCCACGGAAAAACACGGAAAGAACCAACACGCATTAGAATTTTCTCCGTGTCCTTCCGTCGATTCCGTGGCCATCATATCCGTCATCATCCGATTGAAAATGCACTGGCAGGCTGTCGGATCCCCACCCGGACCACTTCCCATCTGCCGGGGTTCAGGTATAACAGCTTGGCTGGCCGTCGCGTACTGACAAGGATCAAGTAACTGCCAACTTGTCGGGTCCGCGTCACCTGACCTGCCGGCCGACCCGGCACGGGCGCCGGCAGCAACACCGCGGTCTAATCGCACCCGCCCGCCTTGGCGATCTTCTTGAGCAGCTTGACCCTGGGTGTGTATTCGCGCTGCGGGGCGTGGCGCTCGTCCGGGTGCGCCGCTGCGTGGCGGTCTCCCAGCGCGAGTTTGAAGGAATGCCGCAGGGTGCCGTCGGCCCTGGCCAGGCTGGCCGCACGGCCACCGCCGGCCTCATCCGCCGGCAGACCGTAGATGTTGAGCCAGTGGTTGAGTCCGCCCTCCAGGATATAGGCATTCGGTCGGGCCAGCACCATCAGCCGCTTCCAGGCCTCGGTGGCCAGTATCTCGTCGTTACTCACGACCACAACCACGCCATTCTCGGGCAGCGCCCGCAGGCGCTCACGCTGAGTGGGCAACGCCTCCAGGGCGATACGCTCGGAGTCGACCAGGTGGAACTCGTTCCAGTCCCGCTCCGAATCGGACATCGTAGATGATCAGGGAGATGTAATCGTCATTCATCAGGCTGAGCAGCTCGGCCGGATCGATCTGTACCTGTCGCTCCAGCAGCCGCGGTTCGAAGTCCGGGGCCATGAACTGCCACTTCTGCTCCAGGTCGGGTTGACCATAGAGCGCGAGCGCAGCCGATGCAGACAGGAGGATGACAGCGCCGAGCACCTGGGGCTTGAAGATCCTGTTCATTGCGTCTTGCCGTAGATGGCGCCGCGCAGCCACTCGAAGCCCAGGAACATGGCAATCGCCAGACAGGCCACCAGGAATACCACCACCCCGGTCTCCAGGTGTAATAACTCGGGGAGGGTAAAGAAACCCAGGTGACCGGAGTTCCAGAACTCATTGATCGAGTCAACCGTCTCACCAAAGACGAGCACCCCCGCGATATGACCGAGCAGGAAGAACATGCCGTCAATCTTGAAGGTGGCGACGCTCACCAGCGAGGTGCCGGGACAGTAGCCGCCGAGGATGAAACCCACCCCCATGACGAGCCCACCGACGATGCCCGGCCACAGATAGGTCGGCTTCACCCAGATCTGGTTGTAGTCGAGCAGTCCCAGCGCCGTGGACCAGAAGATCAGTGTCATCGCGACCACAATGGCCGTGAACATCACCTTCACAACCCGCAAGTCGCTGAAGTAAAACTGGGCCGCGAGCCGGCGTGCATCACCGAAGCCGCTCGATTCCAGGATAAAGCCGAAGGCAAAGCCGATGGCAACATAGATCAGATAGGAGCCGGTGAGCCCGAAGTACCCGACCAGATCGTAAGGCGCCATCGCTTATGCCTCCGGCTGCCACAAGCGCCTGACGAACCAGGCGAGCCCGTAGCCGCCGGCGAACACCGCCAGCATGAAGGTCCAGCTCCCCACCGACATGACCGCGCCGCCACTCAGGGCCTGGCCGGAGGTGCAGCCACGCGCAAGCCGCGCACCGTAACCCATGAGAATCCCGCCGGCGAAGGCATAGGCCCAGCGCGCGCGCGTGGAGATCTGCGGTCCGCGATAGGTCTGCAGGCGTACCCGGCCGCGCAGCAGTCCCGAGGCAAAGCCGCCGAGCAGGATCCCGGCCACCTCCCAGACGAGCCAGTGCGCCAGCGGATCCCGGTCGCCACCGGCCATCTTGGCGATATAGGGTGTCTTGTCCACGTGCTCGGGCACCACCAGGTCCTCGACGGCGACGGCGATCCGGTTCACGCCACCCGACGCGCCGAGACCGTGGCCGGCAAGGAGAAAGGACAGGAACAGCAGGATTCCCAGCAGAATTCCGCCCACGTAAGGGTTCCAGTACTGGGTCTTTTCCGTACTACCGTTCATGGTTTACTCCGTATGGTGCTCTCGATGGCCTGATAGGACCTGGCTACGCTCTGCTCCGGCGCAAACGTCAGCCGGTCATCCGCTGTCGTCTGCCACTTGCCGTCCAGAACGATCCGGGTCCTGTCCTGCATCAGGATCGGTTTCACATTACCCGGCACATAGGGCGCCAGATCAAAGGTCTCCAGGCGCTTCTCGCTGTCGGGGTGACACACCACACACGCGCGGTTCACGAAGTTCCCGTGACGCACGTTGTGATGGATGTGATAGGCACGCACCTCGCCGCGCACGGTGGGGTTAGCGACGCCGGCGGCGCGCAGACGCTCCTTGATCATCACCACCTTGGCCTGATCGTCCAGGCGCAGTTCGCTGCTGTCGAGCCGACCGTCGCGGTTGGCGTCGAAGGCCTCCAGTATGGCGTCGGCGTAGCCATCACCGTCGAGCCATGCCGCGCGCAACTGCCCGGCCGGAACAGGCGCGTCGCTCTTGCCATCCGTCCAGTACCACTGTGACACCAGGTTGTAGGGCAGTACCTGGTTCGCGCCGTTAACACTCTTGCCCACCCGGAGCAGCGGGCGGTAGCCGCGCACATAGGCCCTGCTGGGATTGCGCACGTCGCCGTCCACCCCGCGATAGTTTACCAGCGGCGAACCGTCCGGCCACATGACGGTCTGGTCGATCGACTGCTGGGCGGCCATCCCGATTGCCGGCACGTGGCAGGACTCGCAGGCCACCGCCTTGAAGTGCCGCGCCTGCTCCGGGAGCCAGGCGTGCGTGCCGGCCAGACTGTGGCAGCTTTCGCAGCGACGCAGGACGCCCTGGGACGGCTCTACCGTGGACGGTGTCGCCTCGCCCGCCAGTCGCTCGGGACGCTCGCGCGAGTAGTGACAGTCGCCGCAGGAAACCAGCCGCTCGGCATGCACGTCCCAGACCATGTCAAGGCCATCCTTGCCGGCGAGGTTCATGGCGGACAGACGTACCCGCTGGGGCGAGAACACCTGTCCGGTCTTCTCGGTGGTCCACAGCTCGCCCGAGCCCAGCTCGACCAGCAGCGGGTCGGCGCCGTCGTGGACCAGACCGTGGCAGGTGCCACAATTGGCTTCGCTCACGGGCCGCAGGTCCAGCTCGAGCTCGCCGTCCTCGGCGATCCGGTCCGTATTCCACTGGTAGCCATCCGCGGTCTGCTCCACCAGACCGGTGCCCACCAGGGTCGCGGTCACCGACCACTCCGGGGCGCCGGCCTCGATGGCCGCCCGCCGCGCCGCGTGGTTGGGATGCCGGATGTGGCACAGAAAGCAGTTCATCTGGCTGTCGTCGTCGGCCGGAATACGCGGCCCCGCCACCATCAGCCGCCGGCGTTCGGGGGGCAGCAGGGCATCCTGCACGCTCGTGTGGTAGCCGTGCGTGTCCAGGAAGGCCTGTTCCTCCAGGTCGTGGCACAGGCCGCAGGTGGTCGCAGTGGAGAGCGGTTCACCGGAGCTTACCACCGGCTCGCCGTTGGCATCCATGAGGTACACGGGATCGTGCGCGGCGATCTCGGCACTGATGGGGTCACCGGTATAGCCGAGCGTCTTCCAGTCGAGTCGCCCCCGCTCACCGTGGCAGTCACGGCACTCCAGTGCGGTGTCCCGGGTAGTGACCATGTGGGACAGCGGAAAGTACATCTCGGTGGGTGCAAAATCGTAAGACCCGCTGTAGGGCAGACCGGTCACGTCGGAGCCGAGCTTGAGCGCGGCGGGCCAGTCGAACACAGTCCAGAAACCGCGGTCGCCATGCACGTTGGGCACCAGGAAGTAACGGTTCAGGGTGTCATAGGGCTGTTTGCCGCGGTGTACCTTGAAGGGCCAGATTCTGGCGGTGCTGTCGCTGCGCTCACCCAGTGGCCCGGTCATCCGCGTAGGTGTGGACGGATCAATCCTGTCGCCGGTGATGTAGCGCGTCGAGGTCTTGTTGTACCAGTGGTATTCGGGCAGCACCTTCTTCGCCCAGGTGAAGCGGCCCTTGATCTTGAGATACCGATGCTGATCCGTGATATCCAGGTCCTGCCCCGCCTCCGACCAGTCCCAGCTGAGCTTGGTGCCGGTGTCCGCCGCCATGTAGGGTATGTGACAGGTCTGGCAAGCGACACGGTCGGTGTGCCTGTTCAGACGCTCCTCGGCGTGTGGCCGTTGCGGGTGGCACTCGCTGCACTCCAGGAAATTGTCTCCGCCCACACTCACCGCCATGGCACGCCCGCGGATCTGGTGTCGTTCGGTGCGGTGGCAATCCACGCACTGCATGTTGTACTTGCCCATGTGCACGTCGATGCGTTCACTGGGGAACAGCAGGGTCTCATCCATGTCGCCGTGTTTCACCGCGTTGCCACCACCGCCCTGGAAGTGGCAACTGCCGCAGTTGTGGCGCCGCGGCGTACCCACGCTGCGTGCCACCTTGAGCAGATCCACAGACGCGTCCGGCAGGCCCGCGCCCCGGAACTTCTTCTGGTAGGTACCGCTGTTGTCATGGCAGACCAGGCAGTCGATCCGCGAGGGATCGTTGAAATTGAAATTCTCGTCCTCCCAGCCGTAGCCGATGTGGCAGCTGGTACAGGCCGGCCAGTTGGACTGGATACCGATGCAGAAATTGTTGATGACGTTGCGCTTGCCGATGCGCAGGGGCTCGTCGTGACCAGGCACCATCACCGGCTGACCCTGCCAGTTCCAGTGGGTCGTCTCCATGACCTCGGCGCCCGACTCCGGGTGGCACTCGAGACAGGCGCGGGTCACGGCCGGGCCGTCCGGAAACGGCTCCTGGAAGAAGGTCGAGTGGTCGGTGTGGGCGCGATGCCTGGGCAGCTTATCCCAGGCGCCTGGCTTTTCGGACGCCTCCAGATCGCTGGCGCACGCCACCAGGCCTGCCAGCAGCGGAAGCAGCACGGTTGCCGCAAATAACAGCCGACCCGTCACCTTCACCAATTTGCTCCCGGACCCTTCGGCCTCGCCACTCGCACCTGTCTTCGTCCCCGACCGTGGACATCCCCTGACCGGGGCCTTGCCTTTGTACCGGATGGTCCGCCACGCGTCATTGAAAATAGTCATTGCACCTCCGTAGGCCCCGGCGGTAAAGCCGCCGCGGAAGGGCCGACCGGGCCAGGCACTGCCCAGCGACATGGGTCGCCTGAGGACTGAGGTCTCGATCGAGTCGCAGCGGCAAATCTAGCCCGGATTTCTCACTGGGCGGCATGGGAAGATCGTATTCTCTTGCGTCCATTGGAATTGTGTTGAACATGCAAAACACAACGTGTTTTTTTGAGATGCCTATCCCGGCCCTGGCTGGTCCTCGCGCGCCTGCACTTGCTCTTCACTCAAGTGGTAGCTACGGCTACCACTTTCCCTCCAGAGCGGCGTCCAGACACGCGACGCCTGCGCCAGCATCCGGGATCCCTGTGAGAAATCCGGGCTAGGCGTCTTCGCAAAGTGCGCGTTACCGATACAAGACGCGCAGATGCTGCCGAATTCGTATATTATTATCTCATGATATTCCTCAAAATGGCAGAGCATGAGAGATGGCCCGCAGCAGGCAAGTCGGCTTGCGGGTTTTCTCTCGCGCAAGCCATCGCCAGGCGCCTTGCGAGCGTGTTCCGGCAACGGTGACATGACCGACGGACCTTACCCATGTTGATGCGCCTGCCGGGCCGCCTGGCCGTACACTGTGGCGTCCTGCTGCTCGCCCTGCTGGCAAACGCGGGCGCCACGCGAGGCCAGGAGCCGATCTGCACCGACTGTCACGACGCGCCGCGCGTCGCATCCTCCATCCACAGCGACCTCGGCTGCGCCGACTGCCATACGAACGTCACCCGGGTCCCTCACGGCGACCCGGATCAGGACGCGCACACCGCTGATGCACTCTGTGCCGAGTGTCACGAGCCTGACGCGGGCTTCGGCACGAGTGTCCACGCCGAACTCGGTTGCCAGGACTGCCACGGCCCGGGGCACGCGATCTCCGCCGCCAGTGGGGCGCTCTGCGCCGACTGCCACGCCGACGTCGCCGAGACGCTGGAGCACAGCGTCCACGCGGGGACTGCGGAGTGCCAGAGCTGTCATGGCGACGCGCACGCCATCCTCGGGCGGGCCAACCTGGCCTCGCCGGTCTCACCCGTCAAACAGATCCAGAGCTGCGGGCAATGTCACGATGCCTGGCCCGAGGTGATGGATGGCTATCTGACCAGTGTCCATGCCAGGGCCCTGCTGGTCGCCGGGCTGATCAGCGCCCCCGCCTGCAGTGACTGCCACGGCAGCCATCGCATACTGCCGCCGTCGGATGCCGACGCCGCAACCTCGCACGCGAAGGTCCCCGAGACCTGCGGCAGCTGCCATGTGCTCATCCTCAAGGCCTGGTCGGAACAGAGCGCGCATGGCCGGGCCTGGCGCCAGGGTGAGCAGGGGCCCGTCTGCACCACCTGCCACGTCTCGCATGCGATCACGGACCCGACGGCATTTCCGACGCGCCTGGCGTTTCCCGAACACTGTGGCGGCTGCCACGACCAGTGGTATCTCTCGTTCCGCGACACCTTTCACGGCAAGTCGACCGAGCTCGGTTTCATGGCGAGCGCCATCTGCTCGGACTGCCACACGCCGCACCGGGATCTTCCCGCGGACGATCCCCGCTCCAGCGTCCATCCGGCCAATCTCGCCGCGACCTGCGGCAGCTGTCACGGCGAGGTGCCGGCGGCGTTCCTGAGTTTCGACCCGCACAACGATCCGAGCGACCCGGGCGGCAACCTTCAGATCCATTACACCTGGCTCTTCATGACCGGGCTGTTGCTCACCGTGTTCGGGTTTTTCAGCATTCACGACCTGCTGTGGCTGCAGCGCTCGCTGGTGGGGGCTGCGCGTGGCGAATTCGCGGCACGCGGGACCGACGAGGGACCCCACATCAGGCGATTCAGCGCGGTCCACATCCGGGTGCACGTGGTGATCATCATCACCTTCCTGCTGCTGGCGGCCACCGGGCTGCCGCTGAAGTTCCATTCGGCCGGCTGGGCGCAGGTTCTGGTCAATCTCTTCGGCGGTCTGGACTCGGCGCGGACCCTGCATCGCGCGGCCGCCGTCGCGACCTTCGGTTATGCCCTGTTCCATCTGGGCTACCTGGTTTACCGGGCCGTCTCCGGAAAGGCGGGCAGCCTCCTGTGGGGCTTCGCTTCGCTGGTACCGCAGCCCAGGGACATCGCGCACCTGTTGCGCAATCTGCGCTACTTCCTCTACCTGGGCCCACGCCCTGCGGCGGATCGCTGGACCTACTGGGAGAAATTCGACTACCTGGCGGTCTTCTGGGGTGTGGCCATCATCGGTCTCTCGGGCCTGGCACTCTGGTTCCCGGAGTTTTTCAGCCGGTTCCTGCCCGGCTGGACGCTCAACGCGGCGTACATCATCCACAGCGACGAGGCGCTGCTGGCGACGGGATTCATCTTCATCTTTCATTTTCTCCATACGCATCTGCAGCCCTGGAGCTTTCCCATGGATCCGGTCATCTTTACGGGCCGCATACCCCTGGCGCGATTCAAGGAGGAAAGACCGCTGGAATATCAGCGTCTGCGCGAGCGTGGGCAACTCGACGAGCGTCTCGTCGATCCCCCCACGAGAGACGAGCTGCGAAGAGCCTACCTGTTTGGCTTCACCGCCCTTGCTATCGGAATTGCACTCGCCACGGCTATCTTCTGGACGATCCTCACCCACACCGACGGCCAGCTGATCTGGCGGGACGACGCCATCGAGCTGCTCCGGGACACGCTGGAAAGGGTCAGAGCCGCTGCCTCACCGCGGCAGTAGAATCAGCCTGGGGTTACTGCTTTTTCAGTCGGATGATGACGGATAGAATGGCCACGGAATCCACGGAAAAACACGGAAAAAAACCGACACCCATTAGAATTTTTTTTCGTGTCCTTACGTGGCTACAAAAAAATAGTCGTAGCCGCCGAGTTCCTGGGGTCTTGCCAGGAGGGAGGGATTCGAGCGCATGGCCACGGAAAAACACGGGAAGAACCAACGCCGATTAGAATTTCTTCCGTGTCCTTCCGTGGATTCCGTGGCCATGAACAACAGGGTCACTCAGCTTGATTGTCAGCATCCGTGTTTGTCACCTTAGCTTCCATTGAAGTGAACGCGGCCCAGTTCGCTCACGTCGTAGCCGCCGAGTTCCCGGGCCTTTGCCAGGAAGGGATTCGAGCGGCAGAAATTCATCAGCGTCTGCATCGGCTCCTCAAACCAGGACCTCCGGTCGAGCAGAAGATCGAAGCGCTCGCGAATAACCGGGACGAAACCCAGGCGACACTGACGCGCGAGCGCGAACAGGCCGAAGGCCGCGTCCGCCTTGCCGTCCAGAACGGCGAGGGCAGCATCCGTCTCGGTACGCGCGGTCGCGGTGAATTCGACGGCGCCGGGCGCAAACCCCGCCCGGTCGAGCAGGTGCTCGAGCAGCCGCTGACTGCCGGCCTCGGACTGGCGGGGCACGACCCGCTTGCCCCTGAGATCGTCTATGCCCTCGATCTGACCGGTCTCGTTCGGCGCAATGATCAAACCGCGGTCGCGCCAGGCCCATTCCATCAGCACCACCGGTTCGCGCGCGAAGCGCGCCTGCACCAGCGGAACATTCCAGGCATCGGCGTCGGGGGCAAACACATGCAGGCCGGTGGCCACGCCTTCGCCCCTGGCGAAGCGGTCGAGCCCGTCCAGACTGCCGTCAAAGAAGGTGGCGAGGCCCGCCCGGGAGTCCCGGAGGGCCCACTCCAGCAGCGGATCGTGACTGCCCAGGAAGACGTTGGGCCGCACGACCCCCGTGGCGGGCATGAAGCCTGAGCTTTTTTCGGCAAGCCAGGCATTGACCGCGTGTCTTGGAAACAGCAGCTTGCCCATGGCACGCGAACAGGGGATCTCGCCGGCGGCGGCGAGCTCGTACACTTTGCGCTCCTTGATCCGGAGCAGGTCGGCGAGTTCCCTGGTCGTAAGGTATTCGATGCTCAGCCCGGCCATGGCGGTGAAAACCCGTGCGCCCGAGTCACCCCGGCCAGCCGAATACTTGCAGCCTTCTGGGGAAAAAGCAACGCACGGACGCCCGCGTTCAGCCGCAACATCAGACGGGCCCGATGGACTCGCTCAGTGTTCCGTGTCCGGTCCGTGCCCCGTCAGTATCGCCGCGCGAACCGTCTCGGCCTTGCCGGCCAGGGTCGCCCGATCCGCCGCTTCCAGTTCCACCAGGCCGAGGATCCGGTTGACGGCAGTCACGGTGTCCTCGCTGATGGGGAGAGTCTTGTCCGAGGCCGCCCCCAGGAAGATCGCGGCCAGATCCAGCTGGCTGGCCGGGGTTACGCCCGGCAGCTGCGTGGCGCCGAAGGTCATGATGTCCTTGTAAAGCGCCAGATTCTGCAACGGTGAGTCATAGCGTTCGACGTCCGCGAACTGCGCCTGCAATAAGGCGGCGGCCTGTTCCGCGCTCAGATTGTAAAGCGCCGCCATGTTCGGCGTGTGGGTCGAAAGCGCCTCCTGTTCGGCCCGCGCCAGGACGTGGCCGGGCGCGCGTGCCACGTTGAGCCGCCCCAGCTCCACCTCCGGAATGCCCTCGCGCGCCCACGGCTTGCCGCCGCCACGCAGGACCTGGTCCTCAACCGCCTTGCCACCGCGCGCGGCATCATGGGAACCACCCTGTCCGCGGCCCTGGCCCTTGCCGCCACCGCCACCCGCGGCATGGCTGTCTGCATCGTCATGTCCGGCATGATCGCTGCTGTGACCGCCACCGCCACGGCCTCCCCCGCTGTGACCATCGGTATGGCTGCTGTGGCCGCCTTCCTCGGCGTGCGCGTCCGGGATCAGACCGAGGGCGCCTGCCTGGGCCGACCGGCTGCCGGTAAGCGCCGTGGCAAGCAGGCTGAAAAGGACGAACGCGGCGCTTACCACGAGACGCCCGGCGAGCGGTTTCTTACCCTGTGAATTCATGACTGCTACTCCTGGATCCAGATAAAAAAAGGCGGCCCTGTGCGATACGGCCGCCTTCTCACTCAAAGCCCGTTGTTGGATCACTACGGCGCGCTGAGCGCCGCCTGCCGCACCGGACTCCACATCGGCCGATCAGCCGCGGGCCGAGCCAGTCATGCGCTCGCCCCGCGGCCACCGGGTCAATGCCGGGCCACCATTACTGCTGCAGATCGTGGATCGGCTCGTGGATGAACTCGATTACCTGCAGCGCATCGTTGGAGGCCGCCGTGAAGGCGTCGATACCGCCATTGTTATCCGTAAGCGGAACACCGGCGAAGACCAGATCATAGATCGTGCCCGTGACCGGCGTCGTGGTCCCGTCCGCATTGAGCTCCTGGTAGGTGACCGTGGTGTCCTTGTAGGTAGCCGCGCGGTCATAGTCCAGGGCCGTGTAATCGACATAGTCCGCCCCGCCCGGAACCAGGCCGTAGATGATGTTGGAATAGAACACCACATCGGGGGTGATTTCACCGGTCTTGTCCGCGGAAGCCCCGAGCAGCGACGCGGCAAGCTCAAACGTGGCACTGTCGTCCGGCAGCAAGGGTTCCAGCGCCGCAAGCACCTGGGTGTCACCGGTCATGATGGCGATGTAAAGCGCCAGGTTTTCCAGCGGCGAGTCGATGGTAACCCCGTCCACCACGATCCGGCCGGCCGGATCCAGGGTCAGGGTCGCTCCGTCCACGGTGATCTTGGACATGGCCTCGTCCTCGGCGTGCTCGACGACCGTGGTCGGCGCGCGGCCCAGGTTCAGCCGCCCCAGATCGACCTCCAGGGGCGCGACGCCCTCGGGGAGTTCCGCCTCGGGGTCGGTCGAGAGCTCGAAGGTCTCAGTTGTGGTGCATTCGGCATCGGCGCACACCACCACCTGGTAGCAGGTACCCGCATCACAGGTGACCGTCACGGGCAGACCCGTGCTCGGGTCGCGTACGAAGACCCACAGATCGCCGTACTCATCGCCCTTCATGTCACCGGGCTGGGGGTTGCCTTCACCGCGGTGCGGGTTTTCCTCCTTGTCGCCCCCGGCCCAGGACGGGCGATCGGAATCGGAGTCATCGTCGGCTTCGAGGACCTTTGAAATCCCCTTCTTTCCGCCCTGCCCGCCTTGCGTGCCCGCGCCGCCACCGCCACCCATCTGGCCCTGGCCACCGCCGCCCTGGCCGCCCATACCGGCACCCTGGCCGCTTTGCTGACCCGCGCCCTGCGCGGCCTGCGCCTCACCGATCAGGCCCGCACTCGCGATGCCCCCACTGATTTTCGAAGTCGCCAGCGGTGCCGCCAACAGCACGGCAACGGCCGCCGCAATCATACTCTTCCGCCCAAACACTGCCCTGGAGTTCATAGACTTAGCCTCATATTAGAATAATTTATTACATTAACTAATAAGCAGTATGTGCCATCTGTCCCGTCAACACATTGACAATAATCAATCAGAATGCCTTTTAGTTAAGGCCAAAGGCCAGCGACTCGTCCAACCTGACGAGAAGGGATGCTGACAAATCACGCTGAGTGCCACTATTTTTTATGGCCACGGAATCCACGGAAAAACACGGAAAGAACGAATACCCCTTATAGGAGAATGGCGCTTACTTCGGCGGTTCCATAATCAATGTTAGGGTTAGGCAGGCAGTTTGTGCCGTAACCCACCGGATGTGCCGGCAGGCACTCATCGTATATTCATCGTGTTGCTTCGCAACCCCTGGTGGGTTACGCAAAAAACGCTAACCCACCCTACATTTGGACTTAAGTACGTGCCATTCCCCTATAGGACTTTTTTCCGTGTCCTTCCGTGTTTTTCCGTGGCCATACTGTCCGTCATAACCCGATGGGAAAAGCATTAGCCCGCATTTCTCACCGGGATCCCGGATGCTGGCGCAGGGCTCGTGTGTCCGGACGCCGCGCTGGGCGGAGCCAGGAAAGCGAAAGGTCCAGTGGACCTTTCGCCTGCGGAGCGGGCTTGGCACAGCCGAGCCCTGGGCGGGATAAAGTGGTAGCCGTAGCTACCACTTGAGTGAAGCGCAAGTCGCGGCCGCGACACGGGGCCGAAGGCCAGTCGCGGGAGTGGCCGTAAGCGCGCCGGCTGCGCGCCACACGCCATGCGGCCGCTGCGCCCCGTCTCCGCACCTACGCATGCGCGCCCGCGAGCCGGAGCGCCGGGCGCGCGAGAACCAGCCAGGGCCGGGATAGGCACTGCCTGATACACACTGTCTTTTCCCTGATCTGCACTCTGTTCCTTACCTCAGCGCATTATGTGACTCTATCGCCGCCCGGTGAGAAATGCGGGCTAGAACCGCGCGCCCAGCGCCAGGCGAAACAGGGTCTCGGTGTTGGCAAACTCCATTGCATCGGGGTCGGCGTGACTGCTCACGAAGTCGTAGTTCTCGTAATCCGTGTAGCTGTAGTCCAGCCGCACGAAGCTCTGCCTGTTCAGGGAAATCTCCGCGCCCAGGCCCACGCGGGTACCCGACTTCGTGTCGTCGCGGTCGATATCGAGGTCGCGGTCACCGCCCTTCACCCACTCGGTGTTGAAGCGCGTGTTGACACGACCGCCCCGGACATACAGCAGGGTGCCATTATTGAGCACGTAGCCGGCGCGCAGCGCGATACCGTGGGTGTCCTTCTTGTCCAGAGAGAAATCGCGGCCACCGGTGCCCTCGCGATGCTTCCATTTGGCGGTGCTCATCTCCAGCTCAGCCTCCAGCCCGGCGTACCACCGCCTCCAGGTGTAGCCATATCCCGCAAATAAGCCGCCCGTCACACCCTTCTGCGCGCCGAAGTCCCCGACGACATCGAAGGGTCCGGGGCCCTGATCGACCTGGGTGCCGCTGAGGTGGGTGTCCAGCGAACCCTGTCCGAGCTGTGCGCCCGCATAGAAACCTTTCCGCTCCACCGGCGCCGGGGCGACGGTCTTGTCGACGCTGCCACCGAAGCGCCAGCCAAGCCCGAGCCGGAACAGGTTCTCGGAGGGTTCGAGCTTTTCGACCTCCGTCACCGCGTCCGCCTTGTAGGTGTCGAAATCGGTGTAGCTGTAATCGAGACGCACGAACAGGCGATCGGTGGCCGGAATATCCGCGCCCAGGCCGTAGCGGATTCCCGTCTGCGTCGAGGTCTCGTCGACGGCGTTCGCCGGCTGGTTATTGACCGCGTACGAGGTCTGGAACTTGCTGCGCACGGCGCCGCCCCGACCATACAGGAGCACGCCATTGGGGACCGTGTAGCCCAGCCGTGCCGTCAGGCCATAACCCTGTTTCCTCTTCACATTCAGGGTCCGGCTGTCGGACCCGCCCTTGCTGTCATAGATGTCGGCCCAGCTCGTGTCCCCTTCGAGTTCCATACCCAGATACCAGCGACCGAGATCGAGGCCATAGCCGGCGAACAGTCCGGCCTCGCTCCCCCGATCCCCGTATTCGGCCCGGCGGGTGCCGCCACCACGCTGCCCGTCCGCGCGGACATGCACGGCATCGTAACCAGCCTGCGTACCCAGGTAAAAACCCGGCCAGATGACATCCGCCCAGGGCAGACTGAGCCGATCCGGCCCCGCCGCAAACGCGGGTTCGTGCACGGGATAGAGCAGCGTGCCGAGGGACACGAACACCTGACTACGGCCGTAATCGGCCGGTTCCTGGGGATTGGCGGAATTGCCAACCTCGTTGCTGAGATTGGAATCGCGACTCGTCACACGATAGCCGGCAGCCACATAAAAACGCGGATCGAGCGCATAGCGCAGCGTCACCTGCCCGCCATAGATATCATCCTCGCGGTTGATGCCCTGATAGTTTTCCCGCCCGGCCAACAGAGTGGCCGTCAACCCGAGCCGGGAGGTGACACGGTGACTCAGATTGGCATTGAGCGCCGTGTAGAGATAGCTCGATGCCCCCACCAGGGTTGTCTCCTCCAGCGAGCGTTCCAGCGCCGCGGACAGCGTCGTCCTCGGCGAGGCAAGCCAGCTCAGGCGCGCGCCAAAGTCGGGTTTGCTCACCGTCGAGAATCTTGCGTCGTCGTAATCCTGACTGAGCTTGCCGATCTCCGCCGTGCCGCTCAAGCGGTTGGAGAAGCGCGCCTTGACACCGGCACCCGCGCGATAGCCGTCCGAGCTGCGTCTGTAGCCGTTATCATCGGGCTGTTCATCATAGTCCCGCTTGTCCCAGACGCCCTGCACAAACACATCGTAGCGCCTGTTGAGCTCAAAGGTCGCTCGCCCGCCGGCACCGAACATGTCCCTGTCCCGGTCCGCGTTATCGAGGTTGCTGACATCATCGAAGCTCAGGCGCTCGAAGGTGCCGCCGAGGCGCAGGGCGACCCGGCTGAGCCGATGGCTGACCCCGGCATGCGCCGTTCGCGAATGATAGGTGGTGGGTTTTTTCCCGGCCAGGTTGTCATCGGGGGAACTGCGATCCTCGTGCAGATAGCTCAGGCCGGCACCGCCGAACAGATTGGTCTGCGGCGAGATATCGTAGCGCCCCTCGAGTTCCGTCCAGTAGTCGTCGTAGTCCTCGTCACCGTTCGAGTAATACTGTGAAAACGCCCCCCCGGCCGAAAACGTCAGTTCATGCTCGTCCCAGGTGGATTTCGCGCTGATCTCCGGGTACAGGATGGTGAGCGTGTCGTCGACCTCGTTGTCCCGCGTTGCAAAAATATTGCTGTCATACATCTCCGAGACCGAGAGCTCGGGCAACACCAGGAAGCTCCCGACCGGGATGCCGTCTGCCTGCCCTTTCAGCAGGAGGGCCGGGTCACCTTCGACAGACCCGCTTTCCTGTGCAGCGGGGCCCGTGGTCAGGCCCCCGCCCAGCGCGAGCATCACAAGGGCACCCGCAAGTCGACAGTTCCTGGTTCGATCTCTTCCCGGCATCTCTGAATCGCTCCCTGGATGAAGTCCGCCCGCCAGACCTTTTGCCCACCATACACAGGTTTGATTTTCCTGCACGAGACACCCGTTGATCCAGGTCAAGAACAGGGCGTGAAATCCAGCCATTGTAACCTCACAGGGAAGCCACTGCGCACGATCTGGCTCACGCCAGGCCCGTGACCGACAGCGGCGGCTTCTGCCAGGCTGGATGTCTCAGCGGGGAAACGGAGGCGCGACTCGAGATTACGTTAAAAGAGAATACAGAACACAAGAAAAGAGAATACAGAACACAAGAAAACAGAATACAGAATACAAGAAAACAGAATACAGAATACAGAATACAGAATACAGGAGACGGGAGTGAGGAGTGAGGAGTGAGGAGTGAGGAGTGAGGAGTGAGGAGTGAGGAGTTCGGAGACATTACCGGTTTAGGTCATTCTGTCTCCTGTCTCCTGTCTCCTATCTGAAAAAGCGGGGAAGGCTTACTCCTAACTCCTGACTCCTAACTCCTCACCCCTTGACCTTCCCCGCGGGTCAATGGCCCTCCCCCCTCTGAGTTACTGCTTCGCCGCCTCATGCTCGGCGCGCATCTTTTTGGATTCCTCGAGGATATTGTTGACGGCCGACTTGAGGGGCGCCCAGCCGTACCAGTGCATGTAATCGTTACTGGCATGGAACGCGCCCTGAAAGGTGCGCTGCCGGTACTCGAGCATGATCAGATACAGTTCCTGCTCGACATGCGATCTGGCGTCGTAGTACTGCAACAGATCGGGGGCGAACTTCCAGCCTTCCGGTTTCTCCAGGATGCCGTCTGCGTACAGCCCCTGCACGGCGCTGATCGCCTTGGCGAACTCATGATCCGCCGCCTTGATGATTTCGTCGGAGGCGTCGAAATGGGCCTGCACGAAGTGCTTGCTGTGGCAGGTGTTGCAGGTATGTTTCATTTCCGCACGCAGCTGGTTGAACGCCTCGGGCCCGCGTGCCGCCTCGCCCTGCACCACGATCTCGATGAAACGCTCCGTCGGCTGCAGATTCTGATCCAGCACGCCGGCGGCCTGCAGGATCAGGGCCCGATCGAAGGTCCACTGCGGATCATCGTCGACACCTTCGTAATGACCCGAAGGCAGGGCGTCGGCGAGTTTCCTGAGATTGTCTTCCAGCGGGGGGGCCACCTCGATCAGCGCCAGAACGTTCTCACGGGTGGGGATGCGCAGTCCCAGGAAGCCCCAGGCGGTCACGACGGCATGGTCACCCTTGGCCATGTGGCAAGTCTGGCAGGTGGGTGCGCGTCCATCGACATTCTGATGGCCCTCGATGGCCCAGATGATGCCGTGCTTGGCCGAGGAATACATCTCCCACTGCGGGTGGTCAAAGCCCATGTGACAGTTGGAACAGGCCCTGGGATCCTGAGCCTCGGATTTTCTGAACGTGTGGCGGGTATGACAGGCATCACACTGGACGTTGCCATAGTGGTATTCGCTCTGCTCCTTACCGCCATCGTGCCGGGGTTTGCCCTCGACACCCTGCCGCACCCCCACGAGACCCTTCTGGCCGATCTTGTGACAGCCCGAGCAGCCGCGGTAACCCTGCTCCGCGATGGCACCCGGCTGACCGTGCCAGGCAATCTGCGATTTCATCCCGAACCAGGCCAGATTGTGTTTGCCCTGACGCACCTGCTTGAGCTGCTTCTTGTGGCATTCGCCACAGGTCTCGGCGGTCGGCATCTCGACCTTGTCATAGTCGTCCATGCTCAGGTGTTTGTCACCATGGCAGTCGGTACAGCCGACATTCTCCTCGTCGGCTTCGGTGTTGGCCATGGGACTGGCGAGATACTGCTTGACTATGCCCGGGGTGACGTTGACGTGGCAGCCGATACACTCGGTATCCTTGCGCTCGTCATAGTCACCCGTGCTCACCACCGCATTGGCCGAGCTGGCGAGCAACACTGAAAAAACACTGATGACAAATCCAAAAAGGGATCGATTCGTGTTCATAACGCCTCACCTCCCCTGTACGTTGACTAAAATTTCGCTATCCGCAGTTTCCCCGCTCGCGCCCGCAGGCGCCTTAACCTGAATCAAACATCGCACCGATTTTCCCCTAAGCGCCGGGGCGCTGGCGGCTCCAGAGGGACAGATCCGCAGTCACGGCAAGTGCATCGACGGGGCACGCGCGAACGCACATCCCACAGCCGTTACAACGATCGGCAGCGACCGCGATGCGGCGACTGTGCGGATCCCGCACCAGCGCCCGCACCTGGCACGCAGTCACGCACGACATGCAGATAACGTCATGCCAGGCGAGACAGCGGCCGCGCTCAAGCTGCGCCTGCCCCAAACGGGGCGCAGGGCCGTCCCTTGAAAAATCCAGCGGGCAGGCCTCGGCACAATCGCCACAGAGCGTACAACCCGCATCGGCAAACGCGAGGTAGGGAAACCCGGCGAGCGCGTGCTCACGCGGGTGAAAGCGGATGATGTCCTGTTCACAGGCTGATGCGCAGGCCTGATCGCAGCCGCCACAGCCATTGCGCTGAAGCAGATCCGGCATCCAGGGTGGCGACGGGCCCAGTGGGGACTGTTGCCTGGCCGCGCGCGCCCGTCCTTCACGGGTCAGCGAGGCACCACGCAGAAAAAGCCGACGGCCGGTATCCACCTTCGCCCCCCTCAGCCGTGGTCTACTCAGCACCCTTGAAGGTATTTTCCACCAGCGGCGGCGCGCCGGACTGCGGGACATGGCACTGCGTGCAGTTGAAGCGGGCGCCCACGACGCTGTCGGACATGGTATCGCTCGCGCTGCGCAGGTCGACATAGTGGTCACGCGGCATCGGGCTCTTGCCCTTCACCGTCTTTCCGATAAGCTTCGGTTGCTCATGGCAGTCCAGACACTGATTGTCCTCGGTGGTGATGGGCAGGTAGCTCGCCACCTCGTGCGGAATCTGCGGTGGTATGTCCGCATAAGCACGCGGCAATAACTCGCTTTTCTTCGGCTTGGTCCTGGTGTATTCGAAGGGCTCTGGTGTCGGCGTATCGAAGACGCTGGTCTTGCTCAGCCCCATGTTCAATTCGTCGATCGCCTCAGCGGCGATCACGGCGCCCGTGCTGGCAACAGCTAACACGACGCCGGCAAGGATGATTCCCGTTTTCATGCTGACCTCCTCTGGTGTGAACTGGATTCGAGTGGTTGTCTGGCGGCATGAATCCGATACCGCAGATCAAAATGCAGGGTGTCCTCCGGACAGACGGGCAGGCAGCGGCCGCAGTTGCTGCATTCGCCCGAGGCGATCATGCCGGCCTCCGCCGCCTGCCTGAGGTTCAATACCTGTGGCTCGGGGCAGACCTTGGCGCATTCACCGCAGTGGGTACAGGTGGGCGCGTCGAAGCGCACGCGCAGCGGCGCGAGCTTGCCCACCAGCGCGTAGAAGGCGCCCAAGGGGCACACATGACCACACCAGCCATGCTTCAGCACCAGCAGGTCGAACAGAAAGACCCCCAGCACCGCGGTCCAGCCGAGGCCCATACCGAAGATCAGTTCTCGGTGCAGCATGCTGATCGGGCTCACCCATTCGAAGGCGGCAACACCGGTCAGTGCCGACAGCAGCAGCGCCAGGACCAGCACGACGTAGCGTATATTGCGGTTCAGATGGAACATGTCGCGGATGCCCAGGCGGATTCGCAGCCACCCGGCCAGATCGGTGACCATATTGACCGGGCACACCCAGGCACACCACACGCGGCCACCGAGCACGCCGTAGAGCAACAGCACGATGCCGGCGCCGATGAGCACCTGCATCTCGAGCGCGTGTTGCGTGAGCAGAATCTGGGCGATCGCAAAGGGGTCCGCCATGGGTACCAGCCCCAGCAGTGTAGAACTGCTCAGGTTGCCCACCAGGATCGGCCGCTCGGCCAGCGACCAGCCCCAGTGTGCCGTCGCAAAGAACAGCAGCAATACGCCGATCTGGGTGATCCGCCGCAGGATGATAGTGCGCCACACCCTGAGTCTGCCGGGCAGGGTCGCGGGCATGACAAACGGCCGTATCGGTCGCCCATTCGGCCCCAGCCTCACCGGCTCTGCGGGCGCGCTCACAACCCACCCTCATTGAGGTAATCCAGCGCACCGGATGGCGGCCTGAGCCCCGATTCCGCGGCGCTTCCGGTGTCGGGCGTGAATTCCTGGGTCACGGGCGTATCGATGGTCCAGCCCAGGCGATAGTGCGCGCCCATCTTGCCCTGCACCAGTTTCGGTGGCAGCACCCGAATCGCCGCCTCATCGGTCGGGCAGGCCTTCTCACAGATCCCGCAGCCCGTGCAGTGATCGCTGTGGACGATGGGCACGAACAGGGCGTGCCTGCTCAATTTCCTGGGGTGATGTTCCACCGTGATAGCCTTGCCCTGAACAGGACACTCGCGATGGCAGATCTCGCAGCGCAGCCCCTGCCAGGAAAGGCAGTTTTCGATATCGATCACGGCAAGCCCCATCCGGGCGGCATTGATATCGGTCAGTGTCGGGGCCAGCGCCCCGGTCGGACAGGCCGCCTGGCAGGGAATGTCAACGCACATATAGCAGGGCACGTCGCGCGGCCTGTAGTACGGCGTGCCGATCGGCACGGCCTCACCGACGCGAGCCAGCTTCAGCGTGTCATAGGGACAGGCACGCACACACTGCCCACACTTGATGCAGGTCGCATCGAAGTCCGCTTCATCCAGGGCACCCGGCGGACGAATCCCGGTCGGCGACGCATTGGCCTGCTGGCGCAGCAGGTACGACCAGATGAGCCCGCCGGTTGCAGCCACCGCGCCGCCCTGACCCATCCGGGTCAGAAACTCGCGCCGCGATGTTTTTGCGTCAGGCATGTCAGGCTCTCGCTGTCACGCGCGGCTCGCCACCGTGCGACGGAGCCGTACGCGGGGCTGCTCAGGCCTTATAGACCTTGACAGCACACTTTTTGAAGTCCGTCTCCTTGGACATCGGACAGGTTACGTCCAGCGCCACCTTGTTGATGTACACGGCCTCGTCAAAGAACGGCACAAAGGTGTAACCCTTCGCCGGTCGGTTACGTCCCTGGGTTTCCACCACTGCCTTGACCTTACCGCGCCGCGATTCCACCACCGCCACGTCATTGCGCTTCAGACCTCGCTGCGTCGCGTCCTCGGGATGCATGAAGATCTGGGCCGTCGGTACCGCCCGATGCAGTTCCGGTACCCGCTGTGTCATGGTACCGGTATGCCATTGCTCCAGTACGCGTCCGGTCGAAAGCCACAGATCATAGTCAGCATCCGGCTGCTCCGGCGGTGCGGCATAGGGCCGGAAGAAAATCTTTGCCTTGCCCGCCAGGCTGGTTTTTTCCGGAGTCGTCACCTTGTCCAGATCACCGCTCGGCAGGGCCTTCAGGGCCGGTCCATAGAAGTCGAAGCCGCTGCCCTTTTTGACATAGGGGTCGTACTGCTCGTTGAAGCGCCACTCGGTTTCCTTACCGTCTATCACCGGCCACTTGAGACCCCGGACGTCGTCCCGATAGTAGACATCGAAGTCGGCAAGGTCATGGTGGTGCCCGCGCCCGAAGGCCACATATTCCTGGAACAGGGCCTTCTCGGGAAACCACGCTTCCCCCAGCGCCTTGACCGTGTGGTTGTCATGGCCCTTGGCGACAGGATCCGGCCACTTGTAGCGTTTGTTCTCCTCGGTGGCAAACAGCACCTCATAGAGCGTCGCATCCCGTGAGTAGCCCATCTTTTCCGCTTCGGCCAGCACATCCGGCAGCTTGCCGTCGGCAAAGCCCTCGGCCTTCAGGCCGGGAACCGCCTGCTCACCCCAGACGTCTTTCAGTGTGAAGCGTTTCGAGAACTCGAGCACCTGCCAGACATCGGAGCGCGCCTCGCCCGGCGGTGCAACCTGTTCACGCCACGCCTGCGTGCGGCGCTCGGCATTGCCGTACAGACCCCATTTTTCGAAAATCATGGCCGTCGGCAGGACGAGATCCGCCACCTTGGCCGAGATCGTGGGATAGGGGTCGGAGACGACGATGAAATTGTCCATCTCCCGGGCCGCCTTGATCCAGTGGTTGGCATTCGCCGTCGCCTGGAAGGGATTATTCACCTGGACCCAGGCGAATTTGACGCTCCCATCCTCGAGATCACGCATGATCTTGACGATGTGACTGCCGACCTTGGGGTTGAGGGTATTCGAGGGCAGCTTCCAGATCCCTTCCGTGCGGGCCCGGTGTTTGGGACTGGTAACCACCATGTCGGCCGGCAGCCGGTGCGCGAAGGTCCCCACCTCGCGCGCGGTCCCGCACGCCGAAGGCTGACCCGTGAGCGAAAAGGCGCCGTTGCCCGGCGTGGCCTGCTTGCCCAGCAGCAGGTGCGCCATGTAGGCCTGCTCATTCACCCAGCTGCCGCGATAGTGCTGGTTGAAGCCCATGGTCCAGAAGCTGACCACCTTGCGTTTCGGATCGATATAGAGATCGGCCAGTGCCTTGAGCTTCGCCTTGTACTGATCGCGCGGCTCGCTGGGATCACCCTGGGACAGCTCGGCGACAAAATCGAGTGTGTAGGGCTGTACGGCCGCCTTGAAATCCTCGAAGCTGATCAGCCAGTGCTTGACCGGTACTTCGCGGTTATTCTGCTCGACCACCTCGCCGGGTTTCCTGCGCTGTGCGATGGCCTCCCACTTGTCGAGCGTGACCTTGAGCTCCTTGGCCTGGGTATCCTTCTCGGCCGCAAACGCGTATTTGTCGCTGCCACGCATGCCGTAACCGATATCATAGGGGCCCGTCGCGAACACACAGTGTTTGTCGACGAAGTCACGGTTGACCGCATCACGGTTCACAATCTCGCGCGCAATGTAGTTCCAGATCGCCAGATCGGTACCCGGTTTGAAGACGATCTCGGTGTCGGCGATATCCGAGGTCTGGTTGCTCGCCGTGGTGAGATTGACGATGCGGACATTCTCGTCCGACAGGCGGCGATCCGATACCCGCGACCAGAGGATGGGGTGGCACTCGGCCATATTGGCGCCCCAGGTGATCAACGTATCGGTGTATTCAATATCGTCGTAATTACCCGACGGTTCATCGATGCCAAAGGTCTGGATAAAGCCGACCACGGCAGAGGCCATGCAGTGGCGGGCATTGGGATCGATATTGTTGCTGCGGAAACCCGCCTTCATCAGCTTCGCCGAGGCATAACCCTCGGGTATGGTGTACTGGCCGGAACCGAAGATGGCCACCCCGGTCGGCCCTTTTTCGGCATAGGCCTTGCGGAACTGCTTCTCCATCTCGTCGAAGGCCTGCTCCCAGCTCACGGGGACGAACTTGCCCTGCTTGTCGAACCTGCCATCCGTCATGCGCATCAATGGCTGGGTGAGCCGATCCTTGCCGGTTTGAATCTTGCCGTTGAAATAGCCCTTGATGCAGTTCAGCCCCCGGTTCACGGGCGCATCCGGGTCGCCCTTGGTCGCCACAATCCGCCCATCCTTGGTCGCGATCATGATGCCGCAACCGGTCCCGCAGAACCGGCAGACACCCTTGTCCCACTGCCAGCCGGCTTCGGCCTCTTTGGCCGCGGCCTGCACGGTCTCACTCAGCGGCAGGCCGACGGTTGCCGCGGTCGCCGCGGCGGCACTCGTTTTCAGAAAATCTCGGCGCGTGATTTCCATCTCCATCTCCTCAGAATGCGATGCCGGGTTCAGGCGCGTGGCACGGCGGCATCTCGAGTCGTGACGTTATTTGTTCAGGTACGGGGGAACCTCGCAGACTCCCACCGGTTCATCCAGTTCGCGCGGAACTGCCTCCATCAACTCACTGTCGTCCTCGAAACAGTGGTAGACCATCTCCGCGAGGATCACATGCGGCAGGGCCTTGATCCGTTTCAGGCCGTCGACTTCGGCCTGAATCCCCTCCGCCTCCTGAGTTACCACAATGCGCCCGGTTTGCGCATCGTATTGATGAACATCGACACCGTCCAAACGGTTGAGTGCCTCGATTGCAGAGGCAAGACGCTCGGCAGAGACAACCACAAGAATACCGGACACATTCATCGCGCACGTCCCGTGAGTAACGAGAATCCGTCATGGACAGAGTCGCATTCGGCCCCGCCCACTTTACCCCGTACCCCCAGACATGCCTTGACACAGATCAAGCCGTATTCAGAACAGGGCAACCTGTCTGGCCGCCTCCAGCCGCTCACAGCGAAACGCCATTTCATCACGCGTATACACCCTGCGCGTTCGCGGTAACCTCACCACAGAGTGTAGTCGCTCCGTTCCACGCCCGAACTGGCATCTCGCGAGTTAATTGACCCTCGTCAACAAATGCTGGGCCGACCCGCCGGCGTGTTAAGTACTTCTACGTAGCAATCACGCGCCAGGTCTTGAGCGAGCGACGAAACGTCGGCGTCAGCGAAGGCCGATAGCACATCACCGCGGCTCACTCGCTGCCCAGTCCAGCACACCGGCCCGAGTCTGTTTTGCAGATGCACAGGCAAGTGCTAGACTTTCTGACAGAAATAAGCCGGTCCGTTATTGTTTGGCCGTGATGGCGTCGCACCGCGGTGCCCCGCCCATGCGATACAGGCTGAGCGACAGAATAATTAACGCTGATGAATGGCATCATGCATCCCACGTGCGTCTTTTTCACTTGCGGCGGTTCTGTGCCTCTGACCCACACCAGCCAGCAGGAGAACCGCCCACCCATCCCGATCGATGCTAACAGGTGCATGAGGCTCGAATACCACTAAGTCGACACCAAAGGAGGTAGCAAAATGTCCATTAGAAAGATATCCCCTGTCCTGTTTGGCGCAGCCCTGTTGTTCGGGACCGCGCCCTTGTCCGCGGCCGGACCCAGCGCATCCATGCTGGCCGACACCTGTGCCGGCTGTCATGGGGTCGACGGTTCCAGCGTGGGCCCGGCCTCACCGTCGATTGCCGGCATGTCGGCGGAATATTTCACCGAGACGATGGCCGCCTTCAAGAGTGGTGAGCGGCCCAGCACGATCATGCAGCGTATCGCCAAGGGCTACACCGAAGAAGAAATCGAGCTCATGGCCGGCTTCTTTGCCGACAAGCCGTTCGTGCGCTACCCACAGCAGACGGATGCGGCCAAGGTGTCCAAGGGTGAGGAGCTCTACGACGACGCGTGCGAAACCTGCCACAGCGAGAACGGCACCGCCGCGGATGATGACTCCGGCATCCTGGCCGGTCAGTGGCTGCCCTACATGACCTTTACCATGCAGGACTTCACTTCGGGTGCGAGAGAGATGCCGAAGAAGATGAAGAAGAAGGTGGAAAAACTGGACGAGGCCCAGATCGAGGCCCTGTTGCAATTCTTCGCCAGTCAACAGTAAAGGGGGACACAGAACATGAGCCAGATTACACGCAGAAATTTTGTCAAGGTCCTGGGCGGCACGGCTGCGGTCAGCGCCCTCGGTTTCCCGGCCATCGCGGCTGCCGCGGGTAAGAAACAGGTTGTTATCGTCGGTGGTGGAATGGGTGGCGCCACGGCAGCCCAGTACATCCGCCGGGCCGATCCCTCGATCGAGGTCACGCTCATTGAACCCAATGAGCACTACTACACCTGCTTCATGAGCAACGAGGTACTGTCCGGGGAGCGCAGTCTCGACTCGCTCAAGTTCGGCTATGACGGCCTGCGCAAACGGGGTGTCACCGTGGTGCACGATATCGTCACTGGCATCGATGCCGCTGGCCGCAAGGTGACGACCCAGGGCGGACAGACCTTCAGCTATGACCGCGCTATCGTCGCGCCGGGGATCTCCTTCCGCTGGGGCGCCATCGAAGGCTACGACATGGCGGCCAGTAAGCTGATGCCCCATGCCTGGAAGGCGGGCCCGCAGACCGCATTGCTGCGCAAGCAGCTGGAAGCCATGGCCGACGGGGGTACCGTTATGATCGTGCCACCGCCGAACCCCTTCCGCTGCCCGCCCGGACCCTACGAGCGCGCCTGTCAGATCGCCCATTATCTGCAGCAGCACAAGCCCAAGTCCAAGATCCTCATCATCGATCCCAAGGACTCGTTCTCCAAGCAGGGACTCTTTACCCAGGCATGGGAACGCCATTACAAGGGCATGATCGAGTGGCGCAAGGGAGCCGACACCGGCGGCGGGATCAAGAGCGTGGATGTGAAAGCCGGCAGCGTAGCCACGGACTTCGATACCTACAAACCGGCCGTCGTCAACATCATCCCGGCACAGAAGGCTGGAGAAATTGCCGAGGTGGCGGGACTGACAGACGACAGCGGCTGGTGCCCGATCGAAGGCAAGACCTTCGAGTCGACTCTTCAAAAGGGTATTCACGTGCTTGGCGATGCCGCCGTCCAGGCACCCATGCCGAAGTCCGGCTACGCGGCTAATTCCCAGGCAAAGGTGGTGGCCGCGGCAGTGGTGGATCTGGTCAACGACCGTGAGCCGGGGGCACCGTCCTGGGTCAACACCTGCTACAGCCTTGTCGCGCCGGACGACGGCATCTCGGTCGCCATGGTCTACAAGCTCGGAGCGGACGGCAAGGTCGCTAAGGTCGAGGGCTCCGGCGGCCTGACGCCCATGGACAGTTCACCCGAGGAACGCAAGCGCGAGGTCGCCTATGCCTACAGCTGGTTCAAGAACATCACCCAGGACACCTTCGGCTAAGCTTACTGACGCCGTAGTTTGAGCAAGCAGGGTCCGCTTCGGCGGACCCTTTTTCTCTATGCTTTTGCGCAGCCCGCCCCGGCAACTTGGCCCGGACCCTGATCCAGGTTTTCGCGCTGCAGTCTGAGGGCATTCAGGACAACCAGCAGCGAGCTGAATGACATGCCGATGGCGGCGCCCCAGGGCGGGATCCAGCCTGCCGCGGCAAGTGGTACCGCAAGCACATTGTAGCCGGCGGCCCAGGTCAGGTTCTGCAGGATGGTGGCGCGGGTACGTCGGGCGAGCCGCCTGGCGGCGGGGAGACAGCGGATGTCATCGCCCAGGATCAGAAAATCGCTGCTGGCGTTCGCAAGATCTGTGGCGTCAGAAAAGGACACCGAGACATCGGCGGCAGCCAGCACGGGTGCGTCGTTGATGCCGTCGCCGAACATGCCCACGCGATGCCCGTCGGCCTGCTTTTGCCGGATCCAGCTCAACTTGTCCTCGGGCGACAGCCGGCCCCGGCAGTCGTCGATGCCCAGTTGCCGCCCCACGCCTGCGACGCTGCGCTGCGTGTCACCGCTAAGGATGGCGAACTGCCTGACACCCGCCTGCGCAAGACCCGCGAGCATGTCCTTCACGCCCGGGCGCAGCGGATCGCTAAACGCCATGACCGCCTGCACACCCTCCGCGTTTGCCAGCAGCGAGACCGTGTGACCTTCGGCACCCAGTCGCTCGACCAGCGCGCGCACCGCCGGCTCCAGTGCTGTCCTGTCCAGCACAAACTCCGCCTTCCCCAGACGCCACGCCTGGCCCGCGATCACTGCCCGTATGCCTGAGCCCGGTACGTTTTCGGCCTGCTCGATGACGAGCCGGGGTACCGGCGCATTCCGGCGCAGGGCCCTGGCAAGCGGGTGCTCCGACAGCGCCGAGAGGGCCGCGGCGTACCCGAGGCTCTGGCCGCGGTCCAGGCTGCCGGTCGTCTCGACCGCGGCCAGCGCCGGCTGCCCGGCCGTCAGACTTCCCGTCTTGTCGAAGGCGACGAGTTCGCACAGTGCCAGTGAGTCGAGCGCGCGCATGCGCAGGGGCAGCACACCCAGCTGCACAAAGCGCCCGGCACTCACCGCCAGGGCCACCGGCGTTGCCAGGGCCAGCGCACAGGGACAGGTCACGATCAGGACGGCGATGGTATTGGGAAGCCAGGCGGCCGGTTCGACCTGGAACCAGAACAGGGCCGTCGCGCCGGCGATGAGCAGGACGGCGGCGACGAACCCGCGCGCCGCCCGCTCCGCCAGCAGCGCATAACGGGGTCGTTGTTCGAGACCGCGCTCGACCAGACGCCGAATCTCGCTGATGACGGAGGCCTGTAAGGCATGCGTAACCCGGATGACGACCGCCTGCTCGCCGTTCACAGACCCGGCGACCACCGGATCACCCGGCCCGCGCGCGACCGGTGACGCCTCCCCGGTCAAAAGCGATTCATCGAAGCTGCTGGTGCCGACCAGCAGAGCGCCATCGAGCGGCACCGTCTCGCCAGGCAATATTCGGATCCGGTCGCCAACGACCAGCTCGCCAGCAGGAATCTCGTGGCAGTGACCGGCCTCATCGAGCCGTCTGGCCGTGCGCGGCGCGGCACGGCCGAGCCGGTCGAGGCGATCAGCCGCCGCGAGCCTGCCGCGCAGCTCCCAGCGCCGGGCCAGCAACAGCAGGAAGACGAACATGGCAATCGAATCGAACCAGACCTCGCCCTGCTGCGTCACGGTCGCGTGGAGACTGCCAAGATAGGCCGCTGACAAGCCCAGGACGATGGGAATATCCATGCCCGGGCGCCGGTTCCTCAGGTCACGCCAGGCGCCGACGAAAAAGTCCTGTCCGGGATAGGCCAGGATGGCGGTGGCGACCAGCAGGCTGGTCCAGCGACCGATGAGCACCCAGAGCGGGACTGTGCCCGCGGCATCGGGCGCGCCCATGAAATAGGTCGCCAGAGAAAAGTTCATGACCAGCATGCCGGCGGCACCCGCAAAGATAAGCCGCTCGGCACTGCGCCGCCTGCGTGCCTGCAGGAGCTGGCCGCTGCGCGTGGCATCGTAGGGATGGGCGAGATACCCGATATCGGTAATCGCCTTGAGGATCCGACTGAGCTGAATCCGGGCAGGGTCCCAGCGAACCCGCGCGCGCTGCGTGGTGTCATCGATACTGACATCGAGGATACCGTCCAGGCCGCGCAGGCGTTTCTCATTCAGCCACAGGCAGGCGGGGCAGCGAATGTCCTCGAGGAGCAGTGACGCCTCACACGCGTCACGTCCTGCCCTGACAAAGTCTTTCTGAATCTCGGGCCGGTCGTACAGGTCGAGTTGCCGCAGAAACTCCGGAACCGCCTGGCGACCGCCCGATGCGGCGGGTTCGCTGCGGTAGCGATAGTAGTCCCCGAGGCCCGCCGCGACGATGGCCTGGCAGACCGCCTGACAGCCGGGACAGCAGAAGCGGCGCTCTTCACCCAGCATCTCCAGGGCGGGCGGTGCCGGACAGTCCGGCACCGGCAGGCCGCAGTGAAAACACCCGCCCGCGGCCGAGGCGCCCGCTTGTCGATCGACGGGCGGCTCAGCGGCAATGGCAGGGTTCGGCATGCCCTTTTCCGTACGGCCGCCCTGCCCTACTCGGCTGCCGCCTCCGGCAGCGCTGCCGCATAGTATGCCGCCAGGGCCTCGATCTCCTCGTCAGTGAGCGCCTCGGCGATCAGACGCATACGCGAATAGACGTCGTTGCTCCGGTCGCCCTCCTTGAATGCCACCAGCGTCTCGATGAAATAGTCGCGGTTCTGTCCGGCGATGGCGGGATGATCGTACTGTCCGCCGCGACCGTCCCGGCCGTGACAGGACGAACAGGCCTTGATCATGCGTTGCGGATCACCGTGGAAGACCAGCCGCCGCACGGACTCTTCCACGTCCGCCGATGCGGCGCGTTGTGCCGGTGCCAGAGAGGCAAACCAGACCGAGAGGTCCGCCAGCTGCTGATCGTCGAGCTTCCGGGTCTGCTTTTTCATGTCCCTGCTGCTGCGGCTTCCGGTCTGATAGTCCTTGAGCTGCTTGAACGAATAGGACGCGCGCAGGCCGGCAATATTGACATCCGCAGGGTCATCCGAAACGCCCGCCTCACCGTGACACCTGTGGCATCTGCCTTTCTTGGCCAGGACCTCGCCCCGTTGCGGATCCGCGGCGGCAAGCAGGGCGGTCGTTTGCGCATCAAAGGCCACCTCCGAGGACGGCTCCGCCGTCGCGAGCGACGAGAACAGTGCAAGTCCGCTCACCACCAGCAAAATCAGTCGCTTCGCCATCAGATGCTCCAGGGGGCTGTACCGTGGGTTTCCAGGATGAAGAACTGCAGGATCGGATAGCCATAGCTGGCCACCATGTACACCAGCACCAGCCAGTTCCAGAAGGCAAACCCGTTCAGCAGCCTGGGCAGGCGCAGCACCGGATGCAGCGGCTCGGCGTAGGCAACTTCGGTGTCTGTCTCGACCTGCGGGTTAGCGTGTGTCTTCCACAGGTTGTAGATCAGTAACAGCGCCGAGACCATGAGAATGATACCCCCGATAATCATGGACACCTCGTGCGGCCCCCATTCGGCCACCAGGGGCGAGTCATAGGGTGTCGACGAGATGCGCCGCGGCTGACCGAGCAGACCGAGCACGTGCCAGGGCAGGGTCAGCACCAGCATGCCGACGAACCACAACCACAACTGGGTCAGTGCCATGCGATTGGAATAGAGCTGGTTGCCCGTCAGCTTTGGCCAGAGGTAATAGGCAATCGCAAAATACATGATCACCGTCGTCCCGCCGAAGATGAGATGAAAGTGGCCGGTGACCCACTGGGTGTTGTGGACCATGGTGTTCATGGCATAGCTGGCATTGATCATCCCGCCAAACCCGCCGACCGTCAGCAGTAACATGGCCAGACCGCCAGCCGTCACCATGGGATGACTCCAGGGCAGCGCAGCAATCCAGCCAAACAGGCCCTTGCCGCCACGCAGCCTTCCGGCCGTTTCCAGGGACGCGATAATCGTGAAGCCCGTAATCAGCGTTGGCACCGCCACCATAAAGGTGCCGGTCATGTGCAGGAACTTCCAGCCGGCGGCCTGGAAGGGATCCATGAACAGATGATGGAAGCCGATCGGTACCGAGAAGACCAGCAACATGATAAACGCCACGCGTCCCATCTGGTCGCTGAACAGCTTTCCGCCGGCCGCTTTCGGGAGCAGCGTATACATCGCGATGTAGGCCGGGAACAGCCAGAAGTACACGATGGCGTGCAGCGTCCAGGAGAAGAGTGTGCGCGCCAACCCGACGTCGACCGTCTCTATCAGGCCCAGCGACCAGGGGATCAACTGGAAAATGACCTCCGCGGCGACGCCAAGGCTGGTCCACAACCACAGGATGGCGTTAGCCGTCGTGCCAAACATGACTAAGGGGACCGGTTCACCCGGGTTGGCCCGCTTCCATGTGACCATCATCATGATCATTTCCAGACACCAGAACCAGGAACCCACCACCAGCAATGCCGCGCCGATATAAAAGGCGGGATGCGCCATGAGAGGCGGGTAAAAGGTATAGAGCACTGAGGCATTGCCGGTCAGCAGGGGGATGGCCGCGGCAAGTACGCCAGTGACAGAGAGCCAGAACCCGAACCAGGCGAGTGGCTTGTTCCACAATGGTTGTTTGAGGCTGGTCGTGGCGCAATAGTAGCCAAAGCCCATCACCAGGAAGGTCGTCAGAACAAAGCCCATGAGCACGCCGTGCGTGGACACGGAGCCGAAATACAACGCCGGCACCTGAATGTCAGGCAGCAGACCGCTCCGTTCAACGGTCTGGTAAACACCCAGCAGGGCTGCAACCCCAAAGGCAATGAAGCCAACCCACATGTTGGCCAGACTCAATCCCGCGGCTCTGGTATCGCTCATGCCTATTCTCCCCCCGCCGTTTTCGGTACCACCGTCAGACGCGACCACATATGGTCATGCCCGAGGCCGCAGTATTCGTTGCAAAACAGGGAATACTCACCGGGCCGAGGGAATGAGGTATGCACCTCGGAGACGTATCCCGGTACGATCATGGTCGCCATATTGGTGTACGGCACATGCACCCCATGCAGCACATCGGCGCTGGCCAGGCGGAAGGTCACCGGCGTGTCGGCGGGCACCTCGATGCGCTGGGGATAGAAGCCATAGCGGGCGGCTACCAGCGTGACTGTCAGGCTGCCATCGGGCTGGTTCTTAACCCCCAGGTTGTCCTCTGCAAACTCCTCGGTGAGATGCAGTCGGGAGGAGTCGATGGTTTCGACATTGCTCGGCGGATTAAGATTGCTGGCCACGGCATAAAAGCCAAGCAGTCCGCCCATCACGACCGCGAGCACCAGGGATATCCATATCCATTTCCGTTCGAGTGGATCGTCACAAATCGCTCTCAAGGGATCGTTGAACATGACTGCCTCCTTCAGCTCACCGGGCCGTGTTCAATGAACCGTGCGAAAAACATGAATGCCCACCCCGCGAAAAGCAGCGCACCGAGCAGCAGCATCAATGCAAAGGTTCCCTTAGGCAGACCAGCGAGTTTCTTTTCCTCTTCGGGTGTTAACTGATTCATAACAGGTGCACTCCATATCGGTTGTGAGGACCACGGCGGATACCGGGCAGGCCCGACCCGCAGAATGCGAGCGAGAAAACAGGACCACGGCGGATACCGGGCAGGCCCGACCTCTTGCCGGACCGCATCGCGATGCGGGGCACAAGTCGGATAGGCGCGGAATCACGCGGAGCAGGCGTCCGAAGGTATTCATGGTCGCCTGTATGCGGCTCAGTTGCGGCGTGCCGGGCGGGTAATACGAGCACCGGCCGCGGGCCATTTGCAGGAAAAGCGCTGCGAGCACCGCCGCATCACCCGCCACGGCATCACCCACAGATACGCGCTTTCCCGTCGCTCCGCACGGGTCTTACTCGCTGACTTCAAAATCTTCGCGGTGGGTCCGGACGATGTTCCCGCTCACATCGAGATAACAGCTGACGCGGTAGCGGATCTCATTGCCATTTTCACCCATCTCGCCCATGACCACTTCCCTGACAAGGAATCCGCCCTGGGTCGACTCGAACTCACCCCGATCGATCACACGGGCGAAGTCGGGTTGCCGGGAGGCGGCGAGCGCCGCCGCGTGGCAGGCCTTGCGCATCGTCGCCTTCTCGGGACTGAGCATGCCTTCCACCCAGTCACGCACCTGGGGAATCTCCTGCGTGGCAATGAACAGGGCAAACAGCGCGAGTATCAGCAGCGGAATGAGCTTGCCCCCGCGTTTTCGTCCGCCCCGGCGTTGCTGCGCGTCCCGCATCCGGGCCCCCGGATCTCTTCCGTCCACCATCACAATCCCCTGTCGGCCCGCTGAGCCCGGTCTGAGACGGGCTTCATTGGGCATGACCGTCCCACGCGCGCAAAAGAACGGAGCCAGCGGAACTGCGGCTGGCTCCCTGCCCCTGCGCAGCCGGCCGTACGGCCGTGTTTCACTCGACCTTGATGCTGCGGCGCTTTGCCTTTTCCTTCTTCGGTACCTTGAGCTCGAGCACGCCGTCCTTGAACCTGGCACTGGACTTGCCCGCATCCACCTGCGCGGGCAGGGTGACGGTACGCGAGAAGGAACCACTCGAAATCTCGCAGCGATAGTAGTCGCCCTTTTCTTCCTTTTCTTCTTTTCTGGTGCTGCCCTTGATGGTCACCGTGTTATCGGTCATGGAGACATCCAGGTCTTTCTTGTCAACACCAGGCAACTCGGCGCGGATGACGACTTCGTCCTCGCGGTCAACGACGTCCACCTTCGGCATGCGCCCTTCGAAGGGCATGGCACGCTCCGCCCATGTCGGCCAGTCCCAGCGCCCGGGCCGCATCCAGCCCGACGGGAAAAAGCCCTCGAACATCCGCTCCACGTCCTCGAAGGGGCTCAGCGCGCGCGTGGGGCTTACCCGCTCAACGGGCTGCTCCTCTTTTGCCCGCGTCACCTCGCCCTTCGATTCACCTTTTTGTGCCATCACTTTTTCTCCTGGTTATTCAGTAAAGAGGCGGTCAGACTGCGCCCGCCGGCCTGCGGTGAGTCAAGCATGGATCCGGCGAATTTGCAATCAGGCCCTGGTACTCCTTCAAGGTGATAATGACGGATGCTGAAAAATTGAGCTGAGTGCCAGTATTCTTAAATTTATAGCCACGGAATCCACGGAAAAACACGGAAAAACACGGAAAAAATTCTAATGGGTGTTGGTTCTTTCCGTGTTTTTCCGTGGATTCCGTGGCCATACTATCCGTCATCATCCGATTGAAAAAGCACTAGGAATCTGCCGCCGGTGCCGGCACCTGTCTCAATCGGCCTCTCGTTCGATGCTGCAACAATGGTGACTGCCTGCTGCCGGCTCATCCGTGGCAAGCACGGCGCCGGTCACCGGATTCGGACGGAAGGTCGTGCAGCCCTTCAGGCCCAGCGCATGGGCCCTTTCATACACCGATTTGAACGCTGGGAAATCGAGATCTGCCGGCACGTTGATCGTCTTGGAGATGGCGTTGTCGACGTATGGCTGCACGGCCGCCTGCATCCGCAGGTGCTCCGACCAGCCCAGACTGCGGGCATCGACAAAGGCAGCGGGCACTGCCCGGTCCGCGTCCAGCTCACGCCAGCGGGCGCAGGCATAGTCGACGAGCTCGAAATCCGCATAGCTGCCATCGGGCTGGCGCACCCGCCGCCGGTACTGGCAGTCGAAGGCCGGCTCGAGACCGCTGGAGACGTTGTTTGCCAGCAGGCTGATGGTGCCCGTCGGCGCAATCGCGGTGAGGTGGCTGTTGCGCAATCCGCTCCGCCGGACGGCGTCCTGAATGTCAGCGGGTAAGCGGCGCACGAACTCAGCCTGCAGGAATCTGCCCGGCTCATAGAAGGGAAACACCCCCTTTTCCTCGGCGAGCGCGGCCGAGGTTCGGTAGGCGGTATGACACAGCGTCGCCATCGCCGAGGCGGCCAGCTGGAAGGATCGGTCCTCCCCATAGCGGATGCCGAGCATCATCAGCGCATCCGCGAGACCAGTGATTCCAAGCCCGATCCGCCGGCTGCCCCGCGCCTGCTCGGCCTGTTGCGGAAGCGGAAAACGCGAGATATCAATCACGTTATCCAGCATCCGCACGGCAACGCGCACCGCCTCGGCCAGCGCCTCCAGATCCAGCTGCGCATCCTCAGCGAAGGGACGATCGACAAACCGCGTCAGATTGATCGAGCCGAGGTTACAGGCGCCATAGGGCGGCAGCGGAATCTCGCCGCAGGGGTTGGTCGCGCTGATATGCTCGCGGTAGCCGAGGTTGTTCAGTCGATTGATGGTGTCGACGAACAGCACGCCCGGCTCGGCATAGTCATAGGTTGCCCGCATGAGGCGGTCCCACAGGGGCCGGGCACGGACCACTCGCAGCACGCGACAGGCGACCGCCTGGTCGGTCCCGGGCCAGCGTCGCATCACGATCTCGCCGGCATTGCCGGATTCTCCGGTTCCGAGCCGGGCGAGCGGAAACACCAGCGGCCACGCGGCATCCGCATGGACGGCGCGGATGAAATCATCCGTCACCTGGACGGAGAGATTGAAATTGCGCAGTTCCCGTTCATCGCGCTTGGCATCGATGAAGCGCTCGATGTCCGGGTGGTCACAGCGCAGCGTCGCCATCATCGCGCCGCGCCGGGCGCCGGTCGATAACAGGGTGCCACACATGCTGTCCCAGATACGCATGAAAGACACCGGGCCGGAGGCGATCCCGCCGACGGTCCTGGCAGGCGTGCCGCAGGGACGCAGGGTCGAGAAGTCATAGCCGACCCCCCCGCCCTGCTGCATGGTCAGGGCGCCCTCCTTGAGCGCGTCGAAAATACCATCCATGGAATCCTCGACCACGCCCATGACAAAACAATTGAACAGAGTTACCCGCCGACCGGTTCCGGCGCCAGCCAGGATCCGCCCGGCAGGCAGGAACCTGAAGCCCTCCAGGAGAGCATAAAAGTGCGCCTCCCAGGCATCGCGCGCCGCGCCTTCGGCCCCGGCCAGTGCCCGGGCAACCCGCCGCCAGGTGTCCTGGATGGACGCATCGCGAATCGTCCCGTCGTCGCGATACCGGTACTTGGTGTCCCACACCTGCCGCGAGATCACGGTGCTGAAAACATCATCACTGCTCATGGACATAAGCATAGCCGGGGCGTAAGCCCGCCGGGACACGCCGCCCAGGTGAGCTGCATCATTCTGGATTCTGTCTCAAACGGCACTGACTAAAATCGAAACGCGGGGTGATGGGTTACGCACGCAGTTCGTACCGCAACCCGCCGGATGTGCCTGGTGTTGCTTCGCAACGCCTGGTGGGTTACGCAAAAAGCGCTAACCCACCCTACATTTCTCACTCCTCACTCCTCACTCCTCACTCCTCACTCCTCACTCCTCACTCCTCACTCCTCACTCCTCACTCCTCACTCCTCGTCTCCTGTCTCCTGTCTCCTGTCTCCCGTCTCCTGGATTCTGGATTCTGTCTCCCGTCTCCCGTCTCCCGTCTCCCGTCTCCCGTCTCCCGTCTCCTGTATTCTGTATTCTGTATTCTGCCTTCCGCCTTCCGCCCAAAATTCACGGTGTTCTTCCAGCCGGACTTACCTCGTGTTCCCCGGTCAGTGGCACGAAGGCCACACCCAGAACATCCTGCGTACGGATTTCATTGTCCGCAGTCTTCTCGACCAGCATCAATTCCTGGTGGTAATACGGGAGGCCGACGGGAATGACCAGCCGCCCCCCCGGCTTGAGCTGTTCGATAAGAGGATCCGGGATGTAGGGCGCCGCCGCGGTCACCACAATGCCATCGAATGGCGCATGCTCGGCCCAGCCGTGGTAACCATCGGCGTTACGCACCTCGACATTCGTGTAACCGAGCCGTTGCAGCCGCTCGCGCGCCTGCGCCGCCAGTGGCTCGACGATCTCCAGGCTGTAGACCTGCCGGACCAGCAGCGACAGGATTGCCGCCTGATAACCCGAACCCGTACCGACCTCCAGCACCACATCGTCTGCCGCCGGATTCAGCAGATCCGTCATCAGCGCCACGATGTAGGGCTGGGAAATGGTCTGGCCGTGGCCGATCGGGAGCGGTCCGTTGTCGTAGGCATAGGTCTGGGCGCCCGGCGGAACGAATTCGTGCCGGGGCACCTTTTTCATTGCCTCGATCACCCGGGGGTTGAGCGCGTCTTTTCCGATCAGGCTGCGCGTGAGTTCGACCTCCCGCTCGATATCCTGCAACATACGCGTCATCGGCTTCATGCGTGATCCCCCTGCGGTGCCGGAAAACGCCCCGAACAGAGGGCGCTGTAACGGTCCTGACAGCTGTCAGTCAAGTCTGAGAAACGGAGTTCCTGTTGCCCTTATAATGCGGTGAGGCCTTGCCCGACACAACCCGAATGAACCCGCGCAGGAACCGCACATGAAGATTGGCGTTATCAAAGAGATCAAGCAGAACGAAAACCGCGTGGCCCTGACGCCGGCAGGCGCGCGCACCCTGACCGGGGCCGGTCACAGCGTCAGGGTCGAGGAGACCGCGGGCGCCGGTTCCGGCTTCGCCGACGCGGATTACGCACAAGCGGGCGCGGAGCTGGTCCCGACAGAGGCCGCCTGGAGCACGGATCTGGTGCTGAAGGTCAAGGAACCGCTGGAGCCGGAATACGGCTATCTCACGGGCCAGATGGTCTTCACCTATTTTCACCTGGCCGGCGTCACGCCGGCGCTGACCGAGGCACTGCTGCGCCGCGCGACCACTGCGATCGCCTATGAAACCGTGGAAGACGCGGCCGGAAAGCTGCCACTGCTCGCACCCATGAGCGCAGTGGCCGGAAACATGGCCGTGACCATGGGCAATTATCACCTGGCCCGCTTCAACCAGGGCAAGGGGATGCTGCTCGCACGCGTCCTCGGTGAGCGCTTCGGCAAGGTGGTGATCATCGGTGACGGCGTCGTGGGTCGGCACAGCGCACGCGTTGCGGACGGCATGGGCGCGCATGTCCACATCGTTGGCCGGCATCGCGAGCGAGTCCCCGAACTTCAGGCCGACATTTCCCGCGACATTCACTTCGTTCTGTCACAGCCAGAGAACATCGCAGCGGCGATCGCCGATGCCGACCTGGTCGTGGGCGCGGTCCTGAGCCGGGGCGCGCGGGCACCCCACGTGGTCACAGCGGATATGGTTCAGCAGATGCAGGCCGGCTCGGTGATCGTTGATGTCAGCATTGATCAGGGCGGCTGTGTCGAGACATCCCATCCGACGACGCATCAGGACCCGGTGTTCGAAAGACACGGCGTCATCCATTACTGCGTGGCCAATATGCCGGGCGCCTATCCGCGGCTGTCCACCCTTGCCCTGACCCGCGCGACGCTGCCCTATGTCATCAGACTGGCAGACGGCGGCCTCGCCGCCCTGCGCGAGGATCCGGGCTTTGCCCGGGGTGTCAACACCTTTGCGGGTCATATCACCTGCGAGGGCGTTGCCCAGGCACTCAACCTCATGCCAAGGTTCAGGGAATTTGCCTGAGCGGCGGCCTGGCCAGCCCCCGGGGGAGTCATCATTCGGCAGCCAGATGTGCTATTAATGAACGGGGCGCCGGACCGGCGGCGATCAGCCCGGTGCAGCGCACGGGTCGGGAACCTTGCACAGGGCAACATCCGCTCCGACGCTGCCAATGGCGTGAGCGCGGACAGCTGCCGCAAACGACCGCGAGGCATGCGCGCAACCACGGTACCGGATTGCGCGCTGCCGACAGAGTGCGTGCCGTGAAGCAGAAACTGCTGGAAGAGATCCTCCAGGCCGTGGGGGCCCCGCCGATTCCCATCGCCCTCTGGAACGGCGAGGTGCTGTTTGCGGAACACTCATCCGCGCCGGGACGGGTCGCTATTCGCGACCGCATGGCGCTGCTGCGCCTGCTGGTGCATCCCGATCTCGAATACGGCAGGCTCTATGCGGCGGGGCGCCTCGACGTCGAGGGGGACCTGGTGGCCTGTCTGGAGGCGCTTTACCGCAGCGTGTCACAGCGGCGGCGCCGCGCCCTGATCCACCCCGTGCTGGCGCGACTGCGCCGTTTCTACCAGCACAGCCGGTCCCGCTCACGGGACAATGTGCATCATCACTACGACATCGGCAACGATTTCTACCGGCTGTGGCTGGATCGACAGCTCGTCTATACCTGCGCGTATTTTCCCGATCCGGCGACAAGCCTGGAGGATGCGCAGATTGCCAAGATGGATCACGTCTGCCGCAAGCTGCGCCTGCAACCCGGCGAGGAAGTGGTCGAAGCGGGCTGCGGCTGGGGTGCCCTCGCCCTGCACATGGCCAGGCACTATGGCGTCAGGGTCAAGGCCTATAACCTCTCTCACGAACAGATTGCCCATGCCCGGCAGTGGGCGCTGGACGCGGGACTTGAGGACCGGGTGACGTTCATCGAAGGCGACTACCGCGAGATCTCGGGCAGTTACGATGTCTTCGTGTCGGTCGGCATGCTGGAACACGTGGGCCCGCATCATTACCGGGCGTTCGGCCGGCTGATCGATGCCTGCCTGAAAGACACCGGCCGCGGCCTGATCCACTCCATCGGCAGGAACGTGCCGGAACCGTTCAATCCCTGGGTTGAGCGGTACATTTTCCCGGGCGCCTATCCGCCGACCCTGGGCGAGATGACCCGGATCTTCGACGCAGGTGGCCTCTCCATACTCGATGTCGAAAACCTGCGCCTGCACTATGCGCGGACACTCGAGCACTGGCTGTCGCGCTACGAGTCAGTTTTTGACCGCGCTGTGCAGATGTATGACCTCCCCTTCGCCCGGGCATGGCGGCTGTATCTCGCCGGTTCGACAGCGGCCTTCCGCACCGGCTATCTGCAGTTGTTCCAGGTCTCGTTCGCGCGCGCAGACAACAATGAGATCCCCTGGACGCGGGACTACCTGTACCGCGACTGATACCGCCTGTCGCGCGGGCGCCGCGTTGAAGGCAAGCTGATGTGGTAGACTTTGAGCACCGCCGCACGGACACTTCTGGGAGGACACAACATGTCCAGTTTGAAACCGACCCCTCACGTTGGCGCCCCTGACCCGGAACGCAGGAACTCGCCGATCTTCGATGAAGCCGATGCCGAGGATCTCTCCCTGGACCTCGAGCTGGAAACCGGTGTCTGCTATTTCAACGACCAGAGCTACGCCATCGGAGAGTACGTCTGCAGCGGCAACGAACTGCTCCGCTGTGAAGAACGCGGCGTATGGGTCAGAGAAGGTTCCTGTCAGCCGGAATAGCGCTTTTTCAATCTGATGATGACGGAACTTATGGCCACGGAATCCACGGAAAAACACGGAAAGAACCAATAGCCATTAGAATTTTTTCCGTGTCCTTCCGTGGATTCCGAGACCAGCAACCAGGTCTTGATCTAAGCGGAGCTGCCGCGGCGCAAGACACACCCTGGACCCCATTACTGACTCCTGACTCCTGACTCCTGACTCCTGACTCCTGTCTTCTGTCTTCTGTCTTCTGTCTTCTGTATTCTGTATTCTCTATTCTGTCTTCTGACCCTCAGCTTAATTCGTCAGCATCCATTCTTATCAACTCATTTGAAGAGTACTGGGCAGACGGACTCCGCACTGCCGTCAATCCTCGCCGGGGTGACTGTAGAAGCCACGCCGCGCACCACCGAGCAATTTGCGGAAATCATCGCCGCTGACGCGTACCAGCAGCTCATGATCGCCCGCCTCGAAATAGACGTTTGCCAGTGAGTCGATTTCCTCGTCCACCACCGTTTCGATCCCATAGGCCCCGCCCAGACAGGGCATCGCCCCGGGCCGGCAGTCGCCGAACAGGCGCTCCGCCTCCGCTTCCGGGGCCAGCTCCAGTGGCCGGTTCAGTTCCTGCTGTAACTTGTGGATCCGTATCCAGTTGGAGCCCGGGATCACGGCCATCAGGAAACCGGTGTCATCGTGCAGAATCACCGCCTTGGCGATGTGATCGGCAGGAACCTCGGCGGAGGCTGCCGTTTCCCGCGTCGTTGCACTCCGTGGATGCGCCACCAGCTGGTAATCCACCCCTGCGGATTCCAGGCTTTGTTTCACCGTCTCTGCCACAGCCATCGGTATTCTCCCCGCCGTTACGAATCTGGAAACAAGTCAGTCAGCAAGGCGACGCGGGACCGTTGGCGGCCAGGACGCCCGCATCGAACCTGCGGAAATGTCTTTACGGCGTGCCCCGCGCTGGCATATCCACTGACTTGCGATCACCTGAGTAAACCCGGCACAGGTCAGGTTTCTTTTTAACACCCCGCCCAGCCACCTGCAAAGGCAGCAAACCCGGATGGACGGCTAGCCCGGCTCGGGTTGCGGCGGCAGGGCCTGTGCACCGATGCCCCAGGCGGAGCCGCGCGGCAGTCCCAGTACCAGACGCACGCCCTCTGCGTCCGGCGCCGCGCACACCGCCGCCGCCAGCGCCTCGGCCGAGGCCATGCGCACGGCACCGATCGTCCGGGCGAGATAGGGAATCACCACAGGCTCGACGGAAAACCGCCGGTAGCCGAGGCCGAGCAGCACCGGCAGGATGCCGGGGGACTGGGGCAGCAGGCCGCACAGCTGAACCTCGCCGACCGCTTCGCCGGCCGCCGCCGCCACCTGACGCAGAAAACGAAACAGCGCCGGTGCGCAGGGATCCAGGAACTCGCTGACCTCGGGAATGTCGCGATCGACACCAAAGAAACATTGCATGAGATCGTTACAGCCGAGCGCGACGAAGTCGGCGATCTTCAGCGTCTCGCCCAGCGCGAGGGCGGCGGCCGGCGTCTCCGCCATCGCACCAATGGGCACCGGCCGGGGGAGCAGCTGCTCGATCTCAGTTCGCCAGCGGCGGAATTCCGCGGGTCCGGAGACATTGGGCAGCAGGAGCGACAGCGCGAAGCGCCCCGCCAGCCGGCCCACGGCCTGGACCTGGGCCCGGTAGACACTGCGCACCGGTTCGGTCGCATACAGTTGTGTACCCCGCAGACCGAGGGGACCCTCGCTCCCCGCCAGCCTGGCCCGCCAGGCGGGCAGTTTGCCGGCGGCGACGTCCAGCAGGCGCAGGGTGAGTGCCAGGGGCTGTGCGGCGGTACAGAGGGTTTCCAGCAGAGATTCGAAGTCATCGGCCCGCGAAGGAATGTCATCGGCTGGCAGCAGGTATTCAGAACGGACCAGGCCGATCGCGGCGGCGCCCTGCGCCACGGCGTTGGCGGCACCCCGTGCGCCGGCCACGCTGGCATTGAGCCTGACCTCAACGCCATCCGCGGTGAGCACCGGCGAGCCAGCCCGGGGTACGGGCGGCTCACTCGCCCGCGCGGCCGTCGCCTCCTGCGCGGAACCGGCAACACGCCCCGTGGCGCCATCCAGGACCAGTTCCACGCCCTCGGTGAGACCAGACAGCTGCGCAGCCGAAACGATCACGGTCGGCACGCCGAGACCGAGCAGGCGGATCATGGGATGTGACAGCGGGGCCCCACCGACGGCCAATATCCCGACACCGCGAAGCTGTTCGGCCAGCAGCGCGTCTCCGGCGCCGCGAGTCCCCACCACCTCCAGTATGTCCCGCTGCGACAGGATGCACAGCTTACCCGCGACGAGGTTATGCCGGCCACGGCACAGCACGCCGCGGACCACCCCGGGCACGTAGGGGATACCCTCGACTGGAGGCGTTTCCCAAGTTGTCATGATCGATTGCCGAGGGGCGAGCGGCCTGTCCGGTATCGGCATCGGCGCACCGGCCTCGCCCGAGGGTATCCCGGTCAGCAGTATCTCACCCCATTGTCCGGCCTGATGTCCGCCTGCCGGCGAAACAGGGACGACCCTGCACGGCGTGTCGGAGGCGGATGCTGGCCAGTATTCGACGTCACAGCCTGATCCTGAGCGGACGCCGCGTCACTCGACGATATGATGCTTGCCTACCAGTTGCACGGTACTTGCCTGGGGACCCTTCTCCCCCGACTCCTCGACGAAGCGCACTTCGCTGCCGGCCACCAGCTTGGCAAACCCACCGTTCAGGACACTGTTTTCGTGAAAATAGATTTCGCGCCCATCCGGCGTCTCGATCTTGCCATAACCCTCATCCGGGAACAGCTCCGCGACGTGGCCATGCGGGGGCGCCTCATGGGTCTTGACCTCTTGCCGCTGACGCCGGGTATAGTTATCCAGTTTGCGTCGTGCGGCCTTGAACGCATCACGGATCGCCACATAGGCATCTTCGTGCGCATGATTCAGGCCGCTTTCACGGCTGACCACGAGCTCTGTACCCGGGACAGTCAAATCGATGCGCACGCCGTACATCTTGCCCTGACGGTGGTGCTGACCGAACTGCTCGACGACGACCCGACAACTGGTGATGTAGTCGCAGGTCCGCTCGAGCTTGTCGACATTCTCGCGAATCTTGGATTCGAGTGCCGGAGAGGAATCCATCTCGCGAAAGGTGATTTGCAGTGGTATTTGCATAGTGTCTGACCAATAAGTTCCTTATAGGTATATCTTTTTAACACCAACACACGCGACCCGTATTGATACGGGTCAATAAATCCCGTCGACCAGGGCCGTTCGCGCCCGACTCACCCCGGCGCGGGCCCCGGCGGACTGTCCCTCCGCCCGCTCATCTGGACAGGAGCCGCGCAGGGTCGCTTTGCCCGCTGTCGAACAGCGTCAGCTCCCAACAGCCGGCGCTCACATCATGCCGGATGATGTACAGGCAACCGTCATTGCCCCGGATCTTGAAGTAGCGGTGGCTCGGCGACAGCCAGCGGTCGATCACATCCTCCACCTCGACCTCCCGCTCGCCCAGAAACAGGCGCCGGGGCGTTTCCTCACCCCGGTAGCCGGCGTAGCACTCCACCCGCAGACTCAGCGCCTTAGCCCGCATTTCTCACCGGGATCCCGGATGCTGGCGCAGGGCTCGTGTGTCCGGACGCCACGCTGGAGCGAAAGTGGTAGCCGTAGCTACCACTTGAGTGAAGCGCAAGTCCGGGCGCGCGAGAACCAGCCAGGGCCGGGATAGGCATTGCCTGATTACACACTGTCTATTGCCTGATCCGCACTCTGTTCTTTACCTCAGTGCATTATGTGACTCTATCGCCGCCCGGTGAGAAATGCGGGTTAGTGCCCATCGGAACCCGCATCGCCTGCCCGGTCGTCCGGCTCGGCCTGCCTGTTCGGCTCCCCGGGCAGAGCCAGTTTATAGAACTCCTGGTCGAGATACTCGACGACGTCGGCGATTTCCTCTTTCCGCCAGTCGAGCTGCAGCTCGCTGCTCCACCTGGTCACCTCCCATCTGACGGCCTCGAGCGAAGCGGCCCTGCGGTCACTGCGAATGTGTACGACGCTGACATGGCAGCCCCGGCAATGGTTCTCATACAGCCTCTGCCCGCGCTCCGGTGCGCCCGGCGCATCCCCCGCAACCGTCGGGGCAACAGCCGGGGCGGCCCCGGCCGTGCCTGACACCAGCAGAGTGAAGAGCACGGCTGCAGCCCGTGAAGGATTGCCTTTTCTGCACATGTTTCAATCTCCCTGTTTCAGTCCGCCGGCACCCTTCGGTAGATTGCCGGACACGGATGCCAGGGCTCAAACCCGGGCAGACCGGCGGGCAGCCGCTCGTGGGCACCGATCACCAGCCCGCCACCCGGCCGCAGCCCCGCCCGGAAGACCGCTCCCAACTCACACCCCAGTTGCTCATCGAAGTAGGTAAACGCCAGATTCCGGCACAGCACCAGGTGAAACGGCCCGTCGGGCAAGCCCCTGCGTACGTCGTGGGTCATGAACTCTATCCCTTTCCGGTATCTCGCCTGCAGACAATACTCGCCATTATTCCTCCGGAACGCCTGCTGGCGCCAGCTTGCGGGCAACTCCCGCAGGGTGCCCGGCGAATAACAGGCCCGCCCTGCGCGGCCGATCAGGGTCGCATCGGCGTCGCTCGCCAGAATATGCAGTTTGATGTCCGGAAACAACAAGGCGAGCGAGAACTCCCACATCAGCGCCACCGTGCCGGGTTCTTCGCCCGATGCACATCCGGCACTCCAGATCCGCAAGACCTGCTCACCCTGGCGGCGCAGGGACTGGATCAGCGCGGGAAAGACGGTCTGTTCCAGGCAACGGAACACCCCCTGGTCGCGGTAGAAGCATGAGATCGTGATGCGGCAAAACCCGTCGAGGACTGACCATTCCTCCGGATGCGCCGTCAGGTAGCGGCGATAGGCCTGCACGTCCGTCAGCGCCAGCTGCACACAGCGCCGCTGAATGCGCTTGCATACCTGACGCCGCACCTTCCGGAAACCCGCCCAGCGCAGATGCAGCCCGGGCAGGACATCCTGAAGAAAGCCCACACAGTCGCGGTCATTCATTGGGCCACGGGTCAGTCGCCGGAAATATGCCTGGCCGTTTTCATCAGGGCCAGCACGTCTCCGAGCACCTCCCTGGACAGTCGGATGCCGTAGGCGCGTTCCAACTGTTCGGCGACGGCCTCCGGAGCCTGCTGCGCCAGGTCCAGCCTGGTTACCAGGGCGCTGACATCCTCGACCAGCGCCCAGGGATAGATAATCCAGCGCCAGTGGGTCACTTTCTCGGCATAATAATCCGGCACAAAGCGCGAGACCTGTTTGTGATGCAGGACCGCCGTCCTGACGTCTGCCGGTCGCGCGTGCCCGTGGATATGCTCAATCGCCGCCTGAAAAGTCTCGCCGGTATCACTGACATCGTCGACCACCAGCACGCGCCGGCCCGTCAGATCGGCCGCCAGGGGGTACTTGACCTGGACGCTGGCCTGGCGCTCGGTTGCGTGGTAGTGCTCGAGCTTGATACTGGCCAGATCCATCACATCGAAGTAGTCACACAGGACGCGTGCCGGCACATACCCCCCACGGCCGATGGCCACGATGACATGGGGCCGATAGCCGGCCGCCCGGATGGTGAATGCGAGTTTTCGGGCAAGGTTGTAGAATTGATCCCATGAGACCAGTTCACAGTGCATCTGTTCATCCATGCCGTCTGCCCTCACTCAAATCCCCGGAGCGGGTTGTTGATATCGATCATGGATATTGTCCCACCCCTGACTAACATCCGATAGTAGAATCATATCAATAAGTTGACGTGGCTGCGCGGAGCGCCCGGACACCTGCACCCCCTCTGACAAGGACCGACTATGACGATCCAGCATCTGAAAGCGCCTGATCTTTACCACCATTGCGAGATGGATCAGTTCGAATTCGAGACCACGGCGGATCTCGAAGATCTGACCGAAGTGATCGGGCAGGATCGGGCGGTGGAAGCGGTGCGCTTCGGCATCGGCATCCAGCGCGCAGGCTACAACCTGTTCGCACTCGGGCCAAACGGTATCGGAAAATATTCCCTGGTGCGCCGCTCTGTCGAGGACAAGGCGGTATCCGAGGCTGTTCCCTCCGACTGGTGCTATGTCAACAACTTCCAGCAGCCCCATATCCCGCTCGCACTCGAACTGCCGCCGGGCCGGGGCAAGGTGCTCAGCAGGGACATGGAGCAGTTGATCGAGGACCTGCACGGGGCACTCCCGGCCGTCGTTCGAGAGTGACGAATACCGCACCCGCTCGCAGGCAATTGAAGAAGAGCTCAGTGAACGACAGGAACAGACCCTCGCGGAGATCCAGAAGACCGCCAAGGAAAAGAACATTGAGCTCGTCCACACGCCAACCGGTTTCACCCTGGCGCCGACCCGCGACGGCGCCGTGCTTCCCGTGGACGACTTCGAGCGTCTGCCGAAGGCGGAGCGCGAACAGATTGAGAAGGACGTCGCCGAGCTCCAGGAACAGCTGCTCAAGGCGCTCCACAAGGCGCCCAAATGGCAGAAAGAGAGCCGCGAGAAGATGGGCGCGCTCAACCGCGAAATGGCGGCCTATGCCGTCGGCCATCTGGTGGAGGCGCTGCGCGAGAAATACGGAGAATTACCCGCGGTGGTCGCCTATCTCAACGAAGTCGAAACCGATGTCGTCGAACACTTCCGTGTATTTCTGCGATCCGACGAAAAAAAACCCTCTTTCCTCGGCATTGAGCTTCCCGGCGCCGAACAGACACAGGTCGCGCGCTACCAGGTGAACGCCCTCGTCGCGCATGATGCCGATGGCGGGGCACCGGTCGTCTATGAGGATCACCCCACCTACCTCAACCTGATTGGCCGGGTCGAGCATCGCGCGCATCTGGGGGCCCTGGAGACTGATTTCACGATGATTCGAGCGGGTGCACTGCATCATGCGAACGGGGGTTACCTTATCCTTGACGCCATGAAGGTGCTGATGCAGCCGTTCGCCTGGGAGGGACTGAAACGGGCGGTCAAATCGCATGAGATACGCATGGAATCGCCGGGCCAGCTGATGAGTCTGGTCAGCACCGTATCGCTGGAGCCGCAAGCGATTCCGCTGCGGGTCAAGGTCGTGCTGCTCGGGGACCGTTTCATCTACTATCTGCTGTCTTATCTCGACGCCGAATTCAGCGAACTGTTCAAGGTCGCGGCCGATTTCGATGACCGCATGGACTGGAATCCCGAAAGCCAGCAGCACTATGCCCGACTGATCGGGATGCTCGTGCGCAAGGAGGATCTCCAGCACTTCGATCGTGCGGCGGTGGCGCGCGTCATCGAGCACAGCGCACGCCTGGTCAGTGACGCCGAAAAGCTGTCCACCCATATGCGCAGCGTCTGTGACCTGCTGCGCGAGGCCGACTACTGGGCTCGGGAAAACGGGCGCCAGACCGTCAGCCGGGAGGATGTGCAGCAGGCCATAGACGCGGCCGATCACCGCGTCGACCGGGTACGCGAGCGGGTTCAGGAGGAAATCCACCGCGGCACGCTGTTGATCGACACCGACGGGCAGAAGATCGGCCAGGTAAACGGGCTGTCCGTGGTCAGCCTGGGCAACTTCCTGTTCGGCCAGCCCTCGCGCATCACGGCACGGGTTCGGATCGGAGACAGCCAGGTGGTCGATATCGAGCGCGAGGTCGAGCTGGGCGGCCCTATCCATTCGAAAGGCGTCTTCATTCTGTCCGCCTACCTGGGTGCGCAGTATGCGCTCGATCGCCCCCTCTCCCTGTCTGCGAGCCTGGTGTTCGAGCAGTCCTACGGCGCGGTCGAGGGTGACAGCGCCTCGTCCGCAGAGCTCTATGCCTTGGTCTCTGCGCTGGCAGACGCACCGATCAAGCAGTCGCTGGCCGTCACCGGCTCGGTGAATCAGCACGGTGAGATCCAGCCCATAGGCGGGGTCAATGAGAAAATCGAGGGCTTCTTCGACGCCTGCCGGACACGTGGACTGACGGGCAGCCAGGGTGTGGTCATCCCGGCATCCAACGTCAAGCACCTGATGTTGCGACCCGACGTCTGTGCCGCGGTCGCGGCGGGCGAGTTTTCGGTTCACGCGGTGGAAACGGTGGCGGATGGCATCGAGCTTCTCATGGGCATCCCGGCAGGCCAGCGGGATGAAAACGGGCAGTTCCCTGACGGCTCCATCAACCAGCGTGTCGAATCCAGACTCAGCGCGTACTCGGACCAGATGCGTGCCTTCATTTCCAAGGGGGATGGCTCGGCGAATCAGGAAGGCGAGGCGTCGGAATGAGCGCGGAGACGACTGACATCACGATCCGGCGGATCGCCGTTGTGCTGGATGCCTCCGAACACAGCCAGCAGGCCCTCGAGACGGCGGCCCGACTGGCCGCCAGCCTCAAGGCCGAGCTCGAGGGCATCTTCGTGGAAGACATCGATCTGATTCACCTGGCCGGCCTGCCTTTCCTGCGTGAGATTCGACTCGCTTCGCTGGCGCAGGAAACCGTCAGCCTGCAACGCATGGAACGGGAACTGCGGGCCATCGCCCGGCGCATGCGGCAGACACTCGAGCTTGTGGCGCGCAGGGAAGGCATCAGCTGCTCCTTCCGTGTCCGCCGTGGCCGGGTCGAGGCCGAACTCATGGAGGCGGCAATGGAGGTCGATGTGCTGACGCTCGGCCGCCCCGGCGCGACCCTGTCGCACCGGCTCAGGTTGCGCGTCCGGGAATCTGTCATCGGCGCCGCGCCCCGGCCGCGCGAGCGCACGATGCCCCCCTCAGTGGTGGTGACGTTCAGCGGTTCCGAGAATGCGACACGGGCACTGCTGGTCGCGGCCAACCTCGCGGAACGCCAGGCGATGGATATCCGCGTCGTGATTCCGGCAGTCCCCGATACGGAGGCGCGTCGTCTGCAGACGGCGGCGGAGACTTTACTGCGATCACAGAAACAGCGCGTCAGCTTTGTGCGACTGCCAGGAAACGGGGTTCAGGACCTGATCAATGCGGTAGGCGGCTGCGGCAGCCAGGTGCTCATCGTGGAACGCGATAACCCGCTGGTTGAGGGTGACGCCCTGTGGCGCTGCCTCGATCAGGTCGGCTGTCCGGTATTGCTGGTTCGCTAGCCCGGATTTCTCAGCGGGAGGCGTTGCCGCCGAACAGGGCACCGATCCGCAGGGTAGCGTGCAGATCAGCATTAAGACAGGGCGTTTCCGGCCGTTGTCTATCCCGGTAATGGATGCGGGCTGAGAGCACTAAGGCTGCCGCTTCGGGGTTCGACGTATGCTATATTCCCCGCCGGATCAAGGATCATCCCGGGCAGGCGCGGCCTCGGGCATCAGGAACCGGATGCTGTCCCAGGACCGGGCATTCGATATTTGAGAACATCACGCATAGTAAAGGGAACGATTATGAACGAAACATTTTTCAAAAAGGCCGGTGTCTTCGTGTTGATCTTCAATTTCCTCGCGGCTGGCTTTCCGCAGGCCTCCTTCGCCGGACTGATTGGAACCGGCACGGCGATCGAGATGCAGGCGCATGAGCAAGGCACGGCCCGCATCGACGCCTTTCTTGCCCGGGATGACGTGCAGACACAATTGATCGCGCTGGGTGTGGATCCCGCCAATGCCCGCGCCCGTGTGGCGATGTTGACGGCAAGCGAACGCCAGCAACTCGAACAGCAGATCGACAGCCTGCCCGCCGGCGGCAGTGTGCTGGCCCTGATCGGCGCGGTGTTCGTCGTACTGCTTATCCTGGAACTTGTCGGCGTGATCAATATCTTCCAGAAGTTCTGAAGCCCGCCCGCTCCGCTCCGACACGGTGAGGTGTCGCGGCTGGCTGGCCGTGCTCGCCGCGCTGGCCGCCGGATGTACCACGCAGGCGCCGCTCATGGACGAGCGGCCGGCGGGGCCCCACTCCGGCGCAGCGATCGAGCTGACGGACACGCCCTTCTTCGCCCAGGAGGCCTACCAGTGCGGCCCTGCCGCACTCGCCACCGTCCTGCAGCACGCCAATGTCAAGGTACAGCCCGAGGAGCTCGTCCCGCGGGTCTATCTGCCGCAACGCCGGGGCAGCCTGCAGACCGAGCTGGTCGCGACGGCCCGCGCGTACGGGCGTGTGCCTTACCTGATCGACCCCAGTCTCAAGGCGCTGATCGACGAACTCCAGGCCGGGCACCCGGTACTGGTGCTACAGAACCTCGGGCTGCGCCTCTACGCGGTATGGCACTATGCCGTCGTCATCGGTTACGCGCCTTCGCGTGACGAGCTGATTCTGCGCTCGGGTCGGGACCGGCGCCTGCGCCTGTCCACGCGCCGGTTCCTCAAGAGCTGGGAACCCTCGGGCTATTGGGGACTTGTCGTCCTGACACCCGGCCAACTTCCTGCCAGTCCGGACCCGGCGCGTTATCTGCAAAGCGTCGCCGCCCTGGAGGAAGTGGGTCAATTCGAGGCCGCCCAGCGGGCCTATGCCGCCGCCGTCAGGCAGTGGCCAGACAATCCGACAGCCTGGTTTGGACTCGGCAATGCGCACTATGGCACGGGCAGTCCGGCGGCCGCCGTGGCGGCCTACCGACAGACGCTGGAACTCGACCCGGCCAATGCGGCGGCACGCAACAACCTCGCGCTGACCCTGGCCGATCGCGGCTTTTATGCGGCCGCGCTCGCGACTCTCCGCACCGCACTGGCGGGTGAGCCGCCTGACTCACCGATGCGCAAGATCCTGCTCGACACGCAGCGGGAGATTATCGAACGCCGACAAGAGACCGGTGAAAGCTGCCGGCCGCCTGTCCGGCCACGAAAGATTTTTCCGGGGGCTCAAGCAGTTCCGCATCCGGCTGACCCGCCTCCAGCCAGTCGATCAGGGGCTGCCATTGATCGCGGTCCACGCGCGTGAGGTTCTCGGCCATTTCATGAATGCCCAGGCCCTGCTCGGCTGCATAGACATAGTTCTGAGAATCGCGCAGGCAGGCGACGGGCGGTTTGCCGATGTCATTGAGAAATTCCAGTAGTGTCCGGAAGGCTCGCGTATTCCTGCGCACCCGGTTGGCGACAACCGCGATGGCTGCCATGGGCGCATAAACCTGTGCCTCAGCAGCCAGGTCCTTGATAAAGGCCGCGGTGACGCGGCTGTCAATGATCGACGGGAGAGTCGGGACCACAATTGCCGCCGCCCCACGCAATATCTCGATCAGGTCCATGCGTTTCAGGGACGCCGGCGTATCGAGAATGACGCGTTTCGTCTCGGGAGGCAGGCGCAGATGGAAAGACCGGGTGAGACTCCCTGCCGGCTGACGGGTCGCGGCGACCCCATGAATGCTGACCCGATGCTCGGGTCGCTGACTCACCCAGCGAAAGGAAGAATCCTGGGGGTCATAGTCAAACAGGGCAGAAGGATACCCGTTCGCCGCGTAGAACCCGGCCAGATTGGTGGACAGTGTCGTCTTGCCGCACCCTCCCTTGCTGTTAATTACAACGATCTTCCGAATCATTACGCCCCCCAGCCTCCGACTCCGTCTGTCCCCGTCAAATTGGCCCGTAGTGTACTACGGATAGCAGCGGGTTTCCGTAGCGGCGGCCGTCCCCCGCAGACGGCATTCAGAAATTGGGAGACAGAACACAGTATCCAGAAGTCAGGAGTCAGGAGTCAGAAGACAGGAGTCAGGAGTCAGGAGTCAGGATTATTGGGAATCTCTGATTAGTTCGTCATTCCGGGCGGAGCGTAGCGTCGACTCTAAATCCAGTGGTTAGAAGTCAATGTGTTACTGGATTCCGGCATGCACCGGAGGGAAAAAACCCAGGATTCCGTTCTGGCTCTTGACGCCTCACGCCTCACGCCTCACTCCTCACTCCTCACTCCTGTCTTCTGTCTTCTGTCTTCTGTCTTCTGTCTTCTGTCTTCTGTCTTCTGTCTTCTGTCTTCTGTCTCCTGACTTCTGTCTTCTGTATTCTGTATTCTGTATTCTGTATTCTGATCTCCTGTCTTCTGCCTTACGGATCCCAACTGCCTCAGCCTGGTCCGACGCTCCGCAGCCTGCCCCTGTTTCTCTCCAGCAGCGAGCGCACGGTGACCAGCAGCAGGTAGAAGAATCCCAGTGAAAACAGCACCAGCAGCACCGCGAGGTAGGCGAACAGGTCGGGCGCCTTCATCAGCAGCGTCATCAGCGAGTCCTCGTAATAAAAGAACCACTGATGTCCTTCCGGAAAGATCAGCGTATGCCATTTGTAGAATAATGCTTTCGCGCCGGACAGCAGGATAAGCGCGGCCAGCGCCGCCAGGCACGCCACGGTGGCGGCCGTGGCATGGCCGGGTTTCGGGAGACTTTTTGCCTGCCACCCGCGCAGCACCAGCGCCGCGCAAAAGACCAGACCCGCAACCCAGGAGGCCTGCCTGAGCCGCCCGAGAAGATCGGCGACGTCCTGCAGGTGGATAATCTCGGCCTTGCGCAACAGGGTATCGATCGGCCGGCCTTCCCGGTCGGAATAGACGATCGTCTCCAGCCCCGTGCCGCCGTGGTTCACCGCCTCGAGGATCTGCCCGAACAGCGCAACCCGCTGCTCCCGCGTCGTGGTTTCGAAGCCGCGTTTGTAGCGGTGCGTGGGGGCGTAGGTTTCTATAGTCTCCCCGATGCCGGCCAGGTCATACACAGCGGCGTAGAAGAAATTGAAGGCGCTCAGGGTATACCAGGCGGCAACCAGGCTGAGCCATAAGCCGCACACGAGAACGATGCCGGTGACCGCGCCGTTAGCGACCCGCGCCAGCCTGCCCGCAGTGGCACCCCGCGTGGACAGCTTGTCTGTCTCGTTCACGCGACCCCTCCATCCCCTGGCGGGATCACCGACAGACAGGCGGCCGACGCCGGCTCAGGCGTCGGCACGCCGGCTCTCACGCACCACCAGCACCAGCGCATAGACCACGGGCAACACCAGCAGGCTCAGGATGGTTACCGTCACCATCCCGCCGATCATGGGTGCGGCAATACGCTGCATCACCTCGGAACCGGTACCGCTGCCCCACATGATGGGCAGCAGACCGGCGGTTATCGCCGTTGCGGTCATGGCGATGGGCCGCACGCGTTCCGACGTGCCTGCATGCACGGCCGCCATGATCTCACCGGCGTCCAGCCGGACCGGCGCCGCCGGCCTGTCCTGACCGCCCGCGCCTGTCCCGGTCCGCGCCTTGTCCTGCCGGCGCCTCGCCACGGTGTGGTCGATGAAGGTCAGTACCAGGACGCCGATTTCCGCGGCAACGCCCGCGAGTGCGATAAAACCCACCGCAACCGCGACGGACAGATTGAAGCCGAGCCAGTACACCAGCCAGAACCCGCCGATGAGGCCGAAGGGGATGGACAACATGACTACCAGAGGCTCGCTGAAATTCCGGAAGTTGAAGTACAGCAGCAGGAAAATAATCAGCAGTGTCACCGGCACCACCAGACGCAGCCGCTCGGCCGCCCGCTGCATGTATTCGAACTGACCCGACCACAGGACGGTGTAGCCTGGCGGGATCTTCACCTGTGCCTCCACCACCTGTCTCGCCTTGGCCACGTAGCCGCCGATATCGGAGCCCCTGATATCCACATAGACCCAGGCATTGGGCCGCGAATTTTCGCTCTTGATTGACGGCGGTCCACGCCGCATGTGCGCATCGGCGACCAGCGAGAGCGGTATCTGTGTCCCCGTGGGCGTCGGAATCAATACGCGTTTCAGTTCCTCAAGGTTATCGCGCAGCTCCCGCGGGTAGCGCAGATTCACGGGATAGCGCTCGAGGCCTTCGACGGTCTGGGTGATATTCATGCCGCCGATGGCAGTCTGAATGACATCCTGTATGTCTCCCACCGTCAGCCCATAGCGCGCCGCCTCTTCCCGATTGATATCAAAGTCCAGGTAATAGCCGCCGGCGGCCTTGTCGCCGAAGGCCGAAAGGGTCTCCGGAAGCGCCTTCAGTGCCCGCTCGATTTCACCGGCGACCCGCTCGAGAACCGTCAGGTCGGGTCCGCTGACCTTGATCCCGACAGGCGTCTTGATGCCGGTGGATAACATATCGATACGGGTCTTGATGGGCATGGTCCAGGCGTTGGCCAGACCGGGGAACCGGATGGCGGCATCCATCGCCTGCATCACATCCCGAGTGGTCCTGGCGGGATCCGGCCAGTCCGCCCTTGGTTTGAGCCGCACGGTGGTCTCGATCATGGAGAGCGGCGCCGGATCCGTTGCGGTCTCGGCGCGCCCCACCTTGCCGAATACCGATTCCACTTCGGGAAAGGTCTTGAGGATCTTGTCCGTTTGCTGCAGCAGCTCCTTCGCCTTGGTGATGGAAAGCCCGGGATAGGTGGTCGGCATATAGAGAATGTCACCCTCATCCAGCGGCGGCATGAATTCACTGCCCAGTCGTGCCACGGGATAGAGGCTCCCCACCAGCAACACGACTGCAAGGGACAGCGTAAGCCAGCGCCAGCGCATGGCCAGGCGCAACGCCGGTGCATGAACGCTGTGCAGCGCCCGGCTCACCGGATTCCTTGCCTCGGGCAGAATCCTGCCGCGGATGAAGTAACCCATCAGCACCGGCACCAGCGTGATCGCCAGCAGCGCCGCCGCCGCCATGGCATAGGTCTTGGTAAATGCCAGCGGCGAGAACAGCCGTCCCTCCTGGGCCTGGAGCGTGAACACCGGCAGGAAGGAGACGGTGATAATGAGCAATGAGAAGAACAACGCCGGTCCCACCTCCCTGGCGGCCTCGGCCACCGCTTCCCAGCGCGCGGTGGCATCGAGGGGTGCGCCCCGCTCGCTCGCCGCGTGTTCGAGATGTTTGTGCGCATTCTCGATCATGACGATAGCACCGTCCACCATGGCCCCGATGGCAATCGCAATGCCGCCGAGCGACATGATGTTGGCGTTGATGCCCTGCCATTTCATGACAATAAAGGCCAGCAGGATGCCCATGGGCAGGGTCAGGATGGCGACCAGGGCGGAACGTGCGTGCAGCAGGAACACAATGGTGATGAGGCTGACGATGAGGGATTCCTCGATGAGCGTCCGCTTGAGGTTATTCACCGCGCGCTCGATCAGCGCACCGCGGTCGTAGACCGTTACCAGTTGCACGCCTGGCGGCAGGCCCTTTTTCAGTTCCGCAAGCTTTTCGCGCACCCCCTTGATGGTGGCCAGGGCATTCCCGCCATAACGCATCACCACCACCCCGCCGGCCACCTCGCCTTCGCCGTCGAGTTCGACGAGACCCCGGCGCAGTTCCGGCCCGAGCTGCACGTTGGCGACGTCGACCAGCCGAATCGGCGTGCCGTCGCTGTCGACACCCACGGGAACCTGTTTCAGGTCCTCGATGCCACCGAGGTATCCCAGGCCGCGCACCATGTATTCGGTCTCGGCCATCTCGACCAGCTTGCCGCCGACATCCTGGTTCGAACGCTTAATGGCATGCGCCACCTTTGACAGGGGTATCTGGTAGGCAAGCAGTGCGTTGGGGTCGACCTCCACCTGGTACTGCTTGACGTAGCCGCCTACCGAAGCGACTTCCGCCACACCCTTCACCGTCTGCAGGGGGTAGCGCAGATACCAGTCCTGTATCGAACGCAGGTCGGCCAGATCATGCCTGCCACTGGTGTCCACCAGCGCGTATTCATAGATCCAGCCAACGCCCGTCGCATCCGGCCCGAGACTGGGTGTGACACCGGCAGGCAGTCGGCCGCTCACATAGTTCAGATACTCCAGCACCCGGGAGCGCGCCCAGTACAGGTCAGTACCGTCCTCGAAGAGGATGTAGACGAAGGACAAGCCGAAGAAGGAATAGCCGCGCACCACCCGGGCACCCGGCACCGCCAGCATGGCCGTGGTCAGCGGATAGGTCACCTGGTCCTCCACAACCTGCGGAGCCTGACCGGCGTAGTGCGTAAAGACGATGACCTGGACGTCAGAGAGATCCGGAATCGCATCCAGAGGGGTGTGCGCGAGTGACCAGATACCCGCCGCCACCAGAATCACGGTCGCGATCAGTACCTGAAACCGGTCGCGCAGCGAGGCATCAATGATGGCACGGATCATGAGGGACTCCGGGAGGAGTAAGGAGTAAGGAGTGAGGAGTAAGGAGTGAGGAGTGAGGAGTGAGGCGCAAGCGGTTGAAGCAGACTGTCCCCTCCCCTGTCTGACTCCGGCGTGACGCCCCTGTTCCGAATTCCGTACTCTGTATTCTGTATTCTGGCTCCTGAATTCTGCCCTTTGTATTCTGTCTCCTGTATTCTGTATTCCGTATGCTGTGTTCTGTATTCTGAATTCTGGATTCTGGCTCCTGAATTCTGAATTCCGCCCTTTGTATTCTGTCTCCTGAATTCTGTCTCCTGAATTCTGTCTCCTGTATTCTGTGTTCCGTATTCTGTATTCTGACTTCTGACTTCTGACTTCTGACTTCTGAATTCTGGATTCTTACCTTTATTTGCCCCCTTCATCACCCTCCCCCCCTTGCATCGCTTCCCCCCCCGACATCGCCTCCCGCATCTTCGCCGTCGCCTCGCGCAGCTTGGACTCGGAGTCAATCAGGAACTGGCTCGATGTCACCACTTCCTCACCCGGTTTCACACCCGTCAGGACCTGCACCAGTCCCTGTGAACTGACACCCAGCGCGACTTCACGCGGCTCGAACTTGCCGGGTGCACGGACGACGAACACCTGTTCGCGTTCACCGGACCGCACCACCGCCTCGGCAGGGATCACCACCGCGTCCACCTGGCGCTGTGCCAGAATGGAGACATCGGCAAACATCTCCGGCTTGAGCAACAGGCCGGGATTCTCGAAAACCATGCGCACCTTGATGGTCCGGGTCCTGGCTTGCGCATACGGATAGATATAGGCGACCCGGCCGGTGAAGGTCCGGCCGGGAATGCCCGCCAGATGCATCTCGACGGGGTCTCCTGCCGCAATCCACGGCAGCTCGTTTTCGTAGACGTCGGCATAGACCCACACCGTCGACAGGTCGGCGATCATGTAGAGCTCTGTCTGCGGGGTTACATACTCCCCTTTGCGCGCGCCAATCTTCACGATGACGCCGTCGAAGGGAGAATGAATGTGCAGGTGCTTCTTGATCTTGCGTGATGTCTCCAGTTCCCGGATCTGGTGTTCCGGAACGTCCAGCAGCTCCAGGCGTTCACGGGCGCTGCTGGCAAGGTCTTCCGCGCCCTGCTGGATTTCCTGGTAGGGGCTGTTTTTCAGCACGTCCCGGCTGTTCAGGGCCAGCAGGTATTCCTGCTGACTGGTCACCAGTTGCGGTGAATAGATGTTGAGCAGCATGGCGTCTTTGCCGATCTGTTCGCCGGTCTTGTCAATGTAGAGCTCCTCGATCCAGCCTTCGATCTTGGGATGCAGACGCGCGAGGTGTTCCTCGTCATAGTCCACGCGCCCAACAGCACGGATGGTCCGGCTCAGGGCCCGCTGCTCCGCCAGCGAGGTACGTACGCCGATGTTCTGGACCGTCACCGGATCGATTTGGACCGTACCTGGCGGTGCACTGCGGGCGGCACCCGCTTTCTCCGCATAGACAGGAATGTAATCCATGCCCATCTCATCCTGCGCAGGCACGGTCGAGGTAATCGCCGGGTTCATGGGATTGCGGTAGAAAAGCACCGTTCGCTCCGCCCGAGCCGAGTCACCGGAACCCGCCTGACCGCTGCGCGGTGCCTTCTGCAGGGCCAGCCAGTAGCCCCCGCCGGCACCCATGGCCAGGGTCAGTAAAGCGACCACCAGGGCCTGTCTATTCATGGGTCACCTCCCGGCCTACGGCGGCGGTCAGCTCTGCCAGTGCCTGCTGCGCCTCGGACAGCGCCTGCCAGTAACGGGTTTCGTGGTTATAGAGTGTGATCTGCGAACGCACCAGATTCAGAAAATCCACCTTGTTCACCTGATAGCCGGCCAGCATGGAGGCGACGGTCTGGCGCGCCTGCGGGATGATGCCGGTTTCAAACAACAGGGCCTGTTCCCGCGCCTGCTGGTAGTCCGCCAGGGCCGCCGAGATGTCGGCCTGCACCTTGACGCGTTCATCCTCCAGCGCATAGCGGTGCGCCAGCCGCTCGCTGCTGCGCTGATCGATTGCGCGGTTCTGCTTGCGGCTGGCATACAGTGGCACGCTCATGTTGAACCTGAAGCTCGCGAAGTCGTCGCGCGACGAGCCATCCGGATTGTCTCCACCCCGAAAGCCGTAGAGGGCCCCGACCTGAAAGTCCGGCATGCGATCCTTGCGGGCAAGCTCAAGACGCGCATCGGCGGCATGCAGTTCGCTCAGGGATTTTGCCAGCCGCGGACGCGCCTCGTCCGCCATCTGGAAAAGTTTCGGGCCAGGCAGGAGGTCGGGCAGGTCTGTCGCGACCTTTTCGGGCAGCACCACTGGCGTGTTCGCAGGCTGATTCAACAGGGCATTCAGCCGAGCGACATCGTTGCGCCGCGCCCCCTCGAGCTGAAGCGTGCGGTCCATCAACTGGGATAACTCCACCTGGGCAAGCAGGACATCCTGCTGGAGGCCCTCACCGACTTTGTACTTGGTCTGCGCGATTTCCACGAACTGGCGAAGCAGGTCCTGGTTGCGGCGGACGATCTCCAGCGATCTGTCCACGTAGAACAGCCGCCACCAGGTAACCTTCACGTCGCTGATCAAGCGCAGGCGGGTTTCCTCAACGCTGCTCCCGGCCGCCTCGGCTTCGAAGCCCGCCGCCTTCTCCTTCAGGGCGAGCTTGCCGGGAAACGGCAGGGCCTGACTGATACCAAACTGCATCTGGGTCATGGCCTCCTGCCTGCGGTCAAAACTGTCGACAGGCAGGTTCAGCGCATTGAAGCCGACCATGGGATCGGGCAGGCTGCCGGCCTGCGGCGGAACCGCCGCCGCGGCCTGTGCCCGCGCACGCATTTCGGCAAGACCGGGGTTGCCATCCAGCGCCAGCGCCACAGCCCGGTCCAGGCCGAGCACACCGGCAGCGGCATCCGCCCGAGGGGCCGCTCCCGCACCCGGCGGCAGACTCATCCCCAGCAAGAACCCGAAAACAAGGCAGGGAGAAACCCGACGATACTGGCTGTTACCTGACATGACCACTCTCCTTCAATGAAAGCCGCAACGAACTTTCTCAGGGAGTGCGATCAGATCAACAGGCTGCAGTACGCGTAGAAGAGTTGAGATTGATAACCCAGGCCGCGGGCATCCAGGCGCGCGGCGGACCGCGCCCCGCTTGCCCAGGGATCTCCGACCGGGATGCGGACCGGCACCGCGGCCAGCAGGGGCTGAAGCCCGACACCGTCATCGAGCAGCTGACTGTTATCCGCGGCCTGCATGGCTGGACAGGGCTCGAACTGGCAGCCTGAGCCATCGGGAGCCTGACCGTCGTGGTGGTGGGCGTCGGACTGTGGCGGACAAAAGCCACAGTGCGACATGACACCCTTGCCGCCATCACCCGACTCGGCCATCGCACAGCCGAGCGCCGCCGACGGCAACCAGGCGACGACGATCAGCAGGAGGAGGCCCTTCATGAAGGCCCGATGGCGGTTATGGCGAAAGTAATGCAGCATGATCCGTTAAGTGAAAGTCCCTGTTACAGACAGGCAAATTTCATACCGATTATCGTAGGCGCATGGCCTCACAGCGGTCAAGTGAATAAGACCCCGGCCAGGATCTCGAGTTCACGGCGGATCATCCCGCCATCGGCCGGTAAAATAATGTATGGCCACGGAATCCACGGAAAAACACGGAAAGAACAAACACCCATTAGGGAACGTCTGATTAACCCGCATTTCTCACCGGGATCCCGGATGCTGGCGCAAGTCCGGGCGCGCGAGAACCAGCCAGGGCCGGGATAGGCACGGCCTGATTACACGCTGTCTTTTTTCTGATCTGCACTCTGTTCCTTACCTCAGTGCATTATGTGACTCTATCGCCGCCCGGTGAGAAATGCGGGTTAACTCATTTTCCGTCATTCCGGCGCATGCCGGAATCCACTAACACATTGACTTCCAGGCACTGGATTCCGGGTCTCCGCTACGCTCCGCGAGGAATGACAACTTAACCAGAGATTCCTTACAATTTTTTCCGTGTTTTTCCGTGGATTCCGTGGCCATACTGTCCGTCATCATCAGATCGAAGATAGTGTGGCGGGACAGGCGCGCTCAACATGATCACCTCAATCTCCTCGGTGATTTCCTCCTGGCGCAGAACATTCGATTGCCGCGCAAGCTCGGCGAGGCTTTCGTCGAGATGCGATACCGCGCCGTCCAGGTGCTGGAGACGGATCTGGTTTTCGGCGAGCAGGGAGGTATACAGCACCTGGTTCAGAGATGCGAACAGATAGTGATCCGTCAGTTCGGACAGGAAGGTTGCGGGCTCCAGATTCAGCTCCGGCGGATGACTGAAGGCGGGTGCCGTCCCGCGCAGGGCCTGAAACGGCGGCAGCAGCCGTTCGCTGAGAACCCGCTCGGAGTCCGCCTCGCGGTAAAGCACAGTCAGTGTCAGTGAACCGTGACCTGGCTGGAGTCTGGCCAGGGCGCTGACGATGTGACTCAACACGCGCTCGACCTCTTCCGCGACGTTGGCGCCCTCGATGAAGACGGCCACGCGCGGATCGGCTTCGAGTCGGCTGCGCAGCCGGCCGCCGACTGCGATCACTGACGGCGCGTCAGGCCGCGATTCCTTCAGCGCGGTATCGAGTTGCCGCAAGAGGGATGCATTGAAAGCGCCACAGAAACCACGCTCAGTTCCGACCACGAGGTGGAGGTGCGCCATCTCCCTGGGCGGGCTGTCTGGATAGGGGTAGAAACCGAGAAAATCCGCCCCCACCCGTTCCATAGTGCTCACGACGCTGCGCTGGGCATCGAGAAAACGCGTCAGCTTGCGGGTCTCTATGTAGGCGAGGGTCTTCATGGAATTCATGATCTCCCGGATCTCGTCCAGCCTGTACCGGTGACTGTCCACATCGCGGCGTCGGCTCATGCCGGGTTCTCCGGCTGCCGGCCGAGCCAGGCGACGACCGCCTCAGACCAGGCCTCGCGCGGACTCTCGAGCGTGAGTCCCGATTCGCTCGCCTGCCTTGCGAGGCTCGCGGCAGCGGGGGCAATGGTTTCCGGCTCCAGCGTGTCGAAATGGCCGTCATTGAAGGCGACCAGCCAGGCCATCTGACACGCGATGGGCAAGGGAGACAGGCGGTCCTGCTCGAGGAGTTCGCGCAGGGCGCGGCCGCGCCGCAACGCCGCCTCCATGGCGGGCTCCAGCCGTGCACCGAAGCGGGTGAACACCTCGAGCTCCAGGAACTGCAGGTAATCGAGCTTCATGCGTCCGGCCTCGTCCTTGATGCGGTTATTCTGTGCGCGCCCCCCCACGCGCGAGACCGATTTCGCGATATCGATCGCGGGGCGAAAACCGCCGACGAACAGTTCTCGGTCGAGGTAGATCTGGCCGTCGGTGATCGAGATCAGATTGGTCGGAATGTAGGCGGCAATCTCGCCCTGCTGTGTCTCCACGACCGGCAGCGCGGTCATGCTGCCGCCGCCATGGGAGGCGTTCAGGCAGGTGGCCCGCTCCAGAAGACGCGCATGCACGGAAAAGATGTCTCCCGGGTAGGCCTCCCGGCCGGGGGGCCGGCGCAACAGCAGCGACAGCTCGCGGTAGGTCCTGGCATGGGTCGACAGATCATCGTAAACCACCAGCGTGTGCCGTCCCTGCTGCATCCAGTACTCGGCAATGGCACAGCCGGTCATGGCTGCCAGGTGCTGCAGGCCCGGCAGGGCACTGGCCTCGGCGACCACCACGGTGGTGTGTTCCAGGGCCCCGTTGTCGCGCAAGGTGTCGATGGTGTTGACAACGGTGGAGCGTTTCTGGCCGATGAGCACATAGACACAATAGACGTGTTTGTCACGCTGGTTGATGACGGCATCAATGGCCAGCGAGCTGCGGCCGAGTCCCTCATCACCGATAATCAGCTGCCGCTGCCCCTTGCCGATCGGGATCAGCGTATCGACGATTTTTATTCCGGTGTAGAGCGGTTCGTGCACGAAATCGCGCGCGACAATTGGGGGTGAGAGGGTATCCAGGCGCTGCCAGTGGCTACGGGCTGGCGGCGGGACGCCGTCCAGCGGCACGCCCAGCGGATCGATGACGCGCCCGAGCAGGGCGTCACCGGCGGGCACACTCAGGGTGCGTCCGGTGAGCTGTACGGTCAGCCCCGCGGTGAGCGCCTCGGTCTGGCGGAGCAGAACCGCGCCAATCAGTTCCTCCGTGAGGTCGAACACCATGGCACGACTGCCGTCCTCGACGTCCAGAACGTCGTCCATGGCGGCCGACGGCAGTCCACTTATCCAGGCGATGCCATCACCCACGGAGACCACGCGTCCCTGTTCGGAAACGCGCAGCCCGGGGCGCCAGGCATCCAGCCAGGCGGCCTGGCGCTGCAGCAGGCTTGCGGCGCCGGTCGGCTCAGGACGATCCATGGCTGAACTGCGCAAACGCCGCCAGGTCATCGTGCAGATTGGCGTGCAGGACCCAGGAGCCGAGTGAGATCCGCAGCCCCGCCAGCAGCTCACTGTCCTGGCGGTACTCGAAGGTGGGCTCTACGGCAAAACGGGTGCGCAGGGCCTGTTCCAGGCTTGTGCGTTGCCCCTGATCGAGCGGGTAGGCGCTGGCGACCACGACCTTCTCGAGCGTGTTCAGTTGTGCCGCCTGGGCGAATGCCTCGCGGCGCTCGTCCGTCAAGGCGGCCATTTCGGCCAGCAGCAGATCCAGCAGGCGCACCTCCAGCTCGGGACCGGCGAGCCGGGACAACAGTCGCGCGGCGAAGCGCGCGGCCTGTGCCAGCGCGGACTGTTCGGCCTGCAGATGCAGTTTTTCCAGCCGGCGCTGCTCGGTGACCTGGGCCTTTTCCCGCTCCTGCTCCAGCATGCCGGACAGTTCCGCCAGGCGGCGCTGGCGTTCGGTGTCGATCTCGAGGTACAGCGCCTTGCGGGCATCCTGCCGCTCCTGCTCCCACTCGGCGAGGCGGCTCTGGTACTGCGCCTGCAGCGCTTCGGCGCCTTCCTGCATGGCCCTGGCATCGGCCAGTGTCTTCTCGATGCCCGCGCGCCGGCTGGCGATCACCGCCAGCACCGGTTTGTAAAACAGGCGCTGCAGGATCCACACCAGGACCAGAAAGTTGATGCCCTCGAGCAGAAAGGTCGACCAGCTCAGTTCCAAGACGGCGGTCTCCGTTTAGCGCAGCAGATACTCGAGCAGCGGGTTGCGAAACAGCACGATCAGCACGATGACCAGGCAATAGATCGCCAGCGACTCGATCATCGCCAGGCCGATGAACAGGGTGCGCATGATGGAACGTTCGGCCTCCGGCTGCCGCGACAAGGCATCCAGCGCACTGGAGATGGCGCGACCCATGGCGAGCGCGGGGAACATGACCCCAAGCGCGATCGCCAGCAGGGCCGCTACGGTCGAGGCCAGGGTGAACCAAGTCATGTCGGTCACGGCTTACTCCTTTTTCAGTTGCTTGAGCTGCTGAGACTGCATCCCGCCGGCCACGTAAATCAGCGCCAGCATGCCGAAGATATAGGCCTGCACCAGCGCCTCGATGATGTGCAGCATCAATATCGGTATCGGGGCGAGAAACCCCGCCACCAGCAGAATCAGCGCGGCCGCCATTTCCAGGCTCATGATGTTGCCGAACAGGCGTACCGCCAGGGCGATGGTGCGGGTGATCTCGCTGATGATGTGAAACGGCAGAAGAATGGGGCTGGGTGTCAGGTAGTGACGCAGATAGGCCTTGAGACCCTGGCTGCGGATACCGAACCAGTGCACCGACAGAAACACCAGCATGGCGAGCGCCGCGGTCGCCGACAGATCCCCGGTGGGCGCATGCACGCCGGGGATGAGGCCGCTGAGATTGCTGACAATCAGAAACAGCCAGAGACTGGCGATGAAGGGCATGATCTGGCGGGCCTGTTCCGGTGCTACGGCGCGGATGGCCTCCTCCAGGACGGAGACAATGCCTTCGATGCCCGATTGCAGCGGGCCCGGGTCGATACGCAGACGGCGGGTGGTCAGCCAGGCGAACAGCGCGCTGGCGGCCATGATCGCCCAGGTCGTTACCACCGTCGTCGTGACGCTGAGCGGACCGAGCTGAAAGACGGTGTTGACGGAAAGTTCACCCGCACCCATGCCTTACTCCCGGATGAACAGATACACGTTGACCGCACCCACGATCAGGCCCAGAACGATCAGGCTCAGCGTCCAGCGGATCGAATAGCCTTCCGCCAGGCCGTCCAGCCAGTGACCGAGATAGGCGCCGGCCACCACGGGCAGCACGAACAGCAGGCCCAGCGTGCCCATGTACACCGTCTGGGCAATGAGTGTCGGGCGCTCCTGCTCGGCCCGCTTCATGCGCCGCGCCTGTTGTTCCACCCGTTTGCGGAGTTGCTCGTGTGGTTCCATCCGGCTCACCCGTACTCGCGACGCATCGCCCACATGCGCCGCAGGACCTCCTCGTCCATGCGATGCAGGCTCTCTTTGGTCGCGCGCAGATTATCTTCCTCGGCCAGCAGCTGTTTCTGCAGGGCGGCACTGATCTGTTCGTAGTCGCTGTCCATGAGATAGCGGCGGGTGCCGATGGTGAGCTCATTGTCGACAAAATAGAGCACTGCACCCGGCAGGGCCAGATAGCGCCAGTCTGTGTCTGCGCTGCGAAAGCGCGCCAGGCCGAACACCAGCGTGGTCATAGTGCGCGCGTGTTCGGCGAGAATGCCAAAGCTGCCTGAGGCATCCTCGCCAACGAATGAGGTCACGCCCTCGATACGCTCGCTGTGCGTGGCATCGCTCACTATCAGCGCAAAGGTGTTCATGGCGCGCCTCTCCGCAGGGTGCCGCGCCTGTACCACTGCGCTTCCGGCACGTCGTCGTAGCGGCCCTGCAGGAACGCCTCGCAGTCACTCAGACAGTCGCTGCGAGGCACGGAGGTACCCGGAATACCCGTATGCGAGGCGGTACTCTGCAGCGGCTGCGCCAGAGAGCGCTGCCGCCGGCGCGCCCGCAGGACGATGCGCCGGTCCTTTCCCGGCAGTTCCTCGATTCCCAGCATGGTGATGATGTCCTCGAGTCCATGATAGCGCGCCAGGTGTTCACTTACCCCCTCGGCGAGGCTGTAATGGCGCGCCGCCAGCACCTTCCGGTCCATGCGCTTGCGGCTCGACTGCAGGGGCTCGACCGCGGGGTAGATGCCCTTCCCCGCCTGGGCGCGCGACGGGATAACGCTGGTATCGAGATCGCCGAGGATGGTACTCACCCCTGCGTCTGTCATGCCGTCTGACTCCATTCTGGCGCGCCCATCTGGTCCGGGCGCCGCTTGTTGTGAGATAGCATGGACCGCTTGCGCCAGTCCACGCAAGCCTCTCAGATGCGAATACTGCAATGCGTGACCCGGATGGAATGCCTGACCTGCTCCAGAACTCGAGACGTCCAGTATTCATCCATCCGTTGCAGTGTGCACCATGTATACAGGAAGTATTAACGCGGTATTCATTGACTATCCAACCGATATGAAAGAGGTGGGTTCTGTCCCCTCAGGGAGGGTTTACGGCTTAAACCAGGGAAGGTGGAGCCGGAATCTGGCTGTCCGGGTGAAGCTTACGGTCTGAATTCCTGTGATTTCACGGCCTCAGGCCAAGCAGGATTCTGCCGTAGTGGGGCGCGGCCTTTGTGTGGTGGCAATTCAGGTCGTATTGAACCGGTTGGCCCGAAGAGCGAAGGGCGGGATGTCCGGAGTAGCCCGGCGACGCTGCCTGCCCGGGTGGAGAACAGTTCGTCGCTGGCGGTGAGTGACTGCAGCGTCAGGACCTTGCGGCCCTGAAGGGGTCTGGTAGTAGTTCGATTCCTGTTGTCTATATGCGATTTCCCAAGTATTCACCCTGTAAATGAAATATCCACCAATTACGGCTGCCGAATGGTGATTATTCTATAGGTGCGTTATCCCGTCCTCACGTAAATGCGTATGCCCGCGGGAGGATAGCGCCCCTGTTGATAGGCATTGCATCTCCTGCGCTCATTCAGATGGCATTACTCGAACATTGTCGTACTGACGTCACACTCGGGTAAGGCAGCTTGTAATGCCTCAGCACCTTGCTGGGTCACACGGGTGTTCCAGAGTATGACCTCCTTGAGGTGCTGCAGGGATTTGAGATGTTCCAGGCCGGCATCTCCGATTGCGGTGTCCCAGAGGATGAGCGTCTCGAGCTTGCTTAGGCTACGCAAGTGTTCCAGGCCATTGTCGGTGATCCCGGTGCGTGTGAGGTAGAGTCCCTTTAGCCTTGCCAGACGTCCGACATGGAGAAGTCCGTCGTCGGTGATGCGCGTGCCTTTGAGATCAAGGATCTCCAGCTCTGGAAGGGTGGTCAGGAGCTTCAGACCCTCGTCGGTGATATCGGAGTGGTCGAGATGCAGTTCCTGCAGGTGGGTCAACGATTGCAGGTGGACCAGTCCCGCGTCTCCAACCCGGGTTTCTGCCAGGGAGAGAAAGCGCAGATCATTCAAACTGGATAGCAGATTTCCAAGTTCCCGGTCGCTGATCTGGGTCGAGAGCAGATCGAGCTTCTGACCGGTTTGCAGGCGCGGCCATTCGAGTATGGTCTCCAGCAGGTGCAGCACTTCCTGGGCTGAGCGGTTTACGTCCTCCAGATGCTGGCCGATCCCGCTACCGGGTGCGCCCGGGGTCCTGGCCGACTCCCTGAGAGTGGTGCTGGTTTCCGCGATCTGCGCCAGCGAACTGCTGACCTCCCGGCCCAGATTCGAGAGAAACTTGTCCTTGGCGTCATTCAGTGCCTGCAGCTCACCGCGTGCCTGCTCGAGTGCCGCGAGGTGCTCGCGTTGCTGGGCGATGAGCCCCTGGATGCGCAGGTGCGTCGCCACTCTTGCGTGCACCTCGGGCTGTTTGACCGGCTTGGTAATATAGTCAACAGCACCGGCCGTGAATCCCCGGGCCAGGTCCTCGACGTCGGTCCTGGCTGTGACGAAGATGATCGGGATTTCCCTGAGTGCCTCGTCCTGTTGGAATCGGCGGCACGTCTCGAAGCCATCCATCTCGGGCATCATCACATCCAGCAGCACCAGGTCCGGCTGTGCAGATGTGGCGATCTCCAGGGCTTTGGTCCCGCTGGTAGCGAAGAAGATCTGGTGGCCGAGCGGTGCCAGCATTTCCCGCAGCAGGTCAAGGTTGGCGGCTTTGTCATCGACGATCAGGAGTTTTGACTGGGTCGATTCGGCATCATTGGGCATGGCGTTGGTTCTCGTTCTTACCGGCACGCGGCAGTTTGGGACTTTGCAACGGCAGATTAACAAACTGGATCTGTCGAGAGAAGCAGCAGCGCGTACCCACCGCCTTGTCCCATCAGGACTGAATCGCGTTGATGTGCGAATATAAGAAGGTTGCGATAGTCTCTACCGGACCGTCGGCGGTTCCCTTATTGATGGCTGAGCGAATTCAGAGGTTCAGGATGGGCAAATTGCGCAAGGTACTCATGTTGCTGCTAATCACAGTCATGCTGCTGGTCATGCTCGTACTGGACCTCAACCTGCCGGCAGGGGTTATTCATGGCATACCCTATGTTGTGCTTATTTCCGTAAGCTACTGGCTCCCCTGGCGGTCTGCGCCGATGGTGCTGGCCGCAGTCGGGACCCTGCTCATCGTGGTAGGTTACCTCTACTCGGCCATCCGCTTCGATACCACGGCCTTGTTGCTCAATGTCAGTCTCGAAGCCGCCGTGTTGTGGGTTACCGCCTTCCTGGTCCTGCGCTATCGGGCCTCCACGCGCTCGCTGGAGGACCGTGAACAGCGCCTGCGGGCGTTGGTGTCGACCGCAGTTGACGGGGTCATGATCATCGATGCCAACGGCACCGTGCAGGAATACAATCCGGCCTGCAAGCGCCTGTTCGGATACCGGGAGGATGAGGTTGTTGGCAGGAACGTCAAGATGCTGATGCCACCCCCATACCGGGAGGAGCACGATGAGTACCTGTCGCGTTACCGTACCACAGGCAACAAGCGCATCATCGGTATTGGCCGTGAGGTGGAGGGCCGGCGCAAGGATGGCACGACCTTTCCGATGGAGCTGTCCGTCGGCGAGGCGCGCCCGGGCGGGCAGCAGGTTTTCGTTGGCATCATCCGCGACATCACTGCGCGCAAGTCAGTCGAGCAGTCATTGCGCGTCGCCAAGGAACAGGCCGAGAGCGCGAGCCATGCAAAGTCCCAGTTCCTCGCGAACATGTCCCATGAGATCCGCACCCCGATGAACGCGGTGCTGGGTTACACCCAGCTGATCGAGACCGATCCGGACATGCCAGACAAATACCGCCGCCCGCTAAAGGCGATCCACTCGGCGGGCAACCACCTGATCAGTCTCATCGACGACATCCTTGATCTTTCGAAGATCGAGGCAGGCGCCATGGCACTGGATGCCCGTGATTTCGACCTGGGTGACTTGACGGAGGACATCTCCGGGATGTTTGCGATGCGCTGCGAGCAGAAAGGACTCACCTGGCGGGCGGACGTGCACATCGGAGAGCGGGCGGTCCGGGCCGATGATCGCAAGCTGCGCCAGGTCTTGATCAACCTGCTGGGCAACTCGGTCAAATTCACCGACCGTGGACAAATCAGCCTCAAGGTGGAACAGAGTGGCCAGCGTTACGCGTTCAGTGTGGAGGACACCGGCCCCGGCATAACTGAAGAGGCGCAGAAAAGCATCTTCGAGCCCTTCCAGCAGGCTGAAGAGGGCGAAGCCAAGGGTGGAACCGGCCTGGGGCTGGCAATCACCAGGCGCCATATCGAGCTCATGGGAGGCTCACTGAGCCTGGAGTCGAGCGCGGGTGAGGGGACCTGCTTTCGCTTTGAACTGGAACTGCCGCCGGCCGAGGGCGACCTGTTACTTAAGGGTGAGCAGATGGGGCGGCTTTGCCGGCTGGCGGAACCCTACCGTGTCCGGGCCCTTGTGGTGGACGATGTGGAGGACAATCGCGAAGTGCTCAGTGGGCTCCTGGAGCGCGCCGGTGTCGAAGTGATCATGGCGAGCAGCGGGGTCGAGGCGCTGCAGCGGATCGCAGAACAGATTCCGGACATCGTCTTCATGGATGTGCGCATGCCCGGCATGGACGGGCTCACCGCGGTGCGGCAGCTGCGTGATCGATGGCCTGCCGAGGGGATTGTGTGCGTCGCTATTACGGCATCCGGCCTGCTGCGCCAGCGATCCTTTTATCTGGATGCGGGGTTTGACGATTTCATTGGCAAACCCTTTCTGTTCAAGAAGGTTTGCGATTGCATGGTGAGGCATCTGCACGTCGAGTTCGAGCATGAAGCCGACGCTGAGGTGCCGGGAGGGGCCGTGCCGTGTGCCGGGGAAGCGGATGTAATCCATCTGCCCGGCAGCATGCGTGAACGCCTGCTTGCCGCCGCCAGGATCAACGCCCTGACGGAAATAGAAACCTTGATTGGCGAGCTGAAAGGGCTTGGCCCGGATGCGCAGTGCCTGGCAGAGGAACTGGAGAGTCTACTCTCGCGTTACGACATGGACGGGATCATTGCGCTCATTAACCGGCTTCCTGCCGGAGGGGGGTAGCGGGTTATACGTAAAATCCAAACCTGCCCTGAATCGGTCCATACATAACTGCAGGTCCCTGGGCATGTTATGGCTTGCAGGCAGCCGGGAATGCAACAGAGCGAATTCCTTTAGCTGGTTGCACCCGCAGGTGTCCTGATGGCAGACATGCTGTTACACAACAGTCAGCCAACGCCGCCCAGTGACATCAGTGTGTCGGGCTGCACTACCACTATCACCGGGCACTCCGATTCCGATGGATTTACATACAATGCACGCCCAGTATTGAGCAGAGCGGCCAGCACCATCTGCAGGTGGGCTGGAGTGGGGTCGGCCTGCAGGTCTGGGTGCGGCTTGTGTTCAACTTGATACATTATCGTACTCATTCTGCGGGCGAAGTGAGACCAATATACCCAATCATTGCATAAATCCGGACCAGAATACGCTCAAGCCGCTTGCTTTAAGGCCTCTAAATAATGCAACAACTCCGATTGCACTGTGGGGTTTGCACTCATAGTCAGAGTGAGTTTGCCCTGCGGCTTTGTCAGACGTCCAGCGCGCTGTATGAGTTTGCGCCGCACGGTGCCAAGTTGCTCGAATCGCCACAGGGGTGCGCGCTTTTCGGTGGTGTTTCTTTCCTGAGCATAACAGTGCATCTGCATTTCACGGTTGAGGTTATGCGCCAGCACGGCCGAGAGGAGGTGGGCTTGATTGCCGGCTTTTCTTCGGGTCGGTACGTAATCCATTTGTGTCTGCGACTTGAGCTCGGCGAACACGCCTTCCTGAGCACCGCGTCCATTGTGGAAGGTCAGTGCCTTCTTGGCCGAGAGTTGCTTGTTGGTGACGATCACCTTGAAGTCATAGCCGTAATCGTAGGGGATAAACAGGTCCAGTTGGATTGCGCCCTTATAGTGTTGGCGGTTCTTGGTTCGGATAAATACGAATCGGTATCGGTCATTCCAACTCGAGGGTTTCCAGTTCGTTTCGAAAAAGCTCCACTGTCCGTTCAAGCGACGCCAGCGCTTTCGATTCTCGATCAATGCCTTGAGAGCGGTAAAGCGTTCGAACGGTACGCTGATGGTAAACTGAACCCCTTCGGTGTCCAGCAGGCTGACAATGTCATCGCTAAAGAAAGCGCTGTCCATGCGGGCCTCAATGATGCAATGCGGCAAAATAGCCTGTATTTCCCGCACGCAGGCCAGGATGAACGCCGTGGCGCCATTGGAATCATGCACGTTGCCCGGGCGATGCCAGACATCGAGCACCTGGCCCGTCTGGGCGACGGTACAAAACAGCGGGTAGTAGCTGCGTTGCCCCTTCTTCTTGCGGTTAAAGCCGACGGCCGTGCCTTCGGCGAAGCGGCCGGTGGACAGTACCGAGCCGTCGAAGTCCAGTGTGATGCGGGCAAGCTCCAAACGACTGAGCTGATTCAGTACCCGTTGCCGGTTGAGCCGACGCAGATGGGTGACACTTCTTTCATCCAGGCTCGCCAAGGTCCGACTGACGGTAGCCACATCCGGCAGGCGCTCAAGCCCCAACAGGCGGCGCACCATGGGATCGTCCTGGTAGTAGCGCATATCCTGAAGCCGGCGATAGCCCAACAGGAGGTGAACGATCAGCAGCAGAACGATGACGCCGTGGCCAAAAATCGGGCTGACCGTCAGGTGACGGAAACACCCAGCCAGTTGCTGCTTCAGCCCGATACGGCTGAACAGCGATTGGTACACTACCAGTCCGGCGAACGAGGTCAGTCGCTGATCCTCAAATTTGATCTCGGGAATGCGGTGGGTTTTGCGATGAATGGCGGCTTTGCTACACTTCATTCTAACGGTCTCTTTTGGTTGAGTTGTTGGATTGGCGTTCACCAATTCTACCAAGCTAGAGATTGTTTTTTTATCGGCGCAAACCATTTTCTCCTATCAATTTTCCATGTCACTGGATCTCACTCTTGGTGAAATCCAGCAACAGAGTCTCCACATGCGGCAGAGCCTATAGATAAAGCAGTTTTCTTGATAAACACCGGCGTATTTATGCAACTACCGGGTTCATTTTCCTCCCTGGTATCTCAACGGGACTGGACAGTCATACAGCACAGTGAAATTTTTCAAAGAGGCTCCCCAGGATAGACCGAACGTTTCCGGAATCCTCCACATCACAAAACGCCAGAGGATCGCCTGCAGTCGGGTATCCAATTGAATGGATTATGGAAACGCAGTATTGTTGGAAATCATTCTGCAGCGCTGGGGAAGGCAGCTGCGTGATGGGTAGAAAAGGCCCGTGTTAGAACACGGAAACGATCCAGAGATACAATGTTGCACAAAAACGCTGCGCGTTAGAAGGTAGTCCCATCACAAGGAAGCTGATGGGTAACGGGATGTTTTACACACCAAGGAAGGTGACTGATGGATACGACATTGCAGGAGATTTTCTGTAGGAGTTTTGATCGGTACGCACAGGGCAAGAGACTGCCGCTGCAGTCACACAAGGCCGCGCGCGCGATTATGCAGTGCCGGACCGCGGCACTGGGTGGACATGTTCAACACTGTCCCGACGGTCACGTCAGCCGGAATCAGTACAACTCCTGTAAGCACCGAAGTTGCCCTCGCTGTGCGGCCTTACCGAAGGCGCGCTGGGCCGAGGCGCAACACGCGCGGTTGCTGGGCTGTGACCATTATCACGTGGTGTTCACCTTGCCCCATGAGCTGCTGGCACTGTGGTCATCGAATCGCGCGTGGTTTATCGATGCGCTATTCCAGTCTTGCCGGGACACCCTGATGGTGCTGTTGAAGGATCCCCGTTATCTGGGGGCGACGCCCGGCATTTTGATGTCGCTGCATACCTGGGGGCGGACATTGAGCCTGCACCCACATATCCATTGTCTGGTGACCGGTGGTGGATTAAGCGGTGCCGGACAGTGGATGGCGGTGAACAACGGCTACCTGTTACCGGTGCGGGTGGTGAAGGCGATGTATCGGGGGAAGTTGCTGGCCCGGCTGTGGGCGGCACTGAGTGCGGATACATTGAAATGCCCGGAAGGGATGTCCCGATCGGCGGTGGTACGCCTGCTGAAGGCGGTGGCGGGGAAGGCGTGGAACGTCCGGTTGCAGGAGCGCTACGCGCATGGGCGGGGTGTGATGTTGTATTTGTCGCGCTATGTGAAAGGCGGCCCGATCAGTGACCGTCGCGTGCTATCGGCGGATGGGCAAGCGGTGGCGTTTCGATACAAGGATCATCGCGATAATCAGATCAAGGTGATGCGGCTGGCGACGGGGCATTTTATCCAGCGGGTGTTATGGCACGTACCGGAGACGGGACAACACACGATCCGGCATTATGGTCTATACGCCCATCAGGGGAAGCCGAAGCGCGCCGTGTGCCGAGAGCAACTGGGACAGGCGCCGGAGGTCATCGACTGGCAGGCATTTTGGGAACAGCTTGGGCGAGCGGACAAGGGTCGCTGCCCGCATTGTGGTAGGCGTCTGGTGCCTGGCGTGAGTTTCGGTCGGCGGCGTGATGAAAATTCCATAGCCAATGGAACGCGCCGCGGATTGGTGCAACAATCCGTTGAAGCGGACACGCGACGTTGGCGGCTACTCAATTCGCGGCCCCCTGATTGATGCGCAGCGTGTTTTTTTGCGCCGGATGACGTCCGCTTAACTAAACGTTATGTTTCTTAGGAGAGGCATTGAGCACCGCTAAACCAAAAGAACACGAAGTGCTTGCTAGGCAGCTCGCTCAATTGTCACATGAGGCGCATAGGGATATTTTTAATGAGCTTGTACAATCCGGCATAGATTTCTATGAAACTCATGGTGGCCGCGATATACGTCTGCAAATCCTTAGGGAATACCAAATATGGAGAGATCGATGCATCAACAGCGCTGAATCTATCGCTAGTAGTTTCTTGAAAAACTGCAAAGAATTAAATGTTGATCCAATGGATACAGTTTATATCTTTCAGGAGGCGGTAACCAAACTCGTTGATGATACCTCTCATTCACTTAAACTAAGCCACAAGACATTTTCTGTATTAGAGCCAGACACCTACCCACAGTATGTGAGTGAGGCTGAAAAACTTCGTCCATATTTAAACAAACGTATGTCCGAGATAGTAGAAAATGCTAAGGATGGTTATTGCCAAGGGGCGCTTATTTATCGCCATGAAAAGCCAACAAACTGGATAGTTCAGTTCTGGCGTAACCAATGGCAAACGATACTTTTTGGGTTGCTTGCAGCGGCGGGTGGGGCTATCGTCACTTTGATTGGGCCAACTGTAAAAACGGCTATTAGTTCGTGGTTCCGCCAATGATAGACGTGCCGGTTAAGAAACATAACCATCGCCTCCAGCCGACCGCCTACGTCGCTAGCGCTCCTCCGGCGTCAGCTGAGGCAAGACGTTATGCGTCTTTTCCATAGCGTCTTTGCCATTTTCCTGTCCGCCTGCGCTTATCAAATCGAGCACAGATCCTCGATGCCTTTGGACTGGCCGGCAGTTCAGAATGGAGATCGAGAGTGCCGGTATCTGACTGGAAGCTATGTCGACGTAGGAACGCCGTCTCCTTCAAATGAGGAAGGGCGCTCTCCAGAATTGCTCTCGTTTGTTTTCGAGACCTATGCAAACCGAGCAATTGATCTCTCGGCGCGAAAAGTCACACTGAGTATGGTTACGCCCAGCACACTTCGCGTTTCGCTCTACGATGCTAATGGCAATGCAGGAGAAAAGAACGTCACAATTGATGGACAGTTCCAGTGTAAAGACGGCGTCCTCATACAGACAGTCAAATCGAAAGGCAATACTGAGGGAGCCTCCTACGACCTTGAGCTTACCTTTACCATTTGGCGAGCAATGGACGGAGCATTAGTCTTACAGAAAATCGGCCGTGAGTCAGGCAGCTCATTGTTCGTTCCATTTTCATCCTATAGAGAAGAATGGTTTCGTTTCAATCGCGTACCTCAGTGAATACGCATAACCCTACGCTCAACGCGGACCGCCCAACAGCTGCGCTGTTGGGTGCCCTCCGGCCTTAGGCCTACGGCGGCCGGTTAGCTTCACGTTATGTTTCACAGGAAAGAACGGAGGAGTCATGGAAGTCACTGCGTGGAATAATGGAAGCCACCATAATTCCGGAGCTGGGTATGGATTCAAGCTCACTTGCGAAGATCGCGATCGCTTCTTTAAGAACGAATGGGGGAAGATATATCTACGGCTACCCGGATCTGGCGAGGAGGTGGAAGTTAATATTGACAAGGATTCTTTCTGGAATGACTCTTGTCGGGAACTGATTAGCAAGGAAATAGGTGTTTGGTTAATCTCCTCCGGTTTGGCTCCATGGAAAACAGGCCAGCCCCCGAAGCTGATTCTTGAGCAGAAGCACGAGAATCATTTCGAGGTTAAGGGTGAATGAAACATAACCACTGCGCGCAGCCTGCCCCTTCCGGGCACGGACCGCGCTTACGCGCGGCCGCTGGCGCACGCCGTCAGAGCCAAAGAATTCAACATAGGAGAAAAATATGAACCTGAAGCAAATCGAAGATGAGGCTCTTCATTTATCTGAGGAAGAACGAGCGGAATTGGCACAGAAACTCCTCCTGAGTCTCGATGTGCCAACGCAGGAAGAAATAGAAGAAGATTGGTTGGTTGAAGCACGTCGTCGGGCTAAAGAGCTAGACGAAGGAATTGTGCAGCCAATCCCGGCAGAAGAGGTAAGAAAAAAAGCTCAGGCCTTGCTTAGATGAGCTACTACTTTCACCCTGCTGCAGAGGCTGAGTATCTTGAATCCGTCGCGTATTTTGAATCAAAACGGGCGGGGCTCGGTGCTTCCTATCTAGCGGAGTTTGAAAGAACCATGGGGACTGCCTGTGAAGCGCCACACAGATACCCGGTCGAAAAGCAGCCTGATGTAAGGGGAATCCGAATGAAAAGGTTCCCATTCACAATATTGTTTCGAGAATCGTTGGGCTCAGTTCAAGTGTTGGCGGTTGCTCACAACCGGCGTCGTCCACAATACTGGTTGGGCAGGCTCTAACAATGGGCTCAGTGGATACTCGCTTCGCTCGCACCACTGAGCCCAGGCGTTATGCAGCCTGGTTTAGATGAGTTGTTGCGTGATGCGCAACGCGCGATATTTCGGTAGTGATTAAATCGTTCAGGCACGAGGGACTGCGCCGGTTTTATGAGACGGGAAATGCTGCTGGTGTTCAGGCGGCTCATAGAAAGCGATTGAGATTTCAGTTGGCTGCATTGGATACCGCGGTCACAATTGAAAATATGGATACCCCGGGATTTAGGCTCCATCCACTCAAAGGAGATCGAAAAGGCCTTTGGTCAATTTCAGTCAGTGTAACTGGCGGATTACCTTTGAGTTCCGAGATGGTAATGCGTATGTAGTTAATTATGAGGATTATCACTGATGGGTATGCATAATCCACCTCATCCGGGCGAATTCATTAGGGAAATATATGTAACACCTTACGAACTTAGTGTTCGGAAAGTTGCAGATAGTCTCGGCGTCTCGCCTTCGACATTAAACCGCTTGCTTAACGGCCAGAGCAATGTTTCGCCGGAAATGGCATTGCGTCTTTCCAAGGCGCTTGGGCGATCGCCAGAAAGTTGGTTGGCTATGCAGGACCAGTATGATCTTTGGCATGCGCGAAAGAGTGTAAATCTTAAACAGGTTAAGAAGCTTGATGTGTCGGCTGCATAATCGGGTAACCGGGGGTTTCTAACCCCCAGTCCCCACACCACCCGGCATGCGGGTCCGCACCGGGCGGTTCGTCAAGCGTAGTGAAACTGGATCCACTGTTCTCGGACCGAGACGAGTCCTTTTTCCGCCAGCCACTTATTGGTCATACCCGAGTGCGTGGCAAGTGTTTTCGCCAGGCGATACGGACCTTTAGAACTTAAACCAAGGCTCACAGCTGTTTGAGTCCGGGTTCCCAGTTTGATGAGAGTGCGGATACGGGTGCGCGGCTTGCGCCACTGCTTCAAGTAGCACATGCGTACCCCCTGCGTAGCCACTCATCCAGACCGGGTCGAGGCGGTCGCGGTGACGCGGCGCAATGTGTCCTGTCGTGTCCGTGCCCCGCGCCGCTCAACACGGCCTTATAAGTCATTAAATTGACGGGGATACTTACCGCGTTGAATTGGATGGTCTTTCGGGGTACCTTAATCATAAGTATCTATAAAGGAAGCGGAAATGGCTGCTAATTTACAGGAACTGGAAGATCAGATCGCCGCACTCTCTTCTGATGATCGGGCTCGTTTGATTGCAGACCTCATACGGTCGCTTGACTCGGGTACCGATGAAGACGCCGAAGCTATCTGGCTTGAGGTGGCTGAACAACGGTATCAAGAATATCGGGCAGGGAAGCTTTCTTCGAAATCTGCTGATCTGGTATTTGAAGAAGCTCAATCGAAGTTAGGATGATGCCGGTACGTTCGCGCCGTTATGTGTCTGAGATGAGCGTCCGCCTACGACCCAGTGGCCTCTCGCGACTAAGGCATTGCAAGTGCTATGAAAAGCGCAATCGGTTGGGAAATGCTGTATTCTAATCGCTCCAATTCTTGACTTATATATATAGAAGACAATTCAAATGGCCAAACCCAATTACGCTTTTGAAAAGCGCCAGAAAGAAATCGCCAAAAAGAAAAAGAAGGAAGAGAAGCGCCTGCAAAAAGCAGGAGTAGACGATAGTCAATCTCAGGGCGTTCAACCGCCATTGTCCAACGATGATAAATCGTCAACAACTGGCGAAACATAACAAAAACAATCAAACGGTAAGCGGCACCGAGTTTTTTGACACATAACGTCAAAAAATGATTAGTACGGCTCATCTATGATTCGTGTTGTTGTTAAATGATTCTGTGGAAACATCAGAATACTGAAAGTCAATGGGTATTAATTTTACAAAGGACATTACGTCATGAGTACAGGTACAGTGAAGTGGTTCAATGCAGCCAAAGGCTTCGGATTCATCACTCCAGATGATGGAGGAAAGGACCTGTTTGTTCATCATTCTGAAATCCAGAGCGGGGGAGGCTATGCAACGCTCAGTGACGGCCAGAAGGTAGAATTCGAAGTCGGACAAGGCCAAAAGGGACCGTGTGCAAACAAGGTCGTGCCTGTCTGAATTTGTTGTTCACGTTAGGGGGCTTAAGCATCAACACATAACGCCCTCAAGAGCGACCTTAGGGATGCTGAGCGCCCCTCGGCGCCTTAGCGGGAACGTTAAGTGTGGGAAGCCATGACCCACCAAACAAAGATTGAGGACGATCTCTCCCGCCAACCTGACCTCTGTGTTGCGCGTGCGCCGGGACCGGTCAGAAGCGCCAGACCAGCGGCGCGATGGCGATGGTAAGCGCGCCCAGCAGCAGGTTCAACGGTATCCCGACCTTGAAGTAGTCGGTGAATCGGTAACCCCCCGGCCCGTAGACCATCAGGTTGGTCTGGTAGCCGATCGGCGTCGAAAAGCTGGCCGACGCTGCCATCATGATCGCGATGGCAAAGGGCATGAAGTTCACCCCGAGCGTCTGACTCGTCGAGAGTGCGATCGGAAACACGAGCACGGCCGCGGCGTTGTTGGTGATCAGCTCGGTGAAGATCATGGTCACGAGGTAGATGACCGCCAGTGTGACCCAGGGGTCCCCCTGGGCAAGCTGAATCATGTTCTCGGCGATGAAGTGCGCGGCGCCCGTTTTTTCCAGGGCGTGTCCCAGGCCGAACGAGGCGGCGATGGCAATCAGCACCTTCCAGTCCACCGCGGTTCGAGCCACCCTGCCGGTGACGCACCGCGAAACCAGCATGAGACCGGCGGCGAGCATCGCCGCCTGCAGCATCGGCAGCCACTCGAAGGTCACGACGACGACCATGCCCGCCAGGACCGCCACTGCCAGCAGCGCCCGATCATGTCGCAGCGGGCGTGAGTCGGGCAGCTGGCTTACCAGGAAGAAGTCCCGCGAGTTGTGCTGGCGGTCGGCGAAGCCGGGGTCCGTTTCCAGCAATAGCGTGTCTCCCGGGCGGAGGACGATGTCGCCGATCTTCCCGTGAATGCGCTCGCCGTTGCGCGCGACGGCGATCACGGCGGCGTTGTAGGCATTTCGGAAACGGCCCTCGCGGATGCTCTTGCCCACCAGTGGGCAGCTGTCGGATACCACCGCCTCGGTCAGGGTGCGTTCCGGGCGTGGCACGTTGAGCTTGAACACCTGGTCGCTGGCGGGCACCAGGCCGCGAAAGCGCTGCAGGTCCAGGACAGAGTCCACCACGCCCACGAATACCAATTGGTCGTTTGCCTGCAGCCGCTGGTGGGGCGCAATGGCGGGCAGCACCTGTCCGTCGCGTTCCACTTCCATCAGGTACATCCCGGGCAGGTGGCGCAGCCCGGCCGCTTCGATCGTCTTGCCCACCAGGGGGCTGTCCGGCTGAACCAGCATCTCCACGGTGTACTTCCGCGGATCGTCCAGGTCACTCATTACCGGCCGACGGTCCGGCAGCAGCCAGCGCCCGACGAAAATGAGATACGCCATCCCGAGCAGGGCCGCCGGCAAGCCCACCCAGGTGATGTCGAACATACCCAGGCTCGGCAGACCGCCGTGTCGGGTCATCAAGCCGTTCACCACCAGGTTGGTGCTCGTCCCAATGAGGGTGCAGGTTCCGCCGAGGATCGACGCGTAGCTGAGGGGAATGAAAAGCTTGGAAACCGGAAGGCGGTGCTGGCGCGCCCAGTCGTTGACCGCCGGAAGGAACATGGCGACGACGGGCGTGTTGTTGAGAAACGCGCTCATGGTCGCTACCGGCGCCATCATCCGAACCTGGGCGTGAGCGACGCTCTTGGGCCGGCCCAGCACCCCCTGCACGAGCCAGGCGATGGCACCGGTCTCGCGCAATCCCGCGGCGACCACATAGAGAACGGCCACGGTGACCATCCCCTCATTCGAAAGCCCGGCCAGCGCCTCGGCGGGTGTGAGAACTCCCGCGATAAGAAGGAGCGTGACGCCTGCGACAAGCACCACGTCCGCGGCGAACCTGGTCAGCGCCAGGAGGCCTATCACCAGACCTACCACTGCGACCGCCAGCCATGCCTCCCAGCCCATGGAGCACCTCTTCTGCTCAGATTGCGCGGATGCCCAAAGCCGGATGGACTTTGGCGCCGGAAGCGACGGCCAATCTGTTCAAGGTTGCCATACTCTGCGTCGGAGCTCCGCGAGGGGCTCAGCATGCTCGATCCGACGGCAGTCTGCACCTGCTCGGGCCTCCAACGCAAGCCCCCGCACGCCGGAGAAGTGCGCGCACCGCCGCCTGCAAGGGAGAAGGCCGCCCGCCGCCCGCCTCCCCGAAGAAATGGCAAAATTCCTGAACTGGTTCGAGCAGCCCAAAGACATCGACCCGCTCCTCACGGCAGGGCTCGCGCATTTGTGGTTGGTCACCATCCACCCGTTCGATGACGGCAACGGGCGCATCGCCCGCGCCCTCGCGGATATGGCGGTCGCACGTTCGGAAAAGACCGGGCAACGCTTCTACAGCATGTGGGCGCAAATCCGCCGCGAGCGCAACGTCTATTACGATACGCTGGAAGCAACGCAGAAAGGCGGACTGGATGTAACACGCTGGCAGGCCTGGTTCGTGGATTGCCTGCTGCGCGCGGTTAACGGCGCACAGGACATACTGGGCGCGGTCCTTGATAAAGCGCAGTTCTGGGAACGCTTTGCCAAAGAGCCATTAAACGAGCGGCAGATCAAGGTGCTCAACCGGTTGCTGGATGGCTCCGAGGGCAATCTCACAACATCCAAATGGGCCAAGCTCGCCAAATGCTCACAGGACACGGCCTACCGCGACATTCTCGATCTGCTCGAACGCGGCGCACTGAAGACGGACCCCGACGGCGGGCGCAGCACAAGCTATTCCTTGCTGACCGAGTGAACCTGCTCACAAGGCCTTGGACAAGGATCTGGAAAGAGGCCGGAGTACCAACAGGGATACACCGCCCAGGTGCTGGGCTGCGGGTGAAGTGAAAAGGGGACGGAGGGACTAATCTATAATCCCTCCGTCCCCTTTTTACCACCGGGTCTTGCCTGTCCGTTACGACGAGCCAGACGGCGCAGATTCTCTAGCATCGTCTATACGCAGTTACCCATATGGTATTCGTCTACGGCTTGTCTTACGCTCCTTCCCGTAGGTGGATTCGACCCATTTAGTCATTGAGCGGATTCGATTGAAAGCGGTTCTGCAGCATCCAACGTGTCTTGCTGATGCAGCACTGATATCCCAGAGAGATATGAAGCACAGGCCTGTTCGGGTTGGTAGGAATAGCGAGATGTCGCGCAGCTTCATTAAACCTGCTTATTATTCGATGAGCACCCCAGCTTGCAGCGGGTTTGCTGTGTGTTAAAGTTTATTGATTTTTCCTCTTGTTTGATCTGAACCAAAAGACCTGCAGATTGCCTCGTTGAACACGCTCGCTTGAACCGGACCGTAAGACATCAGATAGCGTCAATCACAAATCAAAGGAAGATTTATGTGCATGCCGAAAGTAAGGAGTAAAGCTGTTTTTGCTGCGTTAAGCATTAGCCTCATGGGTTTAGGACATGCCGCCGACGCCGCGGTCGTCTTGTTGAGTGAGTTCCGTGATACGTTCGCTAGCGCCTCAGTGAATACATCGACTGGGTCTGAGAGCGCATCTTCATCGAGAAACTCCTCGGGCGATTTCTCTGATTTCGACGATTCAGTCGCGGTGGGCGTCAGCCTCGGAGCTGCGTCGGCGTCCGCCAGCGCCCAGCAAACATCGCAGATCAGCACGACATCCATCTCGGCGTCCGGGATGGCCACCGCCAACGCTGAGATAACCCCCTTCGACCCTTCGTTCTTCACAGTTGCCAGCGCAAGTGCCAATACCGGCCTTTCCGTAAGCTTCGAACTGACTACCCCCCAATTGTTTGACCTGTCGGGAGCACTTTCATCGGATCCCAGCACGTTCTCATTTGGTCAGGCGGGCGTTTCGTTAAACAGCCAGGATGGTTCCTTCAGCTTATCCCTCAGCACGCCTTTTTTCGGTGCCCAAACGACACCGTTTGATCTATCTGGCACGCTCTTCCCAAATATCTACACCTTAACTGCCAACGCCAACATTGGTGCCGATGCTTTTAGTGAAGAAGCGGTGAGTGGCGCAACGGACTTTTCGTTCGCGTTACACTTCTCCGCTGTGCCGATTCCCGCGGCATTCTGGCTTTTTGGTACTGGCCTGATCGGGTTAGCTGGGTTCGCCAAGACAAGGAAAATAGCGTAAATCCTGCAGATGAGACAGCGCAACAAACGGCGGTCTTCGGGCCGCCGTTTTTTTGGTGGGGTAAGGATATTCGCCAGCCGCCGCTCGCCTGCCGCCAGCGCCTCCTTCGCACGCTTGCGCGCGAGCTCCGCGGCCGCCCGTGCCTCGAACACATCCAGCTCCCGTTGCGCATAGTTCATCGGTTTCCGGTCGAACACGGCTAGATGCCCCAGGACCTCGCCTTCCGGCGTCGTCATGGGGGTAGCCAGGTAGCTTTCCACACCCATCTTGCTCAGCGCGGGCTCGCGGGGAAACTCCTGGGCAACGCCACTGGGATAGTAGCGGACAGCGCCCTGCAGCACGCCTTCGCAGACCGTGCCGTCGAGGTCATATTCGAAGTTCTCGCCAAAACCGTCGCTGTCCCAGAAGGCGATGGTTCTAACACGATCCCGGGAACCGGCAAACTCCGATACAAAGGCCCAGTTTGCGCGCATTGCGAGTGCGGTTGCACGCACCAGCGCCGCAAAAAAGGCGTCACCGGTCTCGCTGGCAGTCCCCTCGTAGATCAAACGCAGCACATTCTCCACAGGTTCGATGGACTTTGAAGCATCCATTACCCTCTCTTCCAAAGGCAACAGTAGTCCCTACTGTATAGAACTCTAGCAGTAGACTGTCACGGAATTATCACGGGCTATCGCCACCATCCCTCGCGGAATCCCGCGCTGGCCCCTAAATCCCCTGCATGCCAGCCATACTGTTGGCAAGAAGACTGGCGCATCGGATAATCGGAACAACCGGTGCAACACCCTTACGGGAAGCGCTCGATTCATTGTCGAGGCTGAAGAGCCTTCGCAGCGCCGGCTAGATACTCGGGGCAGTGGGAGACCCGGAAAGACAGAAAAATAGATTTGTCCATTTTTTTCAGCCAAAGGTGCCATCAACCGTGCGCAAACTTACCGTCGGTTTACTGATTTTCATCGCAGGCTGGGGCCTTGGTTGGTATTCGTACCATCATTGGGACACTGATCCGAGCCAGTCTGCACGGCCTGTTAGCCTCGCTCCATCGAACCCCGTTAACCCTGAAGAATCAGCAGCAGGCCTTACACCGCCGGCGTCGGGGTCATGGCGATGACATAGTGACTCTGTTGCAGCGTAATGAAGTTGATGCGGCCCTGGAACGCTATGAATCGTTGCAGGTTCAGGCGGGCGATACAGCGGTGGAAGATGCCAGGACTCAAATTCTATCTCACGCCCGCCTGCTGATTGCAGATCGTCGTTTCAGTCTGGCAGAGGAGCTGTTACAACGTTTCCTGGTTGCCGACTACCGTGACGTGGATGCGCGAATCCTGTTGGCGGAAGCGTATCGCGGCCAGGAAGACTTTCACGCAGCGATTGATCAGCTATATGAAGCCAGGGGGTATGCTTATCGCCCGGCCAACCTGGCGCAAATAACCCGGCGCATTCGCTCGATGGTGGCCGAACTGACCCAGTCACTAAAACGCAACGACGATCAACACGCGTTACTGGCGTTTTACCAGCGCCTCGTCCAGCTGGAACCTGACTATGCACCCTGGTTTATGGGACTCGCCGTCACGCAACTGGCGCTTGACGACAAAGAGGCTGCCCGTCGTTCATTGCTGTTGGTATCACAGGACCCTGATGTAGGTGCACAAGCACAGGTGATGCTCTCGGATCTGAGCATTGCGTTGGCCGAGGTGCAAGACACGGATCCTCGGGATTCTGCAACAGAGGTCGTCGGCATACCATTACGCCGCAGTGGGAATCATTTTGTTGTTGATGCGAGACCCGCCCATGGCAGCAGCATACGGCTCCTCATCGATACGGGTGCATCCTTGACGATATTCACACCCGATGTGCTTGAGCAACGTGGCATCCGTTATCAGGATACCGGCAGGACCGGTGTGTTTAGTACAGCAAATGGCCCGGTCCAGGCACCTATTTATAAACTCGATTCCCTGTCGGTGGGTGACTGGGAGGTCCATCATCTCGAAATCGGTGTGCTGGACCTGGGTAGCAGATCAGGTGTGGACGGCTTGCTGGGTATGAATTTTCTGAACCATTTCCAGTTTTTCATCGACCAGAACAAGGCCCTGCTTCGCCTTTCTGCCAATTAAGACGACTCGTGCCAACTCATTGCAAGACCAGGCTGCGGCCACTCGCACCTCATACCTGCCACTTGTACCTGGGCAGCAGCAACTTGCACAAGCCCCTGACTACAGCGATGCCTGCAAGTTGTGATTCTCTGGGTACCGGGCCAACCACAGAGTCATGCAGTGAAAAACCAGCTCCACGTCCTGCGCCCGAACGCCCTGCTCGTCGTCCGTGCTGTAAGTGCACGCTAAAGTAATCTGCGACCTGTCTGAGCGTTCCTTGCCCTGTATCATAGGTCGGCTATATCGACGCCTGTCGGGAGTCGGCGCGAGTTGCATATCCTATGCATATTTGAAAACAGCGATGAGAGTCGCATGGTGGTAGAATATGCTGCAACGCACGACCTTACCCCTACTTCTCTACTCCTTGCAGTCATTAACCAAAGGTCATTTCATTATGTTACATCGCACTGGTTTTTTAGTGACACTGCTTGCCTGTTCTTCATTCACCCTGCTCAATACAGGCATAATCCATTCCGCCGATGCCAATCCGAATAATACCGATGAAATACAGCAACCTGCCCCGAACACAATCTACGGCAAGGTAACGGATATCATTGAGGCTGCCGGTTACACCTATGCCGAAGTTGATACCGGTAAAGAGAAAGTCTGGGCCGCAGCGCCCCCCACCCCGCTAAAACTCGGTGACATGATCGCATTTACCACTGCAATGCCGATGAAAAACTTTCGCAGCAACTCAATGCAACGCGATTTCCCTATCATCTATTTTGTAAACCGTTTTATTACCGATAAAGCCAGCCCGACAGGCACAACCATGGATTCACCGCATGGCAAAATCCAACCGGCACCCGCAGCCAAAGCTGTCGAAGGCATCAATAAGGTTGAGGGTGGCAACACCATCGCCGAAGTCTATACCGATAAACAAACGCTTAATGGCAAAGCAATACGCGTGCGTGGACAAGTCACCAAGTTCACCGCCAACGTCATGGGCAAGAACTGGCTCCACATCAGAGACAGCAGCACCCTGGATGACCTGACCATCACCACCGATAGCACGGTAGCAGTCGATGCTGTTGTCGTCATCGAAGGCACGCTCGCACTGAATAAGGATTTTGGTTCCGGCTATGTTTATCCGCTTATTGTGGAAGATGCCCAGGTAACAAAGGAATAAGTTTTTCCGCGCGCGCGCTTTGATCTGGACGGCAGGGTGCATGGCACACAATGGGGATACTTCCGCAGGAAAAGGGGACGGAGGGATTAATCTTTAATCCCTCCGTCCCCTTTTCCTATTTTCATAGGCGCTCAGCCGACAGGCGAAGCGGCAGAATGAGCGGAAGCGAGCGGTGTTTAGCACTTTCGTTATGTGGAAATAATCTCAAATCTACCGTCATAGTTTTGTCGAGCCAACGCCTCCTTGATCTGCTCAAATTCTCTCGGTTCAAGTCTGTGCGCATCTATTTCATATGAACGGAATCGGGACTTAATTTTCAACACGGGCATATTAAATTCGAATCGCTCCAGTGTATTTAGGTGTTCTTCCTCCAAGTAATCTCCTTCGAGACTCACCTTTGTACCCCGCTCTTCATCTGGCATGATGAATTCGAAAAATAACGTTCGATGTAAGATAAGGCTTTTAATATCTCCATCATCATCGTCGAGAGCAAAAGAGATGATTAAATCTTTTTCATCTTCCTCAATTTCCATAAAACTCACGACATTCACTAGTTTATCTCTCGCCGACTGGCCTGTTCACATAACGGTTGAACTCTGCCGCTACCGAGGGAGCGCCAGCGACGGAGGCAGTCGGCAGGAGTGATTTGTTATATGCCGCTTTACTCATGTGTTGAGCGCTTGAGAATTTCTGATACCCACTGATTGATGCTTTTACCAGCAGCTGTTGCTCTCGCCGCAATTTCACTATGCAACCTGGGTGGTATCCTCAGGTTAAACTTACCCGAGTACTCTTTCATTGGGGCAATACCCTTCTCTTCGCAAACCTCCAGATACACCTTCAACGAGTTTTTAAATTCCTTTCGTAGACTTGCAGGGCTTTTACCATAGAAGTCTGCGCTTCCATTCAACCCGAGAATCTCCCCTCGAAATTGATCAAGCTCAGGATCGTACTCAATCTTTGCCTTGTAACCATCAACTTCCATGATATTCATGGCTTCACCTCATAAAACTCTAACCATTTGCGAATACTGGCTATCGCACCTTTATCAGTATTCGGTGATGGGTGTGGCCTATGAAATACGCGGACTTCGCTGAATAGCACAACGGCTACCCTGGATCCTGCTCTTTCTGATACATCCGCACCCAGCGCTTTGAACAGAGACTCACTATCCGTCCATGGGATATTGCCGCTAGTAGGTCGTTTGTAGATTTGTTCTAGCGTTTTCTGATGCTTGCGCTTCATAGGAGGATGGTACCATATAGTGGTACCATGTCAAGCCCAAGGCCGGGTAACAGAGGAATAAGTTTTTCCGCGCGCGCGCTCTGATCTGGGCGGCAGAGCGCATGGCACACAATGGGGATACTTCTGTACGCCGCACTGTGCTTGACTCTCAATCCGGCTGGATCGGTGATAGAGCTACGGGGGCGACAACTATGCTGGCAGAGGGGGTGAATGTCGGGATACATCAGTGGAGTTTCTGCGATACTCAAAAACATCCTCAGCACTTCATCAAGGAACTCGTGCCCCAAACCGTGCCGCTGCTCCTCGTACCATGCCGCCGCATCCGCTAAGTCTTGCTCTGCTTCCGGCCGGAGCCGTACTTCTAGCCCGCATTTCTCACCGATGGAATTGAATAAGGCCGTGTTCCATGGCATAACGCTTGTGCGGCCAAGTAGTTATAGCCAAAGGAGCCAGCGGCCTTATGAAGACAGAGTGTACTGCAGGTCAACTGGAATTTCACGGTCTTGGCGGCCGCGCGGTGGTGGGCAAGTTTGACGGTGGCAAGATCAGTTCCGACAGTGGTGGTCTGTTGCTGCGGGAAGTTGAGCAGCGTACACATATTCTGAAGCGACTGGCCGGCTGTTTTGTCGATCATCGGGATCCCGATTAGATCGAACACACGGTGGATTCGCTGATCAAGCAGCGTGTGATGGGGCTGGCGTTGGGCTATGAGGATCTCAATGATCACGATGCCTTACGGCATGATCCCTTGCTGGCACTGCTCAGCGATGTGGCTGATCCGACGGGCCACGATCGACGCCGCGCCCAGGATAAGGGTTGCGCTCTGGCGGGCAAGAGCACACTGAACCGTCTGGAGTTAACGCCCTTGGATGCCGATGCGGCGAGCCGTTACAAGAAGATTGTGACGTGTCCTAAAGTTCATCTTTGCCAGTTTAGTCCAGAGCGCCTAAAACCGCACATAACGATTGGGTTCAGGCGCGCGCTTTAGCGCGTCGCTTGGAACCCGTTGTTATATCCCGATTATCTGGTTAAACCCATCAATGATTTTCGCCAATTGCTCTGGCTCAACACTCCCGAGCTTCCTGCCAATTCTCTCAACAGACAATGTCCGAATTTGACTGATCTTGACCCAGGAAGGCTTCTGTAATCGTTTTGGGTCCAATGGAAAGGTGAGAGGGAATCCAGCCTTCTGAGGCTGGCTCGTAATTGCCATCGCAATTACTGTCCCGGAACGTTTGTTAAAGATATCGTGGCTCAGAATCAGGACGGGCCGGTGTCCAGCTTGCTCACGGCCGCGAACGGGGTTCAGGTCTGCCCAGCGGACTTCCCCCCTCAATATTCGGGCCATTCTGACAAATCCTCGCTCAATCCTTCCTCAGCAAGAGCCTTTTCATAATCAGGGTCGAGTTTCGCGCACTCCTGCGCGAGAAGGTTTTGGCTAAGCCGTTCCAGCTTTTCCTTCACTGCGTCCTGAATCGCTCGACTGCGACTCGGAAACATGCGCTTTTTTACGAGCGCGTCCACTTCTTTCAAAACGTCTGGATCAAGGGTGATTGCAATTTTGCTGCTATTCATAACGCACCTCCATTGGTATGATTGTTAGTCATACCACTGTGCGTGTCAAGGAATATAAGGACCAAGCTCAGCCGACGCGAAACCGCGCAGCGGTTGAGTGGTCGGCTGGAGCGCCTTGTTATGCCCAGATACTCGGTTCACCATTGCCACACATCTTCTGGATCAACAGAAGGATCGTCATATCGCCTCACTGTCGCGATCCACTCCGGTAAGTCTTCCTTTATCCTGTCCTTCATATCCTTGACTGCCTCCAAAGTTACTTCGCCCCGTTCCATCATGAAATCGTAGAATTTCTTCAGGCTCGTGGCATTAGATTTTATACTTGTTTCACTTGCCCACATCGCTTTGCGGATGAACCAATAGCCAAGGAACATGCCCACTTCATCAACCCCTTCGGAGGCATGTTTTGGGCTTTCATAAAGCAGGAATTCGTTGATATAAAAGTCGATATTCTCTCTGTGATTTTTCGCAGTTGCCTTTGACAGACCTTTAGCCAACATCCAAGACTCAAAAGCATCAAGAATGGCTTGATTCTCTTCACGGATCAGATTGCACCGACGCTCGTATTCTTCGTACTCGCTCATGATCTTCTCTTCAGGGCATAACGAGCCTGTCGAAAAAGTATCTGCGGAAATTGCCACACGATTGTTTCTACGCCTGTTATTCCTGTTCGCAAATCCATGCGTCCTTGATAATCACTTGTGATTAGCGCTGTTCTTCTTCTGATCGATTCTCCTGCCTCGTTCTGGGTCGCCTTTCATGTGCTTCCCAACTCGCCGTATCGGTGTATCTTCAACAGATTATGCACGATGCAGTAGAGTTTCCACTGGATATCCACCTTCTTTTTACTTCTGAGACTGAAGCGGTTGAGTCCGAGCGTGCTGCAGATGTTTGCGAACACCGGCTCGACAATACCCATCCGCCCGCTGTACTGATAACGGTCTTCCGGCGTATTGATCTTCTGCTTCATCAGGTCCAGGTAATTCGGTTTGGCCTGCTTTGAACGTCCGATGAAGATCGCCACCTGTCGGGTTTGCGTCTTCTGTGGGTCTCGCAGACATGTGTCACGTTGCGTGCAGGGCACGCAGTCCCGTTTGGCGCCCGGGAACCTCAAGGCTTCATAGCCACCCAGGTTATTGGCGCGGCCGTTGGAATGCAGTGTTTTGCCCGCCGGGCAGAGGCAGGTGTGTGTCGCCTCATCATAATGAAAGTCCCGCGAGGTGTAGTGGCGCGGCGCTTTCCCGCCATACTGTTCTCTATCTTTCTTTGCTCGTGCCCGGTAACGCTCGACGTCGGCAAACCGCGGATCGCGTTTTCTCAATCCCAGATCCGGCAGATAACCATCGATGCCCTTGTGATAGAGATGGGTCACATTGGCGGTATTGTAGAAGCCTGAGTCCGCCGTCAGCTTCGTAGTCTTGAAGATGTGCGGGTGGCCGATCGCCTGAAAGTGCTCCTGCGTCTGCTCCACCATGGGCTGCAGCAGGTCATGTTCCTGGGCCTCTCCATAGGCTTCTCCGTGCACAATGATCTGGTGTCTGGCGTCCACGCGGGCAACGCCATCATAGCCCTGGAGCACACCCTTGCTGGTTTTCATCTTGGCGCTGTCATTGTCCGTGATGTTGCTCTTTCTGGGCTTGCCGCCTTTACCCGGCTTGTCATCGTTGTCATCCAGCCACTGCTGGATCTTTTTCGCCTTGGCTTTGATGGGTTTCGCCGCCTGAACTTCCCGCTCACGTTGTTCCGGCTCCACTGGCTGGGCATCGGCATCGCGATGGCGTCGAGCATCGCGATGGCGCTTGAGCATCGCGATGCCGCCTTCTCCAGCTTCTTCTCTTTCTGCTTCAGCTCCCATTTGGTGCCACTCCAGCTCTTGGAGGCATTGCCCCAAGGTGTTCATGCCACGCCTTTCTGCATGGTGCCGCGCATGTAGCACTGCTCTTCCGGCACGTCGTCGTAGTGGCCCTGCAGGAACGCCTCGCAGTCGCTAAGACAGTCGCTGAGGCGCACGGAAGTACCCGGGATACCGGTATGTGCGGCGGTGACCTGCAGCGGCTGCGTCAGATAGCGCTGCAGCCGGCGCGCCCGCAGGACGATGCGCCGGTCCTTTGCCGACAGCTCCTCGATCCCCAGCATGGTGATGATGTCCTCAAGCTCATGATAGCGCGCGAGATGTTCGCGCACCCCCTCGGCGAGACTGTAATGGCGCGCGCCGAGCACATGCCGGTCCATGAGCTTGCTGCTCGACTGCAGCGGATCCACCGCGGGGTAGATGCCCTTCCCAGCCTGGGCGCGCGACAGGATCACGGTGGTATCCAGATGGCTGAGGATGGTACTCACGGCCGGGTCGGTCATGTCGTCGGCCGGGACATACACCGCCTGCACGGAGGTGATCGCGCCCTGCCGGGTGGTCTGGATCCGGTCCTGCATCTCCGCCACCTCGGTGCCGAGCGTCGGCTGGTAGCCGACCGTGGCGGGCATGCGTCCCAGCAGGCTGGATACCTCACTGCCCGCCTGCACGAAGCGGAAGATGTTGTCCATCACGAACAGCACTTCTTTCTGCAGCGTGTCACGCAGATACTCCGCGTAGGTCAGCGCGGACAGGCCGATGCGAAACCGCACACCCGGCGACTCGTCCATCTGACCAAACAGCATCAGCGTCTGCGCCATGACGCCGGCTGCGCGTATCTCGTGCCAGAGTTCATGACCCTCGCGGATGCGCTCGCCGACACCGGCGAAAACCGACACCCCCTGATGGTAGCTGGCGATGGCGTGCATGAACTCCATGATCAGCACCGTCTTGCCGACACCCGCGCCGCCGAACAGTCCGGTCTTGCCGCCCTTGACGAAGGGACAGAGCAGGTCGATCACCTTGATGCCGGTCTCGAGGATACTGCCCGCACCGACGGCCTCGTTGAGCGGCACCGGAATACCGTGAATATTCCGGTAGTCCTGCCCGGCCAGAGGGGCGCCGTCGTCGAGCGGCTCGCCAAAGATGTTCAACAGGCGGCCCAGACAGGCCGGCGTTACGGGTACGCGCAGCGGCGCACCGGTATCGTAGACCTGCATGCCCCGCCGCAGCCCCCGCGTGGCATGCAGGGTGATGGCGCGCACGTGCCGCTCGTCGAGGTGCTGGTGGACTTCAAAAAGATAAGTCTCGTCATTCAGGCAGGTGCGCAGCGCCTGGCGCAGGGGCGGTACATGCGTACAGGCGATGACCGCCACCGGGCCGTGAACCTCGGCAATCACGCCGACCGGTACCGCATCTGTCGTCATAGGCACAGCTTCCAGCATGCCTGGGACACGGTCAACGTCACCCGCCTGCGGGCGCGCAGGGGAGTCGCTCACGGACGCTCGCCGACGACCCTGCGCAGCGCGCGCGCCAGCAGACTGTCGAGCTCAAACCGGTTGCTCGGGTGCGGGATGCTGTCACTGCTCCAGACCGCATCGACCCCCGCCCGATGCAGCCGTTCCAGGGCGTCATCGACGAACAGGGCATGGGTCACCAGCACCGAGATGCCGGCCGGCCGGTGGGGTGCCAGCGCCCGGGCGGCGGCCTCCAGGGTACGGCCGGTGCTGACCATGTCATCGACGAGCACGATCTGGCGGCCCTGATAGTCGCCGCTCGGCAGGGTCACACGCACCTCGCGATCCCCGAGACGCGCCTTGTCCGCCACGCAATACTCGAGTCCGCGCTCACGGGCAATGGCCGACACCCATTGCCGGGACTCGGCATCCGGACCGATCAGCAGCGGCGCCTCCAGGCGTGCGGCGAGAAAGGCCGACATCTCCGCGCTTGCGGTGAGAGCCAGCGCCGGCTTCACCGGTACCGCCAGCTCCAGGCGCGCCACGCGGTGCAGATGCGGATCCACCGTGATCAGGGCGTCGAACCAGTTCGCCAGCACGGCCCCGACGATGCGCTGGCTGACGGCCTCGCCCGGCTGGAAGGCCTTGTCCTGGCGCATGTAACACAGATAGGGGGCGACCAGGGTAATGCGCCTGGCGCCCTGTTGCCGCGCTGCCCCTGCCGCCAGGATGAGTTCCACCAGCTTGTCGTTGGGCCGGTTGAGGCTTTGGCACAGCACGACCTGTTCGGGCACCCGTGCCGGCAACCGCACCCGGCTCTCACCATCGGGGAAGTGATGCAGATCCACCTCCGCCCAGGGGAGTCCGGCCGCCCGGGCGAGCCGCTGTGCCGGTGCGCGATAGTCCGGAAAGCCGAGCAGCAGCGCGGTCACGTTCAGGGGATAGTCCTCAGGGTCTGCATGCTGTCGTTCATCCAGCGGTCAGGTGAAAGCAGTCACACAGGAGACCCGCGTGATCGGCACGCAGCCTGTCCGCGCCGCGTCTGGCGCCTGTGTGATGCGCGGGACACGTGCGTTCAGATCCGGGCGGGCGGCAGGCTGTCGCTCACCCCGAAACCGTTATCGGACTCTGCCGCCTCCCGGGCAAAACCGAAATCTGCCGGGAATTGCGCATGGATGGTATACAGCGCCTGGCCCCGGCGCACCGGGTCACCGAGCTTGACGTGCAGATCGACACCCGCACCCTTGTCCATGGGCGCACCGGCGAGGCGGGCAATACGCGCCATCTGCAGATTATCGATCCTGGTCACCACGCCACTGGACGGCGCCGCCACCTCCTGCCGCATTTGGGCCGGCGCGGGTGGCCGGGGCGTCTTCCCCTGCGCGCCCACAATGGCCTGCATCTTGGCCAGCGCCCGTCCGGAGACCAGGATATCGCGCGCGATCACATAGCCCTGCCCGCCACGCACATCCGGATCGAATTCCAGAATCCGGCCGGCCAGCTGCAGCGCCTTCTCGCGCAGATCGGCGGGGGCCTGCGGGTCGTTGTCCAGCACCTGCATCACGTCGCGTGCCTCGAGCAGCGGGCCGATCCCCCGGCCCACGGGTTGTCGGCCGTCGGTGATCACGACCTCGAGGTGCAGTCCCATCCGGTCACCCACGTACTCGAACAGCTTGCGCAGCCGCAGGGCGTCGGAGCGGGTCCGCACCTTCGCCGTCGGCCCGAGCGGGATATCGATCAGCAGGTGGGTGGCGCCGGCCGCGCTCTTTTTCGACAGGATCGAGGCCACCATCTGCCCCGGGGAATCGATGGCCAGCGGGCGTTCCACCGAGATCAGGATGTCGTCCAGGGGCGCCAGTTTCGCCGTGCCGCCCCAGGCCAGACAGCCCCGTTCGTGGCGCACGATCTCACGCAGACGTTCCGGCTTGAGCCCTACCTCGGCCAGCACCTCCATGGTGTCGGCGGTACCCGCCGGCGAGGTGATGGCGCGGCTGGAGGTCTTGGGGATCAGCATGCCGTGGGCGGCGACGATGGGCACGATCAACATGGTGGTGCGGTTGCCCGGCACACCTCCGATACAGTGCTTGTCGGCGACCAGCGGCTCACCCCAGTCCAGCCGGTCGCCGGTCTCCACCATCGCCTGCGTCAGATACAGGACCTCTTCGCGCTCCATGCCGGTCTCGGTACAGGCAACCAGGAAGGCGGCCATTTCTATCTTCGAGTAGCGGTGAGCGGTGATATCCCGGGCAATGCCCCGGTATTCGTCGAGGGTCAGCCGCTCGCCGCCGATCTTGCGACGCACGAAGCCGAACGAAGCCGGCGGCCGCGCGTGGACCACCCGCACCGCCGCCCCCTCGGAGACCCCCAGCTGCGTGAAGGCCTCCTCGCTGAGACCCAGCTCGCCGGGGGCGGTAATCGCGGCATCGTCGACCACATTCAGCACCGCCATCACCGGCGGACCATCCTCCACCTTGTGGATCTCGATCTTGCTGAGGGCCTGGAAACCTTCGCTGCGATACTGCTCGCAGTCGCGGTGCAGGTAGGCGACGTTTTCCTTGTAGGTGTCAATGGCGACGCGGCGCAGAGTCAGGAAGTCCATGGCTGGCTTCATTCGTGGCGACCGGCGCGGCCGCCGAATCTCTGGGGCGCAGGATACGCGAACCCGCCCTTGCGCCTGCCGCGCACACGGCGGGCGCCTGATCCGGTTGCCGCACGGAGGCCCGCGGTCATGCGCCCGTCACCGACTCCACGCTTCCCCGGCAAATCTCTGCGGCAGGCTTCACGGTCTGTGCCGGCCGTTCAGCCGGCCTCCAGGGAGGTCTGATATTGACCCTGGCGCGCCAGGCTGTTGAGTCGGGCGCGTTTCAGCAGTGCCGCCTGAGCCGCCGCGCGGTTCTCCGGTTTGCCGCCCCAGGCCTTCAGCGCCGGCTGCTGCAGGGCCCGGCCGTAGGAGATGCTCAACTGCCAGGGTGCCTGTCCCCGGCTCTGGTTGATGGCATTGAGGTTCTGTGTCGCCTCTTCAGGACCCTGTCCGCCGGAGAGGAAATTGATGCTCGGCACCGCCGCGGGCACGCTGCGGCGCATCACCCGCAGCGTCGCCTCTGCCACCTCCTGCGGTTCCGCGCGGCGGCAGTCCTGGGCCGGCAGTACCATGTTGGGCTTGAGCAGCATGAGCTCGAATACGACACCGTGCCGGTGCAGGGCATGAAAGACGCTGTGCAGGACCTGCTCGGTGACCTCAGCGCAGCGATCGATGTCATGGTCGCCATCCATCAGCACCTCGGGCTCGACGATGGGCAGGACACCGAGCTCCTGGCAGACGGCGGCGTAGCGGGCCAGCATCTCGGCATTGGCATGCAGGCCCAGCGGTGTGGGGTTCGCCGGCGTAATCGGGTAGACCTCACGCCACTTGGCAAAGCGGGCACCCTCCTCCATATAGGTTTTCAGGCGCTCCCCCAGGCCGTCCAGACCCGCGGTGATCAGATCACCGGGCGCACCCGGCAGCGGCCCCTTGCCCTTGTCCACCTTGATACCGGGGACGATCTCCTGCATCCAGGCGACATCCGGCAGCGGCACACCGTTTGCGTTTTTCTGGGCCAGGGTTTCCTCGAACAATATGACACCGCAGATGTACTCGCCCAGTCCCTCGGTATCCAGCAGCAGCGACCGGTAGGCACGACGGTTCTCCTCCGTCGATTCGACGCCGATCGCGTCGAAGCGCTTCTTGATCGTGGGTGCGCTTTCGTCCGCCGCGAGAATGCCGCGGCGCTCATCCACCATGTCGTCGATGGTCTGTTGCAGTTGGTCGCGGATAGTCATCGGGTGCTCCTTTGTCTCGGCTCATATGCGTTTCCGGTGACGCGGAAAGCACGGCGGGATCCAGGCGAAAGTTCGAGTCCGTGCGAGGCGCGTGCCATCGGCCGATCCGAGGCTACGCGCTGCAGGTCGACGCTCCCTGCCGCCGGTCTCGTCGCGCGGCTGGCGCGCCAGGATAATGGCCACGCTTACTTCTAATAATAGCCGCGAATAACCGTCTTTGGCGTAACGCCGACCGCCGCGACTCCCGGCTCTGACCTCACGCGCCCGACGACCGAGCCCGCGGGACAGGCTGGTTCCCGGTCTTTGCGCGTCCGCCCCGGGGCCCCGGCAGGCCTGCGTCGGCTCAGCCCGTCAGCCACTGCGCCGCCTCGGGCACGAAGTGGACCAGCCCTTCCAGTACGCCGGCCGCATAATTGCCGTTCATGCCCATGAAGCCGCCGCGCGCGATATACAGTCGCTCGCTGATGCCCTTCTCGCGCAGGACGTGCAGGGCCTCCTCCCGCACGTCGGGGTGGGCGTTGTGGACCAGCACCGCCTGCAGACCGGAGGTCAGCGCTGCGAGGTCATTGCCACTGTCGCCGGCGACTACCGTGTTGCCTTCGCTGAAACCCTTGTGGTCCATGAGGAAGCGGATGGCGTGGTACTTGGTGGCGCAGCGTGGCAGCACATCGAGCAGTCCTTTGTGTTCAGCCTCGTCGATGCTCCAGATCAGGCTGGCATCGATGCCGTGCGGAAGCAACCGGGCCTGCATCTCCGTCAGCAGCCGGTCGCGCTGCGCATCCTCAGGCGCATAGTAGCTGAGTTTGAAGGTGTTCTGTTTCTCCGGCTCCTGCAGGGCCAGGACGTCCAGGTCATCAAACAGCGCCGCCAGCTCGTCGTGGCGCCGGCCGTTCCAGTCCGGCGCGATCTCCTGCTCCCAGGCCTCCCAGGGATGCCACTGGTCGCCGTGAACCTCGTAGATTGTGGTACCCACGTCGCCGATAGCGTAGTCGGGTACCGGGATCTCGTAATCACGGATGGCGTCGAGCAACAGGGCCTTGTGACGACCACTCACATAGGCCAGCGTGAGCTCCGGGCGCTGCGCGAGCTGGCGCAACAGCGGTCGCGCCCGGGGTGATTCGGGCTGGGACCCGTTGGGCAACAGGGTGCGGTCCAGGTCACTGCACAGCAATACCTCAGGCATCGAACCGGCTCCCCTGGACGCGGGCCATAAACATCATGCGGGCGGTTCGTGACAGCACCGGTCGCCGGCCTAGCCGCCACCTGGCAGTTTGAACTGGCTGTTGTGTCTGGCAATCGATTCGATCACGGCATTCAGGCCGTCACGCCGGATCTGAGTGGCGAAACTCTGCCGGTAGTTGATGACCAGGCTGATCCCCTCGACGGTGAAATCGATGATCTTCCACGCCCCGTTCTTGTTCCGCAGCCGGTAGTCGACCGAGATGGGTTGCCCACTGCCACTCTGGATCTCGGTCCGCACCATGACGTAATCGGCCTGCAAGGCATCGGCCGGCACGGGGAGGACCGTGAGTTTTTCGTCGGAGTAGGCCAGCAGCTGCCTGGCATAGGTGTTCATGATGAAGGTCTGGAACGCGGCCTGGAACGCGCCGCGTTGCTCCGGCGTGGCCCGGCGCCAGGCGCTGCCCAGCACCTGGCGGACGATCGCATCGATATCGAAGTGTGGCAGCGCGATGGTATCAATGAGTCCGTAGACTTTCCGGGGATCCCTGTTCAGGGCGTCACGATTCTCCGCCAGGGCATTGATCATCTGCTGCGATGTCTGCTCGACCACCGCCGCGGGCGACTGCCCGGCCAGGGGCGCGCCGCCCGCGGTTGCCGGGATGATGCACAGCGACAGACACAGCCATAAACTGATCATGGCGCCCCCTGCCCTCACGGCGCGCGCGCGGTCCGGCGTCCCCAGGAGGTCCCGAAACACGTCGGTCATGTGCGCTTCACGCCTGTATGCCCTGGCCGCCATGGAATGCACCGCTATCTTCGATGGAATAAAGCGATGATACCGGGCTGACAGAATTTTGCACCCTGTTGATGAAACGGTTGCAGCAGGTTGTCGGCCTGGTACGAATAGCCCGGTGTTTCTGGTCAGCACGTGTCTATACGCGTGCTGTAGAGCAAAACACCGCGCGCCGTGAACATCGGCTGCACAGCCTGGCGTGAGACCTGCAAGTGCAGTCTCCGATTGAGATCCGAGTCGCCGCTATCGATCTGTCGTGGGATGACTGCAGGCAAGGGGGCTACCCCTGCTGTTCGCGGAAGGTCTGGCAACCGTGCTGACGCTGTTCGTAATGCCCACTATTTATGTCTTGTGCGTCGAGACGCTGAAGTTGGCGGCAGCGCGCGCGGTCCCTGGGCACTGACCCGAACAGTTCACCAGGCGTAGCCGCCGGTCAGCAGGTATTCATAGTCGTCTTTCCTGGCGCCCTGTGCCGGGGTGTTATCCCTGTCGAAGTTGAGCTGCAGGGTCGCCTGCAGCTTGTCGAGGATGGGGACACGAAGGCCGGTCTGCGACCTGAAGAGATAGTCCGAGGTGTCTTCCACGCTCCAGTCGAGACTGTGTCTGTGGAAAGCCTGAACTTTCCATGCCTGAAACAGATAATGATCAAACCGTAATCCCCAGCGGGCCGCGGGATGTTGCTCGTTTGCACTGCCGTCGAAATTCTGCCAGACGTAGGCCGGACCCCCTTCAATCGCGAGTTTGGTCCGGTCAGTCTCGTAGATCTGATAACCGGACCCCGCCGAGGCCGTGCTACGCAGCGTCAGTTTCGCAAACTTGTCGTGCTCAAAGTTCAGGCCGCTGTAGACGTACCACTTGCCGTCGAAGAAATGATCAACTTTCCCGCTCAACTTTGCCTGTTGCCTGGTCTTGTCGCCGCTGCTGTTCTCCAGATCGCCACTGCCGCCGACCGTGACGCGATCACGTACCCAGCGAAAGATCGATTCCGAGTCGACATGGTAGGTATCCTGGTCGGTGTTGCCGCGATTCACGTCCAGCCCCGCGTTGGCCTGACCGGTGATCTTCAGCCTGAGGATCTTGGCTGGATTGATCGCGGCGATGCGGGAGATGGGCAGCGGTTTCGGGACTGCGTCGACGTCAGCGGCAATACGCAGCTCGCCGTCAGCGGTCGAGGAAAGGATGCCGGTCAGGCCGGTCTCATCGTCGAGGATGAGGCGTACCGGCGCTTCCGTGCTGAGGTGGCTGACATCGGCCCACTGGATCTTGATCTTGCCGGCATAGGTCGTTTCAAGAATGAGTTTTCCGTCAGTCTTGCTCACCACGCTGCCGCTGAGCCGGTCGCCGTTCTTGAGAAACACCTCGTCCGCGCTACCGGCCAGGGGGAGCAACAGGCCGGCCAGCGCCAGGAACCGCTTGCCTGGCGGGAAAGAAGAAAGGGGGGATGCCGTCACCGCCCTTCCGGCAGGCTGATCACCTCCAGCTGGACGTTCGTGAGGCCCTGGCGCAGAAACCCGAGGTCACCGGCAGCGCGCCGCGATACGTCGATTATGCGACCCGGCGTGGAGGGTCCCCGGTCGTTGATCGTGAGTTCCACGCGCTTGCCGTTGTCCAGATTGGTGACGCGCAGGCGGGTACCAAAGGGCAGGCGGTTATGGGCAGCCGTGTAGGCCTCCCCATCATACCGTTCGCCACTGGCGGTACGGCGTCCCTGGAATACCTCGCTGTAATAGGCGGCAACGCCTGTTTCCGTGTCACCGACAGACGCGGCCTGCACGATGAGTGGCGGAAAAACCGCCAGGAACCCGATTACCCAGAGGCGGTAAAAGGGCTTGAACATGTCGGCGGTCTCCTTCGCGGTGGCAGTCCTCAAATGGCGCCGCATTCTATCACAGAGTGACTGGCAAGCCATTTCGCACTGTGGCAGCGCGATTGTCCCTCCCTTTGAGCTGGAACGGATACCGGGGTCCTGCCAGTACTCTTTACAGCGTGATGATGACGGACGCTGACAAATCAAGCTGCGTGCCAGTATTGCTATCCATAGCCACGGAATCCACGGAAGAACACGGAAAAATTCTAAGGGGGTGTTCGTTCTTTCGGTGTTTTTCCGTGGATTCCGTGGCCATGATATCCGTCATCATCAGACTGAAAAACCACCAGGGCCTGTGACTGCTACTGAGATGAGTAACGCAAGCCCGACAGCTTCAGGCGCCGGCCGCCCGGGCCAGGCGCTGCGGTCTGGCCTCCTTCGCCTGGGTAGCGCTGGCCACCAGGTCCATCACTGCCTGTCTCCGCGAAGCGACCGGCTCGACGAACATCAGTGCCGCAGCGTTTTCCTGGCAGCGCAGGACCAGTGCCGGAAACGTCACGAACCGTTCACCAACTGCCAGCGCCACGTTGACCAGCGCGTTCTTCTTGAAGGCCGTCGCGACTTCTGTCTTCAGGTACAGCCCGCCGCAGCTGATATTCTGTGTCGTGGCCTTGATGGGCGCCCTGCAGTCCATAAGTATGACAACGCTCACCTGACGGTCGACACGACGGTCACATCGATGTTCCATGACAGATCCCCTCCATTCCAGTTCAGTCAACCGGCGTTGCCGGCAACCGCGAGGCCACAGGGTACCTGCGTCGGCAGGCGCCTATTGTGCGTGACATCGCAAAATGCAAAGATTGCGGGTGTTCTCACGCGGGGCAGCGATGGGCGAAGCGCCGTACCCCCGCGAAGGAGCCAGCCATCATGCCCAGCCAGTCCAGCATCAAGCCGCCACGCATCAGACAGTTTGCCCTCGAACCCGGACGCGTGGTTGCCGGCAAATACGAGATTCTGTCCTTGCTGGGCGCCGGCTGGGAAGGTGAGGTATACCTCGTCCGTGAACTGCTGACCGGGATAGAGCGGGCCGCCAAGTTCTTTTTTCCGCATCGCAACCCGCGCGACCGGGCCGTGAAGTTTTATGCGCGCAAGCTGCACAAGCTGCGTCTGTGTCCGGTGGTGATCCAGTATTACGCACAGGATCGCATCATCTACCAGGGCCATCCGGTCTCGTTCCTGATCTCGGATTTCGTGGAGGGCGAGTTACTGAGCGACTTTATCCATCGCCAGCGCGGAAAACGGCTCGCGTCCTTTCCGGCCGTACACCTGCTGCATGCCCTGGCATCCGGCATCGAGTGCATTCACGCCCTGGGCGAATACCATGGTGACCTGCATCCGGACAACGTCATCCTGCAACGTTTCGGACTGGGCTTCGAGCTGAAGTTGCTGGACCTGTTTCACTGGGGCACGCCGAGCGCCGCCAACATACGCGATGACGTCTGCGATATCATCCGTATATTTTATGACGCCCTGGGTGGGGCAAAGACCTATGCGAAGCAGCCGCCGGAGATAAAGGCGATCTGCTGTGGCCTCAAGCGCTCGCTGATCCTGAAGAAGTTTCGCACCGCTGGCCAGCTCAAGAACTATCTGGAGATGATGGAATGGCGATAGAGAACGCCACACTCAGCAACACCGGGACGGTGCCGGCAGGATTGGAGATCTATTCCCGCGAGGCTTTCATGGAACCCGAGCTGCGGCCATTCCTGCATGGCATGGCGGCGGTGTTCTCGGCGCGCGCACCCAACAAGGAAACCGCCAACGAGGACAGTGCGGCGCTGATTCCCGTCGATGAAAGACGTGGTGTCATCGTGATCGCGGACGGCGTCGGTGGCCATTCGGATGGCGCCAAGGCTTCGCGCCTTGCAATCGATGCGCTGGTAAGCGCCCTGCTTCAGGTTGACGAACCGGACAGCGAGCTGCGCTCAGCGATTCTCCACGGGATCGACGACGCGAATCGCGCCGTGCGGGCGCTCGCCACGGGCGCTGCCACCACCCTCGCCGCCGTGGAAGTTCACGGCAGCACCATCCGGCCCTACCATGTCGGTGACTCTCTGATTCTGGTCACCGGCCAGCGTGGCAAACTCAAGCTGCAGACGATTTCACATTCCCCGGTTGGCTATGCCCTCGAGTCCGGCCTGCTCGACGAGTCCCAGGCCATGCAGTCAGACGAACGGCACCTGGTTTCCAATGTCGTCGGATCGGCCGACATGCGTATCGAGATCGGTCCGCGCCTGAAGCTGGCGCCCTTCGATACCCTGCTGCTGGCCAGCGATGGGCTGTCGGACAATCTGGCGGCCGAGGAGATCGTTGAAGGGGTGCGGCAAGGCCCTCTGGAGCAGCGCGCAGCGCAACTGATGGCGCGCTGCACGGCACGCATGCGTGAAGGGGGGCACCCCGATGACCTCACGGCCATACTGTACCGAAGATCCGCATCACCCCGCGCCCGGCCGGCATCAGGACCGCGCAGTCTATCAGGAGACACCCATGTCTGAGCAGCCAAACGTGATGTTCGACGCGTCGGGATTCGTGACCGACCCGAGCCAGTGGAATGAGAAGGTCGCGGCAGATACGGCGCGACAGCTTGGCATTCCCGAACTCGGAGAGGCGCACCTGCAGGTATTGCGCTATATGCGCGAGCGCTGCCTGAAACATGGCTCGCTCTGCGCGATGGAGGTGATCTGTCATGGCGTGCACATGGACAAGGGCTGCGTCCGGCGGCTTTTCCGCGGTCCGGTCGAGGCCTGGAAGATTGCCGGTCTGCCCAATCCGGGCACGGAGGCCTTGACCTACATGGAAAACGAGGAATAGACAGATGGGTGTTGGTTCTTTCCGTGTTTTTCCGTGGATTCCGTGGCCATACCACCCGTCATCATCAGTTTGAAAAAGCACTGGCCGGAAACACAATACGAGTCACTGAAAGCCCGCAGCTATGGATACGCATGAAGACAAATCGCGCTTCCGGGGTCTGCTGCGCCTGCTCGGCGTCGAAAGCGACACCAGTAGCCTGCTGGAAAAGCTCATCTCGGGCATCGGCGGGTTCGTCGGCATCTACCTCATTCTGTTGATCAGTCAACGCATCGTGGGCCATACGGATGCCCCGCTCATTGTCGCGTCGATGGGGGCCTCGGCGGTGCTGCTGTTCGCCGCACCCCATGGCAAGTTTTCCCAGCCGTGGAACCTCATCGGCGGGCATGGCATTGCTGCCGCCATCGGTGTAGCCTGCGCCCAGCTGATCCCGGACCTGTTCGCCGCAGCCGCCCTCGCGGTGGGAATATCCATCAGTGTGATGTACGCCCTGCGCTGCATTCATCCGCCAGGTGGTGCCAGTGCGCTGATGGCGGTGATCGGCGGCAATCCGATTCATGCCCTGGGCTATACCTATGTCCTGGCCCCGGTCCTGCTCAATGCGCTGGTCATTCTCGCGGCTGCCGTCAGCGTCAATGCGCTGTTCGCCTGGCGGCGGTATCCCGCCGGCCTGCCGCACTGGGCAAGCGGCAGGACCCCGCATGCTGCACCCGCGCCGGAAACCGTCCGCACACAACATCTGGAGCATGGCGATCTCGAATTCGCCCTGCGCAAGATCGGTTCCTATATCGACGTCACGGAAGACGACCTCGAAACAATTTTTGAGCTCGCCCAGGCGCATGCCCGTCTTGAACGGCTGCCGGTGGAGGCACTGCGTCTGGGGCATTACTACTCTAACGGAGAATACGGCAGCGACTGGGCGGTGCGCCGGATCATTGACGAGGCGGCTGAGAATCGCTCCGACCAGGGTCTGCTCATCTACAAGATCATCGCCGGCACGGCCCGCGATACCACCGGTACCTGCACTCGCGCAGAATTCGCCAACTGGGCCAGGTACGAGGTGGTCCGCATTGAGTCTTCCTGGCAGCGCGCGGACAGAAGCGCCTGACGAAGCGCGCGGGGAACACAGTCCCCGGGTGACTGACTATGCTACTCATTCGATGCCTGCCGGGCCGTCGGAAACAATGACCCGCCACAATGCGGACAGACTGTCGTTCGGCATAGCCCTTCACGGGCAGCGCGCGCCAGGATCTTGTGCGCCTCTTCACTGTCCAGCCCCAGTTCACGCCGGTTCTTTTCCAGCGCTGATTCTTCCTCCGCGGTAATCACGCCATCGCCCATGACATTGTCAACCAGTTCCTCATAGTCTTCGCGCCGTCGGTGCACGTGGTCGGAAAAGGCAGAGGCGAGAATGCCCGCCGGCAGGGCGACCATCCCGATCCCGACCACCATGACACCCATGCCAAAGATCTTCCCCCCCGGTGTGACCGGAATTATGTCGCCATAGCCGACCGTGGTCAGCGTCGCCACCGCCCACCAGATGGCCGCCGGAATGCTCCCGAACGCCTCCGGCTGGGCCTGGCGTTCGAACAGGTAGATCCCGCTGGAGGCGATGATGAGCAGGATGAGCAGGATAAAAAAGGCCGCACCGAAGGCCCGCGCCTCCTCCCTGAATACGCTGAGCAGAAGGTTCATCGAGGCCGAATAGCGCGTCAGCTTGAAAATGCGCACCAGGCGCAGGACGCGCATGAAACGCAGATCGACGGGCATCAACATGCCCAGATAGAACGGCAGAAAGGCCGCCAGATCGATCAACGCGAGTGGCGTTGCGGCATAGCGCAGACGACCCCACAGCGGGCGGCAATAGCGGCCACTGTCCTCTTCGACACTGGACCAGACACGCAGCAGATATTCCACGGTGAAAACTGCAACGGAAACCGCCTCGAACCAGGCGAAATGCCGCGCATACGGCATATAGATACTGCTGACAGACTCGAGAATGATGGCGATCACGTTCGCCGAGATCAGTCCGATGATAAAGATATCCGCCCAGCGGCTCAGCCTGTCGCCGTTGCGGGCCGGTGCCAGGATCTCACAGATACGTTTGCGCGCCGTTTTCTGCATCGAAAACCTCTTTGCCGGTCCCTAGGAGTGTGTCGGACTCAGGCTGAGCGCCAGTATTTTTTTCATAGCCACGGAATCCACGGAAGGACACGGAAAAACACTGAAAGAGCGAACACGCATTAGAATTTTTTCCGTGTCCTTCCGTGGATTCCGTGGCCATAACATGCGTCATTATCCGATTGAACAAGCCCTAAATGTGAATGCAATTTCTGCACCATAAATGTGTCTCTTGCCGCCTGGGGTCTGTTCACAGCGCTTGTCCGTCCCTGCCCGGAATGCCATATTAGCCACTCCCGCAGGGCACCGGACACCGCGCACGGCGCGCGCGCCAGATGAGTAAGACAATCTTGACGAGGTCTACGCCAAACAGGATGGAACTGCTGAGTCAGGCCGGGATACATGCCTATGGCTCGGATGAACTGCGTCTGTACGAGACACGCCTGTGCCGGTATTTCTCACGCGAGTACCAGCGGCTCGAGGACGACCCCGACCGGCGTCTGCGGGACTGGGGCATTTCCACCCGCGAAGGCCCGATGTGGCGCAACACCGAGGCCCTCATGTCGCAGCACTACGACGAACGTCCCGAGTTGTTCCAGGCGTTCCTCGATACCCGCTACCTGGCCTATTCCATGGCCTACTATGGCGCGACGCCGGAGGCCGTGATGCAGAGCGCGCGTTCGCTCGAGGCGGCACAGCGGGCCAAGTTCGAGTTGATCTGTCACCGGGCCCGGCTGCAGGGCGACGAACGCATCTTCAGCATCGGCTGCGGCTTCGGCCCGCTGGAAACCTTCCTGCTGGAGAACTATCCGGGCGTGGAAGTCGTCAGCATTACACCGAGTCGGGTTCAGGCAGACTATATCCGTGCCCGCATGCAGGATGCTGCACACCCACTCAGCTGCGGCCGGATGCGCCTGATCCAGGGCGATTTCGCCACGGCGACTGAATCGGACCTCAGCCATGAACGCTACGATCTGGTGTTCGCGATCGGCATGTTCGAGCACGTCAACAACCTCGAGAGCGCATTCGGCCGCATCGCGTCGCTGCTGCGGGCCAACGGCCGGTGTTTCCTGCACCTCATCGTTTCGCAACCGCTGTTTCCCCACTACATGGACTCCAGTCACACCCTGATCGGCCGGTATTTTCCGGGCGGACGCATCTGGCCGTTTCGCGAGATCCAGGACCAGACAGCGTTTTTCGAGCTCGTGGACTGCTGGTTTATCAACGGCCTGAATTACTGGCGAACCCTGGACGAGTGGCATCGGCGCTTCTGGAGCCATATGGACCAGCTCTACGGGCGCGTCCTGCCCCTCGAGGGCATCCGTCACTGGAACGACTATTTCTCGCTCTGCAAGGTCGTGCTGTTCGCCCCCCTCGAGGGCCGCGTGTACGGCAACGGTCACTACCTTTTCCGGAAAAAGGCCGGCGCCTGACACTCAGCCGTCCGCAGCCCGCAGGGCCAGCACCGCATTGAGACCACCGAAGGCGAACGAGTTCGACAGCGCAACGCGCAGCGTGCGTTCCCGCGCCTGATTGGGCACGTAGTCGAGATCACAGCCCTCGCCGGCTTCGGTGAAGTTGGCCGTCGGCGGTACGATCCCCTCCTTGAGGGCAAGGACGGTGGCAACCAGTTCATGGGCACCCGCCGCCCCGAGGCTGTGTCCATGCATGGACTTCGTCGAGGAGACCGCGAGACGCGCGGCATGGTCCCCGAAGACCGCGTGCAGGGCGCGGGTTTCCGACAGGTCATTGGCGAGGGTAGCCGTGCCGTGCGCATTCACGTAATCGACATCGGCCGGCAGCAGCGCGGCATCACCGAGCGCGGCCCGCATCGCGCTGACCGCCCCCGCGACCGAAGGATCGGTGATATGGCCGGCATCGGCCGACATGCCGCAACCGGCCAGCTCGGCATGAATCACTGCACCGCGCCGGCGTGCAGACTCGCGCGACTCCAGTACCACCATCGCCGCGCCTTCGCCGAGTACCAGCCCGGAGCGGTCCCTGGAGAAAGGCCGGCAGGTATCCGTAGACAGAACCCGCAGCGCCTCCCAGGCCTTCATCAGGCCAAAGGTGAAGGGCGCATCCGTGCCTCCCGCGAGGGCCACATCGACCGTGCCGGCGCGGATCAGGATCAGCGCCTGGGCAACGGCGTGGGCGGCGGAGGCACAGGCACTGGCAACGGCGAAGACCGGGCCGGTGATGCCGAGCTGCATGCTCACCTGGCTCACCGCCGCACTCGGCATGCCCCTGGGGATGGTCAGCGGATGCACACGCGGGCGCCCCTCCTGATAGAGGCGCTGGTAGGTCTCCTCGTCGGTGCCCTTGCCCCCGCAGCCGGTACCGACAACGGCGGCCGCACCTCGGATAGCCGCGGAGTCGAGACCGGAATCCGCGATGGCCTCGCGCGCCGCCAGCAGGGCAAACTGGGAAAACCGGTCCAGCAGGGGGAGATCCTCGGCGGCGAAGCAGTCCTGCGGGCGGTAACCGGGCACCTCAGCGCCGATACGGACCTTGAGATGCTCAGTGTCCAGACCCGTCAAGGGCCGGATTCCCGTCTGCCCCTGCAGCAGGGCATCCCGGAACTGCCGGGTGTTGAGGCCCAGTGCCGACACCGCACCCAGGCCGGTGATGACGACCCGTTTCTTCAATTCATGCCTTGTCTTCGATCAGGCTCACCAGACTGTCGACGATATCACCGACCGTCTGCAGGCCTTCGAGCGTCTCGTTCGGTACCTCGATATCAAACTGTTCTTCGATGTCATAGACGATGGTGATCGCGTCCAGGGACGTGATGCCGAGCTCGGTCAGGACCGAGTCGCGGGTGATCGTGGCGGCGTCCAGCTTCTTCTGCCTGACTATCGCCGTTATCACAGCATTTTCAATACCTTGAGCCATATACCTGTGTTTGGTCTATACTGTGGATCCAGATGATCGACAGCCACGCGACAACCCTGCCTTGCACCTGATTGTTAGAGCCCATGCAGGATAATCCCGCCCAGGCGACGCTCGCCCCACAAAGCCCCTGGCAGGCCCTGCTGGGGCGTCTGCACAACAGACCGGATTCGGAACACGAACAGGCGCTCGTCCGGATCGCCATTATACTGTGCGTGCTCACCTATTTGCTCGCGTTTCGTGCTGAAAGTGCCGGAACCGTATCCAACTGGTCACTGACGCTCGTCTTCGGCACGCTGCTGGTATTTTGTGTCGGCCTGTTTGCGGCTATTTTGCTGCAACCCGGGCAATCCGTGCTTCGGCGCATCGTTGCCATGGTGATCGACCTGGGAATGACCACCTACTGGCTGTCGGCAACCGACGCACTCGGTGCGCCCTGGTACCCTGTGTACCTCTGGATTACCTTTGGCAACGGATTCCGCTATGGCGAACGGTATCTCTATCTGTCCGGCGCCCTGTCCCTTGCCGGTTTCAGTACCGTCATCGCAATCACGCCGTTCTGGAGCAGCCACCTCGGTCTGTCCGTCGGACTGCTGATTGCCCTGGTCATTCTGCCCGGCTACGCCGCCATGCTGCTGAAGCGGATCAACCAGGAGCGCCAGCGCGCGGAAAGCGCCAACCGCGCCAAGAGCGACTTTCTGGCCCGCATGAGCCATGAAATTCGCACGCCGCTGAATGGCATCATCGCAACGGGCGAGCTGCTCACATCCTGCCAGCTGGGTCGCGAGGAGCGCGAGTACGTCGATACCATCAACGCCTCGGGACACACCCTGCTGCGCCTGATCGAGGACATCCTGGACATCTCCAAGATCGAGGCAGGGAAACTCACGCTCGAACATGTGGATTTCGATCTGCATGGCCTGATCCAATCCACGGTTCGGATGTTCCTCCACCAGGCGAACGCTCGGGGACTGCGCCTGCGCAGTCATATCGATCTCCACACCCCCTTCCTGCTGCGCGGCGACGCCCTGCATCTGCGCCAGATACTCATCAATCTGGTCGGCAACGCCATCAAGTTCACGGAGCAGGGATCCGTCGAGCTGCGCTGTGAAACGCTCAGATACAGCACCGGGCGCGCACTGCTGCGCTTCGAGATCATCGACACCGGCATCGGCATTCCGGAAGCGGTACAGGAGCACATTTTTGACAAATTTGCCCAGGCCGACGAGAGCACGACCCGGCGCTATGGCGGAACCGGTCTGGGCACCGCCATAGCCCGGCAGCTGGTGGAACTCATGGGCGGTCGTATCGGCTTTCGCAGTACAGCCGGGATCGGCACCACGTTCTGGTTCGACATCGAGTTCGAGCAGCAGCCACAGCCGGCGGCGGAACTCGATATGCACCAGCTCCAGGACTGCCGCGTGCTTCGCTTCGGTCCCGGCGACAGGCTGGCGACAGAGGTCACGCGCTACCTCGATGGCTGGCGTGTGCCTTACCATAACGTCTATACGCCTCAGGATCTGGTACGGACCTTGAGCGACGATAGCGGCGACGGACCGCGCTTTGAGGTCTTGATTCTCGACCACGCGCCCGCCGCCGCCAGCATCCCGGCCCTGCTCAAAGCACTGCATGGCCAGGTCGCACAGCTCGACCTGACCGTCCTGTTCGTCTATGAGCAGGGACAGACCATACCGGCGCAGGACGCACATGCCAACGCCGTGTACAGCCTGCCCTCCCCCGTAAACAAGGCGATCCTGTTCAACGCCCTGCACGCGTCCCATGTGCTCTCCTACGAGCACGACGGCATCATCAACCTGGCCGAACGCCTGACACGCGAGTACGCCACCCCGCGCAAGCTCAGAATTCTGGTTGCCGAGGATAATGAGACCAATCGCATCGTGATCGGCCGGATACTCGAACGGGCAGGTCACGCCTACCGACTCGCGAGGGACGGCCAGGAGGCACTCGATGCACTGAATGCGGAGACCTTTGACCTGGTCATCGTCGACATGCACATGCCGGTCGCCGGGGGCATCGAAGTGTTCAAGCTGCACCGCTTCGCACATGCCGGTGAAGGCGAACTGCCCTTCATCATGCTGACCGCGAATGCGACGGTTGAGGCCAGACAGGCCTGCAGGGAGGCCGGTATCCGGTATTTCCTCACCAAGCCCCTGTCCGCATCGCGGCTCATGGAGGTCATTGCCAAGGCGACCGCCGATACCCGTGCCGGGGAGGCTCACGAACGGGCGCCGCTGGACACACCCGGCGCGCCGCGCGCCCGCAGCGAAGCGGTCATCGATCGGGCGACACTGACCGAGGTCGCCAGTCTTGGCAGCGGCCGCGACTTCATGCAGAAACTCTCGGAGAACTTCGTTCGTGACGGGCAGGAGCTGCTGCAGGGCATGGCGGACGCCGTGAACGAAAAAGACACCCGGCATTTCACCGAGCTGGCCCATGCGCTGAAGGGCTCGGCGGCCCTGCTCGGGCTTCAGGAACTGGCCGGTCATGCAGGCGAGGCCAACCGTCTGCTGCCGGACCAGGTGGAAGTGCACGGAAGAGACTGCCTCAACCGGCTGGAGACTGCCTTCGTGCGCGCGAAATCCGCGCTGGAGACCGAAATCGCGCGGGTCAAGCCGGCGGCGCATTGAGCCGGATAACAGCGCCGCCCACAGCCAACGCCAGCGAACACAGCGACACAGCGACACAGCGACCACGATTGTCGCTCTCCCTGCCGTGACACAGGGGCGGCACGCCCGATCCCATGCGTGCCTCGTTACGTGACGCAATCGCGGCGCTGGATTCCATGCCTGGCGAGGAGTTTTCCCGGCGCGCGCGGTTCCTTCCCCTCGCGCCTGCCTCCATAGCCCTGCGTACGCTCCAGCCGCGGGCTGCGCCAGCGACGCGGACCGCACGCGCACCACCCGCCCCACAGACCGGGGACGCCTCATACCCGCCCGGGACGGGTCCGTTACCGCCGCCTCGCGCGAACCCCGGGGCCGGGACGTTGGTACCTACGCAACAGCCGCCCGCGCGGTGTGTCCCCAGCGTTTTTGCTGGGCGCGCAGCAGGTACTCCATGAGTCGCAGGTTTTTCGGACTCAGGCACAGCGCGGTATCGACCCAGATGTGAACGATATCGACGAGTTCCTCGTAGGACAGCGGGTTGAACCGGTCGATGGCACGTTCCAGCCCGTGGAATCCCGTGGTGCGATGCCGGCGCTGCGTGATCAGATCGCAGACGGCCCGTACGCCTTCACCGTCGGGGACGAGCCTGTCGACGACACCGAGCTGATACAGATCCTCCGCGGTATAGACCTTGCCGCTTTCGATGATGCGCTTTGCCATGGCCGGTGAGACGCGTCTGGCCAGGAAGCTGAAGGCGCCCATGCCGGGAAACATGCCGAACATGGTCTCGGGGAAGCCGAACCTTGCGCCCTGTTCGGCGATGAGCACATTGCTGGCGAGCGCCGCCTCGAATCCCCCGCCCAGGGCCTCGCCCCGGACCAGCGAGATCGTTGTCAGACCCACCCCGTAGCCGCGGGCAGACTGATAGAGAATATCGACACAGGCCTCGGCATACGCCAGAAGACCCTGACGGTCGCGGGTCCTGATGCAGCTCAGAAAATAGGCGAGATCGCCGCCGAGGCTGAACACACCCGGCGTTTCGGAACTGAGGATCTGATACAGCGGCCCTCCACTTCCGCCGGCCCCACTGCCGGCGCCGATCAGGGCCTGGATCTGTTTCTGGGCGCTGGCCAGGTCAGCGAGAAGCTCCAGGCTCATACAGGGTCGACCGGAATAGTTCAGTTGTGCCCATACCGCCTGGTATTCGGGCTGGTGGTGCACAGTCACGTGTTGCAGACGCGATTGCTGCCGGGCTGATAGCGTTAAATGTGTCATTCTGGGTTCCTCCGGGGTGTGACTTTCGTGGTGATGGCTCGCCGCACGTGAGACATACGCGGGTTATGCCGAGAGATTCCGTGTTGCGAGGCAAGGTCCTCGCGATGCGCGACGTTGCTTCGATCACGTAGCAGGGGGGTAGAACTGCGAACCAGTTGCGCGCCGCCCGAGCTGGGCAGCCTGTCAGTGTGTCTGGCGACTGTGACTCAATCCACACGGCGGGTGGTGGACATGATGAAGGCAGCAGGGCACTAGTGCTTCTTCAATCGGATAATGATGAATGTTATGGCCACGGAATCCACGGAAAAACACAGGAACAACCAACACGCATTAGAATTCTTTCCGTGTTCTTCCGTGGATTCCGTGGCTAATACAAAAATATGGGCACTCAGCCTGATTGGTCAGCATCTTGATTTATCAGCAGCCGTTATTATCAAGGTGCAAGAGCACTAGTTTTTCCTCACATTGTGCTCGCGCCCTTTCAGGTAGGCATTGAGGCTGGTACGAGCCGCCGTTGCGGCGGACTCGATCTCACGCAGCAGCGGCAGTGCCTCTGCCTCGAAGTCGGAACCTGGCAGCCGACAGGCACAGGCACTCAGCTCGTAGAGCGCAAGCGCCCCGATACAGGCTGCGCTGCCCTTCAGCGCCTCGGCATTTTCCATGAAACGGGCCTGATTGCCCGGCGCACAGGCCTGGGCCATCTGCTCGAGGAGAAAATCAATCTCGCTCAGAAAACCCTCGCAGAGCACCGTCAGGAAACTGTCGTCACGCCCCAGCGCCTCCAGTTCCTTGAGCCGGGAAAGATCCAGTGCCGGAAGGTTGGCGAGATCCGACCTGATATCGGGCCTGCCCCGGGAGGCAGACCCAAACGCGCCGGCCTTGCCGGACACATCCCGATGAGCAAAGCCCACCAGCGTCTCTAGCAGCACGCCCGGCTCGACCGGCCGTGGCAGTACTGCCTCTATCCCGGCCTCCCGCGCGGCCGCCAGCACCTCACCCGACACCGTCTGGGTGACCAGCATAAACGGCATGTCCCGACGGTCGAGCGAGGTAAAGCGGTAGATTCTGGCAACCTGGTCGCCGGTCATAAGCGGCAATTCCATATCGATAATGGCGAGGTCGAATACACACTCCTCCAGCGCCTGCAGCGCCTGTTCGCCATCATTGACCAGAAACACCTTGTGGCCCTCGCGCTGCAGCACGGCCTTTATGGTACGGCAGGCAAGCTCGTCAGGTTCGCAGACCAGGATATCCCGGGGTAAAGTGGCGACGTGCGCACGTTGGTAGCGTTCGATGAGACGCGGCAAATGCGCCGAGAGACCGGACTGCGTACCCCGAACGTGCAGCGAATCGAACAGCAGGGTCTTGTCCACGGGTGTGGCCAGCAGCATCGAGTAGCCGGCCTGCCTGAGCAATAGCCCCTCATTGCCGCCGGGCTCCGTGGTGATCAGAACCAGGCTGGTCCCCTGCAGCTGGGTGTCCGAACTGACGGCATGCGCGAAATGTATGGGATCGAAATCCAGGCGCGTGCCATCCAGAAGCACGAGCGGTATGGGGGTTCCGTCATCGGCCGCATTGATCAGGCGGGCAAATGCCTTGGCGCAGGTGTTGGCCCCCTCCATCTCCACACCCCAGCCATGCAGATAACGGGCGATATCATGGCGGTCCCGGGTCTCCAGCGTGACGTACAGGACCTTGGAAACATGTGTGGACACAGGATCTGGCGGATGCATGACCGACTACCCCCTGTCCCGGCAAGGCTTGTCGCGGAAAATATTCTGGATGTTGTCGATCTGATCCACCCCGGCCACGAAGACGTCCACGCAATCGGGATCAAAGTGCCGTCCTTTCTGTTCGACAAGGTACTCGATCGCGCGATGCATAGGCCACGCCGATCGGTACGGCCGTTCCGAGACCAGCGCATCATAGACCTCCGCGACGGCCACGATGCGCGCAGCGAGCGGAATCTGCGGCCCCTTCAGACCCTGAGGATACCCTTCACCATTGAACCATTCATGATGTGACTGAGCGATAACGGCACCCATCTGCAGATAGCACGAAGGGCTGTCGCGCAGGATTTCATTGCCAATTGTGGTGTGAGTCTGCATGACCGCCTGCTCCAGAGACGTCAACTTGCCCGGATTTTGCAGGACGGCGTCAGGAATGCCGATCTTGCCGATATCGTGCATGGGTGCCGCATGCTCGATCAGATCGCATTCCTCGGCCGGCTGCCCGAGCTGTTCGGCCATCAGGCGCGAGAAACTGGCCATGCGGATAACGTGATTCCCGCTATCCTGGTCACGATATTCGCCCGCCCTGGCAAGTCTGAGCAGCGTCTCCTGTTCGCGCAGTACGATCTTCCGGGTTGTTTCCTTCACCTGGCGTTCCAGCCATCGCGCCCGGTCCTTTATGATCTGCTGCTGCTCGCGCATCGCCAGCAGATTCCGGCAGCGCGCGCGGCACTCATGATGGTCAATGGGTTTGATGAGGAAATCCGTGGCGCCCGCCTCCAGGGCCCGATAGCGTACGGGCTTGTCATCCACGCAGGTGATAATAATCAGCGGGATGTCCGCGCACGAGGGTATACGTCGCAGCCACCGGGTAAATTCGACGCCGTCCATGCCCGGCATCCGGTAGTCGGACAGGATGAGATCGGGTGTATGGTTCTTGGCCCATTCCAGGGCCTTGACCGGATCCGCAAAGGCCTCGACCTGCACGCCCTGGTCGACGGAGCGCACGAGCTCCTCCAGAATCATGCGGCTGATCGCCTGATCGTCTATAACGAGAATGGTCGGCATGGAAGACACCACCGCAATCTACCCGGGCCCGAGGCCGTGATACGGGAGAACTGACTGCCCCCTAGCATAGATGCCGGTGGCCTTGCCGTCCACTGCGCTCTGCTGGCCGGCGCCTTGCCTTGCCGTCCCGGGAGGACGGCAAGGCGGTTCTGTAACTGTCGTTAAAAGGCCTTAGGAACCGACACGCTGGGCTGCCACTCTGAGGCAGAGCCTCACCCGGTCGCTGACTATTTTATCGAGACCCGTCATACCGAAGTCCGTCCGGTTCACGTCGGTTTTTGCGGTGACGACGATCCAGTCCTCGGCCGACGCGCGCTGGGTGAACTCGACCTCGAAGGTGACCGGCCTTGTGGTGCCGCGCATCGTGAGATTGCCATGCAGGCGGCCCGCACTGGCGCTCGTCCACTCAAAATCCGTGCCGACGAACAGGATTTCCGGATAGCGGTCAACGTCGAAGAAACTCTCGCCCTTCGCCACCACATTGGTGAACCCGTTATCCGTCTCGAGGCTGTTGGTTTTTACCAGGACGAGCGCGCGGCCGGGATCGGCGTTGGGTAACAAGGCAAGTCCGCCCTCGAAATCGCCGAAGTTCCCGTGCACCTCGCCCAGCAGGGTCCCGCCCACGCAAAAGCCCATGCGCGAGGCCGCCTTGTCGATACGGTAGAGATGACCGTCTTCGGCGGCTCTAACCATCGTCGCGACAACGCCGCCGCCGACCATCTCGTCTGAAAATGCCCCGCAAAGGTCCGGTTCGTCGGCTTGCCCGGGCCCCGCCAGTGTCGCTGAAATTAACAACAGAATCAGACGACTAAAATATGGGTTGAGAATACGCATCGCAAACCTCCTATACGTGTTCATAATATTAACGTTTTCTAATATACCCTAAGTCCGTGTCCACGTCCAGTCAGTCCACACGCTGCAATGTGGGCTTCCCCGGCCCCTGAGAAAGCCCCCGTCCGCGCCAAATACCATGCCAACACTGCGTTTTTATGCCGAGCGGATACGCTCGTTGGGCGGACTGCCGGCGACGCATCGCTGACGCGAGGTGCTAGCCCGCATTTCTCACCGGGGGGCACGATGATCGCGCAGAGATTTGGATTCACAAACCATTTTCCGATGGAGCGGAATACGGGCTGTATTTCCGACTGAGAAAAATGGTTTGTGGATTCAAAGATCAAGCGAGGGTGTGTCATCCTGGTGAGAAATGCGGGCTAGTCCGCGCCACCGACCGGTTACGAAAGCGGCTCAGACCGAAGTCGTCCTGTGAAAAACACGGGGCGGCAAGTGACCGCGCGCCCCGGGGACAAGGCCGCGTGAGGCGTGCGCGAAGCCGCGCCAGGAGTCGCACGCGTTGGCGCCGACGCGTCGTCGCGCTTATCGGGGCGTGGCGCGGCCTGGGACCCGGGGTCCCCGATCAGGCTCCAGCCGACGTTACGGCAGGATTATCAGACAGGCGTGGACAGCTAAATGGGACCTACCAGCTGGGCGCGAAGATTATTCTGTTTGACCTTGTTCAGTATGTCCATCGAAGTTGTCTTGTGGCGATCATAGCGAACCATCACCAGGTGGTAGCGCAAGGGACAGAATTCCGCCGCGAACACGCTGCCGTCGGCCGTGACGGTTTCCACCAGTTCCTTCCGCTGAGTCTCGTCCAGCTCATCATCGATATGGACAATGATCTCTACCCCCATTTTAGCGTTATTGGCGTCACTCATCGCTTCCCTCCTTTGACTGTCCTGAACAATTCCTTCAGCCGTTCTACATGACGGTTGGTAGGCCGGAGATTATTCCATTGCCATATGCTTGTCGAGCATCACCAGCGTTCGCTCCTGACGCTGACTCACCGGCATAGACTTTGCTTATTACTCGACGTGAACCTGTGCCGCGCTGAGGCAAGTATGCAACGATGGACGTGAGACTATGCCCGTTCCGGCGGCTGGTAACGGGCAGACTGTGTCAAGGCCGGGCCACGGCACTTGCTGTCGGGTTACTGCTCGTCGTAGCGGCGTTCCCGGCAGCCCCGGCGCTGGCCGGCGCCGGGCAGCGCCTCACGGCACTTTCCCCGCAGGAACAGGCATGGCTGGCCGAGCACCCGGTCGTGTTGCTGGCGCCCGACGCCGATTTCCCGCCGATTGAGTTCTTTGACGAGCAGGGCCAGTACCGGGGGATCGCGGCCGATTACGCGGCGCTTGTCGAACAGCGCCTCGAAAGCAAGCTGCCGGCCTATGTCGCCTTTGTGATCGGCGCGGTTCTGCTTCTGTCTGTCATCACACTGGCGTGGAACCGTTCCCTCAAGTCGCAAGTCAGACAAAAGGTTGCCGATCTCCAGATCGAGCTCGAGCAACGCCGCCGCGCGGAACAGGCGCTCGAGGAGGCGCGTCTGGAGCTGGAACGGCGCGTGGGCGAAAGAACCTCGGAACTCGAGAAGTCGAACCGCCTGCTGGTCGAAGAAATCGGTGAGCGCAAGCGCATTCAGCATGATCTCGACCGGTTCAAGACCACGCTGGACAGAACCCTGGACTGCGTGTTCATGTTCGACCCGCAGACGCTGAAATTCTTCTACGTGAATGCCGGCGCGGTCGCCCAGGTCGGTTACAGCAGCGACGAACTGCTGAACATGACACCGCTCGATATCAAGCCGGACATGATCGCAGGCGAGTTCCAGCGGCGCATACAACCCTTGCGGAACGGCGAGCAAGACGCGCTGACCTTCGAGACCGTACATCGGCACAAGGACGGCAGACGCATCCCGGTCGAGATCTTTCTCCAGTACATCGTCCCCGGCAATGAAATCCCACGCTTTGTTGCCATTGTCCGGGACATCACCGAACGCAAGCGCATCGACGCGGAGCTGAGCTGGAACAACCGCCAGATCGATCTGACCAACCGGGCACAGACGGCTTTTATTGCCAATACGGATCACCAGGAGGCCTTCGAGCTGCTGCTGGCGGGACTCCTGGACCTTGCAGAGAGCGCGTACGGTTTCATGGGTGAGGTGCTGTATACGGACGACGGTGCGCCCTATCTATGCGTCCACGCCATTTCCAATGTCGCCCGCGATGAACAGACCCGCGCCTTTTTCGAAGACCATGCGCCGACGGGCCTGGAGTTTTTCAATCTGGACACCCTGATCGGCGCAGCCCTGACGACCGGCAGGCCGGTGCTTGCCAATGATCCTGCCCGTGACGAGCGCCGCGGCGGCCTGCCGCCCGGCCACCCTGCACTCGCGAGCTTTCTCGGCCTGCCCCTGTTTGCAGGAAAGCGACTGGTGGGAATGGCCGGTATCGCGAACCGCCCCGGCGGATATGACCAGGCGCTCGTCGACTCGCTTGCCGCCTATATGAACACCTGCGCCACGCTGATCGAAGAGTACCGGTCCCGCCAGCTGCGGCAACATGCTGAAGAGCAGGTCAAACAGAGCGAGGAGCGCCTGCGTGCGGTCGTCTCCAACGTACTGGAGAGCATCATTACCATCGATACCTCCGGCATCGTCGAATCCGTGAATCCTGCCACCGAGAAGATCTTTGGCTACACCGCCGCCGAGATTGTCGGCCAGCACGTCAGGATGCTCATGCCCGAGCCGCATCGCGGCGCACACGATCAATACCTGCACAACTACCTGAGCAGTCAGGGGGCGAAGATAATCGGCAGCGGGCGCGAGGTACCGGGCAGGCGTAAAGACGGATCAACCGTCGCCCTGGAACTCGGCGTCACCGAGATAGCGATCGCGGGCCGCAGGGCATTCGTCGGCGTTCTGCGCGACATCACCGAGCGCAAACAGACGGAAGCAACACTGCTCAGAGCAAGGGCCGAACTGAAGGCCGCCAATGAGCAGCTCCTCAAGCAGGCGCGTGCCGATGGTCTCACAGGAATCGCCAACCGCCGTTATTTCGACGAGGTGCTGGACCAGGAGATACGGCGCGCCGCACGGGCCGCGACACCGCTGTCCCTGATCCTGTGCGACATCGATTATTTCAAGGACGTCATACCGGCGCATCGTTCTGTCCGCCCGACGCAGGCCTTTTCAAGGTCTCCGCCCATAACCACAGACCCTGGACCTCGACCGCCTTGCACCCACGGTTACGCCTCGCGGAGCCGGCCTCTCCGCCCCCGGCCTGGCTTCGTGATCAGCGGCATGCTCTGCTGGCACGATACGTGCTTCGGAACATTCCTGGAGGACGCTCAACTGCCGTTTAGAACCCATCCATAAGCTTGTCTTAAAGGCTTTTTGTCTTGATTGCCAGCGGACAGGGAGACTTGGAGGCGCCCGAGCGTTCGAATTTGCGGGCTGGAACCGATGTTCGTTGCCACACCGTATCGCGGGATTCTCGTCGTCGCGCTGGTCACAGTCGTGATCTGGGCAGGCGGTCTGCTGGGCGTGTTCGGACACGCCCAGGGCTGGCTCTACGATCAGTTTGTGCGGACAACGGCCCTGGCCACAACGGAGCCCCCGCACGTCCTTGTTGTCGAAGTCGGGGCGCAGGACGCACCGCTGGATGAAAGTCGCTGGATACGGCTGCTGGATATTCTGGAAGGTCTTGGCGCCAGGCAGGTAGTGTTTATGAATGTGCCCGACGGAGTCGGTTCCGCCTTCTTTGACCGTGCCCAGCGGTCCGGCAAGATCGTGATTGGACGCTCGGCCTGGGGACAGGATTTTGACGTCGACGACCTGACGCTCGAGGCCTGGCCGGCGGCACTGGAAGAGGCAGAGATTGCGTCTGGGGTCGTGATGCTGCCCGCGGCGGAAGTCGGGATTTACCGCGCCGGACAGGACGGCGTGCAGGTCGGTGAGGACTGGCTGCCAACACTGGCCGTTGCGGCCGCCCGGGCCGCGGGGGTTCCCGAGTCGGCTCTGCCGAACACGCCCTATCTGATTAACTTCAACGCCGGGCGGGACGGCTTGCCCAAGGTGTCGGCCGCGCGGGTCCTCGCCAACGGCCTCATCCCGGAACTGGTCGCGGGGCGCTCCGTGCTGATCGGCATGGCGCCCGCCAGGAATTCGCCCGGGATGCATGCGCCCAACACCTACGACGCGGAACCACTTTCCTTTCTGGAATTCCAGGGTTTCGCACTCGAGACCTTACTCGGTGATAAGCCCATTCGCACCCTGGGACCACTCACCATCCTCGCAGTGCTTCTCCTCACGGCCTCGGTGAGCCTGTTCATCTACCAGTGGCTCAACGTGCGACCGGGCGGCTGGTTTACCCTGGGAGCCCTGCTGGTCTATTGGGCGTGCACCTGGCTGCTGCTGCGCTATGTGTGGATCCGGGTGCCCGTCTTCGAACTCTCCTTGACCCAGCTGCTGCTGTACATGCTGGTCGCCCGACTCAAGTTGACACTGAACGAGCACGCCTTGAGGAAGCTGATCACAGCGAGTTCCTCGAGGTTCCATGGGCATGCAAACCCCGCGTCTTTCTACGACGCCCCTGAACACTGGACGCACGTCATCACGCTCGTCGACCAGGCGCTGCAGTTGACCCGCCTGATCTTCCTGGAAAAGCTCGAGGGTGACCATCGCGTGCGTGAAGTGAAAGCGCTCAATTGTTCGCTCGACGATATCAGTGAACGCCGGCGCGACTACGAGCGCACACCCTATAGCACGGCCATCGCCGAAGGCGGGCCTATCCGCCTGCAAAAGAGCTACCTGAAGGCGCTCGAGGGGAGAGACGAGGAGCAGTATCTCGTACCCTTGACGTTTGCGGGCGAAGTCCTCGGATTCTGGGCATTCGGCGCCGCACCGCAGACGGTGCAGACAACGCCTCGGTTTCGCGAGACAGTGCACGTCTTTGCCAACCAGATCTCCGAAATGCTGTACCACCGCCGCCGCTGGCGGGAACAGCAGGTAACCAAGGCACAGGTGCTGCGCCGGTTCCTGAGGCTCGAGGGGGGCAATCTCGCCTATCCCCAGGTGCACCGCTTTCTGGAACTTGCCCAGCGCCGCGTGACGGGTATGGCGGCCGTTTTCAACGGCCTGGACACGGCCGCCATCGTCTACGATCTGTTCGGTCAGGTTCTCCATCTCAACCGGCGCATGGAAGAGTTCATGCGCACCACGAACCTGCCCGGCTATGAGCTGACCTCCCTGGACCTGCTCACCCGGATAACGGGTATCGACCGCCCGCGGGCCAGGGAACTCCTGAGAGACGTCATTCTGGATAACGGCCAGTTCCGTCTCCCCGTGTCCGGCCTGCATGGGCATAACGGCAACTTCCTTGTCGGTGTGCGGGCCGTCTCCTGCGCGGACAGTCCCGACGGCGAGACGGACCGTTCCGCACCCTTCGAAATCTTCGGCCTCCTGTTTGAGTTGATCGATGTGGGTCAGTTGCAGGGCATGTATGCCCTGAAGGAAGCCTTCGTTGAAAGGCTCGGCTGCCAGCTGCGGCAGGAACTTGCGGCGGTTGTCTTGGGGAGCGATCTGGTTCATGAGCACGCCGTCGCCACACAGGACAAAGAACGGGTCGCGCAGATTGTCCAGGACAAGGTCTCCGATACGGTTGAGCTGTTTGCCAAGGCAAGACGATATATGCAGGTAAAGGTCGACGGACCCGGCCTTGGCCTGTACCCCGTCGATGCCACCGAGGCTGTCGTTTCGGCCGTGCGTGCGCTGTCGGAACAGGCGCAAGACCGCGGCATCCGCTTCTCGGCTGAACTGCCGGAGTTTGCCAGTCTGGTGAGCGCGCAACCCCAGGACCTGGCCAAACTGATGTATGCACTTCTCGAGACCCTGGTGAACGATGCGGCAGAAAACACCTCAGTTGAAATCGATGTCGAGGAACGCGAGGGCTGTGTCATGTACCAGTTCAGGAACACCGGCTTTGGCGTTCCCAACGATCGATTCCAGACCTATCTGTTCGGGACCACGGATACGGTCGCGCAGGAGTTCCGGGCGCTGCATGACGCGATCAAGCCGGTAGGGGACTGGGAGGGACGCATCGCCGCCAGCAGCGGCGTCGGGACCGGTATGGCGTTCAATGTTGAACTGCGCGTCGCCATCTAGCCCGGATTTCTCACCGGGCGGCGGTGGGCCATTTTAACGTATTGAGGTAGTGAGGAGAGTGACGAACCATCAAGAGATAGCGTGTTGTCGGGCAATGCGTATCCCGGCGAGATATCCGGGCTAGCCATGGAAAACCGGCCACCCGGGCAGATACTGCTCATCGACAATGATGCACGACTGATCGAGATCATGACGCTCTGCCTGCAGAACCAGGGCTACGGAATCGTTGCCGCGCGGGACGGGCGCGAGGCGATGGCGTGCATGCAGGAACATGACGATCTGGAGCTGATCGTTCTGGAGCTGATGTTGCCGGTCATGGATGGCATGCGCTTTCTGCGCTGGCTGCGCGGCGAACGAGGCGCCGACCTGCCGGTACTGGCTTTGACCGCGGCCGACAACCCGGGCGTGCGCGATGAACTGGAAACACTGGGGGTCAGCGAGGTGGTGCTCAAACCCGTTCGGCTTGCCGCCCTGCTGGAGCGTTTACGCAGACTCCTGGAACAAGCGGCCCCGGATCAGGCCGCGTCCACGGGATAGCGCAACGCGAGGCAATCACGGATGGACCTGCCGGTAATTCCCCTCTTCCCGCACGGCGCCCTCGACAGCGCGGTCATTACCACCGTCTGGGTGGGCGTGGCCGTCGTCGCCTTCTTCAACCTGCGCTTCGGCTGGGTACTCTCGGGACTCGTCGTACCCGGTTATATGGTGCCACTGCTGATACTCAAGCCCTGGTCTGCTGCGGTTGTGTTCGTCGAAGGGATCGTCACCTATCTCGTCGTCTGGGGGTTCTCGGACGTTCTGTGCAGGCTGGGTTACTGGAGCAGTCTGTTTGGCCGCGACCGGTTTTTCGCCCTGGTCCTGGTCAGCGTGGCGGTTCGCTTACTCTTCGATGGCTGGCTCCTGCCTGGAATCGGCGCCTGGGTTAATACTGAGCTCGGACTCCTGTTCGACTACCGTAACAGCCTGCACAGTTTCGGCCTCATCATCATCGCGCTGATTGCAAATCAGTTCTGGAAGACCGGTCTCGTGCGCGGTGTCGTCCCGATGGCGGTAACCGTGGGCGTCAGCTTTCTCATTGTCCGCTACGGACTCATGACGGCCACGAATTTCACCGTCAGCACCCTGGGCTATATGTACGAGGATATCGCGTCTTCCATTCTTGCGAGTCCCAAGGCCTATATCATCCTGCTGACCGTGGCGTTCGTCGCATCCCGCATGAATCTCCTCTACGGCTGGGACTTCAGCGGCATATTGATTCCCTCGTTACTGGCCTTGCAGTGGTACGAACCAGGCAAGGTCCTGGTGACGTTTCTCGAGGCGCTGCTGATCCTGTGGGTTGCACGCCTGCTGCTCCGGACGCGATGGTTGCGCAACAGCAACATCGAAGGCGCCAGAAAGCTGCTGCTGTTCTTCAATATCAACTTCGCCTACAAGCTGCTGGTTGCGTATCTGTTCGTTTACTTCTTCCCCGAGGTCAAGATCACAGACGCGTACGCGTTCGGTTATCTGCTCGCCACCCTGATAGCCATAAAGATGTATGACAAGGACATCGCGGTGCGCCTGACCCGGGCCACCTTGCAGACGTCGCTGGTCGGGGTCGCGGTGGCGAGTCTTGTCGGGTTTGGATTGACCCTGCTGCCCCTGTCGCAGCTATGGACTACCCCCGGCGCGGCGCTCGCCAGTGTGGCGAGCCCGAAAGGCCTTGCGGAACACCTGCAGGACCGGCTTCGCGATGACAAGGTGCTGCTGTACGAGGCGCAGAAGACAGGATACATGCCACTTCCGTTGACAGCCGAACTGCAGGCGTTCGGCAGGGGTATCGAAGCAATCAAGCGGTATATGCGGGACAAATCCGCGGCGAACCTCGACGCGGCGGCCGGGTATCTGGCGCAGGTCGGCTACGAGTTATTGCAGCTCGAAGGGCGCTACCTGTACCTGCGTGAAACAGCGCCGACCCGGGGTTGGGGACTGTACGTCGTCGATACCGAGTCGCAAGGCCGTCTGCTGGTCGAGGTGCCGGCGCCGCTGGATGAAAGAGGCACATTCGAGGCCGGCCTGCGTCTGTTCATGAGCGCGCAGGCCGGGGCGCTGAGCATTGCGGGCAGCCGACGGACCATCAATGCGGACGGTTCTGCCGATGTCTTGTTGAACCGCGAGACGGCGTTTCACATATTCCACCGCACGCTCGCCCGCCGCGATGTCATACAGCTGAGAGGATATACCACCGAGAGTGCCCGCGTCCTGGCCGGCGTCCGCAGACGGCCCACGGATGCCGCAATGCCTGAGCCCGTCACCACCCTGTGGATAAAGTCGAGACTGCCACCGGGACTCGACCTCGCGGCACTGAAGACGCTGGTCGGTGAGCTGGCGGTCGAATGGCGCCACCTGCCTTTCAGTAACCGCCAGCGGGAGACGACCCGCAGCGGGTTCGCAGAGCTGGTCCTTAATCCCAGCGCCATGCGAAAGCTGCGGTCGGGTTCTATCCGTCTGGAGCACGAACCGCTCGTGCAGGTCAGGCAACAACGCATTGACGGGTATCTGCAGGAGTGGCTGCTCGGCACCAAACAGCGGATTGCCGCACGGGGAAGTGATCTGTACCGGCCGCCCGAAACGGAAGAACTGCTCTACTTCGATGAGGAGATACTCACGCCCCTCCTGAGTGCGATGCACGGTGACTACCGCGATGGGAACTGGACCCCGGAGGGGATCGACGAGATCCGCACGATTCAGGCGGCCGCCCTGACCCTTGACTATCGGCTGCTGCGCTACCGGCACAGCCAGTCGGGCCACGACTTTCTGATCCTGTTCGAAGACGAGCAGGCACGCCCGCGGCGTTACTGGGGGACCTATGTGTTCCGGCTCGGACCGGCCCAGGGTTATCTGGTCCAGGTGCCACGCCCCTTGTTCGAGATGAACAGCTTTGAGTATGGGGTGTCACTGTTTGAGCGCCTCCAGGCCCGGGCACTGCTGATTGCCGGAGCCCATCCCGCTGCCAATCTGGATGGAAGCGCCGACATTGTGCGGATGGACCACTTCAGCAGCCTGTTCAGCCTGGTCAATCAGGTCGTCTTGCGCGAAGCGGGTGATACGCCGATGTTTACGGTTCACAGTCGCGCCATGGGCTATCGGGAGGATGTGCCCGCGCCCCAGGCGCACGTTCTGGTGTCACTCGCCGAAGGCAGCTTCAGGGGGGGCGACGGCCAGCTTGCGGACGGGCTGCTTGCCGCTCTGGAAGGCGACGGTCTGAAATACCGGTTTGTGGACGGCAGCCGTGAGACGGCGGGCTATGAAGTCGGGAATGTACCCCAGTCGCTGTATCTGGATGCGACCCGTAACAAGGGCTTCGGCGTGTTGTGGCTGTCTCCCGACGCTCGGACGGCGTACCGGCAACAGGCTGATAACCGTCAGGAACTCGCCCGCTTCCGGTCGCTGGGGATTGAAACCCTGGAGACAGACATAGGTCAGTATGTACTGCAGCAGCGAACATTTGCCGACCAGGACGAGATTCCGGGAAATCTGCGTGAGGCTATCAGCCGCTACCAGACACTGGCGGACATCGTAACGCTGCGACGACTGCAGGTCGAATGGCCAGGTTATACCTGGCAGCGGCTGATTGACCGCGATTCGCAGCAGTCCTTTCTTGCCCTGCTCGATCCACAACGCAGACTCGGTCTGATCGCGAATCTGAATCCGCGTCATGCGCAGCAGGCGATCAGCATGTCTGTGCAACGCCGGGATCCCTCTCGAATCCGGCAGTTCGTTGAGGCGCGTGCCGGTCTGCTGGAGTTCGGAGGCTAGCCATGCGGACTCTCGGCTATCTGCTTTCGTTCGGCCTGCTGGTCCTGTCGCTGGGAGGGCTCGGGCACTGGGCCTGGCGAACACTGGACAAGAACGAACTGGCAGCCTATTTATCCGGCCGCATCGAAAAGGCCCGCCCCAGCAGCGCGTATCTGCCCTATGCAGACAGATGGCTCGAGTTTCCGTTGAGCGGCAAGGGCAGCAACGTTCATATCATCAGCAACGCCAGCGTGCACCGCTCAGCGTCGTTCAGCGAGGACGTGATCTGGTGGTACGCATTTCGCTACCAGCTGCTCGACAGCAAAGGCGAACTTCTGCACGAAGGCGACTACCATCATCGAACGCGCGTCACGCGTTACCATGACCCAAGACATGACCGGGTGGTAACGCGCACCTTCCTGCTCGACCCGCTTGTTGTACCCACCGACAGCAGACTGATGGTGGTCCCGATCCGGGACCACCAGCGCCGTCCGGCCCGCCTGCGCCTGCGGGTCAGCCAGACCGACGCGGCGCTGAGGGATGTCATGTTCCGGGTATATGAGCAGGAATCGCTGGCCGCCCATAAGCTCGCCTACCGCTGGCAGCGCTTGAGTGAGCCGCAGAAGGAACTGCTGGCGCGCGGCAACATCTATGGCGCTGATCTGCTGCGGGGTGCAGAGAAGTCAAATCTGTTGAGTCAGCGCTGGCGCCCCGCAGGTCCTGCGGGGATCGAGCACAGCGGTTACCGCACCCGCAAGCTCTATGTCCTGCAGGAAACCCTGGGGGAGCCTGTCGATGAGCAAGCAATCCCCTACGGCCTGTATGTTGACCGCAACACCAATGGCGTGATTCCGCTGCCGGAAGGACCTGCGACGATCCATCTGCAATGGCTGGCGGTCGACAAGCCCGGGTCCGCCCCTGCCGGCGAGCAGATCCTGCTGCGCTGGTACGGCAGAAACCTGGGGCAACGATCGGAAACCCGGGTGGCATTCACGGCCCCGGAAGGTCAGCTGGAAGCGGAGTTTGCAGAAGGCCTGCTCGAGGTGGTTTCCGAACAGCCGATCGTCCTACGAGCCTTCGCGGCTGACAATGACACCACCCAGGAGATCACACCGGAACCTCTGCGACTGCGGGCCTATTACCCGGATAGCTCGCTGCCGGTAACCTTTCTGGTCGATCACGTGGGACAACAGGCGACCCCGGTCCGGATCGATGTGCGCGCGGTGCTTTCCCCGACCGCGGCAACAGCCGAGGAAACTGCGGGGGAAACTGCGCACTACGAGATCCTGGACCGCAACGGCAAGGTGATATCCTCGGGGACTCTGCAGCCGGATCTGACGCCATCCCGCTATGAGCGGTTGTCCTCGACCGAGCACGACGTCCGACTGTCGGAGCCCGCCCACCATTACTTTCTGTTTGACCACGACGTCGCGGCGATCCGCCTTCACGCTTCCGGCAGGCTGCTGATGACCGCCTACTCGCGCCCCCTTGACCTGGTGCGCGAACTGCACCTGCCGGAAGACGTCTTTGGCATGAAACGCGAAGACCGACAGCCCGCGTGGTTCGTGCTGCGGCCTGCCAATGAACAGGAGCTGCTGATGAATCTGCGCAGCGAACATGTTGTGTTGCAGGACCGCCCGCCCACCGATGATCCGCAGCTGCTGGCCGGACAGTATGACTGGGAGGAATACCAGCCGGATGGCCCGTGGCGGGGCCGCTATCTGCTGATTCCGCGCGAGGCCGATCTGCCGGTACATGACGAGGCGCGCGTGGCGCTTTACCACGAACTGCCCGCAAACCATGACGTCACGGCGGTCCTGCGCGACTTTGCCGGCCATCGTGAACTGCGACCTACCCTGATCTTTGAGCGCGAGTCAGAACAGCCGGCATCAGTGAGCCTGCTGGTCGATGGAAGTCCGGTCTATGAGACAAGCATCATTGGTCGGCGTGGCGAGCTCCGCCTGCCGGTCGTTGCCGCAGGCCAGCGCCGGATCCTGATCCGGAGTTCGGCGGCGACACGCTGGTTCATGAACTTCCTGGACACCGATGGGCCGGCGTTCTTGCGCAGGCTGGCGCTGCAGATCGATTCGGGCGGACTCGAGTTTCACTACCTCAAGCGCTCGCCAGACCAGGAGGTTCTGACCGCGCGACTTTACCAGTCGGGAAAGCAACGCATGCGCCTGCGGGTTGACATCGACCACCTGCCGGACAGCCGGCTCGTACCGGCCGGCGACTGGACCTTTATTCAGCGCACCTATGACTTGCGCCCGGAAGACAACAGCCGGGTCAGCGTCCTGAATACCCGCGCGGCAACAGTGGACGGTGGCCAGCGGTTCTTCCTGCCACTCGGCAGTGACCTGCCGCCAGGCAGCTATCGGATTCGTATCAGGCCACTGCAGGACGCGAACGGCTATCTCGTGCTGTATCGACTGGTCCCCGGTCAACAGATGGTGCGGGCGTTTCTTCGCGAGCATGCCTATGTGGACTGAGCCGATACGCCTGTGGCTTGCCGCCCTGCCCTGCTGTCTTTCACTCGCGCTCCCGCTGCAGGGCGCTGAAACGGCCGCACTGGAAGAGCTGGTGGCGGCGCGCCGATGCGCTACCTACACGCCTGCGTCCATGGCCGAGCTGCAGCGCGCCGAAGCTGCCTTCAGGGATCTGCTGCAGCGACGTGAAGAAGCGCCAGCGACCCCAGACAGTGCCTGGAAAGACCTGGGTTTTGAGACCCTGCGCGTCACCGACAACGGGGTGACGTGGCAGGTCCTGCGGGAAGCCCGCGGCCACTGCCGGGGACAAGGCCTGTACCTGATTCGGGAGGGCGCCGCGCCCGAACTGATGCTCCAGGTTCCGCATGGCTACCACGACCTGCATACCGATGAGATTGCGCTGCGGCTCGCCAGGACTCCGGTGCGTGCGCTCGCCTTCAACAGCGTGCCACGACGTTATTCGCGGCGCGGCGAGACGCGCGATGCCGACCTCGCCCAGCGTGAAGACAGTTTCTTCGTGGCGTTGACGCGGGCGTTCGCCGCCACGTTTCCCACCGGCCGCATCGTACAGTTGCATGGCTTTAGCCGGGAAAAACGCACAACGCCGGCGGGTGCCGGGGCTGCCGTCATTGTGAGTGCCGGCACCCGCTGGCCGTCACCAGGAACAGAGGCCGTTGCGGCCTGCCTGCAGGCCCAGGTCGACGCCCCGGTACGACTCTACCCGCGCGATGTCCGGGAGCTGGGGGGCACAGGTAACCTGCAGGGCCGGATTCTTCGCGGGCAGGCGCACAGCGGGTTTGTGCATGTGGAATTGAGTCGCGCGATGCGGGAGCGCTTGCAGCGTGAGGACACACTGTCCGCGCGCTTCGCCCGCTGCCTGTCGAGCGGGATGGACACACCATGAACCGGGTTCGTTCCGCATCGCTGCTCGGCTCCGCATTATTCTGGGCATGCTCACCCTGGCTGTGCGCAGAGCTGGATCCCGTCCGCTATCCGTGGCTGGCGCAGCAGGCCCAGATCCTGCACTGGGACAACGTTGAGGGCGCGCCGGGCTGGCTTGACGGGGCGGTGCCCCGCTACCGTCGTGAACATGATCTGCATCTGGTGGAACTGCAGCCCGGGGCTGTTGTGCGCATGCGCCTGCCCGCCGGGGAACAGCTGCGAGTGCTGCGCCCGGATGCCAAGCTTGCCCCGGAGGATGTTGAGATCACCTGGTCAAACGGGACGGGACTGCATGTCACGGCCCCCGTGCGCGCGTCGGACGACGGACATTCCCTGTTTGCAGAGGGTAACGCCTGGACCGAGGGCGTGGTACGTATCGTACGTCCCCCGGACTCGAAGGAGCCGATCCGTGTGGCACTGTTCAACTCGCGGCGCCCCGCGGCGGTTGAGCCGGTCAGCTACACCGAACAGCTTGCGCTACCCGCGGGTGTGCCGCGTGTGCGCCCGGCGGACCGGGAACGCAGGTACAGCTACTGGAAGGTAGACGCCGGCGAGTCCGTCGAGGTAATCGTGCGTGGTGCCACCCGCGTCAAGCTGGAGACCCGCTTCGTGTTTCCGGCCGGCGGCGATGTCCCGCGCCAGGGTTACCGTGTCTACGTCCTTCTGGATGACAAACCCTGGCGGACACTCGAATTCGAAACCGTGTTACAGACGTCAGACGCGGTCCCCGTGGACGGCTGTATCCGTCCGCTTGGCTACCCTGAGAGCGGGTATCTGGACGTTCCGGAGGGTGACCACCGCCTCGAGCTGCACGTCGATACGCCCCTGTACCTGCGCCTGCTTGCCCGACAGACACCCGACGAGTATCTGTGGAACGGCAACCGGCCACGCCACGACGACCCGCTCCGGGATGGCGCGGAGCAGCACCGGTCGTCGGGTTCGGTCTGGAGTCTGGACCCCGGCGAGGTGGCAGCGGCAGTCGAAACGGCTGGCGCGCCAGGTCCGTCGCGTCAGCGGTCAATCATGCGCCTGTTGCAGGATAACGGCCGCCGCGGTGGCGGGTTGCTGGGCAGCGAACGGCTCCGTGCCTGGGCCCTGAGCTATCCCAACGACGGCGAGGCGCGGGTGCTCGCCGAACGGGCGCGAGGACTGCACACCTTCTATCGCGACCTTCTGCCGTCTGAACGCAAGACACCTGCCATTCAGCAGTTCGCCTGGTTTCAGACTCCCCGGATACGCACCCCTGGGGACCGCACCGTCGTGCCGCAGGCTTATGCGCAGGCCCTCGCCTCCCAGCTGGCGGGCGGGCACTTTCTGGAGGTGCCTGTCGGCGCCGAAGCGCCGCACGAGTTTCTGCTGCCGGATCGCGAAGCACCCTCACAGCTGCGGATCAGCGTCGACCGCACCAGCGTGACGCTACCAGCGCGGATTTACGTGCAGTACGACAGTGAGCCGCCCTGGAAATTGACGGCATTCGGCGAGACGGATCTGCCCCGCACGGCGTTACGCCCGGGCCGTGCTGAGGCGGCGTTGGCGGTACTGGACCATAACCACGGTGCGCGCGGGCTGACCCTCGCCGGCCCTTCGGCGCAGCGGCGGACAGCGGCCCCCCTGCTGGAGGTGGGCCTGCTCGAGCTGCCGTTACCGCAAGACACACGACGGGTCAGAATCTGGCGCGAAGAGCAGGCCGGTGCCCCGCTGCGGATGGCGGTCCAGTACCGCGCGAGCAACTACTACCGGGCGTCGGAGACCGGCTACCTGGCGCTGCTCGAGACCCTGGGTCCGGGCAGGGTGTACGAAGCGTTTCGCCAGGCCCTGGCGACGGGGCCTGGCCCCGTCGCGGCAACCCAGGCCAGTTCGTCTGCCAGCCTGAACCTTGCGACCCCCGAACAGCAGGACTCGGCACATGACCTGCACAATCAGTGGCTGCCGCTGCTGCGGTTGCTGTCCTCGCGGCGTGACCGCTTCATTGCAACGGTGCACGTGCCTTCCGACACACAGGGGCCCGGCGAGGCCCTGACTGAATCGCACATCGATGCGCTGCGGCAGACAGCCGAACGTGCCGGGCAGGCGGGCGACTGGCTGGCGGCTCTGGAGGCCTGGAGTGCCGTCTGGCGGGGCGCCACCGGAGCGACCCGGGACCAGGCGGCGCTGGCGCGCGCCGAGGCACTGGAGCACCTCGGAGAAGCCTATCTCGCCGAGCAGCAGTTGCGCGCCCACTTACTGGGGAGCAGCGACGACCGTCTGCGTGAGCAGGCCCTGGCCAGGCTGCTGGCACGTTACGAGCGCGCCGGCGATGGCGAGGCTCGCCTGACCCTGCTCGCCACGGCCGCGCTACGGGCGCCGGACGCGACACACCTGCGCGCCCTGGCGGAGGCCCTGCTGGCACTCGGCCAGACGCGGTTCGCCCTGCAGGTCGCTCTGGCATTGCCAGCCGCGGAACGGCCCCGCAAGCTCCTGCTTCAAGCCAGTTACGAGGAAGGCTGGTGGACCCTGTTCGATACCACGCTCTCGGGTATCGCCGATCCCCGGCAGCGCCGCTGGTGGGAGGGCCTGCGGGCCCAGGCCAGCGGAGACTATGCAGCGGCCCTGTCGGACTGGTCCGAGGCAGGCGGGTGGGCGGCAGCCGAGCGTGAACAGCTGCAACGCGGCCTCGCAATACGGGCGCAGCTGACCGCGCCAGAGCCTGCCGTCCGGCAGCGCGCCATTCTCGGCTGGGAGAACTGGCAGGCCGACCACCCCGGTCCTCACAGGTGGGAGAACGCGCCCCAGCTGATCAGGCGTTATGCCGGTGGCGAGACCCTCCATGTTCTGGAGCAGGATCTGTCCCTCAGCGCCTTTCGAGCCACGGCGCAACAGCCGGTAACCCTCCAGGTCTACGGCCCCGTGCGTCTGCGCGTCTCCACCCGGCCCTTGCATCCGGCCGGGGCAGCAGCCGCCCTCAACGACTGGGTGAGCCTGCGCGACGCCGAACAACTGCGGGTCTTTCCGATCAGCGAAAACCGGCCTTCACCCGGCCTGCAACTGGTCGGACGTGAGCAGCTGCAACCGGGGCGCGCCGTCGAGTTCGACTACCAGGTCACGGCCGGGCTGCACGAAATCGAGATTGCGCCGGAGCAGGGCCCGGTGCTGGTGCAGGTGGCCACCTGGCGACCCACGCTGCCCCTGGCCATTCTGCCAACCCTGTCCCCCGATACCGTGCGCGCCGCCCTGGAGGGTCGCCTGGGCGTGGCGGATACGCGCGCCTCCCGGCGGACCACCGGTACCGCCATCGAGTTCGTGCCGCAGTGTGGGAAGCTGATGACGATTGCAGGTGATGAACTGGCAAGCCCTCTACCCGCCGTGGCGACGACTGGCGAGCACGCGCACACTGGGTTCCGGGAGCTTGCACTACTTCGCGAGGCGCCGTGGTACATGCCCCACGGCTTAGCGGATCAGAAGGTTGACCCGCCGGAGCCGCCCGCTGCGTACCGAGCCGGGTCGGCGGCACAACCTGCCCCCGGGGGCATACTCGTTGCCGCGCTGGAATCGGAGTACTACCAGGTCAGGCCCGATGACACCCTGTCGTCCATCGGCCTGCAGTACGGACAGGATTTCCGGCAGATCGCGACCACGAATGGAATCGGCCCACCCTACATCATCCGTGTCGGCCAGCGCCTGCGTGTCGAACCGGCCGCGATACCGCAGCCGACACCGCGCCCTGATTCCACGCTGGATGCCTGGGCAATCGAACGGATGCAGCAAATCCTGTGGGTCGCCGAGCACGATGCCTCGCAACTCCCCGCCATGCTGGCCAGTGCCGAGGAACTCTTTCAGCACTATCCGGATGTGCCTGGCCTGCAGCCCATGCTGGGGCGCTTGCGGCGCGCGGCCAGCTGGGAGCTTGTTCCGGCGGTGCAACAAAGTGCGGGCGTGCGTGTCGTGACGGTGTCGGGATGGCAACCGGAGCACCCTGCCACGCGCGCGAGGAAGGCCCTGTTACCGCCACTCAGCGACGGTGAACAACTGGTCTCGGGATTCGAGACACTGGTACTCGCGGTTGCCCAGCCCACGGCCAGCCAGTTCCAGTTGGGACTGACGGTGGAGGAACTTGCCGCCGTGCCGCCCCAGCCGGTGACTGTCGTGGTACAACTCGATGACCAGCCCGAACGCACGGTCCTGCTCACCCCGCAAACCCCGCGTCAGACCCTGCCGTGGACAATTCCCGGAGGCAAGCACCTGTTGCGCGTCCATATTGAGCAACCGGTGCTGGGTCAGTTCCTGCGAGTCGCTGTACAGGAAGGCGACGGCGTGCACAGCAGCGCTTTCATCGCGCCGCCGGCGAAACGCTCGTACCACATCGCAACACGCGAAGAACCTGTTGTGGCTTATCTGGAGGGCCCCACCCGGCTGCGCATCGATGAACTGCACGAGGGGCGGACAGCCTACCGCTACACGAACCTCGGGCCTGGCTGGCACCCGGTCACACTCGAGGTGAGGCCCGGTCAGGAGGAAGCCCTGTTTCGCATTCACCGCCAGACGCTCACCGAGGAGCGGCTGCAGGTGCCGCCCCGGGCGCCGCACGGGGAGATGGCAACGGTTCCGGCACCAGCCGGGCGCCTGTCTGCAGCGGCCAGCCAGACCGGGGTACCGAGCGACTGGTTTTCTCCGGGCGGCCAGGAAGACGGAACCTGGACGCTGGCCACGGCACTGGTCAGTCGCCGCAATCTGGACGAAGACCGCAGCGAGGTCAGCGATGCCGAGCGCTTCGCCGAGTTTGGCGTCACTCACCGCTACTTCGCGTCCCACTACCGGACCTATTTCCGCACCGACCTGCTGACACGCCTGCGGGAGGATGGCGGGCCGACGCTTGGGGCACGGGAATGGATTGATGTTCGCCGACCCGACTGGCCGGTCGATGTCGCACTGCGCGCCAGCCTCTATGCACAGCAGCCCGACCAGAACACGGGTACCGAGTGGGCCACAACCCTGCGCGGGGAAGCATCGCGCCTGCTTGAGCTGACCCCCAGGATGGCCCATCGCCCGGAAGTCAGTGTCTTCCAGCGCTGGCAGAGCCTGGATGAGAACCTGCAGGGACATCCGGAACGCGTCGATCAGGACCTGTTCACCCAATACAAGAAAGACCATCCGCGCGGCCTCGGCCTGGGCGATACCCTGTCCTACCACCCCTGGCTGGATACGCTCTGGTTCACCTCTCTCGAACTGGTCAGCAATATGGATCTCAATCCGTTTGACCCGGACCATGCGGGTATCAAGCTCGGGGCCAGGCAGCTCATCGGAGACTGGCAGGTAGGCGCCGAGTACCTCGGACGCCGGTATTTCGCCGACGCGGATCGCGACGAGGCACTCAGCCGGCACCGACTTCAGGTGGCACTCGACTGGCTGGGGTGGCAGTCGGCCAGAAGCGGCTGGCATGGCCGCGTCAAGGTCGACTGGGACAGTGCGTCCGGGCATTTCTCGGGGCTGATGTCGCTCGCCTGGAACTGGGCAAACGGTCGCTTCTACCGGGACTTTCGCCCCGGCGAAACCGGTTTTCTCCAGCTGCGCAGGCGCCGGCTGCAGGAGCAGCTTTTCGCCACACCGCGTGGAGGCAGCCGTGGCTAAAGACAGCATTCGCGAATTCCTCGAACGGGGACTGCACCCCGTCTGGCTACGCCTGTACGCAGATCAGCTGGATGAAATTCAGCGGGTGTTTCGCCACTGGTCCCGGGCAACCGGCGAGGCGGAAAACGCCGCCGCGCAGGGCAGGCACCAGCGCATCCAGCCTCTGGTCGATTTTCTGATGCACTGGATACGGGAAAGGCTCGAGAAACTCGACGATCTGGAAGGCAGGTTTACCGAGTTTCGTCAGCACTATGCCCGTGCGGTCACCCGAGAGGAAGGTCAGGAACACATACTCGATTTCGCGCAGGAAATGGGCGCAACACAACGTCAGTTGCGCGGTGACAGGCGGGCCTTTGCACGCTGGTTTGGCTACGATGCGATTACGGAGCGCTACCTGAAACGTCGTGCCGAACGCGAACGTGAGCTCGCTTTCGTGTTGGGCCGGCTCGGCGTCCTGTGCAGCCTGTTGCTCGAGACAGCCGGCCAGGCGGAGCATGCGGCGAGGGCATGGCGGCGCATCGGGCTGGAAAAACTCATCAGGCCGTTGCTGAGCTTTCCCGGCGACACGCGGATACGGACAGAATCCTTTCGCTGCCTGGCGACTGCCCTGCAGGCCTTGCCAAGGGCCGCGCAGGAGACAAGCATCACCGATGCCACACTGAAATATATCTATCGATCGGCGCTGGAACGCCACCCCGATGTCTGGCTCCAATGCCAGGCGCTTGGTTTGTTGAAGAGCCTCTCGCCGCAGTCACTGGATACGGCACTGCACAAGCGCCTGCGACAGCCCGGCAGCGGCGACGATCTGTTCGTGCGCCGATATGCAGTCCGCCTGCTGGGGGAAAGGCTGATCGAAAATCCGGAGCTGGCCGGTCTGGTCGAAGCCGTTGTGGATGACCCGAGCCCCGCGGTGCGGCAGGTGTTGCCGGGCGCGCTGATTTCGGCACCGGAGCAACTGGTCAAACGGATATTACCGCAGCTGCTGAGCCGGGATGCCGAGCCGGCGGTGCGGGCGTCGGCCCTACTTGTCATACCCGATCTGCTGCGGCGTGACACGCTGTTGGCGGAAAGTCTGCAGGGCCTCATGGTCGTGCTCCGCAGTGAGCGCAATAGTTTTGTACTTCGAGTCGCACTGCAGGTTGTCACCCAGGGTCACATCCGCCTCGAACGCCAGCCCGGCCAGATGCAGACATGGGACCAGCAAATCCTTCCTGCATTGAATGATCTTCATCAGAACGCCGGGAGTCTCGCGGTACGGCGCTGGGTAGCGAGTACTCGCGAGCAACTGTGGGTCGCAACCAGTCCCGGGGCCCGCACGCTCAAGGCAGGGCTCGGCGAGTTCGCGCGCGCTGTTCCCAGCGGGGGTACGGCCATTGTCAGGCGACGCATGATCCGCGAATACGATGCAGAAACCCTTGGCCGCACCCTGGCCGTCCTGGCGCAGGAGGATTTCGGTTTTGATCTGCAGCGCCATGGACTGCTGTCGCGCCTGACACGCGGCCACCGCTTCGGCTTTCGCTTGTGGCGTCTTATCCATGAGTCGCGCAACCCGTCGACCGACAAACGCCAGGCATTCCGGCATACCGTGGGCAGGGTGTTCCGCGGCACCTTGCGCGCCCCTTCCGGGATCCTGTCCGAGCTGGCCCAGACCAAGGTCCCGGGTGAACCCCTGTTCATGGGCAGTGAAGCGGGATGGCGGCCCTATCTGCCGCTGGTCGATGAGGTCATATCGTCGCTGGATCAGCCCTTCAGGGCGGGACCGCTGAACGTGTACACGAGCGAAGGGATCACTGAAATCATGCCGCCTCGCTCCGTTTTCCAGCGTCTGCGGGCACGACTCCGGTTAAGCAACGATTTCGCGCGCTATGCGGAGTTGCGCAACTGGCGTGAAGGCGGGCCTGGCAAACCCGACGATTATGTGCGGGCACTGCAGGCCCTGGGCTTCCAGGTGCGGTTGCGGCCCCATCGGGCCCCGACCGGCGAACCCTGGACGGCCGACCCCGCCGTGGTCCGCTTCTTTCCCGGGCTGTTGCCCTTCTCCGGGCTGGATATCACCGAGCGGATTCAGGACTACTTTTTCTCCGTCTATGAAAACTCACTGGAAGATCTGAGCCTGTTCCTGGCCTGCATGATGTCATGGTTTATCGGACGCCACCTGTATCTCAGCACGGTGATACGACGAGCACGTCGCAGCATTCCGCTGGTCATCGGAGGCTGGGGGACGCGCGGGAAATCCGGGACGGAACGCATCAAGGCCGCGCTGTTCAACGCCCTCGGCCACAGTGTGGTCTCCAAGACCACGGGCTGTGAAGCCATGTTCCTGCATGCCCATCCCAACGGGAAACTGCGCGAAATGTTTCTGTTCCGCCCCTATGACAAGGCAACGATCTGGGAACAGGCGAACGTCCTGCGGATTTCCAGGCAGCTCGACACGCATGTGTTTCTCTGGGAGTGCATGGGACTCACGCCGGCCTATGTGGGCATTCTGCAGCAACAATGGGTGCGGGATGACCTGTCCACCATTACCAACACCTATCCGGACCATGAAGATCTGCAAGGGCCGGCCGGCATCAATATCCCGCAGGTCATGACCAATTTCATTCCCCACAATGCGACGCTGATTACCAGCGAGGAGCAGATGGCGCCGATCCTGCGTGAGGCTGCCGCGCAGCGCAACACCGGCTTCCACACGACAGGCTGGCTCGAGGCGGGGCTGTTGACGCCGGATGTACTGGCGCGGTTTCCCTACGCCGAACATCCCTACAATATCGCACTGGTGTTGAAGATGGCCGAGGCGCTGGATGTCGACCAGGATTTTGCCCTCAAGGAAATGGCCGATCGTGTGGTCCCTGACCTGGGGGTGTTGAAGGCATCACCACCCGCACCGGTGCGCGGGCGGGTCCTGGAATTCGTCAACGGCATGTCGGCCAACGAGCGGTTTGGCTGCCTGGGCAACTTCGACCGAATGGGCTTCACGGACCAGGATCCGTACCAGGACCCGGCAATCTGGTTGACCACTGTGGTCAACAACCGGGCCGACCGCGTGTCACGTTCACGGGTGTTTTCCAGCATCCTGGTAAACGACATCAGTGTCGATCGGAACTTCCTGATCGGCACCAATCTCGATGGATTGCGCAACTACATCCGCGAAGACTGGGCGAGCCATGTCGAGTCTGTGAGCCTCTGGTCGGAGTCAGGCACAGCGGCGCCAGCCGAAGTACTGGAACAGACGGCCAGGCGCATGCGCATCCCGTTCTGCGAGGCGCACCTCACAGGCAGATTGAGGGCCATGTTAGAGGGGATGGGCATCACGGAGGAGCTGGATGCGCTGAGTGAGTTGTGGTCCGCACCCGAGACTTTGCAGAAACACCTGCAGAAATATGCACCCGAAAGACCTGTCGAGGCGCTCAAGACACATATCGCGGATCTCGCCAGATCCTACGGCGAATACCGTGAATTTGCCGAAAAAGTGGCGTCAGCGGGTCAGTCAGTCGACCCTGACCTGGATAACGCCTTCCGCCGCCTGCTGTGGACCTGGTTCGAGCGCAAGCTGGTTGTCATCGAGGACCCCCGTACCAGCGGTAACCAGATTATCGACAGGATAACCAGCGAGACACCCCCCGGTCTGCACAACCGCATCATGGGCATGCAGAATATCAAGGGGACCGGACTCGACTTCGTATACCGGTGGCAGGCGTGGGAGACCTGCTACCAGGCCTGCCAGGAGCTGCGCAGCAAGACTCGGGACCTTGCCGAAAGGGGGCTGAGAGCGCTGTCTGCGTTTCAGGAATACGGTGTCGTATGTGAAGAAACTGTCCGCACCACCGTCGAAGAGGTCAGGCATTCCCAGACCGCGCAGAATGAACTCTTCCAGGGCGAGCTGACCGTGATTCTGTCACATCTGGATAACGCCATGGAGCAGGTCAACAGGCAGCTGCGCATGACCAGCGAGAGCGGCGCCGGTGCGTTGACCAGATTACTGGCCTACGCGGAAGCGTTTCTGGATTCCGGCGATGCCGTCAAGCGGCGCAAGAAGGCCAACCGCATCTACCAGGACCTCAGCCATGAGCGTATCAGCCATGAACGCGCTGCCCTGGAACTGCAGGCGCTGAACAAGCGGCAGAAGGGCGGCTGGCTGCAGCGGCGGGTCGAGGACATGCTTGCGGTACTGCGACCCGGCAGGCAATGAGTCGGTCATACTCTGACCGGCGCTGTCTGCACCCGTGCGTTGCGAATCCGCGACCACCCCCTGCCACAGCCGTAACGGACAACAAGCTTGGTTGCGGGGCCTTATTCGGCTGACCGGTCCTCACCGCCAAGCGCCGCCAGCATGTGGGGCAGAAAGTCTGCCAGCTCCAGGGTCATCAGGGAAAAATCGAGATCGAACCGGCTCGCGAAATCATCGGCCTCGGTATCGCCCGCCGCCTCCGTGATGACGTCCTCGAAACGCAGGCGCTTGACCGACAGGTCTTCCTGCAACACACAGGACAGCCGCTCTTTCCAATGCAGCGCCAGCTTGACGGCAAACTTGCCGTGCTTGACATGATTGCGGATTTCACCGGCGGCCAGATCCTGACTCTTGCAGTTGATCACCCCGCCCTCCGGATTCGGGTGCTTGAGCTCGCATTCCTCTCCCAGCTCAAAACCCTGAGGCATGGGTTCACCGTTCAGCCAGCGGGTCATGATATCCCGGGAGGCCTGCTTGACCTTTACCGGTGCAGCCGGCAGGCTCCCCAGGCTCGTTCGGAGCAGGCTGATCAGTCCCTCCGCCCTGGCGGGGGTCGGACTGTCGACCACGATCAGGTCACCCCGGGTATCGATATAGGCATACTGATCCGTCATTCGGATCAGGGCACGGGGCAACAGATCGACGATGATGTCGTCCTTGATGCGCAACTTCTCGCGCCGGGCCACATCCCGGGACTCGGCAGCCTCCACTTCGGCAACCTTGTCTTCAACGAGCTGTTTCACCACGGCCGCCGGGATAATCTTCTCTGCCTTACGGGCACAGATCATGATGTAGCCATTGGCCGCGTGGACCAGCTGCTGGCCATGGCGACCCAGTGGCGGCATCCACCCGGTCACGGCCAGATCCATGCGATTGCATCCGCGGAACGCCTGTTGCTGGAGGCGTTCATCGAGCGTTTCGGGTGACAGATCAAAAGGTTGAGCGAGCCGGTACAGCTGCAGGTTTCTGAACCACATGGGAACCCCCAAAAAAGCAGGGTAGTATGCGCAAAGACGCCGGGGCCAGCCACTACTTTCTACGCTGCCCTCGTACCGGGCTCCCGCGGGAGGCCGGTACGCCAGGCGCTGGGCGGGCGCGGGCGGACGCCAGGCGATGGTATGGCCACCGAATCCACGGAAAAACACGGACACACCCAATACCCATTAGAATTTCTTTCCGTGTCCTTCCGTGGATTCCATGGCTAATGACAAAAGGACTGATAGTCAGCCTGATTTGTCAGCATCCGTCATTGTCAAGTTGAAACATTACTAGTTCTGCCAGACGCCATAACCCTGGCTGCGCAGCCACTCGGCCAGTGCGGCTTCCTTCTCCGCGTCGCTCAGGCCGGTGGCGTCAAACTCGTCCATCAGTTCCAGTGCCAGCTCAACACCGTACCTTCTCGGATAGCGACTGCTCTTGTATCCGGCCTTGTGTTGCTCAAACCGGTCGCCCGGATCATGCACGGTGATCCCGACATACACACAGGGCATCCCGTCGATGTAACCGGGATTGGCATCACGAAAGTCCTTGCGCTCCAGCACCTGTGGCGCCAGCGTGATGATATACAGGTTGCGACCCTTGCTGGCCCTGGCCGCTTTGTGTGCCTTCGCCTTCCAGTGCGCGATACGTTCCTCCTTAGCCATCATGTCTCACCACCCTCACGACTGTTGCAACGCATCCCGCCGGTCGCTGCGTGCACACAGCGAATGTTTTTCGGCCCTCACACATCCCCTGGCAATCTGATGCCATTGCCGGGCCGGTCTCAGTCCCCGGCATGCCGCGGGCAGGCAGTGCCCGTGCCCGCCTCCGCTGCCCTCGCCTCCGGGCGCAATCCCTCCCGGAAACGCGGCCAGGACCGGCGGGCAGTGGAGCAGGGCCGGTTCCGGCTGTACACTACCGCTATTGTCCCGATGTTTTCTACGATGTCACCAAGGGAGATCCCCCGATGAATAGCAAACCTGTACTTGCTGCAGCCCTGTCCGCCATGCTGTTGTCTCTGCCGGTCGCGGCGCAGGAAGAAACGCTGGTCAGCTTCAAGGTGCTTGCCCCGGAAACAGCGCTCGAACTCGCGCAGGCGACGTTGCAGGCGTGCCGGAAAAAGGGCTTCCAGGTTGCCGTCGCCGTAGTCGATCGGATGGGCGTACCCCAGGTGATGTTGCGTGACCGCTATGCGGGGGCACACACACCGAGCACGGCCACGCGCAAGGCATGGACGGCAGCGAGCTTTCGTACCAGCACGCTCAGCATGATGGAAGAGACGCAGGCGGGTAAGCCGCAATCCGGCGTGCGCTTTGTTGACCAGGCGCTCATGATCGGCGGCGGCGTGGTGGTGGAGGCAAGCGGCTCGCTGGTGGGTGCTGTTGGCGTATCCGGTGCCCCCGGAGGCGAACAGGATGACGCCTGCGCCAAGGCCGGCATTGCGGCGATTGAGGACAAGCTGCTGTTCTAGGAGCCTGTCGGACTCAGGCTGATTCTACTGCGGCGGTGGAGATCGGCCCAAAGCCTCCCGCTTTCTCGTTGCGTAGGGCCCACTATGCGCCTCGCAATCGTGATGCTTTGGACTCACTCTCCCACCTGCCTCGTCACGAACCCCTAAGTCCGACAGGCCCTAGTGCTTTTTCAATCTGATGATGACGGATAGTATGGCCACGGAATCCACGGAAAAACACGGAAAGAACCACCACCCATGCGAATTTTTTCCCTGTTCTCCCGTGGATTCCGTGGCTATAGATAAAAATACTGGCACTCAGCCGCTTGAGCCGCAGGCCGTCGAACCCGGCCATCCACCCACTGGATTGCACCGATAAGGGGCGTCAGCCCGAGGAGTTCGCACCAGTTTCGTTCGGGGCGACCCAACACCTGGGTTTCGGCGATTTGCGATGGCATCGGGAAAACAATCACTTAATGCGGATTGTGGTCACTGGCATGCCGCTTGCAGTGAGTGTCATCGGGGACTTCGCAAAGAGTCTCTACCTCCTCCTCCTTGACAGCCGCCTTCGGGCGGCTTTGTTTTGGACGCAAGGGCCGTAGTATGCTCATCTCCACCGGCCGCACCTGCAGACGGCCGGTCCCCTGGCCTGAGAGCCACTCTCCGACTATGCGTAACGAGCAGAAGAGAAACACCGGGCGTAGGCCCGGGCAAAGGCCTGCGCCGCTCTATCCGGCCGTCGTCGCGATCGTCGCCAGCTCGGCCGTACTGGCTTATCTGGTGTGGAAATACTACGGGATCAAGGTTGCGGCCCTGATCGTCATCTTCGTCCTGTTTGCCTTGTTCAGGGTGTTGAGGCCGACGCGCGCCGGGCGGGAGCGATTTCGAGCCTGACACATGGCTGAGGTTGGAGGGTTCGGCGGTGAAGACAAAGCGCCGGCACCTGCCGGCGCAGCGCGGTTAATAACCGGTCAGCTCAACGTAACCCTGACCGGTCAGGGATTCGCCGGCCCGCCGGCCAGTAATGCGCACCGCGCCCTCCCAGTAGCGAAACGACGTATCGAGTTCCTGATTGTGCAGCAAGGGCTCGATGTCGAGGCTCAGTGCCAGCGGCTTCACGGTCAGGCGCCAGCGCGCCGGGTACCGGCGACCCAGGGGACTGTCCCAGCTCTCCAGCACCTCGACCGCCACATCCGGCGGCACCAGCGAAAGCGCCTGTCCCTGCGCATCGACGAAGGTGCCACGGCTGTGGGTATCGACGCTGCCGTCCCTGCGCCGCAGCTGATAGAACATCAGCTCCGTGCCGTCGGAAAGCTGCAAGCCAAACCAGTCCCAACCGGCCTGACCTTCCTCCAGCGCACTGGTGCTCCACTCCCGGTCCAGCCATGAGGTGCCGCTGACCCGGAAGCGCTCGCCGTCAACCCGGACCGTGCCGCGCGTCTGCAGGCGCGGCACGGAGTAGTAATACGAGGCATTTCCGGGCGTGGCCCCCTTCCGGCTGAGACCGCGGTCGCCCTGCAGAACCACCGGCTTTGCGGGCCTGAGCTGCAGGTCGACCGCCACCTCTCCGCTCGCCGCCTGCAGCCGCCAGGCATCGTCAGCGCTTTCACCCTGGGCCACCGACCAGTCTTCAATCCAGACTCGAAAGGGTTCAGCCTGCGCACCGGCCACATCCAGCGCACCCCGGGCCAGGCGCTCGTGCGCGTGGAAGCGCCCGGCGCCGACGTCGGTGACGGTGAAGTGAGCCATGTACAGTTGCCGCGTCGCCCAGTGCGAGCGGCGCGCCGGCGCCGCCGGTGTCAGGGCGAAGCGAAACAGTGTCCACTGGTAGCCGAAGTGCCGGCCGCCCTCGCCCTCCAGATTGCCGGTGAAATACCACCACTCGCTGCGAAACCCGGGATGTGGCCCATGATCGGCGGGAAAATGAAACGGGCGGACTTCCAGCGCGCGGCTGAAACCTTCGCTGCCTGCGCCGCCGAGCACCGTTTCGAGTTCGAGACGCGCCCCGTGCTGCGCCGCGGGCGCCACCTCTCTCGACTGAAACCAGGCCACAACCCCCAGAGCGGTTGCGAGCAGCACCAGTGCGACAGAGACGATAGCCGCGCGCGCCGTCACCTCACTCTTCCCGTAGGGCCACGGCCGGCGAGGTGTGCGCCATCTTCCAACCCGGGTAGACACCGGCCAGTGCGGCGGCAAACAAGGCCAGCAGCAGTGCCTCGATCAGCACCTGCGGCTCGACAAGGGTCTGCATGCTCCAGCCGAAGGAACGGCGGTTGATCACATGAATCAGCACCTCGGCCAGCACCAGACCGGAGGGGATGGCGAGCAGTCCCGCGAGCAGGCCCATGAAGGTGGTCTGCAGGGTGACCAGCCCGCCCACCTGCAGGGGCGTCAGCCCGATGGCCCGCAGGGTCGCGAGTTCCTTCGCGCGTTCGAGCTGCAGGGCCATGAAGGCGCTGAGGATTCCCACGAAAGCGACCAGTACGGCCAGCAGACGCAACACCTGCGTAATCGTGAACGTGCGGTCGAAGATGGCGAGGGACATCTCGCGGATCTCCTGAGTGTCGCGTACCAGCACCTCCTGCCCCTTGCCTTGCGCGGCCACGAGGCGCCGCACGGCCGTTGTCACCTGATCCGGGTCCACCCCCGATTCGAGGTAGAGCCCCAGGGCGGAAACGCCCCGGTCCTCGAAGTAGCGGTCATACAGGGCACGCGGCATGAGGACCTGACCGTGCTCGGTGCCGTAGTCGTAGTAGATGCCCGCGATGGGGAAGCGCTGCGGGCCGGAATCGGTGCGCAGGGTGACGCTGTCGCCCACCGCGAGCCTGCGGTGCCAGGCCAGGGGTTCGGAAATCAACACGGCTTCGCCTGCCCGAAAGGCGTTCCAGACCGCGGCCGGGTCGCCCGCCTTGAGCGGGTAGCGCGGCGTCAGTTCCGAAGGCAGACCCAGCGCGAACACCTCGGTCGAGACCGCAGCACTCTGCACCATCACGCGGCGACCCGTGGAGTAATGTGCGACACCCGCGATCTTCCCGACAGATTCAATGAGCGATGGGTCGAGCATGCCCCGCACCTCGGCCGAGCGCACGCCCGGCACGGCCACGTAGATGTCGGCACGCAGCGTGCTTTCCAGCCAGACATTCACGGTCGCGCGAAAGCTTTCCACCATCACGCCCACCCCGACCACGGTCGCGACCGCCAGCATCAGGGCCGCGATGGCGATGCCGGTACGGCTGAGACCCGCGGCAACCCCGCGCACCGCCAGCCGCGCCTGCACCCCGAACAGCCGACCGAGCAGCGGACTGACCAGGCCACTGAGGAGCGCGACCACCGCCGGGCTGACCAGTGCCAGGCCGACGATGAGCAGAAAAAGCGCCACGAAACCCGCGCCGATGGCCCGGCTCGGATAAGCCAGGACGAGCATCGCCAGAGCGCACATGCTCAGCCCGGCGAGCGCCAGCTGCGGTGCGAGGCGACGCGCCCGGGACTCGAGCTGCGAGCGGTGCAGCGCCGCATGCGGCGAGGTGGTCGCGGCCTCGAGTGCCGGGAGCAGTGCCGACAGCAGCGTGGCCCCCAGACCCAGCAGCACCCCCTTGAGCAGCGGCAGCGGGGTCACGAGGTAGTCACTCACGGTGAGCACGAAATAGTGGTCGTTAATGGTCCGGGTGACGAGCCCGACGAGTCCCTGCCCGAGCGCCAGCCCACCGAGCAGGCCAAGCGCGGTACCGACAAGCCCGACCCACGCTGCCTCACCGAGCACCACCCGGAACACGCCGCCGCGGGTCACACCCAGCAGCCGCAGCGTGCCCAGCAGGCTGCGCCGCTGCAGCACGGCGAAGGTCATGGTGTTATGGATGAGAAACATGCCCACGACCAGGGCCAGCAGGCTCATGGCTGTCAGGTTCGTCCGGAAGGCGCGTGTCATCTGCTGCATGGTCGCCGCACGCGTCCCCGCCCGCACCAGTTCCGCCGCCGGCGGCAGCCAGGCGCGCAGCCGCGTCTCTGCCAGCGCCCCGCCAGCCCCCCCCGGCAGTTTCAGTTCAATGCGGTTCAGCCGGCCGACCTGGCCCGCGAGTTCCTGTGCCGTGGCGATATCGACCAGCAACAGACCATCGATGGCCGCCGCACCGGTCTGGGACTCGATCAGGTCCACCAGTTCCAGCGGGTGGTGGTAACCATCCACGCTTAAGGTGAACCTGTCACCGGCACGCAAACCGATACGATTCGCCGTGGCTGCCGCAAGCAGTGCCGCCTGTGGATTCGTGAGCAGCTGACTGACGCCAGCACGGCCCGCGCCGTCCAGATGATCGCGGAAGCGGGCCTCGCTGAAGGGGTCCACGCCCAGCAGATGTACCGTCTCGCCGGCCACCGTGCCGTACGCCTCAACCACTGGCGCGCTGGGATAATCCCCGAGTTTCTGACGCAGCCCGGTGTAGAGCCGCTCATCCAGACCGGCGGGTCCACCGAAAATCTGGTGCGTGGCGCGGCCGCTCAGGTCGGCAACGGAAAGTTCGAATCCGCGGCGCGCGCTTTCGTTGGCAAGGTCAACCGCCACGACCACCGCCACACCCAGGGCGACACCGAGCACGGCCAGGGCCATTTGCCAGGGATGGCGCTGCAGGTAGCGCCAGCTGGCACGCCGCGGGAGACTCACCAGATCCCCTCGTCGCGGTCCTCGCTCAGTCGCCCATCGGCTAGCGTGAGCACCCGGTCTGCAAGGGCCGCCACCGCGCGGGCGTGGGTGACCACCAGCAGGGTCTTGCCCGACTCACGCACCAGGCGGTTCAACAGATCGAGGACCTGCCGGCCCGTCGCGGCGTCGAGGTTACCCGTCGGTTCGTCCGCCAGCACCAGCGTGGGGTCATGCACCAGGGCGCGCGCCAGGGCCACCCGCTGCTGTTCACCGCCGGAGAGCCGGTCGGGATAGCTGTCCCCGCGATCGGCCAGACCCACGGCGGCGAGCCAGTCATTGACGCGTTGTTCCGCCTCGTTGGTGCATCCGTTGAGCTCGAGCGGCAGGCGCAGATTCTCCGCCACGCTGAGGGTCGGGATGAGATTGAAGAACTGGAATACGAATCCGATGTGACGCCGGCGAAACAGCGTCCGGTCACGCTCGCTCAATGCCGCCAGGTTCTGCCCCCCCACAATCAGCTCGCCACTGCTCGGGCGATCGATACCGCTGATCAGGTTCAGCAGGGTCGACTTGCCCGAGCCGCTGCGCCCCAGCAGGGCCACACATTCACCTGGCTGGATCTGGAGATCCAGGCCGTCCAGGACCGTCCGGCTCCGGTCGCCTTCCTGAAAGACACGCCGCAAGCGGCGCGCCTCGACCAGGACGCCGTCCGGACTGATGCGCGAGTTCCTTGTCATCCATCGCAGTATAGGGCAGGTCGTCCGGATTCTGATCACATCGGGCCACGGGCTTACGCACACCGGGCGGGCGGGGGCCTTCCCGGCCCCGTGAATCAGACCGGAAACCGGAAATGTCGGGCAGCGGAACGCGGGCGTTGGCACGCGCAAAGCACTGCGCGGCTCCTCACATAGGGTATCATCGCGCCACCGGCTCCCAGGTGCGCACATGAGGGTGCGCATGGCGGGCCACCTGGTTGTGCGTCCCGCCGTGCCGCAGCCCCTGATGCAACCCGCTGGCGACGAGGACTGCAGCGGCGCGGCAGGCAATCATCCCCGAGGGATTTGCCAGCCGGCCGCTCCCCGGAGTTCTGTGGGCTCGATTTATTTTCAGATTTCCCTGGCACGCCGATATTCAGAGGCAGGAGGCGCATTGTGTTCCGGTTTTTTACACTCTTTCGGGAAGGGCGACGGGTATTCATGCGATCAGGTGGCTTCTTGACGGCTCGGCCGCGTTTGCCTGGCATGGGCTGCTGATCGCAGGCAATGGCAGGCCATATGGGTAATCTTGTCTTTGTCGATGAACTGAACGCCCGCGATCTGGGCGACATGGTCCGGCTTGAACGGATCTGCCACCCGCGGGGCGTCCGGGAAGGACGCGAGCACCTCTCCTCACTCTTGAAGTACGTGGACCGGACCGGCTGGGGTCTCAACCTCGGTCTGTTTTCCGGAGGCAAGCTGATCGGCTATGTGCTTTCCCACGAAGACGACGCCTCGAGCCTCAATCCAGGATCTCGCGAGTATGTCGTGTATGTGGATGATCTTGCCGTTCATCCGCAATACCGGCGCTACGTCCCGCGGCTTCTGGCGCGGTACCTGCGCAAGCTGAGAGGCCTTTACCCGAATCACGGACTGGAGGCGAACGGCTTCGAGTCGATTATCAAAATCTGGATCCGCCACAGGGCATTCTTCCTTACAAACGGCTACCGCCTGTCAGAGACCCATGCAACCGGGGAGACGCGTATCGGCCGGCCCGTTCACGTGATTCGCTGGGAACCTGTTCCGCGCGACGTGACGCCCGCCCGCGACGCCGGGGAAAGGCATTCACGCCTGTCATCGACCTATGCGCTTGACGGAAACGAGTACAAGGTCGAGGTCTGGAAGGACGAAGATGAATGGCACCACCTCGCACGCCACTGGAATGCCCTGCTGCTGAAGACACCCGAAGCGACAGTCTTCCAGACCTACGAGTACCAGCGAGTCTGGTGGCGCCATTTTGGTCTGTCCCGTGAACTGTTTATCCTGGTCATCCAGCACAGGCAGGAGGTGATAGGGATTGCACCCTTGCAGACCACCCCCACCCGGTACTATGGAAAATATTTTCGGGAACTCGGGTTCATTGGCACCAATTGGGAGGTCGACCGCCCCAAGTTCCTGTTTGCGGATCACGCCGCGATCTGCTCCGACCTCACGGCGCGCTTTCTGGGGGAACATGATCGCTACTGGGACCTCTGTCGGCTGTATGAGCAACGCGAAGACAGCTTTGTCGTGACGACGTTCCAGGAGCAGATGCGCCGCTACGGCTATCTGACCGGAACCACCAAGGATGCAACGGCGCCCTACCTGAGCACGGCTGCGAGCTGGGACACATTCCGCAGCTCCCTGTCCAGGCGCCTGCGGAAGAACCTTGCTGCGGCGAAGAGAAAGCTGGCCACCCATGGCAGGGTGAATTATGCGGACTTTTCGACCTATCCGGAGGTCGTGGACAAGCTGCAGTGGTACAGGGATATCGAGCAAAGAAGCTGGAAGGCCGCGGCCGCGGTCGGACCCAGCAAGAGTGGGTCCTATTACCGGTTTTATACGGATCTTGCCGAAGCATTCGGCAAGACGGGGCAGTTTCACCTGCGTTTCATCACACTGGACGAGACCCCCGTAGCCGGAACGTTCGGCCTGCAGTTCAACGGCACGTTCTATTCCCTGCATATCGCCCATGACCGTGAATACGCAAAATACTCCCTTGGCACCCTGCTCGAGTCGATGGAGCTGGAGTCGTGTTTTTCTGGCGATTGCCGGGAATATGACTTCCTCGGGAGCTTCCTGAACAATAAACTTCGCTGGACATCGACCGTAAGGAACAGTCGGGAACTGCATGTGTATCAGAGGCAGTGGCGGCTGTTCTTACTGTATGTCCTGTACCTCAAGCTGAAACCCGTGGTGAAGGATGCCGTCAAGGCGGTTCTCAAGGACAAGGTCCAGATACTTGTCAGGTGGAAGGAGAAAGCGGTGCGGATTTCGAATCGCCGGCGGCGGCAACCCTAGCAGGCTGTTGGAACGGATGCTGACAAATCAGGCTGAGTGCAAGCATTTTTTGTTTACAGGCACGGAATCCGCGCAAGGACACGGAAAAAGATTCTAATGGGTATTGATTCTTTCGGTGTTTTTTCGTGGATTCCGCGGCCATACTGTCCGTCATTATCAGATTGCAGAAGCGCCAGCTGCTGCCAGTACGGATTCTCCAGTGGCAAGCAGCACGGAGGTGGACTGCAATGGCGGTCGACGGGACCCAGACTTACGTGACACACCCTGGCTCGCAAGCCGCGGGAAGACACCGCCCGCTCCCCTGTCCTCCGGGCGCGGCCCGGCTGCGCGCCCGCCGCCCGCCACGCTAGGTCGCAATGTTTCGTCCTGAGCTAAGTGTAATCAAGAAACTGGGTTCCCTGCTGCGGCCCTATTCCGGGCGCATGGGTGCCCTGACAGTCATGGGGGTGTTCGAATCCCTGTCGGAGGGCCTCAGTGTCAGCCTGTTCATTCCGTTTCTGGCGAGTCTCGATGAGGAAACCTTCAGCCCCGAAGCCGACAACTGGCTTGGCACCCAACTCGCGCAGCTGTTTGCCGCGATCCCTGCCTCCAACCGTCTCGCCGTTATCTCGCTGTCGATCTTCGCTTTGATATTCATCCGAAGTCTCCTGAGCTATGGCGGCACCGTGATCGCGGCCGGCATCGACAGGCACCTGGAGCATTCGCTGCGGGATCAAATCATGTCCAGGCTGCTCCATGTCGACATGAGTTACCTCGAACACACGCGTCCCGGCAGGCTGCTCAACACCCTGCAGGATGTAACCAGCACGACCATGATCACGATCTGGACGCTGTTCAGCCTGATCGTCAATCTGTCCATGATTGGCGTCTTCACGGCCTTCCTGCTGTTGTTGTCCTGGAAGCTGACGCTGTTTGTCGGCGTCGCACTGGCGGCCATCTCCCTGACAGTAAAGCTCCTGACCCACCGCGTGGAAGCCCTGTCACAGTCCCAGCTCGATGCCGACCAGGATCTGAAACAATCCACCCTCGAAATCCTTCAGGGAATGCGCACCATCCGGGCCTTTACCCGTGAAGATCGCGAGCGGGAACGATTTGCCCGCATCTCGCGGCGGCTCAGCCGAATCGAAGCCGATCTGCACAAGATATCCGGTTTGATCGGCCCGGTCGCACAACTGCTGGCCGGTACGCTGCTGATACTGGTGCTGTTCACCGCCCTGCAGGATCCCGGCAACCTTTCCATGGTTCTGGTTTTCATATTCATCCTCTACCGACTCCACCCGCAGGTGATGGAACTCGATGAGGGCCGCAACACCCTGGTCGCAGCGGCCCCCGAGGTTGAGGAACTGATGCGGATTCTGCGTGAGACCGCCAGACCCGCCGTGCAATCCGGCCCTGTCGTACTCGACCGACTGCGAACGGGCATCCGCTTCGACGGCGTGTCGTTTCGTTACGGTCCCGAGGACCGCTGGGCAATCGAGGACGTGTGTCTGGAAATCCCGCGCGGCAAGCGCATCGCCCTGGCGGGGCCGTCCGGAGCGGGAAAATCCACCCTCATCAGTCTGCTGCTGCGCTTCTATGATCCACAGCGGGGCACAATCACGGTGAACGGCACGCCCCTGAGGGACCTGGACCTGGAGAGCTGGCGGCGGCGCCTGGCGGTCGTCAGCCAGGATACGCACATCTTCAATGCCAGTATCCAGGACAACATCGCCTATGGTCGCGGCAATGCCGACCTGGACGAGGTCATCGCCGCCGCCCGCCAGGCGGACGCACACGGGTTTATTTCGGCATTGCCAAATGGCTACGACACCCTCGTCGGGGATCAGGGTATCCGTCTTTCGGGCGGACAACGCCAGCGGATCGCACTGGCACGCGCCATTGTCAGGAAGGCGGACGTTCTTGTCCTGGACGAGGCAACCAATGCCCTTGACAGTATCTCGGAACGGGCCGTGCTGGATTCGATACAGGCGCTGGGCGACGAATGCACGGTCATATCGATTGCCCACAGGCTGGCAACGATCATGCAAGCGGACGAGATCATCGTGCTCGAAGCCGGACGCGTCAAGGAACAGGGCCATGCCGCTGAACTGCTGGCGAACCAGTCGCTCTTCGCACGTCTTTATCAACTGCAGGAGGCTGCCGGGGACGACGAGGAAACGGCTGCTGACTGATCAGACCCGTCCCCAGCATCAGGCCCGGCAGAAATCCGCCAGGGGATCGCCGGCCCCGTGCAGGTCGAACAGTTCCACTGGCAGCGCCCGCTGGCGCAGTGCCGGTGCAACGTCATCCTCGAATCCATGCAGGGCATAGAGCCTCATCGCGCCGAGGCCGTCGGTATAGTATTGATCAACGGCCTCCAGCGCATCCTCGGCGGAGACCTTTTGCGCAGCGAAGAGAACCCGGCCGACGAATTCACCGCCTGCCACCGCGATCAGGGGGTTGTGACTCAGGAGACTCCTGACGGCTGCGGTATTCGCGACCGGTTTCAGCAGGATCTGCCCGTTCAGGCGATCACTCCCCGACAGCCGTGCTCCCCATTTTCGCTTGTAACGCAGCACACCATCGCTGAGGCTCGGGCGGTTGGTGAAGCAGTTGACCTCCTCGCAGCCCCGCTCGTAGGCAAGCCGGACGATGAAATAGTAAAGACCGGCGAAGGCCCCATCGAGCGTCCGGGGATCGACGTCGACAGGCATACCGGTCCAGGGAAACCCGAGACTGCCGCCAGCGTGGATGAGAATGCCCGCCGCGATCACCTTGTCCTCACGGAGCACTTCGATGATTTCCCCGAACTCATGGATCGAGACGATCTTCGCCTCGGGCTCGATGAACGCCGCGTCGCCAAACCGCTTTCTGACATAGGGGACGTACAGGTCGTGGTAGAAAGCATGGAAGGCGGCTTCGGAATCGGTGGTCCTGAAGGTCAGCTGATACTTGCGTATGCGTCTGAGGTCCACGCCCTTGGCGTTCCTGGCCCAGCGCCCCACCACGGCCTCCCAGGTGTCGCCGAGCGGGATGACCATGTTGATCCAGGGCGGCAAGGCGAGAAAGCCCCGCCCTGGAATGAGTCCGCACGCCGGCCAGGGCAGGTCGAGAACCACCAGGTCGACGCCTGCCCGATACCGGCTGACCCAGGATTGCGCACGCAGCGGGTTGATGTCGAGCCCCGCCTCAGCGGTCTCATGCTCCCCGTACATGAGTTCCGTCAGGTAGGCCAGATTCTCCCGCAGGCCGAAATAGAAGACCTTCAAAGACTCGCCACTGTGCCGCTCCCTGCCTGACAGAAGCAGTGCATCTGCCTTGTAGGTCGCGAGCGACTTGACCGCTTCCACGCCGTGATCGCGAACCCTCTCAAGTGCGGTTCGGAGACGGTCAAATCGGCCTGGACGGTATACCGGCGGCGGTTTGGCAGCGCTCAGCGGGCCAAGGTGTGGGATGTGGGCAGGTGGGGTCGCGTGCTTCATGATGCCGGTGGCCGGACAGGGTTCCGGCATTCTAAGGAGGAATGCGGCACGCCACAATACGGGGCCTGTCTGCCGATGGATCCGCGCCTGGCGTTGCCACTGCCCGCGGGTCAGCCGGCAGCGCGACGCGGCGCGGAAACAGCCGGAGATGAAAATCTCCGCTTACCGCCCGCAGATGGCCGCTTATCGCCTTGCCCGGAGGGAGGCCGCGAGCTGCGCCATTGCCGCGTTACAGCGCTTGACAAGGGGCCTGCCATTGCCTGCAAGCTGCGCCTTGCCCTGGCACGGCTCGGGGACTCTGAACCCGGCAATATCACCTTGAGGGAGTACTAGCATGCCCAGAAATCACCGTAAGATAGAACGTGTTCTGATACTGGCTGGGGATACGGATGGAAATCTGGGCGACGCCGCGATCGAGCTTGCAACCTGCGATGAACTCAGGCGCTTGAACCCCCAGGTCACGATAGCCGCACTCTCCGATCGCCCGCAGAATGCGCGAAGAACATCTGCGGACGTCGTTATTCCCAAAGGCCTGAAAGGGCTTCCCGCGCTCATCCGTGCCGCCCGCAAAAGCGATCTGATCCTGTGCGGTGGCGGGGGACTGTTTCAGGATGACGACAGTCTGGTAAAGATGCCTTACTGGGCCGCACGCCTGCTGCTGGTTCGCCTGTTTGCACGGCGTATGGTCGGCTATTCAATCGGCGCCGGCCCGCTACAGGCCTGGACGAGCCGCCTGGCCGGGCGAATCGCGCTCTCGGTCCTCGACCCGGTCTCCGTTCGCGACGAGCAGGCCAGACAAACGCTCCAGCCGCTCACAGCCAGGACCGTGCGCGTGGTACCCGATCCCGCCTTGCTCCTGAAACCGGCCAGCAAAGAACAGGCGGAAGCGTTGCTGGAGGCGAACGGCGTGCCGCTGGACGGTCGACCGTTAATCGGTGTCGCCTTGCGACAGTGGTTTCAGCGACCAAGGAGCTGGATCCCGCACAAATATGCCTATCGGTACGGTCTGCGCAGGATTCGCGGCCGGGAACAGACTGACAGACTGGTCACGCTGGTGGCACACACGCTGGACGCCCTGGCCGAAAAAACTTCTGCCTTTGTCGTGTTTCTCCCAAGCTACAACGTGGCCCATGAGAACGATGCGGCCATATGTCAACAGACCATGCTGGCCATGCAGATCGGCAAGGCAGCGCTGCTCCAGATCGATGATCCCCGGCTCTACAAAGCTGTCGCCGGGCGGATGCAGGCCATGCTCGCCGCACGCATGCATCCTGCGATTCTCGCCGCAGGAATGGGTGTGCCGGCGGTAGGACTGGCCTATAATCAAAAGTTCTCGGGTTTCTTTTCCCTCCTCGGCCGCGCGGATGCCGTCATCCCGCTGGAGCGTTTTGTTGCGGCCGACGATGTCGGGCCACTGGTGGCACGGATAACGTCCCTGCTCGGGGCACCGGACGATCTGCTGGCCGCGGTTGCGGATCTGAACAAAGCCACTGCCGAGTTCACCGCGTCACTGTTCCACATGGTTTGATGCCACCACCAGGCTCAGGCTGTGGATTCCAGATAGCCTGACGATAGAGAGACATGTACAGGGCACTAGGCAGCTACCGCGCGATCTTCTCAGGTCAATGGTCGGACAGGCAGCGGACAAGACGCACGCAGGCACAAAAACTGCGGCGTCTGCTGGAACATGCCTACAAGACCGTTCCCTACTACAGAAAGCTGTTCGACGAGGCCGGCATTGTCCCGGGCCAGTGCAACTCCCTCGACGATCTGCGCCGGATCCCGGTGACATCGAAGGCTACACTGAGGCAGTCTGAGCCCCGGGATCTGATCAGCACAGACTATCGGCCCCGGGACCTGGAGCCGGATTGCAGCAGCGGCTCTACCGGAACACCCTTCACGGTATACCTGGACAAAGACTATGTGCTAAACCGGAACCTGCGCTTCCTGCGGGGCTTGCGCGCGGTCGGCTACCGGCCTGGGGACAAGCTGTTGTTGATAACCGACAGACACGGAAGCAAAGGGAAATCGTGGATGCGATGGAAGCAGATATCGCTCGAAGAACCGGCAGATCGCCTGCTGGAGACCATTGATGCCTACAGACCCGATGTCCTGTACGGCTTCGGCGCCCCGCTCCGCCAGCTCGCGGAACGCATTACCGGTACGGGTTACCGGATCACCTTCCCCATCAGAATTATCTGGACCGCCGAGACACTCGATTCGGTTTCCCGGCATCTGGTGGAAATCGCCTTCGCTACCAGGATCTTTGACTTCTACGGGATGACGGAAATGGGCCTGGTCGCCTGGGAGTGTCCGGCACATTCCGGCTATCACCTCTCCGAGGAGTCCGTCATCGTCGAGTATGTGCCTGTTGATGGTTCCGGAAACGCCCGGAAAATGGTCATGACCAACCTGGATCTGTATTCCATGCCGTTGATTCGGTTCGATTCAGGAGACCTGGGCGTTCAGGCGCCGGACGAAACATGCGCCTGCGGGCGAAGCCTGGCAAGGCTGGAGAGAGTCGAAGGCAGGGTAATCGACTGCATCAAACTGCCGGGTGGCGAAACGCTCTCCCCCTATCTTTTCATCTGTCAGTTTGAAATACTCCCCGGCTTACGCCGCTTTCAGATCGTGCAGGACGGCGACAATCACATTACGATTTCCATTGACGCGGCCACGGAATCTCGGCCCTCACTCGACAGGGAGATTCCTAACATCATGCGCCGTATCGCTGGTAACCGCCTGGCATTCACTATCCATTATAGCGACACGATTGCCAGCGCTGATGGCAGCAAATTTCGCGCCGTGCGCTCTCTCGTGGCCTGACGACAATGAAATTGCTGTGCCTGAACTATGAATATCCACCGATCGGCGGCGGCGGTGCGGTCGCGTCAAAAGGCCTGGCAGAGGCGCTGGTGACACTTGGCGACAGCATCGATGTTGTGACGTCTGGAATGAAGGGGCTCCCGCCAAGGGAAACCGTAGGGGAGGTGAACATTCACCGCGTCAGAGGCCTGCGACGTCACAGACACTACACCACGACCGCGGAGCTGCTGACGCAGATCTATCCCATCTATCGCCGCGCCCTGCGACTGGCTCGCCAGAGTCAATATGACCTGAACCATACCCATTTCATATTTCCCACCGGGCTCGCTGCCTATCTGCTCAAGCGAAGGACAGGGCTTCCCTATATCATCACGGTTCACGGATCCGACGTGCCCGGGTACAATCCGGACCGTTTTCAACTCGAGCACAAATTATCGCACTGGCTCTGGCGGGCAATTGTCGCAGACAGCTCCGGGCTGATTTGCCCATCGAACTTCATCAAGGGGCTGGTCCGGCAATATACCGACCAGCCGGTCACGGTCATCCCCAACGGCATCAATATCAAGCTCGATTATGCGGCCGTAGACAAAAGGCACCGTATCCTGATCGTTACCAGACTCTTTAAACGCAAGGGCGTACAGTATCTGCTCGAGGCCGTACGGGATCTGGAGTCGGACTGGGAGGTGCTGGTGGTCGGCGATGGACCCTATCTGCCGACGCTGAAGAAACTCGCGCAGGGAGTCCGCCCCAAGGTGCACTTCATGGGTTACCTCAAGGGCAGGGAGCTGCACGACGCCTATCACTCATCCAGGATATTCGTATTCCCCTCCATACAGGAGAATTTCCCGGTCGTGTTACTCGAGGCGATGCAGGCCGGATGCGCGGTTATAACCACCAATATAGAGGGTTGCTCGGAAGTCATCGGTGACGCGGGAATAGCAACCACGCCGCACGACAGCGCGCAGATACGCGACGCCCTGCTGCGCCTGGTTCACGATGAGAATGAAATCGCGAGGTACAGTCGCCTCGCCCTGGAAAGGGTCAGGCAATTCGACTGGCAGTCCGTTGCGCGGCAGTATCACGCCACCTTCGAGCAGACGTTGAAGCTGGAACGTCCCGCTCGCGCCGGCTGACTGAACCGTGCTCGCCCGGCCCGCTGCCTCAGTTCAGCCACTGATGTACGGCAAGCACACTGCGCTCTGTGCGCCTTGGCTCGCGGCAAACTGGCCGCCGTCGCCGCGCCTGGCTGAGTGTTAAGTGGCCCTGGACAGCCCGGATTTCTCACAGGGTGGCACGGAAAAACACGCAAAGAATGCACACCCATTCGAATTTTTTTCCGTGGATTCCGTGGCCATACTAGCCGTCATCGTCAGGTTGAAAAAGCACTAGCAGCATGTTCCTCGAGTTAGACACCGGGACCCTGACCGAGCCGATCACCGGCAGGCACTGGAATGCTGCTGAAATTCAGCGCCAGGTGGCAATGCGCATCGCTGCGTACCAGTCCCGGGGCATGCGATCGGGCGATCGCGTACTGATACATTTTGGCAACCGGCTCGAGTTCTTTGCGGAGCTTCTCGCTGTCTGGCGTCTGGGCGGATGCGCGATCCCCGTCGACAGCCGGTTGACGCCCTTTGAGCTCGGAAAACTCCTGAGTGCCGCCACTCCGCGCTTCAGTGTCATCGACGATAGCACGCCAGCGGACACCGTCACGGCCGTGTCCGGCGTAACCCTGGTCAATACGCTGCAACAGGATGCCGGCCCTGTACGCAGCGTCATTTCCGGTAAGCGCCCCAGGCTCGACGATGATGCGCTCATTTTGTTCACCTCGGGCTCCACGGGGGAGCCGAAGGGCGTGGTGCACAGCCACCGCTCTCTGCGCGCGCGCTGGATAAGTCTGCGCCAGTCGCTCGGACTGGAACCCTACCGACGGACGCTGTGTCTGCTGCCAACACATTTCGGCCATGGACTGATCTGCAACTGCCTGTATCCGTGGTTATCCGGATGCGATCTCTATGTGACACCGCCCTTCAAACCCGAGCTGATCATGCGACTCGGCGCACTGCTCGATGAGCACCGGATTACCTTCATGTCCTCGGTACCGTCGGTCTGGAATCTCGCCCTGAGGGTGGCGCAGCCACCGACCGCGGGCAGCCTGCGGCGCATCCAGATCGGATCCGCACCCTTATCGAAGGCACTCTGGAGCGACGTGCAACGCTGGGCGGCTATCAACGACGTAGTCAACGCTTACGGTATCACCGAGACCGCCAGCTGGGTCGCCGGAACGACGGGGGGCGAAGTGATACCCGAGAACGGTCTGATCGGCCAGCCCTGGGGCGCCACGATCAAGGTACTCCGCAGTCATGACACCCATGCGGTGCTGACGCCGGACATGGAGTGTGCCACCGGTGAGGCGGGCATGGTCTGGCTCAATACCCCTGCCTTGATGAAGGGCTATTTCCAGCGCCAGGATCTCACAGACGCCGTCGTCTGCCAGGGCTGGTTCATGACCGGCGATATCGGGCTCATCGACGCGCACGGTCGGCTCCTGCTCAGGGGGCGGGAACGCGACGAGATCAACAAGGGTGGACTGAAGATATTTCCGGCCGATATCGATGCGGTCGTCGCGCAGTTCACCGCGGTTGTCGACGTCTGCACGTTCGGTTTTGAGGACCCATACTACGGGGAGAACGTCGGCATGGCGCTGGTCCTGCAAAACCAGAGTAACGAGTCACTTCGCGCGCTGCACGGCTGGATCGAGGCGCACCTGGCCGAACACAAGCGTCCCGCGCGCTGGTATGTGCTGGATGAAATACCGCGCACGACCCGCGGCAAGATCAACCGGATCAGCGTCATGCAGTCGTGCCTGGCAAGCCAGCCTGTGGACCTGCGCAAGATTCTCCGGGACCCGGACCTCGCGGGGTAAACATGGCCGCGGTGGATCGCTCGCAGCTTCGTGACGAACTGGTCGGGTTTCTTGACACCATCGCCCGCCCGGGTCCGTCAATCGATGCGGTTGATGACGATACCAACCTGTTCGACTCGGGCCTGCTCGATTCTCTGGCGGTGATACAGATCATCCTTCATCTGGAGCAACAGCATGGCGTGGACATGGCGGTTCAGGGCATCGACCCGAACGACCTCGGGACTATTGCCGGAATCCTGAATGCCATTCAGCGCGCAAGTGGATGACGCTCAACCCGGCTCAGCTTCACGAACACGAGCGAGTCGTGGCGGCGGCGCAGACTCCCGCTGGCCGCCTGCTCGTCTGGACCCTGGCGACCGCCCTGCTGCTCGGGCACGACTTCATTGTGCCAACCGTTGCGGCCGTGACGCTGGTCATGCTGTTCCCGGGCCGCCGGCGGCTGATCCTCTCGTTCAGCACCCTGGCGTTGATCGTCGGAGTTTTCCTCGAAGAGCAGGGCCTGGAACCCGCTCCGGCACTTATCTGGCTGGCGTCTGCGGATTTCTCACACTGGGCGCAGGCATTCCTGCTGACTGCCGCTGTGATGGCGCTGCTGTACGCCTTCGTCTCGATCGCCAGGCGGTTCGATCGACTGCCTGCATTTGTCAGGCGCCGCCCCCTGCTGGTGTTTCATGCGGGAATCCTGGTCGGTCTGCAAGTGATTGGCACGATGCCGTGGCTGGCCGCGCTGACCGGCTATCTCTGGCTGATCCCGTTCCTGGCGTGGCGCCTCGCGTATCTCATCATGCTGGCCGGGCGCGGGAAGGCCAAGGGAACGCACTTCAAAGATCATCTTTTCTATCTGTGGCCCGTCTGGGGCGGCGAGGACCTACCCATCGGCAAAGGCCTGGACTACCTGGCGAGACACGAAGCCGCCGATCGGCAGGCATTCGCGCGCTCCCAGCTCGCCGGCATTAAACTGCTCATTCTCGCGGCACTGTGGACCTGGGCACTGCAGTTCATGGACGCCGCTGTTCACGGCCTGGACAACAGCCCGTTTTCCGCCTGGCTCGGCGGGTGGACCCTGGGCATTCCCCGACTGCACGACACCCTGCAGGGTCACGGGGTAAGCGGCATACCCCTGAGCTGGGTCAGCCTCTATCTGGAATTGATCCACGTGACGCTCGAAACGGCAATCTGGGGCCACCTGATCGTCGGCTGTTTGCGGCTTCTGGGCTTCAACGTGTTTCGCAACACCTACAAGCCCTTGCTGGCCGAGTCCCTCATCGAGTACTGGGGCCGCTATTCGCACTACTTCAAGGAACTCTGCGTCGACTTCTTCTTCTATCCGACCTTCCTGCGCTGCGGCTGGGCAGGTCCGCGCCTGCGGATGTTTATCGCCGTATTCGCGGCAGCCTTTGCCGGCAATATGTATTTTCATATTCTCGGAGAACCGGAATTGCTGATCCAAGGCGATCCTGCCGCACTCTGGGCCACGTGGGGCGCGCGCATGGTGTACTGCCTGTTACTGGCGTTTGGCGTCTGGGTGTCGATGCTGCGCCAGCAATCCAGACGAGCGACGAAATCGGGGACCGCCGTCTCGAACCTGACGCGAATCCGGCGCATCGCCGGGGTGTGGACGTACTACGCCATCATCCATATCTGGCATATCGAACTGAGCGACGTCGGTCCCGGCGAACGGGCGCGTTTCCTGGCTGCGGCGTTTGGCCTTTAGGCGCGTCTGGCAGTACTGTTTCAACGTGATAATAACGTGATAATGACGGATCCTGACAAATCAGGCTGACTATGAGTTTTATTGTCATTAGCCACGAAATCCACGGAAGGACACGGAAAAAATTCGACCCGGTATTGGTTGTTTCCGTGTTCTTCCGTGGATTCCCTGGCCATACTATCTGTCATTTTCAGATCGAAAAAGCACTAGTCGAGATCCGCGCGATAATAGACCTCTCGATTGCGGCCAGCGCGCTTGGCCGAATACAGGGCACGGTCGGCCGCCCGCATCAGCGCGCCAATCGAGGGAAAGTGACTTCCCTCGCCGTATATGGCAATGCCAACCGAGGCCGTCACGCAGATTTCCTGGTGATTGCCCACGCAGTGACGCGCCTCGCGAAACGCGCTCAGCAAGCGATCGCAAACCAGGCTCACGCCCTTGAGCCCGGTGCCCGGCAATACGAGTACGAATTCCTCGCCACCATAGCGGGCCACGAGGTCACTGCTGCGCGCGCTCTCCTGCAGCAGCCCGGCAGCCTCACGCAGGATCTTGTCTCCGGCCTGATGACCGTAGGTATCGTTGACGATCTTGAAGTGGTCGAGATCCACAAAGGCCAGCGCCAGCGGCCAGCCGTGTGTCGTAGCGACCTCGAATTCGTGTTCGAGCACGACATCGAGGTAGGCGCGGTTGTAGAGTCCGGTCAGCGCATCACGGCGATTCTGTTCCTCGAGTTCGCGCGTGCGGCATTCCAGTGACTCGGTCGCGCTGTTCAGGCTTGCCGTCTCCTGCAGGGTCTGCAGGTTACGGACCATCAGGATTGCCTTGGCCTGCTCGGTGAGGGAGTTCATCAGCATCGTGTCGCCCAGGTCAACGTTGAACAGGACCGCGCTGTTGCGGGCCTCCTCGGTCACCGCCTCGACCACCTTACTCAGCGCATCGCGCCCAATCCCGAGCCAGTCTCTGGCGCGCGCAATGGCGTGAGCCAGGGCGGTGTGCAGGTCCTCACTCCAGTAGATGTCAGCCAGATCGCCGGCCACAGCGATACACTGCGCAGCGGTCCGGTATTGCGGCGGGACCGTCATTGCATCCGGATCATGGCTCGCCGCCACGGCGTACACCAGTTGCGCCGGCAGATTCCAACGCTCCAGCAGCCAGGCCCCCACGGCAGCGTGATCGGTTCCCAGCGCGGCGTGTTCCGCAGCCTGCAGTCGCCGGTGATCACATTGCAGTGTTCCATGTTCCTGATAGAGTTGCGGTACCACCCTGTCCAGCGCCAGCATGCCAACGTCCTGCAGGAGTCCGGCCAGATACAGGTCTTCGGCATCTCGCTCCCCTACGAGCTCGCCGAGCTGGCGCGCGCCGGCTGCAGTGACTACGGCGCGTCGCCAGAAGAGATTGTGATCGAGACCTAAGCCTTTGCTGTGCTGCCTGCTGACCACCGAGAAACTGAGCATGAGCGTGAGTACGCCCGGCAAACCAATCCGCGTAATGGCCTGGTTGAGGTTCTCGGCCTTGCTCTGGTCAACGTAGAGAGAGGAATTCGCGATACGCAGGATCTTGGCGGTCAGCGCCGGATCCAGACTCACGGTCTCTGCGACCTTGTCCAGGGTCGCCGCCGGATCCAGACTGAGTTCCAGGATCCGGGTCGCGACAACCGGGGAACTGGGCAGATCCTGGCAGCGATCGAGGCGGGTCTTCAGCGCCTGGTTTGCCACAAAGGAAGGAAGGCGGTCTTGCACGGCAGGATTCCTGATTGTGGACACCGAATCTCCTTGTGTTGGTTTTCACTGTCTAAGCAATAGGACATCTGGCGCAACTGTGTTGTGATCCAATCCGCAGATGGCGCCAATACAGGCCGGTGAATACCGCAGGGATGGATGGACGCGACACAGGCGCCCGTGCCCAGGCGGAATCCTGCGCTCAACGAACGCTGACAGCCTGCCGACCGGTGTCTGCTGCGCGCCCACCCGGGGCCGGCTGATGCCCTCGATGTGCGCTCACTGACGCGCAAAGGGACACGGCCAGAGCGCGGGAGCCGCCTGCGCTCTCACGGCGCGTCGGGGCAGGTATCTCCCTGGCGACAGGCCGACGCCGCGGATCCCCCGGGAGCCTCGCCAAACCAGGACGTCAGGGGGGTCCTGCTAGTCCCGCTTTGCGGAAATTCGGGGCAAATCCATATCACGATCTGGATCTTTCCTCAGTACCAGGAGCAGTTCATCGAGCTTTTCGTTGGTTTTCCTCGTTTCCTGCCAGTTTCGGTATGCCCATTTCTGCGCTGAGTAGGCCGAAAGCGGCAGGAGGATTGCCAACAGCGCCAGGAGCAGACCCAGGAGCACCGCTCCTATGCCGCCAACATCAGTCAGTATGTCCAATAGCGAGTCCATATCAGGCTCCGACAGCAGAGTAGATGAGAATGAGCAGGGCAGCCTCGCCGCCCGCCGGTAGAACCGGTTCGTTCAGGGTATGCTCTACGACTGCAGGCGCGTACCCGGATTTCTCCGCAGAATGCCGGACCGAGCATATCGGCACTGGCATCCCCTGGGAAAGCCCCTGCCGTGGGGAAGGAGTGGTTTTTTTTCGAGCCGCCCCTGGCAGCCTCGCCACGCGCGGGTTCAGATCAGATTCGCGTAGCGAGCGCGCAGCACGTTCTTCTGAACCTTGCCCATGGTATTGCGGGGCAGGGCATCGGCGAAAATAACCCGTTTGGGAACCTTGTAGCCGGCCAGACGGGACTTCAAGGTGGTAATCAGAGACGCCTCTGTCAGGTTTTCGCAGGCCGGATCACACAGCACCACGGCGGCGACCATTTCCCCATAGTCGGCATGCGGCAGTCCGATGACGGCCGATTCGACGATGCCATCGAGTGCATCGATAACCGCCTCCACCTCTTTCGGATACACGTTATAGCCGCCGCTAATGATCAGATCGTTCGCGCGACCCACGAGTGCGATGTAACCGTCTGCGTCGACTCTGGCCAGGTCACCCGTCTTGAAATAACCGTCGCGGGTAAAACTCTCGGTGGTCGCGTCGGGCATACGCCAGTAGCCACGGAATACGTTCGCGCCCTTGACCTGCAATTGACCGACTTCGTTGACAGCGACCATCCGGTTTTGCTCGTCTACAACGCGCACGGAGACGCCCGGCAGCGGCAGGCCGACGGTACCCGCCACACGCGGGCCAGCGAGGGGATTGGAGGTATTCATGCCAGTCTCGGTCATACCGTAGCGCTCCAGGATAGTGTGACCCGTGCGTGCGCGGAAGTCTTCAAAGGTCTGCTCAAGCAAGGGCGCCGAGCCGGAGACGAACAGCCGCATATTGCGGCAGTCGGCGGCGCCGAAATCCGGATCCGCCAGCAGGCGCACATAGAATGTCGGCACACCCATGAGCACGGTTGCACGCAGCAACAGGCGCCGCAGGTTTGGCAGGTCGAACCTGCGCATGAACAGCATGCCGGTGCCGTTCAGCAGCACGCAGTGGCAAGCCACGAACAGGCCATGGATGTGAAAAAGCGGCAGTGTATGCAGGAGGACATCATCGGGACCCCACCCCCAGGCCCGATGCAAGGCCTGCGCGTTCGCAGCCAGGTTCTCATGGGTGATCATGGCCCCCTTGGGTCGACCGGTGGTTCCAGAGGTATACAGAATCGCTGCAACATCCCTGGCGGCACAGTCGACCGTAGCAAACCCCGACCCGGACCCCGCGGCGGGCTCGAGCAGGCTGCCCTCACCCCCGCTGCCCAGCGTCAGCACCTGCCGGATGCCATGACGCTGCGCGAGTGCCGACACCGCAGTCTGTGCCGCGGGCCGGCACACGATCGCCGCAGGTGCCGCATCGGCAAAGAAGTAGTCGAGCTCCGCCTCCACATAGGCCGTGTTCAGCGGCAGATAGATGAACCCGGCGCGCAAACAGGCGAGGTAGAGAAACAGGGCTTGCGGCGACTTTTCCACCTGCACCGCGATGCGGTCACCCCTGGCAACCCCGAGACCGGCAAGTCGCTGCGCGCAGCGGGCGCTCTCGCGCTCGACGTCCGCATAGGACCAGATGGCGCCGTCCTCCGTCTCGATGAAGACTGAACCGCGATCCGCCGGGAATCGCCGCTCGAAAAGACTGTAAACGTTCTCGCTGGTCAAGGCGTGCCTCGGACAGTCCGGAGCTGGCAGCGCAACCAGGCGGCCACCAGACCCTGCTACTTTATAATCGTGTCTATAATTGTAAAGTACTCGTACCTTGGCAGGGTGACCCAGGGGCCGCTGGGGATTCCCGGCGAGCCGGGTCGGCGAGATGCGCTGCGTGAAACAGATGAACCCGCCAGGGCAACATGCCGTATCCGCACGGGCCTGCACGTTGGCCCACAATCGCCTGGAGGAGGTTATGAACAAAGACAAACCAACCCTGATAGCACTGGCGCTCGCGGCGCTCGCAGGCCTGTGCTCTGCCGCACTCGTCGGCGCAGAGACGACGCTTAAGGCATCCCATCAGTGGCCCGGCGGCAAGGGTGATCTTCGCGATGAAATGGTACAGATCATTGCCAGTGATATGAATGCGGCAGACCTCGGTGTGAAAATCCAGGTCTACCCGGGCAGCTCCCTGTACAAGGCCAAGGAACAATGGGACGCCATCGTCAAGGGGCAGCTGGACATAACGGCCTTCCCGCTGGACTATGCCGGCGGCCGGCATCCGGAGTTCAATCTCACGCTGATGCCGGGCCTGGTCAAGAGCCATGACCATGCGCGGCGCCTGAACGACTCCGACTTCATGAAACGCATCAGAAAGATCATGGCGGACGAAGGCGTCATTGTGCTGGCCGATACCTGGCTGGCGGGCGGCTTCACCTCCAAGAAGCGCTGCATCCTGGAGCCGGACGATGTCAAGGGCCAGACCCTGCGGGCGGCCGGCCGGGCCTTCGAACAGATGCTGGCAGCGGCCGGTGCCTCCATCTCCAGCATGCCGAGCTCCGAGATCTACTCGGGCCTGCAGACCGGCGTACTCGATGGGGCCAACACCAGTTCCGCCAGCCTGGTCTCTTACCGTATCTACGAACAGGTCACCTGTCTCACCGCACCGGGCGAAAACGCCCTGTGGTTCATGTACGAGCCGATCCTGATGTCCAGCAAAAGCTTCGATGCGCTCAGCAAGGAACAGCAGGAGGTGATCCTGCAGGCCGGCAAGAAGGCCGAGGTGTTTGCCTACGAAAAGGCCAAGGAAGCGGATCAGAATCTGGTGGACACCTTTACCCGGCAAGGTGTGAAGGTGGTCAACATGACGCCCGAACAGACGGCCATGTGGCGCAAGATCGCTGACGAGAGTTCCTACAAGAATTTCTCCGACAATGTCCCGGGCGGACGCGAACTGCTGGACATGGCGTTGTCCGTCGAATAGGCGCAGATGGCATTCCACCTGCGCCGCCGCGTTAATAGCGGCGCCCGTTCAGGCTACCGGCCCGGCTCGTGACGGCATTCATTCGCCTGGTGACAGCACTGTCGCGCCTCTGCGGCGTGCTAGCCGCGCTGATGGTGCTGACCTCGGTACTGGTCGTCTGTCAAATGGTCGTGACGCGTTACGGCCTGCGGGCCTCGACCACCTGGCAGACAGAGTTCGTGACCTATCTGCTGATTGCCGCCACGCTGATCGGCAGCCCTTATGTGCTGCTTACCCGCGGCCACGTCAACATCGACCTGATTCCGTTGTATCTGGGCCACCGGGGGCGGCTGGTGCTGGCCGTCGTGTCGGCCCTGATCGCGTTCGCCTTCTGCCTGCTGTTGAGCTGGCTTGGCGTATTGTTCTGGTATGAGGCCTGGCACGAGGGCTGGCACTCCGACACCATCTGGAGTGTGCCCCTGTGGATCCCCTATCTGGCACTGCCTGTCGGCTTCAGCGTACTGTCCCTGCAGTATCTTGCCGACCTGCTGAGTCTGCTCGCGGGACACGACACGCCCTTCGGGATTGCGCCGGAGAAGACCCTGTGAGCCCGCTGCAGCTGGGCACCCTGGTCGCGCTGGCACTGGTCCTGGTGCTGCTGACGGGCGCACCGGTGGCCTTTTCGCTTGGCGCCGTTGCCGTCGTCTTCCTGCTGATCTTCGAGGGCCCCGGCAGTATGACGGTGGTGGCCCAGACGCTGTTTGCTGGTCTGAACGACTTTACATTGCTGTCGATACCCATGTTCATCCTCATGGGCGCGGCCGTGGCCTCCTCACGCGCGGGCAGCGATCTGTACGAGGCGCTGGAACGCTGGCTGTACCGGGTACCCGGCGGTCTGCTGATCTCCAATCTCGGCGCCTGTGCCGTGTTCGCCGCGCTGAGCGGTTCCTCACCGGCAACCTGCGCGGCGATCGGCAAGATGGGCATTCCGGAAATGAAGAACCGCGGTTATCCGGACAGCCTGGCAACCGGAGCAATCGCTGCGGGGGGCACCCTGGGCATCCTGATTCCACCCAGCGTCACCATGATCGTGTACGGCATCGCCACCGAGACATCCATCGGGCGGCTGTTCATCGCCGGCATCCTGCCGGGCCTGATGCTCACCGCACTGTTCATGGCATGGTCGCTCTACTATGCGCATCGCAGCGGCAAGCAGCTGCGGATCACTGATCTGCGCTATTCTCTGCGCCAGAAGCTGGAGATTCTGCCCAAGATCCTGCCCTTTCTCACCATCATCGTGCTGGTGCTGTGGGCACTGTACGGTGGCGTCGCCACGCCCTCCGAGGCCGCCGGCGTCGGGGCCTTCGTCAGCATCACACTGGTCGTCCTCATCTACCGCATCTGGCACCTCAAAACCTTGTGGGAAATCCTGCGCAGCGCCACCCGCGAGTCGGTCATGATAATGATGATCATCGCCACGGCCGCGCTGTTCAGCTACATGATGTCCAGCCTGTACATCACTCAGGCGCTGGCGGAATGGATTGCCGCGATGGACGTCAACCGCTGGCTGTTGCTGCTTTATACCAATCTCTTCCTGCTCGTGGCGGGCCTGTTTCTGCCGCCGGTAGCGGTAATCCTCATGACCGCACCGGCCCTGGTGCCCATCATCGAGCAGGCGGGCTTCGATCCCTTGTGGTTTGGCGTCGTGCTCACGATCAACATGGAAATCGGGCTGATCACACCGCCTGTCGGACTCAATCTGTACGTCATCAACGGCATTGCGCCGGACATAAAACTGCAGACCATCCTGTGGGGCGCCCTGCCCTTCATGCTGTGCATGATCCTGGGAATCTTTCTGCTGGCACTGTTCCCCGACATCGCCACCTGGCTGCCCGACCACCTGATGGGGCAGCGCCGTTGATCGGCATGCCTGGCTGATCCTGGCCCGCGCGTGGGCAGTGTGCCTGCCCCAGTACACCGCGTGCCCGCTATTGTCCCGGCGGCTGACCCCTCCCATGCCTCGCCCCTGCGCAGGAACATTTCTGAATCAGTCTGTTACAGAAAAGACATGGCACCCGTCAGGCACCGAGGCTGTCACTACCCCCCTGTCCGGATTGCCGGCGCGGGAAACTTGACACATGCCTGAAGGAGTTTTCAGAGAAAAATAAACTTCTTATTGGTTTTTGTTAATGCAATCGCTGAGCTTTGTACTATACTTCCGGAACATCACACAGAGGGGGAATATCATGGAGACTTTCTTTGGACTGGTGCTGCTGTGGGCCGCTGCCAGCAACTCTGCAGAGTCCCTGGATGCCGTCAAGCAGTCTTACCAGGCAACCGGCGTCCACCAGACAGGCGAACCGATTGCACAACACAACACAGCAATCGATCGCGAGATTCACGGCAAATTAAAACTCGCCGAACGGTGATCAGGGCCGGCCGTTTCAATCGGGTGGGAGGCGAGGCGGCGGGCCGGCACACCGTCGGGGAATGCTCCAGCCTGGTCCCTGGCCTGGTGTGTGTCTGTCTGGATTAACCTGCGGGGTTAGCGGGGATCACCACGCCGCCGGATTTTTTTCCGGGACTGGAGGACCCGCTTGACCTGCAGTGTAGTGCGCATTTCCTCGACGACATCATCAGGGGCAAGCAGGTAGGCGGTCTCGGAGAAGACCTCGCGCATGCCTACGGGCGGGATCTCGGCCACCACCCAACCCAGGGTGCGCAGTCGCCGGATGACGTCGGAGAGACTCCTGATGTTGTAGCGAACCAGCGCCTCACGACGGGTCAGGGTGTGGTGCTCCCTCAGGTGCCAGAGAGCAACTTCGTCCTGGGTAACCGGTTTGTCCGTTGCAGGTGGATCAAGCTTGCTAAGTGTTGGCATGGTTTTGAACTCCCTGGCTTCGGGTCAATGCCACGCACGGTGACCCGAAGACCGCCGCATTGATTACGCTGCCGCAGACCGCAGCATCCCCGCTAACCCGATCAGACCGGAACCCAACAGCCATACCGCCGCCGGCAAGGGCACAGGCACAACTTCGAATAGCGTATCGAAGGTTGCAGTGTCTCCCGCCGTCAGGGAGAACACGACGTTAATCCCAATGGCATCGTTAACACTGACGGCATCGGGTAGCGGTCCGTCACTGACTGGGAACAGACTCCCGGTGCAGCCAGGACCGCCACTGCACGCGAAACTGCCGGACAGCAAGGTCATGACGGTGGTTCCGTCGATCAGGCCCTTCCAGTCAAGAATTTCCAGCGCAGCCGAACCGTCGCCCCCCGCGTCCGCAAAGTTCGCAGCCAGGCTGCCGAGCTTCAAAACTGGGCCAGCCACCGTCGTTGGCAACCCGAACAGCAGATCAACGGTGCGTGTGACCGCGGTATTATTGGTGACCGTGAAGATTGCCCGGATAAAGGGGTCAGGGTCGGCAGACACCGTCCACTCCAAAAACCCGGCACCATCGAGCGCGACGCTGCCCCCGGCAGTCGTAACGCCGGGAAGCGCATTGTCTACCTGGAACAGTGTGAGATTCACCGACGAGGCTGGACTACCTGCGACGGCGGCCTCTAACGTAACGTCGACTGTCGCCGCGCTTACCGACACCCCCCATACCCACACCGCGACCAGCGGAGTACCGATCCATAGTCGAAGCGGGTAATTTTTCATGGGTTTGCCCTCCGGCAAAGACATCCCTGCGTACTCATCTCGACGCCGAAAATATAAGCGTAGTGGCTAATCTAGTCCCTCGAGGGGTCTCCAGCGAGTCGGTGAACACCCTAATTTGCCGATTGGCCAACCCTTCCCCTGGCTACAGTGCAGAAGCTGTCGAGTAGGGAAAACCCGCCGTTGGGCGACCCGCTGCCCCTTTCGCAACAACGCTGCCGGGCGGCCATTCTTTATTTTCCGGCAAGTACGGCACAAGAGTTGCATCCGCCACTAAAGACTGGCGGTTTACGGCCGACTGCAGATTGTTCCAAGCCGTAAACCCCCTCACGACACACGGCGGCACGGAGCGTTACAAGTGAAATCAGCGGATAGCGTGAATTCCTGCAGGTGGCAATTGTTTGACACGGTTGCCGCCTGGCGCACGCAGTCGAGTGTTCGCTGCGACGGTATCAGCCGCCAGACATGCCATGGCCATGCCCCGGGGATCTCCGGTAAACAGGCTTTGCAGCCGCTGACGTAACGCGATGTCTGAAACGATGCCTGTACAGATGCACCCTAACCCGCCGCCGCGTGTCACCATGCTGGAAGGCGTCTACCAGGATAACCTTCGTCTGGGGGAACTGCAGCGTCGCGCGCGGCGATGCCCCACGTTGCGTCCGGCACGGCGCGCGCGCCGTTCGCAGGCCTGGGCCCTGCTGGGTATGGCGCTGGTCTTCGGCCCGGCGCTGGGCTACCTCGGCCCGTCCCTGTTGCTGGACGGGGCCACGACACCACTGAGCATCGCCACTGCGCCCGCCTCGCTCTACCCGGAACCGCCGGAATGGAACGTGGCCGCGGACAGGCCGTCTCCCCCGGCGTTCGTTCCGGTACAACTCGACGCCGTGCCTCTGCTCGAGCCAGGCCAGTTTGCGGGCAGTGAGCCCGGAGACTGGTCAGATTTCGGTGGCCTGCTCCGCAATGAGCGGTTCCCCCTGACTGCGATCTTCGGACTGGACGTCCAGACCATTGTCATCGACGCCGGACACGGGGGCAAAGATCCGGGGGCGATCGGCGCCAACGGCACCATGGAAAAAGATGTTGCGCTCGACATCGCGTTGCGGCTGCGTGAGCGCTTGCGCAGCCTCGGCCGCTACAAGATCCTGATGACACGCGACACCGATACGACCTTGCGTCTGAACGAACGCGTGGCATTCGCGAACGACAATCGGGCCGATTTATTCGTTTCCATCCATATCAACGCCTATCCCGATGTCCGGGTGAATACCGTCGAGACCTATTATTTCGGTGCACCGCCGGACACGGCGAGCCTGGAACTGGCTGAACTGGAAAACAGCGGCTCGCAGTACCGTATGGCCGACTTCAAGGCAATGATCGAAAAGATCGCGCACACGATGAAGCATCAGGAGTCGGCCTCCCTGGCGGCCTCTATTCAATACAGCCTCTTTCACAATCTGCGCAAGCTCGACCATGACGTGCGTAACTTCGGTGTAAAGACGGCACCTTTCGTCGTACTGCTCGGCGTGGACTCGCCAAGCATACTGGCGGAAGTCTCGTGCATCACCAATATCGAGGAAGAAGCAAAACTGAACACCCCGGCTTATCGGGAAAAGATTGCGTCCTATCTGGAAAAGGGCGTACACGACTACTTGCGGCACAAACAGGCGCGAACAGCAGGAGAAATCAGTTATGAACGGGAAAGTAATGGATGATTCAGCTCTCAAGATCGGCATCGACCTCGGCACCTCGAGGAGCGCGATCGCCGCGAGCAATGACCAACGCGAGTGGGTTGAAAGTTATGTCGGCTGGCCCAAGGACTTTATTGCCCAGAAGGTGCTCGGCAAACCCGTCCTGCTGGGCGAAGAGGCACTTTCCAACCGGCTGTCGCTGGACATCTGTCGACCGCTCGAACGCGGTGTGATCAAGGAAGGTACCACCCGCGACGAAGAGGCGGTCAGAGAACTGATTCATCATCTGGTAAAGCTGGTAGACCAGGACAGCGACCGCAAGGTACATGCCGTCGTCGGGGTCCCCGCCGAATCGTTCAGCACCAACAAGCTGGCCATTAAAAATGCCGTGTCCGAGTATGTCGACTCGCTGATGGTGACCTCCGAGCCGTTTGCCGTGGCCTACGGACAGAACCTGCTGAACAACGCCATGGTGATCGACATCGGCGCCGGCACCATAGATTTCTGCATCATGCACGGCAGCGTACCGGCCGAGGACGATCAGCGCACAGTCTTCACCGCCGGCGACTACATCGACCAGCAACTGTACAATTTCCTGTCGGAACGCTACCCGAATGCCGACTTCAACATGAACATGGTGCGCCGCTTCAAGGAACAGCACAGTTTTGTCGGCGACCCGAAAGGCAAGGTCGAGGTCGAGATCCCCGTAAGGGGCAAACTGACGGCCCATGACATCACCGACGAAATGCGTCGGGCGTGCGAAAGCATCGTACCGCCCATCGTCGAGACGACTTTGGAACTGGTATCCCGCTTCGACCCGGAATATCAGGACAAGATACTGACCAATATCGTCTTATCCGGTGGCGGCAGCCAGATTCGAGGGCTGTCCAAGCGGCTACAGCAATCTTTACAGGAAAGCGGCCCCTGCAACATGCGCTGTATCGAGGATACGCTGTTTGCGGGTGCGGACGGGGCGCTGGCCCTGGCCAAGGACATGCCCGAAGAGTTCTGGGAAAACGTATAGATCGGGCGCTTCAGTCCCGACCCTGGCGGGCACCGGGGCAGCGATAAGAGCTTGTCACAGCCCCTCTGTCACTGACCCCCGGCGCCAGGGCCCCCGCAAAGACAGGCCCTGCTCCGGTGGCGTTGCCGCCGGTGAAAGGTGGGGCAGGCCCTTGACGGGTACGCTTCCGAGGGGCTGGCCACACCGGCGCCGGCGTGGCGAAATCCCTCGCGGCGCCGGGCCCGGGAAACACCGGCGAGACAGCCTGAAGCCGGCTAACACCCATCGCAATTCAGCGACAGCGACCCTTTCTTCAGGGCAAGACGCATCCAACCTGATGGACTTGCCCTACCCGGGCGAGAGGCAACACAGCCCGGCGGAAACCGGGCCCCGTCCCTGCGGGTTGCGCCCTGAAGGCCCGTCCCGCATGCTGCTGTCAAGCTCAGCGTTGCTCGCGAACGCCTGAATTCCCCTGCGGCGACGCGGGCCAGATTTCCCCGCTGCCCACGGCCGGGTCAACCGTTTCATGCCCTCCGGCCACCTCCAAAAGCCAGGATTCGAGCCCGCGACCCGCTGCCGCGCGGCGCGGGGCGAGCCCAAACCCACTGTTTCGCAACGACGTTCACCTTTTTTCAACGGTGAGGTTTTACCCAGACCCGAGACCCGCGATAATGTGCGCCGAAGTAGCGAGCGCGAGACACACGTATTGCCATGCCAATGGAAGATGAAGTGAGTACCAGGAAAGGTACGAAGATCCCCCTTCGTGCCAAGGCGCTGATGGTTCTGGTCGCTGTCGTCACGGTCGTCGCGGTATGGCTGGTACCGGATGACAAGCAACCGACACCCCCACCGCTCCCCGAACTGCCGGGGGCACCGCAGACCGATGTGGATCTACCCCCGCCAGCGCCGCTGGCGGACGATAGCGCTGCGGCCATACGGGCGGGTGACAGGGCGCGGGGCTTCCTCGCGGACCTGCGCAGCGGCAGCGAGGCCCCCGATCCGGACACGGTTTTCGTCGAGGCCGAACGACTGCAGGGCGAGGGGCATTCCGATGACGCCTACCTGCTGTATCGCTTCGCCGCACGTCATGGCCATGGGCAGGCTGCCCTGGAACTCGGGACCCAGGCCGATCCGGCCTTCCAGGCGGCCGCCAACCCTGACGCGCTGAACGAGCCCGAACAGGCCTACAAGTGGTACAGCATCGCGGCCGCGGCCGGCATCGAGGAGGCCGCGGCGCGTCTGCAGGATCTGCGCAAGCGCGTGGAGCAGTCTGCCGCGGCCGGTGACGAACGCGCCCAGCGGCTGATGCTTCAGTGGCAATAGTTTTCCGGGAGGTTGAAATCATGACAAGGTTTTTACTGGTACTCGTGCTCGGCATGACGCCCCTGCTGGCGATCTGCGCCGAACCGGCCGGTAACGGCAGCGAGCCGCTGTTGATGGAGGGCAAGCGGGACCTCTACCAGCGTGTGCTGGCGGTGCCGGGCGCCCGCCTGGCCACCGAAGCGGGTGGGCAGGGCCACGAAGCGGTGGTACCGTTTACCGCCTTCTATGTCTATGCACGTCGCACGCTTGGCGGCACAGAGTGGCTGGAAGTCGGCACGGATCGTCACGGCACCCGCGCCGGCTGGCTGCCCCTCGCCAGCACTCTCGAGTGGAACCATGGTCTGACGGCAGCCTTCCGCGACCCGGTCGGCCACGATCGGGTGCTGCTGTTCAGGGACCCGGATTCATTGCGCCAGCTCGCCCGCCGGCGCGACCTGGCAGCCTATGACCGGCTCTACCAGGAGGCCGTCGAGGAACACCTGTCGAAAGATTCGCCCGTGGTAGCTATTCAGCCGCCCGGCTACATCGATATCCGCGAAGATTTCTACCTGGTACCCATCCGTCGCCACGAGGATATTTATCTCGGCAGCGAGCAGGCGCGTCTGCTCCAGGTCTCGAGCGTTCCGCTGGAGCGCGAGCCGGGCACGCCGAGCGAAGCGCCGGTCGGTCGGCAGGCCTACACCGCAGGACTGGTATTCGTCATTGACTCCACCCTGTCGATGGACCCGTACATCGAGCGGACCCGGGAAGCGGTCGAGAGAATCTATGACACCCTGGGCGATGCCAGGCTGCTCGGCAATGTGAACTTCGGCCTGGTGGCCTTTCGCGATAACCTGAGAGCAGCCCCCCGGCTGAACTATCTGGTGCGTACCTACGTCGATCTGGAACAGGGCCGTGACGGGGCCGGTTTCCTGTCGCGGGTACAATCGCTGCAGGCCGCCAGGGTCTCGAGCCGGGACTTCATCGAGGATGCCTATGCCGGGGTCAAACAGGCGATTGAGTCGATGAACTGGAGCGGACACGACGCCCGCTATATCGTGCTGGTAACCGACGCCGGTGCGCGCGGGGCCGACGACCCGCTTTCCAGCACCGGCCTGGGAGCCGAAAGCCTGCGGCAACTGGCCCAGGACAAGGGCATCGCCATCTTCGTGCTGCATTTGCTGACACCGGCCACCATGGCGGACCACACACGCGACGCCGAGCAGTATCAACAGCTTGCCGATTTTCCGGGCATCGGCAGCCTTTACTACGGTGTGCCCACCGGCGATGTCCAGGAGTTTGGTACGGTGCTGGATGCGCTGGCCGGTCAGATCACCGAGCAGGTGCGCCTGGCGGCGGCGAACAGGGAACTGCCGGCGCCTGTGCCGGCGAGCGATGACGCGCAGCTGGCCAGTCTGCAGGCCAAGGTCACGAAACTCGGTTATGCGTTGCGCATGCGCTATCTCCAGAAGGCCGAAGGCGGTCAGATGCCCAGCGTGTTTGATGCATGGATGCTGGACCGCGACTTTCGCGACCCGGAGCGTCCCACCCTGGATGTGCGAGTGCTGCTCACCCGTGACCAGCTCTCCGACCTCCATGACGTGCTCACCCAGGTGCTGGACACGGCCGAGGAAGGACTGCTGTCACCGCAGAACTTCCTCAACGAGCTGAAGAGCCTCGCCGCGACTGTCTCGCGTAATCCTGAGGCGCTGGGGGTCACCACTGCGACCACCGCGGGGCAGGGCAACAGCCTGGCGGATCTGGGTTTCATGCGGGAATACATTGAGGATCTGCCCTACACCGGTGAGGTGATGGGGCTGTCTCTGGATGACTGGCAGAGCTGGCCGACGCGGCAACAGGTTACCTTTCTCAATCATCTGGAGGAAAAGGTCAGCTATTATCGCGCCCTGCACGATCATACTGACCTCTGGGTCAGCCTCGACGGCGGACCGGTCGGTGGTGATTCGGTCTTTCCCGTTCCACTGGAGCTACTCCCCTAGCCCGGATTTCTCACCGGGCGGCGTTGGAAGATACTAAGCTATCGCGCCAATTGAGATTGCCTTGAACATGAAAAAGACAGTGTGTTTTTTTCAGATGCCTATCCCGGCCCTGGCTGGTTCTCGCGCGCCTGGACTTGCTCTTCACTCAAGTGGTAGCTACGGCTACCACTTTCGCTCCAGAGCGGCGTCCAGACACACGAGCCCTGCGCCAGCATCCGGGATCCCGGTGAGAAGTCCGGGCTAGCCGACGTGAGCACCGAGGTTTCCACGGCCCTGCAACCCGCGCGCGCGCTCATCTATCACCTGCGTGATGTGGTCAAGACCCGCGAATCCGAGGGCGTGGCTTTTCGCCTCAGGGTCCCGAGCCTGCAGATCGCCATGGGTGAGAAGATTGCGCTGATCGGCGAATCGGGCTGCGGCAAGTCGACCCTGCTGGACATGCTCGCCTTCATCCTGCAGCCGTCCGCCGCGGGCGCCTTCCGCTTTCGGCCCGAGCGCGACGGGGAATCGCTGGATGTGCAGGCTTACTGGAAAGACGGCAAGCTCAACGAGCTGGGCGATCTGCGCAAGCGGCATATCGGCTACGTGATGCAGACCGGCGGTCTGCTGCCCTACCTGACGGTCCACGACAACATGAATCTGTGCCGCAGTGTGCTCGGGCTGCGCCCGGACGGGACGGTCGAACACCTGGCCGAGGAGCTCGGCATCACCTCCCATCTGAACAAGCTGCCGGATGCGCTGTCCACGGGCGAACGCCAGCGGGTCGCCATCGGCCGCGCCCTTGCCCACCGGCCCTCCATCGTCATCGCCGACGAACCCACCGCCTCGCTGGATCCCTATGCGGCAGAGAAGGTGATGTCGCTGTTTCTCGGTCTGGCGGAGGAGCTCAACATCACGGTGATTCTGGCCAGCCACGCCTGGCGCCACATCAAGGAGCTCGGTCTGCGCCGGCTTACCCATCGCACCCTCGCTTACGCCAGTAAAAAACTGACCGAGACCGTGGTGAGCGGCTGAGTCATGGGCGGACCCCGGAGCAAGGTTTTTGGTTTGGCGAGCCGCGACTACGTCCACGAGTGGCAGATGTCGGGCTGCTTCGTACTCGCGCTGGCGGCGGTGCTGGGGCCCATGCTGGTGCTGTTCGGGCTCAAATTCGGGATCGTCGGCGCCATGGTGGATCAGCTGATCGAGGATCCCCGCAACTGCGAGGTTCGCCCCGTCGGCAGTGGCCGCTACGACCGCGCCTGGCTGGAGAGCGTGCGCGCGCGACCGGAGGTGGCCTTCCTGGTGCCGCGTACCCGCAGCATCGCCGCAACCATCGAACTCAGCAGTCAACACGCATCACGCATCGTGCCGGTGGAGCTGATTGCCTCGGACCGCGGCGATCCCCTGCTTCCGCCGAACGGCCCGCTGCCGGAGGGCACCACCCACGTGGTGCTGTCCCAGAGCGCGGCCGAGAAACTGGATGTCGCGGCCGGAGACACGCTCGACGGCAGTCTTGCCCGGCGTTTTCGCGGTCATCAGGAACGCGTGCACCTGCCCTTGACGGTCGCGGCGATCGCACCGGCTCGGGCGTTCTCGCGAGACGGCGCCTTCGTCTCGGTGATGCTGCTCGAGGCGCTGGAGGATTTCCGGGACGGGCGGGCGGTGCCTGTCCTCGGCTGGGAGGGCGAGCCTGTAGATGCCAATCGCACCTACCCGGGCTTCCGGCTCTATGCGCGTTCCATCTATGACGTGGCAGGCCTGCGCGACGCCTTCGCAAGGCTCAACGTGGACGTGCACACCCGCACCGCCGAAATCGAGCTGGTGCAGCGCATGGACCGGAATCTGACGGCCATCTACTGGGCGATCGCCGTGATCGGTCTGGTGGGATTCTCGCTCTCGCTCGGAGCGAGTCTGTGGGCGAATGTCGACCGCAAGCGCAGGGAACTGTCGGTGTTGCGCCTGGTGGGATTCCGCACCGCCGACATCGTCTGGTTTCCCATGGTGCAGGCGCTGTTCACCGCCGTGCTGGGCTGGGCGCTGGCCGTGGCGATCTACCAGGCCACTGCCTGGGTCATCAATGACATGATGGCGGCGCAGCTGGAAACGGGACAACAGGTCTGCCGGCTGCTGCCCCTGCACTACGCGATAGCCCTGGTACTGACCTGTGGCGCCGCCGTGCTCGCGGCCGGCCTCGCCGGCCTGCGTTCGGCGCGCGTTGAGCCGTCCGAGGGCCTGCGCGACCTGTGACACCGGTCGGGGATCGAGCGGCTGGGAGTATAAGCCGAATAAACGCCCTTTCGGCCAGTACATGCGTGGACTTCCCGATCTCCGTCTTACCCTCCAGATCGATCTTCGTATTCAGATCAACAAAACGGGTGCCACGTCCTCGACCCGAACTTCCAGGCCGCCACGCGGTTCAGCGATTCCCAGACAAACCCCACGATTTCCCGAGCGCAAGCCACCTTCGACTTGTTCGGGTGTCTGCCGGCCAGCAGCAAGCGATCAGATCGCGCTGCGGCGAGAAACCTACGTGTGACGCTTCGTGGCAGAGCTTCAGCCGCACCGCGCCGAAGTATTCACGCAGCTTCTCAGATTGTCCCACCAAGCCCCTCAATGTCGGACGCCAGTGGAAGTCCAGCACCGCGCCGGCGCGCTGATGCAACGCGCAACCGTGATAGCGCACGTCATCGACATCGATCCCGACGTAGACTATATTTTGACTCATAGATGCCCCCTGTTCGCTCTGATGCTCTCGACCCCATGAGACGTCCATCAGCGATAGTGACCCTCGGGCCAGGAGGGGCGTCTATTGTCTTCCATTCTGCTCGAGGCCCAATCAGCCAACTGCGGGAGGGGGCGATGATGGGGAGTTTCAGACTCGCATGCGCGATGGCCCTTGCCACGCTGGCGTGTTCATGGTCCGGAGTTGCGGATGCCGCGGAAACCCGCAGGGTGAGTGTCACCACGGCGGGCGAACAAGCCGACGACGACAGCTTCGACGCGGTGATCAGCGCCGACGGCCGGTTCGTCGCTTTCGAATCCCAGTCGACCAACCTGGTTCCCGGCCTGGACGGTGGAACGCACGTCTTCCTGCACGACCTGGCCACGAGCACCACGACTGTAGTGGATACCGGCCCCAACGGCCTGGCGGACGGCGACAGCTCCGCACCCGCGATCAGCAGCGACGGTCGCTACGTGGCGTTTCAGTCGCGCGCGACCAACCTCCTGGACCTCGGCGCCACGGTGGCGTCACCCAGATATTTGTGAAGGACATTCAGACGGGTGCCGTGACCAACGCGAGCGTGAACGACGATGGCCAACCGTCCAACACCGATACCGAGCAGGCGGCAATCAGCGCATCCGGGCGTTTCGTCGCATTCACCACCTTCGCTGACAACCTCGTGGGTGACAACGTTGGCTTCGCGCGCGACGTCTACATACGCGACACGGTGGATGAAACGACCGAGCGCGTAAGCGTCGACTCCACCGGCGTTCAGGGTGACGCTGACAGCGGACGACCCTCGGTCAGCGCGGATGGCCGATATGTCGCCTTCACCTCCGAGGCGACCAACCTGGTAACGGGCGACACGAACGGCCTGGAAGACATCTTCCTGCGCGACCGGGCCGCAGGAACCACCACGCGCATCACCGTCGGCCCCGGGGGCGTGGAGCGAAATGGCTCCACGTTTCTCAATTTTGTCGATTCCGGCCCGACGATCAGCGGTGACGGCCGTTTCGTCGTCTTCCAGTCCGACGCGGACAACCTGATCGCCAACGACACCAACATGGCCACCGACATCTTCGTTCACGACACCGCAAGCGGGACGAACACGCGGGCGAACGTCGCCAGCGACGGGCAACCGGCCGACCAGTTCCGCGACAGCAACAGGCCGTCGATCAGCGACAACGGGCGATTCGTGGTGTTCGACAGCCTGGCAAGCAATCTCGCCGAAGGCGGGGATCAGATTGCCAATTCCATCTACCTCCACGACCGGGATACGGGCGTAACCGTGCGGATACCCTCCGACGTCCTGGGCAGCCAGAAGGCCACGGTGAGCAATGACGGCCAGCGCATCGCATTCGAGTCGGCGTCGGCCAACCTGGTGCCCGACGACACCAACGGGCGTCTGGACATCTTCGTTCACGACCGGCAGACCGCGCCGCCGAGCGAGGTTTCGCTTCACGCGTCGGTGCTGCCCACCAGCCGGTCCGTGCAGGTTGGCGATGCCGCATACGCGTTCGCCACGATCATCAATGCGGGTACCGCACAGGCAACGGGATGCGCGCCGGCGCTTCCCGTCGGCACCGGCATTCCGTTCAGCTACCAGACGACGGACGCGGCGAACGCAACGACCGGCATCGCCAACACGCCGGCCGACATCCCCCCCGGGACGTCGCAGAGCTTCGTCTTCAGCCTGGCGCCGACCGCCGTGCTGGCGCCGGTCGAGGTCGCGATGGTATTCGCCTGCACCAACGGCGATCCCGCGCAGACGATCGCCGGGGTGAACACGCTGCTTTTCTCCGCATCGAACCAGCCCGTGGGCGACGTCATCGCCCTGGCCTCGACGCTCGGCGCGATTCCGGGCGTGGTCGACATCGACGGCACCGGCGGTGCGGGCGCGTTCGCTATCGCCACCTCCAATGTCGGCGCGGCGGATACCTTCCGCATCGTGCCGCGCGCCACGGCCGGAGTTCCGGTGGTGTTGAGCATCTGCGAAACCAACCCGCAGGACGGGACCTGCCTGCAACCGGCCGGTGCAGAGGTGCAAACGATGATTGGCGCCGGCGGGACCCCCACGTTCACCGTTTTCGTGGCGGGCACGGGGGCCGAAATCGTGCTGGATCCGGCAACCCGCCGGATCGCCGTCGACTTTTTCGACGCGGGTGACGATGTGCGGGGCGGCACGAGCGTGGCGGTTCGCACCAACTGACGCAGCCCGCCGGATTCGTTACGCGTTACAGGCTTTCTTTCCGGTTAGTCATCAGGCTGGTCCCGAAGTCCATCTGCCACGATGAGCTGACATCGCCGTTTCGCAATGCGCCGCCTTCCGCCGTCCGAACCAGATCGTCCATGTATACTGCATTGAACGGCATCAACTCGGCTCGTCCATCTGAATCAACGCTGCGCCAGCCCGTCAATCACTGCATTCAACGTTGCACTCGGTCGCATCACCTTGGAGGTCTTGACCTTATCCGGGCGATAGTAACCGCCCAGATCGACGGGCCTGCCCTGAACCCTGTTGAGTTCTTCCAGGATCTTCGCTTCGTTGTCGGTGAGCTGTTGGGCCACCGGGGTGAAGATTGCCTTGAGCTCGGCATCGTCGTTCTGCTTGGCCAGGGCCTGTGCCCAGTACATCGCCAGATAAAAGTGGCTGCCGCGCGTATCCAGTTCGCCTACCTTACGTGAGGGTGATTTGTTATTGTTCAGGAACAGGCTGTTGGCCTTGTCCAGGGCGGTGGCGATGACTTTTCCTTTCGCGTTGTTGTTTTTACGTGCGTAGTCCTCCAGCGAGACCGCCAGCGCCAGAAACTCCCCGAGTGAATCCCAGCGCAGATGGTTTTCCGCCAGCAACTGCTGCACGTGTTTGGGCGCAGAACCGCCGGCGCCGGTTTCGTAAAGGCCGCCACCGGCTAGCAGGGGCACGATCGAGAGCATCTTGGCGCTCGTACCCAGTTCCAGGATCGGGAACAGGTCGGTCAGGTAGTCACGCAGGACGTTGCCGGTCACGGAGATGGTATCCTCACCCGCCTTCATTCTCTCCAGGGTGTAACGCGCTGCATACACCGGGGCCATGATCTTGATCTCCAGCCCGCTGGTGCCGTGGTCTTTGAGGTAGGTTTCCACCTTGGCAATCAGATTGGCATCGTGCGCGCGGTTCTTGTCCAGCCAGAACACCGCTGGCTGACCGGTCAGGCGGGCGCGGGTGACCGCGAGGTTCACCCAGTCGCGGATCGGAAGGTCCCTGGTCTGGCACATGCGCCAGATATCACCTGCCTCGACGCGATGCTCCAGCAACACCTTGCCCGCGACATCGGTCACACGCACCGTGCCGCGGGTCGGGATCTCGAAGGTCTTATCGTGCGAGCCGTATTCTTCGGCTTTCTGCGCCATCAGCCCGACGTTGCTCACATTGCCCATGGTGGTGACATCGAAGGCGCCGTGCTGCTTGCAGAACTCGATCACGGCCTGGTAAACACCGGCATAGTTACGGTCCGGTATCATTGCCTTGGTGTCGTGCAATTGGCCGTCCGGACCCCACATCTTGCCGGACGAACGGATTGCCGCCGGCATCGAGGCATCGACGATCACATCGCTGGGCACGTGCAGGTTGGTAATCCCCTTGTCCGAATTCACCATCGCGAGCTTGGGGCGCGTCTCATACACCGCCTGGATATCCGCCTCGATCGCCTGGCGCTGATCATCCGGCAGACTGGCGATCTTGGCATACACGTCGCCCAAGCCATTGCGCGGGTCCATGCCAAGCTGCTTGAAGATATCGGCGTATTTTTCGAAGACCTCCTTGTAGTACACACTCACGGCATGCCCGAAGATGATCGGGTCGGATACCTTCATCATGGTGGCCTTCATGTGCAGCGACAGCAGTACGCCTTGTGTGCCGGCATCCTGCGCCGCCTCTTCAAAGAACGCACGCAGCTTCTGAACGCTCATCACCGAGGCGTCGATCACCTCGCCCTCGAGCACGGGCGTCTTCTCCTTCAGCACGAGGGTCTCGCCGTCATCACCTACCAGTTCGATCTTCACATCGCCGGCGGACTCAATGACCGTTGACTTCTCGCTGGAGTAGAAATCCCCGTCGGGCATGGACGCCACATGCGACCTGGAGTCAGCCGACCATGCACCCATGGAGTGCGGGTGCTTCTTCGCATATTCCTTGACCGGACCCGCCACGCGACGATCCGAGTTGCCCTCACGCAAGACCGGGTTGACCGCACTACCCAGGATCTTCGCGTAACGCGACTTAATTGTTTTCTCGGCCTCGTTGGTCGGCTCTGCCGGATAGTCCGGCAGGTCGTAGCCCTGTGCCTGCAACTCCTTGATCGCCGCCCTTAGCTGCGGGATGGACGCACTGATATTGGGCAGCTTGATAATGTTCGCCTCGGGCGTCTTGGCCAGCGCCCCAAGCTCCGCCAGGGCATCGCCCAGCTTTTGTTCGTCCGTCAGTTTATCCGGGAAATTGGCTATAATCCGGCCAGATAGCGAAATATCCCGCGTTTCTACCTCGATGCCCGCCGTCTTGGTAAACGCCTGCACAACGGGCAGGAAGGAATGAGTCGCCAGCGCCGGGGCTTCGTCAGTCTCGGTATAGATAATCTTGGAATCAGGCATTGTGAGTTTCCCTGGGAATCAGGCTTCGACAGTTTCCCTGGAACGTTTTAGGATGGGGCTAACCCAATGGCCGCGCCATTATATTTCAGATCAGGAATGGGATCACGCGCCGGTGAAATGGCAGTCTTGCCCGAAATCTGATCGTTCAAGACGGAGCAGGAGCTTTCCGGTGACTCGGTGGCCGCCCGGCAACGGCCCATCGTCGACACTCTGAGCGATGAGCCGCAATGTAGGCGCGCCGCCACGCCCGCGTGCAGGGAGAACCCGGCCACCTTGCCGACCCCGCCGTCGAACGGGTCGTCGCACACCGGACGCGTCTGCCGCGTGTACACCCTGCGGCCCTGCTGCGCCCCCACTGCGATGCGGTACGAGACAGAGAAGCCCAGCATGATCCATCGGCCCAACCTCGACATCGACCTCGTCGCCAGGTAGAGAGCTGCTCTCCGCATCCTGCGCAAGCCACCGCTGCCGTTCGAGGTAGCGGCTGGTTCGTGAAGGCTAAGCACCGGCGGACCGAATATCCGTCTGAATATCAGATCGTCGGCTGTCAGTATCGGTCTGACTACAGATCGTCTTCCGTCAGGAATCGACCTTCAATCACCGCCTTCACAAATTGATCCGGAGGCTTGTAGCGATGGTGCAAAATGTAGTGCAGTAGCAACGCTGGCGCCATGTATACCGTCTGTTCATATCTGATCAGATAGTGCCCGTGCCCGTAGAGCCCGATCTTCCGCCCGTTCCATCTCACAATCGCCCGGGAGCGATCTCGCGTGTAAAACGGCTTGTGACCGCAACAGATCTCACAGATGTGCCATCCGGCAGATCCGTCAGAGAATATCGACCCCTGTTCGTAGGCACGGAGCAGTTTTTCGATACAACCGTCAGGAACGTCGCCAATCGAGGTGGCACGATCTCCGAGCCATCCGACCGCCCGAAGTGTCATGTCACCGCTCAGGAAGCCGGAACACGATTGCCCATTCTGTTCGATTGTCACCGGGTATGGATAGGGGGACGGAGGACTGCCCGGCGGAAATTCCTTGAGATCAGGGATCATCATGTCGACATCCTCTTTCTTTCGCATCAGCCCCCTGGTCCTGCTTTGTCCAATGCTTCTTTTATGTTCGGCCGGGATTCTGGCCCTGGGCAATAGCCCGTCGATTGATTGGTCACTTCAGTCACCGTCACTTCAGCGCCTTCCACACCGAAAGTGACTCTACCAGCTGACGCTACATTTTCGCCGCCTGCACACACAACAGGTTCAGAATGCCTGTCAGCTTGACCAGGTTAGTGTCTAGATCGCCTATCTATCCGGCTATCACCTGATTACCAGGGTCCAGCTCTGGAGCTGGTGTCTTTAACCCAATGTATCGCGTCGAGATGCGAGGATACCCTTGGGTATGTTTCCCTGTCAGCCGGCAACGGCAACATGATCGCATCCTTGCGAGTCCGTCTTGGATGTCAGACTAGCCCGCATTTCTCACCGGGATCCCGGATGCTGGCGCAGGGCTCGTGTGTTCGGACGCCGCGCTGGAGGGAAAGTGGTAGCCGTAGCTACCACTTGAGTGAAGCGCAAGTCCGGGCGCGCGAGAACCAGCCAGGGCCGGGATAGGCACGGCCTGATTACACACCGTCTCTTTCCTGATCTGCACTCTGTTCCTTACCTCAGTGCATTATGTGACTCTATCGCCGCCCGGTGAGAAATGCGGGCTAGCAGGCGCACCAGGGCCCAGCCATCTCGTGGCCTACCCAAAGCACTCCCTCGTTCCCCGCCCCACCGTCGTAGATCGCGTTGCACCAAGCCATCGACAAGCGCGACCAAGCTGAAAACAGCAGAAAGATCGGCATCGCCAGGCCGGAGACGGGGTACCAGGTCTGCCGACTGTTGCCCGTGCACTTCACGATCGCCCTGGTACTGAGCTGCGGTGCCGCCGCGCTCGTGGCGGGACTCGCCGGCCTGCGTTAAGCGCGAAACTTACCGCACCACTTGATCTGTTCTCTGTTTGTTCTCTATCCTACGCAGGGAGAACAAACGGAGAACGACCCATGCCCCTTCCCGCTGAACGAATAGGCCCTGACACGGACGATCCGGCCGCGGCGCTGGCGGCAGCGCTGCGAACCAGCCACAAGGCGCGCATCACGGGTGAGCTGGTCATGCCGGCCCGGCCGGCCCGCTACGCACCCCTGCCAGCCGACCTCGATGCACGTCTGGCCAGGGCGCTGCAGGGGCGCGGCGTTCAGCAGCTCTATACGCATCAGGCCAGGGCCTGGGAAACGGTGCGGGAAGGCAGCCACACGGTGATCGTGACCCCGACGGCCTCGGGCAAGACACTCTGTTACAACCTGCCGGTCCTGCAGGCCGTCCTGGAAGACAGGGCCAAGGCGCTCTACCTCTTCCCCACCAAGGCCCTGGCGCAGGATCAGGTGGCCGAACTGGTGGCCTTGAATGAAGCCGGTGCGCTGGGTGTGCGGGCCTTCACCTTTGACGGCGACACACCCGGCGATGCGCGCAAGGCGGTCAGGACCCGGGGCGACATCGTGGTGACCAATCCGGACATGCTGCACCAGGGTATTCTGCCCCATCACACCAAGTGGTCGCAGTTCTTCGAAGGCCTGCGCTATGTCGTCATCGACGAGATGCACAGCTACCGGGGTGTGTTTGGCTCGCATGTCGCCAATGTCATGCGCCGCCTGCAGCGGATCTGCCGGTTCTACGGTGCGCAGCCCGTCTTCATTCTGTGCTCGGCCACCATCGCCAACCCGGCCGAGCTTGCCCGTCAGCTCATTGACAACGAGGTCGAGGCAATAACCGAAAGCGGCGCACCGCAAGGGGCGAAGCATCTGTTGCTGTGGAACCCGCCCGTGATCAGTCCGGAGCTGGGTATTCGCGCCTCGGCCCGTTCGCAGGCCACGCGCATCGCGCGCCTGGCGGTCGAACGGGGTCTCAAGAGCATTGTGTTCGCCCAATCGCGCCTGATGGTCGAGGTCCTGACCAAATACCTGAAGGACGCCTTCGACAACGATCCGCGAACGCCGGCGCGTGTCGCGGCCTACCGCGGCGGTTATCTGCCCACGGAACGTCGGGCGATGGAGAAGAAACTGCGCGCAGGCAGTATCGATTGCGTGGTTTCGACATCGGCGCTGGAACTGGGCGTGGATATCGGATCGCTCGATGTCTGTGTCCTGACCGGCTACCCGGGCACCATCGCCGGCACCTGGCAACGCCTGGGACGGGCCGGTCGGCGGCAACGCACGGCCCTGGGTGTGCTGGTGGCGAGCAGCCTCCCGCTCGATCAGTACATCATCCGCAATCCGGAGTTCTTCCTGGGCGCCTCGCCCGAGCAGGCACGCATCGACCCCGACCAGCTGCTCATTCTCCTCGATCACATTCGCTGCGCGGCCTTTGAACTGCCTTTCACGCAGGGTGAGACCTTTGGCAGAGAAGATCTCGAAGAGATGCTCGCCTACCTCGAGGAACACGGCGTCCTGCATCGGGAAGGCACGCGGTGGCACTGGATGGCAGACAGCTATCCGGCCAACAGCGTCAGTCTGCGTTCCGTCGCCGAAGGCAACTTCGTCGTCATCGATACCACCGCGGGTGCGCAGAAAGTCATCGCAGAAGTGGATTACAGTTCCGCACCGATGACGATCTATGCGGGCGCAATCTACATGATTCAATCTGCACCCTATCAGGTTGAAAGACTCGACTGGGAAGGACGCAAGGCCTTCGTCACCCGAACGCGCGCCGAGTATTACACCGATGCGATCGACTACACCCGTCTGAAGATCCTGGACAGGTTCGAGCAGGACAGGGGCAAGGACCATGCCGTCGCGCAGGGAGAAGTGCATCTGGTCAAGCGCTTTGCCGGTTATAAGAAAATCCGCTACTACACCCACGAGAATGTCGGCTATGGCAATATCGATCTGCCCGATCAGGAGATGCACACCACGGCCGTGTGGTGGCAGGTCGATCCCGCGGCGCTCGATGCGGCCTTCGCCTCCCGCCATGTTGCCCTCGATGGTTTTCTGGGCGCCGGTTATGCCATGCACATCGTGGCGGCGATGCGCATGCTCTCCGAGCCACCTGACATCGGGCGTGCGGTCGGCGACGGCAATGCCGAGTGGTTTGCGATTGTCGGCGCCAATGGCCGCGGTCAGATGCGCAACCGCGACGGTGAAGACGTCGACCCCATGGCGTTACAGCAATTCAGTCCCACTCTGTTCCTGTACGACAACTACCCGGGCGGCATCGGGATCTCGGCGCCACTCTTCGAGCACCGGGCCGCCGTCGTCGCACAGGCCCAGCGACTGGTCACGGCCTGCGACTGTCTGCACGGTTGCCCGAGTTGTATCGGGCCAATCCTGGCTACTGACGGGCAGCGCGGATACTCCCCGAAGCAGGCCGCATTGACGGTGTTATCACTGGTGTCGAACGATGAGTCTTAAGTCCAGACTCTCACGGTTGCAGGTGCAGGCGGGCGGCAAGCCGGCGGCCGCCGCGCCTGCATCCGCGTCCAGCACGCGCGGCCGCCTCGCGCGTCTGCGCCCGCAAGGCGGTCACGCGCAACAGGCGCCAGCCGGCAGCGCTCTGTCCGCCGAGGCCCTGGCGCGGGCACTCGAGGGGCAGCTGATTGCCGAGGGCGTTATCCGGATCCGCCAGTGCCTGCCGCTCGAGGGGGAACTGGGACGTATTGACCTCAACCAATTGCGCACGACACCGCGCTGTCCCGGACCTGCCGCAAGTGACACGCTGCGACGTGTGTACATCGACACCGAAACCACCGGGCTGTCCACGGGCAGTGGCACTCTTGCCTTCCTGATCGGGATCGCCGTTGTCAAGGAAGCGGAACTCGAGCTAACGCAATTCCTGCTCACCTGCTTCTCAGCGGAAGCGGCGCTTCTGTCGGCCGTCTCCGGCACCCTCGCCGCTAATGACTGGATAATCAGCTATAACGGCAAGAGTTATGACGTGCCCCTGTTGATCACGCGCTTTCGCATGCAGGGGCTCGCGCATCCCTTCGGCGCGCTCCCCCACTTTGACCTGTTGCACCCGGTGCGCCGTCTGTTCGGCAGGCGCTGGAACGATTGTCGCCTGCTCACCGTCGAAGAGAAACTTATCGGTTTCACCCGCCGCGATGATCTGCCCGGCGCGGAAGCGCCGGCCGCCTGGTTTTCCTACCTGCGCACGGGCCACAGCCGAGCGCTCATGCGCGCCGTCGCGCATAACCGGCAGGACATCGTTTCCCTGGCGGTTGCCCATAGCGCCGTGGCGATGGCGATTGACCAGCCGCAAACGTTTGATGTTGATCTGTATGCCCTGGCCCGCTGGGTGGGCGAAGTCAACGAGGACCACGCACGCGAGCTTCTGCAGTCCCATGCCGACGGGCTGTGCGATAACGGCCGACGTTTACTGGGCCAGCTGTTGCGGCGGGCGGGATGCTGGCAACAGGCGGTTCCGATCTGGGAAGCCCTGGCCGCGCGCGGCTGTCCCGATTCGATAGAACGGCTCGCCAAATACCATGAGCACATCAGCAAGGATCTGGCTGCCGCCCGGCGCTGCTGCGAACTGTTGCCCGCCAGTCCTGCCTGCGAGCAGCGCAGCAGGCGCATCGGGAAGAAGTTGCACAAACGCTCGGCTGCCACCGAAAGCCTGTTTGGGTGACCCATGGCGGGCATCTCCCGGGCCCGTGAGCCGTGCGGATTGTGAAAGATCGTCGGCCTGGCGCAGCACCGGCTACGGCGCCCCGCAGGCCAGGCTCACCGCTCTACCAGCTCAACGCGCCGGTTCAGCGATCGGCCTTGTTCGGTTCTGTTGGTCGCGACAGGCGCATACATCCCCACGCCTGTCGCTGCCAGGCGGACTCCCGCGATACCGTACTCGGTCGTTAGAGCCTGGACGACCGCCTCCGCCCTGCGGCGCGAGAGGTCTTCGTTGTAGTCGAGTTCACCCACGTTGTCGGTATGCCCGACAACCAGGAGCTTGAGTTCCGGCTGCGCCTGCAGCAGCCTGGCAATCTCGGCCAGGGACGGCTGCGATTCGGGTTTGAGCTCCGCCTTGGCAGTATCGAAGTAGATGTTATAGATGGCCATGTGGCCTTCGGCGGCGAGACCCTCGGCCATGGCCTTGGCATCGATGGTCACCATCCGCTCCTGCATGGGCGCGAGTTCTATCACCTCGACCCTGGTGTAGACGTTGTAGGTCCCGCCACCATCAACCGTGCCCCGTGTCGCGTATACCGCAACATAGACGTCGCCTTCCGTGCGGCCGAGCCTGGCGACGAGATAACGCTGGTCCGAGTAAGCATCACCGAAGTAGGCCGTGTACGGAACGACCGCGTGGTTGAAATTGCGCCCCCCGCATTCCTCGTTCTTGCATGCGAACAGTATCTCGAAGCCTGCTTCCTTGACAGCCGTCTCGTAATTGCGCAGCACCTCCAGCGTCGTGCGCTGCGCCGGCACTTTGTAGCTGATCAGCGTGAGCTTGCCCTCCAGCGACTGCGTCGCCTCGCGATTCTTTCCCCTGCCGCCGTACTGGGTGACCTTCTCGACGATCAGCTCGTACTCGTCGAAGGCCCGCTCCTCGTAGGCAATGATCTCCGAACCCGCGTAGCGCGACACCATCGGGTGGTCCCGACTGCCCGCCACATCGCCCGCCCGACTCGCCAGGCTGAGCAGCAGGCTGGCTGCGAGGGCCGCAAGCAGCACTCTCTTGACTGCAATAGCCATGGTTTCTGTTTCCTCCCAAAGTTGGCACAGTCGAGCCTGCGGCGATCGACGGGCGGCAAGACACCGGTGCGCGGGCAGTTCGTTCCCGGCGGTCTCGTCAAAGGCCGGCCGGAACGCTTCGCCAGCGATAGAACCGGGCACCATCGTACCCCAGAATGCCGCTGGCACTCCACACACAACACCTCGTCGGAGGATGGTGTGTTGGCCTAATGCACAGCAGTCGCGGCCCGAAGCGGGCCACTGTGGCGCTCCGGGCACCGGCTGCGTTTCGTCAGGGCAGACAGGCTCACTTCGAAAACACGGCGCGAACGGGGTATCCTAGGCCGGAAATGGGAATCAGGCACGACCGCAGCGGACGCGGGGATGGTGAGCATCCCGCGGCATCTCTGACTCAAATTCATGAAATGAGACAGCTTGTGGTAGCCCTGCCCAACCTGCTGAGTGGTTTCCGCCTTATTGCAGCACCCTTCCTTCTCTATCTGGGCTGGACAGGACACGCCGGTCTGTTTCTCGGCTTGCTGGCCATCGCGTTCTTATCGGACGCTGTGGATGGTCTGGCCGCACGCCGGCTGAATGTGGACTCGGAGCTTGGAACCAGACTCGACAGTTGGGGAGACCTGGCGATCTATCTGACGATTCCACTTTGTGCATGGTGGCTATGGCCGGATGTGGTGAAACGCGAAGCAGCTTTCGTGTTGCTGGTACTACTCGCCTACATCGCTCCGCTCATCGCGGCCCTGGTGAAATTCGGAAGGCTCACCAACTACCATACCTGGGCCGCGAAGGCCGTTGCCGTGCTGATGAGCGTGGCGCTGTTCCTCCTGTTCATCGCCGACATTGCCTGGCCGTTCAGGTTCGCTGCAGTGGCACTGGGCCTTTCGGCCTGCGAGGAGCTCGCGATTACACTGCGGCTCCCTCAGCTGCAGAGTAACGTACGGTCTTACTGGCACGTGGTCAGAGACACCCGCCAGCGATAGCGAAGCCGGGCGTTGATCAGGGTGCCGTCGTCACGGCCACGCTGGTCGATCCCCGGGTGATCCCGCCCGCGTCCGTGAAGCTGACAAAGATGCGGCTGCTGGCGGGGTTGAACGGCACGTCAGCCGTCGCCGTGGCAAATATGGCGAAGGTTGGCGTCGCCCCGGCCGCAATGCTCGTCGTCACACTGGCCGCCGCCGCTCCCAGACAGGCACCGGTGGCCGGATTTGTCTCGCAGATGGACAAGGCCACCGGCAGGCTGGCGCTCCCGAATCCGGGCGTCGCGGTAATCGTGTCGCTCGATCCCACATTCACCGACGCCACCGCAAAGGCACCCGAGCCGCCGACGCCGGGCAGGCGCAGCGTACCGTCACCCGTTGGCGTGGCACCCAGCGCCACGATATCCGGCACCGGTGTCGCCGATGCCGACAACAACAGCGTATTCAGCCCCGGGGTCACGGCCGCCGGCTCCGTGTTAGCGCAGTCATAACTCAACTGGACGTCGGTCGGCGCGATCTCCGCTGTCGGCGTGAAGGCAAAGAGGAAGGTCTGCAGCGCGCCCGCGGCAATATCGACTGGCGTGTCCGGGGCGCCGATGAGGGCGTTGGTGGCCGGATCGGTGGTCTGATACGAAAAGCCCGCCGGCACGCTGGTCAGCGGGGCAATGCTGCAGTCGGTGGCGGCGGTGACGGTGTTCGCATTGATGATGGTGGCAAAGGCCGTTGCGCTGCTGCCAACCTGTACCGAGCGGCTCGCCGGCAGCACGGCCGATACCAGCGTGCTGGGCGGGGTGGTGGCACCCAGCGAGACGTTCAGCTGGTAGGACGCCACGAGGGGGAAGCCTTCGGTGCAACACTCGGCAACCTCCAGAAAATACACGCCGGGGGCCGGGAAGGAGAAGGTGAGAAAGCTGTTAAAGGTCCCCGGGGTGACGTTGTCACCGGGCCCGTCAAACGGGCTGTCATCGTTTTCAGCGAGGACCGTAACGCCATCGGTGTCGTATAAGGTGATGTCGGTATCCAGGCCGTTGATCTCGGCATTGTCGATATCGAAGATCCCAAACGTGCCGGCGCCCGCCACGGTGAAGGCATAGTAATGCCGCTGTTCGACCTCCGACACGGCGTTGACCGTGACATGCGGAATGGTGGTGGACTCGTTGGTCCCATCACCGCTCTCGATGTTCGCGTCAAATTCCAGCGAGAAATTGCCATCGAGGTTGAGCGCCGTGGCCACCGAGTTGTTGCCGCCAGGATTGGTGACCGGAGCAGCCCATACTGGCGCGCCAGTGGCGCCAAGCAGGGCCGACACAGCACCGGCCCAGAGCATGTTCAACAGAGGGGATTTCATAGGATTATCTCCAGGGTTTCTAGTTATTTATCGGTTTAAGCGCAAGGCGCTCGTGACTGCGCGGTCCGCATGCTGCCACTAAGAATCTACACCATGCAAACCGGCTTAACAAATGAACATTCCGGTATTTTCTCGAGACGCCATACGCGGTGTCCATCACCCCGCGCCTTGATCTGACACCACCAGTCTCCGGACCGGCGGGCCTCGCCAGCGCCGAAAATGGGCGCACGACGCGTGGCCCTGTACCTGGCCTGAACAGCGCCGCACTGCGCCGCCACAGCAACCGGCGTGCGCTTCTCAGCGCTGCCAACGAATGAGACCGGTCTCAATGGGAGCCAGGGCGTCCTCGTTGGCCGGGAGGATGCGCGGGGTGAAGTCGCCGGCGGGACGGGCGGTCTCCACCCTGGCGCTGTAGACGTAACCGTTGACCGCGCCGGCAATCTCCGGACCGGGCACCATGATCTCGCGCACGGCCTGCTCGCCATCGGGGGCATCGGCGTACAGCTCGACGCGGACTTCGTCGGTGCTCAGATCACCCAGGTAGACCTGTACCTGGAACTGCCACCCTCGACCCTGCCGGCTGACCTGTAAGTGGCCGAAGTGCAGACTGGCCCAGTGCCGCTGGAGCTTCTGCTGCCATGCATAGAGACCTTTCGCCAGACGGCCACCATCTGCGCTGCGCCGTTGCACCGCGCGGGCCGCGGGCTGGTAGAATCGCTCGATGTATTCACGCACCATGCGGTTGCAGCTGAAACGCGGTGCGAGCTGTGCCATGCTCTTGCGGATGCGTTCCACCCAGTCCCGGGGAATCCCGGCGGCATCGCGAGCGTAGAACAGGGGGACCACCTCGTTCTCCAGCAGCGCATAGAGCGCCTCTGCCTCGGCGGCGTCCCAGCCAGGCTCGTCGTGCTCGCGCCCGTCGCCGAGTGCCCAGCCGTATTCGGGTGCGTAGGCCTCGGCCCACCAGCCGTCCAGCTCGGAAAGGTTCAATCCGCCGTTGGCCAGCACCTTCATGCCGCTGGTGCCGCAGGCCTCCCAGGGGCGGCGCGGGGTGTTGATCCACAGGTCCACGCCTTGCACAAGCTCCTGGGCCAGGGCGATGTCGTAGTCCTCCAGAAACACCGCATGGGCGCGCACCTGCGGCCGGTTGACGAACTCGAACCACTCGCGCACCAGGCGCTTGCCTGTCTCATCCTGCGGATGCGCCTTGCCGGCGATCATCAGTTGTACCGGTCGCTCGGGGTTCGTTAACAGGCGCACCAGGCGTTCGCTGTCGTGCAGTAACAGGTTAGGGCGTTTGTACTCGGCAAAGCGGCGCGCAAACCCGATAGTCAGGCTGTTGGGGTCGAGGCACCGTTCGGCACCGGCAATGGTCTCAGGCTCGGCGCCGCGCTGGCCCAGCTGCTTTGCCAGGCGTTCGCGGGCATAGCGGATCAGGTCGTGGCGCTCGCTCGCGCACACGTTCCACAGCTCCTCGTCACTGAGCGCGCGGACCGCCTCTTGCAGCTCGTTGATGGCGCCAAGCCAGCGGTCCTTGCCGCAGGCGCGGGACCAGAGGCGGTCGGCCCAGGGTGAATCCCAGGACGGCACGTGGACCCCGTTGGTGACATGGCTCACGGGTATTTCATGCTCGGGCCAGCGCGGATAGAGCTCGCGAAAAATGCGCCGGCTGACCGCGCCGTGCAGCCGGCTGACACCGTTGACCCGGGAACAGCCACGCATGGCCAGGTAGGCCATGTTGAAGGGTTCGCGATGATCGTGGTTGGTATCCTTGCGACCCAGGCCGATCAGCTCCTCCAGCGAGATGCCCAGCCGGGCCAGGTAGACGCGCAGATAGGGCATATATTTATCGACGAGCTCGGCCGGATAACGGTCGAAGCCGGCGGCCACGGGCGTGTGGGTGGTAAAGACGTTGCCGGCACGCGTCGCCCACAGGGCCTCCCAGAACCCGACATGATGGTCTTCCATGAACTGCCGCGCCCGCTCCAGCACCACGAAGGCCGCGTGACCCTCGTTGAGATGACAGACATCGATCTCCAGGCCCAGCAGCTGCAACAGCCGCCACCCGCCGATGCCGAGGACCACCTCCTGGATCAGCCGCATTTCCTGCCCGCCACCATAGAGCTTGCCGGTGATACCGCGGTCGGCGGGTGCATTGAGGGGGTCATTGCTGTCGAGCAGATAGAGGGTCACGCGACCGACATTCACCTGCCACACCCGCAGTAACAGGTTTCGACCGGGAAACTCCAGCGCCACATGCAGCCAGCCGCCGTCGTGACTGCGCACCGGCACGATCGGGAGACTGATCGGGTCGTTGTAAGGGTAGGCCTCGAGCTGTTGGCCTGCGGCATCGACCATCTGGCGGAAGTAGCCCTCCTGATACAGCAGTCCGACGCCGACCAGCGGAAGCCCGAGGTCGCTGGCGGCCTTGAGATAGTCCCCGGCCAGGATACCGAGCCCCCCGGCATAAAGCGGCAGGCCCTCGCCAAGCCCGAACTCCATACTGAAGTAGGCAATGCCGCGAATCCCGGTGTCTGTATACTGGCGCTGGAAACTGGCGGTGCCGCTCAGATACAGGTCCCGCTCGTGCGCCAGGCGCGCCACCTCGGCCGTGAAGTCCGAATCGGCGGCGAGCTGCTCGAGACGCTGCTCCGAGACATCCTGGAGAATGATCCAGGGGTTCTCGGTGCGCTCCCAGACATCCGGCGCGACCGTACGCCACAGCCGGTCGCCGGCGTGGCTCCAGGTCCAGCGCAAGTCCAGGGCCAGGTCGGTGAGGGGTTCCAGTCCCTGGGGCAGTGTGCGGGGAAAGAAGGCAAGCATTGCAGTGTCTCCGTGTATAGCCGGCCGCGCTGACACCGGGGCGGCCTCTGCACACTAGCGTGAACAGGACCGGTCCGGCAATAGCTTCCAGATAGCCCTACCGCAAGGGCTTCCAGTTCGCGACAATAGACTGGCGCGGCCGAGGCTCTCCGCGCCAGCCCTGTGTTCGCATGCGAGGATTGAGTTGAAAATCGTGGTTCTGGGCGCCGGCGTAATCGGCGTAACGACAGCCTATTATCTTGCCCGCGAGGGGCATTCCGTGACCGTGCTCGATGAGCAGGGAGAAACGGCCATGGGAACCACCTATGCCAACGGTGGACAGATCTCCGTCAGTCACCCGGAGCCCTGGGCCGCGCCTGAGGTGCCGCGTATGCTGCTGCGCTCGCTACATCAGGCGGACGGCCCGTTACGGGTACGCTTATCCTGGGATCCGGCAATGTGGGCCTGGGGCCTGCGCTTTCTGCGCAACTGTACGACGCGACGCCGTCGCCGGCATACCGCTGCAATTGCGCGGCTGGCGCTCTATAGTCAAGCGCAGCTGCGTAAACTGTGCAAGGAGACGGACATCGACTTCGCGCATCATGTCTCGGGTACACTGCATCTGTTCACCGATCCCGGCGAACTCGAGCAGGCGTCCAGGCTGGCACAAGCGCGTCGGCAATTCGGCATAGTGCAACAACGCCTCGACCGGGATGCGCTGCCTGGCTATCGAGCCGGCTCTCGCCGCGGGTGCGGCGAGATTATGCGGCGGCATTTATGCACCCGCAGATGAAAGCGGTGACGCGTTTCTGTTTACCCAGAGCCTGGCGCGTGTCTGCGCGGCACAGGACGTTGCGTTTCTTTGCGGGACGCGGGTGGAAGGCTTCGAGCAGGATAATCAACGTATACGGGCCGTGATGACGACCCAAGGGCGTGTGTCCGCAGATTGCATCATCGTGGCGCTCGGGGTCGGCAGCGCCGCGCTCGTGCGTTCGCTCGGCATGCGCGTCCCGATCTATCCCGTCAAGGGTTATTCGGCCACCTTGCCGGTCAGTGATCGTCACGCCGCCCCTGACGTCAATATCATCTATGAAGCCAGGCGCATCGTCATCAGCCGACTCGGCGCGCGGATCCGCATAGCGGGTGGCGCCGACGTTGCAGGCTATGACAGGGAACTGGATATCAGGCGTGCCCAGGCGGTGCTTTCGCCGGCCTTCACGCTGTTTCCGCAACTCGGGGACCGGGAGCAGGCAGTTTACTGGACCGGCCTGCGACCCATGACGCCCGACGGCCCGCCGCTACTGGGGCCGACAGCTTATCGGAATCTTTTTCTCAACACCGGGCATGGCAGCCTCGGCTGGACCCTCGCCTGCGGTTCGGCCCGCGCTGTTGCGGATCTGATCAGCGGCACCAGACCAGCGATCGATATCCAGGACTATGCACTCGCGCGTTTCGCCTGAGCTGTGTCGTTTGCAGGGACGTATTTCCGGTTACCGCAGTCACGCGGGTGTTACAGGGAGGTATCTGGTCGAGAACGGTCTGATCATGGCATTGCACGCGAAGTTGTCGCCCACTCGGAGAGTATTTCGCAACCGAGTAATGGTTTTCGCTTACGTCGCAAAGTGATAAAGTCCCGCCGGAGTAACAACCTGGTGCATGGATGCTGCGGCTTTTTTTGCTGATTTTTTTGGGCTACGGGTGGACCCTGCCAGTGGTGGCCGGTCCACTTCTGGATGCCGCGAAGGCCGGTAATGCTGCGCGTATTGCCGCATGTCATCGACAGCGGTGCGGCTGTGCACGAGCGGGGACCGCAGGGCGACACGCCGCTGCATTGGGCGGCCTTTCACGGGCAGGAGACCGTCGTTGCGCAGCTCATCGCCCGGGGGGCTGACGTCAGTGCCGCAGTCGACGATGGCAACATACCCTTGCACCAGGCCGCCTATCGCGGCCATACAGACGTCGTCAAGCTGCTGATTGCGCACGGCGCAGAGATCAACCGTCGGACGCGTAATGGCGTAACGCCGCTCGGCTGGGCAAAGCGCAATGGCCATAAAACTGTGGCCCAGGTCCTCATCGCCCACGGTGCGCGAGACGGAGCTGCCCCTGCCACTGATGGTGCCCTGGCGCGCCGTCAGACAGGCGTTGCCTTACGGCGTGCAGATCCGCTACCCGACGCCGTGCTGTTTGCCGCGCTGGGTTATCTGCCGTCCCTGAACGGCACATCGATGGATACCTCCGCCATACCTCAACCCGCATTGTTCCTCGCCAAGCAGGCAGAGCGACCACATCGGGCGGGCGGATTCCGCGTTCAGCTCGCGGCGATGCACAGTGAGCTGCGCGCCCGCGAGATGTGGCAGGAGTATCTGACCCGGCACGCTGCGGTCCTCGGCAAGCTGCAACTCACCGTGGAACCGGCGCATGTCAACGGGGTGTCTTTCTATCGGGTCCAGGGCGGGCCCTTAACGAAGGCGGAGGCCCGTACTGCCTGTGTCGAGTTAAGGCGCGACAACCAGGCGTGCATGGTGGTCAGCATCTCCGCAAGGGTGAACCCGTAAAGCGTCTTGCGGAATTAACTGTAGGGAACGACGTAATGGCACATCAGCCGTAGTGGCACGGACCAGACAATGAACTGTCGACGCCCGGACCGGGCTGGCGCGTTACGCCGGGATGCGCGCCCTGTTGGCCGGCAGATCCTCGCTGTTATGTCTCCTCAGAAGCTCGATCACTGCATCTTCCGGAACCGGCTTACTGAGTAAATAGCCCTGCACCTCGTCGCATCCAAGGCCCGCAAGGAAGGCCTTTTGTGCAGTGTTCTCCACACCCTCCGCGACCACCGCGAGTCCCATACTGTGGGCCATGGCGATAATCGCGGTGATAATCAGCTCATCCTGTTTGTCGGGAACCGTACCGCTGAGGAAAGAACGATCAATTTTCAGGGTGTTGAGGGGCAGATGTTTGAGGTACGCGAGCGACGAATAACCGGTCCCGAAATCATCCACGGCGAGATGGATGCCGGCTTTATGCAGTTCCCTGAGTATCCGGATTGCCATATCATAGTTTTCCATCACGACCGTTTCCGTGATTTCCACCTCCAGGAGCCGCGGTTCCAGTCCGGTGGCCGCGAGTGTCGTGATGATCCGTTCGTGGAGGTCCTCCTGACGGAATTGCAATGCCGACAGATTCACCGCCACACCTACATCTACAAAACCCGCATCGACCCACTGCCTGGCCTGGTTGCAGGCCGTCCGGGTGACCCACTCCCCGATCGCGTTGATCAGCCCGGTACGCTCTGCCACGGGAATGAAGTCGGCGGGTGACACGGAGCCGAGTTTCGGGTTGTTCCAGCGGATCAGGGCCTCCATGCTGGTGACTTTGCCCGTCTGCAGGTCGATCTTGGGCTGGTAATGGAGTGACAGCTCACCTTGTTCCAACGCATGATGCAGCTGACTTTCAAACCACAGATGTTTGTAGGATGACTGGTTGAGATCGGCGGAATAGAACGCATAGTTGTTCCGGCCAAGACGCTGCTTTGCGCTATATCGGGCCGCATTCGCGTTTTGCATAAGCACGTCGGCGCTATCGCCGTCATGTGGATAGAGACTGATGCCCACACTGCAGGTGAGAAATATCTCATGGCCGTCGATTTCCAGCGGCTGCGACATATTGTCCAGGATCCGCTTGACGATCCAGGTCACCATATCACCGTCCTGCAAATCCGTCAGCAGGATGCCGAATTCGTCGGCGCCGGTACGGGACACCGTCGGACTCGCTGTATCACCATCCAGCAGTGATACCGTATCGGTGTTCCTCAAGATCTCTACCAGCCGGTCGGCCGCCTTTTTCAGCAGCTGATCGCCGACAACAAAACCCAGCGCATCGTTAATGCGTTGAAACATATCGATGTCCAGCACAATAATCGCGGCGGTCCGGTCGTATCGCTGCCCCCGAGCCAGTGCCTGACTGACCCGATCGTAAAATAGGAGCCGGTTCGGTAATCCGGTGACCGTATCGCGGCCATCCCTTTGTGTGAGGGTACTCTGGGCATAGGTGAGTTCTTCTTCCAGCTCCGCGACCCTGCTTTGCAGCCGCTTGAGATCGCGCGATTCGGCCACCTGTGCCGACAGCTTCTTGGCCGCCAGGGCGATGTCTCCGTCCTGGCTGTCACTGACCTCAGGCCCGGGCTCGTGGTCTGGCGCCTGTTGCTCGCCGGAGACCTCCGTGTCCCCCCAGGCTATCACGCGGTTGCGCCCACTTTCCTTCGCAACATAGAGTGCCTTGTCGGCACAGTTGATCAGTTCGCCCGGGTTACCGATATCCTCAGTGAGTGCGGCGACGCCAAAACTGGCGGTGATTCGCACCGAGGCCGTGAAACGTCCCTGGGAGGCACCTTTCACCTTGATTCTGAGTCGCTGCGCAATCTTGGCGGCACCCGCGCGGTCCACACCCGGCAGAATGATGCAAAACTCCTCACCCCCATAGCGCCCCACCAGGTCGTCGGGGCGCGCATTGGACCTGAGCTCACTTGTCACTAGCTGAATGACTTTGTCACCGGTCGCGTGCCCGTAGCGATCATTGATCGACTTGAAGTGGTCGATATCGACCATGATGCACGCAAGCTCGGTATTTTTCTGGGTTGCGTCCAGGAACAGGAACTCGGCCTTTTCAAAAAATGCGCGCCGATTGAGACAACCAGTCAGGGGATCCCGCGTCGCCAGGTACTCCAGCTCAACGGTCTTGTCCTGCAGCGCCTTGCGCGATTTCTGCAGCTGAGTGACGGTTTGCCTTAACTCAACCTGTTTCTTTTCCAGATCGGTCAGGTCATCAAAGGTCGCAAGCGCACCACGCACGGCCCCTTTGCCGTCCGTAATGGGCGTCGTATTCACCATGAAGGTGTGCGTACCCTCACGCTGGCTCTCGTACTTCAGGGGCACACCGTTGCACCGCTTATTCTCGGCTAACGTAACGTGCCACGGGAAAGGCTCTGGCCCTCTCTGTTCGCTGTCACCCGCCCAGGCCAGGTGAGACAGCTTACGGCCGAGCAGAGCATCGTCCGAGGACTCGATCTTTTCGGCAAAACTGGTATTGGCAAGAATGATCTGTTCCTTCTCATCCACGATCACAAGGCCCTCGGCCAGGGCATTGAAGGCCGATTTGACGCGCTCGGGAATCACCGAGCGCGGATCGAGTTCGCGCAAGGTTCGCTTGATGAAAAACAGATAGGCAGCAAACCCCGCAATTGTGAAGAAAAGAATCAGGGGAAAGAGTGAGTGACTGATACCCAGCAGTAAGCCGGTGCCCTTGAGGTCTCGAAAGGTAACCTCTACGGTACCCCAACGTCGTTTGCCCTGAAAGATAGGCACCTGAACGTGCGTGGACGTCGATTTACCCAGAGGAATATCAATCCAGTTGGCAGCGTGGTCACCGCTCTCCGCCAGCACTCTGCCGTTGGCGGTTCGGATAGCCGCCGACATGACGTCTTTTTCTCTCGCGACCAGGGTGTCCAGCGTCGCGTGGATGAGGTCCGTCTCACCGCGGTTAATGGCCAGAGAAAACTGTACCGCAAGGGACTCACAGAACTGTTTGTCGACCTTCGAGACGCCCTCGATCCTCATTGGGCACAACGCCGATCAGATCGCCGAGCAACAGCAGACTGACGGTCAGCATCACCAGACCAAAGCTGACTTTCCTTGTCGGTGTAAACCACGTCATCAGACTGTCTCTTTCGGAGCTGTTCCTTGTTTCAGGAGATGGCGACGAAGTAAAGATGCTCTCTGACTCTATGTCGTTGGTTTCTTGAGAATCTTTATCGCGACCACCCGATCTGCGCTTCTTTTCCTTGGTCCTGGCGAGAACCGGCAGCGGGTCGAATTCCCGCCACAGCGGCAGAGTCGATATCAGACTGGCGGAGAGATAACCCGCCCGCAACAGCCAGCTGACGTAACCCACCGTGAAGCTGACTGTGAGGCCGGTAGCCGTCGTCGTGGTCAGCACCTGATCGTCCCTGTACCAGGACTCGTCACGGTCATCCATCTGGTCCATCATCGCCTCGATAGACTCCCAGATGGCCGTATCAGGCTGCAGCGTGAAGGAGCGTCTTCGCGTAAATGAGTGGATCCGCCAGTCCCTGCCGGATCGCGTAGCGGACGAGTTGAACTGACGTCGGCCCGTCATCGTCGTGCGACTGGAGGGTTCTGATCAACCAGCGCAACTGACCCGGATAGCGAGACGTCGGCTTGCGTGGGAACGCCCCGGCCCAAGCCCGGAATAGCATCGGCCGCGGGACCCGCCGTCTTCGTGGTCGCCGACTCGGAACCTGGGGTCCCCGTGTCGCTGGGCTCCTCAGCAGCTGGATCCATGTACACCCCTTTCACGACCGTGAGCACTGGCTCCCGCGCCGGGAGATCAAGCGTGTCTTCGATCAGTTGATCGAGTGGCGGTAGTGTGTTCTGTACAATGCCGGTCGGGGCACTGGCAACAACCGATATGCTGATTTGATCCATCGCATTCAGTGCGCCACCTGTGCCAGCGTTCCCCAGATCGTCAGTTATGATCTGTATAGCAGCCGTTCCCTGGTAATCCAGGTCAGGCTGGAAGATCAACCCGTTTAGTGCGGTGTTGATATCAGCGGCAGTTCCCATAAATGTCATCGTAACGTCGCCACTTCCATCGCCGGCAGTGAAACTCAGCCCAGTGGTTCCTGCCAGACTCAAGGTGCCGTTTGAGGCACTGAGCGTGACTTCCATCGCAGCTCCACTTGCATCCGGATCGGCGATAGTGATGCTGTTGCCATTCAGGCTGGAGAATATCAGGGGCGTATTCCCGGATGTGCTCTGCGTAGCCGGGACATTGTGTATTGGCGCGTCGTTGACCGGGGTGATATCGAGGCTCGCACTGCCGGCGACCGTGTCGATCCCGTCGGTGATCGTGTAGCTGAAGCTCACCGCGGTGTCATCGTTCAGGGCCGGGGTGTAGGTCCAGGTGCCGTCGCCGTTGTCGACCAGCGTGCCGGCACCGGCGCTGATGGCGAGATTCGTCGCGGTCAGCGCATCGCCCTCGATGTCCGAGGCATTGACGAGCAGCTCGGCCTGGGTGATCAGGCGTGCCCCGCTGTCCTCGGCAATCGGCGCCAGCGTGACGGGCGTGGTGGTGGGCGCGTCATTGACCGGGGTGAAATCGAGGCTGGCGCTGCCGGCGACCGTGTCGGTCCCGTCGGTGATCGTGTAGCTGAAGCTCACCGCGGTGTCATCGTTCAGGGCCGGCGTGTAGGTCCAGGTGCCATCCCCGTTGTCGACCAGCGTGCCGGCACCGGCACTGATCGCCAGGCCAGTGGCCGTGAGGCTGTCGCCCTCTATGTCCGAGGCATTGGCGAGCAGCTCGGCCTGAGTGATGATCCGGGCCCCGCTGTCCTCGGCGATGGGAACGAGCGTGACCGGACTTGTGGTCGGGGCATCGTTGACCGGCGTGATATCCAGCGTGGCCGAGCCGGCCACGGTATCCGTCCCGTCGGTGATGCTGTAACTGAAGCTCACTGCGGTGTCATCATTCAGGGCCGGCGTGTAGGTCCAGGTGCCATCCCCGTTGTCGACCAGCGTGCCGGCACCGGCACTGATCGCCAGGCCAGTGGCCTTGAGGCTGTCGCCCTCGATGTCCGAGGCATTGGCCAAGAGCTCCGCCTGGGTGATGATCCGGGGCCCGCTGTCCTCAGCGATGGGCGCGAGCGTCACCGGAGTTGTCGTCGGGGCATCGTTGACCGGGGTGATGTCGAGGCTGGCGCTGCCAGCCACCGTGTCGGTCCCGTCGGTGATCGTATAGCTGAAGCTGACCGCGGTGTCATCGTTGAGCGCCGGCGTGTACGTCCAGGTGCCGTCGCCGTTGTCGACCAGGGTGCCATTGCCGGCGCTGATGGCAAGATTGGTCGCCGTCAGCGTATCGCCCTCGATGTCCGAGGCATTGGCGAGCAGCTCGGCCTGAGTGATGATCCGGGCCCCGCTGTCCTCGGCGATGGGAACGAGCGTGACCGGACTTGTGGTCGGGGCATCGTTGACCGGCGTGATATCCAGCGTGGCCGAGCCGGCGACCGTGTCGGTCCCGTCGGTGATCGTGTAGCTGAAGCTCACCGCGGTGTCGTCGTTGAGCGCCGGCGTGTAGGTCCAGGTCCCGTCGCCGTTGTCGACCAGGGTGCCGGCACCGGCGCTGATGGCGAGATTGGTCGCCGTCAGCGGATCGCCCTCGACATCGCGCCGCATTGGCCAGCAGCTCGGCCTGAGTGATGATCCGGGCCCGCTGTCCTCGGCGATGGGGACGAGCGTGACCGGGCTCGTCGTCGGCGCATCGTTGACCGGCGTGATGTCCAGGCGTCGCGCTGCCGGCCAGCGGTATCCGTGCCGTCGGTGATGCTGTAGCTGAAGCTGACCGCAGTGTCGTCGTTCAGGGCCGGGGTGTACGTCCAGGTACCGTCGCCGTTGTCCACCAGGGTGCCGGCACCGGCGCTGATCGCCAGGCCAGTGGCCGTCAGGCTGTCGCCCTCGACGTCCGAGGCATTGGCCAGCAGCTCAGCCTGGGTGATGATCCGGGCCCCGCTGTCCTCGGCGATGGGAACGAGCGTGACCGGGCTCGTCGTCGGCGCATCGTTGACCGGCGTGATGTCCAGGCTGGCACTGCCGGCCACGGTATCCGTCCCGTCGGTGATCGTATAGCTGAAGCTGACCGCGGTGTCATCGTTCAGGGCCGGCGTGTACGTCCAGGTACCGTCGCCGTTGTCGACCAGCGTACCGGCACCGGTACTGATCGCCAGGCCAGTGGCCGTGAGGCTATCGCCCTCGATGTCCGAGGCATTGGCGAGCAGCTCGGCCTGGGTAATCACGCGTACGCCGCTGTCCTCGGCAATCGGCGCGAGCGTCACCGGAGTTGTCGTCGGGGCATCGTTGACCGGCGTAATGTCGAGGCTGGCGCTGCCAGCCACCGTGTCGGTCCCGTCGGTGATCGTATAGCTGAAGCTGACCGCGGTGTCATCGTTCAGGGCCGGCGTGTACGTCCAGGTACCGTCGCCGTTGTCGACCAGCGTGCCGGCACCGGCACTGATGGCGAGATTGGTCGCCGTCAGCGTATCGCCCTCGATGTCCGAGGCATTGGCCAAGAGCTCCGCCTGGGTGATGATCCGGGCCCCGCTGTCCTCGGCGATGGGCGCAAGCGTCACCGGAGTTGTCGTCGGGGCATTATTGACCGGCGTAATGTCGAGGCTGGCACTGCCGGCCACGGTGTCGGTCCCGTCGGTGATCGTATAGCTGAAGCTGACCGCGGTGTCATCGTTGAGCGCCGGCGTGTACGTCCAGGTACCGTCGCCGTTGTCGACCAGCGTACCGGCACCGGCACTGATCGCCAGGCCAGTGGCCGTGAGGCTATCGCCCTCGATGTCCGAGGCATTGGCCAAGAGCTCCGCCTGGGTGATGATCCGGGGCCCGCTGTCCTCAGCGATGGGCGCGAGCGTCACCGGAGTTGTCGTCGGGGCATCGTTGACCGGGGTGATGTCGAGGCTGGCGCTGCCAGCCACCGTGTCGGTCCCGTCGGTGATCGTATAGCTGAAGCTGACCGCGGTGTCATCGTTGAGCGCCGGCGTGTAGGACCAGGTCCCGTCGCCGTTGTCCACAAGGGTGCCGGCACCGGCGCTGATCGCCAGGCCAGTGGCCGTGAGGCTGTCGCCCTCGACGTCCGAGGCATTGGCCAGGAGCTCAGCCTGGGTGATGATCCGGGCCCCGCTGTCCTCGGCGATGGGAACGAGCGTGACCGGGCTCGTCGTCGGCGCATCGTTGACCGGCGTGATGTCCAGGCTGGCGCTGCCGGCGACCGTGTCGGTCCCGTCGGTAATCGTGTAGCTGAAGCTCACCGCAGTGTCGTCGTTCAGGGCCGGGGTGTACGTCCAAGTACCGTCGCCGTTGTCCACCAGGGTGCCGGCACCGGCGCTGATCGCCAGGCCAGTGGCCGTGAGGCTGTCGCCCTCGACGTCCGAGGCATTGGCCAGGAGCTCAGCCTGGGTGATGGTCCGGGCCCCGCTGTCCTCGGCGATGGGAACGAGCGTGACCGGGCTCGTCGTCGGCGCATCGTTGACCGGCGTGATGTCCAGGCTCGCGCTGCCGGCCACGGTATCCGTCCCGTCGGTGATGCTGTAGCTGAAGCTGACCGCAGTGTCGTCGTTCAGGGCCGGGGTGTACGTCCAGGTACCGTCGCCGTTGTCCACCAGGGTGCCGGCACCGGCGCTGATCGCCAGGCCAGTGGCCGTGAGGCTGTCGCCCTCGACGTCCGAGGCATTGGCGAGCAACTCGGCCTGGGTGATCAGGCGAGCCCCGCTGTCTTCCGCAATGGCGGTCAGCGTGACCGGCGTGGTGGTGGGCGCATCATTGACGGGCGTGATGTCGAGGCTCGCACTGCCGGCCACGGTGTCCGTCCCGTCGGTGATGCTGTAGCTGAAGCTGACCGCAGTGTCATCGTTGAGCGCCGGCGTGTAGGTCCAGGTACCGTCGCCGTTGTCAACCAGCGTGCCATTGCCGGCGCTGATGGCGAGATTGGTCGCCGTCAGCGTATCGCCCTCGACATCACTCGCATTGGCTAAGAGCTCGGCCTGGGTGATCAGGCGGGCCCCGCTGTCCTCGGCGATGGGCGCGAGCGTGACCGTAGTCGTCGTCGGCGCATCATTGACCGGCGTGATATCCAGCGTGGCCGAGCCAGCCACGGTATCCGTCCCGTCGGTAATCGTGTAGCTGAAGCTCACCGGGGTGTCATCATTCAGGGCCGGCGTGTACGTCCAGGTCCCGTCGCCGTTGTCGACCAGGGTGCCGGCACCGGCACTGATCGCCAGGCCAGTGGCCGTGAGGCTGTCGCCCTCGATGTCCGAGGCATTGGCGAGCAACTCGGCCTGGGTGATCAGGCGAGCCCCGCTGTCCTCGGCGATAGGAGCGAGCCTGACAGGACTGGTGGTGGGCGCGTCATTGACCGGCGTGATATCCAGCATGGCCGAGCCAGCCACGGTATCCGTCCCGTCGGTAATCGAGTAGCTGAAGCTCACCGCGGTGTCATCATTCAGGGCCGGCGTGTAGGACCAGGTCCCGTCGCCGTTGTCCACCAGGGTGCCGGCACCGGCACTGATGGCGAGATTAGTCGCAGTCAGCGCATCGCCCTCGACATCACCCGAATTGGCCAAGAGCTCGGCCTGGGTGATGATCCGGCCCCCGCTGTCTTCCGCAATTGCGGTCAGCGTGACCGGGCTCGTGGTCGGCGCATCGTTGACCGGGGTGATGTCGAGGCTCGCACTGCCGGCGACCGTGTCGGTCCCGTCGGTGATGCTGTAGCCGAAGCTCACCGCGGTGTCATCATTCAGGGCCGGCTTGTAGGTCCAAGTGCCGTCGCCGTTGTCGACCAGCGTGCCATTGCCGGCGCTGATGGCCAGGCCAGTGGCCGTGAGGCTGTCGCCCTCGACATCACCCGCATTGGCCAAGAGCTCGGCCTGAGTGATGATCCGGGCCCCGCTGTCTTCGGCGATGGGCGCGAGCGTGACAGGACTGGTGGTCGGCGCGTCATTTATTGGAGCAACATTTATCGAAACGGTATCAGTGTCGCTAACCTGCGCCGGGGAGTTGGCCAAAATGGCGACCTCGGCTGCCGTGAGGGCACGCGAATAGATGCGGGCGTCGTCGATTAGCCCATTGAAATCGTAGTTGGTGCTGCCGCCGGCATTGGCACCAATGTAGGTATTGACGCCCTGGTCATAGACGATTGATTGAGTGTAATTCGAGGTGGCGACATTCACGCCGTCAATGAAAAGCCTCTGAACATTGGCCGCATCATCGAACGTGTAAGCCACGTGATGCCACCCGGTCCCGGCAATGTACTGAGACGAACTGACGCCTCGCCAGGTGGTTCCGTCACGGAAGAACGCCTCGATTCCATTGCCGCCCGCGACCTTATCCAGTCTGAGTGTGATGTTGTCGCCAAGGCTGATGAGATCGGCGCCATCGGTGTCCGCAGCCGTGAGATTCACCCATGCCGCCAGGGTGACATTGGCCGGGTTGCCGAACAGACCTGCGACCTGGACGCGATCCCCACTGCCATCGAGACTGAGCACGTCGCCTCGATCGAGATCGTTCGTGATCGTCGCATTGCCCTGAAGGCTGCCGCTGTTCGTACCAGCGGGGCTCGAGTCAGTTGCAGGGCCTGCACTGGCAAATTCGTAGTAGCCCTGCAGGTTAGCGTCGATATTCAACGCATAACTTTCGCCATCTGTTATGGTAATCGTTAAGGTGTCGGAGCCGTTCCAGTCAAGTGCTGGGTTATATTGCAAACCATCCAGAGCCGCGTTGATGTCGGCGACCGAACCGGAAAGTGTCACGGTTGCTGTGCCATCATCGGTGATCGTGGCGCTACCATAGCCACTCATGCTCAGGATGCCGTTATTGACGGTAATCACAACGGTCGGTGTGTCACCCGCATCATCCGCGATAGCAATCGGGTTTCCATTCAACATGCTGAACGTTAGCGCCGAATCTTCATTCGTTGTCTGCGCACCAGGAAGGCTCGCAATGGTCGGCGCGGTATTGCTGGATACAATTTCGACATTCGCCGAAAACTCCGAGGTCGAGCCGTAGGCAAGCGCGTCATCGATGCCTACTTGGGCAGGTGCATCGACCCTGGTCGCCGTCGAGGTCACATAGTCACCGCCACCAAGCGTGACTCCGGAGAGCACCACGTCGGTGAAGCTGGCATCACCACTGCCGTTGGTCGTCACGGTGACACTGCCCAGGCCAACCCGCCCTTCGCCGTTCGTCCCGTCCTGCGTCCCGGCTGTATTGCCAAAGAACTCGATGCGGTACTCGGCGTTCAGACCATTCGTATCCAGCGTCCCGCTCACGGTCAGATCTGTACCGCTCAGGTCTGCTTGAGTGATCACCGGGAAGTTCTGGAGGCTATTGGGCCCGGTATCGACGTCGTTCGCATCGTTGGGCGTGACACCGTTGTTCTTCAGATCGATGCCATCGCCACCATTCTCAAAGATCTGATTGCCGAGTATTGAGTTGCCATTGCCGGCCGCCGTGAACAGGCGCACGCCGTCGCCATTGTTGAAACCGATGAGGTTTTCTGCGCCGGTGATGGTCCCGCCGATAAGATTGTCCGCAGCGGTGTCGGTCAGCGCGATGCCCGCCCCGTCATTTGCCAGGCCCGATGTCCCGGTGACATCGGTGCCAATAAGGTTGCCCTGGATCGTGTTGTCCGAACTACGCACATAGACACCAGCCGAAACCGCAGTGTTGGTTGCGTTGTTACCCGATATCAGGTTGCCGGCACCGGGTGCTGTGCCGCCAATCGTATTCCCATTGGAGCCATCTGCGACATAAATGCCTTGCTGATCGTTGGCGATGATTCCGGTGCCCGACGCGTCCGTCCCGATGTAGTTGGCCTGCACCGTGTTGCTGCCGGAGCCGCCCAGCCAGATGCCGGCACCGAAGTTGCCAGAGACGAGATTGCCCGCGTCGGTGGTCGTCCCTCCGATGAGGTTGGCGGTCGCACTGCCCTGGATCTGGATTCCGTCGCTGGAGTGATTGCCCCGGTCCAGCGCGCCAGTCGCGTCCGTGCCGACGTAGTTGCCCTGCACGATGTTATTGGAGGTATTGATCTCGATGCCTTCGTAGTTGTTCGAGATCACGTTTCGAGCAGCAGCCGTTGTGCCGCCGATTGTATTGCCGCTACCGGAGATGATGGCAATGCCGACGTCGGTGTTGCCGCCACCGGTCGATCCATCCGGGTCCAACCCGATGTGGTTTCCCTGGATAAAGTGGCCGGTCACTCCAGAGCCGACGATCGTGATGCCTTCGTCGCCGCTGTTGGTGATGACGTTGCGGGTGATGATGGCATTCGAACCCGCGATATCGATGCCGTCATCGCTGTTGCCAACACCGCTGTTGCCGACGCCGGTCGTGCCGGTCCCCGCGGTGCCAATCCAGTTGTCGGCGATCGTCACGTTGTTGGCGCCGGACGCGGCATTGATGCCATCGACCGTGAAGCCGGTGATCATCAGCCCCTGGATGGTGCTACTTCCGCCACCGGCCCCGATGCTGAATCCGCTGAAGCCAGCTGCCGCGCCGTCGATCCGCACCACCGGCGTACCGGCGTAGTCGGGCTCGCTCAAGCCATTGATGATCAGCGCTTCGTTAATCGTCGGTAGCGCGCTGGCGACATTTATCGTGTGCACGCCTGTGCCGGTAATATTGAAGTTGATCGTGTCGGCGCCGGCATTCGCGTTGGCATCCAGAATGAGCTGACGCAGCGATCCGGCCCCCGAGTCGTTCGTGTTGATAACCGTGTAGGTCGCCAGCACGTTGTTCCAGGTGCCCTGCGCGTACGAAGAGACGGCGGCCGTGGTTTCGATCGCGCCTGTCCGGTATTCCAGCACCCAATCACCGCCCAGGCTCGTGTGACCCGTCAGGTCATCGGAGGCAGCGACATCGGCCCCGGTGAGCCTGGCCAGACTGCCAACCAGCGCCTGCCCGTCTTCGGTCGCGGCGAGGTTACAGCCATAGATTAAAAGATCGCCACTGTCGGAGAAGGCGTTCGCCCAGCCTTGGATTGCCGTGCTGTTTGCGAGCAAAGTGTCGAACTCGAGGCGTGTACCGCCGAGATCAATAGAACCCGCGCTGCCGTGCGAGATGATGTGCACAGCGTCGAGCTCGCGGTGTTCCGACAGTGTGTCGGTAATCTGGGCGATGCCGTCGCTGCTGTTGTCCAGCATGATGACTTCAATCTGACGCTCTTCGTTTCTGTTACTGAGCAGATCGTCGACCAGAGCCTGGTAGTCGGGCGTGTCCGTGTCGACAAAGACCAGCTCGTGCGTGGCGTATTGCTCCACGGTGACCGCGGTCGCGGTGATTTCTTCGTGGAGCGAGAGCGGCTCGTCGTCGCCCCGATCGGGTGCCAATGTGGCGGGCACATCGATGGGGAGATCGACAGACAATAGCAGCCTCGGTTCGAGCTCCTCGAATACGAGCGCCGACCGGGACTTCCTGGGCAGTGTCGGCTTGTTTGTCTTCTTCCTTGTCACGCACCACCACCTTGCCGCATTAACGGAACTGCAGCGCTTTGCGTGTGGTCGAGCAAACGGAGATGCGCGCGGTAGAGGCTGCTGGCTCTGGCAACAATGCCAGACCGGTGCGCGACAGGGCTGATTTCAAGGTGCATTTGGCGGCTCCACTATCGTAGGTGAATGCCCGTAGACCGGTGGCTTTGCGCCCTCCTCTTTCGAGAAGTTTGCCTTTGTCGATCACTTCAACCCGGGCAAGGAGCCAATGTCCCCAAGGGGTTCCCTGTGTATGTTATTTGTCGATCAGATCACAGATTTCTTTAGCCGAAGCCACCGAATTGAGAGGTAATGCTTAAAGAACATAGGTAAAAACCCTAAGGATCCGGGTGTTTCGAATGAGACGTCGGTTCGGGGTCCGGAACCGGATGCGCTTCGCACAGGGATTACTGGCGCGTCCGACGCACCTTAGCCGATACTTGCCACCAGCCTGCATCAGTTGCCCACGCGCGCCTGGGTAGCGAGAGCCCGCTTCCCTTGACCACCAGTCTTGTTGCCGGGCGCTGCCGCCGTGGACGAGGGTTTGTCGAGGAAGCTCACCTGGCAGCGCAGACCACTGGTCAGTTTGCCCTCGGGGTTGGGGAGGGTGAGGGTGACACGAAAGGTGCCGCTGGCGGCATCGATAATTGGATCCACGATCGTGACCGTTGACTCATAGCGACCGCCCAGTGCGGCCTCGGGGCGGACCACGGCACGCTGGCCCGCTTCGATCTGACCAAATTCCGAGACGGGCACGACGACCTCAACCCGCAGTGGGTCAATCTGGGCGATTTTCACGATCGGTCGATCCTCGACGGATTCGCCGGGGTTCAGGTAACGTTCCGCGACGATGCCGGTGATCGGGCTGTGGATGGTATGGCGTCTGAGAGTCTCTTCAGCGCGCGCCAGTTCCAGTTCCGCGAGGCGTTTGTTTTCCTCGGCTTGCTGGAGCTTGTGGCGCGCAATGCGGGTCTCCGTCTTGACCCGATCGATTTCATCGGCGGAGATGGTCCCCTTCTTGTGCAGCTCGTCAAGCCGCTTCTCATTACGCCAGCCATAGGCCAGGCTGGCCTTCAGTGAGCGAATCTCGGCCTCCATGGCGGCTCGGGCCTGCGCATATTCAACGCCGGCGGCCTCGGCGCCCGACTCCAGCTTGGCGACCACCTGGTCCATCTCGACCCGATCGCCACGCTCGATCAGCATGCTCTCGATGATCCCGTCCACGCGGCTACTCAGTTCGACGACCATGCCTGGTTCGACCACACAGTCGAATTCGTTCAGGCCAGCAGGCAATGCGGGCGTGGCGATCACCCAAATGAACGCGACCAGCAGGCGAAGGGTTTTTTTGTTGTGTTCCATCATGTTATCCAGCGAATCATTCCAGAGGGCCGGTGTACGCCATCGCTTCCTTGAGTCGTTCTTCGAGCCGCAACAGGTTATGCCGGAGCCTGGCATGGTGGCGCTCCGCGAGACGCTGTGCGGTACACATGAACAAGCCGAGTGGCATAGGCATCCCATGACCGGCAACCCTCCGAATCACCTTTGTTAACGTCGAGGGCAAGTGTTTCTTTAAGAGCGTGTCCTCGAGCGACAGGATGGCCTCGTGGCTTCCCGGATCACCCTGGCGCCCGCAGCGGCCGAAGAGTTGGCGGTCGATACGCCGCGCCTCGTTGCGATCGGCAGCGATCACGTGGAGCCCGCCTCGCTCGGCGACGCCTGGCTGCAGTTTGATGTCCGTGCCCCGGCCGGCCATGTTGGTCGCCACGGTGACCGCGCCTGCCTGCCCGGCCCGCGCGACGATCTCTGCCTCGCGGTGGTCCTGACGGGCATTCAGTACGGTGTGTGCGATGCCCGCTGCAGTCAGTACATGGCTCAGCTGCTCCGAGTCCTCTACTGAGGACGTGCCAATCAGTACCGGGCGCGAGCCGCGCAGAATTTCGGCGGCGCGTGCCGCGACGGCCTGCCACTTGGCCGCGGCACTCGCGTAAATCCGATCGCGGCCGGCGGTCCGACGGACAGGACGGAAGGTCGGAATCCGCACCACATCGAGCCCGTACACCGACCACAGCTCGCCCGCGACCTCCTGCGCCGTGCCGGTCATGCCGGAGAGGTGCAGGTAACGACGAAAAAAGCGCTGGTAGCTGATTCTCGCCAGTGTCTGCCGCTCACCGGTGAGCTCACAGCCTTCCTTGGCCTCTACCATCTGGTGCAGACCCAGCTCCCAGGAATGATCCGGCATCACGCGGCCGGTGTTGCCCTCGATGATCTGGACCTTGTTGTCGCGCACCAGATAGTCACGGTCCTTCAGGTAACAGTGCCTGGCCCGCAAGGCCTGCATGACCAGGGCCTCGGCATCGCGCTGCCGGGTCCAGGGGGCGGGCAAGTCCGCGATCCCAGCAAGCAGACGTTCTCGGCCCAGCGCGGTGAGCTCGACGTCATGGTACCTTGCCTGCACGCGGTAATCGTGGTCGCGTTCCAGCTGTGCGGCGACCCGTAACGCCTGGCAATAAGTTTCCTCTGATGAAGGCTTGTCAAGCTCGCGCGACAGGATCAGGGGCGTGCGTGCATCGTCTATCAACACGCTGTCGGCCTCGTCGACGATCGCGAAGCACAAGCCGCGCAACAACAATGGCACGCCATCACCGCCCCGCCCCGCCAAATGGCGCAGCTGCAGCTCAAGCCGTCCACGCCGTGATCCCATCGCGACACGGTCACGCAGATAGTCAAACGCGACCTGTTTCGGCGTACAATAAGTGATGTTGCAGGCGTATGCCTGCCGGCGGGTGTGCGGCTCGCGTGCCTGTTCGGTGACGGCACCCGACGCCCAACCCGAGCAGCTTGTAGACCGGCGCCATCAGTTCGGCATCGCGCCGGGCGAGATAATCGTTGGCCGTGATCACATGCACGGGGATCCCGGCCAGTGCCGCCGTGCCGGCGGTCAGCGTCGCGGTCAGGGTCTTGCCCTCGCCGGTTTCCATTTCGGCCAGCATGCCGTTGAGCATCACCCAGCCACCCAGGATCTGCGTGTCGTAGTGGCGTTGCCCCAGTGTGCGCCAGGCAGCTTCACGCACCAGGGCAAAGCCCTCTACGGCACGCTGTTCATCAAGCCCGCCACGGGCCAGTTGCTGGCGCAGTTCATCGACCCGCTGCCTGAAGCGCCCGTCACTCAGGTCTTGCAGCCCTGCGGATGCCGCATTGACTCGGGTAATGAACTGATTCGCACGCCGGGTGTGATTCAGTGACCAGCGCCGAAGTATACCCAGCGCGTTATGGAGCGTCGCATCGAATGCGTTTCTGCGCGCATGATCGCGCTCCGGATACTGACCCAGTGCAATTCCGGGCCGCAGCGCCTCGCTATACATTGAACTTTCTCAGGAACAACTGCCGCACCCGTCGATACCATTGCTGTGCCAGAGGTTCGCTGCCGTGGTCGAAACGCACATAGACCCGCATACCCAGGCGGTCCACCGGAACCGGTAGGGCAAGCTCGACCTCGAAGACGCCCTCCAGCGCGCGTGTCCCGGTGGCGTCCTCCGGGTCAACGGCAAACGGGCCGCCGCCCATGGGACCGAGAGCCGCACTCGGTAGTCGCTCGACAGCGGCCGGTACTTGCCGGGTGACACGCGCCGGCACCGGCGAGACGAGTTGCTCCGCGAGTCTGACACTCACCGACTGAGTCTGATGTTTCACCAGACCGATATCGGCCTGAGGTACAGCAACCCGCACCGTGGGTTCGTCGAGCTCTGCCACATACCCCAGCAGGTCCCCTTGGTGGACGAAGCGGCCCGGCAAATCGCCCGCCAGATCCAGCAGAAACACACCGGCAACAGGACTGCGCAGCACCAGCGACTCGGCCTGTTCGCGCGCGCGCTCGAGATCTGCCTGCACGACTCGAATCTCTTCATCCAGGATGTCGGCCTCGACCTGCTTCAATTCCGCCAGCAGGACCTGCCGACGGGTCGACAGCTCGCGAAGTCTGGCCTCCAGGTTTTGCGTGCGTGCCTTCAGGAACGGATCTTCAGTCTCGATCAGGGGCTGGTCAGGCGCGACCTGCGTATCAGGTTCTGCCAGGAGACGCGTGATCATTCCCTCGTGCCCGGCCCGCAATTCCGAGCCTTCCGGCGGCGCTATCACACCCTCGGCCAGCGTCGCAAGTGGCACAGGGACAACGAACACCAGTGCTGCGGCCCCGATGGCCAGTCCGGCGCTGATGGACACGGCGCGCGCGCGCTGCCGTTGCAGGTCGGGTGCGCTTAGCAACGCCCGGGTGTGTTTGAGCACAGGCAGGACCAGCATGGTGCCGGTCGCCCAGAAGGCAATGAGCACCCCAACCGTGGGGTAGCGCTCCGCCACGAACAGGACAATTCCGACCAGAATGACGATTCGATAGATGTAGGACAGGACACCGTAACCGATCAACCAGCGCCGCTCGCCTTCGGCGGTTGCGGGTGACTCGAGGCTACGCACCCCGAACAGGTAGCGTTTGACGAGATAGCCCAGATAACGGGTTGAGCGGGTGGCAAGATTCGGCATCCCGATGGCGTCGACCATCACGTAATAGCCATCGAAGCGCAGCAGCGGATTGCCGTTGAAGAACAGCGTGGAAACGCTGCCGATCAACAGGGTGTTGTACGCGAGTGAATGGATCAGGCCGGGTTCCGTATTGAGCCAGAGCCACAGCGCCAGCACGGCCACGAACAGCTCCACCATCATCCCGGCGGCACCGACCACCATACGTCGCCGTTTTTCCGGGAAGGTGCTGGCCGAAGAGGCATCGACGTAGGGCACAGGGATGAGTGCCAGCAGCATGACACCCACCTCATGGACTTCGCCACCCCAGAGCTTGGTTGCAAGCGCGTGGCCAAGTTCGTGCAGCGCCTTGATCAGAGGATAACAGAGCCAGAGTAGAGCGAGATTCTGCGCGGACAACAAGGTGGTACTGGTGTCGCCCACAATCTCCGGCCAATGTACGGCGGCCATCACCACTCCGGCACCCAGCACCGCAAGCCACAGTATCAGCCCGATGCGTCCAAACAGCGGACGGAAAAAGGGCACTATATGTTCCAGCATGCGGTCCGGATCGAACAGCGGAACTTTGATCGCCAGTGGATTCTTTACCCGACCGATCCATTTGGCACGCGCCCGACGCTGCTGTCGTTCGAAGATCTCGGCGGCATCGGTGCTGACGTCAGTCTGGAGCAGATCCGCGCTGTACAAGCGCCGCAACAAACCCACTGCCTCTTCCTGGGTCAGCCCGTCGTCGCCCAGGCTATCGCCATTGGCTGCCCACAGATCCTCGACCGTGCGCTGGCCGTCCATCATGGCGATGAAATGGTGTGCATTCCCCGAAAAGCGATAGGAGCGCCCGGAGACCCGGTTGTGCAGCACATGCCAGACCCTGCCGCGAGCCGTGTGGCGCTGCAGCTCGGCATGCGGAACCAGCCGGGGACGGAGTCCGGCAACGCGATACCAGTGCGGGCTGTTGCCGTGGTGACTCAAGCCAGCCGTCTCCCAGGCCCTATCCGACCCACTGCCAGAGCGCCAGGCGCAGCCAGTCCAGCAGGCCATGGGTCCAGATCCAGATGAGACGGCGCTCGCCGGCTTCGATTTTGCCGACACCGGCCATGCCCGGCCGCAGCGCGTCGGCAGGGTCAGCAAGCTTGGCCTCGACACGGAAAAAGTTACGGCCGTTCTGGGCCGCTGAGACGGGTAGAATTCGCTCTACGGTGAAGGCGTGCCGCTGATGCGGCAACCCGGACAGCGCCAGTTCACCTTGCTGTCCTGGCTGGACGTGAGCGATGTCGCGCTCGTCAATCTCCAACATGATGCGGTACGCGTCGAGCGGTGCCACCTGGAACAGCACCTCGCCGCGCTCGATCGGCGCGCCGAGTGACTGACTCAGATCCCCGCTCACAACAATACCGGCCAGCGGTGCCTTTAGCTGGGTGCGCGCCAGCTTCTCTTCGGCGAGCGCCAGCTCCGCGTCCGCCTGCTCACGTCGCGCGTCGAGAATGCTGAACTCGGCGCGCTCGTGCTTGGCCAGCGCCTCGCGCTGGGACTTGAGCAACTGTGCGCGCTCCCCCGACCACTTGCTGTACTCCAGTTTCAGATCACGGTCATCCAGCCGCGCCAGCACCTGGCCTTGCTCGACGATGTCGCCAGCGCGGGCCGGGGCCTCCGCGACGTAGCCGTCGAAGGGTGCGACAACCACGCGTTGCACCGTCCCTTCCAGTTTCGCCTCGGCGTCGATCCGAAACTCGCCGTTGGCAAACGCCAGAAACAGCGACACGCCAGCCACTGCGAGAAGGCCCGTCTTCAAACTGAGGTGCCCGCGACCCGTGAGCTTTGCCAGATGGTCGCGCCAGGCGTTGCGCAGTTTGACGAGTCCGGGCAGCTGGGCGTCGCGTTTGGCTTGCAAGATCGGTCCAACGACAGACGCGACGGTCTCACAGAGTGCCAGAGTCTGCGTGTCGAAGAGTCGCTTGCTGCCTCGCTCAAAAGTCAATGCACCCAGCACCTCGCCGTTGTGTGAAAATGGCGTGGTACAGACCGCACCTGCACCGAACTGCGCCCGGAGCTGCTCATGGGCAGGGACCAGCACACCCTGATCGTCATCGGGGGCCGGCAAGACGACACGTTTGTCCTGGTCGACCGCCTCATTCATGGCAGCGGCGATCGCTCGGATCAAATTGGCGCGTTCCTCCAGCGATGCCGTGTTCGACATCGCCGCGACCTGCATCTCCTGACCATCCCTGAAGCCGATGGTGACCCGCTCGCAGGCGAGCTGTCTGGCGAGCTCGTTGACGACGGCAATCGCTGAGGCCTTGAAGGCATCGTGCGCGACAGCCTTGGCGACCGTCTCGACCACGACACCCAGGCGCCCGGCAGCAGTGCTCGCCCAATCCTTGGCGAGTAACTCCAGCCAGGTGATACCCCAGGTCAAGACTTGCAGGGCGGCGCGCTGTTTGGCCTCGGGGCGCGCGGTCATTTCGAAACTCGCCACGCCGAACAACCGATTGTCCACCAGGATTGGGCAGGCGATAACGTCAGAAGGTTGTTCGACTGCCGCGCCCACGGCCATCGCCATGGAATCAATAACCTCCCGTCGCTCGCGCGCAGCGCGTTGTGCCACCGCCATGATCGACGCCGACACGACACTCTGTTCGGGCCAGATGGCGGCAGGCCTGGAGCCCAGGAGAATGGCGGCGTGTGTCACGCCAGCAACCATGCTGCACTGCAGATTGAGCCAGGCCTGGACGAGTTCCCTATTCACATGCTCCATGAAGGCAGGTCTTCTATGCGGTGGGTATCTCTGAGTATCTCGGCCAGGTGTCTGTATTTTGTAGGGAAGTAGCGTTCTGACACACCAAATGGACTCCCTCCATCGGATCGAAAAAGGCGGATTCGGCCTAACAAGCAGGGTGCGCACAGGACACCCTGTGTGGGACTTCTGCCGCGTTTGGGTTAATCAACGCGTCTTCGAGACCAAGAAGCCTGACAGGCGTGGCAAGTGACGAAAATTCTAGGCAGACAAGCGCTTTTCGGGGAAAAACATATCGACGGTTGTGGCCAGCTGCTCGGCCGCCGCTGTGCACACGGGTTCGATCACCGCTTCCGTGAGCCCGACTACCTGCCACGCGGCGGGGTCAATCAGCGGGGTCCAAGCGGCGGCGCTCGGGCCTGCGACATCACGCTCTGTCAACCGCACCGCGATGTGCATAATCGCGACCTCAAGAGGGAATTGCTCGGCCTGGGCGGGTTCGTTGTGGTAACGCACGGATTCGATCAATCCCGATGGGAAGTGCCAGCTGCGCATCAGCGCGGCTCCGACCTGCGCATAATCGCACCCGATCAGCTCGCGCTCGATCAGGAAAAGAGGCCTGCCTTCCTGTTGCGACCTCAGCAGCGCTGCGGTGCTTGCCTCGGGCACGGTCTGGTACATGATCAGATGCCCAAGATCGTGCAACAGGCCTTCCACGAACAGCCGTTCGCTATCCAGCACGTTGCACTCCTGGCCCAGACGTCGGGATAACAATCCGCAGCGAATACTGTTCGACCAGAAATCCTGCATCCTGATGATATCGGTCGAGATAGTGGAAACGGCATCGGCCACGGTAGTCGCCAGGACCAGATCATGAATCTGCTGTGTGCCGAGGAGACTGATGGCGCGAGTGACAGTGGCGATCTGTGTGGGAAAGCCGAAGAACGGACTGTTGGCAATCTTCAGCAGACGGGCGGTGAGTGCCGGGTCGCTGGCCACCACGCCGGCAACATCACCCATTGATGACTCTGGATCATCGACCACGCTCTTAAGGCACACGTAGATATCCGGCAGCGAGACCAGGTCGACGGTTCGACTTATCAGATCCTTGGGTTCGAAGCGGCTTGTATCCATATTGCTCGGTCGTCAGAACTGGACGTCTATGCTCACATGCAATGCCAGTTGCCCGGCGCGCTCCGCGCACTGATTATTAACGCGCAAAAGGCACCCGACATGCGGTTTTCTTGCGGCCTGAAGGTCGACTGGTTGATCCTCGGCACGCATTCCACCCGAGTGCCACAACTCGCCAAGCTTAATCGGTATCTGCTGAGGAAACCTGAGGCGGAACCGTCGTGCCCGGGCGCTCATACCGCTATGCACTAGCGGCGCCGCACGCCATCAAAGGGAAGAATACAATGCGCGCAGCAACTTTCAGCGACAGGCTTGAATCCGCTGCACATTCCGCCGGTGCATAACGCCGTTACCGACAGCCGCACTGCTGTCGCTGTCTCTCCAAAGTTGTCAATACAGACTCTGGTCAGTGCCACAAGCCGCTTATGTGCCAGCGGGGTGCACGCCGAATGCCCTCGCTGCTCACGACATCGACCAGCGATGCCACCGCAGGTCGCATCGCTATACGGGTGGCATCGACCGGGCGTCTCAGTGCCAGCAGGCGGCGCACGCGTTCCTCCGTCGGCGGGTGTGTGCGCAGCAGGGACGGATCCGGCAGACGACGTCCCGGCAGGAACAGACGTTCCAGCCAGCTGCCCTGCAAGCGGTAGATTTTCAGCAGCGCCCGCGCCAGTCCCTCGGGATCCCCGGTCAAACGGGACGCGTTGAGATCCGCGTCGTACTCGCGGGTGCGCGACAGCCCCAGCTGAGCCAGCGCACTCAGAGTGGGCGCAACAATCAGCAGCAGGATGGCAAACCAGTTGACCGTCACCTGCGACATGAGCAACAGTGGCAGGTTAACAAGCAGCAGCAATTGCCCGAACAGGGACAGCAGACTGGTCAAACGGCTGAACATGTCAGCCAGCCCCATCACCCACATATCATCGCTGCGGACGTGGCTCACTTCGTGGGCAAGCACACCGACCTGTTCCCTCGTGTCCAGCGCCTGCAGCAGTCCATCCGTGACCGCAACTGCCGATTGATCCTTGCGTCCCACGGTGAAGGCGTTGACGATCCGGCTTGGCACGTAATACAGCGTTGGCACGGCCGCAAGGCCAGCCCGCTTGGCGAGCTCGCGCAAGACCGCATAGAGGGTGGGTGCCTGTGCGGGTGCGAGGGACACGGCACCATACAGCTGCATGAGCAGACGGGGTGAGACCGTAGGGTTCAGCGATACGAATATCACACCGGCGACCAGCAGCACCAGGACCCCGGCACCGCCCCATAACAACCAGCCGAGCAGCGCGAGGAAGCCACCCATAAAGGCCAGCAGCAACAGCGATTGCAGCCGATTGAGCCAGGCGTGATGCCGCCAGATCGCCGGGTCGATGCCGCTCGTTCGCACGGATGAAGCCTCGCTCAGTCTTCGAAGCGACGCAGGCGGGCACGCAGCATGTGTAACTCGTCGAGCAGTTCCAGGGCCAGCGCCGCACCGGCCCAGTTGACACCGAGATCACGGCGCAGCTGGACGGCACAACACACCCTGCGGACACTCACGCCCTGAAAGCGCCAATGGAGGGCATCGCGGCCGAGCGGCTCGACTATACCTTCCTCAACCAGCTCGAACACCTGTTCGGCGGGCAGGCGGCAGGCCCGACACAGATCGGCCAGGGTCAGCTCCACCTCCTCTTCGAGCACGTCACCCGACAACAACGGCAGCAGTTCGTTTTTCATCGTCGATCACACCCCCAAGTGCGCGCGCGGATTGAAGTTCAGTGTCCGCTTCATCTCTTGATAGGCCTGTTTCGCGGTCTCGCTGTCCGCTGGCGGCAAGACGACCTTGAGTACCACATACAGATCCCCGGCGGGGTTGCCCGGAATGCCTCGCCCCTTCAGTCGCAGCTTGCGACCGGCAGCCGACCCGGGCGGGACCTTGAGATCCACCACCCCGTTCGGCGTGGGTGCTTTCACGGTGGCGCCCAATGCCATCTCCCAAGGGGCGACCGGCAGATCCACGAACACGTCCCTGCCCTCAGCGTGATAAAACGGGTGGGGCCGAAACTCGATCTCCAGGTACAGGTCGCCTGGTTTTCCCTGGCCGATGCCTGGGTCGCCCTGCCCGGCAAGGCGGATGTGCTGACCTTGGTGCACGCCTTTCGGGATACGTACGTTCAGCGTCCGCTCTTTCACCCGAGGCCTGCCATCGGGGCCGAGCTCAGTGGTTTTCAGTGTCAGCGAGCGACTCGCCCCATGGTAGGCGTCATCGAGATCGACCAGCACCTTGGCGTAGGCATCCTCGCCGCGGGCATGAAATTCCGCCCGCCCGCGGCCACCCCGCGCGAAGCCCCGGCCGAACAGCGACTCGAAGAAGTCGCTGAACTGTGCGGCGTCCACGTCCGTGAAGCCGCCCCCGTGGAACTCGAAGCCCTGGTTCCACTCCGGCGGCGGGCGGAACTCCTGTCCCGCCTTCCAGTTCGCGCCAAGCTGATCGTAGGCTGCGCGCTTCTCGGGATCCTTGAGCACCTCGTAGGCCTCACCCACCTCCTTGAAATGCGACTCGGCATCCGCCTCCTTGCTCACATCCGGGTGGTATTTGCGGGCAAGTTTGCGGTAGGCGCGCTTGATCTCGTCCTGGGTCGCGTCACGCTGGACGCCCATGATCTGGTAATAGTCTTTGAATTCCACGTCGGATACGGTCTCTGTTCAATTGACTATGATGCCGGGGCGGACTCGACCACGCCCCGTCTCTCCCTTATGTAGCGGTCATCTGGCCACTATTCAACGCACGTTAACCGTCATGCCCCGCCGGCGGCGCGGCGCCGTCTTTGGCAACTCGACTCGCAGCACGCCACGCGTGTATCTGGCCGAGGCCCTGGCGGCTTCAACCTCATCGGGCAAGGGTATCGCGCGCTCGAAGCTGCCGTAAGCACATTCTGAAACATGATAGCCGCCTTCAGTGCGTTCCCGCGCCATCTGCTTCTCGCCGCGCACGACCAGGCAGTCGTCCACCACGTCCAGTTCGAAGTCACCCTTTTCCATACCCGGCGCCTCCAGGCGCACGACAACCCGATCATCGTCGTCGAATACCTCGCAGGCCAGCACGCCCCAGCCGGAGCTGCGCACGGCGATCTCCTGCTCGTCCCGTGTGGCCAGACCGGTGCTGGTCTTATAATCGGGTTTGAATCGGGTGATGGCACCTGCGGCCCGTCGATACAATCTCCGCCAGCCGTCCATCAAATTGTCCCATGCCTCACCCAGTCCTTCACTGATTTGCTGCAATGTCGCCATCGTCGTCACTCCTCTCGGTTCCGCGTATTTTCAATACAGCGTGGTACTGAATGGTACGTCCACCTGCTGCACAATGGTAAGGTCGACGTAAAACCCGAACGGACGGAATAAGGGATGACCACTCTCAGACACCAGGACAGACGGCGATGGGCGCGGACAAACTGACCGCCCGCTGCATGCGATCACTGTGATTATCCGGCTTCCCGGCATTCGCCCGACAGGCTCCTAGATGGTTTACCCGCACAAACGCATATACGTGGGCACCTCCGGCTGGTCCTACGATCACTGGAAAGGGCCCTTCTATCCCGAGCATCTGGCCAGCGATCAGATGCTGGCGTATTACGTCGAGCATTTTCGAAGCGCCGAGATCAACACGTCCTTCTACCACCTCCCCGCAGAACAGACATTGAAACACTGGCGAGAGGCAACGCCAGAGGATTTTCTGTTCACGGTCAAGGCCAGTCGCTACATTACCCACATGAAGAAACTCAAGGATCCGCAGCAGACTGTGAACACTTTTCTGCACAGGATTCGTATCCTCGGCGACAAGCTCGGCCCCGTCCTGTTTCAACTGCCGCCCCGCTGGCACTTCAACAAAGAGCGCCTGACCGCCTTTCTCGACGCCCTGAGCACGGAGTTTCGCTATGCCTTTGAGTTTCGCGACCCGAGCTGGCTGAACGAGGAAACCTATGCGCTGCTGTCGAGGCACAAGGCGGCGTTGTGCATCTACGAGCTCGACGGCTTCCTGTCACCCAGGACGCTCACAACCGATCTCGTCTACGTGCGCCTGCACGGTCCCGCCGGACCTTACCAGGGCAGCTACGACGAGGCGAGTCTGTCCGGCTGGGCCAGCGCGCTCGCCAGCTGGGCGGCCCAGGGTCGTGCCGTCTGCTGCTACTTCGACAATGATGAGCGGGGCTATGCGGCGCGGAACGCCGAGCGCCTGCAGGCCATGCTGTGAAAACCCTCCTGCACGTCGACATGAATGCCTTTTTCGCGGCGGTTGAGCTACGGCGCGATCCGGAGCTCAAGAGCAAAATCGTTTGTGATCGCTGAGTCAACCTGGGGAAGCCCCGCCCTCACCTCGAAGCACCACGGAGACCCTTTTTTCACTGTGCCTGACCTGAACGCGCCGGTGTTGGCTGAAAACGCAGCGATTGTGAACTGATGCAATCTCACAGCCGTCACCGGTCCTCGACCAGCCGTGACGGTGGCGTGTAAGCAAGGCCTGTGTCCGGTTAGGGGCGTACTGGCCGAGCCACATTTCAGTTCGTCCGGGGATTATGTTAAAAGTGAGGCGGCAATGGGCCCGCTCAGCGCCATTGCAGGTGCCAAGCTGACCCAATGACCTTCGCAAGCGATGAGCCGTGCCAGGGAAAAGTGACGAGATCGCACCGACAATCCCATCCTCTGCGACAGGCAGCCCCCCCGTTCTGGTACCTCAGCCTGCTGCCCGCATTGGCTTTTGCCAGCCAGCCTGCTGTCGACTATCTGCAGTTCGACGGCGTGGACGACCGGGTAGTCGCCGGCGATATCGACCCCCAGGGCGGGATGACGCTGGAGGCGTGGATCCGACCCGAAACGATCAGCAATAACAGTAACCAGGACCGGGTCGTCAGCAAGTCCAGTAACTACGAACTGACCATCTCGACCGGCGACACGGGCTGCGGTTTCGGAACTGCTGGCGATGTGCAGTGGCGCGCGACCATCGGCGGCGCGAACGCAAGGATCTGCGGCGGGCAGTTGCAGCCGGGAATCTGGCAGCATATCGCGGGCACCTATGACGGGGCGACGTTTACGCTCTACGTCAACGGCAGTCCGGTGGCGACAGCGGCGAGGAGCGGGGCGATCACCGCCAATGACCTGCCGCTGGTGGTGGGCAACCACCCGGTCAACGCCCGGCCGTTCCACGGCGGGATTGACGAGGTGCGGATCTGGGGCCGTGCCCTGAGCCAGGCAGACGTGCTGAACTACATGAACATCGAGCTCAGCGGATCGGAGAGCGGCCTTCAGGCCTACTACCGCTTCGACGAAGGCTCGGGCCAGGTGGCCGCCGACAGTTCTCCCGGCGGTTTCGATGCGACGCTGGGAACCACCGCCGGCAGCGACGCCCAGGACCCGCTCTGGGTGAGCCAGGTCCCGGTCAATCAGGCGCCCGTCGTCGACGCCGGACCGACGCAGACACTCGTGCTGCCGGACAACACCGCGGCACTCGACGGCACCGTCTCGGATGACGGTCTGCCGGACGGAACCCTGACAGTGAGCTGGGGCGTGGTGAGCGGTCCGGCCCTGGTGACGTTCGCAGACGCGAATGCCGTGGACACCACGGCCACCTTTTCCGCCGAAGGAGACTATTTGCTGCGCCTGACGGCCTTCGACGGTGAATTGTCGACCAGTTCCGAAGTGCTGGTGCGGGTCGTCCCGGAGCTGGTGCTGAGCAGCATCGAGATTATCCCGGCGGCCGCCGCCGTTGCGACGGGCGGGACGTTCCAGTTCACCGCACGTGGACTCGACCCCGGCGGCGACCCCACGTCCATTTCGCCGCAGTGGAATGCGACGGGTGGAACGATCAGTCAGACGGGCCGGTACACGGCGAATATGAACCCCGGTCAGTACACGGTCACGGCGGCCTATGGCGGCGTCCAGGATCAGGTCACTGTCAGTGTATTCGACCCCAACACGGTATGGCCGACCGCCGGCTGGACCACTGCCACGCCGGACGAGATGGGGATGGATCAAAACCAGCTGGCGCAGGCGCGCGACTATGCCTTGACCGCGGGCGGCTCCGGCTATATCACCCGCAGCGGCAGGCTGGTGATGGCCTGGGGAGATGATGGTCTGATTTACGATCTGAAATCGTCCACCAAATCGATCGGTTCGACGATACTCGGTCTGGCGCTGAAGGACGGCCTGGTAAACGTGGAAGATGCGGCGCAACTGCATCTGCCATCGATTGGTATCCCGCCGCAGAGCAATGCCGCGACAGGCTGGCTGGACGATATCAGGCTGGTGGATCTGGCCACCCACACGGCGGGATTTGCCAAGACGGGCGGCTACATCGACCTGCTCTATCAGCCCTTTACACGCTGGCTGTACTCGGATGGTGGCTTCAACTGGCTGGCCGACGTATTGACCACCGTGTACGCGCAGGACCTGCGAACAGTCCTGTTCTCACGCGTGCTCACGACACTCGGGATCACCGACCAGGATCTCGTCTGGCGCAACAACCGGTATCGCGACGATCTGATCGACGGCGTCAAGCGCCGCGAGTTCGGTTCCGGTATCCGCGCCAATGTCGATGCGATGGCGCGTATCGGCCATCTCTATTTGCGCCGCGGCATGTGGAACGGACAGAACCTGCTGCCGGCGAGCTTCATCGACCTGATTGCGCAGCCTGCGCCCGGCGTGCCGGCCCTCCCGGTCGACGACCCGGTGAGGTTTCCGGATGCACCGCAACACTACGGCATGGGATGGTGGACGAATGCGGACGCCACCCTGTCCGGTGTGCCAACGGGCAGCTACTGGTCATGGGGTCTGTACGACAGTCTTATCGTCGTCATGCCGGAGCTCGATATCGTGGTGGCGCGTGCGGGGACCGCCGGGTGGCGGCCCGACTGGGACGGTAATTACAGCTTTCTCGTTCCCTTCCTGACGCCGATCGCACAATCGGTCAGCAACAATCCGCTGAACCTGTCACCGGAGACCGACGCCGGTGTCAACCTGACGACCACCCTGCCCCTGGACACCGTGAACCTGGATGGAACCGTGACGGATGATGGTCTGCCAAACGCCGTCTTGACGACGACATGGAGCGTGGTCAGTGGTCCAGGCGCCGTTACCTTCGGTAACGCGGCCCTGGTCGATACCACGGCGACGTTTTCTGCAGCGGGCACCTTTGTACTGGGCCTGAAGGCTGACGACGGTCTGCTCTTCACGAGCGATCAGATGACGGTGACCGTCGAACCCGAACCGGATACCGACGGAGACGGTCTGAGCGACAGCTTCGAGCAGTCCATCGGCACCAGTATCCTGCTGACCGATACCGATGGCGACGGCCTGAGTGATTATGAGGAAGTCGCCTTCGACGGTGACGCCGCGAATTATGCCGTGGGTCAGGATACGGACCCGCTGTCCGGGGATACCGATAATGACGGCGTCAGTGATGGCCTGGAGGTGCAGCTGCATACGGATCCGCTCGATTCCGGGTCTTTCCCGTCTCTCGCCGATGGCGACATCAACATGGACGGCGAGGTCAATGCGGCGGATGTCCTGCTTGGCTATCGGGTGTTGGCAGGCGACCTGAGCCTCACGGAAGAGCAGCAACTGCATGGCGATGTGGCGCCGCTTGTCAATGGCATCCCGGCGCCCAACAGGCTGTTCGATCTCGGTGATCTGCTGGTCATCCAGCGGAAGGCGCTCGGACTCATCAGTTTCTGATCGCGCAGGGGCGCAGAGAACCCGTTTCCACCACGCACCTGGCCGCCGCGGCGGGAAAAACCTTCACCCGACGCACAGCCTTGCGGCCGCTCTGGCAATGACCACCCCCGGGGATGGTCCGACACGCATTTGTCGCCTGACGCTGGCTGTCGGCGATTAATCACGCGTCTTGCCGCGGGGCGCTTTGGGGCCCGCTCGCGGCGCTGGCGCGCGCAGCAATCGCCCGTGTCAAGCCACGGAAAATCAGCCAGTGAAACGGGGCCAACAGATACCAGTACAGCAGCCCCCAGACGCCGGCAGGATGAAAATATGCCGTGGCGGTGACGCGATGGCCCGGCGCTTCGGGCTTCAATTCAAACTCCAGTACGCCGGCACCCGGCGCCTTCATTTCCATCAGCAGTGTCAGCCGGGTTTCGGGTTCTACCGCGATGACCCGCCACGCATCAATGGTATCGCCGACGCGCACCTCGGTGGGATGGCGCCGCCCACGACGATAGCTGGGTCCCCCGATCAACCAGTCGATGGCACCCCGGATTACCCAGAGACTGTTGAGATAGTAATACCCCTGATGACCGCCGATCGAGGTGATCTGGCGCCACAGTTCGGCCACTGGTGCGGTTGCGCTTGCGCTGCCTCCTGCGCGCTTGGCGTAGAAGCCATACTCGGGGTGGTAATTGCGACACATCATCGAGCCTTCTACCCAACGGGCCGGAATCTGTTGCCTGGACTCCGCATCCAGTGTGGCACGCACCGATTCCTTGAAGGTCAGCAGCGACAGGGGAATCAACTGGCGGATCGGCGCATCATTCGCCACCACGTCCTGTTTGAGCCCCTCGATCAGGGCTCGCGCAATGTTGGTTGGCACCGAGGTCACCAGGCGCAGCCAGTAAGACGACAGGCGCGGGCTGAGAACCGGGACCGGGATGATGAGCGGATGCCGCCCGACCACTTCCCCGTACTGGCGCATGATCGCTTCATAGGTCAGCACGTCGGGCCCGGCGACATCATAAGACTTGCCTGCCGTCGCTTCGAAATACGGTACCCGCAGCAGGTAGTCGAGCAGGTTATCCAGGGCGATCGGCGATGAACGGGTGCGGACCCAGCGCGGCGTAACCATGACCGGGAGGTGATTGACCAGGTCGCGAATGACTTCGAAGGCCGCGGATCCGGGCCCGACGATCATCCCGGCGCGAATCTCGGTGACCGGCACTTTCCCCGCACGCAGACAGTCACCGGTTTCCTCGCGTGAGCGCAGATGTTCGGAAACCGGATTGGACGGAATCAGACCGCCAAGATAGACAATTCTCCGCACGCCGGCCTGCTCCGCCGCGCGCCGAAAGTTCTCGGCTGCCTCGAGATCGAGGTGGGCAAAATGCTGCCCCGCCGCCATCGAGTGGACAAGATAGTACGCGACGTCCACGCCCGACAGGACTGGCGCCAGGGTTTCGGGCTTGAGCGCATCGGCCTCGACCCGCTCCACACCCTCCCAGCCCCTGCCCTCCAGCACCTCCCGGTTACGCGCGCTCGCACGCACCGGGCGCTGCAACTGGCCGAGCCGGGCCACGAGGTGGGTGCCGATGTAACCGCTGGCGCCGAACACCAGCACCCGTCCCGGAGAACCGGCTGGCTCAGCCATGCGAACCCTGAGCCGCACGCAGGTCCACGCGACGTACGTCCGGTCTCCGCCGCAACGTCACTGGTTTCCCTCGTCCGCGAAACAGCGTCTGTCTCAAAGCGGTCGCGCGAGAACCGGCCACGGCCAGAATTAGCCATGGCCGAAAACGCACTGTAGGTAATCTGCTTTGCACGCTATTCAATACCTCAGTTCAATATTTGAGTGCCCTTCATGGATTTACCGCCGCCCACCGAGAAATCCGGGCTGGTCCAATGGTGTTCAGGCCAGGTGATCCCGATAAATATCGGCCCGCGTGGGCGGCAACACGTTTCCCGCGATCATTGCCCGCTTTGTCGCGACGGTTTGATAAATACGCATCGCACCCAGATCGAAGGTACGCGCGACCGCGGCAATATAGACGAGCCACATGCGATAGCGCTCGACGCCGACCTGCTCGATCGCTGCATCGCGCTGGGCGAGCAGGCGCTCGTACCACAGCCGGCAGGTCCTGCCGTAGTGGGGACGCAGATTCTCGACATCGTAGACCTCGAAGCCACAGCCTTCCATAACCTGGACGGTGTGACCAATGTCATCGAGCTCAGAGCCGGGAAAGATGTACTTCAGCAGCACACCGCGAGAGGCACTGACCCGTCCAGCGGTCTTGGCGTTGAGCTTGCCCCGCCGCGTGATGCCATGATTGAGAAAAATACCCTGGTCATCCAGCAGCGACAACACCTTTCTGAAGTAGTCAGGGTAGTTGGCGATGCCGATATGTTCGTACATGCCGATGCTGGAAATCTTGTCGTAGCTGCCTTCCAGGGATGCGTAATCCCGAAGCGATACCTGGACGCGGTCCTGCAGGCCGAGCCTGGCAATCTTTGCGAGCGTATAGTCGTATTGCCGCTGTGACAGCGTGACGCCTTCGGCCCTTACACCATAGTGCTGTGCGGCGTGACACAGCAGGGCACCCCAGCCGCTACCGATATCGAGAAAACGATCGCCGGGTTTCAGACGCAGCTTGCGGCAGATCAGGTCGAGTTTGTCCTGCTGGGCCTGGTCGAGCGAATTCGACCAGTCCGTGAAATAGCCGCAGGAGTACACCATCTGGGCATCGAGAAACAGCGCGTAGAACTCGTTACTGACGTCGTAGTGGAACTGTATCAGTTCCTTATTCTTGCGTTTCTGCTTCGAATAGCCGGTTTCATCGCCACCATAACGGTGGGAGAGCCTGGCAGCCGGCTCAGGGGCAGTGAGCAGCGGCAAGACGCTGCGCCAGGGAAAGCCCCTGCGCAGACGCCGACCAACCACCTGCCCTCCGATTCGCTTCCGGTGCGCCTGAACGAGCTCCAGAAAGAACATGAAATCGGCACCATGTACGTCAATGTGTTCGCTGGCATACAGCCGATACAGGGTCTCCAGCGACGGGCGTCGCAGCAGAGCACCGACAACGCCGGCGTCGTCTACCGACAGGAAACGCTCCCGATCCGCGTTCGTCCCCAGTGGCACGATGGTGCCCTCCCAGAGTCGAACGGATATGGGAAGATCCACGGCGCCGGCGACATGCCGGATGATACGTTTTGCCGCCGTCAGCCGCTGCTGGTCAGAAAAGATGTTGAACATGGAGGAACTCCGCAAACTGAGTGGATAGTGCCATCAGTACGTGTCAGGTATCGCCGTCGAAGCACATGCCTTCACCCAGAAAGCCAACCTGTCCGCAACCCTTGGCATCTGATCTCTTGGCGTGCCCCAGCTTTCACGCACACCCGGTTTGGGCAGCATGATGGAACTCAGGGACGAAAATGGCAAGCGAACGGCTGTTCACCCGCAACTTCCGGCTGAAGCCGCTCCGGTTCAAGCGGCAGCGGGATATTCCAGAACCTGCACTGCAGCGGTCTGGATCGACGCGCACGGGGCGGGGTTTGAGTGCGCGGCGGAGTTGGCTATTGCAGCGTTATGCCCACCACATCACACTCTGCGCCGCCCACGGTGACAATGCCCGGAAACCGTCTGCTGTGGCTCTGTCCCCCTCCTCCGGGGTTTCATGGAAGCGCCCGGATGGTCCTCGCCATGAGCCGGACACCTCACGGCCAGCGGCCGGTCTTTGGGTAGCTTCCCCATCGTTTCCTGACGCGCAGCGGCAATTTCCCCGAGGCACATGGCCTGCCAGAAACCGGGAACGGAGGCGCAGCGCCGCATCCCAGATCTCCTCCCAGTGCATCTCAGAAAGCGGCTTGCGCCCGAGCTCGAACTGTATGTCATCTGTCAGTCTGTTATGCCGAACGAATTCTTCGTACCAGAGCGTGGAAATACAGGCGCCGTGCGGAACACGAAATCCCGCTTGCGCCAGTTTCGCCAGCCGAACAGCCTTGGCGCCGACGCGCGCTTCTCCTGCCTCCGCAGCATCGATGAGTGGAACTACCCCTTGCGGTGAGGAATCCATTCCTTCACTTCCTGGAAGCGGGCAACATGGAGGTAACGGAGAATGTCCACCATGAACAAAGCCGTAGTTTGTGCATCCAGGAATGCCTTCATATAAGGATGACGACCCAAAAGAAGTTTCACCCACGGCTCAGCGTCAGGTCGACGCTCAATCCGTATCGCACGGCCTGTGGCCGTTACCGCTTCAAGCTGCGTGATGTCAGACTGACACAGGGAACGATTATCGATAAGCACGGCGACCCTGTCACATTCTGTAAGCAGACGGAATTTACGCGTTGTTACCGGCGTCGCGAACACCATCGCTTTCAGGTCATGCGTCGCTGCAAAAGCAACCAAAGACCCATACGGTTGCCCACCGCCCTGCGTGCAGAGAACCGCATACGGTTGTCCGTCAACCAAGGATCGAATACGTTCATGCAGCTCAATGGGTTCGATAGAGTGGCTAGCCCGCATTTCTCACCGGGATCCCGGATGCTGGCGCAGGGCTCGTGTGTCCGGACGCCGCGCTGGAGGGAAAGTGGTAGCCGTAGCTACCACTTGAGTGAAGCGCAAGTCCGGGCGCGCGAGAACCAGCCAGGGCCGGGATAGGCACTGCCTGATTACACACTGTCTTTTCCCTGATCTGCACTCTGTTCCTTACCTCAGTGCATTATGTGACTCTATCGCCGCCCGGTGAGAAATGCGGGCTAGTTCCGGCCACAGCAGTACTTCCTGCGACAGGTTCCTCAACATCATGCATGGAGCTTCCCCTTTGCCCGCAGGGACAGGATATGTGTTTCCCATCGCCAGCCACGCGGGCACACAGTTCTGACGTTCGACCCCAGAAGGCATGCCTGGTAACTGCGGTTGCGTTAACAGACAGAGAAAAGGCCTAGAACTCAGCTGACCGTTACAAGGTGAGTCTCACCAGACACCGTAACAGCAGGAGACCTAAGCCTTGGCACACCATGATACGCTGTTCGCCCGATTACTCAAATGTGTCCCGAGACATGCATGCGAGACTCTGGTACATGAGCACCGATCGGGGCGTCAGTTCCCTAAAGAAGGCCGGCTCCAGTTTCAGCACCCGGTCGAATACGCGCTTGCGGAAGTCAGCCACGCCCCGCTCCCCGACCCGCTGCCAAGGCCGTAATCAGCCACGCGCTACAGCACAAGGCCGAAGCCAAGCACGGAACCCGCCAGTGCGGTACGGTAGGGGCGCAGGAAGGAAAGCAGCTGTCCGAGCAAGCGCAGATTGCGGTTACCGGGGCGCTCTTCCGCGCTTCGGGTCCCCTCGAACCCCCGTATCGGGCTCTGCAGTCCCACCCGGGTGGCTGGCGTGTGCGTATCATACTGGCGCGGAAGCACACACAGGCCTAATCGGCAGAGACACGGGCGGCTGCGCGGGTAAGAGGAAGGATGCCAGGTCCTTGCGCAGCGCGCCGAGCCGGTCCTCGAACCTTGCGCGCTGTTTGTCAGTGAGCGTCGTCGCGAGTTCGTCCAGCAGCAGGACGAACTCATATTTGGCGATGCGCCATAGTTGCCGGTATTCAGCGGATCGACCGTCCTGTTGCACCCACCAGTCATTGAGGTACCGACGCAGGGCCTTGGCGCTCGTACCGGCCTCGAGCATTCCCAGCAGTCTGTCCGTTTGCTGCGCCCGATAGGCCAGCCAGGGAGCACTGAGATCGGGGATGCGCTTTAGCGCCTCGCTTACCTGCTGCCGCTGGTCGGCATTGAGTTTTCCGGTCCAGGTTTCGATCCGGTCGATGAACCGCTCCTGGCGAGACGCCTTCCTGCGCGCCGTGTCCGGATCGAGGTACCGCTTGGCGGCATCTTGCTGGCGCTGCGCCACGTACTCAGCGAGGTATCTGACCTGTGCGGCATCAAGGGTGGTGAGCAAGGGCACCGACAGGTCAACGGCAAGGCGCGCATGCCGCTGCGAGAGGAGCAAGGCACCGTCGAGCAGACACGCCGCGCCGATCGAACTGTCTGCCTGCCTGACAATGCGTCCGGCCAGATCCAGATAGGCGATGACAAGGGGCAGCGCTTCTTCCCGGTGGCGCTCGAGCGTGCTCGCCAGCACAGGCCGCCAGTCATCCCGCTGGGCGGCGCTGGCATCAACCGTCTGCCGCGCGTAGTACTCGAGCAGCCAGTCCGCATTGCGGTAGGCGAACTCCGTGCGGCTGCAGGCGGAGACGAGCAGGCTGAGCAGTGCAATGACGACCAGGCGTACCATCGGCTGATTATTGGGGGACAATACTGCGTGTGACAGTCCCGACTGCGGCGGGTTCCATACGGATCCTGTGGACCGGGACAAGGGCCTCGGTCGGACGGCACCTGTTCTGGCGTCATCCCGATATCCGCGCCTGGCACAGGCCGAACAGGGCAAGCAGATCCTGACGCAGGCTGCGCATACCCTCCAGAGGGTAACGTGCCTTGATCCGGGGAGAGTCCCGCCCCAGCCAGTCGTACAGCGCCTGCTCGGCTGCCATGAGCACCCGGTGGCGCGATGGCGAAGATTCAAACCAACACCAGTGTTATCGCCGCGAGCACTGCCAGCCATTGGAAACTGTTGAGGACGACACTCGTTTGGTGCAAGCGCTTGAAGCGACGGGCTGCACCCGTTTCGCCGGCCATCTCCGCGTCGCGGGCACGGTTGATCATCGGCATGAGCACCTGTCGCGCATACACGAATCCTGCCAGGACGAGTGCCGTCAAAGGCACGTCCCACGTCGAGGTGCCACTTCCGCCCAGCAGCAATGCTATCAGAGCGATCAGGGTAGTCGCTCCCATGGTGAAGTAGTACCAGGGGAAGACTTGCCGAATGAAGCTGCCGGCGATATCGAAGGGCAATTTGGTAAACACCAGCGGGGCTACGACCGCGGAAAAGAACGTCATACCACCAAACGTCAGTGCAAGGGCCAGGCCGGCGACGACGTGACTGATAGGAAGCTGTTCCATGGTCTGCCATTCCTTAAGACGCTGTAGCAGTTAGCACCGACACTCATGGGACACCGCGCCGCGACGACGGTTCCGCCGCTGAGCCCGCTACCGGCGCACGAGTTTTTCGCTGCTCAGCGACTTCCGTCTTTCGCCTGGCTACGGGATGCCGCGCGCGCATAACCCGACGAACTGATCAGCGCCTCGTAGAACCCGCCGGGATCCTATGCCTTCCCGTCGATGCACATGGCAAGATCGCCAGTTCCGCACCCACCCACAGGCAACGGTCAAGCGAAAAAGCATCGCACTAAGTTGGCACAACTCTTGTCGCCCCGTGACAGGAGTGCGGCACCCTCCTCGTCCTTGTGCCCGAACACACTACGCACATGCAAATCACGTTGCGGGAACGGAACCTCGATGCCGTACTCGCTCAGCTTGGTCTCAATTTCCCACAGGTAGGTGGCATGCACGGCGCCGGGCCGCTTGACCGCATCCGGAGTCAGCCAGACCACCAGCTGGAAATTCAGACTGCTGTCGCCAAACTCCACGAACCAGACCTGCGGCATACGCCGCTTGTTGCCCTGCAGCGTCCAGGGCACAGCGTCGGCCGCTTCGAGTACCGCCTTCTTCACCTTCTCCTTGTCGGTACCGTAGGCGACACCGAAGGGTACGTGAATCCGACGGTAGGCCTCTCGCAGCGTCCAGTTCGTCACCTGACCGTTCACGAAGACAGAGTTGGGTACCAGGATATCCACATTATCGTTGGTGGTGATCAGTGTACTACGCATATTGATCTCGCGAACTTCCCCTGTCACGCCATTCTCCAACTCGACGAAATCCCCCACTTTGAGACTTTTCTCGAACAGGATCATGAGGCCTGCAACAAAGTTACTGATCATGGTCTGCAGACCGAAACCAATACCCACGCCCAGGGCGCTGGCAAATAACGCGAACTTGGTGAAGTCGATACCGATCGAGGACAGCCCCACGATCACACCAACGATGAGGACCACGTAGTGTATGACGCGCCCCAGGGTGTAGAGTGAACTGGCGTTGAAGGCCTCCCGCCGCTCGCCGAGGCGCATGATCGCTGTCCGAATCAGCTTCGACAACCACCAGGCGATGGTGAGAATCACGACTACCCGAAGAAGGCCGAGGGCGGTGACAGGTGTCTCGTTGATCTCGAACAGGCTCTCTGTTAGCAGGCCCTTGGTGACACTCCAGCTCTCGCCGACCACGCCCTCAACCGCGGCAATGCCTCGGCCTACGTACCCCGCACGTTGCGCAAGGGTTTTGTCGAGTAGCCCGATAAGCTGGCGTCCACGTTCGATATCATCCGTGAGTCTGCGTAGCTTGTTATCAGTATCGTCCGCGACCTTGACCCGCGCCTTAAACTGCCCAAGCATCGCCGTGTCGCTGGTTTCTGCGATCAACTCGGAGGCAGCTATCCGACTCCGGTAGGTCTGTTCTTTCCAGTCCGCGAAGCGCGCATCGATCGCTTTGAGTTCCTTGGCGTATTCTTCCGACCGCTGACGGTCTCGATTGAGATCAGGCGCACCGGTTCCTGTGAAATAACCAAGCAGGATAAGACCTGTGTCGGCAGTAACAACGGCCCCCTGCGCAAGTGCAAGTTCAACCTCATGCTGCACGAGCTTCTGGCGCGCGAGCGCCATGCGTTCCTCGTCCGCCGGATCGGCTAACGGTGTACCGGATGCGGCGAGCTGCGCCTTTGTCAGTGCCGCACTGAGCTCGTCGACGCGCTTTGCACTCGCATCACGGCGACTCGTCCAGGCCTCCACCTCTGCCCGACTTGCAGTGATCCGCTGCATGGCAAGCCCAAGCGTTTCCTCCAGCGCATTGACCTGCTTGTCGAGCACTGCCTGGTGCTGACGCTTCCAACGGACTTCGAGCGCGGCCATCTCCATGCGCAGACGCAACTGCATCATGTCCAAACCCATCTCGAGCCGTTGCGGTGCAGCTTGGGGCAATGCCAGGTAAGCAACTTTCTTTTTGCTCAGTTGTCCTTGCGCCTCGCGTATGGCGTTGTCCAACTGAGCAGTTTCCTGTGTCTCCAGATCGAGTTCCAGACGCGCCTTGCGCAGCTTGTCCATTACGCCCAGCAACTCATCGAGCGAATATGTCTCGGCTGCAACCGGCGCCGGTAGCGGCACCGGTGGCTTCGCCTGCACCAGCCGGCCATACTGCTCAAGGCTCGCAATGACGCCGTCGACAAGCGCGCCGATTCGCGTCGACTGCGCGACCGTGACGGACTGTTTCGTCTTCCTCAAGCCGTCGATCGCAAGAGTAATGCGCTGGTCCAGACTCCCGCTGGCCTGGTCCTCCGGCGTCGAAAAATAAACCCACCAGTCGGCCGACAATTGTGCGGGGTCAGGTGGTGTCCGGTTCTCCCCCGCCCCGGGTGTGGCAACGGGCGAGAATAGAACCAGGGCGAGGACAAACGCGCGAAGCGTAATCAGAGCCATTGTTGTCTTCCTGAAGATGAGAAGGAGAGTCGTCGCGGTCAACAGCAAAATGCCCATCGCGGTGAAGTAGCCGGCCGGCGGATGCAGTTCCGGCAGTTTCTCGAAATTCATGCCGTAGACACCGCCAAGCAGGCCCACAAGCACGAAAATCACGGTGATGATGGTCAGTACCTGTATGATCCCGGTTGTGCTGTTATTAGACCTGACGCATGTCGATTTGGCCACATGGGGTGACTTAGTTACGATCGACTGTGTCAAAACGTTAGTGCGGATACCGATTGGAGACATTCCGAAATCATGCTGAGCCTCATCGAGATCGTTCTTCTACTCGCGGCGAACGGCTTCTACGTGGCCGCGGAGTTCGCATTGGTCAAGGCGCGCGGCTTTCGGCTGGAAAGCCTCGCTGACGGCGGCAACCGTACCGCAGAACTGACGGTGCGTATCCAGCGGAACCTGGAGGTTTATCTTGCTGCCTGTCAGCTGGGCATCACTATGGCATCACTGGGACTCGGCTGGGTGGGCGAACCTGCTGTCGCTGCATTACTGGAACCGGCCTTCCATGCCGCGGGAGTGCCGGAGCATGCATTACACACGGTGGCTTTCCTGGTCGGCTTTTTATTGTTCTCCTCGCTGCACATTGTCATCGGTGAACAGGTGCCCAAGACTCTTGCGATTCGCAAGGCCGAGCCGGTCTCGCTGTGGGTCGCCTATCCGCTGCACATTTCCTACCTGCTGGTCTGGCCTTTGAACTGGGTACTGAACCGAGCAACACGCGGCATACTGGCGGCATTTGGCGTCGAGGAGGTCAGCCACGCGGATGTGCTGACTGACTCGGAACTCAAAGGGCTTGTCGCCACCTCGAGCGAACATGGCGAACTCGAAGAGCAGAAGGCCGGCATGCTTAAAAACCTGTTCGAGTTTGATCGACGCATGGTGAGCCGAGTGATGATTCCGCGAAGTTCGGTCGTAGTCCTCGATCTCGCTGCCAGCCCGGAGAACAACGCGGCCATCATCCGGGATAGCGGGCATTCGCGGTTTCCCGTCGTGGACGGCGGTCTGGAAAATATCATCGGCCTCGTTCTTGCCAAAGATCTCTACGCGGCAATGCTGTCAGGCGAACAAGAACCCTGGCGCGAACTCGCCCGTTACTGCCGTCAACCGATCGTGGCACCCGAAAGTCAGCTGGTTGCACATGTCTTCGACACCATGCGTGCCCGGCGGGCACATATGGCGTTCGTGGTCGACGAATACGGCGAGCTGACAGGAATCGTAACGTTGGAAGATCTGCTGGAAGAGATCGTTGGTGAAATCCAGGACGAGACCGATGCCGAGCAGCCGGCTGCGCCGATCGTGACGTTTGAGGATCATTGGGAGGCATCCGGACTGGTATCGATTAGTGACGTGGAACGCGCTATCGGATTGACGGTACCGGATGAACTGGATGCCAACACGCTTTCCGGGCTGTTCATGCAGCGCCTGGGGCGCATGCCCGAGGCAGGCGATGTCATCCTTGAATCCGGCTTCAGGCTGCAGGCATTGACCATCATCGGTCGGCGAGTCGGCGAGATCCGGATCGACACCTTACCAGACGCGGCGAACGCCGGCGAGCAGAAGCCGGATGAGGAATCCGACAGCGTCGCCAGAACTGACCAGACCGACCCTCGCGCCTGAGCAGCGCTGACGGTCGAGGACCGACTGCCCGCGGCGGTAGCGTGGCGACTTGCGCGCTCCTTAGCCGAAACCGACCAGTACCGTTGCAGACCGGGGGTTTGAGCGCCAGCGGATGCATTGCTTTACACGGATTGTCAACGTTGTTCCCTTACGGCGCTTTGTGAAAACCTGTTGGGAACTGGTCAAGCGAAAAGCCCCACAACCATGGCAAGACTGCCGAGACGCCCAGCACAATCATCACGATTCCGAGTATATTCAACCAGAAGCCGGCCCTTGCCATCTGCGGGATCGACACACAGCGGCTCGCATACACAATGGCATTGGGTGGCGTCGCCACCGGCAGCATGAAGGCGAACGATGCTGCCAGCGCCGCTCCAACCATCGGGCCGTAGGGATGAATACCGGCGCCGGCGGCGAGACTGGCGAAGACCGGCAGCAACATACTCGCCGTGGCCGTATTGGACGTGAGCTCAGTCAGAAAGATCGTCACCGTGGAGACCATCAGCACAATAAGGATTGGGTTCGCCCCCTGGAAGATGGGAAGCTGCTGGCCAATCCATGCGGTAAGACCACTTTCCTGAAAACCATGGGCAAGTGCGAATCCGCCACCGAACAGAATGATAACGTCCCAGGGAATCTTTACCGCCGTTTTCCAGTCGAGCAGAAACTCACCGCGCGCGAGATTCGACGGAATCATGAACAGCAGCAGGGCGCCCGTCATTGCGATCGTCGAATCATGAACCAGCGTCAGCGCCGAGAGATCGACCAGGCCGCGCAGAATCCAGGCACTGGCCACGGCGACAAACACCATCAGTACCCGGCGTTCCTCTTTCGAAGCGGGGCCGAGCCGCTGCAACTCGTCCTCTATGTATGCGTCGCTTGTGGCAAGGTGTTTCATCTCACTTCTGAAGGCGATACGCGTCAGGTAGAGCCAGCACAGGAGCAGCATGACCAGCGACAGCGGCAAGCCGAACGCCAGCCAGGCACCAAAGCTGATGCGCTGGCCATATAAGGTCTCGACGACACCCGCTAACACGGCATTCGGGGGCGTACCAATCAACGTGGCAACACCTCCAATAGAGGCCGCATACGCGATACCCAGCATCAGTGCCGTTGCGAAACAAGCCTGCGGCGGTTGCGCACCCGGCGTGGCGACCCGAGCGTCGCCTGCCGCCATTGTCTGACTGACAATTGCCGTTCCCATCGGCAGCATCATCATGGCCGTCGCCGTATTACTGAGCCACATGGAAAGGAACGCGGTCGCCAGCATAAAACCCAGCACGATACGCTCCGGCCGGTTTCCCACCAGGCGCAGAATGTGCAGGGCGATGCGCCGGTGAAGACCCCATTTTTCGATGCCTGCTGCTATCCAGAATCCGCCCAGAAACAGATAAATCAGGTGGTTGGCATAGTTGGCGGTCGTATCCGCCGACCCCATAATCCCGAGGGCAGGAAAGAGCGCAATGGGAATGACCGCTGTGGCGGGAATGGGAATCGCTTCGGTGACCCACCAGATCGCCATCAGCACCGCCACTGCGGCAACTGCCAACGCTTCCGGTGGCATCGCTTTCGGCAGGGGAAGCAGATACACCGCCAGAAAGCACGCCGGCCCGAGCAGCAAACCCAGGCCTTGTCGACGGCTGAAGCCAGGGCGGTTGTTATCAGAGTGAGACACAGCTTACCGCTCGGCCGCGATTCCTGGAATCCGTGTAACAGCCCGGGGCACATCCCATGCCTGCGGGGGGTTGAGAGTTTATCGAGGTTTGCACAAATACTGAACCGCAGGCAGCAGCAAGCTTACCTGAGCTTCGCGCTCCCTGTTGCGAAGCTTACGACTCGCGCCCTATGATTGGCCATTATGGAGAACCAGAACCCGATTGTGGAGCTTCAGGAGTGGACGGCCACCCTGACCGAGTCCGTCAGCCGGGTCGCACTACAGATTCTCGGACATCTGCCGGCAGTTCTGGGGGCCGTGGTGCTGTTGTTTGCCGGGTGGGGGGTTGCGCGCCTGTTACGGTATGCAACAGCGAAGATCACCGAAAAAACCGTCGTCCGACTCGCGCACACCCGGCCGATGGACACCCGCGTCGAGCAACCGCGTTCCTACAGTGCGGCGCCAACGTTTGCCAGCCGCATCGTATTCTGGGTGGTGCTGCTGTTCTTTGTGCTTGCCGCGGCTGAGGTTCTCGAACTGGAGCTTATATCGGGTGTCCTCAGCGGCATCACCGCCTACGTTCCACGGCTGCTGGCCGGTCTCCTGATTCTGTTTATCGGCCTGTGGTTTGCCGAGGTAACGCGGGCTGTTCTCAGCCGTACCAGCAAGAAAATTGGTATCGAGGAGAGTGAGGTCCTTGGACGTCTGGGTCAGACACTGGTCCTGTTGATCGTGTTTTCTGTCGCCGCCGGACAGATCGGCATCGACAACACACTGCTGGTCGCCCTGGTCGCCACGCTCTTCGGCGTGATGTTTGGAGCGATCGCACTCGCCTTCTCCTTCGGCGCGAAGACGACCATCGCCAATCTGCTGGCCGCCCAGTCGATCGCCCAAACCTACAGTCCGGGCGACATCATACGCATCGGCGATATCGAGGGGAAACTACTGCGCATCACGCGGACGAGCCTCATCGTGGAGACGCCCGACGGACAGACGCTGATTCCGGCCAAGCGATTCAGTGAACAGGAATCGGTGCACATTTCCCGGGTCGGCCCGACATGAACCCGGATGCCCGTCTGAGCGCGGCGTTCCTGAGAGACCATCCCGCCGCCGCCGCGCGCGCGCTCGAGGACTTTCCGGCCGAAAGCGTGGCGAAATTGCTGGCGGTCACGAGTCCGCTGACTGCAGAGCACATCATCGAGCATTTTTCGCCGGGTTTTGCCGCGAGCTGTCTCGCCGCCATCGAACCGCTGGCGGCTGGCCAACTGTTCGCCCAGCTCCTGCCCGATTTTCAGATCCTGCTGTTGCGTCAGCTCGATCGGGACAGACGCGATGCCTTACTGAGCGCGCTGCAACCGGATCTGGCGGCATCGATACGACTCCTGCTCCCCTACCTCGAGGGTAGCGCCGGCGCCTTCATGGAGGCACCGCTGGCAAGCGTGCCGGAGGAACTGTCCGTTCGGCATGCCCTGAAACGCATCAAGCGGATACGACGTGGCATGCAGTTCTACATTTATGTTACCAATGCAAAGGGGCAGCTTGTGGGCGTATTGACGCTGCATGAACTGATCAATGCGCGGCCAGCCAGCAACATCAGTCAGGTGATGCACCGACATGTGGTCAGCCTCTCCCCCACGCAGTCGCTACGCACCGTTATCCATAGTCCCTACTGGCAGGAATACCACGCGCTGCCTGTCACGGACGAAAATCAGGTCCTGCTCGGGGTGATTCGTCAGAAAGCCGTGCGCCGCTTCGAGGAACGGTCGGTGCAGGTTGATACCCTCGGCGGTGGCCTCGGAACCTTCATGGCCGTGGGTGAATTGTTTTCCATTACGGCGGGGCACCTGTTGGCTGCATTAATCGCTACCGGCACGTCGCTGACACGGCGAGATCCCCGTGACTGATCTACGCGCCGTCTCGCGCGCTCTGGCAGATGCCTTTGTCGACCAGTTTCCCCAGGAGGCAACCGAGGTGCTGGAGTCGGCACCCGTTCCCGAGATCGTCCAGCTGCTGCAGACGCAGTCCCCGGAACGGGGGGCACGAATCCTGGGCCGCATATCGACGGCCCTTGCGACGACAGCGTTGCAACAGCTGAAACCGGGCTTTGTCCGGCGGATTCTGGGTGCCATGGATCCGGTCCGCGCAGCGCTGCTGCTCAGCAGCCTGGATCCGGAAAGCCGGGAACTACAACTGGACAAACTGGACGCAGGACTGGCAAGAGAACTGCGCGACCTGATGTCCTATCCGGAAGCAAGCGCGGGGCGTTTGATGCAACCGCGCGCGCCCAGCCTCCCCGCTCGCCTGACCGTCAAACAGGTGCTGAACCGGTTACGGCGGTTTCCCGCGCGTGATACTGCCGTCCTCGTGGTGACAGATGACAGCGGCAGGTTGCTCGGCCTGGTGGATCTGGTGGACGTTGTCGGTGCGGCCCCCGCCACTCGCCTGGAGACGCTTGTGCATATCAGCACGACGGTTCGCGTCAACGCACTGACACCGCGGGAGGAGATCATCGATCTTTTCTCGCGCTACCGCCTGCGCCTGCTCCCGGTTGTCGATCTCGAAGACCGCCTCCTCGGTGTCATCCGCCAGTCCACCGTCATCCAGGCCGCCCAGGAAGAAGCCGCAACGGATATGCAGGCCATGGTCGGCGTGAGCCGTGATGAACGCGCGCTGTCCTCGCCTCTGGTCGCGATGCGCAAACGCCTTCCCTGGCTCAATATCAATCTGCTGACGGCCTTTCTCGCCGCTGCAGTCGTTGGACTGTTCGAGAACACCATCGCGCAATTCACGGCGCTGGCAGTGCTGCTACCGGTTGTCGCCGGCCAGTCCGGGAACACCGGCGCGCAGGCTCTCGCCGTTATCATGCGCGGGCTTGCGCTGCGAGAGATCCGGCTGCGTCACTGGCAGCGGGTGCTGCTAAAGGAAGTACTCGCGGGTTCGCTGAACGGGATGGCGATTGCAGTCGTGACAGGACTGGGCGTGCTGCTCTGGAGTCACTCGGCGGGCCTCGCCCTGATCATTGGCGTTGCGATGGTCATATCCATGGCGCTGGCCGGCCTTGCCGGCGCGGCGATTCCACTGGTGTTGACACGTCTCGGCCAGGATCCCGCCCAGTCGGCCTCTATCATTCTCACCACGGTGACCGACGTTGTCGGTTTCTTCAGTTTCCTCGGGCTGGCAACGCTGTTCTCGCAGCTGTTGTGAGGCGGGTATCGGCCTGTTCGTGGCGTTGTTTCTATGGAACACTGGACCGAATATACGCGGTTTCTGACGGCACTGCTGGTCATTCTCGATCCGTTTATGGCGGTACCGATCCTGCTTGGCTTGACGCAGGATTACACGGATCGACAACGTGCGCGGGTCGCTTTCATAGCCGCGGCGACCGTCGCCACGGTGCTCATTGCCGCGGCGCTTACCGGCGAGCAGTTACTGTTGTTCATGGGCACCAGTCTGGCGTCCTTCCGGGTCGGGGGCGGCCTCATTCTCCTGCTCATGGCGCTCGCCATGTTGCGCGCCGAACCGGACACCCTCAGGGTGAGCACCGCGGACACACACCCCTCTGAGGCAGCATCCGGTATCGCGGTCGTGCCACTGGCGATCCCCCTGCTGGCCGGCCCGGGCGCCATCAGTACCGTGATCATCCAGATGCACCGCCCCGGCGTACCTTTCCACCCCTGGATCATTATTGCCTGCATCCTGCTCGTGTGTCTCGTCCTGTGGATCGTCCTGCGGCTCGCGGCACCCATCGGTAATGCACTGGGGCGTCTCGGTATCAATATTATCAACCGTCTGTTTGGCCTCATCCTCACCGCCATCGCCGTCGAGATCATGGCCAATGGACTCAAGGCACTGTTCCCGGTGCTTGCAGGTTAATAACCTGACAACAGTTCCACTGTGTTATTGTCTGCCTGCAAATCGCCATCCTGGGATTCCGCAGTGGCTCATCCTCGTTCATACCGCATTCCATGCAGCGAACTTCGCTCCCTGTTTTCAACTGAAATCGTGTTTTGCGCGCCAAAGCGTTGATCGCATTTCCTGCTGGTGTCGGCACGCGAAATGAACCCCCTGGAAGCACTGACATTGATACACCCAGGGAAGAGGAAACCCATACCGGTAATATTGTTTGGGAGAGAATATTGACAACGCATCATTCACATTAGAGCACTGTTGGACCATAGTGCCCAAGGTGTAGCATGGATGTTCGGCACATCCCTGGCTGCTCCTCGAGGGAGGCCCATGAAATGAAGAGATTCAAGGATGTTCTTTGCGTGGTGGAAACCGGAGAGGCATGTGAGCCTCTCCTGGAACGTGCCGTCACGCTGGCGCAGAACAATCAGGCCAGCCTTACGGTCATCGACGTAGTGGAACGTGTGACTGTCGGTATCGGCATGCCGGAGGGTGGTCCTATCTCAGCCGATCTTCAGGCAGCGCTGGTAAGCACCCATACGCAGCGGTTGGAAACCCTGGTCGATCCGTATCGGAAACGGATAGGGATCCGGACCAAAGTGCTGAAGGGCACGGCTTTTCTGGAAATCATCCGCGAGGTGTTACGCAACGGGTTCGACCTGGTCATCAAGGTCCCCAAGACCCTGGACTGGCTGGGTCGCTTGTTTGGCAGTGACGATATGCATCTGTTGCGCAAGTGCCCCTGCCCGGTCTGGCTCATCAAGCCTGAGGCGCCAAAAGCCTACCGGCGCATCCTGGCGGCGATTGATGTCGACGAAGGGTATCCGCCGGCGGAGCTGAAAACGCGGTATGCACTGAACCAGCAGATTCTTGAGATGGCCAGCTCCCTGGCGCTGTCCGACTTTGCTGAGCTGCACATTGTGCATGCCTGGGAAGCGATCGGTGAGAGCGCCATGCGCGGCGCATTTATGCATGCGCCAGAGGAAAAAATCATTGCCTACGTCGAACAGGTCAGGCGGCATCACCAGGCGAGTCTTGATGCGCTTATGCGTGAGGTGACCACCAGTCTGGGGCAGGACGCTCTGGATTACCTCAAGCCCCAGACGCATCTGGTGCATGGATCGGCTGGCAAAGAGATTCCGGCGCTGGCTAAGCGGATCCAGGTCGACCTTGTTGTCATGGGGACCGTGGCCCGCACTGGCGTTGCCGGATTCATCGTCGGCAATACGGCGGAAACAATTCTGAACCAGATCGATTGTTCGGTGCTCGCGATCAAGCCCCCCGGCTTTGCAACGCCGGTCGCGCTGGAGGACTGAACACGCGTAGAGACCCTTCATCTCGGCGGGCACGCCGCTGGCGCTGCAGGGTCAGAGGCAGGGTGTAATAACGGGCGTGATCGGGCCGATTGTGGTGGAAGGCGGTGTCGAACAGTGTCACCTGCGGCAAACCGGGCCGCAGTTCACGGGCCACGCGAATGCGCGCCAGGTTGGCGAAGTTGTGCAGTGGCGCCAGGTTGCTGACCGCTTCCAGTCGGGTGATGGCCTGCGCGTCGATCAGCACGGGCTGAGTGAACGCCTCGCGCCCTTGGACCACGGGCAGCCTGTCGCGCCAAGCCCCCATTCGGCGACCAGTCGCTGCCCGGTGAGCAGCGCGAAGATCGCGGGCAGGCTTGAACAGCTCCTTACTGCGAGCCGGAACGGCTGTCCCGCCGCCGCAGCACGGTCTTCTCCAGTTCCACCAGCAGAAACAGCAGAACGCCGAACAGCAGGATGCGCCCCCAGGCCTCCCAGCCGATGGACGCCGTGCCAAAAAAGGTCTGCATCAATGGCAGGTAGGTGAACAGCAGCTGGAAGAACAGCACGCTGGCGATCGCGACCAGCGCGTAGCGGTTGCCGAACAGTCCCTGCCAATTGAGTACCGATGCGGTGAGAAAACGGGTGTTGATCAGGTAGAAGGCCTCGGCGACCACCAGTGCGTTGACTGCGACGGTACGCGCCATGTCCAGTTCGGTCCCCTGCAGGCGCTCCCACAGGAACAGTCCGAAGGTACCGACCACTACCAGCACCGACACGAACAGGATGCGCCACACCATGAAACCGGTCAGCAGCGGTTCACCGGGCGGTCGCGGGCGGCGCTGCATCAGGTCGGCCTCGCCGGCCTCGAAAGCCAGCGACAGCGCCAGAGTGACCGCAGTGATCATGTTGACCCACAGAATCTGTGCGGCGGTGACCGGCAGCATCCTGCCGAGGGCGACGGCGGCCAGGATGGTCAGCGCCTCGCCGCCGTTGGTCGGCAGGATGAACACAATGGACTTCTTGATGTTGTCGTAGACGGTGCGGCCTTCGCGCACCGCGTGGGTGATGGAGGCGAAATTGTCGTCCGCCAGCACCATCTCCGCCGCCTCCTTGGCCGCCTCAGTGCCCTTCAGCCCCATGGCCACCCCGACCCCGGCACGTTTCAGCGCCGGGGCATCGTTCACCCCGTCGCCCGTCATGGCGACCACCTGGTCGCGGGCCTGCAGCGCCTGCACCAGGCGCAGCTTGTGCTCCGGGCTGGCACGCGCAAAGACGTCCACGTCCAACACCCGCTCGCGCAACGCCTGATCGTCCAGCTGCTCGAGGTCGGCCCCGGTGAGCACATGGCGGCCATCACCTATGCCGATCTGGCTGGCGATGGCGGTGGCGGTACTCGCATGGTCGCCCGTGATCATTTTCACGGCGATGCCGGCGGAATGGCACTCGGCCACCGCCGCGATGGCCTCGCTGCGCGGTGGATCGATGATGCCGACGAGGCCCAGCATCACCAGGTCGTCAGCGACGTCGTCGAACTTCAGGGTCTGCTGCTGCGGGCCGGCGGCACGGGCGGCGATGGCCAGGACGCGCTGGCCGCGCATGGCGATGTCCTCCACCCGTGCCAGCCAGTAGTCGAGGTCGATGGCAGTGTCACCATCCTCGCTGCGCTGCCAGCGGCAGCGGCTGAACAGCACTTCGGGGGCTCCCTTCAGATACACATGGCGCTGACCGGCGTGGTCATGATGCAGGGTAGCCATGAACCTGTGCTGTGACTCGAATGGGATGATGTCGTCGCGGGGCATTTCCTCGGCGAGCCGCTCCGGATCCAGCCCGGCCTTGCGACCCAGCACCACCAGCGCGCCCTCCATGGGGTCGCCATCGACCCGCCACTGGTCATCCTGCTGCAGCAGGCGGGCGTCGTTGCACAGCACGCTGGCGCGGCACAGCTCCTGCAGCACCGGGTGGCAGCCGGGCGACTCGTCCCGCTGGTCGCTGGTAAAACCGCCGTGGGGGTCGTAGCCGACACCGCTGACGTCATACAACCGCCGGCGGGTGGCCACCGCCTGCACGGTCATCTCGTTGCGGGTCAAGGTGCCGGTTTTGTCCGAGCAGATCACCGTCACCGAGCCCAGGGTCTCCACCGCCGGCAGGCGGCGGATGATGGCGTTGCGCGCCGCCATGCGCTGCACGCCGATGGCCAGGGTGATGGTGATAATGGCCGGCAGCCCCTCGGGGATGGCGGCCACCGCCAGACCGACCGCCGCCAGGAACATTTCGCTCAGCGGGTAGCCGTGCATCCAGATGCCGAACAGGGCAGTGAAGACTGCGAGTGCCAGGATGGCACCAGTGAGGCCGCGCGCGAAGCGTGCCATCTGGCGGGTGAGCGGGGTGCTCATCGGCTCGACCTCGGCCAGCATGGCGCTGATGCGGCCGATCTCGGTCGCATCGCCGGTGGCGATGACCACGCCGGTGCCCTGTCCGTAGGTCACCAGGGTGCCGGAGTAGGCCAGGTTGCGGCGGTCGCCCAGCGGCGCGTCCTCGCGTACCGGCTCGCCATGTTTGTCTGCGGGGACCGATTCGCCGGTGAGGATAGCCTCGTCGACGCGCAACTCCCGCATTGAGATCAGGCGCAGGTCGGCCGGAACCCGGTCGCCGGACTGCACGAACACCAGGTCGCCGGGCACCAGTTGCTCAGCCGGCAGGGTGCGGCGGTGACCGGCGCGGATCACCGTGGCCTGCAGAGACAGCAGCCCGCGCACCGCGTCCAGGGCACGTTCCGCCTTGCCCTCCTGGACGAAGCCGATGATGCCGTTGATCAGCACCACGCCAAAAATCACACCGGCATCGACAACGTGATCGAGCAGCACCGTGACCACCCCCGCCGCCAGCAGGATGTAGATCAGCAGGTTGTCGAACTGGGCGAGGAAGCGCGCCAGGGCACTCCGCGGCTTGGGTGGGGTAAGGCGATTGGGGCCGTATCGGGCCAGGCGCCGGGCGACCTCCGCGTCGCTCAGACCGGTAACGGAGCTGGCCAGCTCCGCCAGTGCCTGCTCAACGCTGCACGCATGCCAATGGGTTTTATGTTTCTCGATCATGCCAGCTTATGACCTGATTGCTGGCCACGGCGTGGGGAGAAGCTAAGGCGCATCCGCCGGGAGGTACTTTTCCAGCAGCGTGTTGATCTCCGCAAACGCCTGGCGACTGTCCTTGTGCAGCGAGAGTGACGTGCCGTCGAAGAGATAGATAAGCCCGAGCACCCGGGGCTCGGCGAGCCCGTAACCCGCATCGATCGCATCGATTGCGCCGGCATATTTTTCGGGAATGTCTTGTTCTCTCAAGCGAAACAGGATGCGTACGTCACTGCGCCCATCCTGATTGAAGTCCGATCGCTGGAACCGGGCCGGGAACACCGTCACGAGCTGCCGCGGATTGCTGTCGACATTGTCATACCAGCGCAACAGCGGCCTTGCCTGAAACGCGTCTGCCGTCACAGTGACCCAGAGAATCTGCCCGATCTCGCTCCCCTGGGCGAAGGTCGACTGATTGCACAATAAGGCAGAGGTTTCGTCGGTGGTCCGAAACTTAAGGCAATCCCGCAACCGGTATCCCTTCTGATACTGCAGCCGCGACCAGCCGGAACCGGTGCGCCGCAATAACACCATACCGCCCCCCAGCTCTGACTGGGGCTCGCAGCCTTCCATGTTCAACAACGCTTCCTGTTCATGCTCGGCTGCGAAGGTGCCGGAAAACACCTCCGCAACGGCGAATCCGGTCCTGTCTCCGGCGGATGATGTATACGACGGACATACTGCACAGCGGGCAACGCCATTGCGCATTTCGATCGGCCCCTGATCGCAGACGCCTCGCATCATCAGGCGCTCCGTCGTCATTGATACGCGTTCGACCAGACGCTGAAACACGGAGGGTTCCTCGTCTGCCGCCGACACTGTCTGCCACCCGAGTGGCATCCCCGCCAGCAGAAACAAGACCCCGACTGTGCGCATCCGCGCAAGAGAATGGCACACACGGTTACTGCGCCGTGCCGATTGCCGTTTGAAGTGTCCCCACCCACGACTACGCTTGTGCGTCAACGTCCCTGTCCCCGACTCGGTGTTTCTCCACATGGTTGTGACCTCAAGCTGTGCAGCCTTGTTTAGGGCAACCGCGATTTTCCTGAATTGAACCAGACCTTCATCGCAGCGCCTATCATGGGGCTGCCTTAATCCGAGTGCAACACCAACGGTTATGCCATAACCTGCTCTGTAAGGCAGGCCTTGAGAACCAGCCGCGCAGCCCGGCACTGGCATCGCTTTCAGGGATCTACCAAGCCACGACCTCACGGCAATCGAGATGCAGGATCAGGTGGAGGTAGCAAAACAGGCCACGGTCCTGGCAACCCGGTGATCGTCCCGATCGGGGCTGCCCTCGGTTGCACCCTGGCCGGCTGATCCCAACAGGGCAGCCACGTGCCGACGACCCCCGCCGCGTTTCACCCGGGTGCTGCAAAATAGACCCGCGACCTCGCCAGCACCGAGTAAGACCCCTTCCTCCCTGGTCGAGCGGAGTCCCACTTCACGGTGAACCAATACCTCAGGTATTGAACAGCCATCAATTCATTTCTTCGACAAATACGGCCAAACCCAGGGGAAATTACCGTCTTCACCTACCTCTGGTCGCCCCTGATCACTGTGTAGAATGCTTACATTACCCCAATAGTGGTTATCTTTATTTTTGGGGAGGCATGGCGCTTGAGCCACTTTTGACTCATGGAGAGAGCCTGGATGACAAGAACAAGAGAAATCCTGGGTGACACTATCGAGAGTTCAGACGGCCGCTTGGCTCGAGGCATTTCCAGAGCTCTGCAACGTCGATGACGCGACTTTGCGTCAAGTAACTCGCGTCGCCGAAATCACGGAAGTCGCCCGGACGACGACAATATTTCGAGAAGGTGGCTCGGCCCACAAGTATTTCTTTATTGTGGAAGGCCGCGTGCGGATCTACAAGACCATACAGACAGGTCGCGAAATCATGCTCTACCGCACCGTGCGGGGGGAGACATGTATGGTCACCACCGCCACACTCCTGTCCGGAGGCCGCTATCCTGCGAGCGCGATAGCAGAGGTTGAGACCCTGCTGGTGCAGCTTTCCGCCACAGATTTTCGCGCCATCTTCGACCGTTCGCGCATTTTCCGAGACATTGTGTGTTCGACACTCAGGAAACCTGTCCAGGACATTATCCTGTTGATCGAGCGGATCGCGCTCCGGAATATCGATTCGCGGCTGGCCGATTGGATACTCCAGAACGACGCGTCTGACAGCTACGTCGAGATATCCCAAAGAGAACTGGCATTCCAATTGGGGACCGCGCGCGAGGTCGTAAGTCGCCGGCTTAAAGCATTCGAACTAAACGGATGGATCTTGCGCAGTCGCAAGAGGATACAGGTTGTTGACCGTGAGTCGCTGAGCACAATGGCGCTGGCGAGCATTCCTCGCGCAAAGAAGTATGACATAACCCGCTAGCTGCGCCCTCGCCTCGGCGCTCGGGCGCAAATATGAGCTGACGCAGTGCAGCGATGAAACAGCCGCAAAGGCCGGACGCACTCGACGCCTAGCAGGCACCCGGTGACGCAAATATCCAGGTCACGGCGCACCGACGCAGCATGGCGTACCCGTGCGCATCCCGCCGGGCGCACGGGGAATATCCTTCAGTAACGAACCGACACGCCGAGCGCTGTACCCCAGTCCGGGCTCGAATCACCGAACCCTGCGTAGACCGAAACAAAGTACTCAAAGGGTCGATCGAATTCCTGATAGAAGGTCAGTGTCGCTGCCCTGTAGGGATCCACGCCCGGTGCCACGGCTTGCTCGTGGTCATACGCGATGTCCAGTTCGGTTTGGTCGGTCAACGCGTACGCCAGGCCGATCCAGCCGTAGGCGGTATTCTTCAAATCGGAGCCTGCCGGCTTCTCCCGCCATTTGTAGCCAGCGCCAGCGAAGGGGGTCAATTTCGCAAACTTTTTTGACAGATCCGCGTCGAGAGAGTACCTCTTTTTCCCCGGCCCCAGGCCCTTGTCCTCATCAGCGGTGCCAAACGTCACCTTGCCGGTGATGTCGAGCAACGGCGCGGCACTCGACCATTCTGGAACCTTATAGGTGACTGCGGTGCTTACGTCACCCAGACCGGATTCTGTGCGTTGATCCCTTAGACCCGGAACGGGAACGATGATCCCGGAATCCACGATCACAACGTCCTCTTTGGACCGCAGCCAGATGTAGGGTACCGACACTTTGAAGCCAAATCGCTCTGTGTCGTATTTAGCCTTGAGTGTCAGCGCGTAATCCTCAATCTTGCTGTCGCCACCGTACTTGCCGGAGGCATAATCCCCGTCGATACTCAATTTGACGGTCCCCGGCACAATCCTGTAGCGCTCGATTGCAGACACGTCAAAGCTGAATATCAGAATGAAAAACGCTGCGACCCACACGGCTTTCGTATGACGGAGCATCGCGCCCATTATCCGTGTCATTCCAGCATCAGATGGGTTCTGTAAGCGTCGAAACAGGTGCATAGCTTCCTTTCCTTGTGTTTTCGCGAAGACCAATCCCTGCCGATCGTTTTGCAATTATCAGGCCAGCGCGCCTATCCCGATATGGGTTGAGACCCCGGCTTCCCATAACCGAGTGGCTCGAATCCAGCGGGCCACATCTTTGGACCGGTGGTGATGAATCCATGCAGTGCCGGCAACAGCCGCGGCAGCATCGGACGATCTTTCGGCGCCCTGGACAGGCAGGCCTGTAACAGATCCTCCAGCCCCCTGGGTGCTCGAGGCAAATGGTGTCGCAACGGTGTTGCGGCGATTTTGGTTTGCGGGAAAGGATTGCGCCCTCGCCCATCGGGGAATGGCCGCTTGCCGGCTAATGCCTGATACAGGGTCACGCCCAGACCGAATACGTCTGAGGCAGGCGTCAGTTCCAGACGTTGACACTGTTCAGGCGACATATAGGGATCGGTGCCGATCAGATAGTTCACGCGCTTAGGCGAACGCCGCTCAGCCAGACCGACATCAAATAAAACGGGCCGCCCACGATAAACAATGACGTTGGCCGGTTTCACGTCCAGATGCAGGTACCCTTGCGAGTGCATGTGGATCAGCGCGCTGCCGAGATAAATACCCGCGCGCAGCGCATTGGACAACGACAATCGCCCGTGCGTGGTGTCGCGAATCAGGCGCCGCAGCGTGGGCCCCTCCAGAAAGTCCATGAGCATACACCCCGGCTGAGCCACCCCCAGACAGCGCACGATGTTCGGGTGCTGGAACTTGCGCAACACGCTGGCTTCGCGCCGCGCCTGACTCGTGGAATCAAACAGCTTGCAGGCCATGGGGCACCAGGCGCGATGATGCCAGACCAGATAGACCGGATTTGTGCTTTCAGCATCGACGATACCCAGCACCGTGAGGTTTCGGGATAAGGCCTGGCCTACTTTGATCCGATTACGTGGCATCGCTCGATTTGTGTTGCCTCGGAATCGATTTCACGGATTTGCTCGGCAAAGAGTTCGTGGCATCGGGTGCCATTGCGGAGCAATGCGGACGGCGCGCCAGACTCCACGATGGCGCCCTTTTCCAGGACTAACACGCGATCCACGCTGCGTATGGTGGAAAGACGATGGCTGATGACCAGGATGGTTCGCTGTCCCGCAAATTTGCCGATGGCGTCTTGAATCAGTTCCTCCGTCTCTCCATCTATCGCGGCCGTGGCCTCATCCAGTACCAGCAAGGGTGCCTCGCAGAGCAAGGCCCGGGCCAGCGCGAGTCGCTGGCGCTGCCCTCCGGAGAGTCGTTCGCCGCGTGTCCCCACCCGGCTCTGATACCCTAGCGGCAGGCGGATGGCATATTCATCAACGCAGGCTGCCTTGGCCGCAGCCAGGACACGCTCCTTGGAGGCGTCAGGATCTCCATAGCCGATATTCTCGGCGATAGACCCTGACAGCACATAGGATTCCTGAAACGTCACGCCGATGGCATGGCGGAGAGATTCCTGGGTGAATTCCCGTATATCCATCCCGTCCAGGAAAATGCCACCCGAGTCGGGATCGTGGAATCGCAATAATAATCGAACCAGACTTGACTTGCCGCTGCCGCTCGGACCTACGATTGCCACCGACTCGCCTGGGTGGACAGCAAATGACACGCCATGCAACACCTCGGCTCCATCGGGATAGGTGAAGCGTACATCGCGAAATTCGAGCGCGCCCTGTACTTTCGAGAGGGTGCGCGCGCCTGCCCGATCCTCGACCAGGCTGCGCCTATCAAACAAGGAAAGCAGGCGTTCTGCGCTCACCGCGGCACGTTGAAAGCGGCTGGTGCTCTGGCTGAGGCTGCGAATGGGATCATAGAGGGAACCGATCGCGCCGAGGAATGCGATGACCCCGCCGACACTCAAGTGTCCGGCACGCACCTCGTACGCCGCGGCACCGATAACCAGTAAGCCCCCCACTAAAGTAATCAGTTCGATAACCAGCGCCAGATTTGCCTGCAGCGCCACCGCCTGCAGTTCCGCCCGGCGAGCGGTGTCGCAGCGCCGAGTGAAACGATGCGCCTCACGGCTATAGGTATGGAACGCGTGGATCAGGGCCGTCGCGCTCAACGTTTCCTCGGCCAGCGACATCCATGAGGTTACCTTGCGTCGCGCCCGTCGGCCCACGCGCCGAATCCTGGGTGCAATCCAGAGCACGAACAGCGCAAGCGGCGGTACGACCAGTAACGCCAACAGGGTCAGTTTCCAGCTCAGGATCAACAGGAAGCCGCCAAAACACAAGGCCCTGGCGATGTTCGCGATAACCCCCAGCGGGGCGCCGTAGATCAGCGTTGATATCCGCTCTACGTCACCGCTGAGGTAGGCGAGTAAGCCGCCGGCGCTGTGACGACCCAGCGTCCCGGGCGATACCGTGATCAGATGCCGGAATAAGGCTGTGCGAACGTCTTGCGAGATACGCTCCGCGATCCCGGCATCGAGACGCTCGTCGGCGTAGTCGATCGCGAACTTGGCGCCCGCGATAACCAGGTAACCGGTCGCAAACCAGGGAAGCAGACCGAGCTGGTGCTCGATGAAGACCTCATCAACCAGCCGCTTGAACAGCCAGAGTAACAGGGCACCGGCGAGCGGTGCTATCAGGACCAGAACCAGCGCGACCAGCACCTGGGTTCGGACTGGCCGAAGGTAGCGCAGGAAGGGTTTACTCACGGCGAAGAACTGGCTTAGCACCGTCATGCTTGTCGCTACTCCAATCCGCGTGGACTACCAGAAGCCGAGAAACGCAATACTGCCCGGGCCCAAACGGCCCGGGCAGCCTTCCTACTTACATCAGGGATGCCCCTAACGGTCAATAATCGACCTACTTGGGACCGCCATGCCTGCGACCACCGCTCTTGCGGCTCTTGCGGCTGCGGCTCTTGCGGCTTTTGCGGCTCCGGCCCTTACCGCCGCCGTGCTCTAGCACACCTGGAAAACCGGCAATTTTATTCATGATATTAACTCCTCTTGGTCCTTGTTTGCTGTTAAGGCAGGGGCGCCTGAACTCTCTGTATGAGGCCTCTATTGCCCCCATTTGCGTGGGATTCGGATCCCACACCCTTAAAACATAGTGTTATTTGCCGAAGGCAGGTGTGATTAAGTCACACGAAAAAGTCTTTTCTGCGGACTTTCTAAAACCCAACTTCCCGGGACATCAGCTAACCGCTTACTGGCGCACCCTGTTCAGTAAGGCCAGCGCCATTCGCGCATCTCCGGCTTGTCGATGCCGTAGCGGTGGGCGTACTGCCGGCAGTCGATCTGCAGGTCACGCAGGTGTTCCTTGACATGGGCGCCGGCCACCTGCAGGCCCGGCACGCGATTGATGACGTCGATGGCCAGACTGAAGCGGTCGATCTCGTTGTTGATGGCCAGCTCCAGCGGGGTGTTGATGTTGCCCTTCTCCTTGTAGCCGCGCACATGCAGGTGCTTGTGGTTGGTGCGCCGATAGGCCAGGCGGTGGATCAGCCAGGGATAGCCGTGGAAGTTGAAGATGATGGGCCTGTCGGTGGTGAACAGGCTGTCGAAGTCGCGGTCCGACAGCCCATGGGGGTGTTCGCCGGCCGGCTGCATGCGAAACAGATCCACCAGGTTGATGAAGCGGACCTTCAGGTCGGGGAAGTGTTCGCGCAACAAGGCGGTGGCCGCCAGTGCCTCCTGCGTGGGGATGTCACCGCAACCCACCATCACCACATCCGGCTCGCCGCCCTGATCATTGCTCGCCCAGTCCCAGATGCCCACGCCCTTGGTGCAGTGCTTGATGGCAGCATCCATGTCCAGGTACTGCAGATGCAGCTGCTTGTCGGCCACGATGACATTTATGTCGTTGTGGCTGCGCAGGCAGTGGTCGGCTACCGACAGCAGGGTGTTGACGTCCGGCGGCAGGTAGATGCGGGTCACTTGGGGATTCTTGTTCACCACCACGTCGAGGAAACCCGGGTCCTGATGGGTGAAGCCGTTATGATCCTGGCGCCACACGGTCGAGGTGATCAACAGGTTGAGCGAGGCGATGCGCGCGCGCCAGGGGATGTCCTCGCAGATGGCCAGCCACTTGGCGTGCTGGTTGTACATCGAGTCAATGACGTGGACGAAGGCCTCGTAGGTGGAAAAGAACCCATGCCGGCCAGTCAGCACGTAGCCCTCGTACCAGCCCTCCAGGGTGTGCTCGGACAACATCTCCAGCACCCGCCCGTCCGGTGACAGTTCGCCACCGTCGGCGTCTTCGGGCAGGTAGTCGGCGAGCCACAGCTTCTTGCTGACCGCGTAGATGTCGTCGAGCTTGTTAGAGGTGTTCTCGTCCGGCCCAAACACCCGGAAGTTGTCCATGTTGCGCGCCATCACATCGCGCAGGAAACGTCCCAGCGGTCGGGTGTTGTAGGCCTCCTCCTGCGCTGGCGCGACCAGCGGCTGCGCATACTCTCGAAAATCCGGCAGCCGCAACGGCCGACGCAGCAGGCCGCCGTTGGCGTGGGGGTTGGCGCTCATGCGGCGGCTGCCTTTAGGCGCCAGCGCCTTGAGCTCCGGACGCAGCCGGCCCAGCTCATCGAACAGCTCTTCGGGGCGGTAGCTCCGCAACCAGGCCTCGAGCTGAGCGAGATGCGCGGGGTTGTCGCGCACGCCCGACAGCGGCACCTGGTGGGCACGCCAGAAACCCTCCACCTTGTGGCCGTCCACCTCCTTGGGGCCGGTCCAGCCCTTGGGGGTACGCAGCACGATCATCGGCCAGCGGCCGCGGCTGGCCCTGCCGCTGTCGCGGGCGGCCTGCTGGATGGCGCGGATATCGGCCAGACACTGTTCCAGCGTCCCGGCCATCTGCCGGTGCATGGTCATCGGGTCGTCGCCCTCCACGAAATGGGGCGTCCAGCCATAGCCGCGCAGCAGCTGTTCGAGCTCCTCGTGGCTGATGCGCGCCAGCAGGGTCGGGTTGTTGATCTTGTAGCCGTTCAGGTGAAGGATCGGCAGCACCGCGCCGTCGCGAATCGGATTGAGGAACTTGTTGGAATGCCAGGCGGTGGCCAGCGGGCCGGTCTCGGCCTCGCCGTCACCCACCGCCACCGTCACCAGCAGGTCCGGGTTGTCGAAGGCCGCACCGAACGCGTGGGACAGGCTATAGCCCAATTCGCCACCCTCATGGATCGAGCCCGGGGTCTCCGGCGTGCAGTGGCTGCCGATGCCGCCGGGAAAAGAGAACTGCTTGAAGAAGCGGCGCAGGCCCTCCTCGTCTTCGCCCTTGTCGGGGTAGACCTCCGAGTAAGTTCCCTCCAGGTAGACCGGCGCCAGCACCCCCGGCGCGCCGTGCCCGGGGCCGGCGAGGAAGATCGCGTCCAGGTCGTGACGCACGATCAGCCGGTTCAGGTGGGTGTACATGAAGGCAAGCCCAGGGCTCGCGCCCCAATGCCCAAGCAGGCGGTTCTTGATGTGCTCGGGCTTGAGCGGCTCGCGCAGCAGCGGGTTGGCCTGGAGGTAGATCATGCCGGCGGCCAGGTAGTTGGCCGCACGCCACCAGGCATCCACCTGCTGCAGTTCCTCGTCAGTCGGTGTGGCCGGGCCGGCGGACGGGTTGTGAGGCATTGTCATGGCATTTCTCCGGTTGCTGATTGCGCAATAAACCTTTGCTGCCGCGTTTAAGCGTCGCCCGGCGACGATGGCGCCGTGACGACCAGTGCACTTTGCAGGCAGGCATGCGTGGCGCGGGCGATCTCCAACTCCTCGTCGGTGGGAACCACCAGGACCCTGACAGGGGCATCCGGCGGACTGATCTCCGCAATGCCGCCGTCCAGGGTGGCGTTGCGCCCGGGATCGATGGCGATGCCCAGTGCCTCCAGCCCGGTGCATACCGCGGCGCGTACGGCGCCGGAGTGTTCGCCGATCCCGGCAGTGAAGATCAGTCCATCCAGGCCGTTGAGCACGGCGTGATAGGCGCCAATGTACTTGCGTACGCGGTAACAGAACATGTCGAAAGCCAGCCTGGCATCGCTGTCACCCGCGGCCATGCGCTGTTCGATGCGCCGCATGTCGCCGTCGCCACACAGCCCACGCAGGCCGGTCTGTTGATTCAGCCACTCGTCCAGCTGCTCGCCGGACAGTCCCAGTCGCCCGGCGATGTAGCCCGGCAAGGCGGGATCGAGATCCCCACAACGACTTCCCATTATCAGACCCTCCAGCGGCGTAAAGCCCATGGAGGTATCGACGCTGTGACCACCTCGAATAGCGCAGGCGCTGGCACCGTTGCCAAGATGCAGCGAGACCAGCTTGAGCTCATCCAGCGGGCGGCCCAGCCACTGCGCCGCGGCCGCGGCGACATAGTGGTGCGAGACACCGTGAAAGCCGTAGCGGCGGATGCGCTGCTGGCGCTGCAGGCTCAGAGGCAGTGCGTAATAACGGGCATGCTCGGGCAGATTGTGGTGGAAGGCGGTGTCGAACACGGCCACCTGCGGCAAACCCGGCCGCAACTCTCGGGCCACGCGAATGCCCGCCAGGTTGGCGAGGTTGTGCAGTGGCGCGAGATTGCTGACCGCTTCCAGCCGGGTGATGACCCGCGCGTCAATCAGCACGGGCTCAGTGAACTCCCCGCCGCCGTGGACCACGCGGTGGCCTATTGCGCCAAGCCCCGCACTCGGGTCGACCAGTCCCTGCTCGGTGAGCAGCGCGAAGATGGCGGCCAGGCCGGCGGCATGATCGGATGCAGGCACGGTGCGACTGCCCGGTCTGTCGTTGCCGCGTGCATGGTAGAGCCTTGCTTCTGCGCTGCCGATCGCCTCCAGCTGGCCGTAGGCGAGGCGTTGTTCCATCGGCATCGCGACCAACTGGAACTTGATTGACGAGCTACCGGAATTGATGACCAGGATGTTTTCCATGCATTCCTTCGTCGCAGGCAGGCCCGACCAGGCTGTCAACCCAGGCGCGATGCACGGTCAGGATAACCCGCCCATTTTGCCAGGATCCACCCCAATAGTAACTCAAATGCCCCCAGCCAATGGATTTCCGCTACCCGTTCTCACGCCGGTCCGCGACCGTTACTTCGGGGGTCTTCCGTGCGGTCACAGCGCTGTCTCCCCGTCTGCCTTCCTGGCCGGTGTCTTGGCGTGATTCATTGGATTCCTGGCCGACGCGACCACTCAGGCCTTTGATCGCGCCTTTGCGCGAATGGCGGCTAGACGGGTCGGAGCGGCCGTTCAGCACACAAGGCCGTCGAACCACAGTGGGTCGGCAAAAAGGGGGCGGTGACAAATCGCAATCATTATCAGTTGTCACCGACCCCTTTTGGTCCCGACCCCTTTTGGTCCTTCAAGCAGCAGCCCGAAGGCCTCGGCGGACAAGGAGTGACTGAAATGAAAGCCTTGCCCCTCGTCGCACTGTTGAGTCCGCAAGAACGCAAGCTGCTCGTGCGTTTCCACCCCTTCGGCAATAACCCGTTGCTTGAGGTTTTTCCCCATGCCGATCACCGCGGCCACAATGGTCGCGTCGTCCCTATCGCTGACGATGTCGCGCACGAAGGACTGGTCGATCTTCAGGGTGTCAATGGGAAAGCGCTTCAGATAACTCAGGCTCGAATAACCGGTACCGAAGTCATCAATGGCCAGCCGCACGCCCATGGCCTTGAGTGAGTCCAGGACCAAAGTCGAGGAATCGGCCTCATGCATGAGGATGCTTTCGGTCAGCTCCAGTTCCAGATAGCCCGACGCCAGGCCGCTCTCCTGCAGGATCAGGGCAACACCAGCGAGAAAACCCTTGTGCCTGAACTCCACCGCGGAAATGTTCACCGCCACGGGCACGGCGCGCAGACCGGCATCCAGCCAGGCCCGTACCTGCCTGCAGGCTTCGCGCAGCACCCAGCGGCCAATCGGCACGATGAGGCCGCACGCTTCGGCGATCGGCACGAACTGTCCGGGGTAAACGAGTCCCAGGCCCGGATCACGCCAACGGATGAGGGCCTCGGCACCGATCATCGCGCCTGAAGCCAGATCGATCTGCGGCTGGTAATGCAGCAGGAACTCTCCCTCCTTGAGGGCGCGGCGCAGGCTGGTTTCGACGGCCAGACGACGGACCGCCCGGATGTTCATGTCGGCCCTGAAGAACTGGTAGTTGTTGCGGCCGCTCGCCTTGGCGTGAAACATCGCGGTGTCCGCGTTCTGCATCACGGTGTCCACGTTGCCGCCGTCATCCGGGTAGACGCTGATGCCGACGCTCAGGGTGACATGGAGTTCGCGTTCGCCAATGAGGTGGGGCACGACAAACGCGGCGAGCAAGGTTTCCGCAACGTGGCCCGCATCCTGCGGTTTCTCAATCTCGGCCAGCAGGATCACAAACTCGTCACCGCCCTGACGGCATACCACGTCTGTGCTGCGAACACACGCCACCAGGCGGTCCGCGACCGACTGCAGCAGTTGGTCGCCGATCGCATGCCCCAGCGAGTCGTTGATATGTTTGAAATCATCCAGGTCCAGAAACAGCAGCGCGACTTGTTTGCGGTGCCGGTTGGCCAGCCCAATCGCCTGGGAGAGCCGCTCCGTCAACAGCGCACGATTGGGCAAGCCGGTGAGAAAATCGTGCTGCGCCAGATGGGCCATCTTCTGCGCCATGGCCCGCGATTGACTGACATCGTGGAAGACGATCACCGCGCCGGCAACCTGGCCGTCCCGGTTGTGGATGGGTGCGGCGGAATCCTCGATGGCGGACTCGAACCCGTCGCGGCGGATCAGCACGCAGTCCGCGGCCAGGCCCACGGTCCTGTCCTCTTCGAGGGCGCGCCGCGCCGGATTCGCGGCGGGTTGGCGTGTCGTGCCGTCGACGATCCTGAACACTTCCGTCAGCGGTCGGCCCAGTGCCTCCTCGCGAGACCAGCCGGTCATGGCCTCCGCCACCAGGTTCAGATAGGTCACGTTGCCCAGGGGGTCGGTGCTCAGAACCGCGTCACCGATTGAGTTGAGCGTGACCTGGGCGCGCTCCTTCTCCTCGAACAAGGCCTCTTCCGCCGCTCGCAAGCCGAACTCGGTTGACTTGCGCTCGGTGATATCCTCAACCGTCAGCACATGACCGTGCGGCTGCATGCCGTCGCGCATGGCGGCGCTGTTGACGCGCGTCCACACGACGCTTCCATCTTCCCGCTGAATGCGGAACTCCGTCCGGAACGGCGCACCGCTCTGCGCTGCGGCGCGCCAATCGGCAAGCACACGCGGACGATCCTCGGGGTGGATTGCCGTGCTCCAGCACGTACCCAGCGCCTGTTCGAAGCTCAGCCCCGCGATCCTTTGATAAACCGCGTTCGTATAGACGCAACCACCCTCTGCATCGGAGACGAAGATGCCCAGTGGGGACGCGTCACTCATCGCGCGGAAGCGCGCCTCACTGTTCTGCAGCGCGTCCTGGGCAGCCTTGCACCCAATGACATAATGCAGGGTGCGCGACAGCCAGTGGGCCTCGATATGGCCTTTGACGAGATAGTCATGTGCGCCGCGCTGCACGGCCTGGCGCGCGATAGCTTCATCGCGCGCCAGACTCAGGATGAGGATCAGGGCATTCGGTTCGGCCTCGAACACCCGGTCGAACACCTCGAGGCCCTGGCCGTCGGGAAGCGTGAGGTCAAGCAGGACCACCTCGACACCTCCCCTCTCGAGGCGTTCGCGCGCATCGACGAGCCGTGTCACCCACTCGATACGGAAAGAGCCGTCGTCCGCGCCCGCAAGTCCCGACTGGATCAGTCTGGCATCGGCGGGCTCGTCTTCCACGAGGAGCACGGTGGTCGGGCCATCGTTCATGGCAAGCGGGCGTTTGCCTAACCCCATCGGGTCATGGGTACCCTTTCGGACGCTGGTCCTTGTTGCGCTAGTCAAAGCGCTTGATCTGCTGTTCGGCCGCGTCCTTGGTGACGCCGTAGCCCTCCTGGATACTGCCCGACAACTCCACGCGCTTTCCGTCAATCACGTCGAGGTCACGGCCCGTGAGTTTGCCCCACTGTGCTTTCACCTTGCCCTTGAACTGCTTCCAGTTGCCTGCAACGATATCCCGGTTCATAGCAAACACCTTCTGTGCTGAACCCGCCTGGCGAAATTGCCAATCGGGCATCCTTCCTCGTCGCCGGCTTGTCGCCGCTGCTGCTGAATTTTTCCGAGCAGAAGACTCGACGGGTTGCATGGAACGCCAGGATGCAAGTGCAAGATTAGTCTGGTAATCATGCCTAGTCTGTATGGTATCGCACATAGCACCAGACTCGCCCACGGCCGAACCGGTCGGCGATGGGTCTTGGCCCCGACTGTCAGGAAACTCACACCGCTGCTGCAGCCCTTGTGAGCTGGGGAGCGCCCTCGTCAACCGTGAAACCGAAGCGTGCTGTGTGTGCGGCAGCGAACAGACGATGGTCCGCGTTTGAGTCAGATCCTGAAGTCTGATTTTGCTGCTGATCGGCGTCAATTGCGGCCCCGGAGGTGGTAGAGAGGATCCGCACTATGCCAGAACGCGATGCCTTCCTTAATGGCGCCATACTCAAACGGGAAAACCGCGCTTATTGTGGGAGCGCCGGTGTTAGTGAAGGGTGGCGCGAAGCCTGTTTCAGACCGGCCTTTCCTGATCAGGAGACAGGAACGGTCTACTTGTCACGCTATCCAAACGGCCATGTTGCAACCTTCCACACGCTGGAAGGCCTGCCAGATGAAGTGGTCGCTGCACGCTACGCAAACGGAAAAGTCGCGAAAACGAAAAATACCTTGATTTCCGGCTTTCTGAAAGGCAACACCTTTTACACAAGGCAGCAAGCCGCAGCTAAAGTCGACGCTAAGTGGCGTGAATAGAAAGGGTCATCACGGCCAGACAGCGGCGCACAAGATGCAAAATGTCTTGTGAATACTCCACCGGCTAAAGGCGGCGGCTTCCGGTTACGGCGAAAAGCGGGATCGATCGGCGATTCGTCCGATTACACCGTGGGTTGGGCCTGAGGCACGAAGCCCAACGCCGGACCGCTGATCGTTGGGCTTCGCTGTGCTCAGCGCCAACCTACGCAGGAGTGTTGACTTTTACCCGATGTGAATTCCACCAACCGGGCTGTTACCCGGAGTTATAACCGAATCTGGTGTTTGAGGGGTTGAAGGAAAGCGGCGTATCCGCAGGAGGGCGTTGCGTGTCATGGCTATTGAGACATCCATGATGCGGAAGGGATCGAGCTGCAAATTATCCTACTCAAAGGAAACATCCAAAAAAGGAAAGTTTTATGATGAAAACCTCAATACTCGCTGCTGCGATCGTTACCTGCACCCTGTCTGCGCCTCTCGTAACAGCGCAGGAACTATCTGCGCCGGCCCGGCCGACGATGGGTGGTTACCCGGGCGATCCGCGCACGATGGGTGGTTACCAGGGTGGACCAGGGGCTGAGTGATCTCAAAGCCCACCTGACATACACCGATAAAGATGTAGTAGTGCGGCGTATCCTCGCCGCACATTACCAGCCAGGTTCCGATGACGGTCGCCTATCATGCCTGACTTCCCCAGGACACACGAAGGACAGCCTCTGAAGCATTGATCTGTTTCGCTGTGAATCCATTCTTTTGAAAAGCCCGTGGGTACTTGTCATCGTGGATCCGTTCACTCGGCGCATCAGCGGCTTCGATGTGCATGATGGCGATGTCGATGGTATCGCCCTGTGCCGTATGTTCAACACAGCCATTTCTACGCACGGTATTCCGCACCACCTCAGTTCTGACAATGCCCCGCTGTTCCGGTATCACCGCCGGCAGGCGAGTCTTCGCATCCTGAATGTCACAGAGATCAAATCCGTTCCTTACGTATCGTTATCGTATCCGTTCGCCGAAGGGCTGATCGGGACCATTCGCCGCGAATATCTTGACCATGCACTCTTCTGGAGCGCCGGCGACCTGGAAAGGAAGCTGGAAGAATATCGGCACTATTACAACGCTCATCGTGTGCACACGTCGCTCGGCGGTAATACACCGTCAACAATCAGCGGCGAACCCATTATCTGCCGCGCTGATATCAACCAAGCCCGGAGGAAATCTCATTGCCGCGGGCTATATCAGTTGCCCGTTGCAGCCTGATCAAAAATTCGCCAGGCACAACCACAACACTCTTAGCAAGCGTACACTCTTCCCGCTTCCGACGGATTACTTCGCGTCGATGTCCGACCGGCAAATTCGGTCGGCGGCAAGCGCTCAAATACCGATCTGCATACCCACTGTCATTGTCTGGGCAATGGGGAGTTGATAAAAGGCGGTGGCATCCTGCGTATTGCGCGCCAGCAACACAAAGAGCCTATCGCGCCAGAGAGCCATGCCGCGAAGCTTGCGGCCGGCGAGCAAGTCAACATGGCCAATGATGTAGTGGATTTTATCCAGGTGAAGTTTTAGCCCAAGCTGGTCGCAAGCGCCCAACTCCGAAGGAATATTGGGTCCCTGCATGAACCCGTAGCGCAGCACCAGACGATAAAACCCGTCGCCTAGCTCTTTCATTTCAATACGCTCGTCTCCGCTGATTGTGGGCACTGGTTCAATAACCACTGTCACCAGGACTACGCGCTTGTACAGGACGTCTGTGCGTTCTACAAGCTGCTGCAGCGACGGAGGTGTCTGTTCTGTCCGACCGGTGAAAAATACTGCGGTGCCGCCATCTGCAGACCTTCCACCGCGCTTAAAACGGAGATCGCCGGTGTAATCATCACGCCGCCGTATAACATCGAGGCCCCCAGTAATCCGAGCAGAATTAGCGCGCGGCGAGATGGTCGCTGCTGATCCCGGTCCGGCCGAAGCAGGGCCAGCAGGGCGAAAGTGCCACCTTCCCCACACGGTTATCTGCGCGCAATACATAGACCATGTGCTTGAGTGAGATGACCAGAATGAGCGTCCAGAAAATGAGCGAGAGGACACCGAGCACATTATCGGTCGTGACCAGGATCGGGTTCTTGCCGGCGAAACATTCACGCAAGGCGTAAATCGGGCTGGTACCGATGTCTCCGTAAACCACGCCGAGTACCGCAACGGCAAGCACGGCAATTGATTGGCTGTGAGGCGCAGCCGGTGGTGCGCGCTTCAACACCTCCTTTTGGGCATTACGCCCCTGCTCGCGCTCAGATTCTGCTGGCATCGATATCTCGGTTGGTAGTGGCTAAATTCCGTGCAATTCAGGCGATAGTCGCTGGATCCCGCTTCTGCTTGAACGGTTGCTGCGATAGTAGTTTCCCTAGATAATGCAAAAAATGCCACTAGAGATACGCATTCTAGACCAATGACATAAGTCAGTTCACGTCGTTTTCTGTCCAATAACATGAGATATAAATACGAGGTTGAACTGAGCACCTGCACCCGCACCGTCAACATAATGGAGAGTACCATTTCGTCCGCCCTGTAACATAAGGTTTGGCAGTGTAAATGCGATAGATGCAGGCTTTTTAGGGCGAGCAGCAGGGGACCCAAACCTCGATATTCACCGGCGTGCCAGCCCTTGACCCTACCGTTGCGGTGGTCGATCGCGGGTATCGGAACCCAGACGATAGCTTTTGTACTTACTTGTATACTCCGATGAGCAGGGTGATCGTCGAATCACTGTGTAGAGCGCATGCTAGCCGCTGTGCAGGGATTTCCGCGTAGGCAACAGCAACCCAAATTGACAAAGAATACCCCGGGCTGCGCTGGCGTTCAGCAGGAACACCACCATAAAAATCTGCATAGGATACGAACTGATTACGACTGCCCGCAGCCGACCCCGATGATCCTGCCCCTGAGCCTGCACTACACGCGCGTCTACGACATCATCATTCCCGACCACCTGATCACCGCGCCGCCCCGCCCGTCCCGCTCACCGCCAACGACCCTTGCGTTGGCAGGGACAGGCAGCCGTTTAGTCTTTCGCCACCTGAATTTCCACCGTGTAATTGAGCGTGCTGCTCGCCCCCGCTCGGCGAAATTTCCCGCTTACCGGCATGGTGTCGCGCGAGTGCGCCGCCGCCGCAATGGTCACATGAGTGTCGGCAACTGCCTCCCCATGGGTGGGATCGAATCCGCGCCAGCCAGCACCGGGCAGATACACTTCCGGCCAGGCATGCAGATGACGTCGCTCGCTCCGGAGGTGGCCCTTCTGATAACCACTGGCGAAGCGTGCGGCAATCCCCTCAGCCCGACAGCAGTCGACGAATAACACGACCAGATCTCGACATGCCCCGCCGCGGCTCTGCAGGGTATATGCGGGGCTATGTGGTGCGCCCATATCACGATGCGTGTGGGTAAACTCGGCGAACAGCTGGCGGTTCAGGCGATCGAGAAAGCTCAATGTGTCGCGTTTGACTGCCAGGCTGAGTTCGGCGGCGAAGGCGGTGACTGCATCGTCGCGTTCGATGCGCTCCAGATAGGCCCGCGCACAGATAACGTCATGCTCATGGTCGATCGGCAAAACCGCCGCTTCCGGCGCCAGGATGAAATCGAAGGCATTGTGTCGCAAGGTTTCGACCTGCATGGTCACCTCGATATCGAAGTAGTCAGTTTCCTCCTCGAACCAGACCTGGGTCACCCGGTTTCCCTCGAGATCAAGATGTTCATTGCGCCCCAGCGGCGTCGGGGTGATGCTGAGCTGATGGTCGATGACTCGCTGCGCCCCATCGTCGCGAGGATTGAAACGCAGCCGCTGCGGGCTTAGCCGCACCGGATGCGAATAGCGGTAGTGGGTGTGATGGCGGATTGTGAAGTGCATAGAGATGCCTTAACAATAATTTGTTCCTGGCTTTATGTTCAGGCAACCTGGCGGACGACGCCTTTGTTGACGCTGATCGCACTGTGGCATTGGCTAGCCCCGGATGCGTTCCACATGCACGGTCTGCGCTGTCGGATAGACCGCGGGTCCGAATTGATTGTAGACGGCGACATCCGCGGCATCGCGCCCATAACCGACTGCCACATATCCGCCCCTTAGCTCCGCCTGCGTTGCGTCGAAGGTATACCAGCGACCACCCACATAGGCCTCGAACCAGGCGTGCAGGTCCATTGGCTCCAATCGGTAGAGGTAGCCCACCACCATCCGCGCGGGAATGCTGAGACTACGACACAGAGCGATTCCGAGGTGTGCAAGGTCCCGGCAGACACCGACTTGTCTGGAATTGACTTCCGCCGCTGAAACGGGAATATCACTGCTGCCAGGACGAAAACTGATGGTATTGCGCAGCCAGCTGACGATTGCCGAGACCTGGTCGTAGCCTGGCTGCTGACCCGCCGTGATTTCGGTCGCCATTTGATGAAAGCGGTCCGACTCACAGTAACGACTGGGCAACAGGTAACTGAGCACGTCGTCGGGCACATTCTGGATTTCGACAAACGGCGCTCCGAACGCCTGGTCAACATAATCCGCAGTCATCACTTCGGCACTGGTGTACACCCCGAAGGCGCCTGTGGGAGCGATGAGGCGTTGACAGAGGTTGCCGTAATGATCCGTGAATTCGAACACGGGTACGCTTGGCTCCAGCCTGTATTCCTCGCGTGCGACCCATTGCTGGGCACCGCTGCGGGGCCGTAACATGAGTACAAAAGGAATGGGTAAAGTAATTTCGAATGAAAAATCGCAGCTTGTGCGTAGCCACATGAGCCGAATCATCCGTTAGGGTGCAAGAAGCATAAGTCAATCATTTAACGAGAATCCACCTGGCAATTGACCATCGCGGTAATGCATCCAGGGGGTGAACGCTGATTGTCACTGCGTTTTGCTCCGCACCTGATATTACTTTCCCTCAAAATACAGTCGTAGCGGTCATCGCAACACCAGTCGGGTGCTCCCGGTGGCAGTTCCATCCAGCCGGATTCCCTGTTGTTCGATATGTATTTGCATGCTGCTTAGCTGCAAGGTGGACAGGTCAAGCACCAATCCCGTCGGCGTGATTTTCTTCAGTACCGTCCCCAGGCGCTCGCCCAGCAGATCAAGTTGCTGTGCCAACGCCTGGTTGGCCGCATCTTCCAGTGCCTGACGGATGGATTCATGGAACGCCTCCGCTAACATACCCACGGTGGAATCTTCAGCGTCATAGTCAAACGTCAGGTCCTGTAATTCAAGCTTCCGGTGTTGCGCTTCATAGGCCACCTTCGCACGCAGTTCCGCCGTACCACCCAGCTCGCCGGTGAGGTCCATCCGTGCCCTGATTTCCTGCCCGCTACCCGTCAGATCGAGCTTTTTGATGCCGAACTTTCGGCCTTTGATGACAAGTGACTCACTGGCCAGGGTGTCGAAAAGCCGCTGGTTGAGTGTGGGGAAATCCAGGTTCACTCCCAGGTGCAGATTCAGTCCGTCAGACCGGGGATAATACTGTCCCAGGGGCGGCAGCGGCACCGGGTTGCCGGTGGGTTCAGGTCCGCTCACCAGCACCGGCTGCAACGTCAGTGCAAGCTGTGCGTCGAGGGTTTTCCCCCGGCCGGCGATGCGGGACAGTGCGACACTCGCCGGCCTGAGCAATAACCAGTTGTCCTGTCCGAGTTCTACCGGTTCCTGCAATAACGACCAGGTTTGCTGTGCCTGACGCTGGATGGCATTCACGCCGGGAGCCAGTGACTTGAGTGCCGCACGCAGGCTGTCTTGCATTTGCTTTTGGAATTCCGTCTCGACGATGGACGTGACATCGATATTCGCCATGGTCATTTCGCAGCGATCAAGAAACCGGGTCGGCAGAATGCGAAACCTCGGCCTCAAGGTCCAGTCCGGTCCCCACTCCAGCAGGACCTGCATGCCGATCACTGCCTGTCGCGGTGCTTCATCGATGCCGCAGCTGGCTGTCGCGTTAAACACACCAAGCAGCTTTTTTTGCGCCCTGATCCAGTAACGGACATGCGCCTGAACCCATAACACATCACCCGAGGCGGTAATACTGAGCGGGCCTCGCCAGCCACGGTATTGTGACGGTATTCCGTGCCAGTCCTTCCATGTACGCCAGTTACCCGCCTGGTACGGGAGCAACTTGTCAGCCGCACTGATCAGGGGTTCGAGCGGCAGCCGCAGCGGTATAGCAATGAATGAAACCGGCGATTCGGGTCGTTGGATACCAGCAAGTGACTGTGCGCCGGTACCGCTCAGCCAGAGCAGCAGCACCAGCGGCAGAAGGTTTTTGCCAACAGGTCTCAAATCTCGTACCTCCGCGTAACTGGAAACCAGCCCCAGCAGCTCCCTCGCGCCTGGCCAGTTCCTCCGCTGAAACCACCCCAGCCAGATACTCCTGGACAATACGGCATTTGTATTCGAGTTCGTAATGGTGTCGTTGCTTCTTCATACCGGCTTCTCCTTCTTAATGAATTATAGAGAAAAACCGGTTCAGGCTCTCCAGTCAACCGCCCGCAGTCCAGTCTTCCCGGGGTCGTTCCAGGAGTACCCGGTAGGCCTCCATGCCGCGATTCAGGAAGGCATAGGCCGATCCCCAGAGATAGAGCCGGAAACGCCGGTACAGCGCCTCGCCCCAGCGGCGGATGATTTCATCCCGTGCGGCCTCCAGATTCTCGGCCCAGGCCTTGCACGTGAGGAAGTAACTGTGGCGATCGTTGTAGACCGCCAGCACGTCCAGCTGCGTTTTGGCCACTGCGCCAAGAAAATCGTGCAGGCAGAAGTAGGAATGGTCGCCCGGAAAAACATAGCGTGAGATGAGGGTGGGCTTCACATACTTTCCCCGGAAGGCGCTGGCGTCCAGATACACCCGCCCACCCGGTTTCAGGAAGCGCTGGATCCGCCGCAGTATATGGTCATAGATCTGTGCCGAGGCGGGTTCGGGGTAAAGACCCATCACCTGTACTCCCTCGTCAAACCGCGTATTCGAGCCTGAAATGCAACGCTCTGATAACACGCGCTGCTATCCACCGTTGCGCATTGCCGCCCGAGCCATTACACATCTGACGCCTCCAAGTGATATTTGGATGCTATAGCGAGTGCTCCTCAACGTCTGTGCGCCAACGAACGTAAGCGGCGGTCGCTTTCGCCGACGCCGAGTCGCGCAAGGACCGGCAGCGTTGCCTGGCGGACTGCGAGGAGAATTTACCTGATAGTTGCATAAGTTTCGGTCTGCAGACCGAATTTACCTTGTGAAACATAGAACGTACCAGCTATTGCTATAGGTTTGTGGAATTCACCAACAGTGAGGTCCTCGTTAACCTGTAGGAGCGCTGTCCGCTGGCGCGAATCGCGGTCAGAAGGCCGCTCCCACAGCGAGATTTTTGCAATGATTCGGTTTACTCGTAACATAACCGTCCGAGAAATCCGGGTAAATTCCCGTACGTTAGCGAACACTCGGTCACGCCGGGTCGCGGCAAACGACAAGTTCAGTCCGTATATTCGAACACTGGCGCTCCGCGGTGACCGCCCGACGCTATGCGCGACCCCAGCGACAGCGGTTCAAGCACACGAATCCGCATGCAGCCGGTGCCGATCGGGACGGCTCCCTGTTACATCAGCCAGCGTTTTTTCATCAACCGATAGGACAAGAAAGAAGTCAAAAGTCCAACCCCGAAAAGAGCGAGCAACTGCAGAGGAAAATCGGAGAGACCGCCCCCCTCCAGAAGGATCGCTTTGATCGGTCGGTAAAATTGGAAAGAGGGGAGCAACGGCGCCACGCTGTTCAATTTTTGCGAAAAATCGGCGAGCGCGGAAGGGAGAAGGTGCGGCAGATAAAAAAGCACTCCCAATGTTCTCGCACTTGCCTGGGTTCGGCATAAAAAGCCGACGAAGATTCCGAACGAGCTGAAACAGAACCCACCCGCCAGCAGAAAGGCAACATAGCTCAAGCGGCTGCCGGGATCAAGATCAAACGCCATCAGCAGATGCAGGAAGAGCGCCGCGACGGCTATCAAAATCATCCCCAAAGATACCTTGGCGAGCAACCACTCCACTTCACGAATCGGCGTTTGCAACAACCCGAGGAGTAGCTTCTTTTCTTTTTCTTCGGCCACCTGCGTCGGCAGGACAATGAAACCGACCAGCAGAACCAGCATTAAAATCCAGGTCGGCAGCATCTGTCTTTGTATCACGCTCTCCTGAAGGAAGCGGATTTCCGCGACCCAGTTTTTGCTCTTCCCTTCTAGCGCCCGCTGCAGCCCGGAAACGCTTTCGACGATAGCCAGGCTTTGCAACGAGGTTCTGTCTAAAACGATCAGGGCGCACCCTTGTGTTGCTTTCCCAAGCGGGACCAGAATTCCGTCGCCGTTCTTATCTTTCAACCACTGCTTCCCTGCTTCTTCGTTCGGAAGCCAGGAAACCGCAAACACCCTGTCGGCCGATTGCAGGGTTTGAACCATCCCGGTCGGATAGCTCCCCTTTTCAAGCAACCCGATCTTGATCTTTTGAATATCAGTTTCGTTCCCGTCTACCAGCTCCAACGACACAAAAACGAAAATGGGGATAAACAGAATCAGGTAGAGAGTCTTGTTTTTAAATGCAATCGCCAGATCATTGAAGGTCAGGATCACGACGTTTCTGATCATGCGTAGAGATTCTGATGAATGTGCGACTCAAAATATTCCGCGGGCGGGCCGTCGAAGACCAGGATTCCTTGATGGAGGACCATGATGCGTGTGGCGAGGGTTCTTATTTCTTCGGGCCGATGCGAGGTGAACAGTATCGTCTTTCCCAACGCATGAATTCTTTTCAGCAGAAGGTGAATCTCCTTGGTCATGTCGAAATCGAGCCCGGAAGTCGGCTCATCAAAGAGAAGCAGCGGTGGATCGGCAAGCAGCGAGCGTCCGATGCTGACCCGCTGCTTCAACCCTTTCGACAACACTTCAACTTTATTATGCCGAAACGGGAGAAGGTTAAATTCCTTCAACGTCTCTTCGATGCGCGAGAAGGGAATTTTAAAAAGGCGGGCAAAAAGGCTGAGGTTGTATTCGACGGAAAACAAATCGAAGAGATTTGGCGTTTCGGGAACGAAGCCGATTTGCCTGACGAGGGCGCGTCTGTTTTTGAGATCGATCCCATCGACCCGGACCTCACCACAGTCGGGGACCAGCCAGCCGCCCAGCACCTTTAACAGGGTGGACTTCCCGGCGCCATTATGCCCCACCACCGCGATCAGCTCACCTTTTTCGACGTTAAAGCCGGTGTCAAGGAGCCCTCTATTTTCTTTATAGACTTTGGAAAGATGATGAACCTCGAGCTGCATGGAAGATTCGAGTTTATGATGAAACGTGTCGCGCCGGATTCTCCGGCCAGTCCCGTCACCCAATGACCTCAGGGACGGGATCCAGCACGTCTAGACGCGCTTTGCCAGAAAAACAATCAGAAGGACTAAAACAACTACCACTAAAACACCGACCATGACGCTCTCCCTTATTATTTGAGACTTCTTAATCAGTGTAGAGCAACTGTCGCCCGATTCATAGAAGACGGCTGCCTTGCCCATGCAGCGCGTTTTTCGCCCGGGCGGCAACGTCGCTGTTCGCGTGGCGCAGCAACCACCGGCGAACAGTTCGATTGCCGGCCATGTACGCCAACAGACGGACGGCGAGGGGCGGTATTTATAAGCTCTAACTTCTGTTTCATTCAACCGGCTTTGAACGCGCTATAACCTGCCGAGCAGCACCAGAACGAGCACGATTACCAACACCAGCCCAAGAACACCGCTGGGGGCATAACCCCATCCTCGGCTGTGGGGCCAGGTCGGAATCACGCCGACCAGCATTAGAATCAGAACGATCAGCAGAATTGTTCCCAATGTCATTTCATGCTCCCTTTCAGTGAGTTGTAGCGGCGCAGCGTCCGGAAAGACTCTCGCAGCGGACCGATGCCGCTTCCCTCGGCGCACCGGCACCCGTCTTGCGATTGTTGTACCAGTTGCTTTCGAGGTGGCGGCGCTTGTTCAGACGACACGGCGACCAGCGTTGTTCTCGGAAGTCATCGCCGTCTCCTTATTAAAATATTATTCGAACGAGGGCCATCGTCTGTACGCTGTCGCACACACAGCCCGGTTATTCTTGCCGTAGACGAGGGCGCTCCCCAGCTCACAATAACCGCAGCGGCGGTGCGCGCTTGCCGCTACTCGGCGCCGGGACCCATTGCCGACCTGTTTGGCCGTGGGCCAGTGTAGTGCTATGTACGCCATCGTACAGACTGCGCTTGGCCGTACGACTAGCATTTTTTTCAGATCGGGTTCCGAACAATACCCCCAACCAGAAAGGACCATCAATATGAATAGCATACGAGGTAATCTCCTCCCACTCATGCTCGCGGCGGCCGCTATCGTCTCGCTGAGCGTAATGAATCAGGCCAGCGCGGCAACCGCTGAGGATCTGGACAAGGATTCCCGGCAGGCCTTGCAGACGCTTTACCAAACCGAACCTGTTGCCGAGACCCTGTCGCACACCGCCAAGGCAGTGCTCGTATTTCCGAATATCGTCAAGGCCGGCCTGGTGTTCGGCGGCAGCTATGGCGAAGGCGAGTTGCTCGAGGGCTCGAAAGTTGTTGATTATTACAACACTGTGACCGGATCCTGGGGTCTGCAGGCAGGCGCCCAATCGTATGGATACGCCGTCTTTCTGATGACCGACAATGCCGTTAAATATCTCAAGGAATCGAAGGGTTGGGAAATTGGCGTGGGTCCAACCGTTGTTGTGGTTGACCAAGGGGTCGCAAAGAATCTGTCGACATCCTCGCTGAAGGATGACGCCTATGCATTTATTTTCAGCCAGCAAGGATTGATGGTAGGGGTCAGCATTGAGGGAACAAAAATCTCCCGTATCAACCGCTAACCCAGCAAGGGACGGACGCGATTTACGTCCGTCCTGATTTGTCTGTTGCCCTCGAGCACAGAGGGCCTGATAACGGCAGCAATGGTGTAGAATCAAGCCGCAGCTAAACTATTCGTTCGCTGCCCGTATAAACCTAATAACCTGGAAGGAGAATCCGCGTGCCTCTGATTAACTTGGTCATCATCTTGATCGTGGTCGGCGTGCTGCTTTGGCTCGTCAATGCCTACATACCCATGGACCGAAAGATCAAAAACATCCTGAATATCGTCGTCGTCATTATCGTCGTGCTATGGTTACTGCAGGTTTTCGGCGTGCTGGGATCGCTGGACAGCATACGTATAGGCCGCTGACCAATGTCAGAGGTGGTTAGCGTAGCGATAACCGTAAGTGCGATGACGGTTTGACGCCGCTGATGGCCGGTAATAGCCATAAGATTATTTTATTGTCAGATATAGCCGACCGATGGAACGGAGGCTAGCCTCAAAGCATATCAGGGAATACCCATCAACCATCCCAACCTGCGTCTTCCGTGCCCGGCTGAGCGTAACGCTACAGCCGTGGCCGCCAGGGCAGTCACATCGCAATCTTTTTTGTTCGCTACCGCACATAGTCCGGATAATTGTCTATCTTTAAGTATGGAAGCGATTCTTCTGAATCTTCAGGGGAGTTGCCTGATTCACTCACATTCATGCTGTTGATAACCAATGTGCTTGTGGGATTGTTCATGTGGATCGCGTTCCACTGATCGGCCTGGAAAATGCGGGCGCGTGGGCGGTTACGGCGGGCTTGTTACATGTTATCCCTTACCTCGGCCCGCTAGCCCGGATTTATCACAGTGCGGCGTGGGAAGATCGTATTCTCTTGCGTCCATTGGAATTGTGTTGAACATGCAAAAGACAACATGTTTTTTTGGGATGCCTATCCCGGCCTGGCTGGTCCTCGCGCGCCTGCACTTGCTCTTCACTCAAGTGGTAGCTACGGCCACCACTTTATCCCGCCCAGGGCTCGGCTGTGCCAAGCCCGCTCCGCAGGCGAAAGGTCCACTGGACCTTTTCGCTTTCCTGGCTCCGCCCAGAGCGGCGTCCAGACACGCGATGCCTGCGCCAGCATCCGGGATCCCTGTGAGAAATCCGGGCTAGCCGTCGCAGCAGCGACCGGGATGGCGGCTTACATGCAATTCGACTCGTTTATGATGGCGTTGCTGGTCTCCGGGGTATCCTTGGCAATCGCCACGCTAATCGGCACCTTTGTGACTACCTGGATGACGGGAAGATCGCCAGAATGACTGCAGCGGCAGTGTTTATCTCGCTGCTGTTCTGGGCCTGGCTGTGGGGCGTTTGGGGCATGCTGCTCGGGATTCCGATCATCGTCATCCTCAAAGTCGTGTCCCAGCAGGTGGAACAATTGCAACCCGTGGCGGAGTTGCTGGGAGAGTAGACGAGACTGTGGGATATGACTTTGGCGTGCGACAGCCGTCTGGCTGCGTTTCCGGGCATTCCAAGATCCTGCTCTACCTGCCGCGCAGTTTGTGCATCACCTGCCATGCCACCCAGCCGCGTTCCTGCCATTTTCCGACTCGGCCAGGCCTCAGCCCCGCAATCAAGACGACAACACCGGCTATTGTACTTTTATCCGTTACTGGCCCTTCTGTGATGTGTTGTCGCGGTACGACAGAACCGGGACAAAGCCTTTCTGCTCCCAAGTGAAACATCTAACCCGGGTTGCGCCCATTGGGCGAACGCCTTTTCCGTGACGAGCGAGTCGCATTCAGATCCGGTCGTTGCGATGGCGTTCGTTGCAACAATTACTTATTGTCGCCCTTTGCCGTATCCTTGATGGCATCACCGGCTTTTTCGATCTGATCTCCAGTCTTCTCTACCGCACTGTCGATACTCTCGCCGGCTCGCTCCGCCGGGCCCTCTTTCTCGCAACCGGGGAGTGCTACAAGCAACGCACTCACGACCATGGCTGCACTGACGATCTGGACTAGTTTCATGATTCATACCTCTTGTTGAACAATTGACATGGAATTGAGAGCAACCGTGCCGGTCATTCTCGTTACGGGATCAGGACGCCGAGCGACTGCGACACGCCGGACAGTGCAGACCAGGCGCAGCGCAGATCCAGCCTTATTCGTCCGCCTCGACCTCGTGGCCGATGATGCCGCCAACGGCGGCGCCGCCGACGATGCCGGTGGTACTGCCGCCGGTAAGAACGGCCCCGCCGACGGCACCGACACCGGCGCCTATGGCGGTATTCTTATCCTGCGTCGACATTCCGGCACAACCACCCAGGCTGAGCAACATGACTGCTGCAACCACGCGGGGCGTGCATTTCTGTATTTTTTTCATGGCTTTACCTTTTATTCAACAGTGTGTTTGCGGCGCTTCAAAGTGGTCCGCGTGCGGCTTTCTACTTGCCAATAACGCGTTGCCTTAATCCACGCAGCGATTCCTGGCTTCGGCCATGTCGGCACTCGCGGTCCCCGCTGCCTTCATCTAAATACCCTTGCAGGTATTTTTGTTTGGTTCCGATGACTGAAGCGTACGCATAACCGCCTGCGCCGTCCGTCTGCTAGCGTACATTAGCGGCAATCGGCAGGTGTGCCGACCGGTGATCCGCCTTACGGACTGAGCGCGTGCTGCCCCGCCGAAACCCTGCGCCGACCTTCCTGCCGGGCCTGTGCGCTGTCGCACACACGCAAGCTAGGTGGTATATTGGGGAGACCTCAAACATCGGTTTCCGCTAAGCCGGTCAGGCGATCTAATTGTATGTATGGTCTGGAATTCATGCATGCACGACCCACACGCCCTCAGCCAGAACCACCTGCTCGCCGCCCTGCCGGCGGAAGAACGCGGGCGCCTGATCCCCCATCTTGAACTGGTCCCGATGCCGCTCGGCGCTGTGCTTTACGAGTCCGGCAGCGAGTTGCGTCATGTCTATTTTCCCACCACGTCCATCGTATCCCTGCTCTACGTCATGCTCGACGGTGCATCGGCGGAAATCGCCGTGGTTGGCAACGAGGGCATCATTGGTGTGGCCCTGTTCATGGGCGGCGAGACCATGCCCAATCGGGCCGTCGTACAGAGTGCCGGCCACGCCTACCGGTTGAAGGGGCAACTGCTGAAGCAGGAATTCAGCCGCTCCGGTGAGCTGCAGCATCTGTTACTACGCTACACCCAGGCCCTACTGACACAGATGGCACAGACCGCGGTGTGCAACCGGCATCATTCGCTCGACCAGCAGCTGTGCCGCTGGCTGCTGCTGAGCCTGGACCGCTTGCCCTCTAACGACCTGGTCATGACCCAGGAGTTGATCGCCAATATGCTCGGCGTACGCCGCGAGGGCGTCACAGAGGCGGCCGGCAACCTGCAGAAGGCCGGCCTGATCACGTATCGCCGTGGCCACATCACGGTGCTCGACCGCGCGAGGCTGGAGGCGCGGGCCTGCGAGTGCTATGCAGTGGTCAAGAAGGAGTTCGATCGTCTGCTGCCGGAGGTGATCTTTCCGTAATCCGGGCTGATCGAGTCCGGTGTCGCTCGATCCCGCGGCGCATACCACACTGTCCGGCAGGCGTCTTATGTGCGCTAGCGTCCAGACGTTCGCCAGGTTTCAGTCCATAGTACGGAGCATCCATCCTCGGGCAGCCAATCGCCCCTGGTCCGCATCCAACATCGGGATTGCCAGTGTTCCACGTGTGGTTTCCCGGGTTTTACTGACAACAGGACAGTCCGCATGCCACTCACCAAGCCCGCCCCTGCTGCCAATCGTCTGCTTGCGGCCCTGCCGCGCAAACACCGTCAGCGTTTACTGGCAGGCTGCGAACCGGTCCAGCTGGCGTTTACCCAGATTCTGGCCGAACCCGGCGAGCGCATTCGCCACGTTTACTTCCCCACGGAAAGCTTCATATCCCTGGTAACGCCGATCGATAGCCGCGCCAGCCTGGAGGTAGGCCTGGTCGGCAACGAGGGCATGCTCGGGATCTCCCTCATACTCGGGGTGGATGTGTCGCCGCTACGCGCTGTGGTGCAGGGAGCAGGCGCTGCGCTGCGCATGAAGGCTGCGCCGTTTCGGCGCGAACTCGACCAGAGTCTCGCGCTGCAACGGGAGCTGAAGCGCTACCTCTTTGCGGTGATGCGCCAAATCGCGCAAACCGCTGCCTGCACCCGCTTCCATGTGGTGGAGGCGCGCCTCGCCCGTTGGCTTCTGATGACGCTGGACCGGGCACACTCGGACGCGTTTCATGTCACGCACGAATTCCTGGCCTACATGCTGGGCGTGCGCCGCGTCGGCGTGACCAATGCGGCCACTTCGCTGCAAAATTGCAAACTGATCCGCTATAGCCGCGGGGATATCACGGTTCTCGACCGCAGTGGTCTGGAGGCCGCTTCCTGCGGGTGTTATGCGGCCGACAAAGCCACCTACGCCCGGATGATGGGTAAGGGTAACGCGAAGTAAAGTGTCGCGCTCCCCGCGAAAAACCAGGCAAGATGCCACAGTAGGAGCACCCGTACCGGGCATAAACGCCGTCCCCCGGCGCGAATCGCGGCCTGGACGCCGCTCCCACAGCGAGATTCTTGCAATGATTGGGTTTCGTTAGGATTTCGAGCCCACCAAACCGGGGGAAAGGCGACCGCCACTGCAGGCGGATATCAGGCCGCGGTTAGTCCTTGAATTTCGCGGCAGCGTCACTAACCGCAGACTTCAACGAATCCCAGGCAGATTCCACGCCCTCCCTGATTGACTCCCAGGCGTCTTCGCCAGCCCTGGAAAGCTCCGACAACTTCGCCTTGCCTTCTGCGATCTTGCTGTCAAGCGCCTTGATCTGCTCGTTCATTTTCAGCTGCGTGTCTGCACTGGCCCTCGACGCCTTGGCCTTGAGCTTATCGACGTCTGCCTTCCACTCATCCAGCTGAGCCTGCATCTTCCGCTGGTACAACTCTTTGTCCATCATGTCATTGTCCTTCTATTTTTCGGCAGCCGGGAATTGGAATGACTGTCACACGCGGCTGCTGGATTAGTTGCTGCTGTCCCACATCACGTTGCACTTTGCCTTTGCCGCAGCCGTGAGCAATTGGATCACAGGCAAGGCGCGGTGCGGGACACTGACGGCAGATTCGTCGTCCTCTCCTTCCCCAGACTCTTGCGGCTCAGGCAACTGCTCGTCTGCCTCGATCGCAGCCTCCAGACGCTCCAGCGCCGCCTGGATATCTTCTGCAAGCAGAGCGCCGGGCACCGTACCGCTGTGCCCCATCAGTTTAAGCAGTCGGACTGCCACGTCACCGAACATCGTTATGTCCGCGTAGGCCGGGCAGGAAAAGGTGACCAGCATGATGACCTCCTCTCTGATGCTCGCGCTATAGGCAGGCGCCTCGCGTCGACCGTCTTTGCCGGCCGCTCAAGGCACGCGAACCAAAGGATAGCCCCTGCATCAGCGAACGTCGCGCGGTGTTTTTTTTACATCGTGGCGTCTAGCCGGAATCGTCATTGGCCGTCAGACATAGACCAGAATCGCCACGTAGTGGCTGATGCTGCCGGCCAGCACGAACAGATGCCAGACCCCGTGCATCCAGGGATAGCGGTGATCGAGGGCATAAAACAGGACACCCGATGTATAGAGCAGGCCGCCGGTCAACAGCCACATGAAACCGGCGCGTGGCAGCACCGCGAGCAGGGGCTTGAGCGCCAGCACTATCAACCAGCCCATCACCAGGTAAATGACCATCGGCAGCACCCGCGCGCCACGCAGCGGCAGTGCATCGAGTACCAGGCCCAGGACCGCCATGCCCCAGATCGCACCGAACATCCACCAACCCACAATAGCGTTGAGCACCACCAGCGTGAACGGTGTGTAGCTGCCGGCGATCAGCAGGTAAATTGCCTGGTGATCGAGAACACGAAACACGCGTTTCGCGCGTCCCGGCGGCAGGCCGTGATAAAGCGTGGATATCAGATAAAGCAGAAACAGCGTGGCGCCATAAATGCTGAACGACACGATGCGACGGGTATCGCCATCCCGCGACGCCACCACAACCAGCACCGCGGCACCCGCCAGCGCCAGTGCGGCGCCGACCAGATGTGAAATGCTGTTGAAGCGTTCGCCCTTGATCATGACGGAAGTATATGGATCAAACACTCATAGGGAATCCGGATTCGTTCAGCGCCTCGAACCCGGAGATTACGTCGAACAGTTCCGCGTCGATACCACTCTGGCGCAAACGGTGAAATGTACCGTTGAGGTCGTCCAGCAGTTCATCGATATTCTTGTCGGCGCGTTGCATCGCCGCGAGACGGCTCGCGTTCTCGCTGGCCAACGATTCGGCGCACGCCCGGAACAGCGAGACGAAAAGGTATTCGCGGATCAGCGTCCGCAAGGTCGGGGCGCCGCCACCCATGACCTCCGGCAGGTTTCCCGTCGGCCAGGGACGTTCGGCCAGCTTGCGTCGCCAGATTTCATCCAGCGGTAACAGCCGCTGACTGACGGGCGCATAAACCGCCCCAACCGCGGGGCGGTTGTAGAAGAGATGAAGTTCGGCGATGTCACCCTGGCTGCGACACGTCTCGCTCGCCATGAGTATCTGCCCGACCAGCGAGGTGATGGCCTTGACGGAATTCGGCACGCTGAAGCATCCCATCGGCGCAAGGCCCGCGTCCGCCAGGCGCGCATGCACGCGCTCGCCGACCGCCCAGACCCGGGGTTCCCCGGGCAGCGCCGCCAGCGTCTTGAGCGCATAATCGGCCGCCACATCATTGAACTGGCCCACCAGCCCCTGGTCGGAACCAAACACCACCGCGCCAATCGCAGCCGCATCCGCTTTTCCTGTCTCTCCGGTTATCGATTCCGCCGCATGCATGTCACGAAAACACACGCTCAAGCCCAGTTCCACGGTGCGATAGTAATCACCCAGGGCGCGCACCGATTGCTCGTATTGGCCGATACTCGACGCGGCCATGGCCTTCATGGTGCGGACCACGGATTGCAGATCGCCGGCGCTGTCGATCTTGCGACGCAGGCTCGCTGCGGTGTCGCTCATGATGCCTCCCCGGGACTCGTCCCGGCCCCGGGTTGAGACAGGGAATCAGCTTTGGGCTGGAAACGTGCTAGTGCCTGGCGGGCAATGTCGATAATCGTTTCCCGATCCTCATCGCTCAACGTGTCGGCGCTATCCAGGCGCTCGCTCACCTGCGCCGGGATCTCCGCCGCCGCCTTGCGCACGGCCTGCTCGGCGTTCGTCATGCGGTCCAGCGGAACGGCGTCGAAAAGTCCGGCGCTCAACGCCAGCAGGATAGCGATTTGGGCGGGCACTCCCACCGGGGCGAATTCCGACTGCTTCAGGCAGGCGCGGATGCGCCGTCCATGCTCGATGTTCTTGCGGGTGTCTTCATCCAGCCGGGCGCCGAACCGGGCGAAGGTTTCGAGTTCCTCGAACTGCGCATAGGCGAGCTTGAGGTCGCCCGTCACCGCGCGGTAGGCCGCCCGTTGCGCCTTGCCGCCGACGCGCGACACGGATTTGCCGACATCGACCGCCGGCAGCACACCCAGGTCAAACAACGTCGGCGAGAGGTAGATCTGCCCGTCGGTGATGGAAATCAAATTGGTTGGAATGTAGGCGGAAATGTTCTGGGCTTCGGTCTCGATGATGGGCAAGGCGGTGAGTGAACCACCTCCGCGTTCCTCGCGCAGATGTGTCGCCCGTTCCAGCAGCCGCGAATGGATATAGAAGATATCGCCGGGAAAGGCTTCGCGACCGGGCGGACGGCGCAGCAACAGCGAGAGCTCGCGATAGGCGCGCGCGTGATGCGTGAGGTCGTCGTAAACGATCAGCACATCGCGACCCGCTTCCATAAAATGCTCCGCGATGCTGGTGGCGGCGTATGGCGCGATGTAGGCAAGCCCCGGCGGCTCATTGCCCTCGGTCACAACCACGACGCTGTACTCCATCGCACCCTTCTCGCGCAGGATGGCCACGGCCTTCGCCACGGCGGACGCGCGCTGACCAATGGCACAATAGACGCACAACACATCCTTGTCCCGTTGGTTGAGGATGGTGTCGATGGCAATGGCGGTCTTGCCCGTCTGCCGGTCACCCAGGATCAACTCGCGCTGGCCACGCCCGATGGGAATGAGCGCATCGATGACTTTGAGTCCGGTCTGGAGTGGCACCGTCACGGGCGCGCGGTCCATGATGGGCGCGGCGGGACGTTCGATGGGCAGGCGCCGGCTGGCCGCTATCGGCCCGAAACCATCGAGAGGCCGGCCAAGTGGATCAATGACGCGTCCCAGCAGGCGCTCGCCCACGGCCACATCCATCACCCGGCCGGTGCGCTCGACCTCATCCCCGGCGTGCAGATGCCAGTATTCGCCGAGCAGCACCACGCCGATCTCGTCCTCGTCCACGTTGAAGGCGATGCCGAACACATCCCCGGGAAATTTCACCAGCTCGTCACTGCCCACACCGGGAAGGCCGGAGACCTTGGCGATTCCCGTGGAGACGCTGCTGATCGTGCCCACCTCGCGCGGCGTCAGTTGCGGCGTAAAGGTTTCGCGTCCCTGGCTCAGGCCGGCAAACGCGTTGTCGAAGACACTTTGCAAGGAATCCGGCGGCGCGTTCATTGCGCCTCCCCGGGACTGGCCACAGGTCCTGATTTCGACCTGGATCCGGCTTTGGTTTCAGGTTCGGAGCGTTTTTCCAGCAGTTCGCCGACGCTGTTTTCCAGTGACGCGAGATAATCCGCGATGCTCCAGGCGACTTTTTGTCCGTCGGTGGTGAGTTCGATACCGCTGATCACGTCCGGCGCGGTATCGAAACGCACCTGGATGTCCGCCGCCAGGGTCTCGTTCAGCGCAGTCCGGATCGCCGCGCGTTGCTCCGACGTCAGCTCGAAGGCGCTGCGCACGCGCACCGGGTGGGTCGCTGTCTTCAGGGACCTGGCGAGACCTTGCCTGGCATCATCGTCCAGCGCTCGCAAGCGGTCGGCGAAGACCTCGCTCATGCGTTCTTCCAGACTTGCCCCGGAAAGATCGGTCAGCACCTTGCGCGCGATGGCAAACACTTCCGCGCGGGTGCGGCGGGCGATTTCGTCGTACAAGCTCTGTTGTTCGCGTTGCAACGCCTCCTGTCGTTTGGCACGCAGGATGTCGGCCGCCTGCCGCGCTTCATCGAGAAGCCGCTGACGTTCAGCTTTCGCCTCGTCGATTGCCTGGCTCAGGCGTGCGGCGCGCTGCTGGTCGAACGCCTCGTTCTTGCTCCGGAATGCGTCGCGCTCCGTTCGGGCTTCGGCCTCTTTCGCGGCCGCATCCGCGAGCGATAAGGCGATGCGCTGTTCCCGCGCGTCGATGGCGTGCAGGATGGGCTGATAAAGAAAGCGCTTCAGCAACCACACCAGGATGATGAAGTTGACCACTTGGGCGGCGACGGTGAACCAATCGACCAGCATGGCTTACTTTCCGGCGGCCTGGGCGATGGCGTGATTCCAGAATGGATTGGCGAAGATGAGGATCATCGAGACCACGAAACAGTAGATCGCCGTCGACTCGATCATCGCCAGGCCGACAAACAGGGTCCGGGTGATGGTGGCGGCAGCGTCGGGTTGCTGGGCCAGCGAAGTCAGCGCCGTCGCGACCGACCGCCCTTCGCCCAGCGCCGGGGCCATGGTGCCGAAACCGGTAGTAATGCCGGCGGTGACAATCGATGCCACCGCGATGATCGTCATGCTATCCATAATTGTCTCCTCAGGCTGTCAGCATTCAATGGTTGTGCTCCGCACCGGTTTCAGGCGTGCGGACACGCGTCGCGGCCGCAATGTAGACCGTAGCCAGAATGAAAAAAATGTAGGCCTGCACCATGCCGGTGAGCAGTCCCAGCGCCATCATGACAATCGGAAAGATGAACGGCGTGATGGTGAGCAGGATCGCGATGATCATCGCGCCGCTCATCATGTTTCCGAACAGACGCACGGCCAGCGCCAGGGTACGGGAGATTTCGCTGATGATATTGAACGGCAGCATGATGAACGTCGGCTGCGCGTAGGACTTGAGATAGTTGCCGAGGCCTCGCTCCTCGATGCCGAAAAGCGGCACGGCGACAAACACGCACAGGGCCAGCGCCGCCGTGGTCGAGAGCGAACCCGTTGGCGGCTGGTAGCCGGGGATGATGGTGCACAGGGCGCCCATGGCGAGAAACAACACGAGCGTACCCAGAAAGCCGAGATACCGTTTCGGGTTACTGAGGCCGACGTCTTCAATTTGTTCCTCGATGGCGATGACGATGATTTCCAGCACATTCTGCCAGCGGGCACGTTTCAGGCCGATGGAGAGTTTACGGGTGATGAGTTTCGCGCCCACGGCCAGCACCAGCATCAGCCCCCAGGTGAAGACAATGGTGGCGTTGAGTTTGAAAAACCCGTACTGCCAGAAAATGATCTCGTCGGGACTAAGGCGCATGACCGGCCTCTTTCGCGGGAGTGTTATAGTGTTCGAGCGGCGGGCCGGCGAACCGCGTTACGATGATACGCGCGATGACAAATCCGAACAGACATGCCAGCAGCCGTTGCCAATGACCATCCCCGACAAAATAAAATCCAGCGACGACGACAACTGTCCGCAACAGCAGGCTGCCAAGAAACAAAAGCGCCGGTCGTCTGGACGCAACGCCCAGGCGCACCGTCCACCAAAGGCCGCCAAAGAAAATGGCGCCGAGCAACAGGCCCGCCATCCCTGTCAGTGCCAGCATCAACCATTCATTCATCCCCATCCTCCTGTTCGTCCCGCATCGCCTTGTCTTCCCTGGCGACCCAATGCCACGCATTCAGGCAGCCAATGGCCAAACCGATAATCAGCAGCATCAGCGTCCAGGAGTGGCTTCCGGGATAGTGCTTGTCGAGCCAGACACCGAGCGCCGCGCCGAGCAGCGTCGGAATCGCCACCGACCAGCCGATCAGCCCCATCATGCCCAGGCCGAACCAGACGCCCGGCGCGGCGTCGCGCTGCGCCTTGAGCTTGCGTGCCGCCTTCCCGCCGACCTCCCGAGCAAGCGATGGTTCCGGCTTCGAAGGCTTGCTTTGAGGTTCGTCAGTCATTGTCAAAAGTTACCATGCGGCGGATGAAGTCGCTTTCCATTTTCGCCAGTACGGAACGCACGCTTTGCTCGTGCTCATTCAGGGTCAGAAACTCCTGTTCCACCGCCTCACGCAATTGGCCGAGGTCCGCCCCCCCTATTGCATGGCGCACGGAAACGAGCACGTCCGGTCCGGTCTTGACCAGCACCCCTTCATCCACCGCCACGTACACCGCGCCCTCCGCTTCGGTTTCGTAGGTCAGAATACCGGGCGCGAGCGCCGCGACGCAGTCCAGCCGGCGTGGCAAGAGTCCCAACGAGCCCGCGCGGGTCTCGGCGACGATGCGCGACACACCGCTCTTGTCGGCGAACACCTGGAAGGGCAGGAGGACCCTAAGATTCATCAGGGTCGGCGGCGGCATGCTCGATCTCCGCTTGCGGTTCCGGCGCGGGCCCGGATGCGTCACTGCCTGCACCTTTGCCGGATTGCCCTTTTTGTTTCGCCTCGTCAACCGCCCCGATCATATAGAGCGCGCTCTCCGGGTAGTCTTTGAATTCATCGCGCAGGATGCGCTCACAACCGTCCAGTGCCTCTTCCAGGCTGACCAGCTTGCCCTGGAGTCCGGTAAACTGCTCGGTCGTGAAAAATGGCTGGGTGAGAAAACGCTCCAGACGGCGGGCGCGGGCCACCACCTTGCGGTCCTGCGGCGAAAGCTGCTCCAGGCCGAGCATGGCAATGATGTCCTTGAGTTCTGCGTATTGCGCCAGCGTGCGCCGGATTTCCTGAGCGAGCGCATAGTGTCGTGCGCCGACGATGCCCGGCGTGGCCATCTTGGAACTGGACTGCAACGGGTCGATGGCCGGGTACAGTCCCTCGCTCGCCCGCTTGCGCGACAGCACGATCGACGCGGAAAGATGCGAGAAGGTATGCACCGCCGCCGGGTCGGTAAAATCGTCCGCCGGCACATACACCGCCTGGATCGAGGTGATGGCGCCGCTGTCGGTATTGGCGATACGCTCTTCCAGTTGCGACAGCTCGGTGCCCATGGTTGGCTGATAACCGAGGCGCGACGGCATCTGCCCCATCAGGGCGGACACTTCCGAGCCGGCCTGGATAAACCGGAAGATATTGTCGATGAGCAGCAACACGTCGCGGCGCTCGTCGTCGCGGAAATACTCGGCCATCGTCAGCGCGGCGTGGCCGACGCGGAAACGCGCCCCCGGCGGCTCGTTCATCTGGCCGAAGATCATCACCATGCTCAGCAATACGCCGGCTTGCTTCATCTCGCGGTAAAGTTCCTCGCCTTCGCGACAACGTTCGCCGATGCCGCAAAAAATACTCACGCCTTCGTGTTGCCCGACCATGTTGTGAATCATCTCGGTGAGCAACACCGTCTTGCCCACCCCAGCCCCGCCAAACAAGCCTGCCTTGCCGCCGCGCTCCAGCGGCATCAGCACATCGATGACCTTGATGCCCGTCGAAAACACTTCAGACACGGTGGAGCGGCGCACCAGCGGCGGTGGCGCCCGATGTACAGAACGCCACTGCACGTCCGTCGGCGCCGCTTCACGGTCGATGGCATTGCCGAACACGTCGAACATGCGCGCGAGGATGCCCTTGCCGACCGGTGCCTGCAACGGCCCGCCGGAGTCTTCCACCGCCATGCCACGCGCCAGGCCCTGGGTGGGGGTCAACGCAATGCCACGCACGCGACGCGCATCCAGTTGCGCCAGCACTTCGATGACGATCTGATTTTTCTCGCCCGCGCGCAGCAGCGAGTAGATCGGCGGCAGCTGCGCATCGAAGCGCATATCCACGACGCTGCCACGCACAGAGACGACCACGCCGGAATTCGATGCGCGGGAGTTGTTTGTCATTTCCCGGCTCGATTTCATCATACTATGCCTTCTCTTCCCCTGCGTACAAAGCGGGCTCAGATACGAGCGCTTCGCGCACTTGCAGCAGCCGCCTTTCAATCTGCGCGCGCTCATGGGTGGATTCGATGCTGCGATCGGCCAGATCGGCAATCCATTGCACCTGTTGGTCGAGTGCTCGCAAGTGGCTCGGGCTGACCGTGAGACTGGCAATGGTATCGATGGCGCCGAGCATACGTGCCATGATGGCGACATTGCCTGCGGCGCTACCCCGAATCTGATCGAACGCCTCGGCCAACAGACCCTCAAAGGTCGGAACGATGGCGATCACACGCAGTGTTTCTCCCTCGTAACGGTGCGAGGGCGGGAATTTCCGACAAGCCAGCCGAGCCAGAATCGCTGTCAAATAATCCACGCACATCACCGCCGTCGAGGTGTCATTGACACCGGGCGAAAGTGCCTTCAAGGCCATATCCACGATCTGCCTGACACCGAAAGCAGGGTCCTGATCAGCCGTGCGATAGCGACCAATACTGTAAGCCCCGTTCAGGGCAACAATCGTCTCTTGATCTGGCGGGTACGTCAGGGCGAGCGATACCAACGCAGTATCTTGCACAACGAACGAGCCGATGCCGTGCTCCATCCGCACGATGGTCCTCCTGCCCTGCGCCAGGCGCAGGATGGCGTCATGATCTACGCTCTGTATGTAGCCGCTCACCTCCGCCGGCACCGCGTACCAGGTCCTCTCATCCAGAGATGGGAGGAGCTGCTCGTTCTCCTCACCCTCGGCTTTGTCGGGGCCGGGTTCCCGTTTTTCCGGGAACAACCGATCAATGGACGCGTTGGTTTCCTGAGCGACCGAGGCGATGATGCTGGAAGCCTGGATCGACGAGGCGATGTGATGAATAAAAAAAATGAGGACGGCAATGCCGCCAAACGCCAGAACAAAGGCGAAAAAGACCGCCAGACTGGGCACGAATGGCGTATCGCCAGTGCGAATAGTGTGTAACACGATCAAACAATAGACGAAAATTCCGGCAAAGGTTCCCAGCGTGACCTGCGTGACACGGCTGCGCATGAAGTTGCGCAAGACGCGCGAGGTGTATTGGCTCGAAGCCTGCGCCAATGCCAGCAGGGTCATGGAGAACGTGATGCCCATAACGGACATCATCGAACCGGCAAGGGTAGACAACATATCGCGCGCGCCTTCCGCCCCGACCCCGAATACCCGTGGCCACTGGGCCAGCCATCGGTCACCCCCGGCGTAGTCTGTTTGGATCAACACTACCGCGTAGACAATGCTGGTCAGGACCATCAGAAAAGGCAAAAACCAAAAGGTCGACCGCAAATCGCTCCACTGTTGTTTTAACCTATTCATGGGTCAGCTTCCAAGTCTGGGGGGGAGACAGCGCACGAGGATTTCTACCACAATCAGAGGTTTGTCCGCAAACACCAACCCAGTGATAAACACCGCCACCGAAAGAACGTGATTCAGCGCCAAAGAGGTACCGCCAGGCCGCGCCTGACGTCGATTCTTTGGGTTCTCAACCCTTCTGACCGGGCAGCTCAAGCATGGCACCACGGTTCAAGCGACGCACTAACCGCCCCATGGTCAGCGCCTGCACCAGAATGCTGGAAATCACCATCACATAAGTAGCCGCGACAATGGTTTCGCGTCCGGGCATCTGCGGCAGGGACAGCGCCAACGCCACCGAGATTCCGCCGCGCAAACCGCCCCAGGTCATGATCTTGATGGTGTTCGGCGTGAACACCCTGAAACGGCTCATGGCCATGACCGGCACTCCCACGCTCACCCAGCGCGCCAACAACACGATGGGGATGGCGATCAGTCCCGGCAGCATCTGGTTGACCGACAAGGACAGGGCGATCACCTCCAGTCCAATCAGACCGAAGAGCAGGAGATTTAACAGTTCGTCGATCAGTTCCCAAAAGGAGAACAGATGCTGGCGAGTCAGTTCGGACATGGCATACTCCTTACCTTGGTTACCCACCATCAGCCCCATGATCACGACGGCAATCGGCGCAGACGTGTGCAGCGATTCCGCCAACGCGTAGCCTGCAGTCGCCAATGAAAGCGTAATCAGGATTTCCACGGCGTAACTGTCGATGCCCTTCAGGAGGTAATAACCCAGGTAACCCAGCACCAGCCCCACGACCACCCCGCCGACAACTTCCTCGGCGAGCAGCGTCAGCACTTCGGACGTTGACACGTCGTGCCCGCTGGTGACCACACTCAGCAGTGTCAGAAAGACCACGACGCCGGTACCGTCATTGAACAGGCTCTCACCGGCGATCTTGGTTTCCAGCGTCTCGGGCACACCGACCTTGCGCAGGATGCTCAGCACCGCGATCGGATCGGTCGGCGAAATCAACGCCCCGAACAGCAGGCTATTAATCAGCGGCACCTCGAAACCGAGCAGCTTCGCGCCGAGGTAAAACCCTATGCCGACAATGGCCGTGGACAGCACGACCCCAACGGTGGCGAGGACCAGGATGACCCATTTTCCCCTGGTTATGTCGCCAAGATTGACGTGCAGGCTGCCGGCGGACAACAGCATGCCCAGCATGCCCTGGAACACCACTTTCGAGAAATCGATTCCCGCGACGGCCTGTTGCGCCCAGCTGGCCACGGCCGGGTTATAAGTTCCGATGATGGCCACAATAATCGAGACAACCAGCCCGATGGCTGTGATGCCGATGATGTCGGGAAGCCGCGTATAACCCGGCAATTGAAATAACCGAAGAGCGCCACGAGCGTCACGATAAGACCCATGGCGTGGAACAGACTCACGTGTTAATACTCCTTCTGTCAGTGCGGGCGCGGGCCGGATTTACCCCGCTCAGTCGCCAGCAGGGGCTTGTTTCACCAACTGCTCGCGGATCGACAGCAACTCCTGCCGGCGCTTGGCGTCGGTTTTCGGGTAGTGCATTTTGAGCGAATTGAAAGTATCGAGAACAATCTTTGAAATGATCAGCCGGGCGTTCTCCTTGTCGTCGGCGGGCACCACATACCAGGGCGCAATTTTGGTACTGGTTGCGCCCAGGCACGCCTCATACGCCTGCATGTACTGTTTCCAGAATTTCCGCTCTTCAATATCGGCAAGACTGAATTTCCAGTTTTTTTCCGGTTCATCGATGCGATCGAGAAAGCGCTTTCGCTGCTCTTCCTCTGAAAGGTGCAGAAAGAACTTGATGATACGCGTGCCGTTACGATAGAGATGATTCTCCAGGTCCACGATAGAACGATAGCGCTCATGCCAGATGGCTTCCTCATCGAGCAACCCATCCGGCAATCCTTGGCTGTGCAGAATCTCCGGATGCACTCGCACGATCAACACTTCCTCATAATAGGATCGGTTAAAGATGCCGATCCGACCGCGTTCTGGCAAACACTGGGTGGTGCGCCACAAAAAATCGTGCTCCAGTTCCTCTGCACTTGGGTGCTTGAAACTGAACACCTGGCAGCCCTGGGGATTGACGCCAGACATCACATGCCGGATGGCGCCATCCTTGCCGGCGGCGTCCATCGCCTGAAAAATCAGCAACACCGCATAGCGGTTGGATGCGTAGTGAAGGCGTTGCAACTCGCTCAGCTCCTCCACCTGTTCTTCGAGGAGTTTTTTGTACTCCTTTTTCGACTTGTACGCCGGCTTCACCCGCGTCGGCCACTTCTTGAGATCGACCTTTCCGCCTTCTTGCACCCGGAAGTCTTTTGATTTGATTTGCATTTATTTTCCCTCGTTTTCGCCTCACTTTGGCGAATTTCGCGCTCCGCCTCAAGCCAGTCCTGATCCGCGTGGCCGTCGCGGTGGCCATGCTGCTCGTAGAGTTCATAGGCCCGCCTGGCGATCTGTTGGGTCATATCCACAGGTTTCCTGGCTAATAGGGGTGCGGCAGTGGGATCGAACACCCGATACGCAATCAATTTCACACGATCATTCACCAGGAACCACACCAGCGCATAGCCCCAGACGAACCCCGCCCAGCTCCAGCCGAGTGGTGTCATGAACACGCCATACACCGCTATCAATGTCGCTATTACTTGCGTGCCGAGCACGGACATCCAAAGGATCCGCGCCGGACGGATGGACCAGAACGGGCCGCGTGTGCGGGTCAGGAAGATCGTCAGGTGTCCCGCCACGGAGAGCTTCAAATACATCAGCGTCTGGATGTGCGCGCGGTCGAGATGAAACACGCGCTCACCGAGATAAAACAAGCCGAAGGCGGCAACGACGCCGATGACTCCCAGTACCGTCGATATTCCCAACACCATCGGCATGTTCCAGGCCTCGGGCTTGTCCTTGTAATGCACCTTGTCATAGGCGATGGACAGGATGGCCCCGTCGTTGAGCAGCGCCAGCATCACGATCATCACCGCCGTCAACGGGTAGAAATTGAAGATCAGGATCGCCAGCGTGATGAACAACAGCACGCGCAGGGTCTCGGCGATGCGGTAGATCGCGTAGCTGTTCATGCGCTGGAAGATTTTGCGGCTTTCCTTGATCGCGTCGATGATCACTGACAGGCCAGGCGTCATCAGCACAATGGACGCCGCCGCGCGCGCCGCGTCCGTCGCGCCCGACACGGCGATGCCGCAGTCGGCCTTCTTCAGCGCGGGGGCGTCGTTTACGCCGTCGCCGGTCATGCCGACGATGTGGCCGCGTCGTTGCAGGACATCAATAATGTGGAACTTGTGCTCGGGGAAGACTTGAGCAAAGCCATCGGCATTTTCGATGGATTCCGACAGTTGCGCCGCCTCGTGTTGTTTGGTGTCGCCGAAACCACTGGCATCGAGGATATTGGCGCCCAGTCCCAATTTACCGGCGGTTTCTCTGGCGATGGCCAGGGCATCACCCGTCACCATCTTGATCTTCACGCCCATCTCGCGCGCAGTCGCGATAGTCGCCCTGGCTTGTTCCCGCGGCGGATCGAACAGCGGCAACACGCCGAGAAATAGCCACTGGCCTTCCTGATCGGCCCGCGCCACACCCAAGGAACGGAAGCCGCGCGCCGCAAATTCATTGACCGCTTTGTTGACGGCAGACTTGACCTCACCAGCATTGGCCGCTAATTCCAGAATCACCTGCGGCGCGCCCTTGGTCACCTTGAATTCTTTTCCATCCGCGCCCTTGACGGTGGCCTCGGTGCGCTTATGCACCGGGTCGAACGGTTGAAAATGAAGCACCTGATAGCCTTTCAGGGCCTGATCGTCTTTCAGGCCGCCCAGCACCGCCAGGTCGATGGTGTCCTGATTATCCGCGCGCGATGCCAGCGCGGCGTTGAGGATGACTTGATCGACAGAGACATTGTTCACGCTGAACGGATCGCCCAGCGTCAGCTTGTTCCGGGTCAGGGTGCCGGTCTTGTCTGCGCACAGCACATCCACGCCGGCCAGTTCTTCGATGGCCGCCAGCCGCGTCACGATCGCCTCTTTTTTTGCCAGCAGGCGGGCGCCGACCGCCATGGTCACCGACAGCACCGTGGGCATCGCCACCGGAATCGCGGCCACGGTCAGCACCAGGGCGAACTGCAAGGTGGTGAGGATCGGGTCGCCGCGGAACAGCGCGACAGTGATAATCACCGCCACCAGCGTTACCGCGAGGATGATAAGATAATTGCCGATCTTCAACACGGCGCGTTGAAAATGGCTGACGGTCTGAGCCCCCTGCACCAGCTGCGCCGTCTTGCCGAAGTAGGTGTTCTGGCCCGTGGCGTACACCAGCGCGTCGATTTCGCCGGTGCGGATGATCGAACCCGAGAACACCGCCTCACCGGATTGGTGCGTGACGGGCAAGGACTCCCCCGTCAGCGCGGACTGATCCACTTCGATCGGGTCACCCTCCAGCAGGCGCGCATCCGCCGGCACGATGTCGCCCAGGCGCAGATGGATGACATCGCCCGGCACCAGCTCGCGCGCCGCCGGGCTGGTCCACTGGCCATCGCGTTTCACCTGGGCCTTGACCGCCAGCCTGGCCTGTAGTGCGGCAATCGCGTTGCCCGCCTGGTGTTCTTCCCAGAACCCGACCACGGCGTTGGCCACAAGCAGCACGAGTATGATGCCAAAGTCCGGCCAATGTTGGGCTACCGCCGAGAGGACCACGGCCGCTTCGATCATCCACGGGATCGGCCCCCAGAAGTAGCTCAAGAATTTCAGGAGCGGATTGGTCTTCTTTTCTTCGATCTCGTTCGGCCCATATTGGGCCAGCCGTTTCTGCGCTTCGGCCTGACTGAGGCCGTCTGGCGACGACCTCAAGTTTGCCTCCAGTTCCGGCATGGAAAGGGATTTCAGATCGTCCTTCGCATTTGACTTAGATCCCGATTTCGATTCGGGTGCCTTGGGCTGGTCGGCATCGGGTTCCATAATCGGTATTCTCCTGTCTTTCCTATGCCGCTGGTTCCGGGAATTTCGGAATATGCGCATTCATTTGGAGTTGCTCCACTTCCATTTACGAATCTCCGGCATGTCCTCGCCGTGCTTGTTGATGTACTGCGTGTGCTCGATCAGCTTGTCCTTGAGCTGCTGTTTCAGGTAGACGCCCTGGTCGCCGGTCTGCGGCAGGCGGTCGATGGTATCCATCACCAGGTGTAAGCGGTCCAGCTCGTTCAGCACCCTCATGTCGAAGGGCGTGGTGATGGTGCCCTCTTCCTTGTAGCCGCGCACGTGGATGTTGTCGTGATTAGTGCGGCGGTAGGTCAGCCTGTGGATGAGCCACGGGTAGGCATGGGTTGCCATGGTCAGTCCTCCCCATCATCCGAAGTTCTCCGCTGCGAAATCCCAGTTAATGAGTTTGTCCAGAACGGTGTTGACATAGTCCGATCGGCGGTTCTGGTAATCCAGATAATAGGCGTGTTCCCAAACGTCGATGGTCAATAATGGTTTTAGGCCGTTCGTAATCGGCCCATCCGCATCGGCGGTTTTCACCACCTTGATCTTGCCGCCATCCAGCGCCAGCCACGCCCAGCCGCTACCGAACTGAGTCACTGCCGCATTCGCGAACTCCTTTTTGCAGGCATCCACCGTCCCAAAGGACTCCTCGATCTTTTGCTTCAACCCGGCAGGTGGCATACCGCCGCCTTTCGGCTTCAAGCTCCGCCAGTAGAACGTGTGGTTCCACGTTTGCGCGGCATTATGGAAGATTGCGGTCTTGTCGGTTTTACCGGCTGTCTTGGTAATGATGTCCTCCAATGGCATATCCGCGAATTCCGTTCCCGCTACCAACTTGTTTAGATTATCGACATATCCCTTGTGATGTTTGCCATAGTGGAAGCCAATCGTCTTTGCCGAGATGACGGGATTCAGCGCGTCATCTGCATAGGGCAATGGCGGCAATATATGTGCTCTGGCGATTTCAGCTTTGATATTGCTCATAATGTTTTCTCCTTGGGTTGATATAAAATTCCTCTTTCTTAAGAGACGGGTTGTTCAACTTCGTTTCCATCTCGGCTTTGTATTCGCCACGGCGCGCAGCCTGATTGCACTTCGCGCGATGAAGCAGCGCTTTCTGTGCCGCCGACACATGGGTTTCCTCGCCATGCCAAATTTCCAACGCCGGTTGCTGAGTGGCGCGGGCAAAGTAAAACGCCAACGCCCAGAGCCGTTGCGATTTGAATCTCACATTCATCGCGCTCAACCGGGCCGAGGCCAGTTCACCGGATTGTTCGCCCGACAGGAACGCAATCACAGGAACCGCCGCGGGAACGGCTCGAACGAAGGGAATGCCCTCACTCGTCGTCTCGCGGATCGTCTCGTCGTAAAGAATCGCGCCCCTGATGCATTCGCCAAGGCCCGGTGTCGTCACGATCATCTCGCGGTAAGAGCGGCGGACTTCCACGGTCTGCGGAATGCCCAACCTGGCGAAGCGCTTGTTACAGGTTGGATTGCTTTCATCCATCGCCAGTATGCCCTTATCGTCGGCAACCAGTGCCATCGCGGTGTCTATAAGCGCTTGTGTATTCATGTGGGATTGCTCCACTTCCAGTTGCGAATCTCCGGCATGTCCTCGCCATGCTTGTTGATGTACTGCTTGTGCTCGATCAGCTTGTCCTTCAGCTGCTGTTTCAGGTAGATGCCCTTGTCGCCGGTCTGCGGCAGGCGGTCGATGGTGTCCATGACGAGGTGGAAGCGGTCCAGATCGTTCAACACCGTCATATCGAAGGGCGTGGTAATGGTGCCCTCTTCCTTGTAACCGCGAACGTGGATGTTGTCGTGATTGGTGCGGCGGTAGGTCAGCCGGTGGACCAGCCACGGATAGGCATGGTAGGCGAAGATCACCGGCTTGTCCCTGGTGAACAGTTCATCGAAATCCATGTCGCTCAAGCCGTGCGGGTGCTCGCTGGGCGGCTGCAGCTTCATGAGGTCGACGACGTTGACCACGCGGATTTTCAGCTCAGGCAGGTGCTCGCGCAGGATGGAGACGGCGGCCAGCGTCTCCAGCGTGGGCACGTCGCCACAGCAGGCCATAACCACGTCCGGCGCAACCGCCTGGTCGTTGCTGGCCCACTGCCAGATGCCGATGCCCTCACTGCAATGCTTGACCGCGGCGTCCATCGTCAGCCACTGTGGCGCCGGGTGTTTGCCCGCGACCACCACGTTGACGTAATGGCGGCTCTTCAGGCAATGGTCCATCACCGACAGCAGGCAGTTCGCATCCGGCGGAAAGTACACCCGCACCACCTCGGCCTTCTTGTTGACGACGTGGTCGATGAAACCGGGATCCTGGTGGGTGAAGCCGTTGTGATCCTGGCGCCAGACATGCGAGGTCAGCAGGTAGTTCAGCGAGGCGATCTTGCGCCGCCACGGCAGGTGCGCGGTGACCTTCAGCCACTTGGCGTGCTGGTTGAACATCGAATCGATGATGTGGATGAACGCCTCATAGCAGTTGAACAGCCCGTGCCGACCGGTGAGCAGGTAGCCCTCGAGCCAGCCCTCGCACTGGTGCTCGCTGAGCATTTCCATCACGCGCCCAGTGGGCGCAAGCCATTCGTCGTTCGGCACGGTCGCGGCATCCCACTGGCGTGGAGTCACTTCAAACAGGGCCTCCAGGCCGTTGGAGAGCGTCTCGTCGGGACCGAAGACGCGGAAATTGCGCTGTTCGTTGTTCAGCTTCGTCACATCGCGCAGGAACGGCCCGAGCACATGGGTGTCGCCGACGCCGGGTGCCCCCGGCACGGGTACGTCGGCCGCGTAGTCGCGGAAATCCGGCATGCGCAGCTCGCGCAGCACCCTGCCGCCATTGGCGTGGGGATTGGCGCCCATGCGGCGTTCGCCCTGGGGGACGAGCTCAGCCAGTTCCGGCTTCAGGCGGCCCTGGCTCTCGAAGAGTTCCTCCGGCCGGTAGCTCTTGAGCCAGTCTTCCAGCAGCTTGAGGTGTTCGGGATGAGCCCTAGGGTGGAGCGGCACCTGGTGCGCACGGAAGGTACCTTCGACCTGCAGGCCATCGACTGTCTTCGGCCCCGTCCAGCCCTTGGGTGAGTTGAGGACGATCATCGGCCAGCGCGGCCGGGTGGTGTCGTTATTATTGCGTGCATTGCTCTGGATTTGCCGAATGTCCTCGATGGCCTTTTCCAACGTACCGGCCATGAGCTGATGCATCGTTTCCGGCTCATCACCTTCCACAAAGTGGGGTGTCCAGCCGCAGCCGCGTAGAAATTGCTCCAATTCCTCATGCTCGATGCGCGCCAGGACGGTAGGGTTGCTGATCTTGTAGCCATTCAGATGCAGAATCGGCAATACCCCACCGTCGGTGATCGGGTTGAGAAACTTGTTGGACTGCCAGGCAGTCGCCAGGGGGCCGGTCTCCGCTTCACCGTCACCGACGACGCAGGCGACGATCAGGTCGGGATTGTCGAACACCGCCCCGAACGCATGGCTGAGCGAATAACCCAGTTCACCGCCTTCGTGGATCGAGCCCGGACACTCGGGCGAGGCGTGGCTGGGAATGCCGCCGGGAAACGAAAACTGCTTGAAGAGCTTCTGCAGGCCGGCCTCATCCTGGCTGATGTTGGGATAGATCTCGCTGTAAGTACCTTCGAGATATGTATTACCCACCACCGCCGGACCGCCGTGGCCGGGGCCGGAGACGTAAATCATGTCGAGGTCGTATTTTTTGATGACCCGGTTAAGGTGCGCGTAAATGAAGTTCTGCCCGGGGGTCGTGCCCCAATGTCCCAGCAGCATGTGCTTCACATCCGCGAGCGTCAGCGGCCGCTTCAGCAGCGGATTGTCGTAAAGATAGATCTGGCCGACCGACAGATAGTTGGCGGCGCGCCAGTAGGCATCCATCTTGTGGAGCTGTTCCGGCGTAAGCGTCCTGGTATTCATGGTCTAAGTTTCCCGGATTGAGCGCAGATTGAGGGCGCGGATGAAAATCCGCTCGACTATAAACGCCTCGTCGCTGCGGGCGCCCCGCATCCTGACGAGATCACTTTCCAGTCCAGCGCCCGCCGCAGCGGTCCGTCCTTCTCATACAGCGCAAACCGGAATCCGGTTTTCACGTTTTTGAGGATTCTTCAGACAATGGCTCAATGGTGCTCAGCCCGAGGCTTTCCCAATCCTGCATACCACCGCGATACCAGAGGATTTTGTGCGGCGGATAACCAATTTTCAGCAGGCCCTTGATCATGCTCGATGACTGTCCGCACCAAGGGCCATTGCAGAACAGCACCAGCGTCTTGACGTTGTCATAATTCCAGAATTCATTGGACCGTCTGGCGCCCAGTTGGTTCTCCAGAACTTCTTGCACGGCGGCCGGACCCGACTCGCCGATGTCAAGTGTGTCCCACGGGATGTTCACCGTACCGGGAATGACGCCCTTTTCTACCCAGGCCGGCGTACGCGAGTCGATCACCATCGTAGACGCATCGCCGTCGCTTATTCTCTTGAGAAGGTGCAACACTTCAAGTTCTGCTATGGTTTTCACGCCAGGCGCCAGCTCACAGGGCTGAATGCAGAATGGTGGGCATGTGCGCGAAGTCCTGGCGAATTCCGGATTGACCGAGTTGCTCTGATTCTGATTGCGCATGATCGTGACCTTCCGGCCATGATGCATCACGTCCACGGACGCCAGATCGGCGCTGATGTTCACCTCCAAGGCCGACTCCACGCCCGGCACAGACAACTCGGCCGGCAATGCGGTTGAAGCAGACAGTTGCTGGTTCTTCACGCCTCGAGGCTCGCACAGACTTTCTGCAGCAGTACCAGCACTTCCTTGCCGAGGGCATGCACTTCCGGTTTGTCGACCAACTGCAACACAGCCGCGGGATCCATGAACGCAACCGTTATGCTTCCATCGGCTTCTTCGCGCACGACCACGTTGCACGGCAAAAGCAACCCGATGTCGGGGTCGGCCTCGATCGCGCGATGGGCGAGCGGCGGGTTGCATGCGCCGAGTATGCGATACGGCCGATGCTCGACGTTGAGTTTTGCTTTCAACGTCGCCTTGAGATCGATATCGGTGAGCACACCGAAGCCTTCATTTTTCAGAGCCTCGGTGACTTTCGTGACGGCGGTATCGAACGGTAGCTTTAGCTGAGTGCTGAATCCGTACATGAACCGACTCCCTGTTAGGTAGTGAAACAATTAATACTGTTCGTTCTTCTGCAATTTCTCATCCTGCTTCTTGCCCGTCCGCTCCAACTGTCGGTTCACTTTCTCTTTTGCGCGACGATCCATCCCACGAGGCCGGCAACGACGGCGACAAGCAGGATCAGCACCCATATCCCGCCGTATCCGCCCATCCAGCCTGTGCCATAGCCGCCCATCATGCCGGAACCCATGCCGGAGCCGCCTTCCTGCGTGTCGGCCAGTGCGCTTGCTGCCATGATCGTTCCGGCTATCAAAACGGCGGCGTTCAAGTTCTTGCGAAGGTTCATGCTTTTCATGGCTAAACTCCATTCAGGGTTGAATAGATGCGTGGTTCCGTCACCGGCTACAAGGCTCACCGGCCGAATCAGCATGACCACTTGCGAGAATATCCTTTATACATGCCTATCTTTTCAGCGTCCGTACGCCATCGCACATAGTTCGTCCATCGCCCCTCATGTCGCCGGGTTCACAACCTGACGCGATTGACTCACAGCGCGTATGGGTGTGCGTGCTTAACGCCCCTGGGCTTGCTGAACCTCTCGATTGATCATTGACGGGCATGTCGGGTTCCCCCTTATCAAATAGCCCGGTCATTTCTTCAGTCTCAGCAGTCGCGCGTTGATAGCCACAATCACTGTACTCGCGGCCATTAGCGCCGCGCCCAGTGCGGGGGAAAGCAGCACGCCCCAGGTGTAAAGCGCTCCGGCTGCAAGAGGGATGGCGAACGCGTTATAGCCGGTCGCCCAAACGAGATTTTGAATCATCTTGCCGTAAGTGGCCTTGGAAAGCTTGAGGAGGGCCACGACATCCAATGGATTGCTTCGCACCAGAACGATGTCCGCGGTTTCGACCGCCACATCCGAGCCCGCGCCAATGGCGATGCCCAGATCCGCGTGCGCCAGCGCGGGAGCATCATTCACACCATCGCCGGTCATGGCCACCAATTCGCCCCGGGACTGGACTTCTTTGACTTTGGCCGCTTTGTCCTGAGGCAGGACTTCGGCGAAGTATTCATCCAACCCGACCTGGTCCGACACCCATTGGGCGACCTGTTTGTTGTCCCCCGTAAGCATCATGCACTTGATGTTCATTGCTTTGAGCGCGGCGATGGCCTGCTTCGACTCGGGCCGGATGATATCGGCCAGGGCAATCGCCCCTTTCAACTGCCCGTCAAAAAGGACAAAGACGACTGTTTTGCCTTGCGCTTTCAGTTCCTCCACGCGCTTGTCGTCCATGCCAATATTCTGTTCACGAAGAAAACCCGGACTCACCACCTTGATCTCTTTGCCCTCGACCCTGCCTTCGGCGCCTTTGCCTGCGATGCCTTTGAAGTCTTCAACAGGCAATTTATTTTCGGCAGCGGCGGCAATGGCCTTGGCGATCGGGTGTTCGGAATTGGCTTCCACCGAAGCCGCATATCGAAGCAGCGTGTCTTCGTTGATGTCCTGCGCTAACAGCAGGGTATCGGTTACGCCAAAGCGGCCTTCCGTGAGGGTGCCGGTCTTGTCGAAAATGATCGCCTGGACGTTCCTGGCACGCTCAAAAGCGGGACGATTGCGAATCAGCAGTCCATTGCTCGCGGCCAGAGCCGTGGAGACAGCGATGACCAGCGGCACGGCCAGACCCAGGGCATGCGGGCAGGTGATGACCATGACGGTCACGGCGCGCTCGATGGCAAAGGAAAGATCCTTGCCCATGAAGCCCAACCAGATAAAAAAGGTAATCGCGCCGCCGCTCAGGGCAATGAGGGTGAGCCACATCGCCGCCGTGTTGGCCAGATCCTGGGTCTTAGATTTGCTTTCCTGGGCCTGTTTGACCAGGTCGATGACCTGCGATAGAAACGAATCCTTGCCGGTACCTTTGACCTCGATGGTCAGGGAACCTTCGCCGTTGATGGCACCGCCGATGACCTTGCCGCCGGTCTTTTTGGTGACCGGGGTTGATTCGCCGGTGAGCATGGCCTCATTGACCGAGCTCTCGCCATCGACAATGACACCGTCCGCAGGGATTTTCTCACCCGGTTTGATCAGAACCTTGTCGTCCACCGCCAGTTCGCTCAATGGCACGTCCGTCACGCTGCCATCGGCCGTGACTTTGTGAGCGTTGGAGGGCATGAGCTTCGCCAATTCCTCCAGGGCCTTTGATGCGCCCATCACCGACTTCATCTCGATCCAGTGCCCAAGCAACATCACGTCGACCAGGGTAGCCAGCTCCCAGAAGAATACCTTCCCGGTCAAGCCGAACACCACGGCGCTGCTATACCCATAAGCGGTGGTAATGGCCACAGCAACCAGCGTCATCATTCCGGGCTGGCGGGATTCAAGCTCGGTGTACAGTCCTTTTAGAAACGGCCAGCCGCCATACCAGAAGACCGCAGAAGAGAGCCCGAAAAGTACATAGAGGTCGCCGGGAAAACTGATGGCTTCACGCAACCCGACCAACTTTTGGAGCAATGGAGAGAGAACCAGAATCGGGAGGGTAAGAACCAGCGAAATCCAGAACCGTTTGCGGAAATTCGCCGCCATGTGGGCATGGTGGTCCTGATGGTCCTGATGGTCGGGGCCGGCGTGCTGCAGCTGTGCTTCCGCCGCAAGCCAGTTCTGCTCGGCATGTCCTTGCGGACGACCTTCCTTCAGGTAGAGGGCGTATGCCTTCCTGGCCACCTCGTCTTGTGCCGGCTTCGATTCGGGAGACTTGGGCTGGTCGGTATTGTGTTGCATAACGGGCATCCTCCTTTTTCAGTCCAGACCGAGAACGCGGCAAACCGTTTCGGCTATCCTGCGCTCTTCGTCCGTGCGAATCACGCGTACCGCAGCCCGGCTGCCGGGGTGAGACCCATGCTGGTATCCGCGGGCTTACCGTCACGCACCGCCGCCAGGCTCGCGCCATTGCCGAGGTGGGCAAGGACGACCCGGCCTTGTGCCGCTTCCGTTCCGGCCAGGCGGGCCAGTTCTCCCATTAGAAACGCATACGACAAACCGTGAAACCCGTACCGCCGCACACCCTGCACCTCGTAGCGGCGCGGGATCGGCAACAGTTGCGCCACGCGCGGCAGGTCGTGGTGGAATGCCGTGTCGAAACACGCTACTTGCGGCAGGTCGGGAAATCGGCGGTGAAACGCCTCGGTCAGCAGGATCTCTTCAGACAGATGCTCCGGATCGAATGGGCTTAGCCGGTGCTACTCCGCAACCATTTCCGCAGTGATTCGCTGCGGCCGGCTATACTTCGGCCCACCATGCACCACGCCATGTCCCACCGCGGTCAATGCATCACGCCCGCTGCGTTCCTCGATCCAATCCATCAGTGTGCCCACCGCCACCGTGTGATCCGGTGCCGGTACTGAGCGCGAAAAGTTGTCCGCCGGGGACATGCCTTTTACGCACAATTCGGCCACCGGCAGTCCGATCCGCTCAATCACGCCCTCCAGAATCCGTCGGAGCGAGTCACCGGTCTCGAACAGCGCGAACTTGATGCTCGACGAGCCGCCGTTGATCGTCAGGATGCGTGGGTTAGCTGGTTTGTTCATGGATGAGTCCGTCCATCGGATTATCGCTGCCACAGGATGTGAGCGTCTTCCAGAGGCACCGCCACGTCATCGCGCTGCGGTATCAGCCGCGCCGTATAGTCCGACGGCAGGCGGGTTGCAGGCACGCCTGCGCGATAGGCGTAGCCGTTGGTTGCGCCCACCAGTTGCCGCACGCGCTGCATCGCCACGCGTTCCGGCGTGCTGCCGTTAACGCCATTGGCATAAAGCTCGACCCGAACTGCCTCCGGGTCGAGCTCATCGAGATACACCTGCACTTCAAAGATGTGTTGCCCGGCATCGGTTTCAAGTTTCACCTCGCCGAAGCGAAGAGCAGTCCATTTTTGCTCCAGCGCGTGCCGCCAATTAACGATATCCACGCCGTTCTTGCCTTTGTCGGCGGCCCGCTCACGGTAGGCTGAGGCCGCCGGGAGGTAGTGTTGCTCGGTGTATTCGCACACCGCACGGTTGGTAGAGAAATGCGGTGTCAATCGCGCCATGCTTTCGCGCATCCGCGCCACCCAGGCGGTGGGGATACCTTGTTCATCACGCGTATAGAACTCCGGGATCACCTCGCGTTCGAGCAGGTCATAGAGGGCTTGCGCTTCGGCTGCGTCCCAGGCAGGATCGTGATCATGCTCCAGACCATCCCCCAACGCCCAGCCGACTTTCGGCGTGTAGGCTTCCGCCCACCAGCCGTCCAGTTCCGACAGATTGATGCCGCCATTGACCAGCACCTTCATGCCGCTGGTTCCACACGCCTCCCAGGGGCGGCGCGGCGTGTTGAGCCAGACATCCACGCCCTGCACCAGCTGCGCGGTCAACTGCATGTCGTAGTCACTGAGGAAGATCACATGGGGGCGCACCTCGGGCCGCCGGATGAAATGCGTCCACTGCTGGATCAGGGCCTGCCCTGCCTGGTCAGCCGGATGCGCCTTGCCGGCCATGATGAGCTGTACCGGGCGTTGCGGATTCGTCAGCAGGCGCAGCAGGCGCTCGGGGTCGTGCAGCAGCAGGTTCGGTCTTTTATAGCTTGCAAAGCGGCGTGCAAAACCCAGCGTCAACGTATTGCAGTCAAACAGACGTTTCGCAGCAGCAACCGCCTCGGGCGCTGCACCTGATGCGGCCAGTTGCCGGGACAATCGTTCGCGGGCGTAGTCCACAAGCGACCTGCCGGCGTCGGTACGAAATTCCCAGAGCCTGGCGTCTGAGACACGGCGCATGCCCTGCTCCAGAGCCTCCACCGTCCCCAGCCAGCGGTCCTTGCCACAGATCTCCGTCCAGAGATCATCGGCCGGGGCCGAGTCCCAGGTCGGCATATGCACGCCGTTGGTCACGTGTCCGACCGGGACCTCTTCCGTCGGCCAGTGGGGAAAGAGCGGCTCAAACAGGTGCCGGCTCACCCTGCCATGCAAGCGACTCACGCCATTCACCGCCCCGCTGCCGCGAATCGCCAGACAGGCCATGTTGAAAGGTTCCGACGCGTCGTTCGGGTTCTGGCGGCCCAGGGCCAGCAGATCGTGGCGGGTTATTCCGAGACGCCGCTCGGCATAACCACCGAGGTATTGCTCGATGAGCGCCGGCGCGAAACGATCAAAGCCGGCCGCCACTGCCGTATGCGTGGTGAAGAGGTTGCCCGCCCGGGTGACGGCCAGCGCAACCTCGAAGCTCAACCCGTTTTCCTCCATGAAGCTGCGCGCGCGTTCCAGCACGGCGAAGGCCGCATGCCCTTCATTCAGGTGGCAGACTTCCGGCTGGATACCGAGTGCGGCGAGCAACCGCCAGCCACCGATGCCGAGCAGCAGTTCCTGTTTCAGGCGCAACTCCGGCCCGCCGCCGTAGAGCTCGCTGGTAATGCCGCGATGCCCCGGGTAATTCGCGGCGTCATTGCTGTCCAGCAGGTACAGCCGCACGCGACCAACCTGCACCTGCCAGGCCCGCAGCCAGACCGAGTAACCGGGCAAGGAGATTTCCAGGCGCAACCACTCGCCATCCGGTTTGCGCAGCGGTGTGACCGGCAACTGTCCGGGGTCGTTGTACGGGAAGAGCGCCTGTTGCGCGCCGTCTTTGTCGATCACCTGGCGAAAATAGCCTTGCTGGTAGAGCAGCCCCACGCCGATCACCGGGACGCCCAGATCGCTGGCGGCCTTAAGTTGATCGCCGGCCACGTTGCCGAGCCCGCCCGAATAAATGGGCAAGGCTTCGCTCAGCATGAATTCCATACTGAAATAGGCAACACAACTTAGCTGCGATTGCGGCCAGGTTTGCTGAAACCATGCGGGCGCTTCCGCAGCATCCCGCCTGGCTTGCACCAGATTGTCAATGTTCTCGCGGAAAGCGGGATCGACTAACACACGCTGGAGTTTCTCTCGCGAAACCGTCTGCAGGACGGCCCAGGGGTTTTGCGTGAGCGCCCACAACCCGGCATCCAGCTGCCGCCACACCTGGTCGGTGGCATGATTCCACGACGAACGCATATCCAGGGCAAGCTCGGCCAGGGAATCGAATCCCTCCACGTCCGCAGGTAAAAGAAGCTCCTTCGGGTGACTGACCCGTGTTTGCTCGCTCATAGCCTCTCCTTCAAATTTGTCATGGACGCACTCCCCGGCTGCTCTGTGTGGGCGCCCCCAGCGCAGCGCCGACAATGGCCTGTGCTTCCTCCAGCATAGGGCGCAGATGACTCGCGCCACGCAAGATCTCCGCATGAATCCCGAGGAAAGCCGTCAGCGAGATCGCGCGGGCCTTATGAGAAATCCGGGTTACGCGCTTTCAATCGCTGCGGTGTGTCCCTTGCCAACGACATGCTGTATGTACGGTGGCGTACGCAAAGCGGAAAAGCGTGCATTGCCTGCCAACCATAGGCCCACTTATCGGGTGTCAGCCCGCCAGCAGCGCCTTGGCCCGCGCGCAGACGTTATCCACGGTAAAACCGTATTCGCGCAGCAATACGGCGGCCGGCGCGGAAGCGCCGAAGCGTTCCACACCGAGCATATCACCGCGCGCACCGATGTAACGATCCCAGCCTTGCGACACACCCAATTCGACCGCGAGCCGGGCACTGACCGAGGGCGGCAGTACTGCATCGCGTTCGGCTTGCGGTAAGGCTTCGAACAACTCCCAGCTCGGCATCGAGACGCAACGCACGGCGATGCCTTGCTGTTGCAGGCGTTCCGCCGCCGCCACGATCAAGCTGACTTCGGAGCCGCTGGCGAGCAGGATCAGTTCCGGTTTGCCGTTCGGCGCATCGCTCAACACATAGGCGCCACGGCGCAAGCCATCCGCCGCCGCGTAGCGGCTGCGATCGAGCGTGGGCAGGTCCTGCCGGGTCAACACCAGCAGCACCGGGCGGTCGCGCGTTTCCAGCGCGACGCGCCAGGCGACCGCGGTTTCGTTGGCGTCGCCGGGGCGGATCACGACAAGGTTCGGAATCGCACGCAGGTTCGCCAGTTGCTCCACCGGTTGATGAGTAGGGCCGTCCTCGCCGACGGCGATGCTGTCGTGCGTGAACACGTGCACGATGTGCAGCCCCATCAATGCCGCCAGCCGGATCGACGGGCGCATATAATCGGAGAAGATCAGAAAGGTGGAGCCATAGGGGATAAAGCCGTCGTGCGCGGCGAGGCCGTTGACAATGGCGCCCATCGCGTGTTCGCGGACGCCGAAGTGCAGGTTGCGCCCGGCATAGCTCCAGCCAGCGGTGTCGGGGCCTTGTTCGTCTGCGTTGTTCGTCGCCGGCGGATTGAAATCGCCCAAGCCTTTCAAGGCCGTTTTGGTCGACGGGTCGAGGTCGGCCGAGCCGCCGGTCAGCGCCGGCAGTTTGGGCGCAATGGCGTTGATCACCTTGCCGGATGCATCGCGCGTCGCAAGACCCTTCTCATCGGTGTCAAATACCGGAATATCGGCATCCCAGCCCGGCGGCAGTTCGGCGCGCAGGCGCCCCTGCAGCTCTTCGGCCAGATCCGGAAACGCCGTGGCGTAGGCACTCAGCGACGAGTTCCACGCTGCCTCGGCCTGCGCGCCGCGTTCCACCACCGTCCGGAAATGCGCCAGCGCCGTCTCCGGTATCAGGAACTCCGGCTCGGTTGGCCAACCCAGTGTCTGCTTGGTCTGGCGCACGTTCTCCACGCCGAGCGGGGAGCCATGCGCCTTGAAGCTGTCCTGCTCGGGCGAGCCGTAGCCGATATGCGTACGCACCAGGATCAGCGAGGGCCGCGCGGTTTCTGCGCGTGCCTCGGCCAGGGCGGCGTCGATCGCAGCGAGATCGTTGCCGTCCGCCACCGACACGGTGTGCCAGCCATAGGCCTCGAAGCGCCGTGCGCGATTCTCGGAGAAGGTGATGTCGGTGCCGGCGGCCAGGGTGACGTAGTTGTCGTCGTAGAGGCAGGTGAGCTTGCCGAGCTTGAGATGGCCGGCCAACGAGGCCGCTTCGGAGGCCACGCCTTCCATCAGGTCACCATCGCTGGCGATGGCATAGGTATGATGATCGACAAGCGCGTGATCGGGACGGTTGTAGCGGGCCGCGAGTTGCGCCTCCGCGATCGCCATGCCGACCGCGTTGCCCAGGCCCTGCCCCAGCGGCCCGGTGGTGGTTTCCACACCAGGCGTTTGTCCGCGCTCGGGATGTCCCGGCGCCTTGCTGCCCCATTGACGGAACTGCCGGATGTCGTCCAGCGAGAGCTCGTAGCCGGTCAGGTGAAGCAGACTGTAGAGCAGCGCCGAACCGTGTCCGGCCGAGAGCACGAAGCGGTCGCGGTTGGGCCAATGGGGGTTGTGCGGGTTGTACCTGAGCCAGCGCGTCCACAGCACATAGGCCATCGGCGCTGCACCGAGGGGCAGGCCCGGATGGCCGCTGTTGGCCTTCTGCACCATGTCCACCGACAGGAAGCGCAGGGTGTTGATGCACTGCTGGTCGAGCTGCGATGCGACTGTCATGGCGCGGCTCTCCCTGGCTGGCTCTGCGTCAGCGTGGCGTACTTAGACGCAATGCGGTCCATCTGGTCGTACCGGGACATTGCGAAAAATTGCGCAGCCTCGCCCAGGTCGGCGACGATGCGTGCGTTAGCGAACAAAGTGTTGTCTACATACTGCAGGAATACTACCTCGTTCGTCCCAGTCATTTTGCCGCCTTTACGAGTATTGGATTGTGCCAGCTCCCGTCTGGCGCAATGAGCGCGCCAGCCTGTTTCGGCCCCCAGCTGCCGGGCGTGGTTCGACTTGCGCGCCACCAGGGTTTCCTCAATTGCGTGACTGAGGGTGCGCAGGGGTAACACGGTGGCGAAAGGATTCACTCTCTCATACGAGGTCACGACTCGCGCCGTGCCTTCAACGACTCCACGCCGATACCGTGCGGGCCATGCTCCTAGACGGGTGCGAACACAACAGTGACTGAACGGCCTCTTACCCCCGCGGCCCTCAGTATGCCACCTGTTTGCCGCGCGACAGCGCACCGCCTGCGGGGCGGGTACTCCTAGACGGCAACACACCTGCTGAAATCAGCGGTGACAGAGTCAGCCAACCTGTTCCGCTGCATAGTTACACCTGGCAAAAGTATTGTGGCGGCCTGTTCCAACTCCCGGTTGCTGCTTGAGTCGCATTTCGCCATGCACACGCCGCACCCATGGAATGTAAGGGCTCTACCGTCGAAGAAGGCGACAGCGCAGAGCGTTTACTAGAGGTTTGTGGCGATCAGACATCACGTCGCGCTACCGTGTGTCTGCTACGACGTCATGACATAGGCGCCTCACCGTCCAGCAGGGCTTGACGCTGTTCGTTTGTGAACAGCTCCCCGGCACGGGACGGCGTACCTATTGGCGTATATCAGGCGGGCTTTGAGATCACTCAGACCTCTGCTCACTCGGACCTCCCTGGGGACCACCCTCCGGACCCGGACCACCGGGACCGCCCTGTGGACCGCCCGGACCACCCTGGGGACCACGCATCATGCCACCGGGACCACCGCCTGGACCGCCCTGGGGACCGCCTGGACCGCCCTGGGGACCGCCCGGACCACCGGGACCACCCATCATGCCGCCTGGGCCACCCTCAGGACCACCTGGACCACGCATCATGCCGCCCGGGCCACCGGGACCGCCCTGGTAACCGCCCTGGTAACCGCCCTGGTAACCGCCCATTCCACCCGGACCACCCATCATTCTGCCTGGACCGCCCGGACCATGCATCATGCCGCCTGGGCCACCCTCAGGACCGCCTGGACCACCGGGACCACCCTGGTAACCACCCATTCCACCCGGACCACCCATCATTCTGCCTGGACCGCCCGGACCATACATCATGCCGCCCGGACTGCCCTCGGGACCGCCCGGACCACCGGGACCGCCCTGGTAACCACCCATTCCACCCGGACCACCCATCATGCTACCCGGACCACCCATGCTACCGGGACCGCCCTGCGGACGACCCATCATGCCGGGACCGCTTTCGGGACCGCTCATGCTACGCATCATCTTCATATGTTCCTGCATGGTCTGCATGTGTTCCTGCATCAGCTTCTGGCGTTCCTTCGGGTCAGTCGTCGCCTGGAGTTTCCCCACTTGCTGCTGCATTTCGTTCATGTTCTCCTGCAACTTATACTGTTGCCGGAGTTTTTCCATCTGCTGCTGCATTTCGTTCATGTTCTCCTGCATCTGGGACAGTTGCTTGTCCGTGTCCATGCCCTTCGCCGACCCGGCGGGTGCGGACATTCCCTGCGCTGATATGATAGATGCAGGCAGGGCGCAGGCAACGATCGCGGCTGCTAGTATTGAAGTTTTCATAGTGATATTTCCTTTATAATCTGAATAAATTCATGTTTTCGTAACTGTCGGCTACTGGCCGGGAAAAGCACGACGTCCAGTACGAAGACAAGCCAGAATAGAAGCCACATCCAGCTGATCCCGCCCGTAGTTACGCTTCCCATCATTTGGTCGCAGACGTCTTGCACACTTTACCTTGGCGGGGTGCCTGATTCCGGCATCTCACCACTGATGTGTAGGCTACGTGAACTCCATTATCAAGTCTGTACGTTATCGTACATATCCCTGATCGAAGCAGGTGGATCGTCACTGTATGACCGGTGTGATACCGGTCGCTCAACTGCTTATCGGCTGTGTTTCAGGAGGGTATCACGAGGTCCCGTCGTTACGGATTGCGTGCACCGTGTCTTCCGTCGTACGGGTCACCACAGCCCTCGCATCGGCAGGGAATGTCACTTCGTGCGCAGATTCCCCTCCCAGTCGAAACTCCAACCCTTGATGCGGCAGCGATAGCGGCGCACCGGCGAAATCCAGCTCACAAGTCGGTTGACAATGCGGCGCCGCACACTGTCCAGGGGGGCGTTGCATTGCGGGCATGCGCGTTTGCGAGAGGATTGGCCAGCGACGTCAGGGCTAACACTGTCTGCAGCGTAGAGCGCATTCCACACAGCGTTTGCTCCATGAGGATGTTGCGGCATCAGCTTACCCTGTGCCCCGTTTCCCTCACGATTGAGAATGGTTCTTGTGCGGTGTCCGCTGCCACGCGTCCACCTTCATTCTCCCACTCATCCAGCGCTGTCTTCCGTCGTCCTTGTTCTGTGTTGAAAAGGAGTTCGACCATACGCGTGGTGAAGACGGAAGCGGTCGCAGCGCCCTCGGTCGGAATAAATGGTGGTGTGAAGCGTGTATGGCATGTCATAAGTAAAGTTCTTTCAGTAAAGCATCTGCCCTTAACGCCCCTGACGTTGCACGCGACGCAGCGACGCGCAGCGCGTTGTCACGCCAGGAGGAACGCTCCTATTCCTTATTATGTTCTTCAAAGTCCTTGATCTGCTGTTCGGCTTCGTCCTTCGTGATGCCGTAGGACTCCTGGATCTTGCCCGCCAGCTGATCACGATTGCCGGCAATCACGTCGAGATGATCGTCGGTGAGTTTGCCCCACTGTGCTTTCACCTTGCCCTTGAACTGCTTCCAGTTGCCTTCAACGATATTCCAATCCATATCTAATGTCCTTTTGTCAGGGTCCCGACTGGCGGTATTGCCAATCGCGCATCCTCCGTCGCAGTCATCTTACCGTCACCTGGTAACTTCGCGCGTCAAATGGCCGGGGTAATTTCATGGAAACTCCAGATGCAAGTGCAAGGTTACTCGCATGATCAGGCGCAGTCGGTACGGTGGCGCACGTAAGGCCATACCTGCCTGCATGGGCGATTATGTGGGTACTGTCCCTGGTGGTCATGCCCGCTAAGGAGTTTGCAGCGCCATTGCAGTGCCTGGAGAAGCGGGGCGGGGGAGTGTACCTACCCTGCGGCGAGCAGAAACCGGGCTCGGTGTGCGGTGAGTATAGACGTCGGATTTATTGACTATCGATGATGCTGCCGACGACTGTACCGTCTACGGTCCCGACTCCAGCGTCGATGGTGAAGGTTCTGTCCTGCGCCGACATTCCGGCTAAACCACCCGACTGTAGTCGGCGGCCGGGAATTGGAATGACTGTCACACGCGGCTGCTGGATTAGTTGTTCTTGTCCCACATTACATAGCATTTTTCCTTTGCCGCCGCCTTGAGCAATTCGATCACAGGCAAGGCGCGGTGCGGGAGACTTACGGCAGGTTCACCGTCCGGTCCTTCAGCGGGCTCTTCTGGCTCCGGCGACTGCTTGTCTGCCTCGACTGCAGCCTCCAGACGTTCCAGCGCCGCCTGGACATCTTCTGCCAGCAGAGCGCCAGGCACCGTCCCGCTGTGTCCCATCAGTTTGAGCAGTCGGATTGCCACGTCGCCGAACATCGTTATGCTCGCGTAGGCCGGGCAGGAAAAGGTTACCAGCATGATCACGTCCTGTCTGATGCTCGCGTTACCGGCGGGCGCCTCGCGTCTCCCGACATTCCCGTTCCCTCAGGGTGCACGGACCACAGGATAGCCCCAGTATCAGCGAACGTCACGCGGTGTTTTTTTTGACATCGTGGCATGCAGCCGGAATCGTCAGGCGGGTCAGACATAGATCAGAATCGCCACATTGTGGCTGATGCTGCCGGCCAGCACGAACAGATGCCACGCCCCGTGCATCCAGGGGTAACGGTGATCGAGCGCATATAACACGATCCCCGAGGAATAGAGTATGCCGCCGGTCAACAGCCAAATGAAACCGGCGCGTGGCAGCACCGCGAGCAGTGGATTGATTGCCAGCACTTCGATGACGATCTGGTTTTTCTCGCCCGTGCGCAGCAGCGAGTAGATCGGCGGCAGCTGCGCATCAAAGCGCATATCCACGACGCTGCCACGCACAGAGATGACCACGCCGGAATTCGATGCGCGGGAGTTGTTTGTCATTTCCCGGCTCGATTTCATCACACTATGCCTTCTCTTCCCCTGCGCACAAAGCGGACTCAGATACGAGCGCTTCGCGCACTTGCAGCAGCCGCCTTTCAATCCGCGCGCGATCATGGGTGGATTCGATGCTGCGATCGGCCAGCTCGGCAATCCACTGCACCTGTTCGTCGAGTGCTCGTAAGTGGCTCGGGCTGACCGTGAGACTGGCGATGGTATCGATGGCGCCGAGCATACGTGCCATGATGGCGACATTGCCTGCGGCGCTACCCCGAATCTGATCGAACGCCTCGGCCAACAGACCCTCAAAGGTCGGAACGATGGCGATCACGCGCAGCGTTTCACCCTCGTAACGGTGCGAGGGCGGGAACTGCCGACAAGCCAGCCGAGCCAGAATCGCTGTCAGGTAATCCACGCACATCACCGCCGCCGAGGTGTCATTGACACCGGGCGAAAGTGCCTTCAAGGCCATATCCACGATCTGCCTGACACCGAAAGCAGGGTCCTGATCAGCCGTGCGATAGCGACCAATACTGTAAGCCCCGTTCAGGGCAACAATCGTCTCTTGATCGGGCGGGAAGGAGTCGCTCATTCTCTTCACCCTCAGCTTTGTCGGGGCCGGGTTCCCGTTTTTCCGGGAACAACCGATCAATGGACGCGTTAGTTTCCTGAGCGACCGAAGCGATGATGCTGGAAGCCTGGATCGACGAGGCGATGTGATGAATAAAAAAAATGAGGACGGCAATGCCGCCAAACGCCAGAACAAAGGCGAAAAAGACCGCCAGGCTCGGCACGAATGGCGCATCGCCAGTGCGAATAGTGTGCAACACGATCAAACAATAGACGAAAATTCCGGCAAAGGTTCCCAGCGTGACCTGCGTGACACGGCTGCGCATGAAGTTGCGCAAGATGCGTGAGGTGTATTGGCTCGAAGCCTGCGCCAATGCCAGCAGGGTCATGGAGAACGTGATGCCCATAACGGACATCATCGAACCGGCAAGCGTAGACAACATATCGCGCGCGCCTTCCGCCCCGACCCCAAATATCCGTGGCCATTGGGCCAGCCATCGGTCACCCCCGGCGTAGTCTGTTTGGATCAACACTACCGCGTAGACAATGCTGGTCAGGACGATCAGAAAAGGCAAAAACCAAAAGGTCGCACGCAAATCGCTCCACTGTTGTTCTAACCTATTCATGGGTCAGCTTCCAGGTCCGGTGGGGGAGACAGCGCACGAGAATTTCTACCACAATCAGGAGTTTTTACGCAAACGCCAGCCCAGTGATAAAGAACACCGCTTATTTGAAAAGGTCGCCTTTGTGTTTGCCTTAGCTTGAAGGCTGCTCAAAACGGTCTGAACCTGAATGTCCTACTACAGTACGTTCCTGCCGTCGAGGCTGAAATGCTGTGCGACCGGGTTGGGTCGTTCATTCTCGTTAAGCCGTTGTTTATATAAGCCGTGCGAAAGGTCCGACTAGCCCGCATTTCTCACCGGGATCCCGGATGCTGGCGCAGGGCTCGTGTGTCCGGACGCCGCGCTGGAGGGAAAGTGGTAGCCGTAGTTACCACTTGAGTGAAGCGCAAGTCCGGGCGCGCGAGAACCAGCCAGGGCCGGGATAGGCAATGTCGGATACACACTGTCTTTGTTCCTGATCTGCACTCTGTTCGCTACCTCAGCGCATTACGTGACTCGATCGCCGCCCGGTGAGAAATGCGGGCTAGTGTCGGCACCTGCTGTTGCCGCCTTGTTTTTCCGGCGGGTTTGCCACGAGCAGGAGCCCGTACAAAACCGCCGGCAACATGTCCTTGTCCGGAAGTGCTTACGTCTTCTTGATCAGCCCGATGAGGAACAGCAGCAGCGCCGCCCCGACTGTCGCGGTAATGATGGAGCCGACCAGCCCGCCCGCCGAGATGCCCAGCAGGCCGAAGACAAAGCCGCCCACGACGGCGCCGATGACGCCGACGATGATGTTGCCGAGCAGGCCGAAACCGCCCCCTTTCATCAGGGTTCCGGCCAGCCAGCCGGCCACGGCGCCGATCGCCAGGAATATGATCAATGCCTGTAGATCCATTTTTCTCCTCCCTTTGCAGGTAAAAGCTGCAGCTAAAACCAGTGAGCTTGCCGGTCCGCCGAGATCCGGCACTACCGAACCGGCAGGCACTGCGTGGCTATTCCTTCGAGGCCGGGCGCTACTTCAAGCCAACCTTCTCCGCCAGGGTCCTGGTATTAATCCCCAGCAGGGAATAGACCGGGCAAGTACCGAACAGGCCGGTGATGATCAACACCAGGCCAACCCAGCCGACCACGGTCTGCAGGCCGACGAACACATTGCCGACCAGCAGCGCACCCAGGATCACCCGGATGACCCGATCCACGTTGCCGGTATTCCTGGCGAACAGTTTACTCATCACTCCTTGACCTTCTTTTCGATGTCTTCCATCGTCTCTTTCGTACTATCCGACATGTCTGAGGCGGTTTCATCGATGGCCTTGCCAGCCTTCTCGGCAGGCCCTTCTTTCTCGCAGGCAGACAGGCCGGCCACCGCAAGGCCCGCGACCAGCACCGCGACAACCACTTTGCGAATCGTCATGATTTTCTCCTTTTGCTGAACACTGTAAAAGTCCTCGCCACGCGATCCACGGGCAAGCGGAACCCTTTTGAATATACCGTATCCCGGATACAGCATAGCATTATCCCTGGAATCTTCTAACGCGGGGTACAGGATTGAGGGCTTGAGTACACTGACAGGCCCGCGGCTGAAGGCAGGCATCTTACAACCCTTAACAGAACCGGACGTTCCCGTCCTGCAATTGTGCTTCGCTAGCCCGCATTTCTCACCGGGCGGCGTGGGAAGATCGTATTCTCTTGCGTCCATTGGAATTGTGTTGAACATGCAAAAGGCAACGTGTTTTTTTGAGCTGCCTATCCCGGCCCTGGCTGGTTCTCGCGCGGCACCGGGGTGAAATTACACGCCACCAGTATCATGTCGTTCGGATTACTCCCTTTGCGAATGAAAGTGACTACACTATACAGGCGCCGCAGTGGCTGGTTTCACAGCCGATGTGAGTGCCCGTCTGTCCCAGCTGCTCGCGAATCACGTGCACCAGCAGTTCCCGGGGGTCGACGAGGGTTTCCACGGCATGGCCGTTGAGCGTAAACGCAATGTGTGTCTTCGCCATGTCCGTTATCCTCTTGCCCGTACCAGCGCATCGCGCAGGGAGCGCCGCGCCATCTCGGCAGCCATGTGAGTCTTGTACTCCGCATCACCGCGCAGATCTTCCGCCGGGTCGCAGACCTCCATCACCTTTGCCGCGGCCTGCTCGATCAGCGCCTCGCTGAGCGTCTGGCCACGCAACAGGTTTTCTGCCTCCTCGGCGCGTATCGCCATGGGCGCGACGTTGGTGAGGGCTATGCGAATCTCGGAACAGCGGTCGCCTTCCAGGTGCAGGACGACGGCCGCAGCTGCCGTGGCATAGTCGCCGGTTTTACGCTTCAATTTGTTAAAGCCGTAGCCGGTTCCGGCACCGAAGGCCGGCACCTGGATCTCGGTCAGCAACTCACCCGCTTCCAGCTGCGTCCAGTAGGTGCCAAGGAAGAAACCGTTGGCTGCAACCGTACGCTGGCCGTCCGCTCCGGTGAGCACGAAACTGGCGTCGACCGCCATCATGATGGCGGGATGGTCGTTACCGGGATCACCGTGGACGATGTCACCGCCGATGGTGCCACGGTTTCTGACCTGCGGATCGGCGATTAATTTCGCGGCATCGCTGATCAGTGGACATTTCTCCTGGATGACCGTGGAAGCGATGAGCTCGGTCTCTGTCGTCATCGCGCCGATCCTGATCAAAGCGCCGTCTTCCCGCACACCCTTGAGTTCACTGATGCTGTTGATGTCGACGAGGTGCGCAGGTTCGGCGAAACGCAGCTTCATCATGGGCAGCAGGCTGTGGCCGCCCGCAAGGATCCTGGCATCTTGGTGTTCAGCCAACAATTTGACGCCCTCATCCAGACTGGACGGCGCATGGTATTCGAATCCGCCGGGTATCATTGTTTCTCCTCCCGGGTGGCTTACCTGGCGCCAGGTAAAGGGCATTGGCGGCCTTGTACCGCTATGACGTCGGATAGATAAGGGTGTTCCGGAAAACAACCATGCAATCACCAAAGCTTTTCATTACCGCGGGTATCGCATTTTGCCAAGGTAAGCATAGGGCACGCGCGACACTCCGTTTGTGCGGCCAAACGGAAGGCACAAGTGGCTCCAGGCGCGGCCGGCAGCACGCACGGCGTGCCCCGTTTCCGGCTGCGAGGTGAAACAGCAAAACAAATGAACCTGTTAGCCATTGATTACCTGACGACCTGTTGACGGGAGACGCCGCTCCGTCCAGCCCCGTGCGGTTCTGTCACCTTAACGCGAAACGCTCAGGGTGCCGGGCGATATGACCCCGTATGAAATCGAGCGGAGGGCGGGTATCGTCGGGTTTGCCACGCTGATCTGGCTGGCACATTATTACCGGCGACGCCGATCCGGCCACAGCGCCTCATGAAAATGAAAGTCAACGCACGCGCATGAGTACCGACAGCACCCGGCGCACGCGCCGCATCGTCCCGGAGAACGCGGCAGAGGACGGTGACATGACGGACCCCGTGCAGTCCCGACGGCTGCGCTGGGTTCGGCGGGTGCTAACCTCGGGATTCCTCGTGCTTGTCACTGTGCTGGCCACCCGCGAGTTACGCGGGCTGGATATTCACGCCGTGCGTGCGGTGCTGCAGGCGCTCACCCTGCCCCAACTGCTGATCATCCAGCTCTTCGCCGTAGCGGGCATACTGGCCATGAGCCTCTACGATTGGCGCGCCGCGCGCGCATTTGATATAGGACTCGCACCGCGCACGCTGATTCGTAACGCCTGGATCGCCAATGCATTCAACAATCTCATCGGCTTCTCCGGCCTGGCGGGGTCGGGTGTTCGCATGCTGCTGCTTACCGGTGAAGGCGTCGACGCCCGCAAGGCCGCGGCCTTCTCAGCGTTGATCATGGCGTCCGTTCCGGTGGGCCTGGCGGTACTGAGCTGGCCGCTGTTGCTCTCCGGTGGACCGGGCATGGACCGACTGCCGGTCCCGGGCTGGACCGCCTGGCTGGCGCTCTGTGCTTTTGCCGCCTATCTCCCGGTGTATGTGCTCACGTTCCATAGAGGGATGTTCGCGCACCTGCTGCGCGACCTTGCACCCCAACCCGCTGCTTCGCTGGCGGGGTTGATCGGCATCTCGACACTGGACTGGCTGCTCGCGGCGACAACCGCCTGGGTTGCACTCGAATTCAGCGGCGCCGCGATACCCTGGACGCAGTTTCTCCCGGCTTTCGTGCTGGCCTCCACGCTCGGCATCCTGAGCCTGATCCCGGGCGGCCTCGGCGTATTCGATGCCGCGCTGGTGGTGCTGCTTTACCCCTTCGCCCAGGGGGCGGAACACCTTGTCTCCGGCGTGCTCGTGTATCGCCTGTGCTATTACCTCGTGCCCTGGCTCATTGCGGTCTACCTGGGCGCAGACAAGTTGATGCTCCCGCAATACTGGCAACACACGCTGATCGTCCGCCAGTGGCGTGAAAGCAGGCTGCCGGGGCTGTTACGACTGCCGCTGAATGCACTCGCCTCGCTCGGCGTACGGGCGCTGGCGTACCTGTGCTTCGGCGGAGGCGTCGTGCTGCTCGCCTCGGCCGCCTTTCCAGCGCTGGCCGATCGCCTCGCCGTGCTGCACCGCTACGTGCCGCTCGCCGCCATCGAGATTTCGCACTTGCTGTCGGTCGCGACGGGCGTGCTGCTCATCGCCCTGTCGCGGGGTATTGCCGGGCAGGTACGCAGCGCCTACACCCTGACCCAGGGCTTGCTCGTTGGTGGCGCCTTCCTGACTTTTCTCAAGGGGATCGATTATGAAGAGGCCATTCTCCTGATCACCCTGGCCCTGCTCCTCAGACGGCAGCGCAGCCGCTTCTATCGCGAGAGTTATCCCTTGCTCAGTGCTCGCAGCCTGGCATGGCTGGCCGGCCTCGTTGCCGCCGTCATCGGCTTTGCCTGGCTGGGTGACTGGGTACACGGTGATATTCCGCTGGGCTGGGATCGCCTGTCACGCTTCGCCCCCGCACTGGAGGCGCCGCGGTTCGCGCGCGGCCTGCTGATCGCCACAGCCGTGGCTACCACATTCATCGGCTGGTCGTTCTACCAGCGCCCGAAGACCGCATCCACCAGGCCCGACGCGCAGTCGCTGGCCGAAGCCGAAACGATTTTGAAGCAGTATGGCGGCAGTGAATTCGCCCACCTGCTGTTTCTTGGCGACAAGTTTCTGCTCTGGTCGCCCGACCGCAAGGCGTTCATCCAGTATGGGAAGATTCGCGACCGTCTGATGGCGCTGGGCGATCCGTGCGGCGATCCGGCTGCCTTCGATGCCGCGATCATCGCATTTCGTGACTACGCCGACCGGCACGACCTGACGCCGTGTTTCTACGAAGTCAGCGAAACCCACATGCACCGCTACCACGACGCCGGTTTCGCCTTGTTCAAGCTGGGGGAAACGGCGATCGTCGAGCTGGGGGCCTTCACCACCGCGGGTAAACGCGGCGAAACGCTGCGTCATAGCGTCAACCGTGCCAGGCGGGCCGGCGCCGAATTTGAACTGCTCGATCAGCCGCTCGGCGATGCATTCTGGCCACAGCTGCGCGCCATCTCAGATGCCTGGCTCGAAGCGCGCGGCGCCGCCGAGAAAGGCTTTTCGCTCGGCAACTACGACGAAGCCTATTTACGCCGCAGTCCCATCGCGGTGGTCAGGGTGAACGAGCGCGTCGTCGCCTTCGCCAACCTGACGCCGGACTACGGCAGTCATGCGGAACTGAGCATCGACCTCATGCGTTACCGCCCGGATGCGCCGCCCGGAACCATGGATTATCTTTTTGTCGAGCTGATTCAGTATGCGCAGGCGCAAGGTTATCAGTACTTTAACCTGGGCATGGCGCCGCTCGGCGGGGTGGGCGAAACGCGTTACGCGCGCGCCAGCGAGAAAGTCGCCCGCCTCGCCTTCGAGTACGGCAAGCGTTTCTATAACTACAAGGGACTGCGCAGCTTCAAGGAGAAGTTTCACCCCCAATGGCGCAGCGCCTATCTTGCCTACCCCGTCCTCACACCGCTCCCGACGCTGCTGATAGACAGCGCGGCCTTGATCGCCGGAGGCTACCGGCGGATATTTTTCAAGTCCGATAGATAGGAAACAGTTGCATGGAAATGCTACGCCAGTTCGAGTTTGGCCTCAGCCCCACGGCATTGCTGCTGCTGGTCGTGTACCACGTCCATCTCTACCGGAAAATGCGCCGCGATCCCTTGAGCACCTCGCTGGGGCTCGCACGCCGCACGCGCGCCCTGTGGGTGCAGGCGATCATGCGCGGTGGCAAGGATATCCTGGCGATACAGACTCTGCGCAACTGGACCATGGCGGCGACCTTCCTGGCCTCCGCCTCCATCCTGATCGGGCTGGGGGTGTTCAATCTGGCGGTTACCGCCGACAAACAGGGCGAACTGTCACAGCTGTTGAGCCACCTGGGCAGCGGTCACCCCGGGTTGTGGCTCGGCAAGCTCATTCTGTTGGGCGCCGATTTCCTGTTCGCGTTTTTCAACTTTACCCTTGCCGTGCGTTACTTCAATCATACCGGTTTCATGATCAACCTGCCGGCCGATGCCACCACCGAAATCAGTGTCGAGGACGTTACTGACATCCTCGACCGCGGCGGCACACACTATACGCTCGGCATGCGTGGCTATTACCTCGCCATACCGCTGGCCTTATGGCTGTTTGGTCCACTGTGGCTGCTGGCCGGGACGCTATTGCTCGTCGCCAGCCTCTACCGGATCGATCGTGGTGTCTAAGGAATCTGCCTGACCTCTGGACGCTGTTTCTCGTTCGAAGACAAACAGCGCGTCTGCTGCCTGACCAATCATTTCCTCTTGAGCCGGTCCCAGGCGCCCAGCGCCCGGGTACGGCTTCCCGCCAGATCCACAACCGGCTCAGGGTAGGTTTCTCCGACAACGACGCCCGCCTCTTCCAGGACGGCTAAAGGCGCCTGCCAGGGATTGTGGATCCATTTGGCCGGCAGCTTTTGCAGTTCCGGTACCCAGCGGCGGACATAGCTGCCGTCGGGATCGAAGCGTTGCCCCTGACGAACCGGGTTGAACACCCGGAAGTAGGGTGCGGCGTCGGCGCCGCAACCGGCGGTCCATTGCCAGCCCAGGGTGTTATTGGCGAGATCGGCGTCCACCAGAGTATCCCAAAACCAGCGCGCACCTTCCTGCCAGGGGATTAACAGGTTCTTCGTCAATAGAGAGGCGACCACCATGCGCACCCGGTTGTGCATCCATCCCGTGGTCCAGAGTTCCCGCATGCCAGCGTCCACCAGTGGAATGCCGGTTCGCCCCTGTTGCCAGCGTTGCAGATCTTTCTGGTAGCCCTGACGCCAGGGGAAATGTTCAAAGCGTGGATCCAATGGCTGATCCGCCGTATGCGGAAAGTGGCAGAGCAGGTGATGGCCAAATTCCCGCCAGGCCAGTTGGCGCAAATAGCCCTCCGCCGCCTCTATAACGCCGGATTGTGTGCGGGTCGCTGCCCAGGCCTGCACCCGTTGCCAGACCTGATGGGGGCTGATTTCGCCAAAATGCAGATGGGGTGACAGACGCGACGTACCCGGCAGGGCCGGCCGGTCGCGGTCCTCGGGATAAGTCAGCAATGCCTCCTCACACAGCGTCTCCAGTGCTTCATGGGCGCCGGCCTCACCCGGCTGCCAGTGTGCGTAAAAGTCTTGGTCCCAGGGAATGGTTGGCAGCAGTCCCAACGCGCGCACCGACACACCTTGTACTCGTGGGACAGCTGGGAGGTTATCGGGGCACTGCGTGACAGGCCGGCTTACACCGGTCTTTTGCAGGTTATTCCAGAACGCCGTGTAGACACGGTAGGGACTGCCGTCGCTCTTCACCAGATCCCGCGGCTCGCGCAGCAGGTTGCCCGTGTAGCTGTGCACCACGAGGCCCTGATCGCACAGGACGGATTCGATCGCCTCGTCACGGGCAATGCCATCGGGTTCGTATTCGCGGTTCCAGTACAGCGACTGTGCATTCAGTTCTTTGGCAAGCTGCGGCAATTCCGCTAAGGCGTCCCCGGCTAATACGAGCAAGTCACTGCCGCGTTCCTGCAGGGACGTCTTCAAGGACGTCAGGCTGTGGTGCAGCCACCAGGCACTGGCGGCGCCCAGTGGCCAGTGGCCTCGCGGCTCGTCGTGGATGTAGACCGGCAGGGGCGTGTCACCGGCGTCCAGTGCCGCCTGTAATGCGGGATTGTCCTGCAGACGCAGATCGCGGCGGAGCCAGACCAGTGCCATACCCATGGAATGCGTTCCTTTTACGCTGCGGGGGGTTCCCGATCTCTCGCACAGCAGTTTGCGGGTCTTTACGCGCCGCGCGCAGATTGCACCGGACACTGCTCCCCTCAAGGGTCTCTGGAGTCAAAATGCAGGGTTAGCGCTTGTTGCGCAACCCGCCAGGGATTGCCAAGCAATACAACGCCATTGCTAATGCGTGCCTCCCGGCACATCCGGGGGGTACGGCACAGACGGCGTGCCTGACCCACCCTGCATGGATTATGGAACCGCCTGAGTCAGTGCCATTCCGGTCAGACCCTGGTTGTTGCCTAGTTTAGCGAAAACCGGGATCTGACCGCCGTTTTTTCTCCACCACTTTGCGGGCAGGGCGTGGAATCCTGCGCCGGGCAGCTTGACGCGGATTGCGAACCGGCGTAGCGTCTGCCGACCAAAGAAAGTCATCTCACCGGATCCAACTCTCAACCCGACAGGAAACGCCTGCGCCGCAACGCTGCGGAGGGGAATATGGAATTCTTCAAGACTGCCACGCACATCGATTTCATGGGCAAGCGCTGGCTGGTGGCCGCGGTGCTTGCCGCATTGATTGCCACCAGCCTGGGCTCGCTGTTCATTCGCGGGCTGGCGCTGGGGCTGGACTTCACCGGTGGTACGCTGATTGAGGTCAGCTATGCCGCGCCCGTCGACCTGTCCGCGGTGCGGGAGGCACTGAGCGAGGGAGGATTCGGCGGCGCCGTGGTGCAGCACGTCGGATCGCCCCGCGAGGTCATGGTGCGGCTGGCGCCCCGCGCCGGTGAGAACAGCGCGCAACTCAATACCCGGGTGCTGGGTGCGCTGCAGCAGGCCAGTCCCGACAAGGTCGACATGCGCAGAGTCGAGTTTGTGGGCTCCCAGGTGGGGGACGAACTCACCGAGCAGGGCGGCCTGGCCATGCTGTTTGCGCTGATCGGCATCCTCATCTATGTGGCACTGCGCTTCGAGTGGCGTTTCTCACTGGGCGCGGTGCTGGCCACCGTGCACGACGCCATTTTTACGCTGGGCTTTTTTTCGCTGTTCCAGATCGAGTTCGACCTCACCGTGATGGCGGCGGTGCTCGCCGTCATCGGCTACTCCCTGAACGATACCATCGTGGTATTCGATCGTATCCGCGAGAACTTCCGCCGCATGCGCACGGGTACCGTGGCCGACGTGATGAACGTGTCGATCAACCAGACCCTGTCGCGAACCATTATGACCGCGCTGACCACCATGCTGGTGGTGGTGGCTCTGTTCATCTTCGGCGGACAGGTGGTACACGGATTCGCGCTGGCGCTTATCGTTGGCATCCTGATCGGTACCGTTTCCTCGATCTATGTCGCCAGCCCCCTGGCGCTGTGGCTGGGCATCACCCGCGCCAACATGGCCCCGGTAAAACGACCGGCCGCCGAGACCGATGCCAGACCCTGAACCCGCCATTGCCCGGGGACGGCGCGGATCCGTCTCTATCCGGGTGCATTGAGGTCGAGCGACATCAGGCCGCCGCCTCTGCGGCATTGAATGCAAGGTAAACCACACCATTCTCGACTTTCACCGGGTACTTGTGGGTGCAACCCGCGTCCGGTCCCTGCGCTTCACCGCTGGCCAGGTCAATCTTCCAGTTGTGCAGCGGGCAGGTGACGGTTCCCCCGTGGACAATGCCCTGGGACAGCGGTCCGCCCTTGTGCGGGCAGCGGTCTCTCAGCGCAAACACCTGGTCGGTTGCCGTGCGGAACACCGCGATGTCCATGGTGTCGGTGCGCAGTACCCGCGCCCCCAGGCGCGGGATGTCCTCCAGCTTTGCGATTTCGGTCCAGTTGGTCATGTTGGCTTCTCCGGGCAGCCGCCGCTGCGGTCAGGCGATTCTGAGGGGCGTGAACTCGTGCGCTTCGCCACCCCGGGCGCGCTCGGCCCAGGGGTCTTTCTGGAAAAACTGCTGCGAATGTAGGAAGCGCGCGTACAGGGCTTCACGGTTTACGGCGTCCTCGACCACGCGCTGTTTGATCGAGTTCAGGCCAACGCGTTCGACCCAGGGCGCGGTGCGCTCGAGGTAATGGGCCTCTTCCCGGTACAGCTGGGTGAAGGCGCCACAGTACTCGAGAACCTCCTCCTCGGTCGCTACCTTGCAGAGCAGGTCGGTGACGCGCACCTTAATGCCGCCGTTCCCCCCGACGTGCAGCTCGTAGCCGGAGTCGACGCACACCACACCGAAGTCCTTGATGGTCGCCTCGGCGCAGTTGCGGGGACAACCGGAGACCGCCATCTTGTACTTGTGGGGCATCCAGGAACCCCAGGTGAGCTGTTCGAGCTTTACGCCCAGCCCCGTGGAGTCCTGGGTGCCGAAGCGGCACCACTGCGAACCGACACAGGTCTTACAGGTGCGCAATGCCTTGCCGTAGGCGTGCCCGGACACCATGCCGGCGGCACTGAGATCGCCCCACATGGCCGGCAGGTCTTCTTTCCTGACGCCGAACAGATCGATGCGCTGGCCACCGGTGATCTTGACCTCGGGCACCGCGAATTTCTCTGCGACTTCCGCGATGGCGCGTAACTCGCCCGGTGTCACCAGCCCCCCGAACAGCCGAGGCACCACCGAGTAGCTGCCGTCCTTCTGGATGTTGCCGTGCGCTCGCTCGTTGATAAACCGCGACTGGGCGTCGTCGATGTACTCACCCGGCCAGGCGGCGAGCAGATAGTAGTTCAGTGCCGGACGGCAAACGTGACAACCATCCGGGGTCTTCCAGTTCAGGAAGTCGAACACCGCGCGCATGTCCTTCAGCTTCTCATGCCGGATGGCGCCGATCAGTTCGTCATGGCTGTACTCACTGCAACCGCACAGAGGCTTCTTGCTCGGCACGGCGGAGTAGCCTTCACCCACGGTGTGAACCAGAAGGGCCTCCACCAGCCCCGTGCAGGAACCGCAGGAGCTCGAGGCCTTGGTATGCGCGCGCACCTCTTCGAGCGTGAACAGGCCCTTCTTCACGATCGCATCGGTGATATCCCCCTTGCAGACGCCGTTGCAGCCGCACACCTCGGCGGAGTCCGGTAGCGCGAGAACCTTGCTGTCGCCGTGTCCCGCATCACCCAGGTCGTGCTGCCCGAACAGGATGGTGGTGCGGAAGGCCGAGATGTCCGTGCCCTCCCGCAGTAACTGAAAGTACCAGCTGCCGTCCATGGTGTCGCCGTAAAGCACGGCGCCCTTCACCTTATCGTCGCGGATGACAAGCTTCTTATAGATGCCCTGCGCCGGGTCCTGCAGCACCAGGGTCTCGTCCCCCTCAGCCTCGTTGAATTCGCCGGCGGAAAACAGATCGATGCCGGTAACCTTGAGCTTGGTTGAGGTGACCGAACCCTCGTAACGGGCGATGCCCATCTGTGCCAGGTGGTTGGCGCAGACTTTGGCCTGTTCGAACAAGGGTGCGACGAGGCCGTAGCAGGCGCCGCGGTGCTGTACGCACTCGCCTACCGCGTAGACGCGCGGGTCGAAAGTCTGCAGGGTGTCGTTGACCAGCACACCACGTTCGCAGTGGATGCCCGCCTGTTGCGCCAGCGCGATGCTCGGGCGGATGCCCACCGCCATGACCACCAGATCGGCCGCAACCCGCGAACCATCGCCGAACTGCACCGCGGTGACACGCTCGTCGCCGACGATCGCGGCGGTCTGCGCCTCCATTCGAAAGTCGAGGCCGCGCGCTTGGAGCGCCGCCTTCAGCAGGGCCGCGGCGGGCTTGTCGAGCTGGCGCTCCATCAGCGTGTCGAGGAGGTGTACAACGGTCACCTCCATGCCGTTCTTCAACAAGCCGTTGGCCGCCTCCAGACCGAGCAGGCCGCCGCCGATCACCACGGCCTTCCTGTGGGTCCGCGCCGCCGCCAGCATGGTCTCGACGTCGGCGATGTCACGGAAACCGATAACGCCCTGCTTGTCCGCGCCCGGCACCGGGATGATGAAGGGGTTGGAGCCGGTGGCGAGCAACAGCCGGTCATACGCCTTGCCGACGCCCGCGGCAGTCTTTACCTCCCGCTTGACCCGATCGATCGCGACGACCGGGTCTCCCATCACCAGCTCGATCCCGTGCTCGGCATACCACTCGCGCGAGTTCAGCACGATGTCGTCAATGGTCTTTTCGCCGGCCAATACCGGCGACAACATGATGCGGTTGTAGTTGGGGTGCGGCTCGGCGCCAAACACCGTGATGTCGTAGCGCTCCGCGTCGATCTTCAGCAGTTCCTCCAGAGTCCGTACCCCGGCCATGCCGTTACCCACCAACACGAGTTTCTGTCTCATTGCATCTGCCTCTTTACAGCTGGACGACGCGCTGGTGTCCTGGCCTGCGCGCCGCTCGTCCTTTTCAGATTGCCGCTCCTGCGCGCTCATGCTCCGCGCCTGCACCACTCGCCTCTGCGCTGCGCCGGCCGGCCGGCGAACGGCTGATCGTGAAGCCTTCCAGGTATTCCTGCCAGTGGTTCGCGTCGAAATGGCGTCCGTCCATGAATCGATCGCGGCCCATCTCGAGCCTGTCATTGCCGCACATCAATGCCCAGCCGCGCTCGTGCAGGCCTTCGACTTTGTAATCCACCTCGGGGTAAGGAAGACCCAGTGCATCGGCCGCGGCCCGGAACACTTCGGGTCGGTAGACCGCCTTGGCGATGGTTTCCGGTCTGATTGTGCCGTCCACCTGCCCCCAGCGGAGCATCTGCGACAGGAACCACAGGGCATGGGAACGCCAGGGAAAGTTGGCGGCATAACGTTGGAAAACGTTGTAGTCCGGCGCCGCTCGCGGTTTCTCGTCTGACGAAAACTGCAAGGTGCCGGTGAGGGATTGCTCGAGGACGTCCACCGGCGCATTGACATAGCGCCCCTGGCTGAGCAGCTCACAGGTTTCGCGGCGATTCTCCGGATCATCGAGCCAGGCGCACGCCTCCATCAGGGCCGTGACGACAGCCTGATGGGTGTTCGGGTTGTTTTGCGCCCAGAGCCGGGTGACCGCGAAGACTTTCTCCGGGTGATTGTTCCAGATATCGAAGCTGGTGATCAGGGTACGGCCCAGCCCCTCGGACACGGCATAGGTATTCCAGGGTTCTCCGACGCAGTAGCCCGCGATCAGCCCGGCCCGCAGGTAATGCCCGACCTGCGGCGGCGGAACCACGGTCAGCCGCACGTCCTCGTCCGGATCGATGCCTGCATCGGCCATCCAGTAGCGAAGCAGGTAGTTGTGGGACGACTCGGGGTAGACCACCGCGAAAGTCAACCTGGGACGGTTTCGCGCGCGGTCCTGATCGATGACCTTCTTGAGCGCTTGCGCAGATCCCTTCGCGGTGTCGAGACCAGCCACGCCGGCAGCCGACATCCGACCGTAGAGCTCCTTCGAGACAGTAATCGCGTTGCCATTGAGGTCCAGACTCAGCGCCGTGACCATAGGCGGGCAATGGCTGCCGTCCAGGGCACTGGCAAGGGGCATGGCCGCCAGCATCTGGGCGCCATCCAGCATGCCTGTGCACACCTTGTCACGGATGTTGGCCCAGGACGACTCGCGTGAAAGCTCAACCGACAGGCCCTGTTTCGCGAAAAACCCCTTCTCCCTGGCAACCACCAGGGGGGCGCAGTCGGTCAGCGGAATGAACCCCAATGCGAGCTGGCGTTTCTCCAGGTGCCGGGCGGGCGTCTCGACGAGTGCGGCCGTGCGGGTGGGCAGCCGGTAGACGTTAGCGGGCGCCGCCGGCGCGACTGCGTCCGGCGTCTTCTCGAGCGACTTCGCTGGATTCTGGTGGCGCTCGTGCAGGAATCTCACCACCTCGGCGCGATAGTGGTTGTAGGCAGGATCCTCGGCCAGCGCCAGGCGGTCTCGTGGACGTTCCAGGTTGACTTCGAGGATTTCGCCGATGCTGGCCGACGGCCCGTTGGTCATCATGACGATCCGGTCCGACAGCAGCACCGCCTCATCCACGTCGTGCGTGATCATGATGACGGTGTTGTTGAGGCGCCCGTGGATCTCCATCAGCGAGTCCTGCATGTGCGTGCGGGTGAGGGCATCGAGCGCACCGAACGGCTCGTCCATCAACAGGACCTTCGGCTCCATGGCGAGCGCGCGCGCGATGCCCACGCGCTGCTTCATGCCGCCCGAGATTTCGTCCGGTTTGCGGTCAAGCGCGTGCGACATGTGCACCAGATCCAGATTGTGGCGTGTCCATTCGTCGCGTTCGCGCTTCGAGCGGGTCTTCTTGAACACCTTGTCGACCGCCAGGCGCACGTTGTCGTAGGCGCTGAGCCACGGGAGCAGCGAGTGATTCTGGAAGACCACGGCCCGGTCGGGGCCGGGATCGGTCACCTCCCTGCCTTCCAGCACCACGCCGCCTTCGGTGGCCTGCAGCAGGCCGGCGACGATGTTGAGTACCGTCGACTTGCCGCAGCCGGAGTGCCCGATCAGCGAGATGAACTCGCCCTGCTGGACCCGGAAGTTGACGCCGTTGAGGACGTTCAGCGGTCCTTTATCCGTGGCAAACGTAATGCTCACGTGGTCGATGTTCAGATATGCATTCATGATGAAATCTCCTGGCGCCCCATCAACGCAGCACCGCGTTCTTGTCCCAGCTCACCGCGCGCTGCAGCGTCAGCATGCCGCGGTCCAGCACGAACCCGATGAACCCGATTACCAGCACGGCGACCATGATCCGGGCCAGCGAGTTGGAACTGCCGTTCTGGAATTCGTCCCAGACAAACTTACCGAGACCCGGGTTCTGCGCCAGCATCTCGGCGGCGATCAGCACCATCCAGCCGATGCCCAGCGACAGGCGCAACCCGGTGAACATCATCGGCATGGCCGAGGGCACGATGATTTTCACGGTCTTGGTGAACCAGTTCAGGCGCAGCACGCGGCTCACATTGAGCAGGTCCTTGCTCACGCTCGAAACTCCGACCGTGGTGTTGATCACGGTCGGCCACAGGCAGCACAGGGTGACGGTAATGGCCGAGGTCAGGAACGACTTCTGGAACAGGGGCTCGCTGGTCACGTAGAGGGCGGACACCACCATGGTGACCAGGGGCAGCCAGGCCAGCGGCGAAACCGGTTTGAACAGCTGAATGATCGGGTTGAGCGCCTGATACGTGGTCGGGCTCATGCCGCACAGGATGCCAATCGGGATTGCGATGATCGAGCCGAGCAGAAAACCCGTGGCGACCGTCACGAGACTGGTGAGTATCTGGTCGAAGAAGGTGGGCACCCCCGTGTAGCGCCGGGCCTCGATCTTGTCGAGGTACGCCTGGGGTTTGCCAGCGGCGACCGCCTTGTCAAGGCGCTCCTGCATACGCCCATTGAATGCCGCCTCCTTGGCCCGCTCGTCCTTGTGCTCTTCGTACAGGGCAACCGCCTGCTCCCAGACCTTCGCCGGGCCCGGCAGCTGGCCCAGCGAGGTCTCGACGTTTTTCGCGCCAACGGCCCACAGCATCAGAAAGACCAGCAGTGCCGCAGCGGGGACGAGCACGCTCTGTGCGAGCCTGCCGAGGGGCGCATTCGCCTGATCCCCGGCAAGCTTGGCCAGCAAGCCGTTCCAGGTGCGGAAGTTGAAGGTTCTCGGGGTTGCCAGGTTCATTGCAGGGTTCTCCTTCTATCGAGTCGCGCCGCCCGGCCGGGACGGGACACCGGGAAGTCGCGCAGGCTCACAGCTGCTCCTCGCCCTTCAGGCCGATCGGGAACTGCTTGAGGTACGCGTTGGGCTTGTTACCGTCGAAGGTGATCCCGTCGATGAACTCCGTCTGCGGGGGGCGGAAGCCCGTCTCCGCCGCAAAGTCCGGGAAGTCCTCGGGCTGCATCTCGCCCTCGGCAATCAGTTCCTCGGCCGCCTTGCGGTAGATATCCGGCCGGTAGACCTTGCTGGCCACCTCCGCATACCAGGCGTCCGGCTTAGGCTCCGGGATCTGGCCCCAGCGGCGCATCTGCGTCAGGTACCAGACGGCGTCCGAGTAGTACGGGTAGGTGGCGTGGTAGCGGAAGAAGACATTGAAATCCGGCACCGAACGCTTGTCGCCCTTCTCGTATTCGAAGGTGCCGGTCATGGAGTTGGCGATCACCTCGTAATCGGCGCCGACATAGTTAGGCTGGGACAGGATCTTGACCGCTTCCGGGCGATTGGCATTGTCATTGTCATCGAGCCACTTGCCGGCGCGAATCAGGGCTTTGACGATGCGAACGGTCGTATTGGGGTATTTCTCGGTGAACTCCCTGGTCAGCCCGAAGACCTTCTCCGGGTTGTCCTTCCAGATCTCGTAGTCGGTGATCACGGGCACACCGATGCCCTTGAACACGGCCTGCTGGTTCCAGGGCTCTCCCACGCAATAGCCGTAGATGGTTCCGGCCTCGAGCGTGGCAGGCATCTGCGGCGGCGGCGTTACGGACAGCAGCGCGTCGGCATCGATCGTACCGGTAATGTCGCCCTTGTGTGGCGCGTAGTAGCCGGGATGAATGCCACCGGCCGCGAGCCAGTAACGCAGTTCGTAGTTGTGTGTCGACACGGGGAAGACCATACCCATTTTGAAGGGCTTGCCTTGCGCCTTGAACGTGTCAACCACCGGCTTCAGGTAGTCGGCCTTGATCGGATGCCGGGGACGCCCGTCCTCCTGCATTGGGACATGTGCCTTCATCTGTTCCCAGACCTGGTTGGAGACCGTGATGCCGTTGCCGTTCAGGTCCATCGAGAAGGGCGTCACGATATGCGCCTCCGTGCCGAAGCCGATCGTGGCTGCCAGAGGCTGCCCGGCCAGCATGTGGGCACCGTCGAGCTGCCCGTCGATCACGCCGTCAAGCAGGACCTTCCAGTTGGCCTGCGCCTCCAGCTGGACGAACAGGCCTTCGTCCTCGAAAAAGCCCTTCTCGTAGGCGATCGCCAGCGGCGCCATGTCGGTCAGCTTGATGAAGCCGAACTTCAGGTCCTCCTTTTCCGGCTCGCCCAGTTCCGCAACCGCCGTCGCCGTCGTCAGCGCCAGGCCGAGCAGGCCGAGGCCGAGCGCTTTCCGGCAACGCCTGCGCCGCGTTGCAGTCGTCCAATGTTTTCTGATCATCTGATACAACCTCGTTCAGTACCCCTGATCCAAAAAAAAGCGTCCGCATGGACCGGGCTCACCATCCCGGTCTGAGCGGACGCCGTTGTCCGTGTTTGCAACCTGTACAGGCTGCCAGTGCTCGTCACAGCCCGCCCCGCAACGACTCGCCGTTGAGCCTATCCTTCGCTGGATGAGGGGGCTTCGTGGCAAGACCTAACAGCAATCATGCCAGCTTCAGTGACCTGCAATTAAAACAGAGACTTGAGTCGATTCAGGCTCAGGATCGCCAGGCTACGCGCCGCAGGCCTGCACTGAATTGGGCCATGTTTCGCGGGGTGTAGCGGCCCAATGCACTAAGAGCGGGCAACGAGGGGAGATCGATAAGCAGCGAAAAAGTGCGAGTGGGTCGCAAAGGCGATTGGCAGGCACACCGTTGTGCGCGATCAAGACCCCACTGCGCGCCCGCCGAGAAGCTCCGCCGCAGCGATGATACTGTCGGCGATCTCCACCAGGCGTCGGTTCTGGTCCATGGCTGCGGTGCGCATAAGACGATAGGCCGCGGGCTCGCTGATGCCACGCTGCATCATGACGATGCCTTTCGCGCGTTCGATCTTCTTTCGACCCTCCAGCTCGGAGCGTGTCCGGTCGAGCTCCGCCTGCAGCCGGCGGTGCTCGTCGAAACGGGCAATCGCCACCTCCAGGATGGGCCGCACCCGGTGGGCCTGCACGCCGTCCACCACGTAGGCGCTGACGCCGGCCTGCACCGCCCGGCGAATGGTCTCGCCGTTGTCATCCTGGCTGAACATGACCATGGGCCGGGGATCAGACGCCTGAACGCTGCGCAGGCTTTCGAGCGTGTCCCGACTCGGCAGGTCGATGTCTATGATCACGACGTCGGGCCGATGACGGGCAACCTGCGACAGCAGGTCTTCTTCGGGTGAGAGGCACGCGATCACGTCACATGCGACGGACTGCAACAAGTCCGCCAGCGCTGCGCTGCGCGCCGGCGACTCGTCGATCAACATCACCCGCAACGCAGCCAAGGGAAACCCACTTTCAATCGAAGTTGCAACGGCATCGGTGCTCATCATACCAGAACATTAGCCGGGACTGATGTACCCAACGAGGGTATTGGCGCAGGCCTCGATCAGCAGGCGCGTTACAGATCTATGCCGCGTTGCACCATCGCGGTGCAGGGCCGCAGCGATCGCGCGCCGCTGGCTCATGGTTCTGGATCTTCTTCGGCAGCAACAAGGGCCAAGGATGACAGACTGACGTCGCTACGGGAAAAGGCCAAGAATATCCGGCAGTACCGATTATCGGTATGCACAACTGCGCATTATCCATGCTGTGAAGATGCCCACTAACACAGGCATTGTCCAGTCCATTGCCGTGCAAGCACAGGAGCAAACTTACGCTGGACCGGGACACCATGCTTGCGAATCCAGTTGTTCGTCTTCAGAAAGAAGGATAGGGAATTGTTGGCATAACGAAATTGTGCGCCAGTGGTATCGAGCTGCATATACAGCTACCTGTGCTCTCCAGCATACTTCACCGCTCGGGATACCCGACCTCATTGGCCCAGATAATTTGCTTTCTCGACGCAATGAGAGGACACTCCACTAAGCACCTCGTCTGTCAGTATGCAAGTCGTTCTGCCGCACAGCATTGACCCCACGGTCATTGTTGCCCGTCATACCCGCTTCTCACGGGCTCGGATCTGCCTCCACTGTTGTGCAACCACTTGCTGTGAGCAAGGCACAGGCACACCGCACCATTTGCTTCATTCATTCAGGAAAAGCCCCGTGACACAATTTACCAACAACGCCTAGGACTCCGAAATATCCCGTCTATACGCCGGGATTCGCCTGGCAGAGCTAATCGACCAGGACTGGAGCCGGAATAAGTCCACCGATCTGGCAAAGAGCGAAGGCATCAACTTGACGGACAAACACTGGGACGTAATTGTATACCTGCGCAAGCGGTACCCCGTACACGGCCTGCCGGGATTTACCAGAACAACGGCCCGGGCCCTCAACAAAGACTTCTCCGCCCTGGGCGGAAACAAATACCTGTACCGTCTGTGTGCCGGTGGTCCGATTACGCAAGGGAGCCGCCTTGCCAACCTGCGCACACCCGCAAACGCCACCGACGTTTCGACTGGCAGCAGCTATTGAACAGCACTGCGACACAACGCCCACAGGACAAGGCCGCCACCGGCGACCAGTCCCGGGACACACACGCCTCTGTCAGGCAGGTCACGAATGCTTTTGGCGCCAGTCAAAAGACGCCGGAAGGAACAACAGAATCGCGCCGGGAAGATACCGACCGTCAAGCCATAGAGCGGGGCGAAACTGAAGGAATGATCGTTGGTCGGAGCATGACTTCAAACGTACACAACAGAAGGGATCTCAATGCCATCACAGCACGGTAACGGCGGTCAGGGCGGACCCTGGGGAAGCGCTGGCACACCCCCCGATCTTGAGGCTCTGGTCCGACAGGGGCGGGATCGGCTCGGGCAGATGCTGCCAGGTGGCGGCGCGCGCGGCATCATCGCCCTGGCCCTGCTCGCGCTGGCCGGCCTGGGTGCATGGACGGCCTATTACACCGTGCCGAGCGACTCGGTCGCTGTCGTGCAACGGTTCGGCAAATATCTCAAGGACGTTCCACCGGGACTGCATTTCAAGCTGCCACTGGGCATCGATGCGGCGACCATCGTTCCCGTCAAACGGCAATTGAAGCAGGAATTCGGGTTCATGACCCCAGGCGCCAGCGATCCGTACCAGAGTCCTCACGACGGCAAGCGGGAAACGGAGATGGTGACCGGTGACCTGAATGCTGCACTGGTTGAATGGGTGCTGCAATACCGCATCTCGGATCCCGTCAAATTCCTGTTCGAGGTGCGGGAACCGAGTGAAACCCTGCGCTATGTATCCGAGTCCGTCATGCGCGAGGTCGTCGGCGATCGCACTGTGGACGAGGTGATTACCATCGGCCGGCAGGAAATCGAAACGGAGGCGCTGGCCAAGATGCAGGCGCTCTCCACCAAATACGCCATGGGGATAAGCATCGACCAGGTGCAGCTGAAAAACATCAATCCGCCCCTGCCGGTGCAGGAGTCTTTCAACGAGGTCAACCAGGCCCAGCAGGAGAAAGAGAAGCTGATCAACGAGGCGCGGCGCGATTACAACAAGGTGATCCCGCTCGCCGAGGGCGAGAAGGACCAGCGCATCCGCGAGGCCGACGGCTACAGGCTCAAGCGGGTCAACGAAGCGGAAGGCGACGCCGCCCGGTTCAACGCCCTGTTGGCGGAATACAGCAAGGCCCCGGAGGTCACGCGCCGTCGCATCTATATCGAGACCCTGCAGGACGTCATGCCGGGTATCCGTTCCAAGATCATTGTCGATGAACAGACGCGCAGCATCCTGCCGCTGCTGAATCTCGACGCACGGAAGGCGGACCAGCCATGAACAGGACCAGGCAACTCGTTATCCTGTTGGTACTGGTCATCGGGTCATACGTCCTCATGAGCTCGATCTATACGGTGAGCGAAGTCGAGCAGATGATCATCACCCAGTTCGGTAAACCGGTCGGCGCTCCGGTGACGTCCGCCGGCCTGAAAGTGAAACTGCCCTTCATCCAGGAGGTCAATCCGATCGACAAGCGGGTACTCGAGTGGGACGGCAGTCCGTCGGATATGCCCACCAAAGACAAGCTCTACATCTCGGTCGACCTGTTCGCCCGCTGGCGGATTACCGATCCGCTGCAGTACTTTCTGCGCCTGCGCGATGAACGCAGCGCGCAGTCCCGGCTGGACGATATCCTGGGCAGCGAGACCCGTAACGCGGTTGCCAAGCACGAGCTGATCGAGATCATCCGCACCACCAGGGATCGCGTGCCGCTCCGCGACGCCCTGCTGACCGACGCGGAGCGTGACATGGGGTCGCTCGTACCGATTCAGAAGGGACGCAAGCTGGTCGAGCAGGAGATCTTCAGCGCAGCGGCCGAGAAGGTGCGGGTGTTTGGCATCGAGCTGCTCGATATCCGCTTCAAACGCATCAACTACAACGAAAGCGTACGCCCGAAGATCTACGACCGTATGATCAGCGAACGCCGTCAGATCGCGGAACGCTTCCTGTCGGAAGGCAACGGCGAGGCCGCCAGAATCCGCGGCAACCGGGTGCGCGACCTGAACAAGATCCAGTCCGAAGCCTACCGGGCGGTCGAGGAAATCCGCGGCGTGGCGGACGCGAAAGCCACCGAAATCTACGCGCGTGCCTACAACCAGAGCCCTGAAGCGGTGGCGTTCTATGAATTCACACGCACCATGCAGTCCTACAAGTCCATCATCGCCGAAAACACGACCCTGGTGATGTCCACGGACAGTGACCTGTTCAAATTCCTGAAGGGGATGACGCCGGGTGTTGACGTCGATCCCGCCCGGGCGGCTTCAGGTGCCCGGCGATGAGGTTGAGCTTTCCAAACCCAAGCCGCAGCTTCGATACCAGTAGAAGCCGCGTCTGCTTCTGGGGATATGACAGCGCGATCGAGATTTCATTCTTTGTTGAAGCGGGCGCTCTCAAACGGCTCTTTCCAGAGATGAGTGGCGCCGAAATGGAACTTCTGAAGGCATTCGATGCCGCGCGGAACCGGATCTATGAGGTTGCAGACAAGGTCTATGTGCGCGGCGGCAAAGGATCCTATGCTTACATCCTGGCAGCGGAGGATTTTTGAACATTATTTCGCGCGCCGGCTACCGAAGGGACTGGCCAATACCGTCGTGCAGTTATTGATCACTTACACGTCACTGGCAGTTGGAGTCAGCACAAAACCGGCACACCTCATAACGCAGCAACAACAGGGCGAGCCGAACTCAACCGCCAATCTCAATCAACAGTATCCTGCTTCCTCAGCCCAACCGCCAGGAAACCACCCCAGAGTAATCGACCCGGCAACCATTGCTCACTCCACCGGGCCACTCTGCTCCCTCGAGGAAGAAAAACAGCACTGCGCAGTGCAATCTCGCCGGGTGTCGGCGCAAGCGCAGGCATCCACGCCTTCATTAACTCTACAGCTCTTGCAACAGGATAAGTTCACGATCACCGATCCAGCGTCCACGGGGGGTGTGGTACCAGGCCTCATAGGCTGCCGGATCGGCTGTAGCCTGCATGACGCTGTTCGCATGCAAGGCACCAGGCGGTTGATCCACTTGACCAGCCGCCGGGTTCCCGGACTGAACAGTTTCTGGCCATACCGGGTATTCAGGGTGCGAGCGTGACTTTCAGTCCAAGCTGTGCCGCCACGCCAGCCACCGGCACCACCGCCAATCATCAGCAGATCACGCTTATCCATCAGTCGCCTCCTTCCCTACCGGCTGTAAGTGGAATCTGCTTGCGGAATACGGTGTAATTGATCGGCGCACTGTTTTCATATCCAATCCGTTTGCGCCGGCTATCGGCAAGCAAGTGATACCTGATCTCCGCTTTCACCTTCACGGCTTGGCTGTCGACAGGCACTTCCAGTTCGTAGCGTCGTGGCTGCCAGCGTGCCAACCGGGTATCCCGCAGGTCCACTATAAACGGACGCCACATGACGGTACGTTCAAGCGTGTGTTTCTGTTCATCAAGCACGCGACCTTGCTCATCGAGCAATTGCAGGTGTACCGTCAGATGCCTGTCCGGTGTCCCGGTCGGAACATAATGGGCGGCGCCGGTGTTGGCCAGGATCAGCTGGAATAGCCGTGCGTCCTGCCCCCGCGGTTTTACCTCTACAAACTCTACGGTCAGGGCTTTTTCCACCATCGCAGGATCGTGGCCACCCCGCCACAGGTGCTGCCGGGTATTGCGCACGACACCGCCGTCGACCAGCGGCCGTTTTGCCAGGGGCATGTGGCACTGCACACAGCCCAGTGCCCGGATTTTGCCTGCAGTGACCTCACCCGATCTACCCGGCGTCATCACTCCCGTGTCCGGCAAACTGAATGGCTGATCGGTACCGCTTTCGCTGCCGGTTTCCCTGTTTTCCATCAGCACCGTCAGGTACTCCAGGTCCTGTTTGTCCGGGACAGCTGCCAGCGTACTTTCAATCTCCGCGACCGTGCCGCAGGGCGGAAAGCGGAAAAAGGTATCCCAGCGCTCCCCAGCCACGATATGGCAGCGGATGCAGACCTGATTCGGGTCCTCCAGTATTTCCACGGGATGGGGAGCGCTGGTAGTGCCGAGCACCCCGACGATTTTTCCGTCACGGTAATGACACGCAGCGCAGGTCACACCTTCATGCTGCAGTCTGGCATCAAAGTCCGGGTTTTCCGCCAGGATTGGTTCCCACTTGTCCTTGTCGCTATATCCGAGCACCCTGTGCGGCTGCTGTTGGTCCAGCGGTGTGTGGCACAACCTGCAGGTATGCCGGGCGTCATCGAACTGCCAGTCGACCTGAAAGTAGGGATCGGTCCAGGCCTGACTGTGAATCGTGGTGCGCCATTCATCATAGAAGGCCTCATGACAACCCGCACAAGCCCTCGCGCTCCCCTTGCCTAACACCGGAGGCATATGTGTGGTATCGATTGGCCAGGCGAACCTGTCGTCAACCACGAAGATATTCATCGGTCGTATGAAGCGCCAGACAAGAAATATGGCAAGCCCCAACAACACAAACATTATGATGGCACGGCGGTTCATTGGCTGGATGTACTGTTTTACCCGGACGAGAAGACCATCAGGTCATCACTTTCTTTCGCCCAGTGCGGCAGCGCTGCGCCCGCAAACCGCAGCGCATGCCAGGCCTTTTTATTGGTTCTGTGGGAAGCATTCTGAATTACACTGAGTAACCGTCGTCATGGCCCTCTCAAACCGCAGATTGCCCCTGATGGGCAGCCTGCTATAATCATTTTCTCATCAAACTATTCAATTGTTTTATTGAATATCATCGTACTGGCCTTCGATGCCGTGGCCAGCCTCAGGAAAGAAGGACTGAAAGCTCGACGTCTGGAGGATGGCTTTCCGGAATGGAAAACCGCCGGACTTCCCGTCGAAACCGGCACAACCTGATTCCAGACCTTATCCGTCGCGGGGTTAGAATGACATGCCACCGCATGTGTTACTACACATACGTGTTTATGCGCATATGCGTGTCTGTTTATAACTGGATAATCCTCGTGGGGTTGCCTGCTGGCCAATACATGAGACTGGAACCATGACCGATGAAAGGTTGTTCCCCGCCACGGTCATGCCGGACAACGACTGGTGGCATGCGCTGTGGCCCGACCCGGATGCGGTGCTGCGTGCAGTCGGTATAGGACCGGGTATGCAGGTCGTTGACCTTTGCTGTGGCGATGGACACTTTACCAAACCGCTGTGCCACCTCGTCCATCCCGGTAATACCTGGGCTCTGGATCTGGATGCGCAGCTGCTCGGGCAGGCCGAACATATCTGCCGGGAGCACCCGAAATTTCACGCCATCCTGGGAGATGCCCGCAAATTACCTGCCCTGATCAAGGGGTCGGTGGACTTTGTGTTCATCGCCAATACCTTTCACGGCGTACCCGACAAGACCGCCTTGTCGAGGGCGGTACACGACGCGCTCAGGAAGGACGGGCGTTTTGCAGTCATCAACTGGTATCGCCGCCCACGGGAAGAGACCACGGTACTCGATCAGCCACGTGGTCCCGATACGCAACTGCGCATGGAACCCGAGGACGTCCGGCAGGTGGTGGAACCGGCGGGGTTCATGCTTGAAAAGGTGGTCGATGTGGGGCCGTACCACTACGGTGCCGTGTTCGTGAAATCAACCAACGATCACCAGGAGACTGACTGGACATGAGTGACTGCGATGCGCGAAACCACGGCCCGGACACGCGCGCCCAACTTCTGGAGCTGTATACCCGCCTGGCGAATGAACCTGCCTCGGATTTCGGCTGGGGTAAAGGCAGGGAGAATGCCCGTGAACTGGGCTATGCCGAAGTATGGCTGAATCAGCTGCCGGAGTGCGTCTGGGAATCAGCCGCTGCGGTGGGTAATCCGTTCAGCCTCGGACCTGTCCTTGCCGGCGAAACCGTCGTCGATATCGGTTGCGGAGCGGGTGCCGATGCCTGTGTTGCCGCATTGCTGGTTGGAACTGATGGAAAGGTTTTCGGTATCGACACGACGCCAGCAATGGTTGACAAGGCCACAAGGAACATCGCCGCTGCTGGTCTCACGCAAGTCACCATTCAGGAAGCAGATATGACAGCGCTCCCACTGCCTGATGATTATGCGGATGTTGTGATCTCCAACGGTGCGATCAATCTTGCCGAGAACAAGGATGCCGTGTTGGGGGAAGTCTTCCGGGTGTTACGCCCAGGCGGTCGTTTGCAGATCGCTGACATGGTACGTGACCCGTCCAGAAAAAGTTCTGCCGGTTGCGGCGCAACAGAGTCCTGGGCTGACTGCGTGTCCGGGACACTCGACTCCCTCGTGTTCCTGTCCATGTTGAGACAAACCGGATTTCTCGCCGTCGAACTGACGCAATTCACCGGATACAAGACCGCAGCCAGCACCATCGGCGCTTTGATCAGGGCTGTCAAACCGCGCAAATGATGGATAAAGGACATCCCCGACCGGCGTTGCCGGTCAAAGAGGTAACCGCACACATGCAATGGCGCATGTGACTTCGGAACCGTTAAGATCCCGCACCACGCCGCCTTCCGGCGCCCAGCCGGGCGGATCCACCGCAAACCATCAGTCACCTGATGTAACATCGCACTCCCTTTCCGCCAGCAGCCGTTGGGTTTGATCACGGCATCGCATTCGGCACCGATACCGCCGTCCGGGTAATGCGCCGGAGTCAGCCAGCACGGCAAAGCGAATATATCGGGCGCTGTCGCGCCGGTCCCCGAGGTACAGCAGGAGATGGCCATACTGCAATCCAGAGGCATACAAGAATAGATTGGTGATCTGAAGCGACTGCAGCGGGCGCTCAACAACATGGCGGCGCATTGCGAGGGAAAGGGTAATCCATTGAGGGATGGCCCGATCATCGAAACCCTTTTCAAAGCTCCGGAAAAGACCCGCAACTGATAACCGCGAGCGAAACTTTGACAACACCTATTTCGGTGGAGCAGACATAAACGGGAACGTCTTGCTCCAACTAACCGGTTTTTAACCAGGTCGTCGGGTTAACACTTAACCCGTTGTTTTCGTGAGAGCTGGAAAAGGAAGGATAAAAACAGCAAGTAGAAAAGACCTGTAAACTCTTCGCTGACTTGCTGTTTTTACTGGATGGCGCGCCCGGAGAGATTCGAACTCCCGACCGCCTGGTTCGTAGCTCGCATCGCAATACGATTTGCGGCTCGAGGTCGGCTCGTCGTCGCGGGTTTACTGTGGCTGATCCCGCTCTATTTTCTCAGTCAAGGCTATTGGCCCGTCGGCATCATCGTCGTCACACTAATTACTGCGTGGGCAATAATTACAACCGACCGAGTATGCCCTTCCTGCAAGCGGAAACGGAATAAATGAGCGATTTTCAGCCTTATCGTGTTTGATTGGCCAAACTCGAAAGGATCCGCGAACAATACCCAAGCGACTTTGTCAGATGTCGTTTGTCGACCCGTTGCAGTCTTTAGATCGGATTGCCGGAACGGCAGGGAGGCACTGAAGAACGGTCGTTCCTGTAGGGGGGCTCGCTTCGCACAACACCCTTAAGCGTGCATCACGCCGGCGCCGCCCGAGCGGGGACTGTTCGACTAAACAGATTTTCCGACCACGAGCTACCGGGCTGTGCTGTCAACAACGCCGCCACGGTGGCGGCTGACCAGAGGGTCGGCGTTACGGGAAAAAGCGCGCTGGCGAACCCGTCGACGAGGTAGATTTGGGCGCCGTGACGCCACCCAGAGGCGGTTGGTGAGTCCGCCGACCGAGGTACCGACACCGAGAGGAGCGGCTGCTAGCCGCCGAAAAGGCGGTTTATACTGCCTCATATAGGCGCCCTGCATAACTACCGCAGTCAAGGGAACGTGCACTACAGCCACATCTACCAGAACATGTACGAATCCCTAGCTATATCCCGGTCTCTCAGGAGTTCTACGACAATGCGCGCAAGCGGATCTGGGCCTATAAAGGAATGGAGGTGTACAACGACCACCTGAACCGGGACGACCACCTGAACCGGGACGACCACAAGGAAGACGGCACCCCCGATCACGCCATCGTCAAGGCGATGTTCGAATACCGACCGAACCGGGGTTAGACCGCGATTTCCGGCACTGATCCCTCGCCGATGCCCCGTTCAAAGCTCCGAGGCATCGCGCACACTTTCGAACAGGTCGATATCCCAAGCAACTAGGTCGCGGCGGATCGCGTCGGCGCGTGGCCGTGGCAGGATTCGGGCGAGATCCTCGCCCGTGATCACGCCCGACAGCGACTGGGCGGGCTCTGCCCGCGCGTAGTCCAGGGCATGCCACGCCAGAATGGTTGCGCTGACGGCCGTCGGGTAAGAAATGTACGTCGCGCCGGCGTATGGGGAATTCAATAGTTCGGGATAGCGCAGATAGCTCAGTCCCACGGTCTCAATGACCGTCTGCCGTTCATTGCGCACCGTTTCCGAGACACGGATCTCCGCCGCGGCGGCGAAGTGCGCGCGGTGGATGGTCCCGTTTCGCAGGTACTCCTCGATCCGTCTCGGCTTGTTCATGCCCGGCAGAATGGCGCGGACCACCGCCTCCACGGTCAACTCCGGCCTGTCGGGCAGACTCCGCTTCGACAGGAGATTGAGCTGAAATAGGGCCTTGACCAGCTCGACCTCGGAGCCCCCGGTATAAATCCCAATGGACTCGACCTCGGGAAACGACCGGTGCAGTGACAACAGTTCTTCCTGATACAACGGATACTGACGGCTGGTGCTGGCTTCGTGCGGGAAATGATATTCGCGTGCTTCGCTGAATGGCTCGAGCACCTGCATGCGACCGTCACTAAGGATTCTTGGGTGTTGTGCCAGCTCCTCGAGTGCGACGACCGGCGACCACGAAAAGACAATGGAGTCCGAGTCGATGTCCTCGAGCAGATAGAGGTCGATGCTCTCCACCTCCAGGTCCTTGCGGTCCGTGGCAATGAGGTCGTGCATCCGGCGGCCGATCAGAAAGTTGGTCACCCCCGGCGAAACACCCATGTTGATCAGGGCGGCCAGGCCCCGCTCGCGCAGCGCAGAATCGTAAGCGTACTGCGGGAAGGCAAACGTCCGCTCCGTTTTCGCACCGTAGATATCCGAGGCGAGGTCCACGGTATGGGCCCCGGTCTGAAGCGCCAGCTCGAGCATGGGGCCGTTGAACTCCGGAAGCGCTGCATTCACCAGTAGCGTAGCCTCCGCCAGCATTTTTGCATGCTCCGACGCCTGCGCAAATACCGAACTGAAATCGGAAACCTTCACAAAATCGATGCGATCGAAGAGCCGCTCGGCATGGAACAGTGCATCTTTCGCCTCATCAGGGTTTCGCACATAAGCGACGAAGCGGATCGGCACCCCATCCCGCTGGGCCAGCTCAGAGAAACAGATCAACATCGCGGAGCCCACGGCTCCGAGACCGAAAAACACGATCTTTATTGGTCCTGCACTTTCCATGGCCGTCGATGTGAACTACGTCGATTTGATTTCACTTAAATGCCTGTCCCTGGCGAATGAGAAATTATCGCCTGAATAGCAACACTTAGCCAATCTTGTTACCGGAGGCAACTTCCCTACTCTACCCTGCCATGAAGGACCTCCTGGTATTACTCGCCCATCTATTGAGAACACTCGCCAGACTCCCGGGACCGGGCGGGGCCATCGTCGCAGACAGCCTTCTTATGAAACAGCAACTCCTGATCATGAATCGGTCTCGGCGACGTGCGCCCAATCTGGCACCGATTGACCGGGTGCTGCTCGGTTTCTGGTCGCTATTTCTCAACCCAAACCGCATTCAGCGAGCTGCCGTGATTATCAGACCGTCAACGCTTCTGAAATTTCACGACATGCTCAAGAAACGCAAGTATCGATTGCTGTACGCCTCAAGCAAAATAGGAAAACCCGGTCCCAAAGGTCCGTCGCAGGAAGTGATCGAAGCCATCGTCGAATTAAAACGCCGTAATGCGCGGTTCGGATGCCAAAGGATCGCACGACAGATCAACAAGGCATTCGGAATCGACATCGACCAAGATGTGGTCAGGCGTGTCCTCGGCACACATTATCCACCAAGCCCCAGTGACGGCGGGCCATCATGGCTGACGTTCCTCGGACACATGAAGGATAACCTCTGGAGCGTCGATCTGTTTCGCTGTGAATCTATTCTGCTCAAAACCCACTGGGCGCTCGTGGTCATGGACCAATTTACCCGCCGCATCATCGGTTTCGGTGTACATGTCGGTGACGTCGACGGTGTGGCGCTGTGCCGAATGTTCAACACTGCCATCTTGGCTATGGACGCCCCCAGGTATCTCAGTTCTCACAATGATCCATTGTTCACATACCATCAGTGGACAGCGAATCTCCGCATGCTGGATGTCGATGAAATCAAAAGCATTCCCCATACACCCCGCTCGCACCCTTTCATTGAGCGACTCATCGGGACCATTCGCCGTAAATTTCTTGACTACACCTTATTCTGGAATGCCGTTGATCTGGAGCGGCAGCTGGAGACTTTCAAAGGCTACTACAACCGCTCGCGTACGCATGCGTCACTGGGTGGTAGCACAGCCGCGGAAATCGGCGGTGAGCGTGTCGCGCAACCTGCCCGGCTGCAAAGTTACGCGTGGGAAAAGCATAGTGGTGGCCTGTTCCAACTCCCAGATGCGGCCTGAATAGCAATTCGCCAGGGACAGGAGATGGAAGAACTTATTGCAGCAGTAAACAGGGTTTGCGGCGAAAAGTTCGGCAAAACTCCGTCACTGATGGTGTTGAAACGAAAGGGGGTAGGCGGCTAATCCGATAACCGCTTGATGTGACTTGCGAAGTGTGGCGCGCCCGGAGAGATTCGAACTCCCGACCGCCTGGTTCGTAGTCTCATTGGCGCTACAGCAATCTTTATTAATCAATATGTTACGACGCCCGCCCACCACCAAAATGAGTCTCAGTGAGTGTAAATGAGTCCTATTGAGCCTCACGTCCGCACATTATCCGGCACACCCTGGAGTAACCCCATCGTAATTCCTCACTCTGTCACATTCCGGCCAATCTACACTCGTAGGCTGGTCAAACCGCCTGAATTTTCTGTCTGGCCTGCCACAGATCATAGGCCAGCTGCTGTTCCAGCCATACCTCAGCACGACCGCCCTGCTCCACACCCAGCCAGCGCTCCAGGCGTAGCGCCATATCAATAGAGATGGCCGCGCGACCATTCAGCACCCGTGACAGGGTCGCACGAGTAACACCGATCTGTTTTGCGGCCTCGGTTACCGACAAGCCCATTGCCGGCAGCACGTCCTCACGGAGAGTCTCTCCTGGATATGGCGGGTTGTGCATTCTCTTCATCTTTCCTTTCCTCAATGTTAATCCTGATAGTCGACCAGCACGGCATCATTATCTTCAAAGGTAAAGGTAAGTCTCCAGTTACCGCTTACCCAAACTGACCAATGTCCCGCCAGATCGCTCCCCAATGGATGAAGTTTGGCAGTAGCGATGACCAAAGATTTTAGATTGACGCCTCTAATCAAAAAGGCCCAAAATATCAGGCAGTACGAATTATCGGGAAGGATATCGTCTCCAGACCTTCGCGCTCAGACAATGCGTGACCCCGTCACCGATTAAACCACCTCAGTAGTTACCCTCACCACCTGAGAACCCCAGCAGGGAAGACCCCCAAAACAAAACGGCGACCCGAAGGCCGCCGCATGTCTTTACGTCTCTAAAGACGGTTCTAGGGAAAAGTAGCGTGTCGTCGCACAACTGTACCGCCTGGAACAACAGCACCCTGCTCCACACACGCTTCTCGTAAGAGCACTTCCTCCCACCTGCCTCGTAACGCACCCCTAAGACCGACGTACTCCTGGCCCTGTGTTGCATGAAGGTGGTTCTGGCATCCCCTGGCCGGTTTTTCACCCCGTCAACCATGGCTGTTGGGCGATACAGGACTTCACCCGGGCGTGGTGTTTGCTTACAGGCAACTGTCCGGGTCGAAGCCCTCGTGCGCCGCAGGCGTATGCAGCCGCGCTTCGTTATTTAAGCATAGTAAAGACAAGGACTTGCCGGTACAGTGCCGCCCCGTGGCGAAAACTGGCACGCGGCCTGCACTCACCCCGGTCAAGGCGCGAAATGCCCGCGAGGCAGACCGCCGATGAACCTCAACCTCAACGAAACCTGGAGAACTGACATGGCAACTCTGACAATCAAAGATCTGACTGCAAGCAAGGAACTCGACGGCAAGGCGATGGCGGCTGTGGCCGGTGGTAGTTCGGAACTCGCCGCGCTGGTACTGGGCTACACCTCGATCGCGACCAGCTTCCCGGTGTACAACGCCGCGGAGAATTTTTCGGTCCAGTCCAACGAGGTCGGCTCCTTCAACTTCGGCGTGGTCAACCAGTCGAACGACAGCTACCAGCAGATCGATCAGCTCGGCAACCTGCTGATCGGCTGAGACTGACAGGCATCTCAGGCGGGAACCGGGAGGAGGCCAACTGGCCTCCTCCTTTTTTGTGCGCCGCCCACGGTCAGGCGGCCATCAGCTCGCGCGTAAGGAATGGGTCGACGGTGGTCGTCTGACTTAAACACTCGGGACTTATTAGCCGGACTCTCCGCACGGGGAAGGGCCCTCTCCAGCCCTTAGCGCTCGGCCGGCGCGTGTCCGCTCACGCCAGCGCTACGGAAGCTCCCCCGCCACCCCTACTCCACACACGCTTCTCGTAAGAGCACTTCCTCCCGCACGACGTTGAACTCGGGCGGCGCCTCGATACCGACACGCACCCGACTGCCTTTGTTGCGAAGCACAGCCACGGCAATTTGACGCCAGTGGGTAATTCAATGAAAAGCGTTTCGCCAATCCGGCGCGTGAGTATGAGCATGGCAAACTCCTTTTGCCTATATGAGTGGAAGGGAAAGTCTACCGCGAAACCGCGCCGCCTGAGGACCCCGGCAGGGAAGTACTATCCCACCTCCCCTCTTCCGCCATATCGCGCATAAGAAGAACGGCAAGATTCGGCCATAACCGGACGTCAATTGTGAGCCATAAACGCTTCCATTAGACTTTGTAGTTCGCACCAACCGTCGGTTCCGATTTCTATAATCCAATGACCAAATTGTCTGATTTACCAAGTGACTTACCGGTGCCCGCCGATGACGGCGCATGCGATCACCTTACCGGCTTACGCCTTCCTGACTTACCCCTGCCTTCTACGAAAGCAGTGCAAGTCTCACTCGCTTCTTTGACCGGCGTCACTGTTGTATACATCTACCCGATGACTGGCCGTCCAGGCATACCCTTACCTGATGGGTGGGATCAATTTCCAGGAGCTCGCGGGTGTACTCCGCAATCATGTTCCTTCAGAGATCACCACGACGAATTGAAACGCCTGAATGCTGAAGTCTACGGTCTAAGTACACAGTCGACGCCCTACCAGTGTGAGGCAGCCGAGAGACTTCACCTGCCGTTTGCGCTATTAAGTGATGAGACCCTTAAATTCGCCAAGGCACTGAATCTGCCGACGATGGAAGTCGATGGTATGACGTTGATTAAACGTACAACGCTTGTTTGCGATAACGGTCGTATCAAGAAAGTCTTCTACCCGGTATTTCCTCCAGACCGGAGCGCGGATGAAGTTATCGAATACTTGAATTCACTACAAGGATAGCTCTGAACTACAAAGAGCTGTAATAGTCCGTTCAGGATCGAAGGAGCGGCTGGCCTACGCTCCTACTTCAACCCAATCCCCTGATAGGCAGGAAACGGTAGAGTCGAGATGTGGCGCGGTGGTCTAAGGTTCTGCCTATCTGTTGCCGCCCCTTTCGTCTGGCGGTGCCTCAATAGCCTAACCATCACTCCGTTTCCACACCCACCGGGTCGTCAGGAGCGGCCACCCGCTCCCGACTCCCACACAACGTAGCGTGCCGATCTCCGGCACTACGCTCTTCAGAAGTTGATTCACAACACAGCAAGAGCCTGCAACTCCCGATAGGGAAGTCTAAGCTGTGGTCGCTGTAACGGAAACCTGTGCGTCTCGAATTCGTAATTTTCTCTTGAAAAAGGGACATTATGCAATCTTGACCCTCCCTATTTGCTTACCCTACCCTGCACCAGAATGAAGGACATAGTCATCCTATTTATTCACCTGCTCACCACTGCGGCGAAAATCCTCGGCCCGGGTGGCGCAAAGTCCATCATTGCCGAAAACCTTCTCCTTAAGCAGCAACTGCTGGTTGTCACACGTTCCCGTCGACGGGCGCCAAATCTTTCAACGGCCGACCGATTCCTCATGGGATTCTGGTCGCTTTTCCTTCGACCGGGGCGAATAGCCAGGAACGCTTTGAGCGTTCATCCATCAACATTACTGAAATTCCACCAATGCCTGGTGCGCCGCAAATACCGCCAGCTGTTCTCACCAAGGAAGAGAACAAAGCCTGGACCCAAAGGTCCGTCCGAGCCACTCATTCAAGCGATTGTTGATCTGAAACGCCGCAATCCGCGCTTCGGTTGCCCTCGTATCGCCCTGATCATCTGGAAAACCTTTGGTATCGAGATTGATAAAAATGTCGTTCGGCGCATCCTGGTCAAACACTACCGTCCAGAATCCGGTGGCAGCGGCCCCTCATGGCTCACTTTCCTTGGCCATATGACGGACAGCCTGTGGAGTGTCGACCTGTTCCGATGTGAGTCCATTCGCCTAAGAAGCCATTGGGTGCTGGTGGTGATGGATCAGTTCACCCGCCGCCTCATCGGTTTCGGTGTGCATGCCGGTGATGTCGATGGCATGGCGCTTTGCCATATGTTCAACAAAATTATCTCAGGAAAGGAACCACCACGCTATTTAAGCTCTGACCACGATCCACTTTTCGAGTATCACCGATGGCAGGCAAATCTTCGTATTCTTGAGATTGACCCTGTCAAAACCATCCCCTATACCCCGATATCACACCCATTCGTCGAGCGCCTGATCGGGACCATTCGCCGTGAGTTTCTTGATCAGACACTATTCTGGAACGCAGTTGATTTGCAGAGAAAGCTTGATGCGTTCCAGCATTATTACAACCACGTCCGTTTTCACGCTTCGCTCGAAGGCGATACGCCGGCACAAGGTAACCGGCCATTCTAAGCCGTTATTGTTCCGCGAGCGCCAGATCTGATTTCATGGGATTATCGGCAAACCGCGCCTTCCACTCGCGGGGAGTGAGTTCGAGCACCCGACTCGCCGGGTGGCTGCTGATGCGTTGCAGCACATCGACCAGGTACTTGTAAGGATCGATGCCTTGTAGCCGGCACGTCACCAACAAACTCTGAATAATGCCAACCCGTTCGGCACCGATTTCGGTCCAGCAAAAAAGCCACGCCTTTTTACCCATCGGTATGGGACGCAGGTTACGCTCCAGATGGTTGGTGTCGATGGGCACATCGGGATCGGCGAGGAATACCTCCAGACTCGCGCACCTTGCCTTGGCATACTGAATGGCCTTGGCCAGTGGGTTGCTCGGTAACAGATCGGGCCGATGACACTGGGCGTCACACCACTGCCAGAAGGCCTTGACCACCGGTTCACTGTGGGCGGTGCGGTAGTGGCGTTTGTCTTCGCCGTCGAGTTGCCGCTCGCGGATAATGGCCTCATGGCGGTAAAGTGCGCCGATCAGCACGAGCGCCTCGGCACTGGCCGCTGGCTCACTCGCCTCGGCCTGCTCAAAGCCGCGGCGTGTATGCGCCCAGCATTGCGCGTGGATGACATCGTCCTTATGCGCGGCATAGGCCGCATAGGCTTCATAACCGTCACTCAACAGCGTACCGCTGAAATTGCCAAGGAAGGCTTCGACATGCGGGTGTGCGCGACTCGGCGCATAGTGAAAGACGATTTCATTGTCCTCACCATAGATCGGCCAGAAGTAAGCCTGACGCAGTTTTCCCTTCTTCTGCCGCCCCGCCTTGATCGGCGTCTCGTCCATCGCCAGCACCCGGCTTTGCAGAATATGTGCCGCTTGTGCCTCGACTATCGGGCGCAAGAGATCGATGCTCCGTCCCGCCCAGGTCGTCAGGCTCGAACGACTGACCTGTATCCCACATTGATCGAGCCGCTGGTGTTGACGATACAGCGGCAAGTGGTAGCAGAACTTGTCGACCAGCATTCCGACCAGAAAGCTGACATCAACAGCACTTTTCTCCAACACGTTGGCCGGCGCCGGCGTGGTGACAATGGTCTGATCGTCAAGCAGCTTGTAGACCTGACGGCGATACTCAAGGATGGTATAGCTGCCCGGGCGTTGTGCGAGCCGGTAGCTGACTTTCTCGCCGATGACCTCGCGCCGGTCTTCGGGGATGGCTTCAATCTCGGGGTCCTTGACCACGATCACCTCGCGTGGCACATCCTCACTGAAGCGTAACCCCGCGTCATTGACTGCCGCATCACGAACCTTCTTGCGCCGTTGGTAACTGATCGTCTCGGCGGGTGCCTCGGTCGGGGGTGGCGGCGTCGCCACGCCCAGGGCCGCGAGCAGATTGCCCTGCACGGCGGGATCGAGGTCAAGACGCTTTTCCGATTTCTCACCAAACAGCTGGCGTTTGAACCATTCGAGTTGTTGTTTGAGGGTCGCGAGCTCGGCGCAAAGTTGCGCGTTTTCCCGCTCCAGTTCTACGACCCGAACAGCTGCCGACAAGATGACTTATCCTTTTGTTTTATCGCCGGATATTTTACTCGATACCGGCCCTTCATGCGACCTTTTTATAGCGCTTTCTCTGCCTTTTTATCACCATGTCGACCCCTTCCAGCAGGGCCAGGAACTCCATACGCGACAGCGCGCGTTTATGACTCCCAGTCTCTCCCAGACATGCAAATTGCCCCGCCTCGAGGCGCTTGCTCCAGACCGCATAACCGCCTTCTTCAAAAGCCAGAATCTTGATCTGGGTACGCCGCCGGTTGATAAAGGCAAACCACTCGCCGCTCGTTGGATCGCCGCCCAGATGATTGCGGACCCGGGCGGATAAGCCATCAAAAGAACGGCGCATATCGGTCGCCTGCGTGCACAGCCAGATGCGCTGTGCCGGCGAGACACTCAGCATGCGCCTTGCCTCAGGCGAAGCACCACGCCACCACCGAGTTCCAACTCGACATCCCAAGGCACTCCACTCGGCTTCGTTGTCTGCGAAGCCAACTCGACGAACATCGAACCCTCTGTATTCGGCGCGACTGCATGCGAGTCATCGCGCAAGCGCTTCCGCCAGCGGCTGAAGGTGCTCAGCGTTAAACTCCGTTCGGCACAGAACTGCTCGCGGCTCTGGCCGCTTTGCGCAAACTCTGAGAAGATTTCACGCCACTCTTCCGCGCGGCGCCAAATCCGGCGGCTGTTACCGATACGCCCCGTCAAATCATCCATCGTCTTCCTCCATCAGTCATCGACAACGTGATGGAGTCAGCATAGGCAGATTTCGCGCGATGAAAAGAACGGCCTAAAATGGCCGGTTACGGCACAAGTGAGTGGTGAATCCAAAACCAGACAAGCCAACTTGGAGCGTTACCGCTGGGAAACGCATTGCCGTGGGCTTGTCCAGCTTCCGATGGCAGCTTGATTACGAATTCGAGACCCACAGGTAATCATATGTATGGTCTTGGTCATGAGCTTAAAGATTCGGTGAAACAGGAAGCCTGACACTGCATGCATATCTGTACTGAAAGCTTAGTGAGTAGAATCCATTCGATGCGCATAGATTTTTCAGGAATGGAGTGTTAATGGTATCACTGTTCAAGTCCACGACACGGCCTGCAAAAGCTAGTGCAGCTCGGCGCGGATCTTATTGATTAACATCAGAGAGTGAACGGGCACACCTAGAAGAATATTTGGCAATCAACCATGGAACGACAAACATGTATAGTGCGTCAACAATATGTGCTAATTGGATATGTGCTGAGAGTTGCTGTGTCAAGAAGTGTAATGATGCAGGGACCACGATAGCATGACCAGCACCGTATAATAAACCAAGCAAAGCACATGCGCGTATGTTCGGTAGCTTGAAACTAAGGCGATTCGAAAGAGCCCACGAGAATATTAATGTTGGTATTACTGCCGTGCTAGCCCCTGCGGCGAGTGCGTTAGGTATATCAGCCTCTCCCATGAACGGGACTATTAAGGGCACTGTCGCACCAACCCAGAACACAAAGCTTAAAGGCAACCAAGTCGAGCTTTTCATATTATATTTATCGATAACACGGGTTGTTGAACATATAACTAATAACGACAAATTACGGTCGGCATTCAACATTTATTGGTTATAAATATTCGCCATCGATGAATGACTCGTAACAGTTGCGAGCTCAATCGGTCAACGCAACATTCTATTCTCTTGATTGTAGAGGAGGATGTTGTCAATGGGATACCGAACGAGGATCTATTACACGGAAGAGCAAAAGGCGCTGATGTGGGATCGCTGGCAGAGAGGCGACTCACTGGCGACAATAGCTCGTCTTTTTGATAGGGGGCATTCATCCGTTCAGCGGATCCTCCAGGAGACAGGCGGGATACGTCCACCGCAGCGAAGGCGCTCCAGGCTGTCGCTGACGCTCTCGGAACGTGAAGAGATCTCCCGGCGTGTTGTGGCCGGTGGGTACTGTCAACTTAACGATATCCAAACCGCACTACCGATCGATGGTTTCATCCCTTTACTATTCGGCCATGATTTGGGCGCACGTCACCTCATGCCATTCACGGAATGCCCTCGAGCGAAACTCGCGATAGTGAATCGCTCGCGTCAAATGCCGACCCAGTCTGAACAGATTGCCTACAACGCCATAAACGGTGAGAAAGCGCTGCGCCTGGCCAGCTGATTTGAACCGACGCATCTGTCGTTCGCGTTGGCGAGTTGGTTCATGTGATACCTCAGCTCGGTTATTTTCGTACTGTTCAGTGCTGTGTGTAACCGAAGGAAACACCTCCCGGCGCGCAGCTGAATAGCTTTTCAGTTTGTCCGTAATCATTCGCCATGGTGCCTGGCGCTGGCCCTTCAATAGCTTACGGAACAATCGTTTGGCTGCCGCCTTGTTACGGCGTTTCTGCACCAGAATGTCAATGGTGTCTCCGTCCTGGTCGACGGCCCGCCAAAGACAATGCAGCTCACCACGGATCTTGATAAACACCTCGTCGAGATACCAGGTGTCACCACATCGGCCTTGTCGTTTCTTCAGCTTCCGAGCGTAATCCGGCCCGAACCTGTTGCACCATTGCCGAATGGATTCATAGGTGACGACAATTCCACGTTCGGCCAGAAGGTCTTCCACGTCTCGAAAACTCAGACAGAAACGGTGATACAGCCAAACTGCGTGACTGATGATTGTCGGATGAAATCGGTATCCGTGGTATAACTGCTTGGTATCTTTCATGCCGTTAGTCTGACGGCTTTACCGTGAACTTGACAGTACCGACCAACAAATTACTGCCTTGCATACCGCCTAAGTCGCGCCGCGATTCCTCGACAGCCATAGCAGACATTGCCTGCAAGTCACGGCGTTGAGGTCTTCCGTGGCAATACCTTCGACTTCGGCACGGTGGGCTGCTTCCCGGTCCCGAGGATTGCAGACCACCATGCCATTTTTGTCGAGCGCGTGGAGGTCACGCTTTTTTCGCTTGTCGCGCATCGCTAGGTTCCCTTGTAGACGAGCACCGGCTCCAACTTTCGGACGATGCGTGTGAGTTTTCGCTGGGCTCGCATGACCGCACCAATGTCTTTGTAGGCACCTGGTGCTTCATCGCGGAGCCGGTGCTTGATGCGGTGATCGAACGAAATGCCACGCATCTGTTCCGACAACGTCCTGCCCGTGATGGTCCTGCGTGCATCGGTGCGGCTCATGGCTCTCCCTGCCCCGTGGGAACTAGAGCACAGCGATTCGGGATCTCCTCTCCCTGTGACGTGAAAGCTAGGGCTTCCCATCGAACCGGGAATGATGCCTGGCTCGCCATCCATCGCGGAGATTGCGCCTTTGCGATGTACCCATAGCCTTTGCCCGTGGTGCTCCTCCTGTCTCACGAAGTTGTGATGACAATCGAAGTAGGATTCCCAGAGCGGAGAGACGCCGACGAGCCCTTGCAGCCTGGTGGCCACCAGCTCGGTCATGCGGCGTCGACTTTGCTTCGCGTAGTCTAGAGCCCAGCCGAGGTCCCGTAGGTACGCCTGGCCTTCCTGCGACTCGGCAACGAGACTGTCAAGAGCACCATCACCACCGCCGTGATGTTCGCGAATTGCCTGGCCTATGCCACGCGACCCGCTATGCAGCATGAGCCATAGACAGCCGTTTGCGTCACGTTGGAACTCGACGAAGTGATTGCCCCGCCCCAGAGTAGCGAACTGCAGCCGCCCAACGCTGCCCTTCTTGCGTTCTAGTGACGGTGCTGACAACGAGACGTTCCCAAGCCCGTCGGGAAGGGCCGTGCCTGCCGATGGATGGTTGGCTGTCGGAACAGCTCGTCCCAGCATCCTCATCACTTGGGCAGCGTTGTTCTGGTTGCCCAGTACATCGGCGGATGCGTCGAACGCCAATGCAGCCATGCCGCAACCGATATCGCCGCCGACCGCATCCGGAAAGAGTCTGCTCTTCGTCGCCACAACTGCGCCAACGCAGACTGCCTTCGCTAGATGCACGTCCGGCATTGCGGCAACCACCGCGACATCGTCGATGCGAGCAAGGCGCTCAAGAGCCCGCCTTACGTCCTTAGCTAAGGGCTCCTGAACCCAAGTGCGTAGGCTGGCACCGCTACTCATCGCGAATTTCCGAGCATTTCGCACCATCCGAGGCCACAACTACAAAATCCAACGAAGGCACCCGCTTCCTGTGAATCGAACGGGCGACTTCACCTCGGAAATATCCTTTGGCTCGCGCTAGTGCCTCTATTGTTTGTTGATAGTCGTTGGCTTCTCCTTCCGTTGTGACTAGCACCCGCAACAAGGCGGCTCCCCTCACCGGCTCTACGCCCATTACGTAGAGATCGCGCAGGATGGGGTTCGTTGAGCAGACGAGAGCACAGGAAATGGCCTCCTCTACCTGGCGACAGAGCTGGATACTCCTTTTGTCGCCCCTTCGTGGACCACCGAATATCTCTTCTTCTGATACATCGAACCACTCGGGCTCATTCTCTGGTTGCAGGGGTGTATAGCCCCGCGCTTTCTTGCGTGAAGACATGCTTCTCCCATTCCTTGAACTAGGCGCCGCCCAGCCAAGGCGTCATCGTTTGACGTCTGTAAGAACAGGTCTCAGCTCAGGGTCTACCCGTTTGGTCAAAATCCTTATGCGGCTTCCCAATGGAAATATTTCAGCAGGCCGCCTGAGCGATCTTTGCAGCGGACTAATCCGTAGGTACGCTTCATTGCTTTAGTAGCGGCTGGACATAACAGGACATTATCCTTACCTTGATGATTTCGTTCGGCACGCAAATGCACCAGGTCCTCGCTGAGTGCATCCCTCAAGGCCGCCAGCCGGGCAATGAAAGCCGGCGGGTATTTGACCCGCCATTGGTAATGAAACCGTTTCCAGACACACCATGCTTATGGCATGGAATAGTCAGCAGTAAGACAAATGTCCTGGCTTCACAAAACCGGACGAAGTTCCAAAATATGTCGTCTCCAGCCCTTAGCGCTCAGCCTGCCTTCTCCGCGTCCGCCGCCACCCCTACTCCACACGCGCCTCTCATAACCGTACCTCCTTCCGTACGAAATTTGACCTTGGCCGGCGCCTCGATCACGACACGCACCTGACTGCCAGCATTGGCAAGAACAGCGACCTCGATCCGGTCACCCGCGGGAAGTGCAAGAAACAGTGTTTCGCCAATCCGACGCGTGGGAATTAGCGTGGCAAGCTCCTTTGCCTACCTGAGTGGAGAAGAAAAACGCTCCGCCTGAGAAACCGGGAAAGTAAGCATTCTTACGGGGACTTACTGGACAAACCACCGATAGCTGCCAAAATTCGGCGTGCTAAGGACGCCCCGAGTTCCGGGTACTATTACGGTTCAAGGTTGCTGCCGCATTACCCGATCCCTCATCAAGGGAGGCCTAATTGGCCAAACTCATTATTACCCCAACAATACAGCTGCTGGTCCGTCGTTATGCCGCAGACGTGGATGCCGCCGGGCGCTAGGGTCGAGAAATACAGCCCACCCGTGACCGGTAACGGCGCTAGCGAGTCTTGATAGCCACCGTTACCGAGTTCGCCGGAGAAGTTGAGCCCCCAACACCAAGCCTGTCCGTCAGCTGTTACTCCGCAGGTGAACTGCCCCCCGGCAAAGATGGCAGCGAAACGCTGGTCTCCGGGTACCGGTTGAGGCGTGCCGTAGGCTGTATCACCACCAGGTATGAGCCCCCAGCACCAGGCTGCGCCCTCGCTGTCCAGCGCGCAGACGTGCATCAACCCCGCCGCGACCGCCACGTATGAGCGGTCGCCCATGACTTTGAGGGGCACTTCCGACTCCAACGGGCCCTCGAACTGGCCAACGGTGCCAATGCCGAGCTGGCCAAACCAGTTGCTGCCCCAGCACCAGGCCTCGACCTCTGCGGTTACGCCGCAGCCCCATCCCTGACTGAGAGCGATATCAACGAACTGCAAACCGTTGTCGTCCTGCAACTGCGGGACCAGCCGCTCGGCGGTCGTCTCGCCTTCCCCCCAACAGTAACGAGCCCCACGCTCGCTAACACCACACATGCCGGGATCTCCCATCGGCCCGCGCAGCAGTGTGAAGCGTTCTGTGGTATCCACCGGCGTCGGCCCGATGGGCTCGCGCACTGGGGCGAATGGAATGCCGTAGCCCCAGCAGATCGCACTGTTGGACAGATCGAGGCCGCAGGTCTCAACTCTGGCAGCCGCGAGACTGGCCAGATGCATGGGCGGTGTACCAGAGTCTACGACGCAAGGGGTGTCGATGTAGGGGGTCCCGGCATCCGTCACCAACCCGCCGTCACCCTTACAGCCCACCTGGCCGTACTCGTTCTCGCCCCAGCACCAAGTCTGTCCGGCGCCGTCCACTGCGCAGCTATGCGCCCACCCCGTGGCAACAGCAGCCACGCTTGCGAGGTCTGCTACCAGAACAGGTTGCGCAAAGCCGCTCGGTTCGGCAGCAGACCTACCACCCCCACCGCCACCGCAACCACAGAGGATCACGAGCAGAACCGCGACCGTGGCCGAGCGCCAACAGCACTTCCTGGACATCCCTCCACCGCTCCTGGACCACTCTGGGCCTCTGCTTACCAGTGCAAGCCCGAAATTATCAGAAAGCGTCATCGCTGAAGGCATGTGCCCACCTTTCTTCCTCAGTTTCAGGCCCCAGACTTGCAAAGGCATGGGTTAGTGACTCATCCAGCCCCTTGTCTATCTCGCTCATAAGCAGCGAACCATCGTCATCCAGCCATTCCGAAAAACGATGCTTTTTCGATTGGTAGTCGCCTGCTAGAACATCCCAATTACTATTCATCTGTGTTGACGAATCGTACCTTTTGAGCGCCCATTGGGTATGAACTGTGAGCGCAATATTGGGATCATTCTTGGCCTTGCCCACAAACTGCACACGCAGATCAGAGAGCACCAAGTTTACATCTGTATAGGGTCCCTCGAGTTGTTCTTTCGTAGCCAAACGGTATCGGTTTCCCTCTGAGGCTGCCGGCATAAACGTGATGGCCGGATTCCGCTGGCGGACAAGTCGCAACGCGCGCTCCTCCAAGTCAGATCTTGCCAAATAACTGCGTTGCAGCACCGGGAGCACCTTGTTCACCTCGTACAAATGAACAGGTGCAACCTCAACGCGTTCCTGAGTATCTACGGTCGCCCCGGCGACTGCGCCAGTACCACCACCAAGAACAGCGCCACCACCTGCAAATACTATCCAGCAGAGTGGTGCCCACGGGCCCGTAAGTGCACAACCGGTTAGTGCGGCTGTACCGATGCCTACAGCAGTCCCTACCGCTGCCCCTGAGCCGGCGCCCACGGCCGAATTCTTCAGTCTATCCTGTCCGACGGTTCGGTTATAAAGCTGGATCGCGTCCCCAGCTTCCAAGGGTTCGCTCGATTCATCCGGGAGAACGACACCGATTGTCCCGACTGACTCGAGGTCTGGTTTGGGCTCATAGTTAGAGGCGCATCCTGCAGTGAGGATTGTGATTACGCAAGCGGTAGTAGCATTGCGAGCCGTCAGTCGATTGCGCCAGATGCCCGGCGAGAAACAGATGAGTCGCTGCACGCCAGTGATGAGAAGAATAATGTGCATTGCGAGTGTCCTATTCATTGCTACGGAGAAATGATGCTTTGGGCCTTCAGAGCACCCAGGTAAGGAGAATGCCGGCACAGATTGTAGCGGCAAGGCAACGGCGGCCTTCAAAACGGAGGCCGCCGTACTAGAATTGACGTCCTAGTCATCTTTTGCCCGGCTAATCATTTCCCAGTGATCTCGGTCTTCGTCATTGAGGTGCCGTCCGTCACCCTTGCGGCCCCTTCAATCGTCGTGCCTGCCCTGGCGCCAGTCATAATGCTTACGACCCTTTCGATAATCGGCGTCATCGTCAGCCGGTAATACCTGCTCGATCGTGGCCGCGATGACACCGTACCCTGTCGGATTCGCGTGAATATTCGGACCGACTGGGTCTGGAACGCACATATGGGTCCAGAGGCAGATCAGTGCCACGTTCTGTGGAATCATGTACGGACTGTCCGGCGTTGGAAATGGCACCATGTCCGTGAAATTGTTCGAATCGAATGCGCCGGCAACATCCGCGACCGGTACGTTGAACGCAGCGTAGGTCTGGCCAAGGACATCATTATTGAAAATGCTGGCCAGCAGTGCAGATTGTTCGGCAAGCACCTGGCCCTCTGGTCCAGTCAGCCAGGAAGCCAGAAAAGTGTTGTAATAGTTCACCGCGACGATCGGTGTGTCGTCATCAGCGGCCTGTTGCAACGTATTCAGGATACTTGGCAGGTTGGCTGCAACCTGCGCAAACGGCCCATCAGGAGCGAGAATGCAGTCAACGTCCACGCCCGTCACTATGCCGTCTGTTTCGATGATGCACCCGGAAAAGATGATGTCATTGACGCCAATGTCGATCGTGATTAGTGCCACGTCATCGCCATGTTTCCGGAGGAATTTGACCGCCTGAGCCAGCTGTGATCCTTCCTCATAGAAGCATTCCCCACCGGAAATCATATTTTCCGTCGTTTCGCGGTTCTCGCAACCCAGCTTGACAAGCCGAAGATCGTCTCCTTCCGCCGAAAGGATGTTGAAGAGTTGATCCGGGTAACCATCGTCGGTGCGCTGATTCATGCCGGTAGCATCAGGCTGGACGCCAACCGAGAGCGAATCTCCCAACGCCAGGTAAAACTTATCGTCAGACCTACCGTGATGATCGTGAGCGAAAGTAGCCGGAGTGGCCCCAACAAGCAATACGAAACATAAAGCAGTCCGAATGCCCATAAACGGGCTTCGACGGAGCGACAATTTTGGTGACCTAATCTCTTTCTTCATTTCAACTTTACCTCGTCATACGTATTGGCTGATGGATCCCGCCGGGCAGTTCTGCAGCACGAGCAGGCCTTTTGCGTACAAGCCAATTGCGGCGCGAAGCTTCCAAATTCTCATGATGGGAGGGTGATGTTTTTCTGATACTTTCTTCCCGAGGAAGGGAGAAGTTTTTAACAACTTAAAATACTCAGGATATCGGATAGTTATGGTGCTTTTGGGTGTTTGGCGAATAGCGGCCAGCAGGTGAACACGAGGGAGATTGCGGGTGTTTGATCGCAGCGTGAGTGCTGCAGCGCTGGATATGGCCCAAGGAGTCGAGGCCTGGTTTAGCCGGGTGTTAGTTACAGACCACGGTTTCGAGTTGCCGCTTGCAGAATTTCGGCCACCCATGTTGGTCCCAGTAGGCGTCGAGTCCGAGGGCCGCCAGTAACGCCGCGAAGCGCGGATCACGGCGAAGTATCTTGGCTTCAGGCGCAAAGAGAAATTCCACTGTCAATGACTTGTCGGCGAGCGTGTTCTTTGCCACCTCGAATGCCAGATCCGGTTGCTTCAGGAGTACTGCGGCATAAAAAACGATGCTATCGGGAAGTGAGCTATGTACCCGTGCAAGTGCCACGGCGTCCAACGCTGGGGGTACCAAGGCCGGATCTCTGGTGGCTTCCGCAACGGGTCGTACCCAGTCCGTGTCGAGACCGAATTTGCCGAGGATCTTTTCATACAGATTGACAGCCTCGTCGATCTGCCCATTGTGAAGCAACAGCAGGGCATAAGCTTGGTCATAGGCGATACGGCTTAGCCCCAGTTCCGTGGCGATGCGGAACTGTTCGGTCGCTAATTCGTATTCACCCGACCAAAGGTAGGTGACGCCTAGCCGATCATTGATCACAGGCGATACGGGGTCGAGCTCCCGAGCGCGGAGTGCTTCCGTAACCGACGCATCGATAGTTCCGACGTAACTCAGGAACTCCGAGTACCATTGGTGTATGGTAGGATCGTTGGGCTCAGCCGCGATAGCAAGCTGGAACTGCCGTTCGGCCGCCGACCAGTCCCAGCGCTTCAGGCTAATAAATGCAAGCACCGCATGGGCCTTGCCCAGCGACGCATCCAGTTCCAGCGCATTTCTCGCAGCCGCTTCCGCCTGCTCAAAAGCCGTCGCACTAGATTCACGTGAGTAAAAAGGTAGCACAAGGTAGGCGGTCGAGAGCGCCTGGTAAGGATAGGCGAATGCCGGGTCACGTTCGATGGCCGCTTTGAAGAGATCGATGCTCTTGCGGATGGAGGGTTCGCCACGCCGTTTCCAATGATAAAGGCCTTGAAGATAAAATCGATAGGCGGTCATATCAGCCGTCGGCGCAACGCGGTCGCTAATACCCGAAACTTCGTCCTCCGCGTCGAGCGAAACTTTCAGTGCTCTTACGATCGCGCTGGCGATTTGCTCTTGGACTGTGAATATATCCTTGAACTGTAGGTCAAGCGTTTCTGCCCAGATGTGATAGCCCGTGTTGGCATCGATTAGCTGAGTTGCCACGCGGATGTGGTTTCCCACCATACGTACGCTGCCTTCCAACACATTATTCACACCGAGCAGTTCCGCGATCCGTCGCACGTCTTCCCCTTTATCCTTGAACATGAAGGTAGAGGTGCGAGCCACAACCTTCAGATGTGGTACCTTGGTCAGCAGACTTATGAGCTCTTCGGACAGGCCATCACAAAAATAATCGTTTTCCGGATCGTGGGTCATGTTCACGAACGGCAATACGGCAATGGAGTTCCCAGTTCGAACGGGTGCCGGAGACACTGAGGTTGCATCGACCGCACCATCAACATTGGTAACGGGGACATCCGCCTGTTGTGGAATGCTTGGGTAACGGAACTAGATACACGACCACGAGGATGCAGACGGCAGCAATGGGCACGAGCCACTTAAAGTGTTTCCACGTTGCAGGGCCACGGCGTCCGGTTACAGAATTGAGTTGCTGTGTTGTGGTTGGCTCCAAGTGCATGTCGTCCTGTGCGCACGCTGGAACCTCTTCCGCTACTGCGCCACTCTTTTGCACGGGGGCAATCAGGCGGTAACCTCGTTTGGGGACCGTTTCGATGAAACGGGGTTGCTTGGGATTATCACCTAGCGCCTGACGTAAACGGTAAATACAGCGGGAGAGCACCTCGTCGGTAACGAAGGTCCCGGTCCAAACATTCTTGACGAACTGCTCGCGGGTGACGACGTGGCCCGCGTGGGTAACCATCAGCATCAAGACATCCATTACCCGCGGTTCGATACGGATCTCGCCGTCCGTTGTCAGAATGGCACAACTGGCTGGCTCGATATGCTGATCGCCAAGGAGAAAGCCGCTTTCGGAAGTTCCTTCCATTGTCAATTTCGTTTCCTACTTGGATTCGCGCGAGATCTGAATTGGGTATTACGTATCGTATTGGCTGCCGAGAACCGGGGATAACCTGGATCCTTGTATCGCACCCTGAGCTTGGCATTCTCCTGACAGGCGAGCGATCATCGCTGGGGGCTGTACAGAACAACCGCTGTTCGGACTTGCTACCGCAGTCCTTAAATCGACAAGTTGAAGGATTTAGTTAGGTCCGTGGCTGACGATTACCGCTTATATCCGCTGAGCCGCCCCTGTGCTTTCAGGACATTCGTCCTGCAATCAAGATACGAGGTTTCCGGTCATGTCACGCACATAAGCAATTGATTATATGAGCATTCGCTCAACACCCGGGAGGGGCGAGAAGGTTTATCCAACTGATTTACCCAGGAGTTGCCCAGGCGGGCTTCCCGCTCCGGTACGTTTAAGACATTCCAACCAGATTCTGCGAATAACTGGGTTGGGTCGCACTCAGCCCTCAGCACCCAGCCCTCAGCCCTCAGCACTCAACTCTCAGCACTCAACTCTCAGCGCTCGGTGCTCGGCACCGAGCGCTAGGGGCGAAGTATCAAACACAGTCAGCTCAGTCGAATCCGATTATTGACGGTGGATTTATTTATTCGCTGCTGAATCTCACCCACAGGGTATTTTCGAGACCGTAGTACGTAACTCCTGGACGAGCTCCATCTCTCGATCGTCGCCATCGTGCCACGTGGCGCTTCCTTTCCCCCCAAAATTCGTCGACGTGAACGCCCGTTCTGGCGGTAGTGCACTGTCAACACACATCGTGCAGGCAGGTGGCAGCCCCACTGCCAACTTCTCTACCCTAAGTTGAAGCGCGGCCAGATACCGCGGTTCATTAGGAGATCCCTTTTCCACCAGTTATGGGCGCCGCTGCCAGACAACTCGCTTTCCTGCCTCGGGTGATCCGCCTTCGGGATGCCCCGGCCTATTTGGGCATGGATAGAAACCGCTTCCAGACGGAAGTCCGACCTTATGTCACTGAAATTCGGATTGGGAGACAGGGCGTTGCCTTTGACCGACTTGAATTGGACGCCTGGGTGGACGATTATAAGTCCCGCAACGGGCGTCGTCCGAAGGCCTTCAGACTGGAGGACGACCTATGTCGAAACGTAACCGTATGCCGGGGCTCCGCCAAAAAGGCGGGATCTGGCACATCGAAAAACGTTGTAAGTACGCCGAAGGCGGCTGGCTCCGTGAAAGCACGGGACAAACTGGCCGCGCTGAGGCGGAGCAAGTCCTGATCCGCCGTCTGGCGGAAGTCGAGGAGGAAGCCCGGCGGAAGGCCGCGGGCGTTTACAGCTTCGAGGAAGCCGCCATGCGCTATCTCGAAGACATTGCCCATAAACCGTCTGCCGATACCGCAGCAATGCATCTCGATCAGCTACTGCCGACCATCGGCCCGCTCCCTCTGGAGCAGGTGCACGATGGTACGCTCAAGGCCTTCGTCGATCACGAAACGGCCCGCGGTTTGGCCCCTAAGTCGGTCAACAATGCGATTGCCGTGGTCTCGGCGGTGCTGAACCGGGCAGCGCGAGTCTGGCGCAGTGAAGACGGAACGCCTTGGCTCAAGCAGGCTCCGCCGCGACTGAGCCGGTTGTCCACGAAAGGACACGAAGCCAAACCCTACCCGCTTTCCTGGGCGGAACAGGACAGGCTGTTCAAGCTCCTGCCGCGGCATCTGGCCGATGCGGCGCTCTTTGCCGTGAACACCGGCTGCCGCGAACGGGAAATCTGCCGCCTGCGCTGGGACTGGGAAGTGGAGATGCCGGAGCTGGAGACTTCCGTCTTCATCCTGCCGGCATCCATCACCAAGACCGGCGCGGAACGGGTGGTGGTGCTCAACAGCATCGCAAACCGGGTGATTGCCTCGCGGCGCGGGATACATACGGACTATGTATTCACCTACCGCAAGAAGCCTGTCGGCAAGTTGCGCAGCAGCGCTTGGCGGCGGGCCTGGGAAGCTGCAGGACTACCGCTTGAGGCGGGTATCCTGAAAGGCGTGCATAATTTGCGGCACACGTTTGGGAGAAGGCTGCGCGGCGCGGGCGTACCGCTTGAAACCCGCAAGGCGCTGTTGGGTCACGCCAACGGGGATATCACGACGCACTACTCGGCCGCAGAACTCGCAGAGCTGCTGAATGCTGCCGAGAGGATCGTTGACCGTGGCATAACCCAGAGCCCCACACTCACGGTAGTCCGGCGCGCCGCTGACAAGGATGTCGGAAAAGTGTCGGAAAACGAAAAAGGGTTAACCACGAAAATCTGCTAACCCTGTGATTGAATGGCGCGCCCGGAGAGATTCGAACTCCCGACCGCCTGGTTCGTAGTGTTCCGCCCGAGTTCTCGCATCCTTTTGTATTTAAATGAATATATGCGGTTTATGCTGTCCAATAAAATTGGGCTATTTGGCCTTATTTGCCTGCATTTGAGGTTATTTCGTGGCGTCTATTGGACAGTTTGCATGACAGCGTGATTATACAATTAATCAGCATCTTACTTTATCGAGATCAAAGCCGATACCATTGCAGAATGTCAGATATACTGCTATATTTTCTGACATATAAGGAGCCGAAGACGCATGTCTACTACCGAGGCAATTCGCAACCGTATTCTCCGCTTCAAGAAGGGAGAACCGTTCACTAACGCCCGTTTTCTGCGGTTGGGCGCGCGCGCGGCTGTAGACAAGGCCCTGTCCCGTTTTGTCGAGGAAGGATCGATTCAGCGGGTTGCCCGCGGTGTTTTCGTTCGCCCCAAGCAAAGCCGTTTCGTAGGAAACGTCATGCCGGACACGCAACAGGTCGTAGCGGTTATTGCCAGGGATCATGGCGAGACGATCCAGGTACATGGTGCCGAAGCGGCGCGCCGTTTCAAACTGACAACCCAGACGCCGACGATGCCGGTCTACTACACCAGCGGTCCAAGCCGGAAGCTGCGCATTGGTAACCTGGCCGTAACACTCAAGCATGTCAGCCAACGCAAACTGCTACTGGCCGGCAAACGTCCGGGGCTGGCCCTGTCAGCACTCTGGTACCTCGGCAAAGAAGCAGTCAACGCGGAAGTGCTTGAAGCGATCCGAAACGAGCTGTCTGCGGAGGAATTCGAGACGCTGAAACGTACCGACATGCCGGCATGGATGTCCGATGCGCTGCATCAGTACGGCAAGGACGCCGAACGTGCCTGAAGCGTTTCTCCAGCTTTCTGACCAGGACCGGAGAGATATCCTGCAGACAGCAGCGGCCCAACTGGGTCAGCAGGCTGGCGTGCTGGAAAAGGATGTATGGGTTTGTTGGGCATTGCAGGCGCTGTTCGCAATGCCCAACGCCCTGCCCATGGCATTTAAGGGCGGCACATCGTTATCCAAGGTCTTCAACGCCATTTACCGGTTCTCGGAGGATGTGGATATCACACTGGACTATCGGGCGTTTGGCGAAGACTTCGATCCCTTCCGCGCTGATGTCAGCAGGTCGGCTCTTCGCAAATTCAGCGATCGCCTGAAAGACTGCGTGCGGACCTATAGCCATGAAGTGGTACTTCCCTACCTGAACGAGCAGCTCGCCGAACAACCCACACCGGAAGCATTCAACATCGAGCTATCCGAGGATGGCGAAAAGCTCTGGATACACTACCCCTCAGCGGTCGAGATCAATGGCAGTTACCTGCAAAGCAGCGTGCTGGTCGAGTTCGGGGGACGCAATGTAATCGATCCCAACCAACGCCACCAGGTATCCCCTTACATCGCCGGACTGGTCAGCGGACTGGAACTCCCCGTAGCGGAAGTGGTGGTGCTATCCCCGGAACGGACATTCTGGGAAAAGGCCACATTGATTCACGTTGCCTGCAACAAGGGCACCTTTGAATCCGGTGTTAACCGCCTCTCGCGTCACTGGTACGACCTGGTGATGCTGTCCCGACACCCCGGTGGGCGACAGGCCCTTGAAAATCGGACCTTGCTCACCGATGTTGTCAAACACAAGGATATCTTCTTCAATGCTTCCTACGCCCACTACGGGCAGTGCCTGACCGGGGGCATGCGCTTACTACCAAACGCGGAGCTCCTGGCCGCCCTCCAGTCCGATTTTGAAGCAATGCTGGATGCCGGCATGCTGTATGCGAAACCACCTTCATTCGATGAACTCGTTGCCGAGCTCCAGGGGCTCGAACATTTCATTAACACAGTCGAATAGCCTGGCCTTCCTAATTGAGGATACACACGAGTTACACCCTGGATACGGAATCACAGTCACGGAGTTATGCAGGGCCAACAAAAATGTGGGGGCCGAGGTCCACCAAGCTGCTGTCGGCAGACAAAGGACCGCGAATCAAGCGGTCTGTCGGGAAGGGTCGGATTTCGCCCGAAGCGGTGGAGGACTGGCGAGGAACATTTTTTCAATGCGATAGATTTGGTGGATCACGCAGTGCTGAATTTCGGTGTCAGGTTGATACTCTCTATGGCCTCAGGAAAGCCCTTCAAGCCGTCTACACAGGCGATCAGGATATCCTTGACGCCAGGTTGTGCAGATCGGTCAGCACGCTCAGCTAATGATGAGCACCCTACTGGTCGGAGAGATACAGTCCCAGCAACTCCTTTTTGCCCTCGATATCCAGCCCCAGAATGGTGTAGATAGATTTGCTGACGTAGCGACCATTTGCAATCATGGGCTATCATGGCTGGCATGGAAGAGATTCGAGCAATCACAGAGAAGTACGATGCTGACTACATCAAAAGCGATTTCAGCACGGTTGAAGAGCTGAACCGCTTCGCGCTGACCTTCTATAAAGACGTTGCCGAAATCTACGACTGCATTACCCGCGTCAAAAACATCGCACGCAATCCGCTCGGCTTCTCGGCGGACGATGCGCCCATACTCGGGCTATTGGTGCGCGTCTGGAAACTCCTGAAGGAGGTCATCCGTTATTACGAGGAAGACAATGCGGAGATCATCGGCGTACTGGAACGCCCTTTGATCGAGTGCGCGGTGACGGCAACCTACTTGATGATCGCGCCGCCCGAGGTAATCGAGGACTATCGCAAATGTTCCTACAAGGACCGCCTGCGCATATTGCGCGATCTGGAAGCGGGCCCCCCCTTCTTCGATACCAAGGCGGGAAAACGTCTGCTCTCGTCCGTGCAGGAAAAACTACAGATCGAAAACCTCACACCTCAGGATTTCGAGACCCAGAAGAAACACCGCTGGCGCATTCAGGGAAAGAGTTTCTACGACATCTTCGCCGAGGTCGAGCACGCCGATCTGTATGCCTGTACATATGGCATGATGTCGGAATCCGTACATGGATCATGGAATGAGTCCATGGACTGGTGCCTCGTGCGAAAGGAAGACGGGAGCTATTCCGCATTTCCTTTCTCGCACAGCGCCGACATCCGCTATGTCACGCCGACGCTAAAATACACAAACAGGCCCTATCGACTGTGGCTGGAGCGTATTGACGCCGCCGATCCGTACCTTATCGGCCAACTCGACTGGATTGAGCGCGTAAACGCCGCCTTGTTCAGAAAATTCGACGCGCTGTTCGACGGCCCATAGCCGAGCCAACGGTCACTTGATCATACGCAGGATAATGCATGAGGCGGTCAACGCATTCAAACATGCACCTTAAAATCGAATACCTTTTGCCCCGTTTCCTTCACCAGAAGTGGACCCCAAAAATTGGACAGCGCGATAAGTGCATCCTCGGGTCATGCTGCCATCCTGGCGGCGTCTTGGTAATACACACTGTCCGGCGTCTGCCTGTCAAGCGACTGATGCCGACGTTTGGCATTGTAGAACGCAAAATACCTGCCTAACGAAGCACGGGCGTCGCCAATGCTGTCGTAGGCCCTGAGGTAGACCTGTCGTCCGCATTATTTAAATCTTGTTGATTCTTAAGGATGCAGTTACCTTCGAATCGCGCACCCTTTCATAATGTGGCAAGATACTGCCCGTCATGAATGGTGTCAAAACGGTAATCACACTGCTTGGCGACGTGGCCCGTATGGTGCAAAAAACAGAATCCTTGCTTTCAGGCTGCTTCACGATAGTAGTAATTGAGCATACCCCCAAGGCGTTCACGGCATTGAATTGGCTCATCGGTTGAACTGACTATAGCAAGTGGCCTCAGCAATCGATTCCCTACACCCTGATGATTACGTTCAGTGTGATAGTGTGCCATATATTCTCTGAGTGCCCGGCGAAGGGATGCCTCGCCGAAAAGTATCATGCGACCCAGGCACTCGTCTTTTATGGAACGCACAAAGCGTTCTGCGAATGCATTACAGTTGGGCGCTCGCGCTGGGCATCGAACAGGCTTCACGCCCTCTCGATCCAGATGCCCTCTGAAGTCATTCGTGTATTTTGTATCGCGATCCATGATGAGGTACCGACTGTTTAAAAGAAAACCGTCTCTCACGTCTGTCAGGTTACGGGCCACTTGTTTCATGAATGCACCGTTGGGTGCCGTGGTCACTCCGGCAATGTGTACGGAACGTGTTGAAAGATGAATGAAAAACAACACGTAATAGGTCACCAGTCCGCGGGGCGTCCAGACCTCGACCGTAAAGAAGTCTGTGGCGGCCATCACGTCCCAATGCGCTTTCAAGAACGTCTTCCACGATGTGCGTTTCTCTCGCTCCGGTGCCGGTTCTATGCCGTGCCTTTTCAGGATATTCTTGACCGTGTTCGGTGCAATGATGTGACCGAGATTGGCGAGTGCGCCTTGTATTCGATCGTAGCCCCAGGAGACGTTCTCTCGCGCCATGCGTAATACCAAATCGGTGATCTCTTGCGCGACGCGAGGTCGACCCGGCCCCTGCCTGGCATAGGTCCACTTCTTCGCGATGAGCTTACGGTGCCAGGCAAGCAGCGTATCGGGTGTCACGAGCGTCTCGAGCTCATCAAGTAACTGGCGGCCAAGGGCTTTGGCTTTCACGGCCAGTCGTATCCGCTGTTCGTCGGTGAACCGCAGCCGCTGTCCTTCGAGTTGCTCTTTGAGAACACGGTTCTCTTCTATCAGATAGTCGATGATCGCCTGTTGGTGGCGTTCAAGCCAGCTGGCCAGGGCAATTACGAGGAGGTGGAAGGGTTGTATGACATGTGTCATTGCACGAACAGATTATCCGTAATATTGCTTTATAACAATATCATACGGCTCGTTCGAATATTTGCACCATACGGCATTGGTGATGCGCCATTATTCGTTACACGACAAGGTAAATCTTATATCGATAGCCAAGGGCGATGTAACGCGTTCGACAGCCTGTGGCAGCGGTTCATGGATAAAGTAATGGCGGAAACCAAAATAACCGAACGCTTCCAGGAACGAGATTTACGAGCAAAAGTTGCGAGCGACTCAGATAGCCTGATTGAAGCTTCGGAGCGCCTTGGGCATGCCGATACCGCCATCACCCAGCGCGTGTATCGGCGCAAGCCAGTTCGGATTCAGCCCCTAATAAAAGGTAGGGGAACCTGATTCTATTGGACAATCGGGTATCTATTGGACAGCCACTTGCTCAAGGTGGCTGTAAGTTATTGAATATGGCGCGCCCGGAGAGATTCGAACTCCCGACCGCCTGGTTCGTAGCCTCATTTGCGCTCCGACAACCTTTATTTATCAACAAGTTATGACGCCCGCCCAACACTAAAATGAGTCTCAGTGAGTGTAAATGAGCCATATTGAGCCTCACTTCCGCACATTATTCGGCACACCACCCAGGCCTTCTTCCCGACTTCTCTGAAGCCACTATTCGGCTGAAGCCGCTGGAGGCACTCCCAAACTGCAAACAAAGTTGAAAGGCTTCCGTTCGCAGACTCACTGCCGAGGGATCTATCAGCTTCCCGCAGCGGCTTAAGTATTAATTGGCTATGCACAGGTTGACCGACCGAAGCACCTGTTTCATAATCTTACTGGTAAGATTATGAAACAGGTAAACCACAATGTCAGAACTCGCCACAACTAAGATGTCTTCGAAAGGCCAGGTTGTTATTCCCGAGGATATCCGCAAACGGTTGGGGCTTGAAGCCGGCTCGCAATTTGTCGTTGTCGCCGGGAAGGATGCCATCATACTGAAGACCATTTCTCCGCCGTCGATGGATGAATTTGATGAGCTAATCAAGAATGCCCGGCGCCAGGCACGTAAAGCCGGTATGAAAAAGTCAGACATCAAAGACGCCGTCGCTGAGGTGCGCGGTCGTCGGTGAAGGTAGTACTGGATACGAACGTACTGATCTCGGGTATCTATTTTGGTGGCATTCCGGGAAAAATACTCGAAGCTTGGGACGCACGCCGTTTCCAGCTATTGGTGTCTACTGAAATTCTTCAGGAATACTTGAATGTTGTAGAACGGCTGGCGGATCAGTGTGCCGGGGTTGAATACGAGAGCGTCCTTGGCCTGATCATTCAAAACGCAGAGCTTGTACAACCATCGGATTTACCAGAATCCGTTAGCACAGATCCCGACGACGATAAATTTCTAGCCTGCGCACTAGCAGGCGACGCCACTACCATCGTCAGCGGAGATAGCGATTTACTTAAAGTATCCGGGTACTGTGGTATAACGGTGTTAACGCCAAAGGCGTTCGTCTCTGAATACCTAGATCACTCCGACTAGAACCTTCCTCTAAAGTTGCCTTGCCAGGATGGCATGGATGCCAACTGGACAGCCCGAGAAAATTGGCTATATCCGGAATTCGCAACGCATGATCATTACTGCTGGTCTGGCTATATTGCGATTTCAGGTACGTTCATACTGTACGAAATTTCGATGGAATGTGCGCAGGAATATCCACATCCCCGGCGGCCAAGTAAATCATGTCAGTGAATGGGTCCAATGTACGGAATCCGCTGGCTCTGTTCTTGACAATTTTGACAATTCGTTTAGGCCTTCGGCAATTGGGTTTGTCAGGCCCGTGTCGATGAATGCCAGAATTCCATCGTAGTGCCGTTGTATGGTCTCCACGAACTTTGTCATTGGCTCCAAGCGGCTTCTCCTTGCAGCTGTCATCCAGCCCTTGAGGAATCGTTCCGCAGCCCATCGTGCATTGTAGTTCCAGAAACGTTCAAACTCGTCTTTCAGGCGCCATGCTCTGTAGATTCGCCTGTTGCCTTTATCCAGGGCTCTAAGTGTGCGGGTATCCTTTCTGGAACGAGTGGAGGAATGGCGATACAGAAGCCATCGTAGTCCCTTGAGCGCGTTACGATCATTGACGTTGGCCTGTGCGTCTCGAATTCGTAATTTTCTCTTGAAAAAGGGACATTATGCAATCTTGACCCTCCCTATTTGCTTACCCTACCCTGCACCAGAATGAAGGACATAGTCATCCTATTTATTCACCTGCTCACCACTGCGGCGAAAATCCTCGGCCCGGGTGGCGCAAAGTCCATCATTGCCGAAAACCTTCTCCTTAAGCAGCAACTGCTGGTTGTCACACGTTCCCGTCGACGGGCGCCAAATCTTTCAACGGCCGACCGATTCCTCATGGGATTCTGGTCGCTTTTCCTTCGACCGGGGCGAATAGCCAGGAACGCTTTGAGCGTTCATCCATCAACATTACTGAAATTCCACCAATGCCTGGTGCGCCGCAAATACCGCCAGCTGTTCTCACCAAGGAAGAGAACAAAGCCTGGACCTAAAGGTCCGTCCGAGCCACTCATTCAAGCGATTGTTGATCTGAAACGCCGCAATCCGCGCTTCGGTTGCCCTCGTATCGCCCTGATCATCTGGAAAACCTTTGGTATCGAGATTGATAAAAATGTCGTTCGGCGCATCCTGGTCAAACACTACCGTCCAGAATCCGGTGGCAGCGGCCCCTCATGGCTCACTTTCCTTGGCCATATGACGGACAGCCTGTGGAGTGTCGACCTGTTCCGATGTGAGTCCATTCGCCTAAGAAGCCATTGGGTGCTGGTGGTGATGGATCAGTTCACCCGCCGCCTCATCGGTTTCGGTGTGCATGCCGGTGATGTCGATGGCATGGCGCTTTGCCATATGTTCAACAAAATTATCTCAGGAAAGGAACCACCACGCTATTTAAGCTCTGACCACGATCCACTTTTCGAGTATCACCGATGGCAGGCAAATCTTCGTATTCTTGAGATTGACCCTATCAAAACCATCCCCTATACCCCGATATCACACCCATTCGTCGAGCGCCTGATCGGGACCATTCGCCGTGAGTTTCTTGATCAGACACTATTCTGGAACGCAGTTGATTTGCAGAGAAAGCTTGATGCGTTCCAGCATTATTACAACCACATCCGTTTTCACGCTTCGCTCGAAGGCGATACGCCGGCACAAGTGCGTGGTGAATCCAAAACCAGACAAGCCAACTTGGAGCGTTACCGCTGGGAAACGCATTGCCGTGGGCTTGTCCAGCTTCCGATGGCAGCTTGATTACGAATTCGAGACCCAAAGAGCAAAAAAAGTGAGCTGGCCCGAGAAATACTTCACAATAATATCGCGGTTGAACGATTTCGCCAATTACGGTGTAAGGCACTGCCACTGGCTGAGGCGGCTGGCTATCTGACTGACGAAGATATCTTTCGCGATATCTCGTGAAAGTATGTCTCGATACCAATGTCCTGGCCAGAGCGTTGACCACGCTTGGACTTTGTGCCGAACTCTTCGAAGTTGTCTTACTCTCTCACGAATTACTCACATCGGAATCCGTCCTGCGTGAGCTTCAACGTGTCCTCCCGGGTAAACTCGGTCAGTCAGAAGAGGTCACCAAAGGTTTTGGTGATTTGCTTCGGGCACAGGCCGTTGTAGTAACCGGTGCACATCCCTCCCCTGCACTACCCGATCCTGACGATGAATCCATAGTTGCTGCCGCGGTCGCAGGAAACGCGACTGTTTTCGTCACAGGTGATAAGGCACTTCTGGAACTACAAAGCGTTGAGCAGCTACCCATGGTTTCACCGCGAAAATTCTGGGAGATATTGGCCGGCCGGTAAGCAATCGTCGGTCAGCGATTGGACAGTGTCCGTTAGTGATAATGTCCTGTTGTTCGCTCGCGCTGCTGATCGCTGGCTGAAAACACCAATTCGCCATGCACAGGACGCCGATGGAACGCGTCTTCTTCGCCTTGCCCGGCTTGGGGATGTGTATCCGCCGCACCGCCGGTGCCCGATACCGGCCGGATTTGAACCGCTCGAGCAGGCTCGCCAGGTTCGCCTCCAACTCGGCCTCGTACTGCGCCGCCGTCACACCGTCTATCCCCGCCGCACCCTCCTTGCGCGTGCGCCGGTACGCTTCACGCAACCACGCTACATCGATGTGGCGCGCCAACGTCGTCAGTACCCGCTTCGGCTCAATCCGAGCCAGTTCCGCTAGCTTCTCTTGTCGTGTTGAGATGATCTCTCGGCCCAATGTCCCAGTCATCTGCCCCTCAAGAAGCCCCATAATCCGGCCCACCGCTTCCCTCCACCCGGTCCCCCTGGGGCGGGTTCCCCGACCTCCTCGGTACTATCAGTGGGCTCCGACTCCTCGCCTCCCGTCGCGCCTCGCTTCGTTGCCTTCACGCCGCGCTACCACCCGCTGCCCCTCTTTCGCTCCCCGGTGTGGGACCACAGCCGGAGCCTGGACCACTTCTACCGCGGCGCCCGCGCCGCCTACCACCGGTGGAGAAAACAAAGCCTCCCAGGTTCCTGGACGACCCTTGCCTGCATGCCCCGCTCTCAGACCCCGGCGGACCGCTTACCCCAGGCCGGCTCGGTGCAAACCGTGCAGCCTTCCGCTTACTTAACAGCGTCGGCTCCGCATCACTGGCACTTTCGAGGCTCTATCACGCGGCCTGCAGGCCCCCTGTGTACGCTTCGCAGCCGGGGTCACCCCCAGACCACGCAACACTCGGTTCCGGCTGGTGGCCAACCTTTGCCGGGTCAGGACTTGCACCTGCCGGGTCGCACAAAAGGTTTCCGTCACGGCTATTCTTCTACGTGACTTCCCCCTTCACCAAGCTTTGCCTGGCGCAATAAGTAAGTGCCATTGAACCTAAGGGAGCCTCCCGTTTTAGCCCCGGCAGTGCGGGCGCCGATGGTCTGCCTCAGACCGGACCACCAGGATGCACAACCTCAGCACCGAACAATTCGCGCAAGAATGCACCAGTCATTGTGATTTATCGGGGAAACTGCCGGGAGGCTTGACCTGAATCAACATGCTCAATCAGAAGGGGGTTTAAACTATTTACTAATTAAAAACGCCTGCGTGAACAGAATGCCTTGTCTCGTCAGGCGGTGAAACTACTCCGGAACCGAAGCACTCTCGTGATGCCGGCTCGCACGCCAAGGAGGAACGCGAGCGATGAGACACCTTCTGATTACCAATGGGATCATGACGCGGATCCTGGCCGGCGTAGTCTTTCTGCTCCTAGTAAATACTACATTGGTTTGGGCCGCCTGTGACCAAGGCGACGCACCCGATTGCGCCTGCTTCGACGACACCCCGATTGGCGTCTGGGACGCCGGCGGATCGATTGCGTCGGGGCCTATTCAAGATGTTGCCCAGGACACAGTGGGCACCAAGGAGTCCTGCAATACCGGCATTGATGGCGACACCCTAAAGAAGGACTCTGGGAAACCTTACTACTCTATAGTCTTAGGCTACAACAGCGAATCAAGAGCGCTGGACGCCGCCGCAATGATGGCTGCGGGGATTGGCTCTTTCGAATCGCGCCAAGCGTGGTGTTCCGAAACCATCTCTTACTGGCACCGCGAGGCAGGCATTCCGTATCCACACGGCTATGCCTATCCTGGGCATCCGAACTGGCTCATTAAGAGTGTGCCAGACCTGCGCACGTGGTACGAAGCCGAGGCGGGGCGGGGGCGGGGCCGTTGGGTCGAAGCCACTGAAGTCGACTACAACGATTTCCGCCCGGGGGTGAATGCACCGTTACCGGGAGCCTACATGGCGTGGACCGGGTGCGTAAAAAACGTCAACACTGGATACGTGGGTTACTACGCCTTCGAAGTGAGCCATAGCCTGCTGATCGACGAGATGTGGGTCCACCGCGATGGGAGCGGTCGCGTTTTCCAGGTGGAGGTCACTTTCCTAGAGGGTAATAGCAGTAATCAAGTCAAGAATTCACGGCGTTGGGATGATCTAATCGTCTTCACGCCCCAGGGCTCCCAATGGATAGGTTGGAACAAAGGGGGCGACAAGATCGCTAACACCATTGACGACATAGGCCTCAAGATCTACGGGTTCGGCATCGACCTGGACGCCGACGGAAATGCCATCTACGACGAGAGCCGACTCCACTACGTGGATCACCCTTACATTGCGCGCACGGTGCACGTGGACTTACCGATTGCGAGGGATGATGAATGGCATATGACCTACGCGCCGAGGATACCGGCCCTCAAAACGATGGTTTCTAGGTTGCGCAAGAATCAGGGTCCGGAGCTCACCTGTTCCTCGAAGCAAATCAAGTGCGTAAGCTTTCCTGACGGCTACGACAGTGCCTGGCGTTTCCCCAAGGGGATCAAGGAGGAGGTATACATCGAGGTTGATTTCCTGGCTCCTAATCCCGTGCCTCTGGAAGGCGTGCGGATGTTCTGGGACCCCGCATACCTGCCACAAAGCTTTAAGGTACAAATGGGCGATACCAACCGAAAATTCAATGACACCACGCTGACTGGTGTCTCCAAATACACGCCCTCCAAAGATAGCGGTCCGGTGCCCATGATGGCCAAGCTGAGCAAGCCCATGACCGGCATGCGATACATCAAGCTTACGTTTCCGAAAGGTATCTTCGCTAACGAAGGCGCCCAGCTGGGGAACCTGGAGTTGCTCTACGAAGAAGGGAAGTGGGGCGACGCTGATGAGATCCCAGAGGACGTGCCCGTTTTCGTGGATATCATGCCCGGTCGCTGCCCCAACATCCTGCCCGTCAAAGGCGAGATGCGGGTCGCGTTGCTTGGTAGCGACACCATGGCGGTGGACGAGATCGAGACCGATAGTCTGCGTTTCAACGGAAGTTCCCTCAAACCGCTCGCTGTAGATTCCAAGGACGTGTCCACGCCGTTCATCGGGTCAGCCCCTGGTTGCCATACCTTGGGCCCGGACGGCCACAAAGACTTGGTGCTGTCATACGACCTAGCGGAGTTCACCAAGAAATTCGCTCCGGAACGTCTGGATGCTGGTCAACACGTGGCCGTGAGGGTGACTGGCCAGATAAGCAAAAACAACGGCAACGTCACCGTTCTGGGTCAGGATTTTCTGCAGAAACCTCCTGATCATCCTCAAGGGGGAAACTGATTGCGGACCGCCGGGCGCGTAGCAACCGAGAAGGAGGCATCAGCGCGCAGTGAGGTATGAATATCTGAGTATCCGAAGCGCTTGAAGTAAGGGGTTAAATCAATGCGCCACACTTCTTCCGATGTTCGGGTGACGTGCAATCTTGAGGAGGGACCAGAGAATGAGCCGTCAATCGCTTTCCAATCGCGCAGTTTCGTGGATCGGTCTCTGCCTGCTGATCGTGGTGGGGGCGGTCCAGGCGGCCCGCGATCCACTGCAGCCGCAAGCTCCCAAGGTGCCGTTAGAGGGAAACCTCGTCATCGCCTCCCTCGCCGGCGAAGTCACCGACGAGGTGCGCGGAGTCGGGGATCAGATCCGATATAGGATCTATTTCCGAAACAACACCGCCGGGCCGGGGGACGTGGTCATCACCGACAGGGTGCCGGACGCCCTCTCAGAGGTAACGCCCTTCAACAACGGCAACTTCGACGAGCGGTCCCGCGTGATCACCTGGAAGGTGGCCGACGTGCCTCCGGGGCGTCGCGAGCACGTCGAGTTCACAGCTGTAGTCCGTCAGATCGACCGCATCAGCAACAAAGCGACCTTGGAGATGGACGGGCGGCACGGGATCGAGACGGACGCGGTCGAGACCCGCGTGTGTGGCCGGCCCGATCTGGGCTGGGTACCCTTCACGAAAGATCGACAGAAGGGCCAGGGGCCGCGTGCCTACATGAAGGAGCAGACCACCACCGGCGTGATGCTCAACTTCGACGTGCCTGGTATGTTGGTTCACGAGGTGAATGTGGAAGGCATCACCTTCCATCGACTTTCAATCCCCGGGCAGGCGGCGCTTTCCGACGTGGGTAAGCCGGAGCTACCCATCATCGGGCGCCTCATCGAGGTTCCCCGAAACGTCGATTTCAAGGTCGAGATCGTAAAGGCGGAGTCGATTCCGCTGGACTGCTACAACGTCTACCCCGCTCAGGAGCGGGTGGACAGCGAGAGAGCTGTGGAGGTGTTCACCATCGACGAAGCAGCTTACCGGACAGACGCGATCTATCCGGCCGAGCTGGCGGTGTTCACGCCGAGGGACGTCGGGATCATGCGCGGCCATCGCGTCGTGTTTCTAAAGGTAAATCCCGTTCGGTACAACCCGAGAACACGGGAGATGGAGGCCTACTCGCAGATAGAGGTCCGTTTACTCTACCGAGAGCCCGCTCAGGTTGAACCCATCGATGCGCGCCTGTATTCGAACGCGTTCGAGGCGACGCTGGAGCGCTCTGTCCTGAACTACCTGGACCAGAGCCGTTTCGACACGAACGGTACGCCCAGTGATGCGCAGGCCGTCGACTATCTAATCTTGACCCACGCCGACTTCTACAAGGCGAACGACGCGAACAACCCTGTCGTCCGTCTCCAAAACTGGAAGCGGCAGAAGGGCTACCGCACAAAGGTCGTGGACATCGCCGACATTCCTGGCGGGCAGACCAGCGCCGACATCAGAAGCTACCTTCAAGGGGCCTACAAGACCTGGAGCCCACCGCCCACCTACATCCTGCTGGTGGGTGACAGCGAGTTCATCCCGACAAACTACCAGACCGCCCACACCTTTGCTGACTACAACGGTGCGGACACGGGCACTGATCTCTACTACGCCGCGCTCGACGGCAACGACTACTTCCCCGACCTGTTCATCGGCCGGCTGCCGGTCGACAACCTGGCCGAAGCCGAGGACGCTGTCGACCGGATTCTGGACTACGAGAAAACCCCGCCGGCTAGCGCGGCGTTCTACACCGACGCCACGCTGATTGCCCTGTTCGAGGACGACACGGATGGTCCGGGCGACCCACAACCGGCGGACGGCCGCGAGGATCGTCCATGGATCGAGAACGTCGAGGAGATTCGCGAGTACCTAGAGAACAATAACTACAACGGCGAGCGAATCTACGCCAGCAGCAGTGGCTGGCCCGCGAATCCGGCGGACCCCCAACCGAACACCTACGAGGACAATACCGCTTTGCCTGTCGACCTGACCGTTGCCGGGAACCCAGCCGGCGGCATCCCCGGCTTCGGTTGGGACGGCGACACCAATGACATCAACAACGCGCTCGGCAACGGCAGCTTCTTGATCACCTACCGTGACCACGGATCGCGGGGCGGATGGTCGAGATTCATCGGCTTCGACCGGGGAGATGTCGACAACCTCACCAACGGCGCTCTGTGCCCGGTGGTTTTGTCCGTGGCCTGCGAGAATGGCTGGTTCGACAACGAAACCGACGATGACGCCACGCTCGCCGGCCTCGCCACGGGCAACAACAGCGAGAGCTTCGCCGAACACTGGATCCGGAATCCCAACGGCGGCGCGGTAGGCCTCATCGCGGCGACCCGGGTAACATGGACCGGCCAGAACGACTTCTTCATGTTCGGCATGCACCAGGCCGTCTGGCCAGACTTCAGCCCGGCGCCACCGACCAGCGGTTACCCGGGGATACCGAATATCGCCTCCGGGCCGCTCCGGAGACTCGGCCAGGTGTTGGTCTTCGGGCAGATCTACATGGCCAACGCCTACGCTGCCTCGACCCGGCGCCAGCTGCAGTTCGAGATGTACCACCTTTTCGGCGACCCCGAAATGGCCGTCTGGACCGCGGAGCCCCCACAGCTTGGAGTGGATCACCCAGAGGGCCTCGGCGCGACGGGGATGCAGGACTTCGTGGTCGAGGTGACTGACGCGAACACCGGCGATCCGGTGTCGCCCGCGACGGTGACCCTCACCCGGAACAACGGGACAGTGGCGGTGGGTCAGACCAATCCGGGAGGGCTGGCACGATTCACCATGACCTCTCCAGGTACTGGGGATGTGCAGATCACGGTTACCGCCCTAGACTACCAGCCCTACGAAGGGACGATCGAGATCAACGGGGGCGGGGCCCAGATCAATCGCCTCGATCCCGACAGCGGTGTTGAGGGCTCGTCGTTCCTGATCGGCGGTACCAGCTTTTCCGGCAGCGAGCAGGTTGAGATCACCTTCGACGGCCAGCCGGCCGCCACACAGGCTGCCAGCAGTGGCGAGTTCGGTCAGGCTGGAGTCGAGGACGTGTCGGTGTCTGTGCCGTCGGCGCATCCGCTCGGCCCCGTCAACGTGCTGGCTCACGGGCAGACCTCAGACCGATACGCGGTCGACGTTTTCGCTGTCCGCACGGCCAACCCCATCGACCTCTACACTTACAGCCAGTGGGATTCGAGCACCTGGAGTTTGACGACGGGCGGCGACCCCGTTTGGGACAGCCCGGACATCCAGGTCTACGACGGCGCCACGGCCGTGGCCTCCGACAGCCTCAGCGTCGGACACAACTACACCTTCAAAGCGAAGATCCGAAACGACACGGCTTTCCAGGCGCAAAACGCCACGGTTACCTTCTTGTGGGCCAACTTCGGTGTCGGTCAGGACCGGATGTGGCAGGAGGCCGGCAGGGACACCATCGACGTTTCGGCTACCAGTGTGGCGCAGGCCGAGATCACGTGGGCGCCCCCCGACACCGGACACCTGTGTATGAAGGTCGAAATCTACCACGTTGAGGACACCAACGAGGACAACAACGAGGGGCAGGAGAACCTGCACGTCGGACCGACGTCGTCGCCGGCGGCGGTGCCGTTCATGATCTACAACCCGACCAAGCGACCGATCGCGGTGTACCTCGAGGTACGGCAGCTGATCACCCCGGGCAAGGACGGTGACGATGTTCTGTGGGCGGTCCGGATCGAGCAGCCCGAACCACAGGTTATCCCGCCGGGCGAGGTGCGCAAGGCGGTCGTGGTTTTCGATCCGAAACCGACGGATGTCCGGCAAGGCGCGGTGGGCCGGTTCGCCCTGACGGCCTTCGCCAATGGCGAGGTGATTGGGGGAGCGCAGTTCGAGATCATCAACCGGTGATCCGGCCCGTTTCCGTGTTCTGATCGGATGCGGGAGATTAGCCGCGCCGATCGATAGCCAGGTGCTATGGCACCACGCGGCATTGTCAATATGTTCTCAAATGCCCGGCGGAACAGGGCTGAACTGGGACGAGGTTTTCCGGCTGGAGCGGACTATGCAGACTGTAAAGTGCCGGCTGCCACACACGCGGGCGAGAATCTCGGAACGGCGGGATCTGAGGGCCGGAGGGTGCGGTATTGGCGCATTCAAGGGGCCGTTGGTGTTGCGGTGCGCCCTGCCATCCTGTCATTGGCGATGCCAGCCCGCACAGGGCCTCAAGGTGTTCACAGCGCAGACGCTGCCTGCGTGCGATGAGCCGTTCGATGAAGGGGCAGGCAAGTCGGCAGGTTTCTCGCTGCATGCCGAGGTGGCAGCGTGAGCAGATGAACGTTAAGAAGCTCGAACGGTGTTGCCGCTACGTTAGCCGCCCGGCGGTGGCGTAAAAGCGCCCGTCCCTGACTCCCAACGGAACCGTCCGTGGCCACTTGAAGACCTCGTAGCGTGCCTGAGATCATTGGTCTTTTGACGCGTGGAGGCAAGGGCTCCGATGCATCGTGAAAAACGTCGCTTGACGGCTTATCTCACGCAACTGCACGAATTTAAGCGGGTCCTCTTGTCATATTTCCAATACGCGAAAGGACCATCTGCATCCACATAATGCAAGAACACTTGCACCAAATACTCACCATCAAACCTTTCTCGCCAATGTGTACAGTCACAACCGCGATAAATCAATCCATCGCTCGCACGCAGGGAGGCTTCCACAGTTCCCATGGGTGTTTCAACAAATATTGGCCAAGGCTTCGGTGCTAAATATCCAAGATTGATCGTTATGCTGATTTCGCATGATGGTCGATCCCGATGTCGTCTCAGAACATCGCCGTTCTTGTAAACTCTGAAATACGAGTACGTCGGTAGCAGATTCAATCCTGTCCACTGCGCGATCTTCGGCCGGGTTTCTTCGAGCAACGTTTCCATCTTGGGATTGCCATACTCGCAAAGGGTGGTTTCCAATAGGGTGTCACCATATGCCATCTTCCCCGATGCTGCCCGCGCCAGCGCGTAATCGTGCAGCACTGTCGCTCTTTCGGTGTCTATTATTGATCGGACGAGCAGATATTTCTCCTTTTCGAACTCTTGAGGTGCATTCATATCCGCGTTTAAAGAGATACTGATGAGTCAGTGCTGTGATAAATCACTATGTTAACCATACCATGTTCCATTGGTATCCGCCCATGTGCAGTTCTCCATACCTTCTTTTCTACCGGCCGCACAGCACGCCATGAATTTCACAATATCACGCCGCATTCATCGCCAATCACTGTCGGCAGACCGACAACCGGTGATAGCCGCGTATTTTTCGAGACTGATCATACTGTATTTGTCTCAACACAAGCAGGCAGGTACCTTGAATGTTTCGCGTAAACTTCCGCCTTCTGCTGCCATGTCAGCCTTCGTTGCGGTCGCCACGATACGCGTCACTCTTGCGAAAACGCACAAACGCAATTGCTGCAATCCCAGTGCGCAACCGTGGTCACGATTAAACAGCGCAGTTTGGACATAGAGCATCACTTGCACAGCGCCGCCGAACAAATCCACTAGTGGCAAAGTTGACAGTTCGCTGGCAGAACCCTGGCCGAGTATGTGTTTTGGGCGCCAGCATTAGATTTCTAATGCGGTTTCAGACAGCGCACAATCAGTCCAACCGTACTGCCAAAATCAACATCCTGAACTGTTATCGGGCGAATGTGAATTCGCCCAACGGCCGAACTTGACCACCTGCCCCTGCCAACTTGACAAGTGAACACTTATGATCAACCAGGCAAATCGATCGCGTCAAGAACCTTAATGAGTTGCGAACGATGTCGTAGAGCCGAATGGGGGCTGACTGGCAAACGGCAGCGGAATGAGCGGCCCATATCATGCATCTATGTGGTCTACTACCGGTTATTGCATTTGCCGATGACTTCCTACAAATTACAGTCTTGAATAAGGTTGGCGACACGGATTTGCGCAGTCGATCGCAATCTTACGAGATCTTTCTTCAATTGGCGGATATTGACTGTCGAGCGCGGCAATGGTCACACGGTGAGATCTTGATGCAGATTTTCAGCACACAAGAATTCGACAAATCTGAGCACTTGCTTCATGGTTTCGATTTCAAGCGTCGGCTTGCCCATTTCTGCAAGCTGCCGGAAAGAGTCAGGACGCTGGGCGGCATGGTTCGCGCCGCAGACTTCAAGCCGGTGATGGGAGTTCCGCTCGACGAGCTGCTCGCCGAACAAGCGGACACGATATTCCAGCCGCCCCATTTCATATTCATGACCGATTTTTGTGGCTCAAACCTTCTTGTCCAAGCGCTATTGGAGCTCGGGGGAATCACGTGCTGGAATGAAGTAAACGCGTTCGCGGACCTTTCAATTCAGAAACGACTTATCGACAGAGAGCGAAATGCCGCTTGTTCGGCTTCTACTACACTCTCCGATTGGCAGAAAGTGCTTCGGCTCGCACTCCAGCTCATGTCCGAAAGCTCTCGCATTACTGACACCGTCATAGTCAAGGAGTGGCCGCCCGCCAATTACATCATTTCGGACATAATGCTGGCGAGCACTGAAATCCGCGCGGTCTTTCTGTACGGCGACATCGAGGACTATCTCAATTCGGTGTTTCGCCATTGGTGGAGGCGCGATTTTACCCGCAGACGAGTACTGCGGGTTCTGATCGAGACGGATCGGTGGCCGAGCATAGACGCTGAGAAACACTGGCTGACCGATGCAGAGATTGCTGCGGCACACTGGTTTGTACAACAGCAAGCATTCCTTAACGTTGATCCAAGGGTGGTTGCACGCGTTCGGTCCGTGAACAACGGCTCACTTTACGAGCGACCGGAACGGACGATTTTGGCGGTGGCTCGGCATCTGGGGCTCACCGCCGATCTTGCGGGCGCTAAGCGCGCGTTCGCTCAAGTGGCAAACCATCACTCTAAGTCAGGCAAACCATACTCCATGGCCATCCACCGATTGGAGGTCGCCCGCGTCGCGAGGACGCACGCATTTGATATTCGCGAGGGATTGGCGCAGCTTCGATCCTGGACCCGAGAATTTCCCCTGCCTCCCCACCTGCCTCACGCGCTCGACCTGGACAATGGCTAAGGCAGAGCACGCGGTATCCATTCCGAGTGTAAGGTGGCCATTTCTCCACGTCATGAACGATCGTGGCGAAAGCCTTGGATGGTCGATTTTGAGCGGTCCGCTACGAACGCGGGCTGACGTGACTATGTACCATGAACTACGCCGTTCGGTCCGGTTCATCGGTTTTACCAGCTATATGACCTTCCCGGCGGTGCAAGAGGGACTGGTTACCAGCTATGCCCAACTGTGCGATGGTTGGTGTCATTGCTTCCGTGACCCATCCTCCTATATCCCCAGTGGCTTACCGCAGACATTGATCAGCGAGTCTGACTTCATAGACCCTCAACAAATCCGTCCTGATTCGAGCTCATCAGCGTCCACCGCGAAAAAGTTCGACTTCATTTATGTCTGTATGCCCGGTTGGTGGAAAGAGATGACGAAGAACTGGGCCTTAACAAAACGATGCCTCTATCACTTGTGCTACGACCTCGACCTGAAAGGGCTACTGGTGGGTAGGTCGACGATCTGCGACCTTCCCTTCAGGCGTAACCTCACTGTTGAGGGAATCCTTCCCAGAAGGACGCTCTTCGAACGCTTCTCGGTATCGCGCATGCTGTTCCTGCCGAGCCAGATCGATGCATCACCGAGGGTCCTTACTGAGGCCTTGTGTATGAATATTCCCGTACTCGCCAATCAGAATATTCTTGGCGGCTGGAAGTACATAAATGACGCGACAGGCACCTACTTCAATACTGAAGATGATGTCGCAGAAGCCGCGATTCGATGTCTGGAACAGAGTGCTTATCCGCGGCGTTGGTTTCGGAATCATTTCGGCCCTGCTCGATCTACCCGCAGGCTTCGTGCATTTCTCCGAACGCTCGATCCTGCAATACCACAAGTGGAAATCATGCGGCTGAGCCGGGGCGCTGGTACCCTGACGCGCCCGCCTCGTTGTCAGGCCGGGGATTCGGAGGTGCTTCGAGCCAATGACCGGCCGCGTCTTGCGTAATCGTAAAGCATTTTGGCGTTCCCGGTAAGCGATACGTCGTGTCGGTCGTAGTAACCAGCCTGAAACGAAAACTTGCAGAAAGCGCGATCGGGATAACGGGTATGCCACATGTGTAGATGGATGGCGCGCTCGTCCATTAACGAATCGGAGCCACCATCCAGGACACCGGGTATGCAGCTAAGGGCGTCGATCTCCTCGTTAAGTACGATCTCAGCCGCATAGAGAACGGCGACACCAATCCACCATTTGGGCCATGATGTATCTGTCCAATCCTCCTCCTCCAGAAGCAGCCGGACCACACGCCTCACCTCGCGTGCGCATCGTTCGAGCAAGCACGGTTTTCCATACCATGTCGAGTGAATGTTGCGGTACCGGCCGAACTTATGAAAACCGTGATGCTGACAGAATCGCGCTAGGCGTTGGTGCGCATACTCAGACTCGTAGCGACCATGACCGACAAGGAATGGGTGAGGTGCGTAATGAGCGAGGCGAGATGTTAGAACGGTGTCGCAGTCGGTTGCGAGCACGTAATCGTAGCCATCGGGCAGGTCTGTGAGTGCCAAGTAGTGATTCATGTAGACGTAGCCATCAGAGAAGCCGACCCTGGCACTGATCAGTGGATGCTGATATTGAGAATGGATCGGATCGACATGACGATAATGAATCCGCGGATCGAGGCGATCCTCGGATCCCGGAGGGATCGAGACCAGAAAGTCGAAGTTACACGACGGCAGATCGAGATACGAGGAGAAAAGGGAATGGAGCTGCCAGCTTTGCCACGGCTTGGCAGGCTCACAGTACGCCACAACAAGTACCCGTCGCCCATCCAGCGTATCGGGCCTATCGTCCTTCATGCTATCTACTCCTCGCGCAAAAATATAGCGCACAGTGATTTATCAGCGATTTGTATTCTAGCAGCAAGCGCAGCAAAGCTGGCAACCCAGCTTCATCGGAAATACGCCCGGTAACGACGTAGTCGTTGGTATGCGCCGAGAGGGTATGGGCAGACGCAGGCACGTCGCCAGTTCGAACATGCCGCCAATTGTGGGATCGGTTTAGTACCTCTTGGCCTGCGCTCGGTTTACGCGTTTCGCCCGGCTCAACGCACGCCCTCAATTGGTACTAACTCGACCGGCTGTCTAAATCGGGGCGGATCAGACCGCGGATCTTCCCAACCTCCGCTTTCGTGTTCGCGAACCAGTGCGTGAGGGTTATCTATCGCCCTGCAGCGAAAGCAATGAGGAAGTAGCCGACCCGCGGAGCCTGTTGGCAATGGGGCTCTAACCTAGGCCACTGCGAACGATCTCAGCGGTGGTCGCCGTCGACGCACGCTAACCAACTTCCATCGCGCAAGGGGTGTGCGTCTAAATGGTGCATACCCGTCGAGTTCCATCCCCTCCCCGCCGGTCTAAGAACCGGGCTCGTCGGACATTCGACTTCGCGATAATCGGTGGATGAGAGCGTCAGGATCGTAAGCGCGCGGACCGATTCCCCATAGCGACGAGAGCAATCCTGAGCGTACCTGATCGGTCGGCCTCCAAACAGATGGATGCGGCCTGCCGGCCGCGCGATTCGTGGATCCGCTCTAACAATTGGACTCACCGGATGTCTGTGGTAAGGACCGTGGAGTTTGTCTGCGATAAACAATTCTAGGGTATCGTTTCTGACCGGTGTCGGGCAGGTGAAAAGCCACCATTTCTGTTCATGGCGGAAGAGCGTCGAATCGACCCAGCTACCCTTTAAGAGGGTCGCGACCGCTTCAAAGGGGCCCTCAGGATGGTCTGCTCGATAGAGACGCACCGAGCGATCCTGCGCGGACTCCGGCATGAGATAAATAGAGCCGTTGGCCTCGAACACCATGGGGTACGAAAGATGAAATCGTTCCCGAAGAACAACTCCAGCATATGTCCAGTCGATTCCATTTGCGCTCGTAGCCCGGCCGATCACCCCGCGGCGCGCATCCTTGATGAGTATTTCGAAGTACAGGTGCCACGTTCCGTCAATACATAACATGAACGGGTCCGCTACCAGCTCGGCGTCTACGTCTGTCACGTCATCGGTCGTGATTACCGACCCAGGCTGGAACGGAGAAAGCGTCAGCGGCGACGCCCCACGATAGATCGCAACCGACCAGACCCTTTCACGGTGCTCGCTTTTGTGCCGGTTCTCGGCGGCTACTGCTCTGCGAGCGCGAGGCTGCGTTGGACGGGAAAATTTATCACTCACGTCGGTGACGCAGGTACTCTACCAATAGCATCAGGGGTACTGCGGCTAGCATCTAGCACGATCCCATTAATACGAAAAATTGATGCGCTCACTATGTAGATGGTATCCTCCCACAACGTCGTACTTGTCGATAATACCAATGGGTTTACTACATGAATCAGCCGGAGGAATGGATCCATGGCATTTAGGATTAAGGACTTATTAATCACGGTACTGCCTAAAGAATGGGATATAGCACAGATCGGTTTTGATCCAGGCTCGGTTGCGGCAAGCCCAGGACCTGGGCCGGTTTCCCCGGGGCCTCCAGATTCCGGCATTAGAGTCATTGACCCAATGGACCTCGTTGAACTCAGAATGCTACTGCAACTGGCGCTCACCCGTTTAGGAGGGCCTTTAACGCTCGGCGAGATGCAGCCTCGGTCAAACGCCGATCTTGAAGACCTTGAGTCGAGATTGAGCGACGCCCTAGAGGAAGTGCGAGGATATCGTTCGAAGCGGTAACACCTGGGGACGGATCGCGAAGGCGGCCAACGCCGCGACAGCTGACCTCTAACGTGGTGTGTTTGGATCTATGCACACGGCGGCTCCATCCGTTGTTGCGCGAACTTGTCGTTGATGGCGGAACGGGTGCTTTCATGTACGGCAATTGCTAGCTCGCTTTCTTGGTGCACCAAGTCGGTAACTTTCGATACGGGAGTTGGTCTCGCCCCGCGTCCGATTCATCCAGCCGGGCAAGCCGTGCACTTGATTGCATGGCACCTCGCCTCAAGAGGTTGCTTCGTTTGTGGCACGCGGGCCGGAACTAGCGTCTTCTTCCTCCCCATTGGGTAGGGCGGCATCAAGTTCTAGAAAAGGCTGTAAGCGCAGCCTGGTTTGGTGTTCGTGGGCTTGCACGCCGTCCGGCGAAGTACCGCGATGATAGTGCTTTTGCCACCCCAGTCGCGCTCGCTCACCCGGGAACATACGCGTGGATGCCAGGAACTGGGAGCGACTAGCATGCCATTGCCCGTAGCTTTGCGCAAGACGTGGCTCCGCCCCAATCGGTGCCGACCGCGCGTCGAAACTTTCGAGCTCACCGCGGCGCTGCGGCACAATCATGCAGATGGGTTCACCTTTCTTGAATAGTATCGTCTGCTTCGGCCTCGTGATCTGCCAATTCATCGTAAATGTCGCCGTTGCCCAATCCGTTTCGACGAGGCCTTCAAGCGCCGTTACTCCATCCTTTGGGTAGTTGGCCGGACCACGAACCAAAAGGTTATACCCAGGCGGAGTACGAAATAAGTAGGGGATCTGAAACGTAAGGATGCCGTGACCGAACATGCTGACCGCGGGATATGGCGCCTTACCATCGAGATAAAAGATCCTGACCGCATCGAGTCCGCCCTCGCCGGTCCAATGCACCTCAAACGAGTGTGACGTCTCAATAAACCATCCGGCCTGGTTAGCCATCACGAGTGGCAGGCAGTGATATGCGAAGTGTCCTGGTGTTTGGTGCATCCACAATCGTGTTGACGGAGCTGTAACGAGCGGCATGGGCTGTCGCTGCTCGAATAGCCTATAGGCCAACAAGCACCGCCGGCGATTAGAACTCGATGCTTTACTGTTGGGAGATGGCTCTACCGCAGGCTTTTTCATGGTTATACTCTCCTCTCGTTTACCACGGCTCGGAATAGGCGAGAATCCGTGCACTTGGATCCGCGCAAAAGCGTGCAACATTCTGTCGGCTGACCTCGTCTGGTCAAAAAACTCATCGGTATCGCGATATCAACATGTTACCATCTATTGTGTGTGTCACAACGCCTTTGTATTTTGCCTCAAATGAGGCTTAGAATTGGATGATAAATTCGAGTTAACGGTGGGGATTCTTAATGGATTGGGCGCGGATACTGGCCTATATCACTGGGACAGTGGACCAGGAACTGCTTCTGCGTAATGAGTATCTTGCTGCCGAAAACCGGATACTCAAAGCTCAACTCAAGATGCCGTTGAGGCTGACTGACGCGGAGCGAATGACACTCGCTGAAATCGCTCATCGCCTTGGCCGTAAAGCCCTTGAGGATGTGGCTAATACCGCGAAGCCCGACACCATCATGGGTTGGTACCGAAGGCTGGTAGCACGCAAGTTCGACGGTTCCAAGTCGCGTCGATATCCGGGCCGCCCCAGAATTGATGATGAAATCGAACAATGGGTGGTGCGCATGGCCAAAGAGAATTCGGATTGGGGCTATGACCGCATTGTGAGCGCCATGGGGAACCTCGGCTACACGCTATCCGATCAAACGGTGGGTAATATTCTGCAGCGCCATGGTATTTCGCCTGCACCGAAGCGCAAGCGCACGACAACGTGGAGCGACTTCATCCGTGTACATATGTCTGTCCTTGCGGGTACCGACTTTTTCTCTGTGGAGGTACTGACGCTACGTGGATTGGTCACTTACTACGTGCTGTTCTTTATCCGTCTCGAGAGCCGTCGCGTTGAGGTTGCTGGGATCACGCGACATCCTAATGACGCCTGGATGAAACAAATCGCCAGGAATGTCACCATGGATGAGTGGGGCTTTCTTGAGGGATGCCGGTACCTCATCCATGACCGCGATACGAAATTCACGGATTCGTTTCGCGCGATCGTCAAATCGGGGCAGGTAGAGCCACTCAAGCTACCCGCCCAGAGTCCGAATTTGAACGCCTACGCCGAGCGCTGGGTAAAATCGGTGAAGGAGGAAGCTTTGTCAAAGCTGATCCTATTTGGTGAGGCTTCCTTGAGGCGTGTACTCAGCGAGTACCTGGTGCATTTTCATGCCGAACGAAATCATCAAGGCAAAGGCAATGTACTGTTATTTCCAACCGCCACGCAAGCAAAGAATCGTGTTGACGGATCAGTTGCCTGTAAAGAACGCTTGGGTGGGCTGCTAAAATATTACCATCGGGATGCTGCATGAGTGTGATGCCTACACGGTCGCGGCAGCTTTGATCTCGCCTGTGGACGATGATGGCCGATCTGTTTCCCACCGATCCTAAGCGCATCCGCGAGCGAATTCGCCGCTACGAACGTGCCCTGAAAAGGGAGCTGGAAGAGGGATACGGTGGAGACGGCTACGGAAAGCGGTTTTTGCTGGGACCACTGTACATGTTGATGGGCGATGTCGACGGTGCGCTGGCTTCATTCGACTGGTATGAAGACGCCTACCCCGACGACGGCGGAGACCCGTACCAATATCTGACCTGGGCACTGGCACTGTTCCGCGGTGGTCGCAGGCAAGAGGCCTTTAACAAGCTCTACCAAACCATGCTCGAGAACCTCTATCTTGTACCCTTCCTACTCGGACGAAGTCCCCAGCGACTTGATATATGGCACGGTAGCAACCTCGCATGGATTGAGTACGCCGTTGAGGTGCCTCAAGAGTTGCTGAATCTATGGGACGACGTTGCCCTACAGTGGGCCCGCGAAGTTTCGGAGCACCCAGCCGTGGTCGAAAAGGTAGCGCGTTATGTCGCCATCCATCGGGAGTTGAAAAGCGAACCACCTGGGCCACGGCGATCTGCCTTGGTGGATGAAGCTTTCGCCTTGAAGAAGACTGTTATTCCGTTACACTAACGGTGATCTGTGGACAGCTACTCTCGCGTACTCTCTTGGTACCGGAGAACTCGACAGTAGCCGCATGAGTTTTTTGACCGCGCGACAGAGCCCTGAAGTAGACGATGTAAGATCGCACATAAGAGACCGCCACGATACCGCTTTGGAAACAGTCCTGTCGCTCCTGCCCGACGGAGTTCGGCCGATAAGATTTTCCGAGAATAATCGAGGATTTCGGCTGACCTACAGCGGGCGTCTTGCACCACGTTTTCAATTAGCTCTTCGTGACGTGATCAAGAAGCGATTCGGTGCCCCAATATACTTTAGAAGAGCGAGTGAAATAGGCTCGCGCGAAGAAACCGAAGACTCCGAACAAGGCGATGAAGGCTGAACTTGACAGCGCGCCTCAACTCGATCGTTGAACTAGAACTCGTTCGGTCAATTCTGGGGTGTGCGTCTCGAATTCGTAATTTTCTCTTGAAAAAGGGACATTATGCAATCTTGACCCTCCCTATTTGCTTACCCTACCCTGCACCAGAATGAAGGACATAGTCATCCTATTTATTCACCTGCTCACCACTGCGGCGAAAATCCTCGGCCCGGGTGGCGCAAAGTCCATCATTGCCGAAAACCTTCTCCTTAAGCAGCAACTGCTGGTTGTCACACGTTCCCGTCGACGGGCGCCAAATCTTTCAACGGCCGACCGATTCCTCATGGGATTCTGGTCGCTTTTCCTTCGACCGGGGCGAATAGCCAGGAACGCTTTGAGCGTTCATCCATCAACATTACTGAAATTCCACCAATGCCTGGTGCGCCGCAAATACCGCCAGCTGTTCTCACCAAGGAAGAGAACAAAGCCTGGACCTAAAGGTCCGTCCGAGCCACTCATTCAAGCGATTGTTGATCTGAAACGCCGCAATCCGCGCTTCGGTTGCCCTCGTATCGCCCTGATCATCTGGAAAACCTTTGGTATCGAGATTGATAAAAATGTCGTTCGGCGCATCCTGGTCAAACACTACCGTCCAGAATCCGGTGGCAGCGGCCCCTCATGGCTCACTTTCCTTGGCCATATGACGGACAGCCTGTGGAGTGTCGACCTGTTCCGATGTGAGTCCATTCGCCTAAGAAGCCATTGGGTGCTGGTGGTGATGGATCAGTTCACCCGCCGCCTCATCGGTTTCGGTGTGCATGCCGGTGATGTCGATGGCATGGCGCTTTGCCATATGTTCAACAAAATTATCTCAGGAAAGGAACCACCACGCTATTTAAGCTCTGACCACGATCCACTTTTCGAGTATCACCGATGGCAGGCAAATCTTCGTATTCTTGAGATTGACCCTATCAAAACCATCCCCTATACCCCGATATCACACCCATTCGTCGAGCGCCTGATCGGGACCATTCGCCGTGAGTTTCTTGATCAGACACTATTCTGGAACGCAGTTGATTTGCAGAGAAAGCTTGATGCGTTCCAGCATTATTACAACCACATCCGTTTTCACGCTTCGCTCGAAGGCGATACGCCGGCACAAGTGAGTGGTGAATCCAAAACCAGACAAGCCAACTTGGAGCGTTACCGCTGGGAAACGCATTGCCGTGGGCTTGTCCAGCTTCCGATGGCAGCTTGATTACGAATTCGAGACCCACACCTCCCGGGTGTAGCCTTGCAGGGCTGCATCCCCCATCACGACGGGACGGTTTCCCAGCTCGTGGCGAATGACTTGCGGGTCCCGTGCATTCATCGCATTCACATGATTCTCATAGATGGCCTTCATCGACGGACCGTCCGTGGGCAGTACGGCATCCTTGGTGCTGGCGCAGCCTGCCAGTAGCAGACTAATCAAGCCGAGTGCGGAGATAAGTGTAAGTGCCGATCAAAACCCGCGGCTATTTGCCGCGGCTCCATTCGAGGCGCATCCCTGCACTGAAGTCTGCGTCAACGACGCGGCGTGCCAGAATGAGGGTTGACTGGCGCGCAGTGACCCGAATCAGGTGACAGAAAATCTGGAAATTGGTAAGACAGGCTGGCCGAGGAGATAGGCGTAACGCCAGCCAAGATTTGACGGTCAACGCTGACGCTACGCCCCAAACCGTGCTTTCGCACAGCCATGTCAGTGTCGCACCTGGCGCGGTCTTTATCCAGCCCTCATCGGCCGATTGTGCCGATGAAACCCAGTGCTCGTCTTTACCACTGTGCCGGCTGCCATTGTCAGGTCTTTATCTGTCGAGATTGCGACCGGGGAAACCTGTACTGCGGCTGCGGTTGCGCTGAACAGGCCCGAACGGCGTCGCTGCGACGCGCCGGGTCTCGTTACCGTTCGACGCGCCGGGCTCGCCTGGCCAACGCCGCACGGCAGGGCCGGTTCCGTGCGCGTCAAAAACAAAAAGTAACGCATCAGGGTTCCCTTCCGATGGCGGCGCTTGTTCTACTCCTAGGCGCATGGAACAAACCGGAAAGTCCTCAGGAAACCCCGCGCAGCAGCGCCACACCCGCAATTCATTGCCATGTCTGTGGGTGTGAATGCGAGCCCTGGTTGAGACGTGACTTTCTTCGACCCACCGAACGCGCTCGACAAGCGAGATCACCGTGACCGCAGCGCCATAACAGGAGGCCGCCATTGACGATCGACAAGGAACAAGAAGCGAAGATTCTGCGCTATCACTTCGTGGAGCACTGGGGCGTGAATACCATTGCCACGCAACTGGGCATTCACCACTCCACCGTCGATCGTGTGCTGGCGCAGGCGGGTTTGCCCAAAGCCGAACGCACACGCCAGGCCTCGATCGTCGATCCCTATCACCCGATGATCATCGAGACGCTCGAGCAGTTTCCCCGGCTCACCGCCGCGCGCCTGTACGCCATGGCGCAGGCGCGCGGCTACACCGGCGGCTCGAGCCAGTTCAGGGCGCATGTCGCGCAACTGCGCCCCCGTAAGCCCAGCGAGGCGTATCTACGACTGAAAACCCTGCCGGGCGAGCAGGCGCAGATCGACTGGGGACACTTCGGCCAGGTACAGATTGGCCGGGCGAAGCGACCGTTGATGGCCTTCGTGATGGTGTTGAGCTGGAGCCGACAGATCTTCCTGCGCTTCTATCTCAATCAACGCATGGATAACTTCCTGCGCGGCCATGTGGCGGCGTTCAACGCCTGGGGCGGTGTGGCGAGGGTGCTGCTGTACGATAATTTACGCTCCGCGGTGCTCGAACGCCAGGGTGACGCGATCCGCTTTCATCCCACCCTGCTGGAGCTATCGGCGCACTATCGCTTCGAACCGCGGCCGGTCGCACTTGCGCGAGGCAATGAGAAAGGCCGTGTCGAGCGGGCGATCCGTTATATACGCGACAGCTTTTTTGCCGGGCGTCAGTGGTCGGATGTTGACGACTTGAATGCGCAGGCCACCGCCTGGTGCTCAGGCTTCAGTGCCAACCGCCCGTGTCCGGAAGATCCGAGTATCACCGTCAGGGAAGCCTTCGAGCAGGAACGCGCTCAGCTCATCGGGTTGCCGGACAATCCCTATCCTACCGACGAACGCCTCGAAGTGAGTGTCGGCAAGACACCGTACATCCGCTTTGATCTCAATGACTACTCGGTGCCGCACACCCAGGTGCGACGGACCCTGACGGTGATCGCCTCACTGACCCAGGTGCGGGTGCTCGCAGGCCGTGATGTGATTGCCCAACACGGGCGCGTCTATGGCAAGGGCGAGCAGATCGAGGACCCGACTCACCTCGCGGCACTGATCGATGCCAAGCGCGCCGCACGCCATCACCGCGGTCAGGACCGACTGGCACACGCGGCACCGTCGAGCCGTGAGTTGCTGCGCGAGGCGGCCAACCGGGGCAACCGCCTGAGCCAGGTCGTCTCGCAGCTGAACCGGCTGCTCGACGACTACGGTGCGAGCGGGCTCGAGCAAGCCATCGCCGAGGCGCTTGCCAGCGGGGTCCCGCACCCCAATGCGGTACGCCAGGCGCTGGAGCGACAGCGCGAGCAGCGCCACCTGCCACCACCGCTGGCCATCGTACTGCCGAACAACGCCAAGGCAAGAAACATCGTGGTGCGTCCCGGGTCTCTGGCGGCCTACGATCAACTCGACACGGACACCCACAACGACAGGGCAGAGAAACAGGAGCGAAGCGATGACGAGAACCGCTGAGGCAGGAATCCCTCACGAAGTGCTCAAGCAGCAGGCGGCCGCGCTCAAGCTCCACGGGCTGGTTGCGCACTGGGAGGAGCTGACCGACCCGCAGCTGGCCTGGGTGAAGGCATTGCTCCAGTGGGAGGACATCGAGCGCAAGCGCCGCGGTCTGGAACGACGGCTGAGCGCGGCGCACATTGGCCGCTTCAAACCACTCGCTGACTTCGACTGGGACTGGCCCGCGCAGTGCGACAAGGCGGCCGTCTCAGAGCTGATGCGCCTCGAGTTCATCAAGGACGCCACCAACGTCATTCTGGTAGGACCCAACGGCGTCGGAAAATCGACCATCGCACAGAACCTTGTGCATCACGCCGTCATGCAGGGACACAGCGCGTTGTTCGTCAACTCCGCCCAGATGCTCGGGGACCTGGCGGCACAGGATGGTGACAACGCCTTGCGGCGCCGACTGAAACACTACGCCCATCCGCAGGTGCTGGTGATCGATGAAGTCGGTTACCTCTCCTACGGCAGTCGCCATGCGGATCTGCTGTTCAACATCGTCAATCAACGCTATGAACTCAAGCCAACGATTGTGACCACCAACAGACCCTTTGGTGAGTGGAACGAGGTGTTCCCCAACGCGGCCTGTGTGATCTCCATCGTGGATCGACTGGTGCATCACTCCGAGATCATTGTTCTTGAAGGCGAGTCCTATCGCTTCAGAGAGGCGAAGGAGCGCGCCAGTAGAAAAAAGAAATCGACAAGATCCACGCGTAGCGCCACACCTAAAACGACGGCCAAAGCGCCCGCAGGAGACCGATGACCATGTCGATGAACATCACACGCTTATACACCTACTGGGAGGCCGCGGAAGCCCATACCGTCATCGAGTTCCTCGATGTACTTCGAGATCAGCTCTGGGAAATCTATGGCGATCAGATTGTTGATCTGCTTCGCGAGGCTTCCGTTACCCACCACGTAAACGAGCACCAGGGCGAGCTTGAGTTTGATGACGACCTTGATCTCTAGGCGGCACTCGCAAGGGGCGCGAACACTTGCGCCAGCAGCCCGCTATGCCTGGATACGGACAACAGCCGCGGCAAATAGCCGCGCTTTTACTCCGGCAACAACAATAAGGATCGATGGATGGTTCATAGGTCAGTTTCCTGCCGGTGGTATCGAGATCGATGGGGAGTTCATGGTCGACGTGAATGGCAATGCGGGTGCCCGCCGGGACGAAGACCGCATCGAAGCTCGGGGACTGGCGTTCCAGCAGCCACCTTGCGACCTCTTCGCTGCCACCGGAGAGGGTCTTGCCGAGCACGAATCGGCCGGTATCGCCGGTGAGACTGCTGGTCACACTGCCGGCATCACTTACGACCGAGGTCGTCTCGGCGTTGGCCGCCGCTTCTGCAGCGGCCTGGATGGCCATCACGCCCATGCGCTGGGTGAGAAACGCCGGGGCATTGGTCTTGCGTTCCCCCGTGATGCACGGAATGCCCTGCTCGTCGGAGATCCAGCCCAGGGGCTTCTCTGCGCCGCCACTCGGGTTACCCCGGTCATCGTCAGAGATGGTGCGGATGGTGCCGTCGTCGAAAACGAACGTCACCGAATCGAGATGACCGGTCACACAGGAAAGCGTCCAATCCCCGATGGCCGTCCCACTCCACACCATGCCCTGCACGCCGGGTACCGTGAGCCCGTTTGCGGCCAGGTTGTCTGCACCCGTGATCACCTTGAAGGGCATGGGATCACGCACCTGTCCCTGCACCGGTACCCGACCGACCAGGGCGGTCATGGCGGTCGAGCCGATAAGCGTGGCGTTACGGGGTACGGTGTAGACGGGATGGATGGTAGTGAGTTTCTGGGAGAGGTCGCCGGTCTTTTCACGGGCCGATGCCAGCGCGCCACCGGTGGACTGGCCCACACGGCGTAACAGTCCGTTTCCACCCACTGTGTTTGTATCGGTGTCGAGGGCATCCAGCGGATCGATCCAGACCAGGGTATCTGTTGGCTGCGCGCCCTGCCCGGCGTTGTCGAGGCCCAACCCCACCGGGATGTCGCTACCGCCCGGATTGGAATGGCGCTGGGAGAGCGACTGCGAAAGCGCATCCACGCGTGCCGTCAGTGATGAGAGCACACCGGAGTCGATCCGGTTACGCGCTTCCTGACCTTTCTCGCGCGAGAGCAGCTCGCGCTTGACTCGGGTCGCGACGTTCTCCTCGATCTGGTGACGGCTGGCCAGCAGATCGCGGTTTTTCTTCTGCAGCTGGTCATTATCTTTGCGCAAGGCCTGGACTTCCGTGGTCATGGCCGCGACGTTGGCCGTCAGTGTCTTGATGGTATCCGCGGGGCTATCGGCATCGGGTGCCGGTGCCCGGGGCACGGTTTCCAGGACGAGTGCATCTTCCTGTTCGCCGCTGCAAGATTTCAAGGTGACAAAGGCCAGCGTCAACACCACGGCGCCGGCGAGCAAAGGTAGCAGTCGGTTAGCGGTCGCGATGGCCATGAGATTGCCTAGCCCGGATTTCTCACCGATAGTATAGAAAAAGGCTGCATACTCTGGCATAACGGTTGTGCGAACAATCAGTTAAGCCGACGAGGAGCAGCGGCCTTATGAAGACAGAGTGTACTGCAGGTCAACTGGAATTTCACGGCCTGGGACGGCGTGCGGTAGTGGGTCAATTTGACGGTGGCAAGATCAGTTCCGACAGTGGTGGTCTGTTGCTGCGGGAAGTTGAGCAGCGGACGCATATTCTGAAACGGCTGGCCGGGTGTTTTGTGGATCATCGGGATCCGGATCAGATCGAGCACCCCGTCGAGTCACTGATCAAGCAGCGTGTGATGGGACTGGCGCTGGGGTATGAGGATCTCAATGATCACGATGCCTTACGCCAGGATCCTTTGCTGGCGCTGCTCAGCGATGTGGCTGATCCGACGGGCCAGGATCGACGCCGCGCCCAGGATAAAGGTTGCGCCCTGGCGGGCAAGAGTACACTGAACCGTCTGGAGTTAACGCCGTTGGATGCCGATGCAGCGAGCCGTTACAAGAAGATTGTGACGTGTCCTGCGGCGATGGATGAGCTGCTGGTGGCGCTTTTTCTGGAGGCCTATGAAGCGCCTCCTGCCGAGATCATTCTGGACGCGGATGCGACTGACGATCCGTTGCACGGGCACCAGGAAGGCCGTTTCTTCCACGGCTACTACCGGCGTTACTGCTACCTGCCGCTGTACATCTTTTGCGGTGAGCACCTGTTGTGTGCACGTTTACGCAAAGCCGATCAGGACGGCGCAGCCGGTACCCAAGAGGAACTGGAACGCATTATCGGGCGTATCCGCCGGACGTGGCCCGATGTGCGCATCATCGTGCGGGGTGATTCGGGCTTTTGCCGGGACGACCTCATGGGCTGGTGCGAAGCGCATGGCGTCGAGTATGTGGTTGGATTAGCCAAGAATAGCCGTTTGAAGGCGGCCATTGCTGAGGAAATGGTTGAGGCTAACGTGCAGTATGAAGCCACCGGACAAGCGGCGCGCGTGTTCAAGGATTTTCGTTATCGAACCCGCACCAGCTGGTCATGTGAACGGCGCGTGATCGGTAAGGCTGAGCATCTGGGCAAGGGCGAGAACCCGCGGTTTGTCGTGACCTCCTTGTCCGCTGACGCCCTGGATGCGCGTGCCGTGTATGAAGACCTGTACTGCGCCCGGGGCGATATGGAAAACCGCATCAAGGAACAGCAACTGGCGCTGTTTGCCGACCGCACCTCAACCCACGCGATGCGCTCCAACCAGCTGCGGCTGTATTTTTCCTCATTCGCCTATGTGCTGATGCAAACGCTGCGGCGTCTGGGTTTGCACGGCACGTCAATGGCCAAGGCCCAGTGCGACACCATTCGCTTGAAGCTGTTCAAGATCGGCGCGCATATCCGCCTCAGTGTCCGCCGGGTCTGCATTGCCTTTTCCGAGAGTTACCCGTACACCGAGCTGTTCCGGCACATCCTGCGCAAGCTTCAGCAAATCCCGTTGCGCTGTTAACTCAGCAGCGTACCCTACACCTGTGATTGCGCTTGCTCACCACGGGCAGGGGCTACTTTGCTTGAGCCTTGAAAAGTCACTGTCAATCAGCCTCTCGACCGACCAATTCGGCACCAAAAACACGCACATTCACACGCTATCATCCGATTCGACGACACGCGTCAGCTTCACTTCCCGCCCCCGGACTGAAATCCGGAGTCTGACGGGGACGGTGAGAAATGCGGGCTAGTGCGAGACTTCAAACGGCCGGGCCGAGATCAGGTAGACGGCCGTGGTGTCGGCTTCATCGCCTTTAGGGAACAGGCGGTGATGCTGAAAGGTCGCCGTCAACCAAGTGCCCCGCAGCTGACGCGGATCCAGGGTCTGGGGTTGATCGGTGCGGTTGGTGAGTTTGACGGCCGTGACATTGACCCCGTTGGCACGCCAGGCCACCAGCGGGGTTGCCTCGACCGTTCCACCATGCACCAGATCGACGACATCACGCGCAACCGGGACTCGAACAATGCCGGGCCGGTCTTTGACCAGACGGGCCGGTGCATAGAGTTGCTGGGCCGCGAATCGAGTCAGTTGAATGTAACTCGGCTGTTCCCGAGCGGCGTTATCAGTTCCAGTGACTAGGTCCTTGGTGATTCCATTGTCGCCAGTGACATAGACTTCAATCGGATGGGTTACCCCGCCTTCCTCGGTGGCCGTGACGTCGAACAGGTAAATTCGCCCGCTATCGAGTTCGCGCACCATGAGCCGGTTCGATCCGAAGGGCGCCTGCGCCAACAGATAGACTGTCTCATTGACACTCTGCGTGCGCAGCAGTGACTGAACCGATGCCGGTACACCGACCTTTACCGCGGCGGGAAATTCAATTCGTTGCTCCTGTCCAACCGTGAGTTCCAGTCGGATCGGCGCCTTCTTCCACTCGATCCGCTCAGGCGTGCCGGTCTCGGCATGGGCCAGCGACTGGATCAATAATAGAGCTACACCAAGCCAGGTGGCGATGACATCCCTGACAGCGTTGATCTCTCGCATACGTTGATCCCTCCTCCCGCTACTGATCTTGCTCATCGTCTACACCGAGTTCCGATTCGGTCAGCCGACGGGGCCCGTCCGTCGCGTAGCCATCCAGTGCCAGTCCCCAGGGATTGGCTTCCGGGTCGACGGCCAAACTGACGATACGAAGGGGATAGCGAATAGCGGTCTTCTTTACGGTCATGCCCTTCACCGACTCGAACAGATCGAGATCCAGCCAGACCACCCACACCCCAGGCGCGAGCACGTCAACGCGGCGTTCTTCATAGCCGTGACCGGCGATCTCATGCACCCCGCGCACCCGGTAGGCCAGCTCACCCTGTCGCCCTTTCAGCTGCATGTCCGCCATGAGTTCCGCTCGATAACGCGGAGTCACGTAGGGGGAGATCCGGAAGATGGCCTTGCCGTAGTCCTTCGCACCGTCCTCCGGCCAGCGGTTGAGCTGCTGGAAGATGTAGAAGGCAAAGGCATACACATTGGCCGCCGGGACTTCATTGACTGACAGTGTCGCTCCAGAACGAAGATCGGGCGGGACGTGCACGGTCAGTTGCTTCGGCGCCTGACTCCAGCCGAACCCGAGCGCAAGTATCACGATGAACTGGAGGCCGATAACGGCCCACACCGAGCGCAGGTGGGCGCGAACGTTATCGATCTCGGTGCGGTAACGTCGCATACCGCGTCCTCCCGATATCCCAGGCGCCGCTGCGCCGGATGAACGGCGAGCGGTGTAAACCGTGATCCTCCAGCCAGATGCTGACCTGTTGCTGGTAATACCCGTCGGGTCGGCCCCGCTTCAGGCGTTGGAACAGGCTTGCCATCACAATGACCGTACCAACGACACCGATACCGGCCAGTCCGAATCCCATGGTGACCGCGCCCATCAAGCCTGCCAGGAGCAGGCTAACGGGTAACCAGAGGAGCGCGGCGAAAACCGCGATGTGCGTAAGCTCAGAGATCGAACAGCCCTTGAAGATCACCGGCTCGGCATTCAACCGATCGGCCAGAATGTCGCCACGATTGGACATCGATTAGATGACGCCCGCGGCTTCAGTCAACAGGTAGCTGGCAAAGATCAGCACAATCGCACCGACGATGCCTAACACACCCACCTCGGCCCACTCGGCCTTTCCCTGGCGGGCCTCGTTGAACTTGGCAAACCCGAGATAGGCGATCCACAGGAACCCGAGCACGGCAATTGCCAGCCCCAGGACCAGCCCGCCATCCTTGATATAACCCTGAATGAGCCCGATCCAGTCGCCGGCCGCCGGCGCCGTGCTGGGTGCGACCGGGATCGGCAATGCCGCCCACACCGAGTGAGCGGTCGACACCGCCAGCAACCCGACTGCGGTTGCGACCCGTTTTACTGTTTTCATCGTCATGGCTTTCTCTCCGAGGTAACGGGGTTGCCCCCTGTTGTGATGACCGGGGACATCCCCGAGCCGATGCGGTACCGACCCAAGGCCCCCTACCGCAGATAAAAACCCAACACCATGAGCACAATGCTGGCGCGCAGCGTGCTCCAGACCACATCGAACAACACCACCTGACCGTTCTGCCAGGCGCGGAAGGTGCCCAGTGACACCCACATCACCCAGATGAAGGCAAGCACCAGGACGACTGACGCGATGCCCGTCAGCAAGGTTGCCGGTGTAACACCGGAACCCGCCTGAAATGCCGTGTTCTGTGCACCAGTCATACCGGGCCATCACCGGCGGTAGTCGCCACGCAGTGGCGGAAAAATCCGGGGCTCGGAACGCGGTGCGTCGATGTGTGCCTGGATACCCTGCTGAATCTTGCTCAGATCCTGGCGTAGCCAGTCATATTGAAATCGGATACGGGCGTCCGGATTGGCTTGCGACGCTGCCTCATTGATCAGCGGTTCGATCGCCTGGAGTTCATGACTAATCCGTGCCAGCGCCGCCCGCTCACCGTCGGCATCGGCAACGGCAAACTCAACCGGCAGCGCAGTGCCAATCAATCCAAAGACCAGTAGTTGGATGATTCGCATCGATGTCTTCCCCGCGTTGCGCATGGCGCGCATGGTGGGTGATCGGAGAAAGACTGACTATGGAAAATCAAATCAAGATGCGGCGTAGTTAATCGGCGCGAAAGAGAAAGATAGATGGTCGGAGTTGATGATGTCTTCAGGGTGAGATCGCACTACAGAAATCATGGTCTGTGCGAGCCATTGGTATAACCTACGAGGCCTGAGATTAAGTCTGAGAACCTTGGGCAAATCGAGTGGGTAGCAATCCCCTGCCGGTACCAGATAGAATATAACCTACTGTTTTAACATTGATATAGTTTCGACCGCTGATTCCTTACCAGTCCGAACAGGTGTGACTCACCATCGGTAGAACCTGCCAAGACACGTTAACTATACTTGACATACTGTATCCTATAGTTCACACTCCAAATGTCGATAGATGTCCTGAAATACGAAACCATCGATGGAACCATCCCACTCGATGAGTGGCTCGCGGGCCTTAGAGACCGTCGCGCAAAGGCCCGGGTGCTGGTCCGGCTTGACCGCCTGCAACTCGGTCTGGAAGGTCATTGGCGTTCCGTCGGTGACGGTGTCAGGGAACTGAAGATTCCCGAAGGAAAAGGTTATCGCGTGTACTACGCCTGGGATGGACGGACGATCGTGTTGCTGCTCTGTGGTGGTGACAAATCCACTCAGAGCGCGGATATCGAAAATGCCAGGGCGTATTGGAGAGACTACAATGAGCGCAAGTAAATCCTTCAAACCGTATCGGGCCGCGGACTATCTCCAATCACCCGAAGAGGCGGCTGAGTATCTGAACGCAGCCATCGAGGACGGCCACCCCGCCGTCTTGCTCCAAGCGCTTCGCAACGTCGCGGACTCGACCGGCGGCATGTCACACTTATCCCGTGAAACCGGACTAACCCGTGAGAGCCTCTACAAAGCGCTTTCCGAGGATGGCAACCCACGACTCTCGAGCCTGGATGCTATCCTGCGGGCAATGGGCCTGAAACTAAATATTCAGCCACTGTCGCCTGACAAAGCACGTGATCAAGATGTCAGGACGGCCTGAGCCACCGTACCCACAACCCATTCCCCAGATGAAAAACCCGCCTTCCGGCAGTTTTTGTCCCCAAGCCGAAACCAACTGAATCGCTCCGCGCGGGGTAAGTCGTTGCCGTGTTATGGCAAAGCATTTTACAAAGTACCCTCCTGTCTTTCACAACCTTTACAGATATTTTTTGAACGTACTCGCCGTGACTGCCACGGTCAACGCGAACAGTATCGTGAAGGGCAGCACGACGAACGTCGGATGCAGACTGAACGGTAAGGCGAGATAAATAACCCAGCTTAGAACGACCAAGGGCAATGCCGCCTTCTTCGCATAGTGGTAGACGAATGAACTCTCCCGGCCCCCGCCCCATCGGCGCAGATCGCGTTGCACCAGTCCGTCGACGAGCGCGACCAGGCTGAACAGCAGAAAGACTGGCATCGCAAGCGTGAGGATCGCCAAACGCACCGAGAACACCTGAGTCACTTGCATCATCGCGATCACGAACTCGGCAATGGGATGGTAAAGCTTGTGCAGGGTTGATCTTACTCCACGCTCGTTCATTGCCGGTGGCGGTGAGATCCAATGGATGAATTCCACGAATCGCGTCACCTCGAACAGATAGTGGTAGGTGTGATCGGCAAACCGCTTCGCGAACCGTGCCGGGTCGGAGGTAACGACACTGCGCCTGAAGTCAGTATCGAGATAGCTGATCTCCGTGGCGAGCATGGCGCGGCTGTGATCAAGCCCTTCGTCCGGCCACCAGAGCACCATGCCGGCCCATTCGGTGAAGATGGAGAATACGAGCGACAGCAGCAGCCACTGGAGGACCTTCGCCGCGGCCGTCAGGCTTTTCGAGATCAGCCCTTCCTGAACGACCCTACGGCGCGGATCGGCCGCGGCTTCAGCCATCCGGGACCTCCGATTCAACGACGGGCTCGGCCACACCCGAAACGGCTACCCACCAGGGTTCCTGGACCCGGTACCAGTGATCGTTGGTAATATAGGTGCGTTCCATCTCGTTGGCGATCTCGGCGAGCGTGTCCGGCATGTCTGAGTCTGCTGCCGGTAAGGGCATACGGATCTTCCAGAGCTGCCCGCCTTCCAGGAGCGCGAAGGCTTGACCCTTGGGCAGGGTGATCAGCTCGGCCGGTGTGAGCATCGGCACTTCGGAAACACTGATACGGTCCTCGTTGCGTGACTTGAAATCGACACCTGATCCGGGATCTGAGGAATCGTCCACGCCGGAGACACTCATCAGTGTGAAGACCTCAACCCTCGGGAGTTGCTCTGTGAGCATCTCGGCCGTGGCCAGTTCCTTAACCCGGAGCATGATCAGGGTGTTGAAGTTACCGGCCACCTGCCCCGCCTTGGCGCGGTTGCCGATGCGCGCCTCCACGTCCGACCAGGTCTGGGTATAGGCGGTTACCTGGAACCCGGCCCCGCCGGCCTTGTTCAGTAACGGGATGAACTCATCGCCGATCAGCTCATTGAACTCATCGGCGTGCAGGGAGATCGTTGGGGATGTATCAATAGACTCACCGGACACGCCGTGCTTGTAGATGTGCCCGGCGACCGAGACCAGGTCCGCAAACATGGAATTACCGACCGCACTCGCCACCGTGGTGTCGGTCAGGGCATCCAGCCCCACGTAGACGATGCCCTTGCGACGGATCACCTCCATCCATTCGAAGATGGGCCGTGTATCGTTCTCATCGAGATAGTTCGGGGAAATAAGCTCTGCGATATTGCCGGTGGTGAGTTTCTCCATCAGGGGACCAACGGAGCTCACGATCTTGTCGAAGTAGGTCTTGTCGTACTTGAATGCCGACACCAGCCCATCGAGCACGGGATCGTAGAGGTCCTGTTCCTGCAGGTGCCGCATCAGGGCGATCGCCTCCTCGTTGCGGCCGCGCAGCGCGTTGGGCAGGTTACGTTCCTTGATGTTGGCGGCCATCTCGGCTACCTGCTCTTTCCAATCCGCTGCGCCGTGTCCATCCAGGTGGGCACGTGCGTATTCCATGAACAAGGGCTCGATGTCGTTGATGTAGCGTCGGACCTGCTGATAGTCCGGGCGGCGGCCCAGGGCGACGAGTGCCCGGGCGATGATGTTCACGAAGCGCCAGGCGAATTCCTTGAAGGCGGCCGAGTTGCCTTCGCTGGGGAGCTGGTTGGCGATACGGGTGGCGACTTCCGTGATGCGTGAGAAGTTGCCGATGGCGTTGTAGCGGGCCGAGACCTGGGGAAACCCGAGATGGAACATGTAGAAATCTTTCGCTCGCCCGGCCCGCTTGGCCTCGGCGTACACACGCCGCAGCAGGTCGGCATCCCCTTTGGGGTCAAAGACGATCACCACATCCCCTCGCCGGATGTCCTGGGTGATGAGGATCTCGGCCAGCCGCGTCTTACCAACCCGGGTGGTGCCCAGTACCAGTGTGTGCCCCACCCGCTCGCCGATATCCATCCACACACCCTGTTCATCGGGTTCAACGGCATGCAAAGCCGGCTTGCCACCGACGGGTGGCAAGGGCGCTAACGGATTCCACCAGGCCCGGGTGCGAAACAGACGCGCCAGCACGCGCAGGACCGGCACGGACTCCCACGCGACTTCCTGGCGGCGCGCCCATTGATAGAGAGCTCCGGGTTGCACATAGCGCTGGACCTCGGGCCGGATGGTATCGCGCAGGCGTTGGGTGTGCTGTTGGGTCCAGCGGAAGCCCTTGCCCAAGAAGAGTTTGTGGCGGCTAAGCGGTATTTGACTGGCCCGTAACCGGTAGGTTGGCAGCCGGCGCATATTGCGTTGATAACGCAGGACCCGCCAAGCCTGCCGGCCTCGGATCAGACCCAGCAACGAGAGCACGGCGCCGGCGCCGTAGGCCACCCCCGGCGGCATCATCAAGGTCCAGGGCGCCAGGATGGCAATCGCCGCCGTGGCAAAAGACACCAGCGTTGACCAGAGCTCGACCGGCGGTCGCAGCAGGGCCTCGACGGGATGCTGGCTCACTGCTCGATGCCGTGAGCGGAGATCAATACGGGGTAATGCGAGATCCCCAGGCCTTTCGCGATATCGCCCGCCGAAGCCGGCAGGATAGACAAGCCATTCGCCAATTCGGCGATTGTGCGCAAATCATCCAGTGTCTCGGCCTGTACCAGCATGCCCACGGCACCGATTTCCTTGAGCCGGTCCCGGTGATCCTGTAACCAGTGTTGGGACCGCCCATCGGATCCGATTAGGAACAACGGACGTGCGAAGGGTCGGTCATATGACCTTGCCTGCACAGAGCCCGGTGTCAGGCCCGGCGATTGAATGGGCAGCCAGGCTTCGGGATCGGCCGCACCGAGTTGCGGATTTATGAGAGCTGGACTTTGCTGCGGAATTTCATCGGCTGATTCAAAGGCCTCGAGAAACGGTGCGATGGACTGGGTATTGCCACTGTTATAGATAACGGTGAGTTCGGCCTGGGCCATGACAGGAACCAGCACACAGGCAGCGGCCATCCCCCTCCACCATTGACGACTGAATCGACCCATCGCGCTATCCCGCATTCACGACCTGCTGCCACCGGGAGACGACGCGGCGACGGTACTGGTCGGCCCGTTGCGGATTCCCCGGTGCGTGGTAGCAACCCACGCTGGCCCACCAGTCCCGCTGGGTGATGTAACAGTCCTGCAGAATCGCGGCACCGACACGCAGATTGTGGTAGGGGTCGAGCGCCTCCCACGGCGTTCCAAGCCGCTCCTCGTGATAGCGCCAATTGACCTGCATCAGGCCGATATCAACGGATCGTTTGCCCGCCTGAAGCCAGGCCGTCAAAACCTGCCAGGCTGCCAGCCGGGAGTCAAAGAAGTAACCTCGACCCGCGATATTCAATGTCCATGGCCAGGGTCGGTACACACCGGCCGACACCACCTGTTTACCACTCTCGGTGAGTGCCACTGCGTACAGCACGGTATCGGGAATACCGCGTTCCGCAGCGATAGATTGGTAACCCACCGGCACCAATTCATCGCTCCAGCCTGCAGTGGGAGAGACCAGGCCGGCAAGCATGATCAACCAGACCTCAAGGCGTCTCAACCCGGGCATCGCCTACAGATCCGATGCCCGGAGCTGCGACAGGCCCTCTCCCCGACGGCGCAAAATGTAAGGGACCTCTCCCTGCCCGCTCGTCAGCCCGTCCAAGGCACCGCCATCATGGTTGAGGGTGACCCGCCGGCTGCGCACCCATTCGGGATCGATCTGGTGAGTGGATGCCCATGCCCGTACTGCCGCGTCATCACCCGGATCGGCGTCCGTGAGGTAGATATCGATGCCACTGACTTGATCGATTCTCTTCAACAGTTTGTTCATCAGCATGTCACAGGCCGGACACTCGTCACGGGTGAAAAACATCACACGATCACCTGGCTCAAGACTGCCGGTCTTTTCTGTCGGTTCGGGCAACAGCGCGGGATCAATCAGGGGTTCATTAGGATATAGACGCCTGATGGCTGCATCATAGGCGTGCTGGAAGGCCAGGATGCGCTCGGCATCCTCATGCATCGCTTGGGCCCAGCGCTCGGCATAGCGTTGCCGTTCCGACGCATCCCGCGCATGGATACCCAGCACCTCGACCGGTGAGATCGTCTCCGGGCTGATACTGCCACGCACCCCGTCCATCAACTGCCGGTAGCGCTGCCATTCCGTTTCCGACAGGTTCCAGCTGCGGGCGCGGGCGCGTTCCGAGTCGGACAGGACACTTCGTTCGGTGGTCGTCGCCCCCGTCCCAGTTTCCGTGATCAGCGTACTCCCGGAAGTAGCAGCATAGACCGGCACCGATAACGCAAGGACCAACCCCAGGGTGGTGATGCAAAGTTGACTACTCATCCCAGTCAACGCTTTCTGCATCCTCCGGCGGCGCCGGTGGCTGTACGACCGGCCGTGCAATGGGCATGGTCAGGTCCCGAATGTGACGGACCGACCCACTTGTCCGGCATGTCGGCAAGTTGCTTGCACTCACGGTCTGCGCAGACTGATCGGTACCGTTTGACTCGATGCGTGCGGTCCGCGTCTCGTGATCGGTGTGGTCGGACGTGACTACGCCCAGGGTGAAGGCGCCGAAGAGCAGAAGAATGCCGAGAACGATTTCCATGTCAGTGCACCTCCGTTATAGGTGCTGAGCCGCCTTCCTGAGATACCTGCCCGTCCATCGCACAGCGCTCGAAGGCGACCAGGCGGTGAACGGGGTCTTCCACCAGACGAAACGCCGGCCCGGCCAGGGTTTCCAGCGCCTGCTTCAAGGGCATCGGGCCCAGGTTGCGGTGCACGGCCGGCAACGACAGCTCCATCACGTATGCCGATGCCGGTCCCATCGCGTCCGGGCCAGCGAGCCGGTAGCCGCTTTCCCGCAGGGCCTGCCGGATGGCCTCGCCCACCGTCCGCACGGATTCCGGGAAGTGCATCGTGATCATTGCCTGGAGCGGATCGCCTTGCTCTTCGCTCGGCGTGGCGGCGAAGAGCGAGTAGCGGCCGACCTGGATATCGTTCGCCTGCAGGTTGACGCTCGCCACGGTACAGATGCCGGCGAGACAGATCGCCTTCGCGGTAATCGGATGGGTGGGGTGGAAGATGGATCGTTTCATGATGGATGCGTCCTCAGCGGTTTTTCAAACCCGGCTGGCATCCTGACAAAGCACCTTAATGCTGGAAACAAGAAACCCTTCCGCCCAGTTGCGTCGTTTCGCACGTTCTGATCAGTTTCCTAAATACACACTGGAAATCTGGGGCCTAAGGTGACCGAGCTCGAGGCTGATGGTCCGGCGCGCATGATGATCCATGACCTTCTGGCCCAGACTCAGTATTTTGGTGATGGGCCCCCCGGCGGCCGGTGCCTTCCAGCCAGTGAGTTCCTCGTACCGGGCTTGCGCATAGGCATGGCGCAGACCATGCAGCTTGGAGAGCCTGGCATCGGCCGTTTGGCGTTCATAGCGCCGTAGTTGCTGGACATAATTGCACTCGGACGGGATCAGCGCGCCATTGCCCGCGAGCCGATGTGCCCGATCCAGCACGGCGCGCTGTTCATCGGTGCGGATCGGCACTGTCCGCTCCTTTCCGCCCTTCGTCCAGGTTGATTTCAGGACGATGTGATCGCCACGATCCGCGAAGCTCGGGATGAACTTGATCGCCTCTTCCCGGCGCAGGCCAAAGGCCTGCTGCAGTTCGAGACTCATGCGCACGTAGGGATCAGTGATCCGGTCCAGTTGCTGCAATGCCACCGCCCTAGCCTTCGAGGTATTCGTGACGAACTGCCGGTCCGGAATGCCGTAGTATCCGTTGGACCGCGCCACGACGCCGCGCCGATCCACCTTTTCCGCCCACCAGCGCAGGACCGCCATCCGGTTCTTGATCGTTCCGGTGGCAAGATCCTGGCGCAGCCACTCCTTGACCAGTGCCTCGACATGCTTCTGCTTCAGCGAACGTAAACTCATGCCACGAAATCCAAATTGATAGAGCTGGTCTGCGATCAGCATCAGGTGATGCATGCGCTTCGCTTGTGTCGAATAACTGCCATCGCGATTACGGCGACAGAGTTGTTTGAGTTGGTAGTTCAGGTCTCTCACGGTGTCATCTCCAATGGATCAGTGTTGATGGTCACCTGGCAACGAACGCTGCCGAGGCCCGCTTGCGCGGTACGACCCTGGGACACCACTCCCGTACGACCTGAGTACGCCTGGTCTCAGGCAACGCTGTGTTTCCCTTTCGGGCACTGGCCCAGCGCTGGCCAACTTAGCCCTCACGGGCCTGCTTTCACGGTGGATGCATAAACACCTCCTTATCGAAAATGCGGAACATGTCCGCGGTGGATGGAAAATGAACGTCGACGGCACCGCCGGCGGCGGATGTCTCGGTTCGTCGAGTCACTGCAGGCGGGTGCCTGCGGGGAAAGGCCGGTCTTCGAATCGGCCGGATGTGGAAGATGGACCCACGGCTTTCGCCGCAGCGCGTCAAAGGGCCCGAATGCGCTCAATTGCCACTGTACCCGCAGTGGCCACGGTTAAAATCAATCGATGGCGACAGTATACGAACACGAAATCCGGCCGTAACCTCGAAATCCAGTCGCAAACGCGCGCCGTTAACGGGATTGCCGCCCTCGTCACTACCCCGCTACGCTCAGTAGTGACGAGGGCGGCTTCGCTCGAAACAAGCGTCGTGCCAGGCTGATGCCTGTCACGGCGCTTGCATACGCCAATAAGACACGGCCTTCGGTGCAGAACCACCTGACCCCAGGGGCCCACAGGCGCCGCTGAACGCGGCCCCGCCCTTGGCTGCGCGCGTGGTGCGCTTGCTGCCAATTAGCGCTACAGGACGCGAACGCTGTCCAGGCGCTGCTGGCCGCGATCGCCGCCGAGGCGTTGTCCGTGGAGCGCAAGCTCTATGGCGCCCGCCTGGCGGCTGAGCCGACCGTCGAATTCCATCTGGACCTGCAACCGGTGCGCAAGGTCCTCTGGAAGCACGAGCACAGCGCACTGCCGTCCGACTACCAGCTTATCATCGCTCAATCGCTACAGGTGCTGGAACATGCTCAAAGACGGACGCACTCGATACCCCCCACTGGACAAAGCTTCAGCTCGCCGATCTCCTACCCGAACACCGACCCCGGGCCACCATTGGCGGTGACTACACGGTGCGCCGTCCGATCCCCAAACTCGGACGCAACGACCCGTGCCACTGTGGCAGCGGCAAGAAGTACAAGAAGTGTTGTTATGACAAGGATCAGGCGTTGTTGCGCGACGCATCCCAATACGCCGGGACCACCCGCAGCGAACTGAAGCGCCAACCGGGCCTGGTCGACGATCCGGCTGTCATCTACGACATGCGGCCCTACGAACTGAAAAATCTAAACGGGGGCGCATAGCCTAGCCACTGCCGACACTGAGGACCGGGAGACGACGCTAAAGCGCCTACGCCTCCAGGTGGCGGGCCTGAAAGCGGAAACCCGCAAACACCAGCAACGGCGTTGCCAACTGCGCCGAATGCCGGAGGAAGAGCGCAAAAAGCTTTCAACCCGGCCTAAGGAAATTCCGCCAGCGGAATGTTCCATGACACAGATCAGTGAACACACTATATGGAAGTGGTATTTTATTATTTAAACTGCAGTGGCTTGTGTAAGGTACCTACAGGGAAGGAATTATGTACCGGCGCTTACTTAATATGCTCTGCGCATGCTCGGTAATCGGCGTTTTTGTAGGAACGGAGGCAGCGGCGATTACATCCTCTGAATACCTCCCACTTACCGACGGCAATTTCTGGACCTATAGCATCGATGGGTTTTCTACCACTACGCTTACAGTGGTGCCGGGTACGACGCTAATAAACGGCGTGGCAACAAAGGCGATACGTGACTCGGATGCAGGGGGTGACAATTTTTTTACCAGCGATGCAAACGGAATAAGGCAACATGGCGAGTCCGATCCATCGCCCCCGTCGGACATGTTGACCTTCAGCCCTCCCATTGTGTACGTGCGGGGCGTTTCCCCCGTGCCGGATCAGATCAATAACGCCGGCACGGTGTCTATCAGTGATCCTGACATCAGCCCTCAGCCGCTCGTTTTTAACTACACGGACACGTCCATTGTCGAAGCGATTGAAACGATCACGGTGCCAGCGGGCACTTTCAAGACTCTGAGAGTGCGGGACACCCTTCGCATCTTCGGCACCTCACAGGGGCTCACTTTCGACGAAACCATTGTCGAAACCGACTGGTACGCCAGGTACATTGGCGGCGTGCAAGCCGTAGTTACGTACACCAGCGGAACAGAGACGGCTATTTTGACGAGCACGAACGTCACTCCACCAATATTCTCTTCCATCCTCCCCAGCAGCCGGTCGGTTCAGGTGAATACGCCGGCCACGGCGTTCGTGACTATTGTCAATCCCAGCGGAGCCACAGCGACTGGCTGCAGCCTCAGCCCAGTTACGAATCTGCCCGCAGTTTTTCTCTATCAGACGACCGATCCACTCACAAATACACTGACCGGGACTCCAAACACCCCGGCAACCATTGCGCCTGAAGCAAGCCAGAGTTTTGTAATGTCTTTTACGCCCACGGTAGCCTTTTCTCCAACCGATGTGGAATTGCAGTTTGAATGCAGCAATACCGATGCGGCAACAACTTTCGTCGGGCTCAACACCTTGCTGTTGTCGGCATCCGATACGCCGATTCCGGACATCGTCGCCCTCGCAGCGACCACGTCAGGTGACGGCATCGCTAACATTGCTGGCGCGATGGGAAGCGGCGCATTTGCAGTAGCGGCTGCCAATGTGGGAGCAACAGGCCCTATTACAGCGTCGGTCGACACAGGCGGAGTCACTTTACCCGTGAGCCCTTCTATTTGTGAAACCAACCCGGCTACGGGTCTTTGCCTATCTCCTGCTCAATCAAGCGCCTTAACCACGATAAATTCGAATGACACAGCGACGTTTGCCATTTTCCTGAACGGGAGCGCCACCATCCCCTTCGACCCGGCAAACAACCGCATATTTGTGCGCTTTACTGATTTCAGTGGCGTAATCCGCGGGTCAACGAGTGTAGCGGTGCAGACAGTGCAGTGATCGGCCACACCTCCGTTGTTAGTAGCTGGACGACCGCAGACTAATATGTTGTTGGACGCTAGGAAAGACTGTTGCCAGGAGACGACCGCACATCCCTCGTAGGACCCGCGTTGACGGCGGCTTCTGTGCTGATTTCGGCCGCAGCTTTGGTGTGGTCATGGCAGCAAGATCGTCAGAATGTCATTAGATCTCAGGCACAAGAACTTCGGACGGTGATAGCCGATACAATTGCCGCTTTTGACCGTCTTGAGAGTGTTTCGTTGTTACTATTTGATGAAGTGCAGCCTGACCTAGTAGAGGCAAGCGAGAAAGTTGCCACCGATCTCGGCCTTCTCCCCATTCCTGCTCGCGACTTCTTGTGGCGGAGGATCAATGAACGCAAGCTTCAAGTCCTACAATCGATTGTAACCTCTGATATTGCGGACCGAGTTGCTAGGCTCTACGCGTACCATCCTGCGGCTTACACTGCTAGTCGTCGCGCAGTCGAGCGCCAGAGAAACGTATTTCAAAGTACTGTTGACGAACTCCTTACGCTAACCCAACGTAATATATTGGGAGTTGCGAGCAACCGGGACAATTATCGGACAGCCGATCTCGGCAACGAGCTGAGGGGAACGACGTTGACATGTGAGGCGTATTTTCGGGACGAGTCGAGTAAGGCCTTAGCGCCAATTCGTGCCTACCTAGCTTCCTTGGTCGCTGCCTCTGACCGGACACTTTTGCAACGCAGCTTACTTCCCGAGGAAGCGAAGGTAGAGACCGCCCAACAAAGTGCCGCAACCAACGCCAAGACGCTATGCGGTGTGAAAGAATTTAATCTTGGTCGTTAAGGTCGGATATACATTGGTAAACAGTTGTTCGATGATACCGCGCCGAGTGCGCAAGAAGAGTCGTATTCCCGAAGTTCGCATCCTACAGTATCACCGAAAAACGATTCGGCAGACAGGTCGTTGGATGTGTTGGACATGGTGCTACTCCTTTGAAAGATGAACACCGGGTGGCACCTCCTCCCCTACCGGGAAAAGAAAGCCTTTCCCGGTAGGGTATGTGAAACATCAGTAACTTCAGATCAATCCAAGCTCGGCGAAAGAGACCGACTCGCCGGCAGAGACCACAAAGTGGTCCAGCACCCGCACATCCACCAGTGCAAGGGCATCCTTGAGTCGGCGAGTAATCGCCTCGTCCGCATGGCTTGGCTCGGCAACCCCCGAGGGGTGGTTGTGGAACAAGACCATGGCGGCTGCGTTCACCTTCAATGCATGTTGTACGACAACGCGTGGATGGATCGAAGCGCCGTCGATGGTGCCTTGAAACAACTCCCGCACAGCGATGACCCGGTGGCGATTGTCGAGAAACACAACGCCAAACACCTCATTCTGATAATCCGCCAGTCGAAGCCGCAGGTAGTTCCCCGTCGCCTCCGGATTACTCAGGGGCCTGCCGGCCCGATGCTTGATCGCCAGTACTTTCATCGCCAACGTGACCGCCGATTGTTTCTCCGCATCATTAAGGTCTGATGGTTTCAGACCGGAGAACCGGTCCTCCACCGTGGTCTCAACGGACAGATCCGTTTTTTTCATGACTGATCTCCTTACTATGATCGGGAGACCAATCCCTCGGGGGATGATCCCCCGCTGGGTTGAAGAAGGTGGCCGGATCACTGAGTGATCCGGCCGGTGGTGACGTTACGCCGCGTTGTCTTGCGCGGAGTAGAACAGTTGCCCGTCGACCTTGGCCCATGCGACCCGCAATAGTCTGGCCTTCAGGCTTATGCCGGTCTCGCCGGCCTTGTCACCATTCTTGAAGGTGAAGGCTTCGGCATAGAGATCACTGAGCCTGAAGCCGATCAGCACCTTCGCACTGTCCTCGACGGCCGGTTTCAGCTTGCGCACGATGTCGTGCGCCTGCTTGCCGGACACGCGACACTCGAAATGCGTGTACTGGACGTTGTCGACACTACCCCGAAGGGCAGCGATGGTGACACTGAGGAAGGTATCCCCCTCGTTCGGCGTCACTTCCCGGATCCGGTTGAGATAACCGATACCCTGGGTGTGAAGATCGAAATACTGCTTGGTTTCGTTGGTTGACATAGCGCTTTCTCCTTAAGGATTGGAAACCCGGAGCAAGCACATCCCTGACGGGATTGCTTCCCCGGCAGGGTGATTGGATCGGATGTACTCCCGATCGCTTCGAAGATGGACCGACGGCAATGTCATGAAACAATGCCGCTGTGCACATGTTGCACGGCCCGAAGGTGCCTCGATTGCCACTGAACCGCAGTGACCACGGATAAAACCGGTATGATGGCTGCACTCAGGCCTCTGATGCGGCCTCGCAGACGTAGCGCAGATACTTCAGCATCCCGCGCGCATTCGCGAAGGCCGGATGCTCAGCAACCGCCTGGTTCGGAAACCAATCCCGTAGGTGCGCCGCGAGCGCGACCGTGCCGCCACCCACGAAGAGGATGTGCTCGAGTTCCGCGCCCCGTCCCAGCTGCCGTTGTGTCTCAGCGAGCAGACGCTCGACAAGCTGCCGCTGCGCCGTCGTCACCAGGTCCGCTACGTCGTGGTCCTTGCCAAACAATCTGACACGACCGCGTTGAACCGCCGCCTCGACCGCGCGCTCGCTCACGACGTCCATGTCGAATCGACTGCGAATGCCTTCGGTCACCTCCCGCTTCACGTCCAGCAGTCCACAACGCAGCGAACCCGACGAACCGTGCTGGACCGCCTGGTCCGCCACGACGACGACATCGGTCGTGCGCCCGCCGATGTCGACCATGGCCACGGGTACGTGAAGGCGCTCGGACGCCAACTGTACCCCGTCCTCGGATTCCGTAATGACATGGTCGTACCACGCGGCCAGCGCCTCCGGGATGACGTCATGAAAGGCAATGGCCGCCGGCAGACGAGCGTCGATCGGGTGCACCGCCCGCCTGAGGCTGTCGCGTTTCTTGGCCAAGACCGCCTCGCGTCGACTGCCATCCTTGAGATAGAAACTGCTCACCGGCAATCCCGACACCGCATGCAGGGAGTGGCCGCCGAGCCCCGCCTGCTGCAAACCGTGCTGTACGATGGCGCGGTTGAGACCGGAGAACGGATAGGCGTCGAAGTAGGTGGGCTCGCCGTCCACCTCACCCACGGCAAACAACTGGTCCTCGGTCTCGTACTCGAAGATGCGCTGTTCGGCATTATCGATCCAGGTGACGTTGGCTCGTCCCAGCCGGGCCCGCGAAGGGACCGCGACCAGCCGCCCGTCCGGTAACGCCAGCTTGGTAAAGGCGTAACCGTCATCCAGGCCTACGCTCACGGGATTCATCTGCTGCTCTGACACGCTTGCCCTCCTCTGTTCCATGTGATGTGCTACCCCACGACCTTGCGCAGGTGCGCGAACGGTTTGTCTACGCCGCCCGCTGCCACGTGGCTCGGTGGGGCTTGGTTTGACTGCTGACGGTTTGCTCTTGCGACCCGCTTCGGGTGTGCTGACCCAGCCGACCGATCGCCGAAGTCGAAACCCGAACCAGGCGATGGCTGCACCCGACGTTGCGCGACGAGGTGCTCCGGTGCTATTCCATTCAGCCGCCGAACCACGCGGCACTCGGCCAGAAATCCCTGGATGAGCAGAGTACGAATCCAGTCCGGGTGCCGGCGCTTGGGCACCGTGTTCAGTCGCTTCAGGATCAAGGCCTCGATCAGCATGCCGGGATCCAGCCGTACGCTGACGCGTCGTCCTTCAAGGTCAGTTCGGGTTGCCGCCATCGTTGCTCCCATGGGTTCGCTATGTATCTGATTCTGGAATCGGCAACGCGATAAGACAGCAACCATCGGCTGCAAGGGGTGTTGCGGTTTCGAGCATCGGCATCGTTCAGGCATTCACGGATCGCGGTTGAAGGTGCACGTGTTGCGCGAAACCCGAGGCCGGCATGGGACGGTCGGGCGCGTGCGGTGCCCGCAGCGCTCCACTGACGACAGCCGCTGGCACTTTGCCCATACTCGCCTGGGCCTTTGAATACCTGGCCGTGCCCTGAGATACGTCCTCGCGGGTGACGCCCGTCAAGCGGTATCCCAATGGGCTCAAGAAGGCGCGCCGCAGTTGGCGACCACCCGATGCAAGGACACGTGCCGCCTCATCACGGGCTATGACGCCGATGTGCTGGGCAGTGAGCACGGCACGCACGAGTCGATCGTAGTGCGCGACCAGGTGCGCACCCCGATAGGCGTACGGGTTGCTGAAGCGCAGAGGTGTGCGAACGGGTCGCACGGAGGCGCCTGGCGTTGCGCTGATCGCGTCAATAACCGTCAGGTGAGTCTGTATGGCGTCGAATGCGGCTTGCACCGCCTGGTCGGCCACGTCGAGCGCGTTGTGCACCTTGACTAACCACCAATCTGCGTAAGGATCATCGGCCCTTGCCCCGTGCCAGATGACACGCAGCCGGTTCGCAAACCCGATCAGACCCATGATGGCCGGCTTATCTACCGTACCCGATCGCCCCTTGACCATCCGCTGCGCCTGGCGCGTCTCGAGCGTGAGGGTCACGACCGCGCGCAAGGCACCCGGCTGCCCTTCAGCCGCAGGTGATTCTGCATGGCTCTGCGTAGGCACCCCGGGTGCGGTATTGGTGTCCTGTTGACTCAAAGCAATGGCCTCTTAATCTGTCGCCGCCGCTGGATAAATCATCAAAGGCTACACTGAGCCCTATTCGCGCTACCAAGGAAAGAAGAAACGACGCCCAAGCCCGGCGTGGTTTTCAGCACTAAAATTCGAAACGACTGCTTGATGAATGGGGTGAAGCCGCATTGAGGCGACAAGAAAATGGATTATTACAGTGTAATAATTGTCGAGGCGCCTGACTCTCGCTCAGGGACTGTGCTTCGACAGGAGACACAATGCCCGATCCCGGGGTGTTTCGGTGTCAATGGAAGCAATCGACCGTGTCGTGAATGGGAGAAAACCGCTGTGCGGCGGCAAGAGCAGGAATTATTACAGTGTAATAATTCTCGGGGCGCTGGCCGCGCGTTCAGGAATTGCGCGCGGAAGCGTAATTGGAGGGTGGCAGACCCAACACTTTGCGCGCTTCGGCGAAGGGACTCTCGCCAGTGGCCGTGCGCGCACGGGGTCGGCGACGGACTTCCTCCCGTGTTCGAGCCGTCTGCCGACAGAGTTCTTCCTCCTGCGCGCGTCGCGCTCGCTCACCCTGGACCTTGAGACCCAGGTTGAGTTGGAAACCGCCGGCCTTGACCTGGGTGCAGAGGTGATGAAGGTAGCGCAGTTCGTCGTACACGGGTTTGGCGCCTTCTCTCTCGGCGCGAAAGCGACCCTCGAGTTCGTCCAAGACCGACTGGCGCTGCTCCGCCGGCACACTGGCGAGGTAACGTGCGGCAATCTCGCGCTGATCGGCGATTAAGCGGCGCGGGTAAATCAGCGATGCACGTCCCGGGTCCGTGTTCAATTTTTGCAACGGTTTTGTCTTTGTGGTTGTAGTTATATTTATATTTATATAACTACTACTACCGACCAACTTCGATTTTTGAGGGCTCACATTTCGAAGTCGGTCCGTATTGTTCCCCGAGTCCTGGTCCCGGTGGTTCATTGGCCTTGCGGGCGATCGGTTTGCGAGCCTAGGCAGCACGGTGGCACTGAAGCTAAGATAGCGTCGCGGGCCCGCCTCGCGCGCCACCTCGCATCGTTGCGCCGTCGCGGGCAGCGGTGCGAGGATGTCGACCCCCGCCTCGCTGTCGTCATCGATGGAGGCCAGGACGAGGTCGGCCACCTTGCGCACGCGTGCATGATGGTGCTGGCGGGCCGCTTTCACGAATGCCAGATAGTCGGGATCGAGATGCATCGCGTCGGCAAGCGGCAGCGGCTGGTCATGCAGCGCGTAGACGTTTCCACGAAAGCGACCGACGCCGTCTCTGACCTGCGTGCACACGGACAACCATCGGGTCACACGCAGCAGGGCAATCGCCCTGGACACTGTGGCGGGTGAGGCGATATTGGCTTGGCGGGCAATCGCGTTGTAGCTCGGGAATGCGCTGCTCATCCCCACGGCCTGACCGTGTTGACAGATCACCATCCACACAACCTTGTCCACCGGTTCCAAAACCGGATCTTGCACCAGGCGTGCCGGAAACACTTCATGCCCGTTACTCAGGAAAAGCAAGGCATCGGCCCTTAGAGCATTAGTGGTCTCCTGGATCTGCGAGAGCGTCCGGCGAATCAGCGCATCGAGGGCTCGTGTCGCCGGTCGAAGCTTAGGCTCAGACGGGGACATAGGCGCGGATCAAGGGTTGCCCGGTTCCCGGTCTGAGCTCTCGTTCTGCGTCGTGGGTATGACACCTTCGTGCGAGAGATCGCCATACTCGGCCCAGCGTTGCGTCAGGTGCCACACGGCGCGCAGCGATGCGCCGGTGTCCTCGCCGAGGGCCAGATAGTCTTCAGGTGTCAGGGACGCGGTCGCATCTTCCTTCACACGTTCGGACCAGGCCTGCCAGACCGCGTGGGACGTCGCCTCGTCCGGCTCAGCCGGCCTGCCGACGGACGGATGCACCGTCAGCAGCCGGCGTAGCCGCGTATACTCTCGCGAACCGACGCCGAACAGGCTGCGCATCATCTCCAGTGGTGCATCCGCTTGGATGAGGTCGCGTTGAACCGCTTCGAGTTCTCGTTCTCGACGCAGGTGTGCCAACATGGGCCAGTAGACCGCCCGGTCGAGCTGTATAGTGAGGCAATGCGCCTGCAGCGAGCCGGCGCGATACAGGTCGGCCAGATTCACATCGCGTAGCGCGGCAACCTCCTCGGGACCGAAGTTCATGCCGCGCAGTGCGTGCTGATCACCTTCGGCCAGACACCGGATGGCGTACAGCAAGACCGCCATGACCAGTTCTGATTCCTTGGTCCCGGCCGCCGTCGTCATGGCCAGAGGGGATATCCCGAGGCCGCCGCAGTCTGGTGCAAGGCGCGGTAGGTCTCCATGAGGTCCACGAGATCGCGCCAGTCGCGTTCATCGAGTCGGCGCCAGAGTCGAAATCCCATGTGACCCGGATCCAGCGTCCAGACACTCGAGAAGAGCAGGCCCGCGTCCTGGTCTTCGAGGGCACGCCGCAGCACCGACTCATCATCGAAGCTGGGCAGCAGCTGTTCCACCGGCGCCACCGTGACCTCGCAGGCCGCGGCGAGGTACCACCAGACCATGGAGACCTGGGCCAGGGTATCCTCATCGAGCTGATCCACGAGAGCTGGATCGGGCACATCGCAGAGGACAAATCCCAGCCCCCTGCCGGCGAGCGGTTGGATGAGTTCACTCAGGCCGTTACGCTGGGCCAGTCGGCTCGCCAGTGTCCAGGCGCGGGCGCGTAATGACTTGAGATCCGACGAGTCGAGCCGCGCCGTCGTCTGAGGCGTAGGATCATCGACTCGCCGCGGGTCGGTGTCGTCTTCGCAAGCCACGTCGGTGTCGCCGGCAGACGCCGACGGCGCCGAAGCCTCGACGGCGTCGCTCGCTATCGGCTGATCACCCTCTCGTGCTGTCGCGTCGTCGGTTTCATTGGTCGGTAGTTCGGTCAAGGTAGACTCGTTCGCGTTGGTCGCCGCGATAGGCTCGGCATCAGACATGCCATCATCATCGCCGGTTTCGGTCAGCCAGTCGGCGCCAGCGTCCCGACCGCGTCGCCCCACCAAGTATCCTTCGAGCACCATGCTCACCTCGTGAATACTCACCTCCGCCCGCTCTGCCATCTCAGCCTCCAGCGCACGTCGTAGATTGCCGATGTCCCATTCCGGACTGTCGTAGCGACGACAGAGCGCAGTGAACACCTGGTCAAATTCGTCCTCCGTGTCCACGGCGCGATCGAGCCAGAGTGCGCGGACCGCGCGTTCCAGTTGCCGAATCCGTTCGACCTGGGGCCGACCCATGCCGCCTTTGAGCGCTGCAGGCAACACCGGCAACAGCCGCTCGACGGCATACACCATCTGGGAAATCAGCCCCTGGCTCAAGGCGTAGCCACGGTCGCTGAGTGCCTCAGCCAGCTGTGTCTGCGTCACGCTATCTCCACCCCGCTCTTCTTGGATCAGGCGCTTCAGCGCCTTGACGGCTAAGGCCCTATCGAGAAAGGTGAGATCGCCGCGGAGATCGTTTTCGCGCAGGTGTGCGAGCAGGACGTCGGCCTCCCCGGTCCAAGGTACGGTAAATACAGCTGACGTCGCGAAAACGCGCCTCGCCCGTCTCCTCGTACAGCGCCTGCAGGATCTTCAAGCGCGTGTTGCCGCCGGCACTAATCATGTAGCCCGTCTCACCCGGTCGCTGTGTCACGACCAGCGGCTGGTCCATGCCTTGTGCCCGGATGGACGCCTTGATGACATCAAATTTCGGATTGGCTGATTGCCGTGGATTGTGGTCGTAGAGCGCGATCTCGCGAACGTCGAGGACTCGGTGTTCTTCGGGCACAGGCTTCATCGGTGCTGAGCCCCTGCCAAACGACCTGCTCGTGAAGGCGTGCCCCGCACAAACGGCATCCGAAGCCCGCCATCGGTGGTGTTCAGCACCTCAGCCAGGTACTTCAGGGTTAACCCTGGACCGCAGTGGTCTAACAGAGCGTGATACCTCACCGAAACGAATGATGACACCCTGTGTACTTCCGTGTGTGGGGGTGGCATCAATACTAACCAGACCGCCCCGGTTAAACACGTTCGAAAGCGGCCACCGCGGCGGGCGCTTTCCGACATGATTCTTCTAACCTGCGCGCGTGCAGTTGAATTGGCCGCTCGTTGCGGCCGGGTAAGGTAGAAACGATTGAATGAGTTAAACGCGCCGACAAACGTCGGCCGAGTAGATCACTCGGGATTTACTTTCGGCAACGGCTTGGTTCGTCGATTAGCAGACGATTATATTCACCGTTACTAAATGAGAACTACCG
>CAVPOO010000008.1:0-17517 GCA_963707015.1 uncultured Gammaproteobacteria bacterium
AGGCCACTGCGGCCCGGCGCTGGCTCGAGGCACGCCAGGCAGACCTCCTGCCCGTGGATTACTATCACCTGGTCTTCACCCTGCCGGGGCCGATCAGCGAGTTCGCCTACCACAACAAGTCGGTGATCTATAGCCTCTTGTTCAAAGCCGCCGCCGAGACCTTGCGCACGATTGCCGCCGACCCCAGGCATCTGGGCGCCCGTATCGGCGTGACTCTGGTCCTGCATACCTGGGGCTCGGCGATGACCCATCACCCCCATGTGCACGGTATCGTCCCCGGCGGGGGGCTGTCGCTCGATGGCCAACAGTGGGTCGCCTGCCGGACGGGGTTCTTCCTGCCCGTGCGCGTGCTCTCGCGACTGTTCCGGCGGCTGTTCCTCGAGAAGCTCTGCGATGCCTGTCACGCCGGCCAACTGCAGTTCTTCGGTGACCATCAGGTGCTTGCTGAGACGAAGGCCTTCGGTGATTGGATCAAACCCTTGCGCCAGATCGAGTGGGTCGTCTACGCCAAACGTCCCTTCGCCGGACCGGCCGCCGTGCTGGCCTATCTGTCACGCTACACCCATCGGGTCGCCATCGCCAACAGCCGCCTCATTGCACTGGACGAGCAGGGCGTCACCTTCACGTGGAAGGACTACCGGGCCAAGCAACGGGTTCGACACAAGACCATGCGGCTGGCCCCGGATGAGTTCATTCGCCGCTTCCTGCTCCATGTCCTGCCCTCGGGTTTTCACCGCATCAGGCACTACGGGATGACCGCCAACACCACACGAAAGCACAACCTGGCGCAGGCCCGTGAGCTGCTGATGGGTAAAAAAAACGACACGTCCACTGATGCAGCAACGAACGGGGCGGAGACAACAGGTGACAGTGCCCCTGATGCGCAGACTTCCTCCACCTATGTCTGCCCGGACTGTGGCGCTCCGATGCGCATCATCGACACCTTCATGCGCGGGCAACTGCCCCGTGGACCACCCAGGTGCGTGGGTGACGCATGAGTGTCGCCGCCACCTGTTGCCTGTCTTGCCTTTATCGCTCAGACCCGGTAAGGGCACCGTTTTGCCGAGGGCATCGAGTTACGCTCTTTTGCTCTCACCGAGAGCGGAATACCAGCTGCCATTGGGATGCAACTGACCCGACAATGAACATTGCCGTCTCGGCGCCGAGTGACTTTGCCGCCCAGCACCGAAAAGTCACAACTCAAATCCCCATAACGCGACTGCCGACTATAACCGCGTGGCTTCGTCCCGCGGTTTCCTCCCTCGAGGCTTGTAAGACGCCTGCCCGTTGAGTACTTGCGTGCGCTGACAGGCCTGCGACTGAGGGCAGGCATCTTACAACCCTTAACATAATCAGTCATTCAGTGACTTAGCAGCGTTGCTTTCCGTCTCGCCATCCCCCCAACCCGCTCAGACCGGAAGCGAATTGGCAGAAACGAAATGATCGCCATTTAGAAAGTTGCACTGTCACGGATATGTTTAAATCCAGCCGAATGCAGTTCTCCCTCCCACTAACTACAATTAAGGTAATTCTTGAAAGACACGGAGAATCAGTTGTCGAACTCTGATGTTACAGCGGTACTCAAAGACGGCACTCATTGCGAGATCAGGCTTTGCTGCGATGACAACGGCGGAGCACATGATGCAGAGTCTGTGAAGTCGGGAATTCGCTCAGCCTGGTGTCATCTGTCACCAGAAAGTCGCTATTCTCGTTTCGCCTCCGGCATCAGACAGTTGTCTGACAAGCAGCTCGATTATCTGGCTGACCTTGACAATATGCACCGACTCGCATGGTGTGCGTTTATACATGGTGACTCAGAGGCAGCGGGAATCGGTATCGCACGCTTTGTAAGACTGAAGGAGGAACCGGATGTCGCCGAATTCGCGATCACAGTGATAGATGAGTACCAAGGGTCTGGATTAGGCACGCTACTCCTCAAGCGGCTTATCGACTCCGCACGAAGGTTGAAACTGAGGGTATTGAGGGGCTACGTACTGCCCAGTAATAAACCAATGATCGCGTTGGCTGAGAAATACGGTGGAATTAGCCGTTCCGAAGACACCTGGAGACGTATTGATATCCCGGTCTATTCGGAAAGGGATGTGGATAGTGAAGACAGCATTCGTACGTAGCGGACTCGCCTGGATCGTGACCTAACATGGCGACCCAAAAACGGAAGTTAGGCTTTTGCCAATTCTGGCCAGGCCACGAGCTGACGGAAGAACTCCGCCTCATTACAAAGCGGAGTTCTTGATTGTCACCAAACTGCCCTCTAAATGCATACTCGCTGTGAGACAGGCGATCGTTTTGACCGTGTAAGAAAGGATCTTTAGAAATCAATCACCTTGTCAGCGAAGAGGAACAGATTGTGGATCTCCTCAGCGTTGCCCATTGTTCCCTGAGTGGGTTCGGTAATGCCGCGACTGCTTGCGCACAGCGGACAGATCACGACTTTACTGCCCTCCAGGTCGACGAAAGTCTGCAGCAGCCCTGCCAGTGATGCCGTGTTTTCCCCGGCCGGCGTGTCACAGACAGGCTTCGGCTTCTTCCGCTTGTTTATCTGATTGTCCGGATTGATGAGTTCGACACCCTCAATAGTCGGAAACAGTATGACACTATCCGCAGGCGTGACGGAAACAAATGTGTTGTCGACAGGGACCACACCCAGTAACAAATTGATGCCAATCTGAAGCGCAACGCACGAAGGCTCAGGATCCTTGAGTGGATCGGTTTTGATCGAGATTACGACTTGCTCCATATTGTCTACGCTGGATACGTCTGCTGCATAACTCACAGATCCTGCAAGGCTCACAGTCACAGCAGCAGCGGCTAGTAATACGTTTCTTGATACTCTGATTATTATCTTCTCCCTAGTCTGTTTCAGTTAACGTGGTAAGTCGTTCCGGTAAAAGTGTGCTGCTGATTTCGTGGCCGCCATCGATTCAAGCAACCTTTGCCAGTGCGCAGCCAATTCGTAAATGCATGTCGATACTGTTGTCGAGCCAGGCGCGAGCCTTGCATCAAGGAGTCTGCGCTTGTTCCAGTTGTTTCTAAATCCACCATCATCAGCAGTTAGTGAAACCTTTTTACGTAAGTTCGTTTCTACTCACAACAGTCGCATGCGTCTTTCTTGCTTTGCATCAACAACGAGAAAACTAACGGTATGAATTGCGATTTATCATTGCCAGAGAATCAATTTCTCTGGCAGATCATGGCAGTGGGCAAGGTGGCCGGATTCGACATTTGGGGTCAGAGCAAAATTTCGGCCACGAAAGTAGTTACTCTGACCCCAAACGGGTGCCCCGGTTGCCAGGCGGCGGACGCGAGAGTAAATTCGCGCGATGACCGTCAGCGGAACGCCTTCGAGCGCCGCGCGCTCGAGCGGTGCCGCATCCGTGCTGGTTGCGACCGGCATCCTGTTGAGCCGCATCATCGGGCTCGTGCGCGAGCGCGTGCTGGCGACGTATTTCGGTACGAGTCTCTTTGCCGATGTGTTCAGCGCGGGCCTGCGCCTGCCGAACGTGCTCCAGAACCTGCTCGGCGAGGGCACGCTGAGCGCATCGTTCATCCCCGTCTATTCCGAGTTGCTCGGACAAGGCCGAACCAAGGAAGCCGGCCGCGTCGCGGGCGCGACGTTCGCATTGCTGCTCGGCATCGCGGGCCTGATTGCGCTGCTGGGCATCGTGCTCGCGCCGGTTCTCGTGAGCGTCTTCACGCCGGGGTTCGAAGGGCAACGCCGCGAGCTCATGATCGCGGTCGTGCGGATCATCTTTCCGATGACCGGTGTGCTCGTGCTGTCGGCCTGGGCGCTCGGGATTTTGAACAGCCACCGCAAATTCTTCGTCCCCTATTTCGCGCCCGTACTCTGGAACGCTGCGATCATCGCGGCGCTCGTCGTGTTCGGCTCGCGGCTGGAGCTCGAGGGTCTGCTCATGGCAGCGGCCTGGGGCGCCTTGCTCGGCGGCTTCCTGCAATTCGGCGTGCAGCTGCCCTGGGTGCTTCGGCTCGACCGCGAGATCCGGATCAACAGCGGGCGGCGCGAGCCCGCGTTCAAGGAGGCCGTCAGAAACGCCGGACCCGCGATCCTCGGCCGCGGCGTCGTCCAGATCAGCACCTATGTCGACATGATACTTGCGAGCCTGCTCGCGATCGGCGCGCTGGCACGGCTTCGCTACGCGCAGACGCTCTATGTGCTGCCGATCAGCCTCTTCGGCATGAGCGTCGCGGCGGCCGAGCTGCCCGAGCTCTCGCGCGAGCGCGCCAGTGCAACCGAGGCGCTGCGCGAGCGGACTGTCGTGGCTCAGCGCCGCGTCGCATTCTTTGTCGTGCCGAGCTTCGTCGCGTTCATGCTGCTCGGCGACGTGCTCGTCGCGGGCCTCTACCAGGCCGGCGAGTTCGGCGCGCCCGACGTCCTGATCGTCTCGTTGACGCTCGCCGCTTACAGTGTGGGGCTCCTGGCGTCGACGAGCACGCGCGTTTATCAATCGGCGTTCTTCGCACTGCGCGACACGAAAACGCCGGCGCGTGTCGCCGGGCTGCGCGTGCTCGTGGCCGCCGTCGCGGGCAGTCTGCTCATGCTGCAGTTCGAACCCGTGACGATCTTCGGGCGCACGATTCCGGCTGGTCTCCTGGCGGGCTTCACGGTCGCGGACCAGCCGCTCGGTCCGGTCGGGCTCGCGCTCGGCGCCGCGCTCGGCGCCTGGCTAGAGTGGGGGCTGTTGCGGGCGAACTTGCGCCGGCGCGTCGGTGCGGTTGGCGCAGGCGCGGGGCCGCTCGCGCGGATGTTCGGCGCCGCACTTGCGGGCGCCGCGGCGGGGCAGGCCGTGCGCGTCGCGCTCGGCGGTCTCGGCCCGTTGCCGCTCGCCGTGCTCGTCGCGGCGGTCTACGGTATCGTCTACTTCGGCGTCGCGCGCCTGCTCGGTCTCGCCCAAGCGCGCGTCGTCTTCGACTCGCTGCTCAGGCGCATGCGCTTCTGAGGACTCAATTCGCGATCGCGAGCAGGCCATAAGACAGTGCAACCCCCAGAACCGTCGCGTGAAACCATGACCAGTAGCGGAAACGTCGTGCCAGCTGTTGCGGCGCGCGGTTAGATAACAGGAAGGGGCGCCCGTCGGGCGGCGCCCCCAGGACGTGGATCATGGGGCCAAGACGCAGTTCGAGATGCTGGGCAGCCACTTCCTGTTCGGCCGCTGCGCGCGCTCGCTGCCATTCATGAAGATCGATGTCCCCATCGCCGTTGGCATCGAAGCGGGCGTGAAGGGTATCCGCGTCGCGCTTCCAGACGGCCAGCAACGCGCTCGTATCAGCCCGCTTGTCGAGGTCCAGGTGGGTACCCCCCGTGGTCGTGAGGTAACCCAGGGCGTAGACAGGCTCGCCCGGGCGAAGGTATTCAAGACTGACATGATAGTCACCTTCCTGCCATGAGCGGTGCAAGGTGGTAGTGACTTCGATCTGGTTCGGATCGACGATGCACTGGCCCGATCCATCATCCAGCAGAAACGTCTCCTCGCTCTGGCCGCGATCGAGGAGCCTTGAGCTCGAATCTCCCACACGACGCACGCTGTAACGATACCAGACACAGGGTGGTCCCGACCGGAAGCCCAAAGGGAGACTTCCGGGATGCAGCTGGCAGCGGCCCTGGAGTTCGACATAGCCCTGGGCGGCGCTGGCAATACGTGAGGTGGGGGTGTCCGTGATCAGGTGATAGCGTCGGGATGCGGCAAGCCAGCCCACGGCGGCTCCCAGAATGATGATCAGCAGACCGGCGCCACGCACCAGGGCGGATGGCCCGTAGAACAGCATCGCCGCGGCCGCGAGGTAGGCCGCCGAGAGGATCGCCTGGATCAAATCGGTTCGGGAAAAGCGCCAGGGAAACGCGTCCAGGAGCCGGAAACTCGGATTATGCGGCCAGCCTCCGCGGAGAAAGGTATCCGGCATCAGGTCTGAAACAGGGCCTCGACGTCGACATCCGTTTTCTCGGCATCGGCGAACCGCAGCAGCCGGAACGGCGCGAACCTGAACCAGCTGGCAATCAGGTTGTTGGGAAACTCCTCGATACCGATATTGTTCAGATTGACCGATTCGTTATAAAACTCGCGCCGGTCCGCAATCGCGCTCTCCAGTCCGGTGATTCGATCCCGCAACTGGCGGAACGACTCATCAGCCTTCAGCTCCGGATAGTTTTCCACCAGTGCGAAGAGTTGTCCCAGGCTGGAACGCAGCGTGGTTTCGGCAAGTCCCAGGGCCGCCACATCGCTTGATTCCCTGGCGTGGGCAACCTGCTGGCGTGCCGTGATCACGCGCTCCAGCGTTGCCTGCTCATACTTCATGTACTGCTTGCAGGCCGCGACCAGCTTGGGTAGTTCATCATGGCGTTGCTTGAGCAGCACATCGATATTGCCCCACGCCATCCTGACATTGTGTTTCAGCCGAACCAGCCGGTTGAAAATCAGAATGCCATAGATCAGGGCGATCAGCCCGGTGGCCAGGATCGCGTAGCCGAACACATCCATAGTTCACCCTCAGTGTCCGGGCGCTGCCGGACGGAAAACGGTTTGCAACCAGGGGATAATCGACGCCGGCATGCGGTCCTTTAGCAAATCGGTATGCCGCAGCGGCGGGGGAGTGATTGTCAGGAGTCGCGTTCAGTCGGCTGGACATTGGGTGTCAGAGTAGAATGGCACTTACTTAATCCGAATTGTAGGGTGGGTTAGCGCTTTTTGCGTAACCCACCAGTCACGTGGCTGCAAGCGTGACGGAAGCGGCGCGGAAAGGGCTTGCATGGCAGCCAGGAATGGTCGGAAAGTGGAACCGGAGAGGGTGGGTTTCCTGGCGACGATGACCGAATTCAGCGAGAAGTGGCGAATAGCGCAGGTCGAACCGGGACGAACGGCTGGCCAGTTGCGCGTGAACTACCCGTAGACCCAGGGAAAAAGGGCGTTTATTCTTCTGATACTCGACCGTCAGTAATGCGGGGGCGGCGTCTCCTCATCGCGGCCCTCGACCAGAGAAGGCGCAAGCGTCAGCAACTGGACTTTCAGTGTTTCCACCTCGCGCGCCAGGCGGTCAATCTCGTCCTGCTGGCGGGTGACCACCTCGTTGAGTTCCTGGATGGTCCGCTCCTGAAACGCAATGCGCGTCTCCAACTCGGCCAATCGCTCTTGCATGGGCATCCTCGCTGGCGTGTTTCGACATCGATAACAGGCTATCCTGCCTGCCCCTTACCATCAAACCATCACGTTGTTGCCCTTCCAGGACACCGACGCCGCCGGAGATGTCCGCCGCGCGCCTCAGACAAAGGCCGCATTGCGCCCTGTTTCTGAACGCTCGGAGACCGACATGCCGTGGGGCTCAAAGCACGGCGAGGAACTCCTTCCAGGGCGTGGCGAGCAAGGTCTCCGTGGTGGCGTGCCCAAAGGCGCGGATGATCATGGCCGCCTTCTCCACCTGCTTGGGGTCTTCCGATTCGACCACGTCCACCACATCGAAGCGCCCCATGGTGGCGAAGCTTTGCCTCCACTCCACGCCGGGACATTGCTCCTTGATCTTCGCGGAAACCACCTCGGCCAGTTCCTTGAATTCTTTCGGGTCCTTCAAGGCGCCGGGCATCAACTGACTGAGAATCACATAAGTCGCCATAGTCTACCTCCTTTTTGATTTACGCCGCAGGCTGTTGTCTGGCGAAGTATTGACGCAACGCGCGAATCTGGTCCGCCAGCCCCTGCGCCTCTGCCTCCGTCAAGTCCCTCGTCGACATATCAATGGCATCCAGATCGCCGGCCGCCTCCGCCTTGGTGAGCTCGTCGTTCAAGCCCTCGAGCAGATAGGCGGTCGCTTCATCCAGCTCCTCGGGCCCGATATACTGCACCTCGGTCCGATAGGCGCTGGCGAGCCGTTCCTGAATACTGCCGGGCCCATCCAGGATCCGGACAGCCCTTTGAAGTCGTTCATAGGTAGCTATCGTCGTTCTCCTCCCATTTCCGAGTGTTTGACTTTACCAGTCCCTGATACAAACATAGCTCATCTGTGCAGGACCTGGTGGCCCGGAATCGTGATGAAACGGGACGCGCTGGCAGCGCATAGGCGGGTACGGGCGACCTTCCGCGCATTCCGGATCCGCGACACGCAGTACTCGACGCCACCTGCAGGAGACCATGGATGAGTTGTGTGGAAAGACCGGATGATTTCGAGACGCGCCGGGCGCACCTGCAGGGCCTCTCGGACGAGGAACTGCATGCCCGCTTCTGGCGCCTGGTCGATGAGATCGTCGCGCCGCTGATCGAGGAGGCGCGCAGCCACACGACACCGTCGATCGAGCGTTCGGTGCTGCTGCGCATGGGATTCTCGAGCCTGGAAGCCCGCGAGCTGGTCGTGCAGATGCAGGCGCGGGGGGTGCTCGGCCGGGGTGCCGGCCACCTGGTGCTGGCCCTGGCGATGAGTAAGGGCAGCACAGTGCGCGAGGCCGGTCGCGCCCTGCTGGAAGGTCGCGACTGGGAGGAGCTGCCGCGATGAAGCTCGCGCCCGACCAGAAGCTGGACCTGCGGGAGGTGCTCAAGGATCTCGATCAGTACCGCCCGAAACGCCGCGGCTGGGCCTGGCGCGAGCCGCGCACGGCGCACGCGCTCGGGCCCTTCGTCTACCAGGATGCGTCGGCAGATCTCGAACATTCGGTGCCGCTGCCTGCCGCCCGCGAGTTCGGGGACATCGATCCGCAGTGTGACCTTGTGATCACCACCGAGATCGCCTCGGGGCGCTTCGAGGATGATCTGCGCCGCATGCGCATGGCCGCCTGGCACGGGGCCGATCACATCATGGTGATCCGTACCACCGGTCAGTCGCATTTCGACGGCCTGATCGAGGGTACGCCCGAGGGGGTCGGCGGCATCCCCGTCACCCGCAAGCAGATCCGCGCCACCCGCAAGGCGCTGGATGCGATCGAAGCCGAGGTCGGCAGGCCGATCAATTTTCATTCCTACGTGAGCGGTCTCGCCGGCCCCGAGATGGCGGTGCTGTTCGCGGAGGAGGGCGTCAACGGTGCTCACCAGGACCCGCAATACAATGTCCTGTACCGTGACATCAATATGCACCGTTCCTTCGTCGATGCCGCCGAGGCCAAGCGCATTCTCGCCGATGCCGGCATACTCCAGCTCGACGGTGCGCACAACGCCAATGCCACGGCCAAGGAGGCCTGGAAGGTCACCCCGGAGCTGTTCGTCCAGCATGCGATCAACACCGGCTACTCGCGGGCCGCGGGGATGCCGCCTGAGCTGATCGCGCTTTCCACCGTGCCGCCGACCGCACCACCGGCGCCCAAGCTGCGGCTCGATCTGCCCTATGCCCTGGCGCTGCGCGAGCTGTTCGACGGTTACCGCTTCCGGGCCCAGCAGAACACCCGCTACATGGAGTCGGACACCGAGGAGGCGACCGTCACCCATGTCCTGGATACCCTGATCTCGCGTCTGACGCCGACGCACATCCAGAGCACCATCACCCCCGACGAGGGCCGGAACATCCCCTGGCACTACAACAATGTCGCGGGCGTGAACGCCGCGCGCCAGACGCTCATGGGCGTCGACGGTCTGATGCAGATGATCGAGCTCAAGACGGACGGCCCGCTCGACACGCAGGCGCGCGAGCTGAAGGAACGCGCCGTGCTGTTCCTGGAAGAGATCCTGGCAAACGGGGGTTACTATGCGGCGGTCGAGGCCGGGCAGTTCGTCGATCAGGGCTATTTCCCGGAGCGCAAGGGTGACGGTATCGTGCGCGACCCTCAGGGTGGTGATGGCGCGGCCAGCGTGATTCCCCGCGAACCCGGCTACGGCGCCCCGGTGTGCAGTCACTTCGGCAACAACCGCTATGCCGAGGGGCCGGGCAAGTCCTGCGCCGACTATGGCGGCTGCACCCTGTGCGATGCAACGAAAATCCAGTACATCGACGAGCTGGATGCCGAGGACAACGTCGAGCAGCGCCTGGCAGGGCCGCTCGCCGAACGCGCGGAGGGCCTGCTGCGCCCCGAGGTGGAAAAGCACGGCGACGGGGTGGTGTGTGTGACGCTGTTCGTGCCGGCGAGCCAACCGGTGGCGCGGGCGGCGGCCCTGGAGATGGCGAGACACATGGGGCTCGATGAGCCGCAGGTGATCAACCAGCGCCTCATGCACCCCGCCGAGGGCAGTGTCTTCGAGATCAAGGGCACGCTGGATATCGCGATCCGTACCGATGCCCTGACGGTGGCCGAGCCGCCGGCAGCGCTCCCCGATGCGGAGATCGAGGCCTGGGTGCGCGGCCGTGACATCCATCTGGTCGCGGCCACGGTCGGCGAGGACGAGCATTCGGTGGGCCTGCACGAAATCCTCGACATCAAGCACGGGGGGATCGAGCGCTACGGCTTCCGCTGTCATGACCTCGGCACCTCCGTGTCCGTCGAGCGGCTGGTCGAGGTCGCCGAGCAGACCGGCGCGCGGGCCATCCTGATCTCCACCATCGTCACGCATGCCGATGTGCACAAGCAGCACATGCGGCGGCTGCACGCGCTGGCGCAGGAGCGTGGCCTGCGCAAGCGGCTGGTGCTGATCGCCGGCGGGACGCAGATCACCGATAAACTGGCGCGTGAGTGCGGCATGGATGCAGGCTTTGGCCGCGGCACCAGCGGCCGCGACGTGGCCAGCTTTCTGGTGCGCAGGCTGCGCGACGCGCCGGCGTGATGCACTGTCCCTGTCTCAGCATCGACCTCGACAAGATCGAGCACAACAGTCGCACCCTGGTGGGTTTGTGCGGGCAGCATGGCATCACGGTCACGGGCGTGACCAAGGCTGTCTGCGGGCATCCGCAGGTGGCGGAGGCGATGTTACGCGGTGGCGTCGCCTCGCTGGGCGATTCGCGCCTGGAAAACATTCACCGGCTGAGGGACGCCGGTATCACGGCCTCCTGCCTGCTGCTGCGCCTGCCGCCGCTGTCCGGCGTGGAGGCGGTGGTGGCATCCGTGGACATGAGCCTGAATTCGGAACTGTCGGTCCTGCAGGCGCTGTCCGCCGCCGCCCTCCGGCGTGGCGTTCGCCATGAGGTGATTCTGATGGTCGACCTTGGCGATCTGCGCGAGGGCGTCTGGCCGGATGATCTCATGGCCTTCGTGCAGCAGGCCGTCGCGCTGGCCGGTATCCGCATCGTGGGTCTGGGGGCGAATCTCGCCTGCTTCAGTGGTGTCGTGCCCGATGCCGGCAACATGAACCGCCTGGTCGCGCTGGCCGAGGAAGTGGAGGAGCGCTTCGATCTGGCGCTGACGTGGATTTCCGGCGCCAACTCCAGCGGCCTCGAGCTCATCGCCGCGGGCGCTATGCCGAGGCGCATCAATCATGCGCGCATGGGTGAGGCGATTCTGCTCGGCCGTGAGACCCTGCAGCGCAGACCCTGGCCGGATACCCACCAGGATGCCTTCGTGCTGCAGGCCGAGGTGCTGGAGCTGAAGAAGAAGCCGTCGCTGCCGGTGGGCGAGCGTGCCCAGGACGCCTTCGGCGGCCGGCCGGTCTTCGAGGACCGCGGCGAGATAGACCGGGCACTGCTCAACGTCGGGCGCGAGGATATCGACGTGGCGGGCCTGACCCCGCTCGATCCGCGCGTGACGATCCTCGGGGCCTCCAGTGGTTACCTGGTCGCCGATGCGACCGCCGCCGGCGGCGACATTCGCGTCGGTGACCGGCTGGCGTTTTCGCTGAGCTATGGTGCGCTCGTTCGGGCGATGACCTCCGAGTATGTCATCAAGCAGCCATTGCGGAATGGCATACCGATTTAGCGTCTCCGATTAGGGACAAGTAAACTCCCGCCTTTAGGCGATGGATCAGCGTGTATGCGAACGATGTTGGGTAGAATACTCACGCGACTCTGCAAAGAAGAGTTCCTTCTCCCTCCGGGAGAAGGACAGGATGAGGGGATACAAACCAAGAGAGTTGTTCTTGATCCCCTTACCCAAGCCTGCGTCGAGGCAAGCAGACCATGACGCCCTGCAAAGACCATCTGACCAGTGCCTACATCCACCTCGATCGTCTGACGCACAATCTGGGTGTGCTCCAGCAACTGGTGGGCGCCCGCCCGCTGTGGCCGGCCATCAAGGCCAACGCCTATGGTCATGGCAGTGAGATCGTTGCCCGCCACCTGGTCGGGCTCGGCTGCACGACCCTGTGTGTCGCGCATGTCAGTGAGGCGATCGAGCTCCTGGAAGCGGGCATCCGCGCGAAATTCCTGCTGCTCTCGGCGAGTCTGCCCGAACACAGTGAGGCGATCGTCCGCTACGGCTGTGAACCTGCCCTGTGTACGCCGGAGATGGCGCAGGCCCTGGCGAGCAGCGCACGACGGCTCGGCCGCGAGGTGGCGGTGCACATCATGGTCGATACCGGCATGGGGCGCATCGGCATCTACCCGGAAGAGACACTGGCGTTCATCCAGCACTGTCAGGCGCTGCCCGGGCTCCGGGTGCGCGGACTCATGAGTCATTTCCCCCGCGCCGATCAGGCGGACAAGACCCCGTCGCGGGAGGGACTGGCGCGCTTCCGGCATGTCATCGAAGTGACGCGCGACCAGGCCATCGAGGTGCATCACATGGCCAACAGCGCCGCGATTCTGGAACTGCCCGAGGCCCATTTCGATGCGGTCCGCCCCGGCATCGCCCTGTATGGCCTCGCCCCGTCCTCTGAGGTGATCAGTCCGCCTGTGGCGGCGCTCAGGCCGGTGCTGGAATGGAAGACCCGGATCAGCTTCATCAAGGAGGTGCCGGCCGGCACCGGCCTCAGTTACGGGCACGCCTATTACACCAAACGCCCGTCGCTGATCGCCACGCTGCCCGTCGGCTACGGCGACGGCCTCAGCCGGAGTCTCTCCAACCGTCTCGAAGTGCTGGTGCGCGGCCTGCGCTGTCCGCAGGTCGGCCGCATCACCATGGACCAGAGTCTGATCGATGTCACGGCACTGCGCGGACAGGTCGCGCTGGGCGACGAGGTCGTCCTCATCGGGCGCCAGGGCGAGGCGGCCATCAGCGCGGACGAACTGGCAGGCCGACTCGGGACCATCAACTATGAAATCGTCACGGCGATCAGCGGGCGTGTTCCCCGTGTCAGCGTTTCCGGCTGAGCCCATAATCTGCCCGCGGCAGCGCGCGGCGAAGGGCAGGGGCGGTGAGCCATCTGCCTTGGAGCAGGCCGGCTTGCCAGCGGACCTGGGAGTCAAGCCATGCGGGTCGTAATCGCCTTGGGGGGCAATGCCCTGCTGCGCCGCGGTGAGGCGCTGACGGCGGATAACCAGCGCCGCAATGTGCGGCTTGCGGCGCAAAGCCTCGCGCCCATCGCGCTGGAACACGCGCTGGTGATCTCACACGGCAACGGACCGCAGGTCGGCCTGCTGGCCCTGCAGGGTTACGCCTACAAGCCGGAGGAAGCCTATCCGCTGGATGTGCTGGATGCCGAGACCGAAGGCATGATCGGCTACCTGATCGAACAGGAACTGGACAACCTGCTGCCACCGCAACGCCGCTGTGCAACCCTGCTGACCCAGATCGAAGTGGATGCCGCGGACCCGGCCTTCCAGCATCCCGCCAAACCCATTGGGCCGGTCTACAGCGAAACGGAGGCGCGCCGACTGGCCGTCGAGAAAGGCTGGCAGATTGCCGCGGACGGCGCCCACTACCGGCGCGTCGTCGCCTCACCCCGGCCGAAGCGGATTCTCGAGCTCGGCGTGATTCAGCTGCTGATGGAACAGGGCATCGTGGTTATCTGTGCCGGTGGCGGCGGCATCCCCGTCGTGCAGCGCGCCGATGGCAGCCTGATCGGTGTCGAGGCGGTCATCGACAAAGACTTCGCCAGCGCGCTGCTCGCGCGCGAGCTCGGCGTCGATGCCTTGCTGATGCTGACCGATGTCGATGCCGTCTACCGCGACTGGGGCACGCCCGCTGCGCGCGCCATCCGCCGCGCCGCCCCGCAGGCGCTTCGGCGCCTGGAGTTTGCCGCAGGTTCCATGGCGCCCAAGGTGCAGGCGGCCTGTGAGTTCGTCGAACAGACGGGCGCCAAAGCCGGTATTGGCAGACTCGATGAGGCCGAAGCCATCCTGCGTGGTGAGGCGGGGACGGTGATTACGCGGGATGTTGCTGATATCGAATGGCGGGAGTGATGCCGTTCGCTGGATGTCACTGTTCGTTCGGGTGGCGTTTATTGTTGAAGAGGATAAAGCGCTTTATCCCGAGCACGCAGCCGTCCCTGGTACGGCGGCTGATGCGACGCAGCCGGATAGCTGCAGGCCGCTGGTTCAGCAAGGGGGTGCAGATATGAGAGTCTGCTTACTCCATTTCGATTTTGGTGTAGGCTCCCTATTGGGGACCCAGGGTACGGATTTCATTCATTGCGAAAACGCTAGGGAGTCCGGATACGGCACGGCCAACGGAGTATTTCGGGTTGCTAGGAAAGCCGTAGTAGGGAGGGAAGGGAATCTTGAAAATACGGTTTTACATCGATCCAGAAACAGAATTGCCGCATATCTACCGGCACGATGTTTCAGAACAGGAAGTTGAAGAGATTTTGAGGCGGCCCGGTGAAGACCGCCCCGGGCGCGAAAGTTCCCGCGTCGCAATCGGGCGGACTACGGACGGACGTTACTTGAGAGTAATATATGTACCAGATCCAGCACCAGACAGCGTTTTTGTCATTACGGCTTACGAGCTTCGTAATAAACCACTGATCGCATACAGGCGCCGTCATCGGAGAAAGAGCAAATGAAACAGAGTAAGTTCCCTCCAGGTTGGGATGAAAATCGCGTTAAAGAGGTCCTCGCCCACTATGAATCTCAGACTGAGGAAGAAGCCGTAGCAGAGGATGAAGCGGCTTTTGACGCTGCCGGCCAAACGGTCATGGAAATTCCAACTGAGCTTGTGCCAAAGGTTCGTGAACTGATTGCAAAACACAAGGTAGCCTGAACTACGGCGATCAACGCGCAGAAGTCGACCGCGCACCACGGCGATCCAGGCGTCGCCTTAGCTGTGCGTTCGGCAGCCAGGAAGGCAAGTATGGAATCGGCTAGAATCAACTTCGATCTTCGCGGGCTCGCGAGCGAGCTGAAGGAACGATTGATATCCGTTCCGATCTATCAGCGCTCCTATGCTTGGACTAAAGAGGAGATATCCGAGTACTGGGAGGACTTACGTAGCGCTTTCGCTGAGGGCACGCCGGAGTACTTCATGGGCACCATCGTCTTTACGCAGAAGGACGATGGTGGGCGGCACTCCGTTATTGACGGCCAGCAGAGGTTGGCGACTACTTCGATCCTTCTCGCGGCAATCCGTGATGAATACAAGTATCGGGACGACCTGAAGCGCGCTGAAATTGTTCAGAACGCCTACCTGTCCACTTCCGATCTGGGTTCGGCTGAAGAGATCTCGCGCCTGAATCTCAACAGCGTGGATTCGTACTTCTACGATCAACGAATTGTTCAGGCAAGGTCAACGCCTGAGCCGACGAAGGAGTCTCACGAACTCATCGACGATGCCTACAAATATTTCCGAACACACGTTTCGAAAGTCGCAGATGATGCGGGACCCGAGTGGCCAAAGCGTCTGTCGCAATGGGTCGACTTCTTGAAGGAAAGGCTGAAGTGCATTTCTCTCGAAGTACCGACTGAGGCAGACGCTTTCCTCATTTTTGAGACGCTCAATGATCGTGGCGCCGACCTTACTATCGCTGATCTGCTCAAGAATTTCCTCTTCGGGCGTGCTGGCTCAAAGCTCGATGCGGTCCGCGATTCGTGGATGCAGGTTCTAGGCGCGCTTGAGATCTCAGCGGAAAACTCTTTTTTTACCACATTCCTGCGCCACTATTGGAGCTCGGTCCATGGGGCCGTGCGTGAGCGAGAGCTGTACACGAGCATCAAGGACCACGTTGCTAGCCAGGCACAGGTAGTCGGATTCCTCCACGATCTCCAAAAGGCTGCGAACCTGTACGCGGCCTTACTGAACAGCGACCACGAGCACTGGGATGGCTTTGGGGGGACGGCGCGGGAGAACGTACAGACTCTGCTTCGACTTGATCTGGAGCAGAACCGGCCCCTCTTATTAGCGGCGCTCCAGCACTTTACGGTCAAGGAGAAGAAAAAGCTGCTCCGTTCCCTTGTTTCGTGGTCTGTGCGAGGCTTGATCGTCGGGGGAATCGGCGGCGGCACGGCAGAGAAGAACTACTGCCGCGCGGCAGTCAAGATTCGTGACGGCGATATAAAGACGACGTCCGAGGTTCTCCAAGAGATTACCTCGATCGTCCCGACCGATAACGAGTTTCGTGCATCCTTTCAGACTGCGCGGGTGCCTAAAAGCAATGTTGCTCGTTATTATTTGCTTGCGCTCGAGCGATACAGCGCGGGTGAGAAGGAGCCTGAGCTTGTTCCAAACTCCAACGAGGATCAGGTGAATCTTGAACATGTGCTTCCCAAGCGCGCAAAGAAGTCGGATTGGGGAAAGAACTTCGACGACGACGAGTGTAGCAGCTATCTCCATCGAATGGGCAATCTGGCGCTGCTACAGAAGGGGCCAAATGGCCGCGTCGGCAACAGGCCTTTCAGCGCGAAGCGGCCGATCCTCGCGAAATCGAAGTTCAAGCTCACCAGCGAAGTCGCAGTGGATGAAGACTGGACGAAGGCTGGTATCGAACAGCGACAGGACAAGCTGACGGAGCTCGCCCTAAAGACATGGCCCCGCAGCTGACGTGTAAACCGCCCACCAAAGAAGAAAGTGAAAAGTGTAAACAGATTGTTTTTATCAACGGCGCTCCCCGTCAGCGACTCCGTCGGTGCGTGAGCTAGTTCGTCAAGCCTGGGAGAGCGATTGTCATGGGATTGGGACTGGGGTTGGGATTAGGTCTGGGGCTAGGTTCGAGCGGCATTCTGCCGAGAAAAAACTCAGATGGAAACGACATTCTATTTGATGCGCCCCAGAATATTCTGCTCGCAAAATCCTCCATCTGGATCCCTGATCTCCAAGCCGAGATATACGCGTACATTCGAAGGAACCCAGGCGTCTTATATGAGATTCCCCCTCGGAAATTTGAGGAGCTGGTGGCCTCGATATTCCAAAATCAGGGATTCGATGTTGAATTAACGCCTGAGGCACGGGACGGGGGTTACGATGTCCTTGCAGTACAAAAAGACGCGATCACTGGGGATAAGCGCTACCTCGTCGAGTGCAAGCGGTATTCGGCAGAGAACAAGGTGGGTGTAGGGATCGTCCGAGCGCTGCTCGGGGTTGTTGTCGATCAAAGGGCAACAAGAGGCATACTTGCCACCACCTCGTTCTTCACGTCAGGGGCAGAGGCTATCGAAGAACGCAATCAGAAGATGGTCAGTCTGCATGACTACAACAACTTGCTCAAATGGCTCGACGCGCGGTCCATTCTGGAGAAAGACGCCTGACAGCACGCTCGACGGGGCTTCGGCAAGCCTCGTTTCACTTCAGGGAACCTGTATCTTGATCTAAGATGCAACTTCCAGCGCCAGGAAGCGAAA
>CAVPOO010000009.1:0-491663 GCA_963707015.1 uncultured Gammaproteobacteria bacterium
GGCTGTCTCTCAGTGAAAAACCAAAGAGTAATCCAGGTCTTCGTCGGCTCACCGGGTGACGTGGCTGAGGAACGCAGGCGCGCTTTCGAAGTTATCGAACGCATCAACCGCGACGCGCTGCTGCCGCCGGGCTGGCGCTTCGAGGGGGTGGGTTGGGATCAGACGCATTACCCCAAGCTCGCCTGGCTTTCGCCGCAGGAAGCGATCAATGAGGGCATCTCGCGGCCGGGCGATTGCGACATTGCCGTGTTCATATTCTGGAAACGCGTGGGTACGCCCTTGCCGCCGGGGAGGTTTACCGAAAACGGCGCTGGACCGGAGGCTACCGGCAGCCTGTGGGAGTTTTACGATGCGATGGAGTCGGCCAAGAAGCCCTGGGTCTCGGTCTATCGCTGTGAGCGCACGCCCGAGATGACTGAAAAAGATTTCGAAGATCCCGTCGGGTTTGGTACACAGGTTAAGGCCGTTAAGGACTTATTCCTGGGTTTTCAGGATGGCGAGGGCCGGTACCGCGCCGGCTACCAGGGTTACGCCGATGCGAATGATTTCGCCCAGCACCTCGAACAGGATCTGAAGTCATTCATCAAGCGCCAGACATCGCCTGAAGCCAAAGCCGCGGACACCCGCAAAGCGAAGGCCCCGCAGACGGAGCGCGTGCCTGCCGCCTATCTGCAGCGCCTCAAAGAGAGCGTTGCGCGCGTCGAGCTGCTGGGCCTGGATCTCAAGGAAAGTATCACCAACGGTTTACCGCAGGTCTATGTGCCCGCAGTGACGACCAGTGCGACGGAGAAACCCGAGGCTGACCAGCCGTTCGAGCGCGATCGGCGCGAGCTTATCCTGCACCGCCTGGGTGAAAGCTCGCTCTATCTGCCAGGCGATCCGGGGAGCGGTAAGTCCACCTTCAGCCAGTGGGTGGCCTATGTGGTCGCTCACGGTGCCGTCCCACCGCATGAAATTCCACCGCCCGAGGAGCTGCAGGAACGGCTGCCGGACAGCCTGCTGGGCCGGCTGCCTGTCCTGATCCGGTTGCGCGATTTCTGGGGGCATATGGGTTGCGAGCCTGAGCAGGGTGACTGGCGTCAACGCGAGCTGGAGACGGCGATCGTCCATTGGCTGGACAAGACGCAACCCTTTGGTCTGACCGCAAGCAGTTTCGAACGCAATCTGGGCGAGGGCAAGCTGTTGCTGCTGCTGGACGGCGTGGACGAAGTGCCTGAGGAACACAACATCGGTGGCCGCACAGTCTATCCCCGCCATGCGCTGCTCACCGGGCTGGCCGACGCCTTGCCGCAATGGCAGCAACAAGGCAACCGCATCCTGGTTACCAGTCGGCCCTATGGCCTGCGGGCCGCCGAACGTAATCGGCTCAAGCTGCCGGAAGCCGGTTTGCTGCCGCTGGACGAGGATCTGCAGCGCTTGTTCACGGCACGCTGGTACGCGGCTGCCGACCACGCCAATTGGGAGCGCCATGCGAACGGCCTGGCCGAGGAGTTGCGCAATAGAGAGGAGCTCTACGAGCTCCGGCGCAATCCGCTACTGCTGACCGCGCTGTGCGTCAAGTACAAGGAGGGCAAGCGCCTGCCGCAGGATATCTACCACCTCTACGACAGCGTGGTGAATCAGGTCCTGTTCAATCGCTTCCGCGGCAGCGACCGGGAGCGTACCCGGGTACGCTGGCGGCTGGAGGCCGTGGCGCTTGGGATGCATTATGGTATTGATGACGAATCCGTGCGTCCTGCGCCGCTGGCTTCCGTCGATCTGGACGAACTGGATCGCATCCTCGCCCGCTACGCCGAACAGAACCCCGGCACCGAGGGCGGGGCCGCCCTGGTGTTGGAACGGCGCGATGAGTTGCTGGAGAGGTCCGGACTGTTACTTGCCCCGGGGCGAAAAGAAGGCCGAGTTCTATCACCAGGACTTTCGCGACTACCTGGCGGCCGAGCGCTGGGCGCGCGAGCAGCGCTCGCTGGAATCCGCGTTACAGGGCTACGGGGCGAATCGGGACTGGCGGCGTATGCTCGGTTTTCTGTTCGCCAAGGTGATCGAATCGTCGGGTGGGGTCGACCGACCGTTGCGGGCGCTGGCAGGGCTCAAGGAAAAGACGTCACGAGACGCGCTGGCAAGTGAGGCGGCCGCGGCCGTGCTGCTGGCGGATTGTCTGGAGATCGCGGCGGGGAAGGCGCGCGAAGGTGGTCTCGCTGGTGACTGGGTCGACCGCTTTCGGCGGATTTGCACAGACAGTCTGGACGTTGTGCCTGCTGCGGTCGACCGCAACGCCCTGTTTCTGGCCCTCGGCCGGCTCGGTTGGGACAACCGCCGGGTGTCGGGCTGGACGCGCAGGGCAGGCCCGGTATCGTCTGGCTACCGGTGCCGAACGAGGAGGCCCCGGGTTCTACATTGCCCAGTATCCGGTCACCCAGGCACAGTTTCAGGCCTTTATCGATGCTGAGGATGGCTATGCGGACCCGCGCTGGTGGAAAGACTTCGACGAGCGCAAGGGGAATCCATGGAAACCCACCTGGCCGGAACCGAACGCGCCGCGTACCGATGTCGACTGGTTCGAGGCGGTCGCTTTCTGTCGCTGGCTGACTCATTGCGGGCACGCCCCCACCGCTGGCTGGCAGATCCTGCTGCCCACCGACGAACAGTGGCGACAGGCCTATGTCGGTGAGGGGAAGAGCGAATTTCCCTGGACGGGGGAGCCTGACCCGAATCGACACGCCAATTATCGGGATACGGGCCTGAAACGCACCAGTGCCGTGGGGGTGTTCCCTGACGGCGTGGCCAGCTCAGGCGCTCTGGACATGGCCGGTAACGTCTGGGAGTGGTGTCTTGAAAAGTACGACTTGGACACAGGTAGGGTTGGACCTGCCATGATCGATGCGGCGAATGATCGGCGCGTGTTGCGCGGCGGGTCCTGGTCCAACGCTCCAGGCGACCTGCGTTCCGCCCCTCGCTTCGGGCGCGACCCCGTCGACCGCCGCTACTACCTCGGTTTTCGGTTGGTTTGCCGCCCCCCGTCTTCCACTGATCACTGAATCCTGAGTGCTGTTCACTGATCGGCCGCGCGCTTGTTGCGTGCGGCCAGGCGCTGGAAAACGGTCTTTCGCAGTCCCCAGGTGTCCGCAAACCGGACGTGGTTTACCCAGCCGCTCACTGACGCATCAAGTTCTGCAAAGGTAATTTGCCCCTCGTGCCAGGCGTCGTAGCGTTGCGCCAGATGGCGGGTCGCATACCGTGCCTTGCGCGCCTTGAGTTTGCGGTGGTCGGGATAGACCACAAAGCCCAACCAGGGCGTCCCGCAGCCGGTTGGCGCGACCTGGCAGGCGGACTGATGAATGCTCAGTCGATAGCGTGCGAGGCGATCGATGAGGGCTTCTTTCCAGTACCATAGCTGCGTCTTATCGTCACTGAAAAGCGCGAAGTCATCGACGTAACGCAGGTATGCGCTACAGCCCAGCTCGCGTTTCACGAAGTGATCGAACGGGTCGAGATAGCAGTTCGACCAATATGGCGTGCACTTCATATTGGTCGGTATGTTGGGTTTATGAATATGTGGCGTACGCTACCCATAGACGGCAGCATGCCTTGGGAGATCAAGTCGTTTTACTTGTGAAGCCGATTGGTTGACTCGACATATTGCTGCCACCTTTTGAACGGTGAACGCGAAGGAGGGCAGTATGCCAAAGACTTACTTCAAGTCCGCCCCTACAGGGCCACACTCTGACACTGAAGCTGCCGGCCATTATCTGGCGGCTTTCCGACAGTGGCTTGAGCAGAGTGGTTACCGGCCGGAAACGATACGCGGCCGCTTGCGCGGAGCAGCTCAGTTTGTCACCTGGGCCGAGGGGAGCGGCGAGGCGCTCGCGCAGTTTGACGAGGTGCTCCTTAGCGCCTTCGGACGATACTTGGCCCACCGCGGCCAGTTGCAGTACCCAAACGGTATCCGCACGGTTCGATTCCTGGGGGCTCGGCTCTTTGTCACGTTCTTAGCCGCGCAGGGGATCACGCCACCGTCGAGCAAGGTTTCGGCCACCCCCTCAATGCCTGGACTACTTGTCAAATTTTGCCACTGGATGCGGACGCAGCGCGGTGTGAGTGAGCCGACGCTTAGCAACTACACCCCCATCCTGCGGGACTTGCTGGAGACCCTCGGTGACCAAGCCGAGCTGTTCACGGCAAAGCGACTGCGCGAGTTTGTCCTAAATCACGTACATCGCCATGGCAAAGGCCGAGCGAAGGCGGTAGTCACAGCGGTGCGCATGTTTGCTCGCTTTCTAGGCGTCATCGGCTGGTGCGAGCCAGGATTGGAGCACGCGATTCCCACCATTGCGGAATGGCGCCTGCGGTCATTGCCGCGTTATCTGCCCACGGCGACGGTCGAGCACATCATTGCCGCTTGTGACGACACAACGCCTCAGGGTGTCCGCGACAAGGCGATGATCCTGCTGATGGCAAGGCTTGGTTTGAGGGCAGGTGATGTGGCGGGGCTGCGCTTTACTGATCTGGACTGGCAAGACGGCACGCTGATGGTCATGGGTAAGAATCGCCGTCAGACACGACTGCCACTGCCGCAAGAGGTCGGCGATGCCCTGCTGCACTATCTGGAATCGGCACGGCCAACAACGCCGTGCAAGCACGTGTTTATCACTGCCCGAGCCCCGCTGAAGCCTGTCACCAGACAGGCTGTCGGTCGCACGGCTGCCCGGGCGATCCAACGCGCTGGCATCGATGCGCCGTCGCTTGGCTCCCATGTCTTGCGCCACTCGGCGGCTACCACCATGCTCCGCCAAGGCGTTTCCCTGCAAGCAATTGGTGAAGTGTTGCGCCATGCCTCGCCAGAGACCACTGCCCACTACGCTAAAGTCGACCAAGCGCTGCTCAGGCAAGTGGTTGTACCCTGGCCGGAGGTGACGTCATGTTAATGCAAGCGGTTGAGACCTATCTGGCGGTGCGCCGTGCCGCTGACTTCGAACTCGAGGCGGCGGAGCGGTACTTGCGGGACTTTGCCCGCTTTGCCGGCGTCCACGGGGACCGCCACGTTTCCGCGAAAACGGCGATCGCGTGGGCCGGACTGGGCTCCTCGGAGATGCAGCGCGGCAACCGCTTACAGATAGTGATTCGCTTTGCGCGTTTTGCCCACTCCGATGACCCTCGCCACGAAATTCCGCCAGCACGCGTGTTCTGTCGGCGCTACTGTCGGCCGACGCCCTATATCTTCAGCCGATCAGAAATCGAGACGCTGCTAATCCAGGCCACGCGCTTGGGTTCACCCGGATCTTTTCGCTCGCACATGTACACGATCCTTTTCAGTCTGCTGGTTGTTACCGGATTGCGGATCTCCGAGGCCTTGGCTTTGCGCTTCCAAGATGTGACCGAGGATGGTTTGGTGATTCGGCAGACCAAATTCCGTAAGAGCCGACTCGTGCCGGTGCATGAGACCACCGCTGCCGCGCTTCAGCGCTACTTGGTCAAACGAAACGAGGTGGCGCTTGATGACGACCACCTGTTCGTCTCTCGGCAGCGCCACCCATTGAGTCACCACACCGTCCGAAAGACTTTCTATCAACTGTTAGCGGCTGCTGCCATTCCCCGCCGGCCAGGGGGTCCGCACCCACGGCTAATGGACTTTCGTCATACGTTTGCGACAAACGCGCTAATGACTTGTCCCGATGACCGGGACGCCATTCGCTCCCACATGCTGGCGCTAAGCACTTACATGGGGCATGCCCGTGTCAAAAACACCTTCTGGTATCTGCAGAGTACGCCGCAGCTGCTGGGCGATATTGCCAGCGCTTGCGAGGACCGCCTCGGGAGGACCGACTCATGACATCGATCGCACCGCACATTTCCGCATTTCTACGCGAGCACCTCCCTGTGCAACAGGGGGCAAGCGCACACACTTGTGATAGCTACGCCTATGCGTTTCAGCTGCTGTTTGAATACACCAGCCAGCGCTATCAGGTCACGCCCTCAGCGTTGTACCTGGAGCAAATCGACGCCCCGTTGGTGATGGATTTTCTGCACTACCTCGAAACCGAGCGACACAACAGCCCCCAGACCCGAAATGCGCGCTTGGTAGCGATCAAATCCTTCATGCGCTTTATCGAGCATCGGGTGCCCGCACTGCTAGAACACAGCCGGCGTGTGCTTGCCATTCCTATGAAGCGGACCGATACACGCTTGGTGAATTACTTGTCGGCGGGGGAAATGCAGGCGATTCTGAACGCGCCCGATCTCCAGAGGCGGGACGGCATCCGCGATCGCGCCATGCTCCATCTCTGCTTTGCCGCCGCTCTGCGTGTGTCAGAGTTGGTCAGTTTGCAGCTGCCCGCTGTAGAGCTCCATCCAACACCGCTTGTCCGGGTGCAGGGGAAAGGCCGCAGAGAGCGCGCACTTCCGCTATGGAAACAAACGGCCGTTGATCTGAGCGCCTGGCTGGCGGTGCGCGGCGATGCACCGACACCCGAGCTTTTTCTCAACGCACGTGGTTTGCCGATAACCCGCTTCGGCTTCGAGTACATCCTGCGTAAACACGTCCGGGCGGCAGCAATGGGTTGCCCCTCGCTCAACAACAAGCGTATCTCTCCCCACGTGTTGAGACACTATGTGGCCTCCCGGACTATGTGGGGTAAAGTCTTCACATTCGACGGCAATTCGCAGAATTTCAGTGGATTACCTCTGCAAGCGATGCGTGTGTAGACGACATAAATTGGTGCGTTTCTCGAGCGCTTCTTCGACACTTGCCCACCGCCCGGAAAGAAGTGAGGTCCAATAGATACGAGATTCATAGGGTTCTGGACCATCGGCCCTTGTCATCTCGGTGCAACCCTCGGCTTTGTGTCTTCCGAAACAGCGCCGGACTATGTCGCTGCCGCCGAGCGCATTCAGCGGAAAAACAGGGTCTGAAACGAAGTACGCTACATAGTCCGGGAGGCCACATAGTGTCTCCTATGTAGCCGGCTACATAGGCGCCACTCAAGCGCCATGCTGGTGCTGCAGGCCACAGGAGATCTCCGCAAGGTTTCGCTCTGGTTGGGACATGCCAGTATGCAAACTACGGAGATCTACTTGCGTGCAGATCCCACAGAGAAACTTAACGCCATTGAAGCGGTACTACCACCGACGCTCAGACGAGGTAAATTCCGGCCACCGGATAAGCTGATCGCCAGCCTAAGGGGGGACACCGAAATATGTTGAGTCATCGGAGCCGAAATCCCACTGAAACCGGCTCGAACAACAATGTACACCACATATTCATAAACCCAACATACCGACCAGAACTGAGAGGTGAGGTTTCCGATCGGCAGGCCGCGCGGTCGACACGCGGCCAACAGGTCATCGCCCGGGAACCACCGCATTCGATACTCCTGCTCCAATACACCCTGACCGGATGCGACGATTTTTTCAATCAGTGGCGCGACGGAAGCGTCCGGCAGCCTGCGGGTCAGCGTTCGCAGCAGGATCTCGTGGTCGATCGCGGCGAAGTGCTGAACGACGTCGGCGCGCAGCACATAGGGATAGCGCTGCGCGAAGCGCTGAAATCGATCGATTGCGCGGTGCGTTCCTTTACCGCACCGGTTGGCGAAGCTGTCGTCAATGAAGCCGCGTTCGAACAAGGGTTCGATCACGTTACACAGCGCGTGGTGCACCACCCGATCGCGAAACGGTGCGGCGCTGATCTTGCGCCGTTTCGGCTCCTGAATATGGAAGTGCTTATACCCGCCGGGTAGATAAGTACCGGTTTCCAGTTCAGCCTGCAGGACAAGCAGCTCATCGGCGAGCCTCGCCTCCAGCCGTGCGGTGCTCGATTTGCCGCGTTTCCCCTTTGCGGCCTTGCGAAAAGCCAGCAGCAGGTTGTCCCATTGAATGACTTGATGCAACAGGGAGTCTGTCATGGCCGAGCCACTCGTAATTCAAAGCCGAATGTTCGATCTGTTGGTGTGGTTGTTACCCAAAGCGGAGCAATTCCCCAAGGCCTACCGATTCACGCTGACCCACAGACTAATGAATGCCGCCCTGGATCTTCAGGATGCCCTGGCCGAGGCGGAGACCAGCCGTGGCCAAGTCAGGCGTCGGGCGCTGTCAGCCGCGGACCGGCATCTTGCCCGATTACGGATCTACTTGCGGCTGGCACACCATTGGCAGTGGCTGAGCAGTGGTCAGTATGAACACGTCAGCCGTATGGTGCTGGAAATCGGGCGCTTGCTCGGCGGCTGGCTGAGAGCCGAGCAGCGGGGGATGGGCGGCTCCGGGTAAACAGGACCGAGGGAGCCGCCCGCTTTGCTATGCGCCCGAGGCAGAACCTGCGGACGGGACACGCCTGCGCCATCTTTCATGATGCCTGCCTCGGCCCGCAACCCGTGAGCGGCGGACATTACCGGAAGCTGTACAGGCTCGTAAGTCCGTACAGCCCGCCCTGCGATAGGCTGCAGGGCCAGGTGGCGATAGATGTGGGCGGCAAACCAACCGAAAACCGATGTTGTTGTTGCGGTTGTCGGGGTTGTTCCTGTTGCGATTGGCGGAACGCAGGTTGTCTGGATTGTTGTTCCAGGACCCGCCGCGCAAAACGCGTCGTGCCAAAAACCAGGCGGCCCCACGGTAGGCCCCATCAATGAGGCTTTCCGCGCCATGATGTTGCCGTAGTTTGGCTGATGAGTAAACCAAAAAAATCGCGAGCGGGGCGCTGCGCGCCCCGCCACACGCCGCTGCCGCGGCGTATCAGTGAACAGCAACCAGGGTTCAGTGATCAATGGAAGAATGGGGGCGGCAAACCAACCGAAAACCGATGAAGCTGCCGCGGACGCCGGGGTAGTCCCCGCCGCGAGCGGCGGAACGCAGGAGGTCTGGATCGCCTTCCAGGACCCGCCGCGCCAAACGCGTCGGTCGCAATCGCCGCTGTCTTCCTCCAGCCAGGCGCGCCCATCCTCGGGTGCATCGGTATAGCTTTCGTGCCAGCAGTCCTCGACCCATTCCCAGACATTGCCCGCCATGTCGTGGAGGCCGAAGTCATTGGGCGGTGTTTTTCCCACCGGCCAAGTGCGACCTCCACTGTTGTCTGAAAACCACGCGTAATTCTCGGCGGCCGCTTCATCGTTGCCCCAGTACCAAGGTGTCTCGCTTCTGGCACGCGCGGCGTACTCCCATTCGGCCTCGCTCGGCAGACCGCAGGTGAGCCCGTCGGTTGGGTCTGACAGCGCTTGTGCATAGGCGCGTGCCTCATCCCAACTCACATTGATGACAGGGCGGTCGCCGCGACCCCAGTTCTCGTCCTCTGGCAGGCGTTCACCTTTGCTGAGCGCATAGGCATCATATTGGGCGAAGGTGACCTCGTGTTTTGAGATGTAGAATTCCTGCAGGCAGACCTCGTGCGGTGGCTCTTCATCCGGGGCACCGCTACCTTTCGGCGAGCCCATTTGGAAGCAGTCGGAAGCTTTGTCAGGGGGAAGCTTGACGAGCGTCGGCCTATCCGGCCAATCGACCAAAAGGCGCCAGTGGACGATCACTGTGGACCAATCCGCCTCAGCCGTCGTTGCGTCCCCCTGACGGCGTTTCAGCCACAACGCCCCTTCGGCAAGGAACCCGCCCACCAGCAGCACCAGCGCCAGCAAGAAGACAGTCAAGCGCAGGTTGCGTTTCTTTTGCGACACGCTGGCATCGAGATAGGCCAGGGTCTCGCTATCAGCTCCGGGACGGTGCGCCGCGAACTTGCGCAGTTCGCGGCCACGGGCCAGCGGGACGGTGTCCGGGTCCTTATGCCAGGCGCTGGCCTGTTGCTCCAGGCGGGTGCGGGTTGCCAGGAAATCTGTGTGCTCGATCCGCTTCCAGAGCGTCGGCCAGTAGGGTTCGCCTTTGGGATTGGTACGCAAAAGGGTTTCATGGATCAGGTCCACCTGGTCGTCGTCCCGGTTCTCGGACTCCGCGGGCGAGATCAGCACCAGGCGCACCGGAGCGCTTTCCTGCGCGCTCTCCTCCGGACCCGGGTGCCCGGAAAGTCGTTCCAGTATGGCCTCGCCGGGCTCACCGCCACCGGCGCTGGCTACCGCCTGGCGCCGGCTGATGCTGCGGCGGGCGTTGACGGTGTTGATGCCCGGCTCCACCAGGGCTAGCAGCAGCCGCAGCGCTGGTTCCTTGCTTTGGTCACCGAGCCGTACCAGCAGACTGTCGGCGCTGCTGGCGAGTGCGCCACCCAGGCCGCCGACCGTCTTGTAACGGGCGCGCTGCAGCACGCCGTCCGTGCCGGCGTCGTCGCACAGCAGGCGTAACAGGTTACTGACCAGCGGCAGTGCACCCGGCTCGTTACGGGCTTCGTCGATGATGTCCTCGGACAGTTGATCATCGCTGTACCGCAGGCCGGCCAGTTCCACGCTGCGCAGCACGATATCGCGCAGGCCGGCCTCGGTCACGGGCAGCAACTCATAATGGGCAGCGTTGTTGCGCCGTGCGTTCAAGCCGGGTGCGGTCTCGAACTGGCCGAGGAAATCGCTGCGCAGGGTGGTGACGAGGTACAGGGGAAGATCATGGTTGTCGATCGCCTCGGCCAGGAGCTGATCGAAGCGTTGCCGCTCGGCTACCTTGTCACGGGTCAGGGTGAAAAGCTCCTCCAGCTGGTCCACGACCAGCAGCGGGAGCTGTTTCCGGCCTGCCGGCACGCATTCGGCGAACAGATGGGCGAGGCGAAAGTCCGTGTCACGCAGGCGCTGTTCGATACGCTCCGTCGGTTGCTTGCAGGCTCTGGCCAGGACCGCTGCCAGAGCGAAGAGGGGCGAGCGGCCGGGACGCATGACGCCCAACACCCGCAGACTTACATCAGTCGCCCCGAGATCGAGCCAGCCATTTTCGAGCGCCGGGATCAAACCGGCCCGGAGCAGGGATGACTTGCCCACACCGCTGTTGCCCTCGATGCGCAGCCAGCGAATCCGCCCGCCGTCGGCCTGCCGCTGGCTGAACTTGTCCAGCGCCGCGAGCAGATCGGTATGGCGACCGAAGAAAAAGGCCTGGTGCTCGCGCTCGAACGGTGCAAGACCGGGGAACGGACAGCGCCCCAGCTCGGGTGGCAGTTGCGGCTTACGGTATTCGCGGAACAGATCGGTGCGCAGCGCCGTGGCCAGCGAGGCGATCTGTGCGGCGTCTCGCGCGTCCTCGAGGCGATGGAACTGGAACAGGCTCAGGAAGGGCGGAACCCGATCATCGGGCGTATCGTCCAGCAACACCGGGACGATCGGCAGGCGTGCCCTGGCGCTGCGGCTGAAGTGCCGCGACAAGGCTACACCGACTTCCGCCTGTATCCAGCCCGACACGCCCTGCTGGCCGATCAGGACCAGGAAGGCCGCGCAATCTTTCAACTTGGCCTGCAGGACATCCTGCCACTGCGGCCCCAGCGGGATGTCGGCATCCCACCACACGGTAAGGCCCGCGCCCTGCAGCGACTCGACAATGGCAGCCGTTGTGCCCTTATCGGCGTGGGCGTAGCTGACGAAGATGCTCGGTGGGGCCGACATGACTGTCCCTGGTGCGAGTTCCTGGTGAATCGGCTTCCCACAGCTTAGCAGGAAAGAAACGATCGCTCATGCATGCATGGAGACGTGGTCTGTATAATTGTGCGTGGCCGCGAACAGGCTTGCTCACCGGCGCGAGCAAACCCGATCGCTCGCAAGACCAGCGCGTCTGCCCGGCGACTGATCGCGGGCATCACCGGCTGTCGGGAGCTGGAGTAAACAGGGAAAAAGGGAGACACCCATTAGCCGTCTCCGGTCAAGTAGCCAAACGAGCCCCTGATGCAGGACATCATTTGATGAATATGACAGTCACCTGATGACGCACCTGGGTTTTCAGTCGTTGTGCTGCCTTCCAGTTGAAGCGCACCAGTCACCCATCAGGATCTAGGCATGGCGATGTTCTGCCTGCCCCAAGCGGCCAAGCCGCTCCAGAAAAACCACAGTGCCCACGCATGGCCAAGACGTTTGTTCAGAGCCAGGGCTACCCTTAACGGGGTGCCAACCTCAATCAGGCTCATGCGTCGGGCGCTTCAGATAAACTGTCAAATGTGTGCCGTGACGGCAACAATCAGAGAAGCCAGGATTTTCACCATTCCCCTATTCCGTTGTCCGTCACGGCAAACCCGTTAGCCGAAGGCGCGTGTCACGTCGAACGCCTCCTGTCGCTTGAGCATGTGGTAGCAGGCCCGAGCCAGCTTGTTGGCGACCGCCTTCTTGGCAACCAGAATGTGGCTTTTTGCCTGCTTACGCTGGTAGTAACGTTTGATCTGTGGACTCCAGATGGCGCCATAATGCGCAGCCTCCATAAAGGCCCAGGCCAGGTATTTGTTGCCGTTCTTCTTGTTGCCCTGGCCCTTGTACTTGCCGTTGCTAAGTTTCTCGGATTTCACACAACGGGCATAGGAGGTATAGTGGCCGGGACTGGCAAAGCGTTGGATCGTGCCGGTCTCCAGGGCGATGGTGGATCCCAGGGCGGGGCCCACGCCCGGGATGCTTTGCAGCAAGCGGTAGCCCTCGCGTGGCGTGAGCTGTTTCTGGAGTTCACGCTCAATCTGGGTAATCGCCTCATCCAGCCAACGCCGGGCCTGGTGCGTAATCTGGCCACCCAGCAAAATAGGCGCTTCCAGGTAAGTCGCCAGCTGATCGCTCTCGAGCTTTTTGAGCGCATTGGCGCTCAGTCGCACGCCGCTATGGCGCGCAATCAAACTTTGCAGGCTCATGTGATGCAGGGTCTTCTGCCTCACCAGCAGCAAACGTCGACGCAGCAAGTCACGCAGTGCACGTTCTTCCTTTGGATAGATATACCCGGTCGGCAGAATGCCCAGTCGCAACAGATGGGCTAACTGCCGTGCATCCGAGAAGTCGTTGCTATACTTCAGTCCCGCATACTGGGGCATCGCGCCCGTATGCGCTAAGTGCACCTGGAAACCGGCGTCCATCAGCCCATCCACCAGCCAATACCAGTTATACGTGGACTCCACCACACACCCCGCCAACTCCGCCTGATACGTTCGCAACACGCCAATAATTATCGCCAGATCATTGGGTAACCGCTTCTCGTAGATCGTATTATCGTTCTCATCCAATATCGCAACCACGCTATTATTGGAATGTAAGTCGATTCCGCAATACAGTGTCATTGTCGTCTCCTTTATCGGTGGTTCGTTTTGGTTTGCACTTCAACGAATACCACCTGATCTAGGAGACGGCTAGAGGATTATCAGAGGGGAATGGCCTTACTTGGGCGGCTCCCTAATCAATGTAGGGTGGGTTAGGCACGCCGTTTGTGCCGTAACCCACCGGATGTGCCGGCAGGCACTCATTAAAAAATGCGTTGTGTTGCTCTGCAACGCCTGGTGGGTTACGCAAAAAGCGCCAACTCGCCCTTACACTTCGACTGAAGTGAGAAAATAAAAATGGATACCAGCGAGTAGTTCTGTTGCCCGATGGAGAAACCATCCAGAACCCCTTCTCTGGTAGACGGTTCAAACGATGAAGGTGAAGTACTTCGAAGACACCGATACGCCGTACATTGAGCTCCGTGATCGTGACATTGCCGAATCGAAGGATGAGGAGCCGCTTGAGATGTTTCGGGACCTGAAGCAGAAGTACGGCGAATGGGTTCTCGACGTGCTCGAATATGACTGGGCGGACAATCTGCTGAAGGTGTTGGACGAGGCAGTCGTCAGGCGTGCTCTTGAGCAGGGTCAAGAGCGTCTGCTCAGGAAGGCTGAGGGGATACGGAAACGCTGCAGATCGATGCCGCATAGCGGCGAGGCCTCGTTCCTGTCATTAGCATGCGCGTCCTGGCAATGTACGGAATGACTTCGGTCTTCGCTGTTGGCAGCCGAGAATGCACGAGTGTGGGATGGCAAGGCCGTGTTTGCAGTCAGCGAGGCAAGCGGAAAGGTGTGGAAGCGTCGGTGGCTGGAGCGGCAGGTCGGTGCTCGTGTGCGGGCTGGTCAGTCGAGGCATGGCCGCATGATTAGCTAAGTAATTGCCCGTATAGATTTTCAGACAAACGTGGTCTAAATATTTCGGACTAATCACAGTCATTTTAGACCAGAACAAATAAGGAGTTGTTGTCCTGAGAGGGAGCTCAGAATGGTCAACCTGACACCTGTCTCCCGAGTAATACGGTACAGCTTCTTCCGTGCAAGCGATCAGCGGTCTCACAGTGGCATCGGGACTGTATCCGATGTCTGAGACGGCTGGTGCATGGCCCTGCGGTTAGCGGTTTCTTGTTCGACCTTACCGGAAGTTCGCTTTTAGATTGTCCTTTGCAAACTGCCACCCATGCGACGCGACGAGACTGGTATGGGCCTGAACAGTCTGAAAGTGCGGCCTGTTTTTGCGGAAGATCGTTGGCTGGGCGCTGGAAAGTCATATGCCGGAGAGTCTGATTCTGGAGGCGCTCGGCATGGCCGTTTCACGCTGGGAGATAAAGCGCGGCACCTTGATCCATTCAGACAGAGGCGCACAGTATCGTGGTAACGAGTTGCGAGATAGATACGAACTATGTGGGGTCTATTCATTTGCCCTCTAACCTTGGCCGCTGTGCACCCGCAGCCTGCGTCGCAACAGCTGTACGAAACGAGGTGTGTGTATCTTATCGGGGGAGGATCACTTGGGGGGTGAACCATGCCAAGTAGCAAAGGCAGAGCGGATGCCAACCCGCGGACGGCCGCCACGCCAGGCAAGGCGGCGGGCGACCCGCCGGTACTGTACGTCCACGGCACAGGCGACCAGCCGCCACGCGATGTTCGGAAGACCGTAGTCACGCGGTATAGCGCAACCGCGGGGACAAGCCGTTGGCGGTGCCAGCCCAGACTGGATTTTATGATGAAGTCAACTCAATCAAAGGAGAGATTACATGGCTAACAATCATCACGGCATGCTTCCCTTCAAGGGACTCGGACACTTATGCACAGTGAGTCCGTTTCGCGCGGGTCGTTTTGCCCGTCTGTTTCCAGACTTACCCCCGTTGTATATCGATCCACTGATCCTGCATGAGCTCGGTAAGGCGGGCGGTAAAATGGAGGACAAAGGCGCGCCCAATCTCACCAACAACACGCCCACGGGTATGGTCTTCTTTGGGCAATTCATCGACCATGACATTACGCTCGACGATAGTTCATCGCTAACAGCCTCCAATGATCCGGCGAGCACAGAAAATGTGCGCACACCGACCCTCGACCTTGATTGTGTATATGGCGATGGTCCGGGGGCGCATCCCTACCTTTATGATGGCGCTGGAAAGCTGTTAACCGGCAACGACTACCCGGCGTCACTTATTCCGAACTGGCAAAATCAGGATGACCTGCCGAGAACGCCAAAAGGTACAGCGATCATAGGTGACCCGCGCAACGACGAAAACCGCGTTATCTCGCAGCTGCAACTCGGGGTCTTGCGGTTTCACAATACAGTCGTGGACTTGCTATCTGCAAAGCCAAACCCTCCCTCCGGCTCACAGCTCTTCGAGGAAGCCCGTCAGATCGTAACCTGGCATTATCAATGGATTGTGGTAAACGATTTTCTGCGGACGATGTGCGGAAACTGGGTTGTTGACGATATCTTCGCGAATGGCAGAAAGGTATACCGACCCGAGTGCATGGGAATCAACGAACCCTTTATTCCCATCGAGTTTGCCACAGCGGTCTATCGCTTCGGCCATACGATGGTTCCTCAGAAATTCAGCGTGAAGCCAGGCCAGCCAAAACATGACGTATTCGGCTCGACGCTGGGAATCGGATTCAAGCCCGTAACCAGCAGTGACGAGGTTGTGGACTGGGCGGCGCTGCTGGATAGCGGTAATGGCCAATACGAGCGGGCCGGCAGAATGGACGTGAAACTGGCCAAGCTGCTTCTCGATCTGCCTTTCATGCCCCCGACGGTCCCGGCATTTGAACGGTCTCTCGCAGTACGCAACCTGCTCAGGGCACAAAGCTTCCTGATTCCTTCCGGCGAGCAGATTGCGTCCGCCATGATGGCTGCTGGTGCGGACGAGATTACTTCGGAGATGATCTCAACAGTTCGTGACGCCGGTGCAAAACTGGGCCTGCCCAAGGCAACCCCGCTATGGCTTTATATCCTTGCTGAAGGCAAAGCCGTTGGACGCATGGATGAAACCGCACAAGGTCAAAAGAAATTTGCCAAAGGCGAAGGGTTGGGACCGGTCGGCGCGCGTTTTGTAGCAGAGGTCATCATCGGGCTTCTCGAACTTGATACGCGCTCTTTCATGGGTTCCAATCGCAATTGGTCGCCGGCCGATGAAGCGGATCTGTTCGGAGGAACCAGCGTAACCACGCTCTATCAGCTTCTGACGGCATAACGCGGCTAACCGCCCAACCAGGCGCTCAACCGGACCTGCGTAAAAGCGGCGCAGGTCCGGTCAGCGCCAAGTTGCGCGGCGCCGAGCCGTACGTGCGCGCGCTATGCTGACAAGGAGGGACGACACGTTTTTTCTGCGGGGACCGGCAAAAGGGAGCGGAGGGAATAGCGAGGGAAATCAAGCCATGGTTTACCAGACGCCCGGTGTATACATACAGGAGATTTCTGCTTCTCCAGCTTCGGTCGTAGAGGTCGAAACGGCGATTCCCGCCTTTATCGGTTATACCGAAAAGGCGGAGGAGAATGGGGAGGATCTGACTAACAAACCCAAACGTATCAAGACCCTGGTCGAGTTCGAACAGTTGTTCGGTGGCCCGGCCCGCCCGAAGACACTCAGGGTGCGGCTCGATGCCGCCAACAGGCCTGACAGGGTGACCGTCGAGCATCACTACGTCTGGAAGGCACCGGCAAATATAAGCCTGAATTCGGTCATCTCCCCGACGGTACCCATCAGTGATGCGGACCAACAGAGCCTCAACGTGGATGTGAATGCGGGAAAGTCCATCAACGCGATACGCACCATTCCTGGCCGCGGTACGCTCATCTGGGGTGCGCGGACCCTGGCGGGTAACGACAACGAGTGGCGTTATGTCGCGGTGAGGCGTTTCTTCAACATGGTGGAAGCGTCTGTCAAGAAATCCACCGCCTGGGTGGTGTTTGAGCCCAACGCGGCACCGCTCTGGACCAAGGTCAAGCACATGATTGAGAACTACCTGATCCAGAAATGGCGCGAGGGTGCTCTGATGGGTGCCAAGGCGGAGCATGCCTTCTTCGTGAACATCGGTCTGGGTCAGACCATGACCGCCCAGGATATTGCTGAGGGGCGGATGATAGTGGAGATCGGCATGGCCGCGGTGCGACCGGCCGAATTCATCATCCTGAAGCTCATACACAAGATGCAGAAGTCCTGACCGGCAGAGTACGAGGGGCAGTGGGAAGCCGCCTGCTGGCGAAGGGATCACAGGGCACTTATGAATAACGTGAGAAGCATCGGGCATAATAGTCCCTCCGTCTCCTTTTCACGGCTTCGCACCGCCTGGTGGGTTACGCAAAAAACCCTAACTCACCCTACATTTCGACTTAAGTCAGTGGCATTCGGGGCGGAGGGAATAAGTCATAAGCCTCTGTCCTTTTTTTAGTTCAAGGAGGTAGGCAATGCGTAGCACAGGCAAATGGATCACTCTCGTTCTGGTCAGCGCTTTTGTATCTGCGGGCTGTACACCCCACAAGCTGTACCGGACGGACACCAAAATCTGCGTAAGCAGCCAGCCGGCGCAGGACTGCCAGGAACGGGCGCTGCAGGAGTTCAAGGATCCCGCTCATCCGGATGCCGGCTACTTATTGGGGTTCATCGAGTTCGACGATCAGGGTCAGGTCTTCGAGCGGCAGCAGATGGACGCCGTGCTCACTGCGCTGCAGACGGAGGCGGCTTCCACGAACCTGTTGATGGTCGTTTTTGTGCATGGCTGGAAGCACAGTGCCGCGCCCGGTGACACCAACATCGAGACGTTTCGCAGGAGCCTGGAGCGTATCAGCGAGCTGGAATCCCGCATCAGTCGCGAAACCGGTGCCGAGGCGCGCAAGGTTGTCGGCATCTACCTGGGCTGGCGCGGTGGGTCGATCACATGGCCGGGTGTGAAGGAGCTGACATTCTGGGACCGCAAGAATACCGCGCACAAGGTCGGCCACGGCGGTGTTACGGAAGTGGTCAGCAGGCTCGAGCTTGTGCGCAAGACGAAGGACGCCATGGAGGGCGAGCAGGGCCGGAGCCGAACGCGCCTGGTGGTGATTGGTCACAGCTTTGGCGGTGCCGTGGTGTATTCCGCGCTGTCCCAGATTCTGGCGGCGGGATTCGTCGACACGGTGGGACCCGCGGGGACCATTACCGATGTGAAGGGGTTTGGCGATCTGGTCGTGTTGATCAATCCGGCTTTCGAGGCGACCCTCTTTACGTCGTTGAGCGACATGAGCAATGAACGCGCCAGCTATTTTCCGGCACAGCTGCCGGTTATCGCCGTCCTGACCTCAGAGGCAGACGATGCAACCAAGCGGGCTTTCCCGATGGGCCGCTGGTTTTCGACCTTCTTCGAGAAACACCGAGAGGAAACCAGAAAAAACGGCGTGACCGGCGAGGCTGAAGTTATCGACCAGAAGCAGGCCAACATAACGACAGTCGGACATTTTGAGCCCTACCGGACGCATTATCTGCGGGCTGCCGTCGAACCTGGCGCGGAGTCGCCCGACCAGCCGTCGGTCGAAGCCTCCGTCGAGCGGTTCTTCGATGTCAGCAGTCGCTGGGAGAACGATGCGCCGGGGAGCGTGATCGAGTTCGAGGGCTCGGTGCTGGAACGCACGGCGAACTCGGCGGGGCGCAACCCCTACCTGGTGATTCGCGTCGACGAGCAGCTGATCCGGGACCATAACGACATCGATGACTGGCGGATCGCGAGCTTCGTCCGGCAGCTGATTCTCATCGCGGGGCAGAGTGAGGATCTTCAGGAACGGCAGTTGATGCGCACGCGGGCGCTCCGGAAATGACATGCTGCGGCACGGCTTTTGTGCCGGTGTGAACCACGATCGAGGTAGGGTTGGTCAGGCACGCCGTGTGTGCCGTAACCCACCGGCTGTGCCGGCAGGCACTCCCTCAGGGAACGCGTTGTGTTGCTTCGCAACGCCTGGTGGGTTACGCAAAAAACGCTAACCCACCCTACGTTAATTCACGATACCCTCGGAAGCCTATGACGCCGGACCAGCTGTCCATCCTCCTTATCCTGTTCGCTACCATTGTGCTGTTCCTGTGGGGGCGCTGGCGTCATGACGCGGTGGCGCTGGCTGCGCTATTGGCCTGCGTATTCGCCGGGCTGGTACCCGCCGACGCGGCCTTCGCAGGGTTTGCGCATCCCGCCGTCATCACCGTCGCCTGTGTGCTGGTCTTGAGCCGCGGATTGCTGACGACCAGCGCGGTGGATGCGATCGCGCACTATACGGTCCCCACTTCGGCGGGCCCCACCTGGACCATCACGGCGATCACCGCGGTGGGTGCGGTGCTGTCCGCGTTCATGAATAACGTCGGCGCGCTGGCCTTATTGTTGCCACTGGCTGTTCAGATCGCGGACAAGCAGAAACTGCCGCCGGGCAAGGTGCTCATGCCCTTGGCATTCGGAACGATCCTGGGTGGTATGACGACACTGATTGGCACGCCGCCCAATCTCATCGTTTCGGGGTTTCGTGCCGTCAGCGGCGAGAGCAGTTTCGGCATGTTTGACTTCACGCCCGTGGGGCTCGCCGTGGCCAGTGTGGGTGTGCTCTTCGTGACCCTGATCGGCTGGCGCATCATTCCGTCGCGGGAACAAAAGGGTGCCGCGGGTTTCGATACCGGAACCTATCTGACCGAGGCTCGGGTGACCGAGGACAGCCCGGCAGTCGCCAAAACCCTGCGCGAGGCGCAGCAGATCCTCGATGAAGCCGGTGCACAGATTATCGGTATGGTGCGGAATGATTTTCGCGTTTACGCGCCAAATCCCCTGCGGCTTTTGCGCGCCGGCGACATCCTGGTTATCGAGGTGGAACCCGAAGCCATGAGCGCCGCCCTGTCCAGCCTGGGGCTGGAATTCGCGGGCGCGGTTCCGCCCGAAGCAGAGACAGCGGAAGACCAGGGCAAAGGCCACAAACCCACGCCGTCGGAAAATAAGGGGGGGGATTCGGCAAAAGGCGAGACGACCAGAAAGAAGGAACGCGAAGCCGAAGAGGTGGTCTTGCAGGAGCTGGTCGCCATGCCGACGTCCAGCCTGGTCGGTCGTTCCGCCTGTGATGTCGAGGTGTGCACACGTTACGGCCTCAATCTGCTCGCGATATCCCGCCAGGGACGACGTTCCATCAGTCGGGTTCGCTCGATGCAGGTCCAGGCGGGCGATGTCCTCCTGATGCAGGGTGTGCCGGACGCCTTGTCCGGCTTTGCCGCCGAGGTCGGCTGCGTGCCGCTTGCCAAGCGTGCCATCCGTATCCCAGATAAGGGCCGCACAACACTCGCCATGCTCGTCATGGCCCTGGCGATTGGGGGTGCCGCCTTTGGTCTGCTGCCCGCAGCCATTTCCTTTGCCACGGGTGTGCTGATGTTCACGGTGCTGCGGCTGGTGCCGGCCCGGGAGGTCTATGAGGCAATCGACTGGTCGGTCATTGTGCTGCTGGGCGCCATGATTACGGTGGCCGGTGCCATGGCCTCGACGGGCACTGCCGACCTGCTTGCCCGGATGCTGCTCGACAACCTTGCCCAGGGGCAGCCGATTATTGCGCTTACGCTCATGCTGATCCTGACGATGACCTTGTCAGATTTTATGAACAACGCGGCCACCGCCGCCGTGATGTGTCCGATTGCAATCAGCACGGCCAGCCAGCTCGGCGTGAATGCAGACCCCTTTCTCATGGCGATTGCGATCGGTGCAGCCTGTGCCTTCCTGACGCCCGTCGGACACCAGAACAACACCTTGATCCTTGGTCGGGGTGGTTTTCGCTTCGGCGACTATTGGCAGTTGGGCTTACCCCTGGAAATCCTGGTGGTGGTCATCAGCATACCGATGCTGCTTCTGGTATGGCCGCTTTAAAGGTAACAGCTTCAACACGGGTCGCGAATACCATGGCAATAGCGAAACGCATGCGCTATACAGATGTGGCAGAGCGTTAGAAAGGAAAAGCAATATGCCCCATGTCATCGTAAAGCTTTACCCGGGAAGACCAGAGGAGCAGAAAAAGCGACTTGCCGATGAGATCGTAAAGGCCCTGGTTGCGACTGTGCGGTGCAAGGAGGAATCCGTCTCGGTGGCAATTGAAGAGATTGAACCGACTGACTGGCCCGAGAAGGTGTACAAGCCCGACATCCTGGATAAGCAGGACACGCTTTACAAGAAGCCGGGATACAATCCTTTCGAATGACCGGCATCGTTCTAATCAATCTCAAGAGGCTTAGCGGTTGCGGCTGGGCTTAGCCGATGAGTTGCCCCGATACCTGTCTAAGGAGTGACTATTGCTATGCATAAGCAAAATAAAACCAACGTCTTCGCGACAAGCCTCCTGGCCCTCATGGTGCTCAGCACAGCAGACGCCGGTGAGGTAAAGATCCTTGCCGCGGATTTCGCAAGCAATGGCGACAACCGCTGGTCGGTGAACGTGACCCTGCAACATGATGATACCGGCTGGGACCATTACGCGGACAACTGGCGGGTAGTAGATAGCGCGGGCAAGACGCTGGGTGAGCGGGTGCTCCATCATCCGCATGTCGATGAACAGCCCTTTACCCGTGGCCTGGGCGGCGTGCTGGTGCCGGAGGGCACGACGATGGTTTACATCGAGGCTCACGACAACGTACATGGCTGGACGTCGAAGCGGCTGGAAGTGGATCTCGGCAAGGCCACCGTCGGACGTTTGAAGGTTGAAGCGGAGTAGGGTCTCGTGAGCTGACCCTATGCGCGAGGCGCTCGCGGCGCGCGGAGGATGAGTTGATGGACCTTGACTGCGGCTTGGCGGACGGCTATGGAGGAGTCATTAGGACTTGCGGACTGCGAACGGAAACGGGAGAAATCGAAGCTAAGGGGATTGTCGGCAGCCTGGAGGCGTCCGGTTGAACCGATCAAACGCAAGAGGAACGGTAAATGAACAGAAGAATAGTGCTGGCGGTAATTGCGGTGTTTATCGCATGGTCGATTCTGGATTTCATTCTTCACGGCGTGCTGCTTCGGTCTACCTATGAGGCTACTGCGAATCTGTGGCGCCCCATGGAAGAAATGAAGATGTCTCTGATGTACCTCGTCACATTGTTGTTTACGGCGTCCTTCGTGGCCATTTACACATTCCTGGTTAAAGAGAAATCCCTGGGATCCGGTATCAAATTTGGCGCGCTCTTCGGTCTGGCTTCCGGTGTTTCGATGGGCTTCGGCTCTTACGCCTATATGCCAATTCCCTTGGTACTGGCCTGGAGCTGGTTTGTCGGCAGCCTCGTTCAGGCAATTGTCGCAGGGCTGATCGTGGGAGTGATAGTGAAATCCTGATCGATTACGTGTCAGCGTGATCAGAGGCCCAACGAGCCGGTTCACGGGACAGCGTGAAGCTTCAAGTTAACAGCGGAGAAGAATCCTTTATGAATAACGTGAGAAGCATCGGACATAAAGCGCTGACCTGGATTCAGGACCTTGGGCTGCTGGTCATTGCAGTTTGCACGGTAATCGCCGGCGGGATCGAGATTGCATTCATGGTTGAAGCAAAGACCGTCAGGCTGGCGGACCTTCTGCTGCTGTTTATCTATCTCGAAGTGCTCGCGATGGTAGGCATCTATCTTGATTCAGGAAAGCTGCCTGTGCGCATGCCGCTCTACATCGCGATCGTGGCACTGGCACGGTATCTGATTCTGGATATGAAAAACCTGGACACCTGGAGAATGGTCGGTATCTCTGGCGCAACTTTGCTCATTGCGGTCGCTATCCTGGTCATTCGCTTTGGCCACACGCGATTTCCTTACGGCAAGGAGGAGGGCTGACGGGGCGCTCCGCTGCAAGGCGGTTTCCTCCTCACAGGTTTGAAGTCTTCCGAAGCAGGGGGCGGAGTTGAATCTTTCGCGCGAATTGACGATTCAAGGTCTGAGACTTGAGTGTCGGCGATGGGGGCAGGAATACGGTGATTGAGACTACGGTGAAGTTTCGCGAGGTGCAGCGTTTTCGACAGAAGTGGCTTCAGCTCACCCTGGTAGCGGTCGCGCTGGGTTCCGTCATTACTTTCGGATACGGAATGGTTACCCAGCTTGTCCTGGGTCAGCCCTGGGGTAGCAGGCCGTTGTCTGATACGGCACTGACAATCGTCGGGCCGCTCATGATCCTGCTGGGGATAGGCCTGGCCTGGCTTTTCCATGCCATGATGCTGCTCACGGAGGTTCGCGATGATGGGGTCCATATCCACTTTGTTCCACTGGCGCGTCACACGGTACACTTCGGGAATATCGTCAGTTGCGAGGTTCGGACTTATCGTCCAATTCGAGAGTACGGGGGCTGGGGTGTGCGCTATGGGCGGGCCGGGAAAGCCTATAATGTCAGTGGCAACCGAGGTGTACAACTCAAGCTTTCGAACGGTAAGGGATTACTGATTGGGTCACAACGTCCGGAAGAACTTGCGCAGGCAATACACGCGGGGATGAAAGGCTAGAAGCGACTGAAGTCGCTACGACTCTTGCCACCGGCGGTTGCAGTCGTGTTCGCCTTGGACGCCTTGCGAACTTTGACCCGTTCTCAAAAACGCCTGAAAAAAAAGCGGAGGTCCGAAGACCTCCGCCGATTTGCTGCCGATCTGCTGTTGGTTCTGCCGACTTAGGCCCCGGCCAGAAGGTTGCCAAGCTGATCGATGTACTGAGCCTGGTTGTTGGACTGGTTGACCACGCCGAAGTTGAAGGAGCCAACGGAGTTGGACTGGATCCCGACATTCTCGGCGCCGTTGTACACCGGGAAGCTGGTCGCGACCGAGGTGTAGCCCAGTACCAGCGCGGCGAGTTCGCTACCCATACCACCGGCCACAGTCGCCATCGCCTTGCCGTCGAGTTCCTTGCTTGCCGTCAGATCTTTGATTGTCAGAGTTGCCATTGTCAGTTCTCCAGTTTCAGTTTCGTTAAAGGTTCAAGGTTTGGTTTAAGGCGATTGACCCGGGGGCGCTGCGCCGTTGTATAGGCTTTTGCAGGCGGCGTGCCAGTTTTCGTGACATACCGGGAATGTGCTCGTAAGATATGGAATCGAAAAGTATTAACGAAATGCCCGTGGGCTTACGCGCGGGCAGCGCGAGCTGTTGGCGGTGTGGAAAGTCGGTTGTGAACAAACACAGTGGCTGTTCCACGTTTGGCGGCAGGCAACAGCGCAGCCCGCACATGCTGGAGAGCGCCTGAGGAGGAGGGGCCAAGTCTGGGCTCTTGATCGCGATTCGCGATTCGCGAGTCGAGACCTGACGCCGGCGTGCCAAGGGGTGACACCGAAGACGCTGAATCCAGCGGAGCTTCCAGACAGGCGAAGCCCAATTGCCTGGATCTGACCAAGCAGAAGATAGATACTCCGGCAGGCCGGGACGAGTACGGCCGCTCTCTATGTGGCAAGACATGACTATTCGTGAAGCATCGGAACAGGACATGCTAGCCGTTCTGACGGTTCAAAGGGACGCTTTCGGTCGTGATGAGGAGGCGGAGCTGGTAAGCGCGCTGGTGAATGACCCTAGCGCGAGGCCTTGCCTGTCTCTTCTGGCGTTTGCCGGCGATCGGGCCTTAGGCCATATACTCTTCACCAGGGCAGCATTGCTCAATGCGCCACGGGCAGTATCGGCAAGCATATTGGCCCCATTGGCTGTTGTCTCGCATGCTCAGGGGCGAGGAATCGGCGGCAGACTGATTGGTGAAGGATTGGCACGCCTCAGCGTGGCGGGTACCGAATTGGTGTTCGTTCTTGGCTACCCGGATTACTATACGCGCTATGGTTTCACGCCAGCAGGTTCCCTGGGATTTGCTGCGCCATATCCAATACCGGAAAAGGATGCTGACGCCTGGATGGTGCAGGCGCTGCAGGAAAATGTGATCGGCACTCTGCAGGGAAGGGTCGTTTGCGCCAATGCGTTAGACAAGCCGGAATACTGGAGGGAGTAGCTACCCTTCAGTTAGCGGTTTCTCGAGAAGCCGGTTGTCGAGGAGTATTGCGAATAAATGCCTGACGGGGACATCGCTACGATGCCTCCTCAGTCACCACGTTGTGAGGCATCAAGACCCGTGAGTGGGATCCAGATCAAACCCATCTCGGAGGAGAACTATCGAGAGCTGTCTGTGCTGGTCGGGGAACTTTTGCAGGAAATCATGGATACGATAAAGCAAAAGGCATTCAATTATGACGAGACCGACACCGAAAGAAGGGCCAGAGATCTTATCGAAAATGAGAAATACTGGGTGTTCGTCGCCCTCGATAAGGACTCGCAAACACTCGTCGGCTTTGTGTCGCTGTATGAAAGTTACGCCCTGTATGCGGAAGGTGCCTACGGCACGATCCCGGAGTTGTATGTTCGCCCGGCGTGGAGGTCAAGGCACATTGGCCGCCGTCTTCTGAAGAAGGCCATGCAGTTCGGAAAGGAAAGAGCTTGGCGAAGGCTCGAAGTGACGACACCTCCGCTGCCTCAGTTCGAGAGAACCTTGCGGTTTTATCAGGCGAATGGCTTTGAAGTAGCCGGTGGCCGAAAACTGAAGGCAGCGATAGATGTCTGAATTGCGCAGGGAGGCCAATCCGCGCGAAAGTGCTCGCTCGGCTCACGCGCAACGAGGAGTCGGGATGCCCCCTGAGACATTCTCGCCGGAAGCTGTCTGGTGATTGGCGTGCTCAGGCACGCGGCAGACCTGCGTGATCGATCAAGCGGTAGCCCGGCACCTGTCTATTGAAATGTCAGGTGGCCGGACGCGTGGTTGCGCAATCCGAGCGAAGAGTGCCGGGACAATAACAAAGCGGAGGTCCGAAGACCTCCGCCGTTTTGCTGCCGATCTGCTGTTCGTCTTGAAGACTTAGGCACCACCCAGAAGGTTGCCGAGCTGATCGATGTGCTGGTGGCTATCGTTCGACTGGTTGACCATGCCGAAGTTGAAGGAGTCGACCGCGTTGGCCTGCAGACTCTCGTTGACGGCGTAGTTGCCGACCGGGAAGCTGGTGCTCACCGAGGTGACGTCCAGAAGCAGCAGGGACAGCGGTGAGTGGGCACTCTCCAGGCTACCACCGGCCACAGCCGCCATGGCCTTGCCGTCGAGTTCCTTGCTTGCAGTCAGATCTTTGATTGTCAGAGTTGCCATTTTAATTCTCCAGTTCGTTAAAGGTTCAGGGTTCGGTTTAAGGCGGATGACCCGTGGGTGCTGCGCCGTCGTAGTCGCTATTGCAGGCGGCGTGCCAGTTTTCGTGAAAGGCTGGGGGCGTGTTCATAAGGAGTTGAATCCAAAAGGATTAACCAAAGACCTGGGGCCTCATACCGGGGAAGCGCGAGATGCTATTTAGGCGGAAAGTCGGCTGTGTACAAACAGAAATCCTATGCCCAGTGCGGCGTCACACAACAGTCGCCTCATGATCTTCACAGACGTCTTCCATGGTTCTTGCCAAGTTGGCTCTCACGGCAGTGTAACCACGAGCTTTCATAAGCAAGCGCTCCTGAATACCTGCATGTACGTCATATGATGCAAGGTATGCTCGTGGACAAAAGGTCATTCCAGTCGGACGGCTTACCCGTCGGCTGCGCCTTCGGGCAAGCCGCCACGCACGTCCAGTGTTAGGCATCAAGACCCGCGAGTGGAATCCAGATCAAACCCATTGCCGAGGAGAACTATCAAGCGTTGTCTGTGCTGGTCGGGAACCTATTGAATGAAATAATGGATACGATAAATGAACAGGCTTTCACTTATGACGAGAAGGACACTGAGAGAAGGGCAAGGGATCTTGTCGAGAATGAGAAATATTGGGTGTTCGTCGCCATAGATAACGACTCGCAAACACTTGTCGGCTTTGTGTCTCTCTATGAAAGTTATGCCCTATATGCGGAAGGTGCCTACGGCACGATCCCGGAGTTGTATATTCGCCCGGGTTGGAGGTCAAAACACGTTGGCAGGCGCCTCCTGAAGAAGGCTATGGAATTTGGAAAGAAAAAAGGTTGGCGAAGGCTCGAAATGACTACACCGCCGCTGCCCCAGTTTGAGAGAACCTTGCAGTTCTATCAGGCAAACGGTTTTGAAATTACTGGCGGCAGAAAACTGAAGGCAGCTATTGATGTCTAACCTGCGCATGGCGGCCGACCCTCGCAAGAGTACTCACGCGCAGTGCGGAGTAGGGGTGACCCCTGAGACTTTCTCACCAGACGGGTGTCTGGTGATTTGCCTGCTCCGAAACGGGGCCGAGGTGCGCGATCAATCGATGGGGAGCCTGGCTGCTGTCTCTTAAAGAGCCAGGTGGTCGGACGCGTTGTTGCGCAATCCGATCGAACAACACCTGGACAAAAAAAAGCGGAGGTCCGAAGACCTCCGCCGACATGCTGCCGATCTGCTGTTCGTTTTGCAGACTTAGGCACCGCCGAGAAGGTTGCCGAGCTGCTCGGTGTACTGACCCTGGCTGTTCGACTGGTCGATCGCGCCGAAGTTGAAGGAGCCAACGGAGTTGGACTGGATCCCGACATTCTCGGCGCCGTTGTACACGGGGAAGCTGGTCGCAATCGAGGTGTAGCCCAGTACCAGCGCGGCGAGTTCCGAATGACCACCGGCCACAGCCGCCATCGCCTTGCCGTCGAGTTCCTTGCTTGCGGTCAGATCTTTGATTGTCAGAGTTGCCATTTTAATTCTCCAGTTTCGTTAAAGGTTCAAGGTTTGGTTTAGGGCGGGTGACCCGTGGGTGCTGCGCCGTCGTATAGGCTATTGCAGACGGCGTGCCAGTTTTGGTCAAAGGCCGGGGACGCGTTCGTAAGAAATTGAATCTAATACTATTAAAAAAATCTCTGGCCTCGACCCCCTGAAGCGCGAGATGCTGCCCGTGTGGAAAGTCGGCTGTGTGCAAACAGAATGCGTGTAGGACGTTTGGCGTCACACAACAGCACCGCCTGCGCGCGCTCGTGACTGCCTGTGCTGGCCACCCGCCGGTTCCTGAAGCGTGGTCGAGCCTGTCTCTGCCAGACAGGCTCAGGTCCCCTCGGGCGTAACGGGTGGTGAAACCGTTGCGGCACGACCAACCAGACACTGGCGCAGAAAATCCACTGCTCGACCGTGAATGCCGGGAACGCCGCTTTCCCTGGGGCCGGCAACATTGAGTGTCGCGATTCCGTTGTCTTGCAGCCAGGCGCGAACAGCCCCGCAGCCTGGATTCTGCGAGAGATCCAGCACCAGGCAGGGCTTGTGATGTTGCGCCGCGATCTCGATCGTCGCTGCGGTGCCGTCGCGCGGTGGCCCGCTGGTGAGCACGAGGGTTGCGTCGGAATCGCGTACGTTACGTTCGGTGCGATCCCGGTAGACTGACGAGGCGGTTTCCCGCAGTGGGTAGAGCGAGGGAATAGGGGCGTCCTCGGCCCGCCGCCCCTTGGGGCACCAGCCCCCGCAGGGGATTCCCAGTTGCAGCGCCACATCGAGCGCCGCGCGATCGACGCCCGTCTGGCCGCCTGAAACGATTGTCTCCAGCATCATCCCGTCCCGCCATTCGCAATTGATTCCGTGAGCGGCGGAGTCAGTGTAACGCATGGTGTCCCGAAGCCGGCCATGCGTCGAGTCCGGGCCGCACTCCGGGGCGGGCAGAAGCTTCAGGTACGGCGATGTCTGCGCCAGTGGTTCGGGGACACATCGACGGCGAGCAACATGGGCCGCACCGTGAGGTGGTTGAATCGCACAGGCTTGTTCTCGGGGCGCCGCTCGATGCCCACGATGAGACCACAGAGCGCATCCATTGCGCGGTGGTGACAGGCCACTGCACAGTCTCCTGTGGTCAGCTCCGTTCTGAATGGAGCCGCAAACCGGCTATGATCTGGAAAGAGAGACAGCGTGTCCGGGCGCGATTGTCTGCGAACCGCAAGGGGGAAGAGACCTCATGCCGTACGACGAAGGATTAGCAGAACGGCTCCGTGTAGTCTTCAATGAGCGCACGGACATCGTGGAGAAAAAGATGTTCGGCGGCATCGCGTTTATGCTGTCGGGCAATATGTGCTGCGGAGTCATCGGTAACACCTTGATGGCACGGGTAGGCCCGGCGCAGTACGACGCTGCGCTCAGTGAACCGCATGTCACGGAGATGGACTTTACCGGAAAAGCTATGAAGGGCTTGGTGTATGTCTCTCCCGAAGGCCTCGCATCCGACGAGGCATTGCGATACTGGGTCGGTATGTGCGAGTCTTTTGCGCGTTCGCTGCCAGCGAAATGAATACGAAAGATGATCAACTGCCAGCTTGGGGTTTCATTGGGCCGAGAAAAAATGCGCTGCTCGCCTCGTCAGAAACCTAGCCCGCATTTCTCACCGGGCGGCGGTAGAGTCACATAATGCACTGAGGTAAGGAACAGAGTGCGGATCAGGGAAAAGACAGTGTGCACTCAGGCCGGTGCCAGTTCCGCCGGACATCCCCTGCCAGATCAGCAGGCGCGAGGCCAGGCGTCAGCAGGGCGCAGTCGTCACTGTTGACGCGGCTTCACCCTGGGCAACACAACCGGTGGTATTGCGTGCAGCGAGATGCTGAATCAGGCCGTCGAGACCATGGCTGCGGATCTCCTGGGCAAAGCTTGTCCGGTAGTTGACGGCCAGACTGACGCCCTCGATGGACACATCAAAAATCTTCCAGGAGTTCTTGACTTGCCTCAGGCTGTAGTCAATGGCTATCGGTGGTTTGCCGTTCTCTACGATCCGCGTACGGACAGCGGCCCGACGTTTGTCCGGAGACATATTGGAGGACAGGTACTCCACGCGATGCTCGGTATACTCGGTCAGGGATGCCGAGTAGGTGCGATGCAGCAGGGTCCGGAATTCCCGGACAAATTCGGCCTGCTGTTGGGGCGTGGCGCGGCCCCAGTGTTTCCCCAGTGTTTCCCCAGTGTCAGGCGTGACAAACCGACGAAATCAACGAGCGGGAGAATGTGCGCCTCGATGATGAGGTTGAGCTTGGCAGGGTCGCGTCGTGCCTCGGGGTCGGCGTTGAGTTCGGCCAGCACCTTGTCTGTCGCGTTGCGAAGGATATTCTCGGGGCCCGGCTCATTGGCCAGCAGAAGCGCCGGCCAGAAGGCCAGTGTCAGCGCAAGTCGGCATGGTCTGTTCATTCTCCGGTCCTCCATGATACCCGTCGTGTGACACTGTCAGCGACACCGGGAGCGGCGACAGATGCCTTACACAAATATGATCTCAAACTCGCAAAAAGGTTCAGCGCCGCTGAGCGCGACGCAGCGACAGGAGTTTGCCGCCGCGCGCAAGCCAGGGATGGCCGCTTTCGATTGCGTTTGCCGACCTTGATCACCCCACGGGGGTCTACCATACTTACGGACACCGTGCGGTAAATGATCCGAGTAAAGGACTATCGGTTTCGCTCGAAGTTGCATGGTTCGTGTGGGTATAACCAGGGATACCGGCGTGCGGTAACCGTGCATAGAGAAGGGCGTTAGCATGGTGACGGCCATAACTGAGAGCTGGATGTTTGCGCTGCTGGAATTTCTTGCAGTGCTGCTGATTTTTGTGCTCGGTGTGGGTGTCCTGGTTGTGATCTACATCTATATACGGGACGTTACCCAGACCCAGCATGCGATCCGTCGCAACTACCCGGTGATCGGAAGGTTCAGGTATTTCTTCGAACACATGGGGGAGTTTTTCCGGCAGTATTTCTTCGCCATGGACCGCGAGGAACTGCCGTTTAACCGGGCCGAGCGTTCCTGGGTCTATCGCGCAGCAAAGAATGTCGACTCCACGGTCGCCTTTGGCTCTACCCGCGATCTGCGCCCCCCGGGCACGGTCTATTTTGTCAACTGTCCCTATCCGACCCTGGGTGAGGATGCTGTGCCGACTCAGAGCATCACGATCGGACCGCATGCCCGCGAGCCTTACATGACCGATTCATTACTTAATGTTTCCGCAATGAGTTTCGGGGCGCTGTCAGTGCCGGCGGTCCGGGCCTTGTCACGCGGGGCGGCGATGGCGGGGTGCTGGCTGAATACCGGCGAAGGCGGGCTGTCATCTTATCACCTTGAAGGTGGCTGCGATCTTGTGTTCCAGATTGGCACGGCCAAGTTCGGCGTTCGTGATCTCGACGGCAAGCTGTTGGACGAGAAGCTGCGCGAGGTCGCTGCACACAGACAGCTGAGAATGTTTGAGCTCAAGCTGTCTCAGGGTGCCAAGCCGGGCAAGGGCGGAATCCTGCCGGGCGCCAAGGTGACCGAAGAGATAGCCCGGATCCGCGGTATTGCGATAGGCGAGGATGCTATCAGTCCGAATCGTCACCCGGAGGTGAATTCTGCCGGTGATCTGCTCGATCTGATCGGCCGCGTCCGCGATGTCACGGGCAAGCCGGTGGGGTTCAAGTCCGTGATCGGCGCCTACGGCTGGCTGGAGGAACTGTTTCAGGAGATCAACCGGCGTGGGCAGGAATCGGCGCCGGACTTCATTACCGTCGACAGCGCAGACGGCGGTACGGGCGCGGCGCCGATGAGCCTGATGGACTACATGGGATTACCCGTCCAGGAAAGCCTGCCGATGGTGACTGACATGCTCTGCCGCTACGGGCTGAGGGAGCGCGTAAAGGTGATCGCCTCAGGCAAGTTGATCACGCCGGCAAATGTCGCCTGGGCCCTGGCGGTAGGGGCCGACTTCGTTAACTCGGCGCGGGGTTTTATGTTCGCGCTCGGCTGCATACAGGCTCTGCAATGCAATAAGAACACCTGCCCGACTGGTATTACGACGCACAATCCGAAGCTCCAGCGGGGTCTCGACCCGGCCGACAAAGCGGTTCGGGTGGCGAGCTACGTCAAGAACATGGTTTATGAGGTCGGCGTCATCGCACATTCCTGCGGTGTGCGGGAACCGCGTGAGCTCAAACGATTCCACGCGAGGATCGTGCAACCGAACGGAAGGTCCGTTCCTGTGGATGAGCTTTATCCTTACCCCGCACCGGCGGACGTTCCAAGGGTATCCGGTGCGTAGGTGATGGTTATGACGGGCAATGCGGCCGAACTTTTTGTGCGCTGCCTTGCAAACGAAGGCGTCAAGTACATCTTTCGAATCCCCGTGGAAGAGAACCTGAACCTGTCACTCCGATCGATGCTCGTTCCTCGCGCGATTGAGTACAACCGTTACGAGGAACCGGAACTGGCCGACTTGCGATCCGGTCGGAAGCGGAGTCGAAGCACTCGCTCATTGTGATTAACCGCGTTCGGTTAGGGGAAAACATAGCGCACGGCTAAGATGGTGATGAATTGTCAACCACGGGAGCAGAACCAATGCGTAGACTTATGATGATGATCGTCGGGATGCTCATCCCGCTCGCCTCGATTAGCGCAGATCTCGAGGCTGGGAAAGTAAAAGCGCAGGCCTGCACGGCCTGCCACGGCGCCAACGGTATTAGTGTGAGCGATGACATCCCGAATCTCGCCGGCCAAAAGGGCGCGTATATCGTTACGCAGCTCAAAGCCTTCCGTGATGGGACACGGAAGAACCCGTTAATGAATGCCATGGCCGCGCAGCTTTCGGACGCCGACATCGACAACGTCGCTGGACTCTTCGGTAGCCTCGCATCGCTAGGAGCGAGTGAAACGTCAGATGTCGCAGCCGCACTTGGAGCGCGCAAAATCGAGATTCCGGACGATTACAAGGCGCGTTTCACACTGTACTCCAAGGTTGACCAGCCAGACCAAAAACGCGTGCGCCATAACCTTGCCAACAATGCAATCCTGGCTGGCCCCGACGCTCGGGGGATGCTACCCGACGGCTCGTTCGTGCTGACTGAGATCTATGCGGCTAAGCTCGATGCCGACGGGAACCCGGTAAAGGGTGGCGATGGCCACTTCGTTGCAGACAAGCTAGTGGTCTTGGCGGCAATGGAGAAGCGCAAAGGATGGGGCGATGCTATTCCGGAACAGCTGCGCAACGGCGATTGGAACTACGCCCTCTTCGAGCCCGATCAAAGCCCCAAGGCGTCGAATCAAGCTAAATGTCTAGCCTGTCACAAGCCGTTGCATGATGCCGACTATCTGTTCTCCTATAAGTCCCTGAGGGAGAAGGCGCAGTAGCGTCTCATCTTTAGCCCGCATTTCTCACCGGGATCCCGGATGCTGGCGCAGGGCTCGTGTGTCCGGATGCCGCGCTGGAGCGAAAGTGGTAGCCGTAGCTACCACTTGAGTGAAGCGCAAGTCCGGGCGCGCGAGAACTAGCCAGGGCCGGGATAGGCACGGCCTGATGACACACTGTCTTTTTCCTGATCTGCACTCTGTTCCTTATCTCGGTGCATTATGTGACTCTACCGCCGCCCGGTGAGAAATGCGGGCTAGAGTCTGGTTGACCAGAAGGTGTCCGGTTAGCTGCCTGCTCAGGCACGGAGCAGAGGTACGCAATCATTCAATGGGTGGCCTGGCTGCTGTCTGTTCGAACGCCAGGTCGTTGGGAGCGTTATTCGGCAATCCTCGCGGAAAACGCCCGGACAATAAAAAGGCGGAGGTCCGAAGACCTCCGCCGACTTGCAGCCGATCTGCTGTTCGTCCTGCAGACTTAGGCACCGCCGAGCAGGTTTCCGAGCTGGTCGGTGTACTGACCCTGGCTGTTCGACTGGTCGATCGCGCCGAAGTTGAAGGAGCCAACGGAGTTGGATTGGATCCCGACATTCTCGGCGCCGTTGTACACGGGGAAGCTGGTCGCAATCGAGGTGTAGCCCAGTACCAGCGCGGCGAGTTCCGAATGACCACCGGCCACAGCCGCCATTGCCTTGCCGTCGAGTTCCTTGCTTGCAGTCAGATCTTTGATTGTCAGAGTTGCCATTTTAATTCTCCAGTTTCGTTAAAGGTTCAAGGTTTGGTTTAGGGCGGGTGACCCGTGGGTGCTGCGCCGTCGTATATGCTGTTGCAGACGGCGTGCCAGTTCTGGTCAAAGGCCCGGAATATGTTCGTAAAGAATGGAATTCAGGAGTATTAACAAAATGCCTGTGGGCACGTGCGCCGGCAGCGCGAGACGCTGCCCGTGCGAAAAGTCGGCTGTGTACAAACAGATTCCTACAGCAGGTTTGGCGTCAGACAACAGCACGGCCCGCACGCGCTCGTGACCGCCCGTGCTGGCCACCCGGCCGGTGCCTGGAGCGTGGTCGCGCCTGCTTTTTGCGAGACAGGCTCAGGTCCCGTCGGGCATCCGCGGTGGTGAAGCCGTTGCAGCGCGATCAACCAGGCACTGGTGCAGAAAATACCTTGCCTGACCGTGAATGCCGGGAATGCCGCTTTCCCTGGGTCCGGCAACATTGAGTGTCGCGATTCCGTTGTCGTTCAACCAGGCGCGAACAGCCCCCGGGCCCGGATTCTGCGACAGATCCAGCACCAGGCAAGGCCTGTGATGTTGCGCCGCGAGCTGGATCGTCGTCGCGGTTCCGCCGCGCGGCGGCCCGATGGTGAGCACGAGGGTTGCATCGGAATCGCGTACGTTGCGTTCGGTGCGATCCCGGTAGACTGACGAGGCGGTTTCCTGCAGCGGGTAGCGCGAGGGAATACCGCCGTCTTCGGCCCGCCGCCCCTTGGGACACCAGCCCCCACAGGGGATTCCCAGTTGCAGCGCCACATCGAGTGCGGCGCGATCGACGCCCGTCTGGCCGCCTGAAACAATCTTCTCCAGCATCATCTCGCCCCGGCAGTCACCGCTGATCGTCTCAGCGGCCAGGGCAGTGTACCGCAGCCTGTGTGGGGTCCAGCCAGTGTCTGGTTTAGAGGATCGCGTGCCGCCCCTACGCCACGCCCAGGTCGCAACTTCGCGTGTCATTGGCTTGTCGCAACAGGTGATACGCCTGGCTCTGGAGGCCGAGCACATGTATCACCTGCGGGCCGCAGTCCACGGGTCCGGAAGGAGTTTCAGCTACGGCAACGACTGTACCATGTGGATCGAGGACGCACTGACCGGGACCAAAGCGGGCCACTCCGTGAGATGGTTGAATCGCACAGGCCCGTTTGGGCCGCCGCCCGCTGCCACGGGTAAGACCACGGAGCACGTGCACTGAGCAGTCGCAACACGACTCCACATCCGCCTGCGGTGAACCTATCGCAAGGCTGTACCCACTTCGCAGTGTGCGCCTCGTGCGGTATCCTGACTCAGGTGGGGCGGATTGGGCGAGTCTTTTGTTGGCCCGTTGCCAGCGAAGTGATAGTAAGCATCAACAACAGCCTGTCACAAGAATAAGCGAGGCTATTCGTCGGCAGATATGGCACGGGTTCCCCCTGTCCATCGGACGACAGAGTGGCTCGACGTGAAACTAGCCAAGCACTCCTGGCAAACAGACGGGGAAACCTATTCGCTGGTCGTGACGGGCGTTCGGTTTGTTTTTCAGCAAGAAGGAGAATTGGAATGAATGAGGAATCACTTTATGAGCGTCTTGGCGGTTATGACGCTATTGCGGCCTTTGCCAATGATTTGCTGCCACGTTTAGAAGCCGATTCTCAATTGAGCCGTTTCTGGCAGAATCGGGGAGACGATGGTATTGCGAGAGAAAAGCAACTGCTGATTGATTATTTATGCGCGAAAGCGGGTGGCCCGATGTACTACACTGGCCGAGATATGAAGACATCACATAAAGGCATGAAGATCCGTGAAAGTGACTGGTCAATATTCTTGCAGCACGCTGGTGCGACAATGGGAGCTTTACAGATTCCCAAGCAAGAGTGTGATGAGATCGTCGCATTCGTGTTGAGCCTGAAAGACGACATTGTCGAGGTGTAGCTGCGCGCGTAACAAGGCAAATCCAGTTGACCGCCAACGCGTCGACTGATTTGCGACCTTCTAAGGTTATCCAGTGCGTAGGTGACGGTTATGACGGGCAATGCGGCCGAACTTTTTGTGCGCTGCCTTGAGAACGAAGGCGTCAAGTACATCTTCGGAATCCCTGGGGAAGAGAACCTGGACCTGTCACTCCGATAGACATGCGTTCCTCACGCGATTGACTGCAACCGTTACGAAGGATCGGAACTTGCCGACTTGCGATCCGGTCGGAAACCGAGTCGAAGCAGTCGCTCACTGTGAGTAACCGCGTTCGGTCAGGAGCAGACATGGCGCTCGGCTAGGATGGCGATGAATTGTCAACCGCGGGGGCAGAACCAATGCGTACGCTTATGATGATGATCGTCGGGATGCTCATCCCGCTCGCCTCGATTGGCGCAGATCTTGAGGCTGAAAAGGTAAAAGCGCGGGCCTGCACGGCCTGTCATGGCGCCAACGGTATTGGTGTGAGCAAAGAAGCGGAGGTCCGAGGACCTCCGCCGAGTGCAGCCGATCTGCTGTTCGTCCTGCGGACTTAGGCACCGCCAAGCAGGTTGCCGAGCTGATCGCTGTGCTGGTAGCTGTCGTTCGACTGGTTGACCGCGCCGAAGTTGAAGGAGCCGACCTCATTGGACTGGAGCGAGAAGTTCTCTGCGGCGTTGTACACCGGGAAGCTGGTCGCGACTGAGGTGTAGCCCAGTACCAGCGCGGCGAGTTCGCTACCCATACCACCGGCCACAGCCGCCATCGCCTTGCCGTCGAGTTCCTTGCTTGCAGTCAGATCTTTGATTGTCAGAGTTGCCATTTTAATTCTCCAGTTTCGTTAAAGGTTCAGGTTTCGGTTTAAGGCGGATGACCCGGGGGTGCTGCGCCGTCGTAGTCGCCGTTGCAGACGGCGTGCCAGTTTTCGTCAAAGGCGCGGAATATGTTCGTAAAGAATTGAATCTAAGACTATTAAAAAAAGATCTGTGGTTTCATTTCCTGGCAGCGCGAGATGCTGCTCGTGTGGAAAGTCGGCTGTGTACAAACAGAATGCGAGTAGCACGTTTGGCGTTACACAACAGGACCGCCTGCACGCGCGCCGCCCGTGCGTAACAATCAGGCCGCAACTTCGCGTGTCCTGATCTGTCACAACCGGTAGCGAAAATCCACGCGGACAGTGTCCTGGTGCCGAGCCTGGGAGGCGTGGTCGACCGAGCAACCGAGATGGCACAAAATCGACCTGACCTCCCAGAGCGTAGTTCCACCATGGGCATCACGCCGTTCAACGTCGCAGTGGTTTTCTCCGTGGTCTCAGGGTTATGCGCCTGTGCAACCCATGCGCCCCTGAGGTTGTATGACGAGCCACTCCATACCCACGTGTGGTCTTCGGATGGAAAAACTGGGGCGGATCAAAATTCTTCACTATATTTGTGAAACAGGAACTTGATCATGGCGACACTCAGCTTCACCCCCAATCTGCGCCGCCACGTGGAAACCCCGGCTGCACGGGTTGAGGGCGCCACGCTGCGGCAGGTGCTGGAGGGGTATTTTCAGGTCAACCCTCAGGTGCGCGGCTATGTTCTGGACGATCAGGGCGCGCTACGCAAGCACGTGGCGATCTTCCTGAATGAGGAGCTGATCCGCGACCGCACCGGACTTTCCGATCCGGTCGCGGAAGGCGACGACATCTTTGTGGTTCAGGCCCTGTCTGGAGGCTGATATGAGCAACCGTCTTTTAGTGGGCACCCGCAAGGGACTGTTTCGAATCGAGCGGGATCGGAGCGGCGGCTGGGGCATTGTCCAGAGCTGGTTTCTGGGGGATCCGGTCTCGATGCTGTTGTCGGAACCCGGCAGCCAGCGCCTGCATGCGGCACTCGATCTCGGACACTTCGGTGTCAAGATGCAGCGCTCCGATGACGGGGGTGCGACCTGGTCTGAGGCGCCGGTGCCGTCCTTCCCGCCCAAACCGGAGGGGATGGAAGATAAAGAGCCCATGCGGGGTCTCGACATCCCCTGGAGCACGCAGCTGATCTGGGCTCTGGAGGCTGGCGGCCCCGGTGAGCTTTGGTGCGGCGTGATTCCGGGCGGCCTGTTTCACTCCAGCGACGGCGGCGCGAGCTGGTCCCTGGTCCGCGCGTTGTGGGACGACCCCAGGCGCCAGAAATGGATGGGTGGTGGCTATGACTTCGCCGGCATTCATTCGATTCTTGTCGACCCGCGGGATTCCCGACATGTCACCGTCGGCGTCTCCGTGGGTGGCGTCTGGACGACCCGGGATGCGGGTGCGCGCTGGGAGTTGATCGGCTCGGGTCTGCGCAACGCCTATATGCCACCGGAGATGGCGCATGACCCGCTGGTCCAGGATGCCCACCGGGTGGTGCATTGCCCCGCCAGACCTGAGCGCCTGTGGATGCAGCACCACAACGGGATCTTTCGAAGCGACGACGGCGGATGGAACTGGCAGGAACTGCAAGATGCCGCGCCTTCCAGCTTCGGCTTCGCCGTCGCGGTGCATCCCTCGGACCCCGACACCGCCTGGTTCGTCCCCGCCACCAGGGATGAACAGCGCTTTCCCGTGAACGCGCGTCTGGTGGTGACCCGCACCCGCGATGGGGGCCAGCACTTCGACGTCTTGCACCAGGGGCTGCCCGAAGAGCCCGCCTACGATCTGGTGTATCGCCACGCCCTGGACGTTGCCAGCGACGGGGATCGGCTGGCCTTCGGCAGTACCACGGGATCGCTTTGGGTCAGTGAAGACCAGGGCGACTGCTGGCAGACCGTCAGTAAGCACCTCCCGCCGGTGCTTTGTGTGCGGTTCGAGGGGTGAATCACGCGTTGCTTGAAGTGGCTGATGCCAGGGCCAGACAGGCGCCAGGTTATGTCATCGACCCGGTGCGGGAGCTGTCGATTTTCGCGCAACGGTGCACCTATACAACAACGGTGAGGGTACGGGTCTACCCCTGTGCGCTGGGGCAGGGTTGCGAAAGCTCGCGCTGTATCCCTGTTCTTGCGTCCTTGCTCCCAGACGGCGGAAATCCTAAGGCTTTTTGCGCAGGCTTTTTTGGAAAGACTTCTCTTCCTGCACCATGAGGCTCATTTTCCTGTCGCTGGTGACAATGTGGTTGACGACCCAGTGCTTGAGCTTTTCCTCAATGGAAGCGCAGGACGCGTCACCGGTGTCGTTCAGGTACTGCACCATGCATTCGGTGTAAGTGTCGAGCAATTCGTCGTGCTCGCGTTTGTGTTCAGCGAAAAACCTGTAGCCATGCGCCTTCATGACATGCTCTTCGAGCGCGAAGTGGGCCTGCATGCGTGCGCAGATATCGCCCAGACATTTCTCGATCTCTGACTTTTCGTGCTGCCTGGCCAGTTCTCCATGGAGCCGGTTGATGTCGTCGATGAGTACCTTGTGTTCGTGGTCCAGTTCTTCTATTCCGATCAGGAAGGAGTCATCCCATTCAAAGAGTGTGTCGGTCATCGTGGATACTCCGGGCGTGGTTGGCAGGTTTGGTCTTACCGGTACTTGCTCAGCGATTGACTTCTCGGAAAGTTCTGTAAGTCGGTGAAATTAATCCAGGCTGGTTTACGGCTGCGGGACCGATTGAGACCGGTAAACACCAGGCAGCCGTATGTTCGCAGCCATTAGCGATTCTGAACTGAGACTGCGCCAGCATCAACACGAATGGATCACCGCTCACCTCGAGCAGACTGGCTCTCAAGCGCGGCGTCGGGAACGCCCTTTTTCAGAATCCTGCCACCGCCCGAACTCTCCCCCGATGCAATGCGTAGAACTACGTACCGCAACACTGAAAACTTTTTCAGCCAGACCGGGCTGCAGGGGGCCTGATTTCGCTGCGCTGAGTGCAACGGCGGCAGAACGCGTAAAGCCTACTATAGTAGTTAACAGAGCCGTTCACCTTCCGTAAGCGGTAGGGATGTACGAAGTCGAGGCTAATCACGACTGGAGGGTGTGATGAGGAATCTCCTGGTTCCCGTAGACTTATCAGAAATCAGTATCGCCATTGTGGAGCGGGCGAGCTGTCTCGCGCAGTCCTTTACCAGCAGCGTGTGGCTGCTGCACGTGCTGCTGCGCGCGCCTGACTCGGTGCCGTTCAATCTGGACCGCGCCGTGTTGCGCAGGGAAGTCGCTAAGGAATTGCGTAATCGGCGGCGCCAACTGCATGATCTGGCGAGACAACTGCGCGAAGATCGGGTGCATGTGATCACCCGTTTGATCCCGGGAACGGTGAACACGACCATTGTCGCCGAAGCCGAAAGAATAGATGCCGATCTCGTCATCATGGGCTCGCACGGCCATGGCAATGTCTACCATGCCCTGTTTGGTGGGGTCGGCCAGAGTGTCATGCGCAAGGTGTCGTGCCCGGTGATGCTGGTATCGGCCCCGAAGTTCGGGCCTGGCTGGCAGCTGGCAGGGGAGGAGTCCCGCGTCTGCGGCGAAATTCCGTCGCAATGACTTAGCCTGCCAGATCATCGCAGTGCGTCCGGAAAGTGCTTCTGCACGGTGTGGTTCCCGGGCCTCACTCAATAGATACCCCCTTACCCGCACTGCGAGTGGATCCGACCCAGGTGCGGCCTGCGGCCTTCTCCAGCCGCTCAGGCGACACGCTTACTTGCCGTGGGCATCCCGTTCGTTCAGGAAGCGTTCGACCAGGCTGCCGAGTCCCGGTTCGCCCGCCTCGGCAAATTCGTAGCGCGCGCGCACCACGGGCTTGTCGATCTCGATCAGCGCAGCGAGGTTGCAGGGTGTCGCCGAGACGATGACATCGACGTCAGCCGCATTGATGGTTTCGCGCAGTGCCGCGAGTTGCGCGGCGTTATAGCCGACGGCCGGTAACACGGCGCCGATATGCGGGTACTGCGCGTACACGGCCGCGATCTGATCCGCCGCAACGCTGCGCGGGTCGATGATCGCGGCCGCCTGGGCCTGGGTGGCGGCAACATAACCCGCGCCATAAGGCATGTCGCCGTGCGTAACCGTCGGGCCGTCTTCGACGACCAGCACCCGCTTGCCGCGCACCCTGTCGGGCTGATCCAGGTGTACCGGTGAGGCACCGCGCGTAATGACGGCGCGCGGGTTGATGCGGCGTGCCGTTTCCGTCACCTGCTGGATATCGGCATGGGCGGCCGAGTTCACTTTGGCCACCAGGATGATGTCCGCCATGCGCAGGACCGCCTCGCCGGGATGGTGGGTGGTCTCGTGGCCGGCGCGCAAGGGGTCCACCAGGACGATGTGCAGATCCGGCCTGATGAAAGCGAAATCGTTGTTGCCGCCATCCCAGAGAATGATATCGGCCTCCGCTTCGGCGCGGGCCACGATTGCGCCATAGTCGACGCCGGCGTACACGATGTTACCGAGCGCGAGATGCGGTTCGTATTCTTCGCGTTCCTCGATCGTGCAGTCGGCGGCGTCGAGGTCCGCCTGGGTGGCGAAACGCTGGCTGGCCTGGCGCGCGAGATCACCATAGGGCATGGGATGGCGGATCACGGCGGCCCGCAGGCCATGTTGCCGCACGCGTCGCGACAGCCAGCGCACCGTCTGCGACTTGCCGCAGCCGGTTCTCGTTGCGCAGACCGCGATGACCGGAATCGCCGCGCTGAGCATGGTGCGTGTCGGACCGAGCAGCACGAAATCAGCACCCGCCGCCAGCGCGATAGAGGCCGTGTGCATGACGTGCGCATAGCTGACATCGCTGTAGGCAAATACGACCTGCTCGACCGCCTGCTGCCGGCACAGGGATTCCAGTTGTGACTCGTGCACGATCGGGATGCCGTCAGGGTAGAGTGGGCCCGCCAGCGAGGCGGGGTAGCGGCGCCCGGCAATCTCCGGAATCTGGGTTGCGGTAAATGCCACCACCCGGCTGGCGGGATCATCGCGATAGACCCTGTTGAAGTTGTGAAAATCGCGGCCCGCTGCCCCCATGATGAGTACGCGTGTCGGGTGTTGCTGTTCAGACATCAGTGGATCCTCTGTCTTGCACGGTTGATTGCCCAGCCACAATGCCCTCCCTCCCGCTTTCCGCTGCGTTCCTCATTCGCGTGTGCTTGCGCGTTCGGCCAGCAGCGCCTGCATGGCCTTTACCAGTTGCGGTATGTCGCGGGCGCTGGGTCGCAGATCTACATGCACGAGGCCGTCGATGAGAAACAACTGTACCCGGTCAGCGGGGAGGGCGTTGGCCAGGGCGATGCTCTCGGTGTAGGGAATCATGTTATCCCGCCGGCCGTGCAGCAGGATGAGGCGTGCCTGCATGTGCGAGAGCGCATGCGCCGCCGGGTTGACCCCCTCCAGCTCGCGCCGGATACGCGGTGGCAGCCGTGCGATCAGGGCCGTTACACGCGCAGGGTCGTCATTGATGAGCAGCTTGTAGACGGCCCGGGCGTCGGCTGCGAGACCGGCCGGCAACGGTTCCTCGTCGGGCATGGCGCCGCGCATCACCTGGTCTGCGTAGTCGCTGAGAAAGGCCCGATCGGCCGGCTCCTCCAGGAGATCGAGGTTGGAGCGAATGAAGGCCCATTTGATATAGGGGTGGGGCGGCCGGTATCCCAGGCGCAGCTGCCCGTCGCCGCCGGCCCCTGCAGGTCGTCGATAGCGGCCGGTGGTGAAATAGGTGACCACGTTGTCCAGGGAATAGTACCCGCCTACCGCCAGGACAAAACTCACCCGCTCACGGATGTCCGGCTGCAGGGCCGCGATGATCACCGGGCCGGCACCGTAGCTGAAGCCCGCAATGCCGGCATGCCCGGGCGGCGCCAGCTCGGGACGCGAGACGAGATAGGCAAACGCATCGGCGACCTCGCGCACATCGCGCGCGCGTACCTGGTAGCGGCGCACACCCGGCATGGCCGGCACCAGCACCGCAAAGCGCAGACGCGCCAGCGTGCGGGCCATGGCCACGAGTCGCGGATCATCCTTGCCTTGGGCCACAATGCCGGGCACCAGGACGATGCCCGCTCGTGCACCCGCGGGTGACAGATACAGATCGGCGCTGCGTATCTCACCGGCAACCGGGTAATGCAGGGTTTGGCGCAGGGGCTGCGGCGTCTGCGCCTTCAGCCGGCTGGTCCCGTCTCCCGAGGCCAGATCCTCCAGTGCCAGCTCCGCTTCGGAGTCGCCCAGCGGCGGTGGCACGCAGGCCGAGAGCACTGCGCCCAGCACCAGCGCGGCGAGCAGACAACGCGAAGTGTGTACGCCAGCCATATCCGTTACCATACGCTGACTAGTGTATTAACCGGGGCGGCGCCGGCTGGCAGGATACCGACCCCCGCATATTATCAGGAGGCGCGGACAGACTGGTTTCTTGCAGTCCGGGTTTTGCTCCGGCCCCCGATTGCCCAGGGAATGCATGCTGGCCAGCGCGAACGTGAAACAGAGTGTATTGATCTTGCGTCTTTCCTGTCTCATCTGCCTGTTGCTTGCCTCGTCGCTCTATGCGCCCGGCGGATTTCCCCAGCCCGGGCAGCCAGACCCGGAGGAACCGGACGCCCTGGAGGCTGAGGAAGCCAACGCAGCCGATGACACCCATAAGGCGGTTTCACAAAGCATTAATAACGCTGCCCGCTGGATCGATTCATTCTTCGACGACGATACCTATATCGCCGAGGATGCGACCACGAGACTGCGACTCTCGCAGGCCGTCTTCCTCGAACGCGGCGAGAAGCAGCGCTACAAGACCCGAGTCAATGTGAAGATCAATGTGCCGAGGCTCAAACACAAACTGAACATATTCGCCGGCGGTGAAGCCGACGACGAAAGGACCTCGAATGCGCCGATCAACTCCATTCAGGATACCACCAACGATCCATTCGCCGGCTTCCAGTACTTTGCGAAAGCCACCAACAAACTGAATCTCAGCCTCACCGCGGGTGTGAAGTTTGACAGCGCGGAGCTGTTCATCGGTCCACGCCTGCGCCGGACCTTCGGTCTCGGCACCTGGAATCTGCGCTTTATCCAGCGGGTGCGCTGGTTCACCGATAGTGGCTGGGAAGTGCCCACCCGCTTCGATCTGGAAACACTCTTCGGCGATGACCTGTTTTTCCGGAACACCGTCGAGGGACGCTGGCGCGAGGAGGATGACGGCTATCGATACGAGATCCGTCCCACCCTCGTGCAGCGACTGGCGAACAGGAAGGCCATCGAATACCAGTGGAGCACCGTATTCAAGACGCGGCCCAATCACCGTCTGGATCAGTCTGTGGCCAGTATCCGTTTCCGGCGCCAGGTCTGGCGCAAATGGCTGTTCTACGAAATTGATCCTCAGGTCGCCTTCCGCAATGACGACGATTTCGATCCCAAGGCAGGCGTGACGCTGGGGCTCGAAGTGGTGTTTGGCGGCAAGGACCGATTGAGACGGTTGAGGCGGACCGGCGAGTCGGAGGAAGCCATCCCGACACCGACCGCCGCGACCCGGGGCCTGGCGCCGGCGAGTCTGGACTAGGCATTGGCGCGAAGCGGCCGGCGCCCGCAAACGCGTGCCGGCGGTGCGCCAAACGGTATAATGCACCGCCTTCGCGCACGCCGGGCTACCCGGCTGCCTGCGGCAGGCCCGGGTTACACACGCATCAACAGCCTGAGGTAAGCGCCATGAGTGAGAAGCTGACAGTCAGCGTATGGGATCCGCTGGTAAGGATCTTCCACTGGTCACTGGTCATCTGTTTTGCCGTTGCCTATCTGACCGGTGAAGAGGAGAGTGATGTGCATATCTATGTCGGATATGCCGTTCTGGGCCTCGTGGTATTTCGGGTGTTGTGGGGTCTGGTCGGGACCGCGCATGCGCGATTCAGGGATTTTGTCTTCGGCCCGGGCAAGGTCATCGCCTATCTGAGAAGCCTGACCGGCGGGCACCCGCAGTATTTTCTCGGGCACAATCCGGCCGCGGGATACATGATCGTGCTGCTGCTGGTCATGCTGCTGATCGTGACCTTGACCGGTATCAAGGCCTATGGCGTTGCAGGGCATGGGCCACTGGCGCAAGCCACTGAGTTCGGACTGCTCCCGGATGCCATGGCCAATGAAGACGATAAGGACAGGCGCAAGACGGGAAGCGGCACAGGCGGTGAATCCGAGGAAGAATTCTGGGAGGAGGTGCACGAGGTCACATCGAATTTCACGCTGGTGCTGATTATTCTCCACATTCTCGGGGTGATCGTCGCCAGCCGGCTGCATCGGGAAAACCTCATCAAGGCCATGATTACCGGGAAAAAGGCGGTACGCTCCGAGATCGATTAGGGCCGGCGGAATCTTCAGACGGCGGAACTCAAAGGCCTCGAGGCCGACCCTGCGCCGTGCCCGCGAGATCGGTCTGGATGAGGGGCTGCATGATGTCTATGAGGGCAATGTCCCGGGTGACGGCGGTGAGAACACCTGTTGCCACCACTGCGGTGCCCTGCTCATCGAGCGCTACGGTTTCGCCCTGAGGCAGAACCGCATCCGTGACGCGGCCTGTCCGGACTGCGGGACGCTGATCAGCGGTGTGGGCATGAGCGGTGGGTGAACGCCGGGTCGCACCGGCGGGGTGCCAATGCTGAGGCGCACGTGCAGGCCTGAGGCAGGCGCTCGATTTTCAACCCTTCGATTCACGGATCGGCGATAATCTGCCGCCAATACGCCTGCCAGCCACCGGTTGGCCGCTATTACAGAACACACTAAGCCGCATACCCATGACATATGACGTAACCGATGCAATCATCTCCCCGGAGGGTCGTCTGGAGGTTCTCTCGAGGATCGAGGTGAACAGACTTCTCGATACCAGCCAGGGGGGCTTATACAAGCTGTTCCGTAACTGCTCACTCGCCGTGCTCAACTGCGGCAGTTACCTCGATGACGGCAAGGAGCTGCTGGAACGTTACCAGTCCTTCGACATCCGGGTCATCCAGGAAGAACGCGGTATCAAGCTGGAAGTGGTCGGCGCGCCGAAAAGCGCCTTCGTCGACGGCAAGATGATCAAGGGCATCAAGGAACACCTGTTCGCGGTGTTGCGCGACGTGGTGTATGTCAGCGACGAGATCAATGACAATCCGAACTTTGATCTGGAAACCTCCGATGGCGTCACCAATGCCGTCTTCCATATCCTGCGCAATGCCAGGATCCTGCGCCCCATGACCTACCCGAATCAGGTGGTGTGCTGGGGCGGGCACTCGATCACGCGCGAGGAATACGATTACACCAAGGAGGTGGGTTACCAGATGGGCCTGCGCGGCCTGGATATCTGCACCGGTTGCGGGCCCGGCGCCATGAAGGGACCCATGAAGGGCGCCACCATCGGCCACGCCAAACAGCGTATTCAGGGCGGGCAGTACCTCGGCATCTCGGAGCCCGGGATCATCGCCGCGGAGTCACCCAATCCGATTGTCAATGATCTCGTGATCCTGCCGGACATCGAGAAACGCCTGGAGGCCTTCGTGCGCACCGGGCACGGGGTCGTTGTGTTCCCCGGCGGAGCGGGGACGGCGGAGGAGATTCTGTATCTCCTCGGGATCCTGCTGCACCCGGACAATGCGGCCATCCCCTTTCCCCTGATCTTCACCGGGCCGGCCACGGCGAAGGACTACTTCAAACAGATCAATCAGTTCATCGCCGACACCCTGGGCAAGGAAACGCAACAGCGTTACACGATCATCGTCGATGATCCCGTGCGCGTGGCCCGCGAGATGCAGGCCGGCATCCAGCGGGTGCGCGAGTTCCGCAAGGAACGCGACGATGCTTACTATTTCAACTGGTTATTGAAGATCGACCAGGAACTGCAGAGGCCGTTCGAGGTTACGCATGAAAACATGCGCAATCTCGAACTGCACAAGCAGCAGGAGCGTCACCTGCTCGCCGCCAATCTGCGGCGCGCCTTCTCCGGTGTTGTTTCCGGTAATGTCAAGGATGACGGGATTCGTGCCATCGAGCAGTACGGGCATTTCGAAATCCGCGGCGACCTCAGCGTGATGGAGCCGATGGATGCGCTGCTGGGCGCCTTCGTCGCGCAGCAGCGCATGAAGCTGCCGGGGAAAAAATATGTGCCCTGTTACCGCATCATCAAGTAGCGCGGCGCCGACGCCGGCCGCGCCGGCCTGCCTGTCCGATGCGTGCCGGGCTCAGTCGTGTTTTGTGTCTGCGGCCAGCTCCTGATCCAGTCGCCGCCGGGTGTCACCCGGGGAACCGGTGTGCCGCGCCAGCAGGTCATAGGCCACCGGTACCACGAACAGCGTGAAGAGGGTGGCGGCCAGCGCGCCGCAGAGAATCACCGTGCCGATGGCCACCCGTGTCTCCGTGCCCGCACCGGAGGAGAACAGCAGTGGCAGCGAGCCGGCCGCCGTGGTGATGCCGGTCATGACGATCGGGCGCAGACGCACCCCGGAGGCCTCCAGCAGGGCGTCGCGGAACGGCCTGCCGGCATCGCGCAACTGGTTGGCGAATTCCACGATCAGAATGCCGTTCTTGGCGGCCAGGCCCACCAGCATGATCAGCCCGATCTGGCTGTACAGATTGAGGGTCTGACCGGTGAGATACAGGCCCAGCAGAGCCCCCGCCATGGCGAGCGGCACCGTGAGCATGATGACCAGGGGGTGAATCCAGCTCTCGAACTGCGCCGCGAGTACCAGAAACACGACCACCACGCCCAGGATCAGCACGAAGAGGATCGAGCCGCCGGCAAACTTGTAGTCCTGTGACTGGCCCTTGTAGTCGACGATGACGCTGCCCGGCAGGCTGTCGCGCACCAGCGTTTCCAGCCAGGCGAGCGCATCGCCGAGTGCCAGCGTGTCGGCGAGATTGGCCTCGATGGTGATGGCGCGCACCCGGTTGTAGCGGTTCAGGCTGACGGAGTCGGCAAACTCCTCGAGGCGCACCAGGTTGGAAAGCGGTATGAGCTCGCCGCTGCGAGCGGAGCGCACATAGATGTTCTCCAGATTCGTCGGCGTGCGCTGTGCCTCGCGCTCGCCCTCGAGGATCACATCGTACTCCTCGCCCGCGTCGATGTAGGTGGTCACCCGCCGCGAGCCCAGCATGGTCTCGAGGGTGCGGCCGATGGCGCCGACCGTGACGCCCAGGTCGGCGGCGCGATCGTAGTCGATGACCACGCGCAGTTGCGGCTTGGTCTCTTTGTAGTCCCACTCGACGCCCACCAGGCCCGGATTGTCACTGTTGATCTTCGCCAGCAGAATGTCGCGCCACGCCGCCAGCTGCGCATAGGTGCCGCCGCCGATCACGAACTGCACGGGCTTCTGAATACGCGCGCCGAAGCCCTGGCGCATCACCGGGAAGGCGCGCACACCGGGCAGGTCCGCGAGCCGCCCGCGCACATCGTCCATGATGTCCCAGGCCGAACGCCGTTGCCCCCAGTCGTTCAACACCAGGATGGCGATGCCGTTGTTGAAGATCTCGTAGTTGCTGAAGGCCCGGGGTGCCCGCACCAGCAGTCGGGTGACCTCGCCTTCGTCGACCAGCGGCATCAGGCGCTGCTCCACCTCGGTCATGTACTCCGCGATGTAGTCGTAGGACGCGCCTTCCGGCCCGTTGACCATGACGTAGAAGGCGCCGCGGTCCTCCTTCGGCGCGTACTCGGCCGGGATTGCCTGCAGCAGCCACAGCGAGCCGGCCAGGACGGCGATGAAAACCAGCGCGACGATCCAGGCCTGCCGCAGCGCGGCGCGAAGCAGCACCTGGTAGCCACGCCTCACCTTGCCAAAGGCCTGGTCCACCAGCCGTGTGACCCGACCCTCACGGCTCGCCTCCGGCAGCACCCTGGAGGCCAGCATCGCAGACAGGGACAGGGCCACGAAGCTGGAAAAGATGACCGCTGCGGCCATGGTCAGGGCGAATTCCGAGAACAGGCGGCCGACGTCGCCCTGCAGGAAGGCGATGGGCACGAACACGGCGACCAGCACCACGGTCGTGGCGACGACCGCGAAACCCACCTGACGGGTGCCGCGAAAGGCGGCTACCAGGCGTGATTCGCCGTATTCCTCCATGCGTCGATGGATATTCTCCAGCACCACGATCGCATCGTCGACGACCAGACCGATGGCCAGCACCAGCGCGAGCAGCGTGAGGATGTTGATCGAGAAGTCGAGGGCCAGCAGCACGATGAAGGTCGCGATGAGTGACACGGGCACCGTGACGGCCGGGACCAGCATGGCCCGCACGCTGCCGAGGAACAGATAGATGACCAGGATCACCAGCGCGATCGCCAGGGCCAGGGTCTTGTAGACCTCGCGAATGGCGCCTGCGACGAACACGGAGGAGTCGTAGCTCTGCTTGATTGCCATGCCTTCCGGCAGGGTGGGATTGAGACGCGCCATTTCCGCCTTTGCGGCGTCGGCGACCGCCAGGGTGTTGGCGGTGGACTGCTTGATGATGCCGATGCCCACCATGGGCACGCCGTTGCCGCGAAAGAACAGCCGATCCTCAGCCGCACCGCGTTCCACACGGGCGACGTCGCCGAGTCGCACCAGGTAGCCGTCCGCGCCCCGCGCCAGGACCAGGCGGGCGAAGTCCGCGGGCGTGCGGAAGGTGCGCTGCACCCGCACGGTAAACTGGCGGTCCTCGGAGTCGATGCTGCCGGCCGGCAGCTCGAGGTTCTCCGCGCGCAGCGCATTTTCCACATCCGCGACCGTCAGGTTGCGGGCGGCCAGCCCACGCCGGTCGAGCCAGACGCGCATGGCATAGACCTGCGCCCCGCCGATGCGCACCCGCGCAACGCCGTCCAGCACGGAGAAACGGTCTACCAGATAGCGTTCGGCATAGTCGGTGAGCTCGGGGACGGACATGCGGTCGCTCGCCAGGTTGAGCCACATGATGACATCCTCGTTACTGTCGACCTTCTGGATCTCCGGCGGGTCGGCCTCGTCCGGCAGGTCATCGACGATGGCCGAGACGCGGTCGCGAATGTCGTTGGCCGCGGCATCGACATCACGTCCGACAGTGAACTCGACCGAGATGGCGGAACGGCCATCCTCGCTGGTGGACTGGATGAAGCGGATGCCCTCCACGCCGGCGATGCGGTCCTCGATGATCTCCGTGATGCGGGTCTCCACGACACTGGCGGCGGCCCCGGGGTAGATGGTCTCGATGGAGACCACCGGCGGGTCAATGTCCGGATACTCGCGCAGTGGCAGACGGTCGAAGGAGACCAGTCCGAAGGCGATGAGCAGCAGCGACAGGACCGCGGCGAGGACGGGGCGGGTAACCGAGATATCGGAGAGAATCATTCGGGCGCCGTGCCCTGCGGCTGCGACTCGAGTAATTCGTGCAGTGGCTGGACGCCGTCATCGACCGCGCGGATCGCGACCGGTTCACCGGGGCGCACCTTCAGCGTGCCATCCGTGATCACCTTCTCGCCCGGCGCGAGGCCGGCGAGCACTTCCACCTCACCGGGACGGCGTGCCCCGATACGCAGCTCGCGCTGCACGGTCCTGTTGCCCTGCGCCTCGTCGACCACCAGCACGGTCTGCCGCTCGCCCTGGGGGAGCAAGGCCTCTTCCGGGATGACGATGGCCTCGCGGGGATTCTTGAATAACTCAACCTGCATCAGCATGCCCGGCTTGAGGGCCCGGTCGGCATTGGGCAGAATCGCCCGCACCACGATAGAGCGGGTGGTCGGGTCCACGCGGCTGTCGACGCTCTTGACCTGGCCGCGGAACTTCCGCCCGGGGTAGGCCCGGGTCGTGGCCTCGATCGCCAGCGCCGGCGCGAGTGTCCCCAGATAGGTGCTGGGCAGGGCAAAATCGAGTTTCATCACGCTGTCATCGTCCAGCGTGGTGATGAGGTCCCCCGGTTCCATCAGGGCACCGATACTCACGTTACGCAGACCGACGATGCCGGCGAAGGGTGCCCGTATCAGCCGGTCGGCCAGGCGCGATTCGATGGCAGCCAGGCGCGCGCGGCCCGTCTCCCACTCGCGATGGCGTTCATCGAGGAGGGACTTGGAGGCAGTGCCCTGTGCCGCCAGGGATTTGACCCGCTGGTACTGACGCCCGGCCTCGGCTACCGTGGCGCGGGCCTCCTCGAGTTGCGCGTGCTCCTCGCTGCTGGTCATTTCCGCCAGGACCTGGCCTGTCGCCACCCGGTCACCGTCGTCGAAGTGCAGCGCGGTGACGGTCTCGGTCACTGAGACGGTAAGCGACACCGACTCATTGGCCCGCAGGGTGCCGAGTGCCTCGACACGGTCGACGAAGCGGTCCAGCCGCGCTTCGGCGACGAAGACCTGGGTTGGCGGCGGCGCGGCGCTGACCGCAACGCCGTACAGCAGAAGGGCCGAGGCGAGGTGCAGTGTCCGGGTGAGTAGGTACATGACGTCGTCGCGCGAAACCAGGGTGAGGGCACATTGTCCTCGAAAATGGCCGGGACCGGACAGAAAAAATCAACGGGCCATGCCCCGGCAGCCAGATGCCCGGTCACGGCCGGCGATTCAGCCGGAACTCCAGACGTTGTGCCGCCTGTTCCCGCCGGTAGCGCATGAGGTCGATCTGGCGCCGCGCCGCCGGACTCGCGGGTCTGCCCACCGGCGCCTGGAGGCGTGCATCCAGGGCCTGCTGCCTGATGCGCTCCCCGAGGAGGCGGTCCTCCAGACGGAAATAGTCCGCCGGTGTCAGCGGGCGGTGAATGGATCGGTAGCGCTGCTGTTCCTGGCGCAAGTCCATGGCCTGCTGGTTCTGAAGCTGGCGCAGTCTGGCGGCGCCGGCGCCGGTTTCGACCTGCCCGTGCGCGCAGGTCCAAACGGCCGCCAGCAGGACGCCCAGCATGGCGGGACGGTGCGCGAAACCGGCGTTGCGGCGTATCATCAGGCAAAGCATAGGCAGGTCCGGTACGGAAGGCAAAGTCCTGTCGGGTCCGCGCCCGGCCGGCCGCCGAGGAAGCCAGCGATGCGAGTCACCACGAGAGACCCCATGACCGGAAATGATGTGACGGATCGGGGCAATGCCCCGTTTGTCCTGGAAGGAAAGGGCGCGGGCGCGCTGAAAATCTATTTCGAGTCGGAGCAGACCAGACAGCAGTATCTCGAGATCCCGGTCAGAACCCCGGAGGCCTGTTCACTCAATCTCTACCGGGAAATTGCGGACGATGAAACCGTCCTGTGGGACTGATGCAGCAGATCCTGGTGCGCACCGTCGGATGCCCTGCCCATCTACCTCACGGCCGCCGGCGTTGCCTGCGCACGCGTCACCGCGGGCCTGCGGAGCAGGGACGCCAGGCCGGACAGTTTGTGGGACTGCAGTGGGTCCGGCACGCGGGTTTTGCATTACACTACCCGCAATCCCATCGCGGTCCGGGGGAAGCAGGTTTGCGCTATCCGCCGTCGGCGTGTTTGGACGGGCGCCGGAGGCGGCGTCTGTGTCCGTTGCGCCGCGTTGTATTCATCTTGATTTGTGGAGTGAAATGATCATGACGGAACCAAGTAAGCCAGCGGATTATCTGACAGGGGGGAGGCGGGACCGGATGCTCCGGGAGCTCGACCACGATCCCTACCATTCCAAGCTCAAACTGAAGGAACCCACGGCGTGTCCGGAATGCGGCGCCGTGTTCCATGAGGGCCGCTGGTCCTGGGCCGATGCACCCGCCGATGCCCATGAGCAGCTTTGTCCGGCCTGCCAGCGCGTCAGGGACAGGGTGCCGGCGGCGTTCCTGACCCTGCGCGGGGAGTTTCTGGCGGAACACAAGGATGAAATCATGCATCTCATCCACAATTACGAAGAGCGCGAACGCGCCGAACATCCGCTCAAGCGGATTATGGATACGCAAGCGGACGACGAGGGACTGGTGATGACATTTACCGATGCCCATCTGGCACGCGGCATCGGTGAGGCCCTGCACCATGCCTACCAGGGCGAGCTTGACTACCACTACACCCCGGAAGACATCATGCTGCGGGTCAGCTGGACCCGCTAGCCTGCAGGCACGCGGGCCGGGGGTGACCCCGGTCCGCGCCGGTGTCGGTCAGCGGACAGTCTTGTTGCGCGGCAAGTCGATGTGTGCGGTGGGCGCGACACCCTCGCGATCCGCGGTGACCCGGCAGTGTGCTTCGCCGACACCCCGGCTGAAGGCATTGTCCCGGTGGAAGGGGCGCAGATGGTCCAGGTCATCGGAACTGTCGGGCGAGATGTGTTCGATCTTCCAGCCGAATCCGGAATCCGGGCTGCCATAGTGGTCACGCCGGATCCAGGCGCCGCATTCGTCCTGCCGCCACTCGGCGGGGTCCCGGTCAGGGGTTGCTCTGGCTTTTTCCCAGATGCGCTGCACAATACCGTCACTGAACTCCATCTGCTGTCTCCTCGGCCACGAAAAATCAGGGCGAGGTGCACTGTACAACGTGGCGGTACGCGGTGCCATAGAGGGGACGCGGGCGGGCGCTGCCGCCGGCGCGGCGGATGAGACGGCACACCAGCTGCTGCTGCTCGAAGCCCGGTATTCCGAGCCGGCACTGGCCGCGGCCGTCATGGTGGCGGCGGCACGCACCCTGCACACGCGCGAAAGGCGCGCCCACAGCCTGTTCGAACTGCCCCTGGGCGCCCTGTGGGGAACGCTGCACGAGTATGCCCGCCGGGACTGGATATGACGCGAAACGGGAGACTCAGGCGGGTGCTAAAATTTGCCCGATCACGTGCCATACTTGTCTCAGGGGTGACAACGGGGGAGGACTGCAATGATTCGTTTAATGGTGAACGGGCGGAAACACGCGCTCGATATCGACGCCAAAACCCCACTTTTGTGGGTGTTGCGCGATACGCTGCATCTGCGGGGTACCAAGTATGCCTGCGGGATCGGACTGTGCGGGGCCTGCACGGTGCACGTGGAGGGCCGGGCCGCACGGGCCTGTGTGATCCCGGTCTCCGAGGTCAGCGGCAAGGCAATCACCACCATCGAAGGGCTGTCGCCCGACAACAGTGACCCACTGCAGCAGGCCTGGCGCGCCCACGACGTGCCCCAGTGCGGCTACTGCCAGCCCGGCATGATCATGGCGGCCGCCGCGCTGCTGCGCGAACACCCGTCGCCGTCAGATGCCGAGATCAATGCTGCCATGACGAATATCTGTCGCTGCGGGACCTATGCCCGCGTACGCCGGGCGATTCATGCGGCTGCCGGCAGCAAGGGAGAAAAATCCGATGTCTGAGCGGGTAAAGCTGACGCGGCGCGAGTTTCTGATCCGCAGCGCCGCGGCGGGCGGCGGCCTGGCGCTGGGCTTCCATCTGCCCGCCGCGCCTTTGCTGAGGGCTGCCCTCGCTGCGGATCCCGTGCCGGCGGAACCCGTCGAGGTCAACGCCTGGATCATGATCCATCCGGACGACAGGGTGGTCATCCGCGTGGCCCGTTCGGAGATGGGGCAGGGCATCTTCACGGCGCTTCCCATGCTGGTGGCCGAGGAGCTCGGCTGCGCCTGGGACAAGGTCCGTGCCGAGTACGCCTCCGCAAACGAAAACCTGCGGCGTGACAACGTCTACGTCACCATGGCGACAGGCGGCAGCCGGTCGGTGCGCACCTCGCATGAATACCTGCGCAAGGCCGGGGCTGCGGCCCGTGAGCTGCTGATTGCCGCCGCGGCCGGACGCTGGGATGTGCCGGTGGACGCCTGCCGCGCCGAACGGGGAGTCATCACCCATCAGCCGACGGGTCGAACCCTGGGCTATGGCGCGGTCGCTGCGGATGCGGCCCGCCTGGAACCGCCGGAGGTCGTGCTCCTGAAGGACCCCGACGAATGGCAGCTGATCGGCAAGCCGCTCAAGCGGCTGGATGTGCCGGACAAGGTTGCGGGCCGTCCGGTCTTTGGCGTCGACGTCGAGGTGCCGGGGATGCTGCACGCCGCGATCCGCGCCTGCCCGGTGTTCGGCGGGCGGCTGCGCCTCTATGACGGCGAGGCAATAGCCTCCCTGCCGGGTGTGGTGCAGGTGGTTGACCTGGACGACGCGGTGGCCGTGGTGGCCGACAGCTGGTGGCAGGCGCAACAGGCCGTCCAGGCGCTGCCTGTCGAGTGGGACGAGGGCGGCAGCGGCGGCGTCGGGGATGTACAGATCCGCGCCGTGCTCACGGAGGGTCTGACGGACAAGGGTGCGCTGATCGGGGCCGAGCGCGGCGACGTCGACGCGGTCTTCAGCGCCCCCGGTCGTCAACTCGAGGCAATCTTCTACGCGCCCTATCTCGCGCACGCGACCATGGAGCCCATGACCTGCACCGCCCGGGTGGCGGCCGGCCGGGTCGAGGTCTGGGCGCCCACGCAGAATGCCAGCGCCACCCTGGAGGCGGCCGCACGCGCCGCCAAGGTCGATCCGCTGAAGGTCGAGGTCCACAATACCCAGCTCGGCGGCGGGTTCGGCCGGCGCGGTGCCTTTCAGGATTTCGTCGAGCAGGCGGTGCGTATCGCCAAGGTGGTCGGCCAGCCGGTCAAGCTGATCTGGTCGCGTGAGGAGGACATGCAGCATGATTTCTATCGGCCCGCCAGCATGGCCCGGCTGTGCGCGGCAATCGATCTCAGCGGTCACCTGGTTGGCCTCAAGGCGCGGGTGTCGGCCCCCTCGATTCTCGCCTCGGTGCGTCCCCAGGCCATGCAGGGGGCGCTCGACCCGATCGCGCTGCAGGGCTTTGCCGAACCCTTCTATGCGGTGCCGAACTATCTTGCGGAGTTCCGGCCACGCGAACTGCCGGTGCCGATCGGGTTCTGGCGATCGGTGAACCACTCCCAGAATGCCTTCTTCAGGGAGTGCTTCCTCGACCAGGTCGCGCGCGATATCGGCGAGGATCCCTACGCCTTGCGCGCCGGGCTCCTGGTCGATTCGCCCACGCAGCTGGCCGTGCTGAAAGCCGCCGCGGAAAAGGCGGGCTGGGATCAGCCGCTGCCGGCACACACCTACCGCGGTATCGCGATCGAGTCGGCTTTCGGCAGTCACTGTGCCCAGGTCGCGGAGGTCAGGGTCAATGAGGACGGCAGCTTTAAACTGTTGCGTGTGGTGTGCGCCATCGATCCCGGGCACGTCGTGAATCCCGACACCATCGAGGCGCAGGTCGAGAGCGGCATCGTGTACGGGCTCACGGCGGCGCTGTTCGGCGAGATCACCCTCCGGGACGGGCGGGTGGTTCAGGGTAACTTCCACGATTATCCCATGCTGCAGCTCAAGGACATGCCGACGGTCGAAACGCACATCGTGGCCAGCGGTGATTTCTGGGGCGGGGTGGGGGAGCCGCCCGTGCCACCCATTGCGCCGGCGCTGTGCAACGCCCTCTACGCGGCTACCGGCCGACCCATCTATGCCTTGCCCTTGAGCGCGCAGGGTATAGAGTTGGCCTGAACGGGTTAGTTTCGGGTTCGTGCGTCTCGTGCCATCCAACTGTGCCGCGGGTCGTCCGGGCACCAGCGACCTTGTCGCGGCCGGCAGACGGCGCCCATAAACGGACCCCCTGTCAACACCGCAGCCGTGCAACCGGGAAGCCACTGCTCAGGCACATGCTGAACAACATCAGAACGCGAGTCTTCGAGATTCTGGATGTCGCGAACATCGGAGATCGCGCGAGCCGCGTGTTCGATATCGCCCTGGCCGGTCTCATCCTGGCGAATGTGGTGGGGGTTATCGTACCCACGACAGGCGAGTTGAGCGCCGGTGAGCAGCAATTCTGGAGCCTGCTGGAGCGGGTCTCGATCGGCCTGTTCACGATCGAATTCCTGCTCCGGCTGTGGAGCTGCACGGAAGACGGATCGGGCCGCTACCGAGCGGCGGCGCGCGGGCGGCTTCGCTACCTCCTTACGCCGCTGATGGTATTGGATCTGCTCGCCATCCTGCCGTACTACCTCGGGTTTTCAGCCAGGATGGATCTGCGTTTCCTGCGCCTGTTCCGCCTGGTGAGCATTCTGAAGATCACCCATTATTCGCCGGCGCTGACGATCATGGCGACGGTCGTGAAACGGGAGGGCAAGACGCTGATCGCGGCGTTTCTGCTGCTTGCGGTGCTGCTGTTTTCAACCTCAACGTTTATCTATTTCCTCGAACGCGACGCCCAGCCGGGCGCGTTCGCGAGCATCCTGCATGCCATGTGGTGGGGTATGGCGACCCTGACCACGGTCGGCTATGGGGATATCGTCCCGCTCACGGCCGGGGGCAAGGTCTTCGGTGTCTTCGTGATGTTCATCGGCATCGGGGTATTTGCGATCCCGACCGGCATACTGGTCTCGGGGTTCTACCATGAAATCAAACGCAAGGATTTTCACGCGACCTGGAACATGGTGGCGCGTGTCCCGTCGTTCAGCCGGCTGGATGCGCTGGAGGTTTCACGTATTGCGGACCTGCTGCACCTGCGCACCGCCATGCCGGATGAAACCATATTTCGCAAGGGCGATTCGGCCGACTGTATGTACTTCATCGTGGCAGGCGAGATCGAGGTGGATCTCGGGGCCCGGCAGGTACACCTGAGCGGCGGTGATTTTTTCGGCGAAGTCTCGCTCCTGTACAAGACCCCGCGCACGGCCACGGTCAAGGCCAGGACCTTTGTCGAGTTGCTGCAGCTCGATGGGCGGGACCTCGAGGCGATGCTGGAAACCAACGAGGTCCTGAGCGGGCGTATTATGTTCGAGGCCGAGAAGCGCAGCGAACAACCTTATGAACCGGAATAAGGCCGCATGGCGGCAGGCAGCGGTCGGCAGCCGTGGCGGCGACGCTCAGGCGAGCGGCCCGGCAGAGGGTGGCGCATGCATCCGCCGGGTCCCTCAGCCCGGCAGGGCCGCTGTCAGCGGCGGATAAGGCAGAGTAAACCGGCGTTGCCGGCGCCGCGCGCTCATGCCGCGGTTCCCTCGAGCTCATAGATCATCTGCGCCTGGGGGCGGCCTTCCACGCTGATCTCACCGATTTCCCGGAAGGCAAAGGCGGAACGGGCCAGGGCGTAGGTCTGATTGCAGGCCAGCACCTCGCCGTTCTCGTCGCTCGCGAGTTTTTCCAGGCGAAAGGCATAATTGACGGCATCGCCGATCATGGCCAGTCCTGTTGGGCGTTCGCCGCCTATGCTGCTCAACAGGACGGGGCCGGTGGTCAATGCCCACTCCATGCGCAGGGGGAAGTCGCGCAGCGCCCAGGTTGCCGGGTCGCCGGCCAGCTGCCGGAGACTGTCACGCAGGGCGAGTGCCGCGCTGCAGGCCTGTCGGGCGTGCCACCCGGGGCGCTCCGGATCGGATTCCCAGAAAGCGAATATGGCGTCACCCTGGTATTCCTTGACGGTGCCCTCGAAGTCGCCAACGATTGCTTCGAGCCGGTTGAATATCCGGTGTATGGACGGAAAGATTTCTGCGGCGCTGAACTGCTGGGTCAGCGCCGTGTAGCCGCGGATATCGCCGACGAGAATGGTGACGTCGACTTTGCTGGCCACGATTCGCGTCTGATCGTCCTTGTCACCGGGCCTGCCTGTGCCAGTGTCGCGCGGGCTTATCTGAAGGACGAACAGGTGATCCCCGATCTGCAGGGTGTCACCCGGCTGCATTTCAGCCTCGACATTCGGTATCAGCCGTCGGCCGGCGAGACGCGTACCGTTGCGGCTTACATCGCGGACGAAGAAGCGGCCGTCCGCCGAGCGGGTGACGATACAGTGGCGGCTGGAGATCATGGAATCCGGAATCGTGATCATGCCGGGTCCCGTATCGCTCTGCGGCTTGCGTCGGCCGACCACGATCTGGTCTGTAAAGGGGTAGACTTCCTCCCCCGACGTGCCAGGGTTATAGATCAGGAGTGCCTTCCATTTCACCTCATTGCCCCGCTGCGCGTATCGCCATCACCGAAGTCTAGCAAACAGCGAGGTTGAACGTTTCACCATACTCTGATCAATTCGGGCCCGCTCACGCAGCCGGGTCCGCCAGTCCTCTTTTCCCATGCCGATCAGCCGGCGTCGACTGGCTCACGGTGTCCCTCCGACTTGAGCGAGGGAAGGGACACGCGCGCTTCGTCGACGACGGCCTTCCACTTGCCTGGGAGAACAGTGCGTTACCGCCGGATTAATTCGCTGCGCTCTTCTGCGTGCCGCGCAATTTTCCCAGGGTGAAGTAGACAGGGCAGAACCCACTGAAGGCACTCTGCACCATCAGGGCGCCGATCACGCCCGGCAGCAGGAGCCAATACGGGTTGAGGAAATAGCCGAGCAGCGTCCCGAGTAACACCAGAGCGCCGGCGATGCCGTCGTGCATGCGTGTGTTTTCGCCCATGATCTTGTCTCCTTATGCGGCTGTGTTGTGGAAGGCGGGCCTCAATCATCGAGACCCTGTGGTGGCGCAAAAGTTCGTCGTTTCCCGGAGCCATGCGGTCAGCTTGTCCACGGGGAAATCGGCGTCGGGGACAGGGTCTTCCCGCAGCAGCGTCGCCCGGATTGCTGCCTGACTGACGGGTTTCCATTCCCGGTACTGTAGCAGACTGTTGAAAAACCGCATGCGGCACAATACGGCGTTACAAATCGGCGAAAAAGCGCAGTGTACAGGTCAGTAGGTGGGAATTTTGAGCTGATTTGTGCCTTGTCTTGCACTCGCCTGAGACTTTTCAACAGCCTGCTGGTACGCTTTAAACTTGATAATGACGGATGCTGCTAGATTAGGCTGAGCGCCAGTATTTTTGTTTTAGCCACGGAATCCACGGAAGCACACGGAAAAAAAAATTCTAATGGGTGTTGGTTCTTTCCGTGTTTTTCCGTGGATTCCGTGGCCATAATATCCGTCATCTGTCTTACGTGGCTCATCGGCATTCGATCCCTCAGACCCATGACACCTGACGTCAGTGTGCTGCTGCCATTTCGCGATGCAGAGAAAACGCTCAGCGAATGCATGGATTCCATTCTCGGCCAGACCTTCGGTAACTTTGAGATCCTGGCGGTTAATGACCACGCCGGGGATGGCTCAGAAGACTGTATTCGCGCCTGTCGGGATGCGCGCATCCGGCTGTTCAACAATCCCGGGCGAGGCCTGGTCGCGGCACTGAATGCCGGCCTGCAACAGGCAAACAGCAACGTCATCGCGCGCATGGATGCCGACGACATCATGTACCCGCAGCGTCTCGAGAAACAGCTACACTACCTGCAGGCGCACGCGGGGCTCGATCTTCTGGCAAGCCGCGTAAAAAAGTTTCCGGAGCAGCTCATCCAGGCAGGTTACCGTGAATACATGCGCTGGCAGAACGCCTGCATCAGCCCGCAGACTATCGGCAACGAGATCTATATTGAGTCACCGTTTGCACACCCCAGTGTGATGTTTCGACGTGACAGGGTGGTGCAGCTCGGTGGCTATCGCGCGGGCAGGTTTCCGGAGGACTATGAGCTATGGCTGCGCATGTTCCATGCCGGCTGCGGCATGGAAAAGCTGCCCGAGGTCCTGCTCGGCTGGCGTGAATCCGCTGATCGCCTGTCACGCACGGCACCCGAATACGCACGCAGCGCCTTTGATTTCATCCGCGCCGAGTACCTGGCCAAAGACCCACGAATTCTCAACCGACCCATCGTCTATTGGGGCGCGGGCCGCAAAACACGCAGACGCGCGCGTTTACTCATCAACAAGGGTTACCCGCCTTTGCGCTGGATCGATATCGACGCGAGAAAGATAGGCAGGGAACTGGAGGGTGTCCGCGTCGAGGCGCCCGCCTGGCTGGATCGTCGCGACAGGCCCTTCGTGCTGAACTACGTCACCAACCACGGTGCACGGGCCGAGGTGCGGGACACTCTGGACACGCTCGGCTACAGGATCGGGCGGGATTACCTGGAGGTCGGGTAACTGAGAGTCGAAAATAAGTGTGGTGTTTTGGTGGATTTCGTGTATTCTTTCTGCTGCAGTACCGTTCTTGTAGTTGGTTAGGAAGTTCTTCCAGAGTGTCTTTGGTTGTCCCTCCCGTAATATCTCTTCCAGGACTGCGCTGCACAACAATGCAAATTAACTGATATAGAGGTATTTACGTGATTACAGGAACAGTAAAGTGGTTTAACGAATCCAAGGGCTTCGGCTTCATTACGCCGGAGGACGGCAGCAAGGATGTCTTCGTGCATTTTTCAGCCATCCAGGGCGGAGGCTTCAAGTCTCTGGCCGAAGGCCAGCAGGTGCAGTTTGATGTAGAGCAGGGCCAGAAGGGTCCGTCGGCGGTCAACGTTCAGGCGGTCTAAGCCTCACGCGCTGCGCAGGCAGTTTGTAGTATTAAAGACCCCGCCGACTGGCGGGGTCTCTTTTTTTGCGTAAAGCTCAGCTAGCAGTGCCCTGGCGCACGCCGACGTCCGGTGGAGAACACGCATGCACCTGATTACCTTCCGCGCAGACCAGCAGGACCGTATTGGCGCCCTCGACCGCAGCCGTGGCGAGGTGGTCGACTTCGCGCAGGCCGCCCCCGGTCTGCCCGGGAACATGGCTGCTTTCATCGCCCTTCAGGCCGCGGGCCTGGACGAGGCGCGTCGCGCGCTGGCCTCGGGCGAGGGGCGCATACCCGCCGAACAGGTGCAGCTGCTGGCGCCGATGCCGCGTCCGCCGCGCAACATCCTGTGCGTCGGCAAGAACTACCGCGAGCATGCCCGCGAGGTGAAGTCGATTCGCTCGGGCAGCGCGGACGAGGCTGTTATTCCGGAGTTTCCCATCATTTTCACCAAGGCGACCTCCTCGGTGATCGGCCCGCAGGAGCCCATCCCGGCATGGCTCGACACGGCAGACACCACCGACTATGAGGGCGAACTGGCGGTGGTGATCGGTGCGGGTGGGCGCGCCATCGAACGTGCGGCGGCGCTGCGTCATGTCTACGGCTACACGATCATCAACGATGTCACCTCGCGTCAGCTGCAGCGCCAGCACCTGCAATGGTTCCTCGGCAAGAGCCTCGATGGTTTCTGTCCGATGGGACCGGTCATCACGACCGCCGACGAGGTGGAGGACGTGACCCGGCTGCGGCTGCAGACCCGGGTCAACGGGGAACTGCGGCAGGATGGCCGCATCGCCGATCTCATCTTCGATATCCCTGTTCTGATCGAAACCCTGTCGCGCAGCATGACACTGGAGCCGGGCGACATCATTGCCACCGGCACGCCCGCCGGTGTCGGCATGGGTTTCAATCCACCGCGCTTCCTGCATGCCGGCGACGTCGTCGCGATCACCATCGAGCCCATCGGCACACTCGAAAACCCGGTGGCCTGACGGCTTTCACGGGCTGCGTCAGAATGTCCCGGACCCGAAACCCTCACTCCCAACTCCTAACTCCCAACTCCCAACTCCTCAACTCCCAACTCCCAACTCCTCAACTCCTCAACTCCCAACTCCTAACTCCTAACTCCTAACTCCCAACTCCTAACTCCTAACTCCTGACGCCTCACCCCTCACCCCTCACCCCTCACCCCTGACTTTCACTCATCCAGCATATGCCCGGTGAAGTCCTTGCGGGCGGCTTCGGTCTGTTCGCCGAGCAGTTCCGCGCGGAACGCCGCCTCATCGATGCGCGCGCCCAGAAACGCCGCGATGGCGCGCATGTCGAATTCGGCGTTTTCCAGGCAGGATGTTCCGCCGGGCGACGGCGTCATGTTGAAAATAGCGCCCTTGCCGGTGTCAATCTTGGCTTCTCCCAACAACAGCTTGCGCTGGTCTTTGTCGATGATCTGTGGCCGGATGCCGCCGACTCTGCGGGCAAAGCTCAGATCGCGGTAGCGCAGGCCCGGGATGATCTTGCGCGCATCCCTGAGGAACAGCAGCTTGCGGACGAAAGGCACCTCGAACAGCACATTCTTCAGCAGGTAGTTGCGAACGTCGGCGACGCGCACCAGGTCCCACAGCACCCTGGCGACACGTCTGTCAAAGCGAAATACCCGCAGGAAATCCGGCAGGGTTCGATAGTTGTAGCGCTCGAGCAGCGGCAGGATCAGCGCGGTCGGACCAAAACGCGTCTTGCCGGGAACCAGCACGTCGGGGTCACCGTGTATTGCCGCGAAAGGCAGCTTGTCGTTCTGTACGGTATAGACCTTGCCGTTGAGAATCTGAGGCGTGAAATAGTAGCTGCCGGCAACGGGCAGGCACGAGTAATCCAGTCCGTAACCGAGATCCTGTGCCAGCTTCAGGCTGTGCCCGCCGGCGCACACCACCAGTGAGCGCGCCTGGTAACAGGTGCGACCCGTTTCGACCAGAAAACGCTGCGCTTCGATGCGTATGTGCCTGACCGTTTCATTGTAGTGAATGTCTATGGTCTTACCGTCGACGCGCTGGGCCTGGCGTGCAAAGGACCGCGACACGGCCTCAAAATCCACGGCGGTGTATTCGTCGACGGAACCGAGCGCAACCAGTTCTTCGTCGCGCAGGTGTCCGTCCGGCTTGACCACGACGGCGGGTTCGATCCTGGCGATGTCCTTTTTCTCCAGCAGCCGCAGCTGCGGGTAATGCGGCTGCAGACTGGCGAAGCGCTCGCGCAACAGCCGGCATTCACGCTCGCCAACCCCCAGGACCATCTTGGGATAGGCATAAATCAGGTGATCCCTGTCCGGTTGCTGCAGACAGTACCTGGCCAGCATGTGCGCCGCACGCTGTACCTTGAGCGCCTTTTCCAGCGTATAGTTGGTCTCGATGTCACCGCAGTGCAGGGTCTGGCTGTTGTTGCTGGACAGCGAATTGACGCGGGCGGGCGCGGCGTATTTTTCGATCATGCCGATGTGCTGGATATCGGTAAACCGCGCAGTCTCGTACAACAGGGCGGTGCCGGACACACCGGCGCCGATAATCAGCAGATCGTAGGGCTGGCTTTTCACGCTCACAGCGCTGGCGTCTATCGCTTACGGGCCCGCCAACTTCAGGTCTTGGTGGGTGTAGTGCCGGGGGGTACCAGGTTCACCGGAAACGGCGTGACATTTCCGCCCGAGTCACTCACCGAAATGATCTTGTTGGGACCGGCCTTTTCAACCTCGTCGATACGGATGACTGCCTGAAGGGGAATGTAGGTGCGTTTCACCCCGCTGAATTCACCCTTGAGCTTTTCTTCGGCGGGGTCAACCAGCAGCCTGGAACGCTCACCGAAAATGAAACCCTCGACCTCGATGAAGGTGTACATGCTGCTTTGCCCCACCTTCTCGGCATAGATCTCATACACATTACCCTGGTTATGGAAAACGACCCGATAGATATGTTTGCTGGTCATGCGCAAGGGGCTTCCGGCTGATTGATGAGGGAGTATATCAAATCGCGGATGTCGCGTGCCCGCGGCTGCCGGGCGGATAACTCTTCAGAGCGGGCCGGACTGCAGCCTTGACCTCGACCCAAAGCAAAGCCGCCCGCAGGCGGCTCTGCTATCGGAAGATGTCCCTATCTCTGGGGGCCGCGAGTCCAGGCGGCCGTCCGACGAGGGTGACTATAAGCCAACGGGCTCGGGGTATCTGTGAACAATTGTTAAGGACCTGTTGACGCGAATTGCGCGTCAGCGACGGCGAGCCCTGTTTCCAAGGCAAGGCCGAGGGCCCGGACGGCATGCGATACGCTGGATGCTAGTACTCTTTCGACTTGACAATAACGGCTGCTGACAAATCAAGCGGAGTGCCAGCATTGTTTTTTTAGCCACGGAATCCACGGAAGGACACGGAAAAATTCTACTGAGTGTTGGTTCTTTCCGTGTTTTTCCGTGGATTCCGTGGCCATACTATCCGTCATCATAAGCTTGAAAAAGCAGTAGGAGCCTGTCGGACTTAGGGGTTCGTGACGAGGCAGGTGGGAGAGTGAGCACAAAGCGTCACGCTTTCGAGGCGCATAGTGTGCCCTACGCAACGAGAAAGCGGGACGCTTTGGGCCGCTCTCCCACCGCCGCAGTAGAATCAGCCTGAGTCCGACAGACTCCTAGCCCCCGGGACAAGGCCGCAAGATGAAAAAGTACTGATAGGGCAGGAAGTCCGGGCGATCCACGCTACACAGGCCGGCCCGCGCCGCTTCCTGCGCCACCTGCGCGGCAGTCAGTTTCCACTCGGGCTTCGGCCCGCGCGGCAGCGGCTGTTTGCGCCAGTCGATGATCGCAATGCGTCCTCCCGGTTTGAGTTTGTCCTGCAGATGGCTGAGATAGTCCACGCGCGGCCCGATCATGTGGTAGGTGTTGCACAGGAAGATCAGGTCGCAGCACGCCGCAGGCAGGTGCGAATCGGTCGGCGTGGCGGTGACGGTCTGCAGATTTCGGATGCCCTCGCTGCGGGCGCGCGCATCGAGATAGGTCAGCAGCGCGGGTTCGATATCGACCGCGAAGACATGCCCGGCATGACCCAGCACGCGGGCGAAGCGCCGCGCAAAATACCCCGTCGCGGCACCGACATCGGCGACTACGGCGCCTGGCGCAAGACCGAGGCTGGCAATGACCCGCTCCGGCATCTGGTAACGGTCGCGCTGCGGGTTCTCGAAGATCGGTGCCCAGCGCTGCACGTCACCGAACCGATAGGGGACCGCAAGTGCCTCCTCCGGGCTGAGCCCGGCAGCCCCTGCCAGGGCGCTGCCCAGCGCCGCGAGCAGCAGCAAGGCGGCTGCCTGCCTGCGCCCGCCGCGGGCGTTGCGGCGGGCGCAGGGCGTCTGCGCCGGGCCCTTCGACGTGCGCGCTGCTGTCCGGAGCCGGTTCATACGGTGATTATGCCAGCACTGGCGCTGCATCAGGGGTTCGTGCTGTCTTCCCGGAGCAGGAAGGACCTGACGCTCTGCAGGCGCCGGTCCGTCCTGCCGTCCATGAAGGGATGGCCCAGTTCGGCGTCCTGCACCACCGTCGCTCCCCGGGTGCGGGCCACGGCCACTAACTCGGCGGAGTGCTTTGGCGTTACGACCCGGTCCTGCCGGCCGGTGATAAGCAGCAGGTGCGACGCATGCTCCGGCAGTGTGTTGACCGGATCATGCGTGGCGGGGCAGCCGTAACCGGACAGGCGGCTGGGGGTGGAATCGATGACCACCCGGTAACGGCCGGGTTTGCCCTTCAGCGCGTCCAGCAGCACGATGCCGCCGAACGACATGCCGTAAAAACGCCGCTCCGAATAGGCCTGTGCATCGAGATGGTCGATGATCTCGCCATAGTCGCTCAGTATGGCCGCGAGCCTGCGCCGGCCCGGCGAGCGGCCATAACCGCGATAATCAAAAATGTAAACGTCGTAACCGGCCCTGGCGAAGGCCCGGAACTGCCCGATAATCTGGTCCGCCAGCATGGCATTGCCTTGTGCGACCAGCAGATAACCGCGCGGGCTGTCCGCGTCACCCTGCGCCAATGCGGCCCCGAGCTTATAGCCGCGCAGGGTGCGCCCATCCAGGGTTGTCAGGGAGACATCCTCGACACCGGCAAGACCCGCCACGCGCGAGGGATCGGGGCCGCCTGCCGCGCGGCTCCAGAGCCAGAAGGCGAGCGGTTCCTTGAATCCGCAGACGGAGCGCTCCAGATTCGGCGACTCGTGCCGGGCAGGACTGGCGGCACAGGAGAGCAGGAATGCCAGGAAGGCATAGCGCCCAAGGCCCCGCCCGAAACACGCGCGCGCAGGGTCTGCCCACATCTTTTTCACGGGCCCGTGCACGCGGGTATTGTAACGGTTCCCGGCGGATCGGGCCGTGTCGATACTGGCGCTTGCCCGGAACGGGTACCGGACGGGTCCGGGGATTCGTACACCCGGTTGATGATGTTAAATTACCAGGCCGCTTACGGGAGTGAAGAAATGGACGTACGCAGTGCCGGCATTCTCCTGTTCCGATACAAACGCCGCAGGCTGGAAGTCCTGCTGGGCCACCCGGGCGGGCCGTTCTGGGCGGACAAGGACGCCGGAGCCTGGTCGATCCCCAAGGGGCTGATCGAAGACGCTGAAGACCCGCTGGGTGCTGCGAAGAGAGAGTTCCAGGAGGAGACGGGTTTCGCGGTGGCAGGTGACTTCATCGAGCTGGGAACGCTGCGGCAGCCAAGTCGAAAGACAATTTTTGTCTGGGCGCTCGAGGAAGATATCGACGAAACCGGGGTGGTGAGCAACACCTTTGCGCTGGAATGGCCAAAAAGCTCGGGGAAGATCCAGCACTATCCGGAGATTGACAGGGCCGACTGGTTTGGTCTGGACGAGGCGCGGGTCAGGATAGCCAGGGGCCAGGCAGGCTTTCTGGACCGTCTGGTGGAGAAACTGCAGGAGAAACAGGGGGTGGCGGGATCGGGGCCGGTGTCCGGCGAGACGCCGGAACGTTGAACCGGCGCTGTCCGGATGCGGTGGCTCAAGCCTGCCCGGGTGCAGCGGGGTCGTGAGGGCAGGGGGTCGGCATCGGGTCAGGGGCGGGTAAACGGCAAGATCGGCGCCGTGTCAGCGCCGCCGCCGGTTGAAAACACCGTCCGATTTGGCAATGATGGCAGCCTTCAGCCATGACATCTGCGAATTCGAGAGGCGACTATGGGCGCTACGGTCGGGAGTGAGGCGCGGGAAGTATCTCCGGAGAAGGCGAAGAAGGCTAACAAGAAGAGCAATAAGAAGGGCGCGAAGCCCGCCGCCACGGATACGCCGTCCGGCGATGCACCACTGAAGAAGAAGGCCGTCAGCAAGAAGGCTGCCGCCAGTAAGAAAGACACCCGAAAAAAGGTCGCGACGAAGAAGAGCGCAGACAAGGACAAGACAGCCGCCGGACGCAGGCGCAAATCCAGTCAAGACAAATCGGCCGCCGCGCCGGGCCCGCGTATCGAGCCGCCAGCCCCCGACGAGGCACGCGTCGAGTTCCCCGCTGCAGGCGCGGCAGTGACCACCGCCATGCCAGGCGCTGCCTCTGCCGGCGCAGCGCCAGGTGATCCGAATTCGCTGTCGTGGATGGCCGCCCAGGCCGTCAAGGCGCTCAATGCCGTCAAGGCCGCCCAGGCCGAACAGGCGGCGGCGGAGAGGGCCAGCCAGAAGGCGGTCGAGGTTGCAGAGACCACCCCTTCGGCCGGGGCGTTCACGCCCGAGTCGGCACAAGCGGAAGTCGGGGACGACAGGGTCGAGATACCGGCGGCGCAGGACAGGCCGGACAAAGCCGCTGCCGCCAGGCCGGAGAAACCCCGCAAGTCCGGTAAGCCGAAACGTGTCAAAGAACCGGTGGTGGCCGATCTGGCTGGCGTCGCGCCCGCGCAAGGGGAATCCCCAGACATGCCACTCGTGACGCCACCCGTGCAGGGCGAACCATTCGCCGCGACACTGCCGGCGCCGGAGGCGGGCGGGATTGACGTGGCTGCCGGCAATGCCGTCGCGGTCACAGTGTCCGAGGAACCGGCGCCGGTTGAGGCCGACGCCGAGGCGCGGCCGGTTCCGCTGCCAGAGCCCGTGCAGCAGCAGCCGGAACAGGGCGCCCCGGAGCATGCGCCGGTGACGCCACCCGCACATGAGCTCGCCGCCGCTGCGGCCACCCGGCGTCGCTCGCCCGTGCGTCCGATGGTCATGGTCGGCCTCGTCGCGGTGGTCGGCGTGCTGGCTTACCGCTACTGGAACACCGGACAAGACGCCCTGCCAACCGCACCGCCCGCAGACGAATCGCGTGTCGGGCAGACCCTGGATCCGCCCGCATCGGTGCCGGTAGCCCCTGTGATCGGCGCGGCCGCGTCAGCCCCGCCGTCGGCATCAGCGCCGCCGTCGGTGTCAGCTCCGCCGTCGGCATCAGCTTCGCGGTCGGCATCAGCTTCGCGGTCGGTGTCAGCTTCGCCGTCAGCGGCAGCACCGGCAGCGAAGGCCGGGTCGGCAGAACCGGTCGCGCCGGCAGCCGATGCGCCCGGGCAGGAGCAGGCCGCCCAGGCGGCGCTGGTGGTTCCCCTCGAAGCCGCGGATCCGCAGGAACCAGAGTCGCCCCCGGTTGTCGTTGCCACTCCCCCGGAGACGCAGACCGCTCAGCCCGAGCCGGCGCAGCCGCAGCCGCAGCCGAAAGCGCCGGACGTGGCGGCCGTGATCGAGCAGCCCGCGAGGCCAGCCGCGCCGCGGCCGCAGTACCGACCACCCGGCTACGGATATTACCCACCACCAGCGTCCTGGCCGCGCTACTATGGGCCGGCTTATCCGCAGCTGCCCTCCCGCTAGCCGGGGGCCGACACGGCTGAAGGGGGCAATGCCGGTACGGTGGGGAGTCCGTCTTGTGAGGCGACGCAGCGAAGGCAGGCGTGATGAACGACGCGAAAAACAGCATCCTTGAGCAGTTGCGCCGCAACACCGTGGCGCTGATCAGCCTGGTGGTGGCCATCAGCAGTCTGAGCTATAACACGTGGCGCAACGAAGCAACGGAGGAAAACCGCAATCTGCGCGTTGCCGCCTTCGAGATCCTGCTCAAGCTGGGCGAGTTACAGCAGGTGGTGTTCCACAGTCACTATGACCAGGACCTCGAGAAAGGCAATCCCAGAACCGGCTGGGCCTATGCCCTGACCATCCGCGATCTGGCACGGGTGCTGCCGGCGCCCATGCCGGGTGAAGCGGAGGCGCTGCTCAAGGTATGGGGGGACAACTGGGTGGGTCTGGGTGAAGAGCAGCAGCAGGCGGACGCGATCATGTCCGCGCTGGAACATACCCGCAGTGAAACGCTGGGCTTGCTGCAATCCCTGGATTGACAGACGCGTGGTGCCGCGAGGATGAATCGTCTCTGAGCGAAACGGCACTGAATCAAATCGAAATGCAGGGTGGGTTAGCGTTTCGTGCGTAACCCACCAGGCGTTGCGAAGCCCATCCGGTGGGTTAGGGCACAAACGGCGTGCCTGACCCTCCCTGCATTCATTATGGAACCGCTTGAGTCAGTGCCATTCGCCTCTGAGTCTGCCGGTTGTGACGATGTGAGTTAAGGAGTACAGCGATGGACGACAAGATCCGTATCGAGCTCGAAGCGGCCGCCTTCCGCGGCCTGGTGGAGCATCTGCGGCGCCGCACCGATGTCCAGAACATCGACCTCATGAACCTGGCCGGGTTTTGCCGCAACTGCCTGTCGAAGTGGTACCGTGCGGCGGCGCAGGAGCGCGGCATCGAGATGAGCTATGACGAGGCGCGCGAAACTGTCTACGGCATGCCCTATCGCGAGTGGGCGGGTAAATACCAGACGGAGGCGACACAGGAACAGCAGCAGAAATTCGAAGAGACCAAGCCCCTGCACGCCTTCATCAGCGGGCATCAGAAACAGTAATCGTGTTAGGGATCGAATGGCACGTACTCAAGTCCAAATGTAGGGTGGGTTAGCGCTTTTTGCGTAACCCACCAGGCGTTGCGAAGCAACACGATGAATATTTGATGCGTGCCTGCTGGCACATCCGGTGGGTTACGGCACAAACGGCGTGCCTGACCCACCCTACATTGTAAGTGCCATTCCTGATTAGGGATCCTTTAGCGAAGACTAACGCAGCGGCGTTCCGTATGTTATGCCCGTTGGACTGGACCACAACGCCGCGCTGGTGCGAGCAAGCGGCAGGAGGATGACAGACAACCATGACGAAGCAATGGACCGTGTATCTTTCCGGCGAGATCCACAGCGACTGGCGTGAGCGCATTGTCAAGGGTGCGGCTGCGGCTGGCCTTGATGTCGAGTTCACCGCGCCTGTGACCGATCATGCCAAAAGTGATGAGTGTGGGGTCGAAATACTCGGGTCCGAGGCGAGCGACTTCTGGCGTGACCAGAAGGGCGCCAGGATCAACGCCATCCGTACCCGCACCCTCATAGACAAGGCCGATGTGGTGGTGGTGCGTTTCGGTGAGAAGTATCGTCAGTGGAACGCCGCCTTCGACGCCGGCTATGCGAGCGCCATGGGGAAGTCGATCATAACCCTCCATGAGCCGGGCCTGACCCATGCGCTGAAAGAGGTCGACGCCGCGGCGCAGGCGGTCTGCGAGAGCCCCGAGCAGGTCGTTTCGATCCTGAAGTATGTGATCACGCAGACCTGATCGGAGCCGGGCGGGGTGCTGCGAAACGAGTTCTGCCCGCACGCTCGCGCCGCAGGGAGCGACATGCTACTCTTCCATCCCACGAAAACCGGATGATTGCCCAGGGCAGCACCGGTTTCGTTTCAAGACCGCGTTACCTGCGCCCGTAGCTCAGTTGGATAGAGTAACTGGCTTCGAACCAGTTGGTCGGGAGTTCGAGTCTCTCCGGGCGCGCCACTTTTCACTGGCTTACGAGTGTCTTGCTGAGGGCAGTGTCCAATAGACTCACTTCTTCACGGCCCAGTAGAGAGACGTAGCCGACAGTGCTTCTTGGACTCCCTGGCCCACTACCAGCCGGTCACGTTTTTTCTGCCAAGAGTCGTTTTCCCAAACTGCATCTGTCCCTAAGACGGGTTGTCCTTCACCGCACCCCACTGCACGCCTTTCGTTAGAATATGTCGTAGTGTGGCAATGTGAGCCGTGGCAGAGGTGAAGCCATGTTTTTTGCATATTCGCCGATCCACGGTCGTGGGCGGAGAGGCCGAAACAACGCTGACCTGTCATTCTGCCGGGCAAAGATATCCTGTATAGGTCGTCGTCGTATTTTCGTCGATTCTTGCGACTACTTCGCCCTCAGTCCAGCACTCAACGGGTTGACCCACGTCTGTTAACTCGCCGCCTTCAACAATGGAGATCACTTCACGCATGATTCCCGCCTGAATCCACCGCCGACTCGCATCGTCCTCGCAAACCGTCACGTAACCCGAATACGGCGGCGGGCTGACGAGCCAGTAGATGATCGTGACCGGATCCAGATTCTCATCACAGGTGCGTGGCCAGACGTCAATGGTGACCTGGGCGCTCGCGCTGCCTCCTTTGTCATCGACAACCGTGTACGTGAATGTCTCGATGCCAACGAAGTTATCGGCCGGGCGGTATGAAACAAATCTTCCGTCCGCTGCCGCAGATCCCCCATTGCTGGTCGGTCCAACCGCACTGACCGTGAGCGTGAATCGAGGGTCACCATCGGGGTCCAGGTCATTGTCCAGCACGGGCAGGCTGACGGCTTCGTTCACCCATACGCTCCACGCGTCGTCCACGGCCACCGGATCCTGATTGGCCGACCCAACGACGACCGTGACCGGATCCGACTCGGCCACGTTGCCCGTTACGTCCGTCACGTAGGCAACGGGATGGTACGTGCCCTCCGAGGAATAGGAGTGTGACAGGTCGACGGTCGTATCGGGTGCGCCGGGAAGGCCCGGTAGCCCAAAGGGATCAACATCCGTATTACTGCGCTGGCCGTCACCCCAATCTACCGTAACCTGGTACTTGCCTTCCTGCCCGTTGGCAATGACGACGCCGCCCGAGATGGTGACGGTTGCGGTCACGCTTTCGCCGACCTCGGCTTCGCCTGGAGCATCGAGGCTCGCGAGCAAGGGTTCTGCGCCCCCGACGGTTACCGGCAACGATACCTCGGTCTCGCGAAGTTCCGTATCGGTGACCGTAAGGTGCACCAGCACCCCCCCTGCGCGCGGGAAGGTGAGCGTCTGGGTACTGCTGGTGCCCGTCACGACCTGACCGCCGGGTAGCACCTGCCAGCGGAAGTCGAACTCGGGTGTGCCGCCTAGAATCCTGGCGGTGTATTGGCCGCTGTCACCGGGGTTGTCGATCGAAACGGGGCCATCGATCCAGGCAAAGAAGTCGTCGGCGTCCCGCACCTCCACGAGAAATTGCGTTTCCAGCCTCGGGCCGGTCTCGGCGCCCATTGCGTCCAGCGCCGCCGCGGAAACGGTTACCGTGTAGACGCCGGTTGCCGCGTATCGGTGTCCAGGAATGTCGATGTATTTGTCCTCCACCGTGGAACCCGTCACATTGTCGCCGTAATCCCACCGCCACCTGAACTGATCGTTAGAGAAGAGAGGCAAATTCTTGACCATGGCGAAGATCTCGCCGGGCTCCTCTGCCTGGCCCAGGTAAAGCGTCGTATCGGCTGAGATGATGTAAACCGCCAACGGGTTGGGGGAGCCAGCAAGGTCCTGAACGGAAACGTTTACGCTGGCGAAGCCCCGGTAGATCACCGGGTTATCGGGGCTTGCGGCACCCTTTTCCGTGACGTAATAGCTGAATTCGTTCGCGATAGTTCCCAGCCCCTCCGACTCGCCCGCTGCAATGCTCACGGAGTTGCCTTCGGGGTTGACCCCTATTTCGCCGATCGTGAGGGGTCCGTACACCGTATAGTTCTCCGAATTCCAAGTCCACGCTTGGAATTCGGCCGACTCGGCCAGGAGCTTGTAGAATGCTTCCTCGCCCAAGTCGAGGAACCTGGGACCGGCGATGCTGAAGCGGATTCCGGGGGGGGGTCGCGCGATGCCAAACCGGGAGAATCCGGGTGTGCCCGCCACCAATTCGGTACCGTCCAGCCTGGTCCCGAGCAGGGTCAACGTCCCATCGTCCTCATAGCGGTAAATCATGAGCTCGTCAGCGCTTTCCCCGGTCGGCACCGGCAGGCGAATCTCGATGGGCCGGGAGGGTTGCTCCGTCGCCTCCACGTTTATTGCGCCGGCGAGTGGTTCGAGGTCGTCGGGCAAACCTGGCGCCGCAACCGATGTGGCCGTAATGGCGGCACCATTGGACATACTGCCCTCAGGCAGCATGACCCCGCCGCCGCTCGCAAACTGCACGTCCACTTTAAGAGTTTTCACCGCAACACTGGTGCTGCCTCGGACCTCACCCGAGTCGTCGCGAAAGCGCACGAACACACGCTTGTTGCCCGGATCGAAATCCACCGGCGCCGTGCCGGTCGGAAAGATGGCGAAGGTTGGCGTGGCATTGGCGCCGATCAGCGTATCGACTTCGGCGCCCAGATCACTGATGCAGGCGCCGGTGGATGGGTTGGTCTCACAGAGGAGCAGCGTTATTGGCAGGTCGGCGGCCCCGGTATCGGGGGCGGCCGTGATCTGCGCCGCGGTACCGACGTTGACGGTGGCTACGGCGAACGCGCCGGCGCCGCTCTTGCGGGCAAGCTCAACCACGCCGTCAGCACTGGTGGTGGCGGCCAGCGCCACGATGTCGGGCACGCCCGTGGCCGAAGCGGACAGCAACAGTGTGTTCAGCCCCACCGTGGTGGTCGCGGGATCCGTGTTGGCACAGTCGAAGGCGAACGCCACATCGGTAGAGGAAAAGGGTGAGGTCGGTGTGAGCCCGACGACGAACGTTTGCACGCCTCCCGCCGGAATGTCCACCGGCGTATCGGGCGTACCGATCAGGGCGTTCGTGGCCGGATCGGTGGTCTGGTAGAAGAAATCTGCGGCGACCGGCGTACTGGGCGCGATCGAGCAGTCGGTGCCGAGCTCGGTGCTCGAATTAATGACGGTAGCGAAGGCGGTCACCGTGGTGCCGACCACTGCCGAGCGGCTCGTCGGCAATACCGCCGAAACCAGCGCCGCCTGCGCGGACGCGCAGAAATTGGTCGCACACACACACAGACACACCGCACCCAACAGACGTGATTTCATAGCAACTTCCTCTCGTTAGCCGCTAGACCCTCCCGATCTGATTGCCTTCTGAGGCTTCTTGCCGACTGTGGCTTCTATTAACAAGTTACTACCAACTGTTCGTCGAAGTGCTGATGTACGTCAATCAGAGCGAATTATCCGCCCAATTCTTCATCGAATAACAACGCTTCCCGGGCGATGCGGACCTCGGGCGGCGCGTCAATTCCTGGAAAAAAATGGGAGACCCCCAGCTGTGCTGGGGAGGCATCGGCAGTTTGACGGTCTGAGGGTCACCGTCAAGGGGTCCACATCATGCCGGAGGAGTTGTTCGCTGATGAATCCGTCGAATAACAGCCGGGTTTGACCCACATCACTGCTGCCGTGAACAGTTAGCAATCGACGACTATCAAAGTCCCATCAGCCGTGCCTGATTTTGACCCTGCGCTTTGCAGGCGGTGCTTTTCCGATTAAATCACAAGCGGCAATAATTTCGGCAATTGTGCAGTGGGCAAGGAGGCCATCATGCTCATACTCACCCGCCGTCTCGGCGAAGCCATCTTTATCAAACTGCCCAATGGCCAGCGTGTGCAGGTTGCCGTGTCGGGCGTAAAAGCCAAGCAGGTGAGGTTTGGCGTGGAGGCCGCCGACGAGGTAGTTATTGTTTGAGACAGGCTTGTAGAGTCAGACCTACTTGCCGTTTAGCCCTCGTTCCGTCGTTATCGACTTGTCCAGACGTTCCAATATCGGTGTCACATCGACACGGGCGCGAGGAGTCTTACGTAAGTTTTACGCCCACGTTCAAATGGTTGATAATAGCCTGGAAGGATCTGCAGCGTGCGCTAGATCAAAACATTGGCTTGAGAAAGTTCTGCCGATCACTATCGACTGCACAGGCCAAAAACGGCAACGTTCAATGAGACCCGCGGACAAGACCATCTGATCCATGCCCGACGACCCGACCATCGTCGCACCGACTGAAAACCACGAGAAACTCGTCGACCTCATCGACTATGTGCGTCAAATGGTCGAACTGGGTCAAAGGCCGGTATTCTCGGTCCAAGACTACAAACAGCTTCTCTACCACGAGGTCGAGCTCAAAAACCGGATCGGCATTCACCACGATCTGAGCGATGAGGATGGTCCGATCTGGCTGAAAATCGATCGGCTCAAGCGCATTGATCCTCCCGATGTCCCTGAGGCCATACGTGAGTGGACCACCGTCAGTCGCGATCCCTTCCAGACACCCAAAGTCACGGAAACGCGAACGGACACCCTGGACGCACGAGAAGCCGACCGGCTCGTTGAGGAAGGGATTCTCGATGCTGCAGATGTCCAGCCCGCGTTGAAACCCAAACCCGGCCGCAAGCAGGCTGACGTGATCTACCGGTTGGATAGACTCCCGAGCATCCAACGCGCAATCGATCAATACCTCAGGGAACCCTGGACCGAGTGGTCCGAAAGTGAAAAACCGCGTCGCGAGACCATTGCCATTTACGACAAGGTCTTCAGCACCTACCAGACCGTCGTCTCCGAGGGCGGTGACGAGCCACTGGAACTCGTCTGGGGCGTCGGCGTGGCGCGTTGGAAGCCCCGCGACACGGAGATCAATCACCCCCTGGTCGAGCAGCTTGTGGACATCCAGGTCGATAGCGGGGATGGAAGCGTCACCATTCGCCCGCGCTCCACCGAGCCGCAACTTGCGTTGAAACCCTATTTCGCTTTGGAGAATCCAGGCGCCGACACGGTTTTCAACTTTGGGCGCGAGTTCCTTGCCCAGCGTCCTGAAGAGGAAGAGTTCTCCCCTTTCCTGTCCAGCAGTTTCGAACCGATATTACGGCAGGCGGTAACCCATCTCGACCAACACGGCCAGTATCATCCCGATCAGCGCAGTGATATTACAGACCGCAGCGTGCCCGACGCAGCGCCGGCGCTGACTGTCACGGACACCTGGGCCGTTTACGCCCGCCGCCGCTCCGACAATTTTTTTACTGCTGACCTCGAACTTCTCAAACAGGCAATCCAGGACGCACAACACCTGCCAGGCCCCGCCAAGCGACTGGTTACTGAGCCACCTGACGAGGGCGGTTATCAGCCGGCCATCATTAATCTGGGCGCTGGCCTGACCGGCTATCACGAAGGTACGGGGGGAAGTGTAGGTGGCGGGCGTCTTACATCGCCTGACGCCCCAATCGACGATGACCGTCCGCAGGATTTCTTCTTCCCCAAACCATTCAACGATGATCAGATCACCATCATCCAGCGGTTGTCGAATGCCGATGGCGTTGTCGTCCAGGGCCCACCGGGAACAGGCAAGACCCACACCATTGCCAACATCATCTGCCACTATCTGGCTACGGGTAAGCGCGTCTTGGTCACATCTCAGAAGGAAGCGGCACTCTCTGTGTTGCGTGACCACATTCCCGATGGTATCCGCGACCTGGTCATCAGCCTGCTCACCAACGAGCGGGCCGGGCTGAAACAGCTGGAGACTGCCGTGAGGCTGCTAGCAAACACAGCATCGACCGCCAACCCACGGAAGCTCGAGCGCGATATCGTTGCCGGCCAGGAACGGATAATCGAACTTCAGAATCGTATCGCACAAATTGAGGTCGAGCTCCAGGAGTGGGCCAGCAAACATCTGCGGCGCATTGATAGTGCCGGTCAAACTGCCCTCCTGCCGATGGAACTGGCCAGGCAGCTTGTCAGCGAACGCGAGACGCATGCCTGGTTCCCGGATCGTCTTTCAGCCGATGCTGCACCGAGCTTCAGCGATAATGACCTGGCGATGCTGCGCGAGAGTCGCAAAGTTGCCGGCGGCGACCTCATATACCTCAACGCAGAAATACCGGCGCTTGCCGATCTCCCTGACGCCGCGATCCTCGCCGCAATCCATCAGGATCTGGTCAGTGCACAGACGCTGGACCAGCAAGCTCAAGAGCGCGGCATTCCAATGCTTTCGCTATCGGCTGACAACGCGCTGAACCGCGCGACAGAACTCCTTGAGCGTGTGCGCAAGGTCATCGAATTCTACCGTACCATTGATGATAGCCCCTGGCTGAAGAAGATCTTCTCTGTCTGGCGGCAAGACGGACCGGATTCCAGAAACATTCAGCTCTTCACGGAGCTGGCCGACGCTATGCAGCCTATTCGTACGCGCCGACCGGAGATGTTGCGAGCGGCAATCACTGGGCTCGATGTGGCCTGTTCAGATCCGCTCGTACTTGAGGCGGTAACGCGCGCGGCAGGGGGCGAACGGCCGTTCGGCTTTTTGCCATTCGGCAAGTCTGAAGCGCGGCAATTATTCAGTGCAATTCACATACAGGGGCGGGCGCCCGGAAGTGCCGAAGACTGGCGCCAGATCGCGGAGTACATCGCCTGGCGCCACGAGATCACTTCGTTTGTCACCCGCTGGAACCACCTGCGCAGCGAGTTCGACCTGCCTGAACTTGCTGACGACGGTGAAACGACTGCGCGCTGGATCTTTGAAACCATTGAGAAGATCGACGCAGCAGTAGACGTACTGGTAACACACGCACCGGTTATCGAGTCCGAGGTACCAGAGTTGTTCCCTTACGGCCTGGACGCCCAGGAAATCATTTCGGTTAGTGAAGTTGCCAAACAGGCCGCCGAGGCCATAGAGCTGAACCTGTCAAAACAGAGGCTCGCGGCCTCCCGCAACCGAATGACACATCTGCGCCAACGCCTGGCAGATTCGGCTACGCCACTTGGTGACGCTCTGCTCACTCTTGTTACTGATCAAGTAGGGAATGCGGCGCTTTCGGTGACCGCCCTGACGGACAAATGGGAGAATCTTTGCCGAGAGCTGTCACGCGTTCATAACCTGCGGTCGACCTTCGCCACAATCGAGCACGTGAGCGCCGAAATCGAATCGTCCGGCGCACCCAAATGGGCCGATGCACTCCGTACTCAACCTGTGACGGGTGCGGATGATCCTTGGACACCTGGGAATTGGAGAGAGAGCTGGGAGTGGGCTCGACAAAGCACCTATCTGAAGAACATCGATGGCAGAAACCGTATCCGGCAGCTCTCGGCCGATCTGCTGCGTGCCGACGAGGAACTCAAGAAAGTGTTCCAGAAGGTTGTCGAGCACAGGACGTACCTCGGTCTGATGCAAAGTCTCACCGATCGGGTGAAAGCAGCGCTAACGCAGTTTATGACAGCGATTCAACGAATTGGCAGAGGGACTGGCGTTCGCGCACGGCGTTTTCGCCGCAATGCGCGCGATGCGATGGAGCGCTGCTATTCCGCCGTACCTTGCTGGGTCATGCCGATCTGGCGAGTCTCAGAAGCGCTGCCATCTACACTCGCCTCCTTTGATCTCGTCATTGTCGATGAGGCGTCGCAATCCGATATCTCCTCCCTGCCCGCACTGATCCGGGGAAAGAAACTTCTGATCGTAGGTGATGACAAGCAGGTCAGCCCGACTGCCGGATTTATCGAGGAGCGGAAGATTCTTCAGCTTCGCCACAACTACCTGAAGAATCAGCCGTATGCTGATCTCGTGCTACCCGGCGGTTCACTGTATTCGCTGGCCCGGGCAATGTTTCCAGGCCAGAACATTCTGCTGCGCGAGCACTTCCGATGCGTAGAGCCCATCATTCGGTTCAGCTTCCAGTTCTACACCGAGGAGCTTATCCCCCTGCGCCTACCTGCGGCCTCCGAGAGGCTCGACCCACCGTTAATCGATGTATACGTGACCAACGGTCACAAAGACCGCCGAAAGATCAACTTCCCCGAGGCAGAAGCGATTGTCGACGAGATTGACCGGTTGGTGAACGATGCCGCTTATCTGAACCGCTCAATCGGCGTCGTTTCGCTGATCGGTGCCCCGCAGGCACATTATATTCAAGGGTTGCTCCTTGAACGCATCGGTGAGGAAGCCTTTCTGCGGCACCAGATTGCCTGCGGCGACTCGGCGACATTCCAGGGCAAGGAACGTGACATCATGTTCATCAGCATGGTTGCATGCCCGCAGTCGAAGAGCGCCCTGACGGCTCTGCATTTTGAGCAGCGGTTCAACGTGGCTTTGTCGCGAGCGAGGGACCGCGAATATCTATTTCGGTCCGTTACGGAAGAGATGCTCAAGCCCGATGACCTGAAAGCCAAGGTGATCCGTCATTTTCGGTCGCCGATGCCGGCGACCCGCCAGAATGCGGATGACCTCTTCGAGCAGTGTGATTCCGATTTTGAGCGGGATGTCCTTCGTCGCTTGCTCAATTCTGGGTATCACGTGACACCACAGGTAAACGTCGGCGGCTACTCGATTGATCTCGTCGTCGAGGGCGCCGAAGGAAGGCGCCTCGCGATCGAGCTGGATGGCGACCAATATCACCCACCAGAGCAATGGGCCGAGGACTTCGCACGACAACGCGTGCTGGAACGGGTGGGGTGGACGTTCTGGCGTTGCTGGGGTTCCAGTTTTGCGCTGGATGCGGATGCTTGCATGGAAGACCTGGTCAGTCGCTTGACTGGAATGGGAATCGAACCCATCGGTGGCGAACAAACAATGACCCTATATTCCGAGCACCGAACGGTGGGACCACAAGGACCGTCAGAGGGACCCTCGCTAAAAGAACCTGAAACGAGAGTCGAGAGAGAGACTGAAGTAGTCGTCGTAACTGCGGGCTCCGAGCGAGCGGAACACGTGGCAGGTGTGTTACCCGCAACCGTATCTCAGGTTCGACTGGATCTCGCCGAACCCGACCCAGCGGTCGGAACGGAACTTGCCGTCGTGCGGGAAGAGCGGGGCGACGATACTGAGGGACTCTTCGTACAACCGGGCGATCGGGTGCTCATATCCTACAACGACGAGCCCTCACGCCAGTACACACTGACCCTCAGCCCGAGCCAGCACGATCCGGATAACTTTGTCATTTATACCCAACAACCGCTGGCGCAGGCTCTGATGGGATGGGGTGAAGAGGATGAAGTGGAAATCCCCGCCGGCGGCCGTACCCGAACGGTTACCATTCTTAGAATCGAACGTCCCGACACTGCAGTCCCCGCGGCTTCATAAAATACTTTGGATCACGGCTCCACGGCGTCGCTCCGAATGTGGTCGGGATGGCGGCGATGGAGGAGTTTGATAAAGGTTGGCAGTGTAACCCAAGGTGGGGAGACGCCGGTCTCTTCAAAGAAGGAAAAGGCGTTGCTCGAGGGGCTTTCCTGACGTTCGGGGGTATTGAATGTTGTGGGTCGAAACAGCTTATTCAGGTGCATAATTCGCGGGTGTTTCAGTCAGATGTCCGGACCCTAATCAGCCGTTCATAATTGTCTGTCGGGGTGTATCATTCAGGGCGCCGCGAGTCGAGTTAAAGATGGAATACTCACGATGGCTATCCCAGATTATCAGACTCTGATGCTTCCGCTTCTTCGCCTTGCGGCGGATCAGCAGGAACACAAATTCCGCGACGCTGTCGAGATGCTGGCGCAAGAGTTCAGCCTCAGCGATCAAGAACGAAGCGAGCTTTTGCCAAGCGGCTCGCAGCCGCGTCTTCGGATCATGGAGCTACCGGGTGCAGCGAGGTGGGCAGAACGTATCGCGGCTCAAACGAGGCCGGGGCTCGGCTTGGCGTCCTTGTAAATCACGAGCGCCAGACGCGGCGCAACATAGTCATCATTGGCGGTCCAGGATTGCTCATCCAGGATTCATGGCACGCAGTGTCGCAAGAATCCATCTTGGCGGTGGAGAACTCGCTGCGCTCGATACCGGCGTCGGCATGCTCGAGCAAGGGCCGATGGCTAGACGCGGTTAATCGGCGGCGACTTTAACCTCGCCCCATACGTCCCCACCGATTGCGATACCCTCCGCACCGGCCGCGACGGCGCCTTCGCCCTGCGCAATGGCGCCACTGCCACGGAGCGTTGCGTTGTAGACGATGCCAGCCGGCTCAGACCGTTCCGACTCCGCGGGCGAGGCAGAGGCGGGTGGCTTGAGTGTGGGCAGATAGGTATAGACAGGACTGTCGGTCTGGGGCTGCGCCAGCACGGCCCGTATTGCCTCCTCGAGGACTCCGCGAAAGCGCATGACCTCCTCGTACTCGATGCCCTCACCCAGATGGCGGTACGAACGGATGGCGGTGTGATTCACATCGAAAGGGTACTTGAGCTGGGATTCGGCGATCACGATGGTCGCGAACGGGCGCAGCGCGTGGCGCACGCCGAGCTCGTACAAGGCGTTGGGGTTGGTGGTGGAGAGATCGGCGATCACCAGGTTGGCGCTCTGGAGCTGCTGGTACATCGGGACGTCGATCACGCCAGAATGGCGGATCTCGTCGGCGCGGATGCAGCGCAGTCCGCAGGCCTCGACGGCCGGCTTGATCACGTTGCGGTAGGTCTTGTCGAGATCGAGTGTGCGCCCGGTCGGAAATCCATTTTCGAGCCAAGCCCATCACAACGAAACAGGTCTTCTTATCCTGCATGGTGGTCATCCTTCACTCGCCCAGACCCGCCGAACCGGTATGCCGGCGCCCTCCGATCCGCTACTCTACGCAAGGATGGGTCGAACAGGCAATGTGAGCCATCGGCCCAGCGGATGCGCGTAGGTTGGTTACCCCGGAGGGCGTAACCTAGCGATGCGTGCCTATAGAAACTGCGTGCAGATATCGAAAGCGGAACTACTCGATCAGTAAAGCAGGCATATCTCATTTTTGAACGCGTCGTTATAGACCTCCTTGTGCAGATGGGCTATCGGCGAGCCGCACGCGCGAGCGCAGGTCATCGCGCCGCCCGGGGGGAATCGCCAGGATGCTGCAAGCGCCGTAGGCAAAAGTGGAGGGCAACGTCTACGTCGGCCCGTCGCCGGGGACGCAGTCGAGGCACTGGCCATCTACCGGAGGGTCCTCGCGCAGAGCACCGGGCGGTTGCCGTTGCGTGGCGTCGACGTCGGGGCCGCGGATCCCACGGCCGGCCAGAAGCCGCTCGGGCTGGCATCGGCGCTGAGCGGATTCGGCATCTGTGCTGCTGGGCATCCGCGGCTCTGCTCGACGGCCTCGACGAAGTAGAGGCTCAAGTGACCGCGTTTGTCGAGCGCTACCGGCCGAGCCGTTTCCTCGTGACCTGTCGCGTGCTCTCGTATCAGCAACCGGCGGCGCCGGACGCTCCGACCTGCGGCTCGCGGGGTTACCTCTTTCGAGCTGGTGACGAGGGTATCGATGGGATTATCAACGAGGATCGCTTGGGGCTGGACGTGATCTATATTCAGGCGAAGCGATGGGAAGGAACCGTAGGCAGGCCGGACTGTGGCGCTTGCCCAATCGCTTGTTGCTGACCGTGATGGCGCTCGTGCATACCATAAGGCGCTGCCGATGCGCGCGCCATGCCAGGGAAATCCAGAAATTTGCGGGCGCACTACAGGGGCAAAGAGCAAAGAAAGGGATATTTATCACTACGTCATCGTTCTCCAGTGAAGCGACAGATTACTCAAGGGCAATCGACAGTCGCATAATTCTTATAGACGGAGTGCGGCTTGTGAAATTGATGGTAGATCACAACGTCGGCGTCTCTTCAGCCGGCTTATACGAAATCAAGAAGATCGATTCTGATTATTTTGACGAAGCGTAATAAAGGTAACGCGATCAACGAGAGTTCTCGGGCGGGAGAGTTACACAGCCAGCTGGCCGGAAAGTGTCTTTTCTGATCCCTCTTCGATAAATTCGTCCAGGATTCCTCACCCACGCCGCCTGGACGCGCCCTAGTCCAACTTAGCGGATTCGACCTCGAAATCGAGGGCGTCGAAAAATAATTTCCCTGAGAATCAGCGGGCGGTCTGTGGATAAGCCCCGAAAAGTCGCTGTAGTGAAGACCTTGCTTGTTTCCTTTGGCGCGCGCGTGCGGATAATGGGTGGCCATGTTTCTACGCGCGACCACACGGCGGAAAGATGGCAAGGTGCACCGGTATTGGAGCATCGTCGAGAATCGGCGGCTTGCCGGTGGCCGCGTGCTGCAACGGCACGTGCTGTATCTCGGAGAAATCAATTCCTCCCAGGAGCGGGCTTGGCGCAAGTCGGTCGAGGTGTTCGACGAGCGTGCCGAGCACCCGCGTTTGCTGTCACTGTTTCCCGAGGACCGGATCGACGCAGGCGTGGTGGACGAGTCGGTCGTGCGCCTGTGCCTGTCGCAGCTGCGCCTGTGCCGCCCGCGGGTGTGGGGCTCGTGCTGGCTGGCGCTGAAGCTGTGGGAGGCCTTGGAGCTGGATCGATTCTGGCGCGCGCGTCTGCCCGGGAGCCGCAAGGGCACGCGCTGGGATCAGGTGCTGTTCGTGTTGGTGGTGTTTCGGCTGCTGTCGCCGGGCAGCGAATGGCGCTTGCACCGGCAGTGGTTCGAGCACAGCGCGTTGGGTGATCTGCTCGGTGCCGACGACGGCCTGGCCGACATCCACAAGCTGTATGCCTGTCACGACAAGTTACTCGAACACAAGACCGCGGTCTTCGATCACCTGGTGCAACGCTGGCGCGATCTGTTCAACGTCGAATTCGACGTGCTGCTCTATGACCTGACCAGCACCGACTTCGAGGCCAATCCGCCGTTTGCCGAGGATGACAAACGCCGCTACGGTTACTCACGCGATCACCGCAGTGATTGCGTCCAGGTGGTCATCGCACTGGTGGTCACGCCCGAAGGCTTGCCGCTGGCCTATGACGTGCTGCCGGGCAACACCGCCGACAGCACCACGCTGCGCGATTTTCTCGATCGCATCGAGCGCCAGTACGGCAAGGCCCGCCGGGTATGGGTCATGGATCGCGGCATCCCAACGGAGGAGACGCTCGAACAGATGCGCCACTCCGATCCGCCGGTGCATTACCTGGTCGGCACGCCCAAGGGCCGCTTGTCGCGCTTGGAAAAAGACTTGCTGCGCAAAACCTGGCAGGAAGCCCGGCCCGGCGTGCAAGTCAAACTGCTGCCGCAAGACGGCGAGCTGTATGTGTTCGCCCAAAGCACCGATCGCACCGCCAAGGAACGCGCGATGCGAAAGCGCCAGCTCAAGCGCCTGTGGGCGCGCCTGAAGCAGCTCTCCGGCATGACGCTCGCGCACAAAGAGTTGCTGATGAAGCTCGGCGCCGCGCGCAGCCAGTATCCGTCCGGTTGGCGGCTCGTCGACGTGCAGGTCCACGATCAAAACCCGACGTTCACCTACCGCCTCAAGCGTGACAAACTCAAACAAGTCCGCCGCCGCGAAGGCCGCTACCTGCTGCGCACCAATCTCACCGGCAACGACCCCGCCGAGCTGTGGCGCTACTACATCCAGCTCACGCAGGTTGAAGAGGCGTTCAAGAACCTCAAGGGCGATCTGGCCATCCGGCCGATCTACCACCAGAACGAGCAGCGCATCGAAGCGCACATCTTTATCGCCTTTCTGGCCTACTGCCTGCACGTCACGCTGGCCAACAACTGCGACCGCATGCCCAGGCTGACGCCGGCCCAACAACTGCGACCGCATGCCCCAGGACTGACCCCGCGCAGCGTGCTCGAGAAGTTCGCCGCCGTTCAAATGATCGACGTCGAAATCCCAACCACCGACGGTCGAACGATCCTGTTGACCCGTTACACCGAACCGGAGCCCGAACTCAAGCTGCTGCTGGCGCGTCTGCGCCTGACATTGCCGGGTCAGCCACCGCCCAGAATCACCACCGCCCAAGCCGAAACCGCCACCCCCCGTGTAGTGCAGACCTTTGGGGGGCTGTCTATATCAATCAATGACTTGGCCTCTTCGCGGGCCCGAATCCGCTAAGTTGGGCTAGAAGTGGCAGAGTCGCTGGCAAATGGCCCGTCGGATTACGCTGCGCTAATCCGACCTACGCTTCTTCAATCCGGACTTCCCACCCTGTGGTAGCGGCCACGACCTCGCTGAATGAGGCCTGTCGGGTTACGCTGCGCTAACACGATCTACGCGCACCACGTTAACCTGCGGGAAGGTCAAAACCTCGCCAAAGCCGATGCCCAAGCTTCAACCGGACGCGGCTGGCGTATACCGGCAGCGCACGAGTCAAGGAGAGTACAACGTGGCCAGGATCTACGTCTCATCGACATACGCCGACCTGGCGGCGTACCGGGAGGTGGTCTATAAAGCGTTGCGCCAAATGGGGCACGACGTCATCGCCATGGAGGACTACGTGTCGAGCGATGAGCGTCCGCTTTCGCGCTGTCTGTCTGACGAGACTGCCAGTGCGGGTTCTTGCTGATGGGGTGATTTTTCATGCCTGCAAGCAGCTGACCGGTCGTCACGCCGTCTGGCATCGGTTTGTCGTGACAGGGAGTGTGCTGCACTTTTTCTCCGTAGCGTTCTATGTGGTACCGTCAAGCCACTGAAACAGGGTCGAAGCAGATCGCCAACATGAAACCCGCGGGTGTAAAAGGACCTTTCGCTGCGCTCTCGCGCCGGCTGCTGGCGGGCGCTATGTTTTTGGTGTTGGCCGCTACCGGCACGCTATGTCATGCCGGGGAGTATCCCATCGAAGGATATCCCGACGGCCTGAGTTTTACCGAGGGGGACGTCATCAACTTCCATGTCTCGTCGGCGATCGCGCGCTATCACGTCACGATTCAGCGGATCGGTGCCAGCCGGGAGACGGTATGGGCGCGTGATATCGAGAACGGAGCCAGGCAGCGGATCCCGACGGATGCCTCTGCGCGGGGGTGTGGCTGGCCGGTGTCGTTTTCCGTGCGCGTGCCGGCGGAGTGGAAAAGCGGTTATTACGAGGTGTTTTTCGGCGCTCCGGATGCGGATAACAAGGAACAATGGACAGAGGGGCGGACAGCGTTTTTTGTGATTCGCGCGAAAAGCCCCGGCGCGACGGCGAAGATTCTGCTGCAGCTCGCCACCAACACCTATAACGCCTACGACAACTGGGGGGGATACAGTCTCTATGCCTTCAACAGTGACGGGGGGCGGCAGAATAGCAAGGTGTCTTTTTCCCGGCCGATCACGAGCGGCGCCGCGGAGTGGGAGGTTCCCTTTATCCAGTGGGCCGAACGCAATGGTTATAACCTGGAGTATGCGGTCAACAGCGATCTCGAATTCCGCCCCGGGCTGCTCGATCGTTACCGGCTCGTGCTCAGCGTAGGACACGATGAATACTGGTCTGCTCCCATGCGGGACACGATTGAGCGATTCATCTCGAACGGGGGGAACCTGGCATTTTTCGGCGGAAACTCCCTTACCTGGCAGGTTCGTCTTGAGAACGGCGGAACGGAAATGGTCTGCTGGAAGCACGCCTACCGCGAAGATCCACTCTACAACCCGAAGGGAAGCAGTCCGCTGTTGTCGACCCTGTGGGGCCATCCCCTGGTGAACAGGCCGGAGAATGCGCTCGTCGGCGCCGGGACGATGTTCGGGGGCATGCATCGCAGCGCGGGACAATACGTGGACGGATCGGGTGCGTTTACCGTCTACCAGCCGGAGCACTGGGTTTTCGCGGGAACCGGGCTCAAACAGGGAGAGCAGTTCGGTGCGAGGGACCGCATCGTCGGCTACGAGTGTGACGGTTGTGAACACACATTTGTGAACGGAAGGCCGGTACCGACGCGGCGGGATGGAACGCCGGACGGTTTCCTGATCCTGGCGCTGGCGCCGGCGAGTTGGCCGGCGGACGAGTGGCAATGGTATGAGAAGTGGGAAAGCGGACGCAGGGGCAATGCCTGCATGGGCCTGCATGAGGTTGCGGCGGGCGGCACCGTGTTTACCGCGGCGACGACCGGCTGGGCGCACGGCCTGCAGGGCAAAGATCCCATCGTCGAGATCATCACGCGTAATGTGCTGGACCGATTATCCCGATAGCGACTACCCGCTCGCAGTTCCTCTGCTCGCCGTTGCAGGTGTTGCTGATGCTGACGGTACTTGCGCGGACGCTGTGCGCTTGCGTAACGGCAGACACTGCTGACGTATCAACACCTGCCAGCCGACGTACAGCAGATATCCCGCCAAACCGACATTGATCAGGGAGACAGGCGGCAACAGCCACTGCCCATACGCCACGAAAGACGAATTCAGGCGCGCCATGGCATCCAGGGTCACCCAGGTGTTGAGAAAACACGTCAGGCTAAAGCCAATCGCAATCAGCAACAGGCGCCGATCCTGCAACCACAACCAGCTCACCAGCGTCAGCAGCGCCGCCGGAAATAAATAACGCTCATGCATTTTCGGACCGAAGACAAAAAAGACGGCCACAATCGCCGCAGCGGCCCACAGATAACGTCCTGCCATTCGACTGCGCCAGGCACAATACAAAACCGGCAGTAAACTGCAGATCACCAGTAACCACGCCCAGGTTGCGACACCGACACCCAGCAACGTCGTATCCAAGGGCAGCCAGTTGGCGTTCAGCAGGGTATACAAGTTAAAGGCATTCAAACTCAAATAGGGATAACTGCCTAAGGTTTCGCCATAGAGACTGAAAATCCACCAGGGTGATGCCTGCTGCCAGGCAAACGGCAGAATCAATACCACGGCAACCACGATAAAACTGCCGACTGACAGGCAACGGATTCGCCAGGTCGGCATCTGCAGCAACGCGATGACGCCGAGCGGAGCCAGCAGCAGGGCTTGTGGTTTCAGTATAATCGCCAACGCGTACCCGGCGGCGGCGCGCGGAAACTGAGCGCGTTCAAAGGCCGTCAGACTCAACACCAACACCAGCGTAAAGAGGATATCGACTTGCCCCCAGACCGATGATGTCAGGATCGCCAGAGGATTTATCAGCCATAAAACCGCCGCAACACGCGCCGATTCCCGAGCGTGCTGCTGATCACCCCATCGGAATAACCACCAGGCCACCCACACATCGGCCAGAATCGCAGGCAGTTTCAGCACCATTAAGAAAGCGGGCGTCGCAGATGACAGGTGCAGGTGCTGCGCGATGGCACCGACGCACCACAACAGGTACATATAACCCGGCGGATAATCGACGAAGTGACCTGCGCGGTAAAATGCCGATGGTCCCTGCTGGTACAGATCAATCGCCCAGGCGCTAAACAGATTAATGTCCGGGCCGTAACCGAAAAAATAGCCCGCTAACGCCAGCTTGATGGCTAACGCCAGCGCACCGGTCATTGCCAGCTGCCAGGGTTCAATGATGAGCGTCGCCAGCGTCTGGCGTTGGTGGATCACGCCCAGGGCCAACAGCACAAACACAGCGGCAACCAATATCGCTGCACTGTTCATCAGTAACACCGTATTACCGAGTGCTGAGGCTGGTGTGGGCTTCCTGGTCAGCAATCCACTCTTGTGTGTGGGCGGTAACACCGTATTACCGAGTGCTGAGGCCGGTGTGGGTGATGCCGTTAACGACATCTGCGGAGCGCCATGGGGTGGCGCATCGACCGCGAGGACCTGAATGTCATCAAACCAGACCTGCCCGGTGGTGTTGGCACCATAAAAGCCCAGGCGCGCCGCTAACTGAATTTCAGTTTGATCGCTCGCCGTTTTTCCCCACACTTCAATTTTTTGCCACCCTCGCGTACCGCGCACATCAGGCGAATGCTCCATGGAACCAATGATGCTGAGGTTGGCGCCCACTTTATCGTTGGCGACGTTCTTGGTCCTGACCCAGGCCGAAAAGTGGTACCAGTGACTGGCCAGCACAGGAATCACTTGTTCGATACGCGCATCATCTGGCGCAGGCACGTCTATCCGGAACGCTCGCGTACCCGCATGAAAAACGCCGGTATCAACGTCGCCGACGACGGCGTTATCCGCATCCCAGTGCACCAGGGTCCAGCCCGGTGCGGCGCCAGACATGAGGGATTGTTCAAAGCCCGGGTTGCGCGCCTGATTATCGGTATCCGCTAACACCAGCCGGGTAACGAAAAAAATCAGGAGTGCTGCAACCCTCAACATGCAGGAAGGGTGTTTCATCTATCCGGCGGCCCGCCTGCGCCAGTTGCCGCCCGACAGCGAGAGCCCGATCAAGGCGACGACCGCGAACAAGGCGCCGGCATAGAAGGTGGCTGGCGCACCGAGCAGCGCCCACAGGCCGCCGGCGAGAATGCTTGCGGCCAACAATGCCACTCCGTGCACCAGGTGAAAGAGGCCGAACGCGGTGCCGCGCACCTCCGTGGGGGCGGCATCGGCAACAATGGCTACAAGGAGTCCCTGGGTCGCCCCCATATGCAGGCCCCACAGCGCGGCACCCCCGCTGACCGCAGCCGGGTTCTGTGCCAGCGCCAGCACGGCATCGGCGGCGATGAGAAAGACGATGCCGATGCCCAGCAGTCTGCGTCGCGGCAGGCTATCGCCCCAGCGCCCGAACGGATAAGCGCTCGCCGCGTAGCAGAGATTCATGACGATCAGAATCAGCGGTACCCGTCCCGCGGCGAGCCCGGTCTGTTCCGCGCGCAGCAGCAGAAAGGCCTCAGAGAAACGCGCCAGGCTGAGAACCATGGCGAAGGCGAGGACCCACCAGTAGCGGTGTGGCAGGCTGCGCAACGCCGCTGTGCTGAGCGGCAATTGCCGGCCTTGTCCGTGCCGAGCTGGTTCGGGTTCTTTGACCCCAACGAGGAGGACAGTTACCGCCACCACGGCGGGGATGACGGCCATCCAGAACACCAGCCGGAAATCATCGTGGGTCAGGGCCATCAACAGCAGGGCCAGTGCCGGTCCCGCGAATGCTCCGACTGTATCCATGGACTGGCGCAGGCCGTATGCCGCACCGCGCAGTCCGGGTGGCGTGATGTCGGCGATGAGGGCATCGCGCGGCGCGCCCCGAATGCCCTTGCCGAGCCGATCGATGAGGCGCGCCACGAACACCATGCCTGCGCCGCCGGCCAGAGGGAACAGCGGTTTGGACAGCGCCGCCATGCCGTAGCCGAGCAACACCAGCGGTTTGCGCCGGCCGAGCCAGTCGCTGATGGCGCCCGAGAACACACGGGTTACCGCCGCCGTCGCTTCCGCGACACCCTCGATGACGCCGAGCGCAAGGGTGCTTGCGCCGAGGACGGTTACCAGAAACACCGGCAGTAGACTGTGGATGAGCTCGGACGAGGTGTCCATGAACAGGCTCACCATACCCAGGGCGACCACGCCGCGCGGTATCGGCGGGCGAGTCATGTCGCGGTCAAACCGGACCCGGGTGAATGATGACATCCGCCGGCGGCAGCGCCTGGCGGACTGCTCGCAGGGTGCTTTTGCTCATGGGCGGATGCTGTGCGGTGACATTGCGTGATTGTCACAGATTCGGGTGCGCCGGCATAGCGCGTGGGCGGGGCGCATCCGCTGCGACCGGTTACCGGGGTAAGCTGACAGCGCGCGAGCGCGGCGCGTGATCCCTGAAGCGCTCGATCAGGAACGGGGCGTGGGTCGGGACGATGTCAGGAACAGGATTGAAGCATTGAGCCGGCGCCAGACCAGTCCCGGGCAATCCGGGCGACCGCGTGTGAGGGGAGCGCAGGCAGTCTCTGAGCCGGGTTCGTCTACGTGTTGAAATGTGATCTGACCTCGGCCCAGCGACCCGAAGGCCGCTGGGCCAAGTGCATCAGCCTATTGCGGAGCGGGGGCGGGCCCGCCACCGGGGTAACCCTGGCCGCCATAGCCGCCGTAACCGGGAGCACCGCCATAGCCGCCGTAACCCGGACCGCCGTAGCCATAGCCGGGGGCGCCATAGCCGTAACCTGGACCGCCGTAGCCATAGCCACCATAGCCATAACCCGGACCACCGTAGCCATAGCCGGGGCCGCCATACCCGTAGCCCGGACCACCGCCGTAGCCATCGCCATAATAGTCGCGGTCTCTGTTACCGCCGCCAAACCACTTTGACGGATTCATCATATTGCCCATGTCAAAGGCATGGCCAACTCCGGCAGCTGTCAACATTGCCGTACTGCAAACCACGAGCACGGCGCGCCTGAAAATTACTTTATTAGTCATATCTGTTTTCCTTGGAATGCATATTATCGGTTGTCGGCTCGGGTAGCCGGTCGACACCTCGCCCACCAGGGACCGATGGTCCTCTTCGTGACTATGGCTTCGGAGCCTACGCCGATTGAGGCGTGGGGGGAAGGGAAATGGGTCAACTCGGTCTGTGAGTTGGTCAGTCCTGAGTCGGTCCGGGCACACACAACCAAGCCGCCTGCGGGTGGCTGCTCGAACGGAGCAGGTCGCACGGGTGTAACCTCCGTGTGGCGGACACGTCCGCCGACCCGATCACGGGGCCGAAGGCGATGGGTGTGCCGTGGCATGGGCGAGACGATCCGCGCTCTCCGGATTGCGTGCCTGCAGCGCATTCGTTCTGGCGGGATCGCAAGAAAAAACGGCGACCCGAGGATCGCCGTCGATGAGCCCTGGCATCCGGTGGGACGTTCTAGATCGGACCGATCAATTGCGCGTGCAGGCCTTGCCCCTGCACCTGGTCCAGAATCGCGCGGGACGACGTGCTTTCGGGGTCGTACGCTACCAGCATCAGGTGGAATCGGGATGGGCAGAATTCCGACTCTGCCACGCCGCCCACTTCCGCCACTGCCGCCATCAAATCCTGGCGCTGCGCGTCGTCAAGGGTCTCGTTGATATGAATCACCACCTCCGTGGTGGGTCGCGCCTGGAATGCCTTGTTTCTTAGCGGTGCCTGCTGAAAGCGTGTAGACGTTGCCATATCCATCGGTGTTTCCTCCTTTACATCGGTGTGGGGATACTCGGAAGTCACCCCTCTGCGTGGGTGTATGGCGAAGTATAGACCATGCGCGCGAGGCGGGTGTGACGGTACCCGCAGAATGTCGGGAGCGGTCAGGGGACGCTGCGTCCCTGTGTGGCTTGCGGACGAGACCTTGCCGCCCCAAGGCGCCTGCAACCGCTCATAGGGCTGGTAGTTCTACGTAGTCGGGCGCCCCGCGAGCGACGCTCCCGGCCCTGCAACGCGCACCCGCAGTGGCCGGTACTCATGAGGGTTAAAGAAATGGGCGGGGTCGAACGATACTGAGACGCCACTCGCTGATTTGAGGGCACGTATCGAGTTTAGACCAGTCCTAGCGTGGAGTATTTGTCATGGGTGCTGACGAGTTAAGACGGATTCTGGATGTGATTGACCTCAGCTTGTCAGAGGTTTCCCGCATGACGCGCATCACCGGATCCGGGCTGAGAAATTGCCTCGAGGACCGCCGCAGGCTCAAGCCGCATGAGGCCGATCGCATCCGCGATCTGTTGAAGCGCATGGCGACAGTCTCGTCAACCTGACTGCGGCGTCAGTCGAAGCCCGCGGACGCGGCGTAACGGCTGGCACGCTTCACTTCAGATCGTCTTCCGCCTTCACCCACCCTCATCCAGCCGATAAGCCCGGTCGCGTCAGCAGTACCCACAGTTATCATGCTGGTCACGGCGCTTGCCGGGTTAGCGTCGGGGTCAGCTGAGCAAATCCTCATCAACAAACACGGTCGCCGGAATAAGGCCATACCCGGAAAGCCATGCCCGATTGATCAGGCTCAGAGCTTGCGGAACAGAGAAAAAAGGTAAAGCCCTGCAGCGACGCAAATCGCCACCAGAATCACAAGTTCAGTTTGCATTAGTGCGGCCATTTAATTGTTCCTGTTGTTACCATTCGCCGGTCCTCGCCCGGCGGAGTGTTAGGACTCGCTGCGCTGCGCACGGCGCTCGTTGGCGTTGCGTGCGGCGAGGGTTTCAATCAGCGCGTCGAGCCCGCCACGCCGGATCTGATCACTGAACGTGGCGCGGTAGTTCACCGCCATGCTGATACCTTCGATGGTCACGTCGTAGATTTTCCAGCCGCTGCCGACACGACGCAGACTGTAGTCGATAAGAATCGCCGATGCACCCGGCTGTGCAACGCGGGTGCGTACCGTGGCACTGCGCTTATCCTCGGGTATGCTCAGCAATTGGTGTTCAACCCCCGGGTTTGTGTGCTGGGCAAGCGAACTGGAATAGGTGCGTATCAGCAGCTTGGCGAACTCCGAGGTAAAGCGTGCCCGCTGCTCAGGCGTCGCCTGGCGCCAGTACTTACCCAGGGTCAGCTGCGACAGGGCCGGCAAGTCAAAATGTGGTAGCACAATGTCTTCAACCAGCTGTTCCAGTCCGTCCGGGTTGGCGCGCAGGCGGGGGGTCTGTTCCAGGGCCACCAGCAGGTCCTCGGTGGCGCCTCGAATCAGGTCCAGTGGTTCCTCGACAGTCGCTGTCTGGGCGGCTGGCAGGCAAAGCATAAGCAAAACGGCTAAAATCAGTGCGCCCGGTTTGTTCATTGTTCTGACTCCCATCTCGCTGAATTCTGGCCAGCGGTTTAATCGCTACACAGAGACCTTTGGTCGAGGAACCCGTCCTCGACGAAGGGCACCGCTGTGTCGCGTATCCCCTGAAATACTGGTCCTGCGCTGTCCCAGACCGATTCGGGTGCCCCCGGAGATAGCCGTCTGGTTGCGCGGGAAGTCTATTAGTAAGGGCTAATAAGGGCCGAGACGCGCGTCACAAATCGGAATAAACCCGGGTGCCGTCGCGCTGACTGAGCGTCCCCAGGGCTTCCAGGAAGGAAACACGGAATTCCGTAAATCCATCCGAGCTGCCGGGCATGAAACCAAAAAACAGAGCCGCCCGAAGGCGGCCAAAGTTATCGGAGGAAATCCATGCTTTTTGCCGGCTGCTTGTCTTTGCAGTCTGCCCCCCCCTTGAAACCCAGTGTAAATCGAACGCGTCCACAGGTTTGTAAACATTTGTGAAACTGCTATCTCACGTCGGGCTTGCGTTTCGCCCCTGATTGCGCCGGATCAGAACCGCGGCCCGGCGCTGCGTGGAGTCCGGCAATATCCGCAACGCATGCCGTTGGCGACGGGTGGACTGGCTGGAGCGCGGCAACAGGCTACGCAGCCGGTTTGTTAACTTGAGTGACAGGAGTTACAGGCGCGGCTCTTGCGTCGTGTCACCGTTGAGCATCTGACCCTCTATGGTGGTGATCATCGGCCGGCCATTTTCCAGTTCGTAGTGCGCATATTCCTTGATTTTGCTCACCGTTTTCTTGCCATCGATGACGACCGTCTGGGTAAGCGTAGAATGTGACTCACCGCTCGAACCATCCGGCGCAATGATGATTACCGTATTTTCCCTTTCGTAGCTGTATTCATCAACCGTGTCCCAGCCCTGCGCGATCATCGCGAGATATTGATCTTTGTCAATTTTGACGGAAGCCAACCATTTCTCGGCAGGCACTTGGATATTTTTCAGGAACCGGTCACTTAAATATTTGCCGATACCACTGAGGTCGCGATGCTCTGCTGCAGCATCTGTCTCGGTGATGATCTTGCGTATCTGGTCTGTTGTAATCTGTTCATCCGCCATTACCTCGAATGACAGACACATCGCTGCGATTACTGCATGAATTATTGCTCTACCCACCTTACGGCTCTCCGTGGGGAATTATTCATTATCTGGCCGCCTACCTGAACCCCCAACGTATCATGGATCCGCGTTGTGCCGCGTGTCCGGGGTTCTTTCTTCTAGTTGTCTGGGGGTTCCACCTTCCCTGGACTTCCCCTGGCAGGGGTTTTTGGGGAAACACAGCACGCGGTTATCGATTTGAATATTGCCCTCTTTCGTTGAATTAGAGGCGTCTTCCTATCACAACCACGCCGATCATGGCAAGGCCGATCAGCCCCAGTGCTGCAGACACGGGCGCGACACCTCTGCCAATCGCGATGCCATGCGGCTGACCTGACGCGGTGCTGCTGTAAGTAGCCGGCTGACGCGCATCGGCGACGCTCGCCGCCTCGACAGGCAGACACATCACACTCATCCCCAGCATCAGGAATCCCACAATAGCTTGCATACGTGATTTCATAGAACCGCCATTCCTTCTTGTGCGTGACACAACCTCGCGTCTGTCCGCGGACACCTCGCCACGCTGAGCCTTCCTGAACATCTAGTGTAGACAGTCGTCGCGTGACGGCAATTGAGGTAAGTACTTATTCGTAAAGATTTGACGAGGATGGGGTTTCAGGTCTTGGGTCCAGGCAGCGATCGGCGTCGGATCAGCCGTGTCAGAGGGACCCCGTTGCGGGGTGGGGCGCTAGCGTTCGCGCTGGCAGGCCCTTACCCCGCGCCAGCGCGTCGCGCCGTCATCATCCGGCGTACAGCGGCGACTAACGGGGTTATCGGAAGGCGATTGCCGTTGCTGGCGCGCTGGCGGCACAGGCGCCGGGAGGGTTTCGCAAACTGCGCTGGAGAAGTCAGATTCCCCCCGCGCGTTGTATGCCTTCACGCGGAAACATACCTCATCGCCGAACCTCAAACCCAGATTCGCACCGGCGTTGAACGTCACGGCGTTGGTCGTAACATCCGAAACGGGATTATCCGCCGTCGTGGGCGTGCCCCCGAAAAATACCCGGTAGCCGTCCACATCACCCGGAATCGCGGTCCAGCGAAGCGTGATGTTCGGGGTCTCGTTGCAATCGGCGCAAACCACGTCTACCACGACATTCCCGGTTGCCGTATCCCCATCCGCGTCTGTGACCTGGTAAATGAGTGTCTGTTCGCCATACAGGCCGGGAATGGGATAGAACGCCACCTGGTTATCACCCTGAATAAACTCGCTGCGTACGAAGGCGCGGCTGTTGACCGGGACACTCAGGAGTTCCAGCGAAATCGGCGTATCATTCAGGCCCCGGTCATTAGCCAATACGTCGATAAGAATGCGCTGCCCCTCGAGGGTGCTCGCGCGATCCTCGACCGCCAAGGGGGCTGAGGCAGGGATGATTCCGGAATCCGAAACAGGGGCGGCGCCCGGTGAAAAGTCCGTCAAGACACGGATATAGTCTCTCCTGGCGAACTGGCCCTGAAGTCTACGTCAATCTGGTTTGGGCCCGTGATCGTCACAACGTCGCGCGCTTCGAGGCCGCGCAGACGGGGATTGAGATAATCTACACCCGTCTGAGCAAGAAAATCGCTGGCTGCCAGATTTGCCGTGCTCGTAATGACGGCGAGCACCGCGGAGTCAAAGTCCACGGTTCCAACGATATGCCGACTGGGACCGGGGTCAAAGAATAAGTAATGACTTGCGACGGTCGTTCCCGCTGCCAGGCTGCCGGAGTTGCCGGTCGAGGCAAGCAGATCAACCTGGAGAGGGCCTGTGAGTACGATATTCTGAGCTTCGTCGAAGCCGAAAAAATTGTCCGAGTCGAAATTGTTATCTCCTACACTGCCTGGCTGTCCCAAAGCGTTTGGCAACGGCAGCGTCAACGTTTGAAATACACCGCCCCTGACCACGGCGCTACCAGCCGTGGCGCTACCGCCGAGGACGGTGGCACACGACGACGAGCTGAAGAAGGCCAGTGCGAACGCTCCGGCGTGAACCGTGCGCAGGATCTTGGATGTCATTGCTGCCTCCTCCAGTGCCCCGCTGCTGAGGGTCTATTTTTCGTTTTCCGGCGGTTTGTTAGAAAGCAGGCGTCTGATGGCGGCTCTGCGAGTCGTGGTTGCTAAGAAATTCGCGCGTCGGAGTCGGATGTCACGCGTAACCGTAGCTGGAGCCGGATGCGGCGGAAATAATCGAAACTCCTACTATTGCGATATTGGCTGCATGACAAGTTGAGGAAAAGGTAGGGTATTGCCCCAGTCGAATGGCCAGCTTGGCAGGAATTCAGCAATTTCTCTGGAGGGCGGCTGCGCAGTATCGCGGGCCGGTATTGGTGGCCCAAGTGCGGACAGCACTGAGCCCCGGTCACCGCCTGGCCTTCTGGCCGACAATTTCCTTGATGCGGGCGACCGATGCGAGGGCGGCCCGTTCCCCTGCAGCAATCGCGCTCGGGCGTTGGTCAAATCCAACGAGCGAGATATCGCTGACGTCGGGCCGAATCATTACGTCCGCGTCACCGGCCTCGGCGTCGACAATTGCCTGCGACATGATGAGCAGGGCCTGATGCAGCACGTCCAGGGTGCTGTTGAGGCGGGTGTTATGCTTCGGCAGCCTGGAAACGTCGACGGCGATGACGACATCGGCACCCAGCCTGCGTGCGATTTTGATGGGCACCTGACTGACCAGTCCACCGTCGACGTAATCATGACCATCGATGGTGACCGGGAGAAAGATGCCCGGAACGCTACTCGATGCCCGCACCGCCATGCCCGTATTGCCCCGTGCAAAGGCCGCTGCGTTTCCCGTTTGCAGATCCGTCGCGATGGCGACGAAGACCACGTCGAGCGCCTCGATCGGTTTGTTGCTCAGTTTGTCGTTTATCACCTTCTGCAGGCGTTCGCCGCTGATGAAGCCGCGGTTTGGTACCGTCCAGTCCGCAAGGTCGCCGATCTCCAGCTCGCTGCCGGCGGCCACGAGGGCATCGCCACGGTAGCCGCCCGCATACAGCGCCCCTGCCACGCTGCCGGCACTCGTCCCGACCACGATATCCGCCCGGATGCCATTCGCCTCCAGCACCCTGAGCACCCCGGCATGAGCAAATCCGCGCGCCGCACCGCCACCGAGCGCGAAGGCGATGACAGGGCGCTCCCTGATTACGACGGGTTTCAGTGGCTCGGCGACGGGTGGATTTTCGACCGGCGCCATGACCGGCACGCTCGCACAACCCGCAAGCAGCGTGATAAGCAGCAGGGCGACCGCAGTCCGGATAAGATCTCGCACCGTCCTTGTGTTGCCGATCCCGAGCCGATCAATCTTGCCTGACATACTGCCGGTCTCCGTTGACTGCTGGCATTTTCGCGCTGGTCTGTATTATGCCTGTCGGGGCAGGTGATCCAAGCCGGTGCGGCGAGGGCGGTGCTTCCCCCGACGGCCGGGTTTGGGGTGACCCGCCACAGCGGATTATGACCTCATCGCCTGCTTTCCGGCCTGGTTTCCAAAGTCAGGGTGTCTGGAAACACCGGCAGGCTGGGGGCAAGGCTGAACGCGCATGTGACTGACATGCCAGCAAGGCACCGCGTCGCCTGTCCGGGCACAGATGACACGGGGCCGCCACCACCGGCAGCATGCCCGTAACTCGCGAGGCGCGGCGAGCGTGGGGGCATTTTTCTGTGTCGGGGAACTGCGCCGGCTGGCCATCCAACCCTGCCGGCAAGCTATTGTGCCAGGCAATAACGGCATAAAACGGTTCAGGTTGTTCTGGCGGTTTCTCCCCAGAGGGTTTTCCGCCTGCCTCTTCGGCTGCGGCCGGCTCAGTTGGGTGGGATGGCGAGGAAGCGAGAGGCGGGCTGAGATCGGCCCGTGGTCAGGTAAAGCCGCCTTTGCGGGGCTTTGTTTGTGTCAGAGCAGACGGTCGAACCAGACCCAGATGCCAAAGACCAGCCAACCAGCAGCGACCACAAAAAATGCCAGCGCGGTCGCGACGCAGTCATTGAAGTCATCACACATTGCGTATCACTCCTGTCGGTAACGGATAAGATTTCTTACGGTCTAGCGGCATGCGCGTTGCCGCGCTGAGCCCGACCGTCGGGAAACGCGCAACATGTCACGTTCCTTTTGCACACCCGGGCCGTGACGAGGGCCGACTGACCCGGGTCGATCACACAGTCTCGCCCGGTCCTGTTCCAGGCCCCATCAAGACACCGCACTCTGCCCTGAAGCCGCCCGTCGCCGGTTGCCGTCGAGAGTACCCGTCACGAAGGAATTCCTTTACCATGCGAAGCTGCCCGACTCCCGTTCCACCTGATCCTTTCATGGGTCCTCGCATGCGCCCGATACTGGAAGTTGCCGCCGAGCTTGATCTTTCGCCAGATGACCTCCTGGTCTATGGCGAACACATGGCAAAACTGCGCCGCACTGCCTTGCCGGACAGGGCGCGCGCGCCGGCAGGAAGAATCATTCTGGTGTCGGCCATCAATCCCACGCGCGCGGGCGAGGGCAAGACGACCGTCTCAATCGGCCTGGCCCAGGGTCTCAGGCGCCTCGGTCGCCGGGTGGCACTGGCATTACGCGAACCCTCGCTCGGGCCGATCTTTGGCGTCAAAGGGGGTGGTGCGGGTGGCGGTCGCTGTCAGGTGGAGCCCGCGACGCGTATCAATATGCATTTCACGGGCGACCTGCATGCGGTGGGTGCGGCGCACAACCTGCTGGCCGCACTCGTCGACAATGCCGTGCATTTTCGCAGTGAGCTGGATCTCGAGCACCGCCAGGTGTTCTGGCGACGCGTGCTGGATGTCAACGATCGGGCACTGCGCAATGCAGTGATCGGGCTTGGGGGACAGCGCGACGGCGTACCGCGCGAGGACGGCTTCGATATCACCGCCGCCTCCGAAGTGATGGCAATCCTGTGTCTGTCCGAGGGCGTTGCCGATCTCAAGGACAGGCTCGGGCGCATTCTGGTTGGTTTTGACCGCTCGGGTGATCCGGTGACTGCAGGGGGGCTGCGCGCGACCGGCGCGATGGCGGCGCTGCTGCATGATGCGATCCTGCCGAATCTGGTTCAATCCAGCGAGGGCGTCCCGGCCTTCGTGCACGGCGGACCCTTCGGTAATATCGCGCATGGCTGCAACAGCATTATCGCCACCAAGGCGGCCGCGGCCCGGGCGGACTATGTGGTCACCGAGGCAGGCTTCGGGTTTGATCTGGGAGCAGAGAAGTTTTTTGACATCAAATGCCGAAGTGCGGGCTTGTGGCCGAGTGCGGTCGTGCTCGTCGTGACGGCACGCGCACTGCGCCTCCACGGCGGCGGTGGACGGGCCGAGGGCGGGGCGCTGACCGAAATTGAACGTGGCTTCAAGCACCTTGATCATCATGTTCAAAGCGTGCACGCCTTCGGCTTTGAGCCGGTGATTGCGATCAACTGTTTCAAAGAGGACACAGAAGAGGAGCTGGACGCCATCGAGGCGGGTTGTCGTGAGCGTGGCTTGGCCGTGGCGCGGTTCACCGGCTTCGACGCGGGTGGTGCCGGCTCCGAAAGCCTGGCGCAGGCGGTGGTCACGGCCGCCGCGCGGCCTGCGCCGCCGGTGCATTATCTCTACGAACTGGAGGAATCGCCCGAGGCAAAGATTGAGGCCGTTGCGCGCCGCATCTATGGCGCCAGCGGCCTGGAGTTCAGCCGCAGGGCTCGACAGGATCTGGCGCGCGTGTCCTGTCTCGGTTACGAGCGGCTGCCGATCTGTATCGCCAAGACCCACCTGTCACTCACCGGCGATCCCAGCAGGGTGGCGCAAACCGGGGATTTCGTGTTGCCGGTCGAGGCCGTGCGCATCGCGGCCGGCGCCGGTTACCTGCTTGCGCTGACCGGAGACATCGTCACCATGCCGGGCCTGCCGCGAAACCCGGCGGCGCACCGCATCGACCTGTCCGACGACGGCGAGGTGCTGGGCGTTTGACGGATTTCCAGCTCGGTGTAAGGATCCACGGGGGCGCGACTCTCTCGCAGCCCGTAGCGCATTGCCTCTGCAGGGGGGAGGACTCTTCGCGATTCCGGATGAGGTGGCGAATCAGTGCAGTTGTGCGACTACGACCGTGCCCGTCGCATACTGGAAGCTAAGCAACTCATCGGCGAGTTCATCGATTTGATCGCTGACCCTCGCCAGGTTGTCTTTGGCCTCGTCCCATTCATGCTTTCTGTAGCCCGCATAGAGCAGCCCGCCCGGAATGAGAGCCGTAATGATGGCATCCCCAATCCCCAGCTGCTTTTCTTCCACCGCAGCCTGGAGTTCTTCCTCGTGCCGCACAAGACTGGCTCGAAGCTTCGTCATCCGCTGGATGAGTACTTCGCGAGCCACCGTCGGGACCTGCGCATCCAACCCATTCCGGTCTGTGGACTCGGCCCACAGGAAAAGCTCCGCTGGCGGGTTTATGTTGACGGCGCCTTCGGCGAGTGCGGCCTGCGTCACGAATGAGCTGCACATCAGTGCACAGGCGACGACGGGATTGCGAAGGCGTTTCGGCATGGGGATTCCTCGTTCGGTGGGGGCGGCTATCGGCAGAACATTGGCCCCAGACATATTGATGTTTGATCATAACAACAACCCTGCGCGCGGGTTCATACGAATGCGCTTCTAGATGATCCAGGTCAAGTGCAGGCGGAAACAGGAATCGAACTCGCAACGAATACTATTTTCGTTCGGCACGGTGTGGCACGAGGGACCGTTGTCACGCTGTCGTCGTGATGACGAATCGTCCGGCCGCTCTCGCCGACTGCGTTTCCCCGGTCTGGCTGCCGTCGCGGAAAAAAGAACGGCGACGCACAAGCCGCCGCTAGAAACTGAGATCATAGATCGCGCCGGTGGAGAGTTTGCACTGGCCCGTGCCGTGACCTTTCTCGCTGTCCACCTGGTATCCGCAACGCATCTCCGTCCCCTTGTCACCTGTGAGTATGATTTCCCATGATTTCTGGGAGGGGGTGACCAGTGGCGCATAGGTGCCAAAGAAACTCTCACCGTCCGGCGCGTTCATTGTGACCGTCCCCCGACTGGGCCCGAGAGGGATGCTCGTGGCGCGAATAACCCCGGTGCGTACCGCGATATCGTTGGCCGGCGTGAGCGTCAGCGTGCGGCTTTGATAGGGGCTCGTCGCGCATGAGCAGGCGAGGGCGGAAAAAAGCAGAGGGAAAACCAGTCTCTGAAATGCGAGTCTCATTCGTCGGTGTCCTGGCTGATAGTGCCGCTTGAGCGGGTAAGTATAAGGAGGGTCGCTTTTGCACACAAAACCCGGCCGGCGCGTGGTGCATCTGCGAGCTCAATGTATCGGGAATGAGCGGCTGGGTTCCCGCATAAGGGCTCCGAGCGGGGATACGGTAACACGGGCAATGTATCCTGCGTGCATCCGGTTGATCCGCCCCGCGCGGTCAGGTGGTTAGCCCTCTCGCAGGACGCCAGGTGGTGAATGTCTCGTTAACCCGCTTGGATCCGCTGGTGCCCGCCCCCCTCCGATGACGCAGGCGGCGGCAGCAGGGACCGGCCTGGGCATCGCGAACGGGGCGTTGAGGCCTCGCCATGGCCGGTCCGGGCCGGACTGCTTTTTTTTTTGGGGCGGAACAGTCAAACTGGAACTTCAGCGGGATGATCGCTCCGATGAGTCTCGCGCCCGCCGGGCTGCTCCTCATGGGGCTCACTGAGCGGCCGATAGAGGGATGGCCCGAGCGGTCATGTACAAGAACAAACGGGAACCTGATGAACAATCCGACGCACCGCCGATACAGTACAGAACGGGACCGGGCGAAAAGGGCGCAGGCATTTCTGCGGGCAGCCCCTGGGTCGATGGCGGGTATCTTTCCCGTTGTCAATACGCCGCCGGGACGCGTCTGCGAGTTCTGATCATGGGGCGCTGTATCTCTCTCGCGTACGCCTGTTTGTTTGGATTCGCCACCTGTCTGGCGTCGGTCGATGCGGCGGAGGACGAGGCTCGTGAAGTGACCTTGCAGCTGCTCTGGAGCCATCAGTTCCAGTTTGCCGGGTTCTACGCCGCCAAGTCCCAGGGCTTCTACAAAGACGAAGGCCTGCGTGTGCAAATCAGGCACGGAGGCTATGATGCTTCCGGCAAAGCCGTGAATCCCGTCGAGGAGGTGGTTTTCGGCCGTGCGGATTTTGGCATAAGCCGCTCCGATCTGCTGCTGGAGCACATGCTGGGCTTGCCCGTGGTGGCGCTGGCCGCCATCTATCAGCGTTCTCCCTTTGTGCTGGTAACCACGACCGGTTCGGGACTGCGTCGCCTGGAAGACATTGGTGACAAACCCGTGATGTTGTCTCTACCTGCCGGGCCTCATACCCCGCGCGTTGACGCCGAGACTTTGGCCATGCTCAAGCACGCTGGCATCGACTACCGTAGTCTGAATAACACGCGCCCATCCTGGGACTATCGTGATCTGAGTGGCGGGAAGACGGTTCTGATGCCGGGATATCTCACGGATACACCCTTGCACGTGAAGCGGGCCGGGGCCGAACCCGTGATAATCAGCCCGCGGGATTACGGCATCGACTTTTACGGAGATGTGTTGTTCACCTCGGAGCACATGCTGTCCTCCGATCCGGATGTGGTCTCGCGCTTCCGGCGTGCCAGCCTGAAAGGATGGCGGTTCGCCCTCGAGCGGCCGCAGGAAGTCACGAATCTTATTCTGAACACATACTATCCCGATGCCGGCAAGGAGATGCGCGAACTGCTCAGCTATGAAGCGCAACGAACGATTGAACTGGTACAGCCTGACCTCATCGATGTCGGTTACATGAGCCGTGAGCGGTGGCAGCGGATCGGCAACACCTTCGTAGAACTCGGTCTCGTATCCGGGACCATGGACCTGGACCGGTTTCTCTACGATCCGGGTGAGCTGCGCCTGTGGCAGCGCTATCGAGTGTGGATTCTGGGCGCGGGCGCGAGTGCTGTCCTGCTGCTGGCGGTACTGGTGTCCGCGATCCTCGTCAATCGCCGGCTCCGACAGCATATTGCGCGGCGCGAGCAGCTTGAACAGGAGTTGAGAGACAGCAACCAGAAGCTGGCGCAACTGTCGGATACCGACGATCTGACGGACCTCGGCAACCGGCGCTGCATCGAGAGGTTTCTGGAACAGCAGATGATAGCGTCTCAACGCTATGGTGATCCCCTGGCCATTGCGCTGGTGGATATCGATCACTTCAAGCAGGTAAACGACACCTTTGGTCATGCCTGCGGAGACAAGGTTCTGGTGGCTGTCGCACAGCAGGTCCGAGCCAGCATCCGGGAAGCGGATGTGGCGGGGCGATACGGGGGTGAAGAGTTTCTGTTGGTGTTCCCCAGGTCGGACCTCGATAAAGTGGTGCAGGTCATGGAGCGCCTGCGGGAGAAAGTCGGCTCAGTTGTCGTCGAGCCGGTGTCAGGGCCGATAACACTCAGCGGCGGCCTGGCCGCGTATCATCCGGGCGAGACCCTGGCCCAGTTCGTCTCACGCGCCGACGAGCTCTTGTACCGCGCCAAGCAGGAGGGCCGGAACAGATTCGTCAGCAATCCGTGAAGGATCGCATCAGGGCCTGTGCTGCCACGGCATGGGCAGCACAGGCCCGGCATGAGCCGGCTACTCCCGCTGCTTCTCGCTGGCAGGCTGTTGAAAAACCCTCATGCTGAACAATACGGTGTTACAAATCGGTTAAAAAATGCTCATCTAGCGACGTGTACACTGCGCTTTTTCGTCGATTTGCGCCTTGTCCTGCACGCGCCTGAGACGTTTTCAACAGCCTGCGAAGGCAGCGGCACGTGCCGGCCAGACTAATGGGACGGTCTAGTTGATCTTGTGGCGCGACCGGTAGAAACAATCCTCAAAGCCGTCAAAATAGGCGGCGACCCGCGGATGTACAATCGGTTCACAGGAGTTGTCGGATTCGAGGTGCCGCTCCGCGACGTAGGTCATATGCGCCGCACCGTCTACCAGTACGTGGTACCACGGCTTGTCCCTGGGCGGGCGGCTAAGGGCGACCTGTCCATACCATTCCTCGCTGCCCTGGAATTGCGGATCGACATCCACGATGACGCCCCGGTAGTTAAACTTGAGGTGGTGGACGATCTGTCCGACAGAGAAACGGGCTTGCGCGGTCATGGCACGGCCTGTGCGAGGTGGCAGCTACTCTATAGTCTAGCCTGTGGCGCTGCGAATTGAAGGCCGCAGGTGCCGGGGCAGCGCACGGCCGCCGGGAAAAACCTGCGCGAGGCCGACCCGCGCCGGCAATGCCGGTGAAGCTGAAATCCGTCTGCCGCTCAGCGGCTTTGCCGCAAGGCAGACGGTATGCCGGTAGCAACGACACCGGGCCCGCATGGTGCACTTGGGAGAGGCTTGCATGATCCGCGGACATCCCTGGCTCGGGTAGGCCCGAAGGGCGTAAACTGACAGGGCGGTCTGTTCACAGGGAGTGCGGCGCTTTCGCCCCTGAGCTCAGAATCATCTGTTCGGCATACGCACAAAGCGCGATTGCTTGATACGGCGTGCACAACACGCAAGGAGTACCCACATGTTCGCGAAATTCCTGATGTCGATTACCGTCGCGTGTCTCATGGCGGTTTCCGGCTGTGCGACCAACCAGGGTCAGCTTCAGCAGGAACAGGCCGGGATGGTGATTGGCGGTGTCCTGGGTGGTCTGCTGGGTAATCAGGTCAAGGGCCACGGGGCCGGACGCACCGTGGCCGTTATCGCCGGCACCCTGGCGGGTGCGGCGATTGGCGGTGCAATCGGTCGTTCCATGGATGAGACCGACCGGCTGAAGACCTCGGCGTCACTGGAAACCGTGCGAACGGGCGTGCCGTCCGCATGGCGCAATCCGGATTCCGGTAATGAGTACACGGTCGTACCGACCCGAACCTATGAGACCAGTGCCGGGCCTTGCCGTGAATACACCATTGATGCAGTGGTTGGCGGACAAAAGGAAAAGGTCTACGGGACTGCCTGCCGCCAGGCTGACGGAAGCTGGAGAGTCCAGGGGTAGCCGAAGGCGCGTCAGGTCTCGCGCGTGGCAAAGCATAGCCTGAATTCCGCGCCAGGCTCGGCGTTGACCACATCGACCTGGCCCTTCATGGCCAGCGCGAGCTGACGGACCAGCGCGAGACCGATACCGGTGCCGATGGTCTCGCGGGTCAGCTCGTTCTCCGAGCGGTAGAAGAGTCTGAAGATGTTCTGCATCTGGTCCCGGGGCACGCCCGGGCCGTAGTCGCGGACGCTGAACTGCACCGTGCCGTCACGTCGGAGCCGGCAGGCGATATCGATCATTCTGGTCTGCGCCCTGGCCGAGAATTTGACGGCGTTATCCACCAGGTTGATAAGGATCTGGGTGACCCAGTCACGGTCGACCCGTATCACGGCCCGGCCCGCTTCCTCGGCAACAGTGACATTCAGCGCGAAACCGGCCCGCTCGATCTGTGAGGCGAGCTTGGAGCGGATTCCATCCAGGAGTTCGGCCACGGTCACGGGTTTCAGTTCGACCCGCAGATCATTGCGGGTCATGCGCGCGAGCTGCAGCACATTGCTGATCAGGCGCGACAGGCGTTCGCTCTCGTCGTAGATGTAATCGTAGTAGGTCTGTTTCTTGTCCTCCGGGGCCCAGCCCTCGCGCAGCATCTCGCCGTACATGCGAATGGAGGTGAGGGGGGTCTTCAGCTCATGGCTGACAGCGGAGACGAAGTCCTGTTGCTGTCGCGCCAGATCGATCTGCCGCACACCCAGTCGATAGATCAGGTAGACGCCAGCGCAGAGCACCAGTGCCAGGATCGCGGCGAGCCAGGTGATAAGAGCAGCGCCCGGTCCGGATGGCAGGCGGTTGATGGCGAAGATCATGTCCAGGCTGCTGAAAGGGGCCGACAGGCGCGTCTGATAGAGCAGCGTGCGGCTCGGCTCCTCTGCGCGGGGCAGATGAAACGGTGCTGCCTGCCCGCCGAAGGTTGGAAAGACGCTGCCCTGATAGGCGACGATCAGCTCGCTCATCTGCGACAGCGCAGTTTCGCCGAATGCCGATGCGATTACGCCCTGCAGAAACGGCTGGCGTTCGATCAATGCTCCCTGGATGTAGCGCTCTGCGTTGCGCCAGACCTTGCGGAACAGCACGAAATGGCCGCTGTCGAGCAGGCTGAATTCGAGGGGGTCGATTTCGCTCTCGAAGGTGCGGATGTGCATGCGGGATGGTCCCGAGGCGGTGGACTCGCCCGTCTCGCCAGCGCTCGACGCGCCGGCCTCCGGCCCCTGTTCGGGCAAGGCGCTGCGCTCTTTGCGCGCGCCGCGCTTCCCGACGAGGGCCGGGTTTTGCGACCCGCTCCGGCGTTGTTCCTCATCGGTGGGCCCGGCCCGGAAACTGTCCTCCAGCTTGAGGTCCTCGACCCGGCCGAGGGCGCTGGCGGCACCCTGTTTCGTCTCCTGTTCCCGCAGGGCGGGTAGCGCGTTGAGCCGGTCGAAGCCGGCCTGGCTCGCCGGCTGGTGCAGCGCCTGCGCGCGCGGCGGGGCCGCGCCGGCATCCGCCAGGGACTGCCGTTTTGCCGCATCCACCTCGCCGGCGGCCTGGCCGCTAGACGGCGCTGCGGGCCTGTCGCGGCGCGTTGGCGTCAGCCGCTCGCTGCGGGGCTCGGCTTCCGGTGCCCGCTCGCGCGGGGCCGCGGTCGGCGGCACCGGGTCTGCGGCGACACCGGTCTTGCCCCGCACCAGCCGGTTCTCGCTGAGAATCCGCTGGATGCGGTTGGCGAGCATCAGCCGCTGCTCCCGTTCCTCTGCGGAGATACCGTAGCTTGCCGCTGCTGCCCCCGCGGCAGGCAACAGGGGGGTGCTGAAGTCGCCCTGGGTGTCGACCTGGAAGTAGCCAATCAGGCCGGGGATAGTGGCGGCGACCGGGAAGGCCGACAGCGGCGAGCGTTGCACGAAGTTCGCGGACGGATCGCCGGCGATGACCAGGAAGGCGTAATCGGTGAACGCGCGTGCCTCCTCATCGTTGATCAGCCGGCTTAACCGGGCGTCGATGCGGGCCGCAAGTTCCTCGGCCAGCACCCGGTGCTGGTGGAATGCCTCCCACTGCAACTGGCTGTAAGCCTGACGGATGAGGATCGCCGTCGGGATCGTCAGGGCGAGGAAAAACAGGGTAAGCCACCGCCGCAGTTTCTTTTTGTCCAGGCCCGATAGCGAGGCGCGCAGCATCTCAGTCCGTCAACAGGCGGTAGCCTGCGCCACGCACGGTGACAAGGTAACGCGGTTTGCCCGAATCCGGTTCGATCTTGCGCCTCAGCTTGGCAACATGGATGTCAACGGTACGCGTTTCGATATCCGAGTGTCTTGCGTAACCCCAGACTCGGGTGAGCAGTTCGTCCCGGGGTACGGGCCGTTCCGAATTGGCAAACAGATAGCGCAGGATCTCCATTTCCCGGCGCGTAAACGACAGTGTCTCCTCGCCACGCCGGCCGGAGAGATTGCGCATATCCACCTCGACCTCGTCACCGAGCCGGATACGGTGGTCCAGCCCGACGCCGATGTGTGCGCGGCGCAGTACGGCCTGCACCCGCAGCACCAGCTGCGCAACCGAAAAGGGTTTCGCGACGTAATCATCCGCACCCAGGGACAAGCCCTGGATGATGTCTTCGTCCTGGCTTTTGGCCGTCAGCATGATGACCGGCTGATCAGGATCCTCTGAACGGATCCGGTGACAGATCTCGAAACCGTTCACGCCGGGCAGCATCACATCCAGCAGGATCAGATCGAAGGTCCCGCTGAGAGCCTTGTCCAGTCCCTCGTGTCCGTCGGCGGCGGCCTCCACGTCATAACCGTGGAAAACGAGGACGTCCATCAGGCCGGTGCGGATCGCGGCCTCGTCCTCAACGATGAGAATGCGGGTCTTGCGTTGCATGGTGATTCAAACCTTACCAGCTTGCTTCGGCGCGGGCAGGTAAATCTTTTGTAAACCGGCCGGCGCAGGTTTTACCAGGATCTGTCTGTTGTCGCGCCGCCGCCCTGCCTAGACTGGTTTCACATTCCCTCGAATTACCCACCAGGAGGTCAACCATGGCACTGATCACACGCGTAGCGAGGCTGTTTCGGGCGGACCTGCACGCCGTACTCGACCGCATCGAGGCACCGGAGGTGTTGCTGAGGCAGGCGGTTCGGGAGATGGAGGAGGAGCTCGCCGGCGACGAGCGGCGCGTCAAGCTGTTGCATCACGAACAGGGACAGCTGCTCGCGCGGCAGACCGAGATCGATCAGGCGCTGAGCGGGATCGAAGCGGAACTCGACGTGTGCTTTGCGTCCGGCAAGGACGATCTGGCCCGTGCGCTGATCCGGCGCAGGCTGGAGGCGCAGCGCTTTGTCAGGTTTCTGTCCCGCAAACGCGAGGCCGTGGCGCACTCGCTGGCCGGCTGCGCGACCCGGCTCGAGGAGAACCGGGCGCGCCTGAACAGCATGCGGCAGAAGGCCGAACTGCTGGCCGAAGACGAGTCGGCGGACCCGGTCGAGGCTGGCTGGTCCACCCCCGACATGTCGGTGCGCGAGGAAGACGTCGAAGTGGCCTTTCTGCGTGAAAAACACCAGAGGAGGCAGCCATGAAACGTCCCACCTTCTTTGAGGGCGTGGCGGTGGCGCTGACGGCGAGTCTGGTTGGCGGCGCGCTGTACGCGGCCCTGACCCCGGCCTTTGGCAGCGGCGCCGTGCTGCGCCTGTTGATTGCCGGTGTCAGTCTCGGTTACGTCGTCTATCTGTTGACTCGCAGCCGCGGGCGTATCGGTCGACCAACTGCCCTTGCCGCCTGGGCCGTTGTGGCCGGGGCAGGCTGGTTGCTGGGTCTGTCGCTGCCGCTGTACCTGGTGGTGCACCTGGGGGCCGTCTGGCTTATCCGCTCGCTTTACTTCCACGCCAGCGTGCTTGCCGCGCTGCTCGATCTCGGGCTGAACGGCCTGGGTCTGGCCGCGCTGATCTGGGCGGCCACCCTGTCGGGCAGTCTGTTCCTCAGCATCTGGTGCTTCTTTCTTGTACAGGCGCTGTTCGTCGCCATCCCTGCCCGTATGCACCGCGGGCCTGCGCTCGTGCCGCCGGCCCGCGGCGGGGAGGACCGCTTTGAGCGCGCCTATCGCGTCGCGCAAAGCGCGCTACGCAAACTCTCTTCCATCCGATGACACCTCAGGAGGCAAGCCAATGAAACCGAAAATCATCGCACTGGCACTGTTTGTCTTTACCGCCATCAGCGTCGTGTTGTATCCGGTGTATCAGAGCGCCGGCGCCGTCACGCCCGTGGCTCCGAGTGCTCATGCCCGCCCACGGGTCGAAGTCGTGTTCGTGCTGGATACGACCGGCAGTATGGGTGGCCTGATCGAGGCGGCCAAGGAGAAGATCTGGTCGATTGCGACCACCATGGCGCAGGCGCAACCGGCCCCGGAGATCCGGCTGGGTCTGGTTGCCTACCGGGATCGGGGGGATGCCTATGTGACCAGGCTTGTCGACCTGTCTGATGACCTGGACTCCCTGTATGCGACGCTGATGGAGTTGCAGGCCGACGGCGGTGGGGACGGGCCGGAAAGTGTCAACCAGGCGCTTCATGACGCCGTCCACAACCTGTCCTGGAGCCAGGATCCTCGCGCCTACAAGACGGTGTTCCTGGTGGGTGATGCCCCGCCGCACATGGATTACCAGGACGAGGTCAGATATCCGGATACCCTCAGGGCAGCCGCGGCAAAAGGGATCGTGGTCAATGCCATCCAGTGTGGACAGAACGGTCAGACGACCCGTGACTGGCAGCAGATCGCCCAGCTTGGCATGGGTCGCTACTTCCAGGTCGACCAGGCGGGCAGCGCTGTGGCCATCGCGACGCCCTTCGACGAGAAACTCGCCGGGCTCTCGGCCGAGCTGGATGCCACGCGCCTTTATTACGGAACTGCCGAGGAAAAGCGGAAACAGCGGCGTAAGCTGGAGGCCGCCGACAAGCTGCACGCGACCTCGTCGCTCGAGTCCCGCGCGCGCCGGGCGGCATTCAACGCATCGGGGAGCGGGGCAGGCAACCTGCTCGGCGAAGGCGAACTGATCGAGGACGTGGTCAGCGGGCGGGTGGATCTTGCCACTATCGACCATGAACAGTTGCCGGAACCCCTGCAGGCCATGGCTCCGGCGGCGCAAGAGACGCTGATTTCGGAAACGGCCAGGCAGCGCAGTGAACTGCAGCAGCAGATTCGGGAACTGGCCGAACAGCGCTCGGCCTATCTGAAGCAGAAGGTGGAGGCGCTCGGCGGCGCCAGGGGCTCGCTGGACCACAAGATCTACACGGCGGTGCGCGAACAGGCGGGTAAGAAAGGCCTGCGCTATCGGGCCGACGCGCCGGAATACTGAGCCAGGGCTTCCCTGCCACGGCCCGGTCGCAACGCCGGGTCATGGCAGGCCCGGCGTCACTGGCTCGTGACCCGGGAACAGGCTGGCAGCTGGCTGCGCCTCAGCTGCGCCGTCCATCAGTTGTGCGGGGGGCACGCCTGGGGGGTGCTCACGCCATGCTAGCCCGCATTTCTCACCGGGATAGGCAATGCCTGATTGCACACTGTCTTTTCCCTGATCTGCACTCTGTTCTTTACCTCAGTGCATTATGTGACTCTACCGCCGCCCGGTGAGAAATGCGGGCTAGTGGCGGAAAAAAATTGAAGCCCTTGGTCGGTGCCGGGATAATATAGCGAAAGTCCGTCAGGTTCCGACAGGCTTGCGGGTTTCAAACGGAGTGCGATCGGGAATTGCCGCAGGCGGGGCAGCCGGCAGGCTGCATGCATGTATTGCCGACTTTGCTTGCCGTGTGAGCCGATGAGCGCGGGGGATGGATGAGCCGCGAAACCGCCCGCAGCTGCGGACGCCACGATTGGCGCGCCGCACGATGCGGGACTGCGATAGCTGTGAGGAGAGAACAATGAGCAAGCTACAGGACGATATCGGGGACTTGACTGTCAGCCATGTAATGCAGCGCGAAGTGCTTGCCGTTGAAGCCTACTGGTCGCTGGAACAGCTGGCGGGATTTCTGGTGGACAACCGGATCTCCGGGGCGCCCGTCACGGGGGATGAGGGTGAATTGATCGGCGTCGTGTCGCTGACCGACATCGTTCGCGAGAGCAGTATGCCGAACAATAATGCGGGCAGGGAAGAGACCCACGACGTCTACCTCTATGCGCTGGAAAGGCAGATGGGTAAGGAGGAGCTGAGGCTGTTTCACACCGAGTATGAATCGCCTGTTCAGGTACGCGATGTCATGACCCCGATGGTGTTCAAGGTGAACGAACAGACCAGCGTAAAGGAGGTGGCGGACATGATGCTCAGGGGTGGAATCCACCGGGTCTTCGTTACCGATGGCAACAGGCTGACAGGCATCGTTACGGCGCTGGACCTGCTGCAAGTGATCAGGGATATGTGAGACGGACGGCGGCCATCCGCTGCCGTGCCAGCGCAGTTCGCGTGCCCCGGTCAGCCGCCCCTTGGCGGCATCAATCCGGGTGGCGGAGGCGGGGGGGTGTTCTGGTGGACGATGAGGTGCCAGCCACGGCCGTCTTTCCGATAGATGTTGCTGGCATAGACAGACAGAGGCGGCGGGCCGCCGGGTACGGTGTTCTGGGCGGTTTCTTCCACCAGATGAATGGCGACATCGTGCGTCTCAATCCAGTGAAGATGTGTGACAGATAACTCAATGCCGCGGCCGTGGCCGTGGCCGAGCAGTTGAGCGAAGGCCTCCGTGACCGCCGCCCGGCCCTGCGCCAGGGCCTGCATGGGCAGCAGACAGTTGATGTCATCGCTGTCGTCCCAGACGGCGAGCAGCCCGGGCAGATCACCTTCCTCCAGCGCGTCGTAGTAGGCATCTTCGGCATCCTGCGGCGTGGTGAAGGTCGGGTTCATGGTAATTGTTCCGATCGGCGGTACACCGATGGTTGCATTCCTGCCGGGCGGAATCAAGCGCGGGCAGTCCCGTCAGATGCCCTCACCGGGGTACTGCAGGCTCGACTTCCCCGGCGCTTTGATGGTAAACAGGATCGCCGGCAGAAATGCCGCTGATTTCCTTGTCATGCGCAAACAGGTGAACGGAATATGAGCAGTTCGCTACATATCGTGTGTCCTCACTGCAGCGCCGTCAACCGCATTCCGGCGGCACGCCTGGACGAGGCCCCGAGATGCGGCAAGTGTCACGATGCGCTGTTTGTCGCTCACGCGCTGGAACTGACGTCGGCCAATTTTCAACGGCATATAGAGCGTAACGACATTCCAGTGGTCGTTGATTTCTGGGCACCCTGGTGTGGTCCCTGCAAGATGATGGCGCCGGCGTTCGAACAGGCGGCAGCCCGGCTGGAACCCGGTGTGCGGCTGGCGAAACTCAATACCGAGACCGAACAGGGCATCGGGGCGCAATTCGGCATTCGCAGTATTCCGACGCTGGTCGTCTTCAGGAACGGGCGCGAGATCGCCCGTCAGCCTGGCGCCATGGGCGCGCCTGATATCGTGCGCTGGGTACAGTCCCATACCTGAGAGGCGCAACACACCGGTTCGGGAATCGCCCGCATCTGGCGGTTGGTGGTGAGCCGACGCGAACGATCAAAAAATTCGTGCTGGTAAGCTCTCTGCGGCTGCGCGGAACCCGTTCCGGCCCGCGGCAGCGCTGAAATGCCGATGATGGTATGCTGGATCCGGGCTGATTCAGGGCGGCGGGATCGCACCCGGGTTGGCCGATTGTGCTCTGGCGGTCGGAAATGAAGATGGTCTACCCACGCTGTTGCCTGTTGCTGTTACTCTGCCTGCCACTCATTGTCGGCGGCGAGGTGCGCCACCACCGCAGTGCCGAAACCGGCTTGTCGTCCTGGAAGGTTGAAGACCGGGGTTTCAGCCTGGAACTGGTGCAGCTGGTGCCCAGCTACGTCAAGGCAGTGTTTGCCTCGCGCGGGCTTCCGCCCGAGGTCGTCGCCGAGGTGGGCGGCTACTGCGTATTCGGGACGATCGTGAGAAATCTGTCCGATGCGCCGCTTTCCAACCTTGTGGCAGACTGGCGGTACATCACGGCCGACGGTGTGGCGCATGCGCCGAAGACAAAGTCGGCGTGGGTCGCGGAATGGCGCGAGCGGGGCGTGGCGTTCCGATGGCTGATGCTGCCCGAGGATCAGACCTACGAAGCTGGTGACTGGGGACAGGGTTTCACGACTGTGAAGCTGCCGCCTGGCACTGTCTTCGAGCTTGCATATGCCTGGAGTCAGCACGGCGAGACGTACAGGGGGTCGATCGAGGGACTGCGCTGCGGTCCGGCGGAGCCGGCAGATGGTTAGCCTGGCTGTCCCATTGTCCTTTTTGCGGGTGTCTGGGGAGGATAGACATGCAGGTTAGCTGGCTGCGCCGACTGGCGCTCCTTGCAGGTTCCATGCTGGTGCTCAGTCCCGCGCCTGCGCAAATGGAGGTCCCAGAGCTGAGTCACACGCTGACGCGACTCGCGCAACCCGTGGCGGCGCCTGACTTCGTTATGGAGGACATGGACGGCGAGCCGCATTCCCTGCAGGACTACCGCGGCAAGGTCGTGCTCATCAACTTCTGGGCGACCTGGTGCCCGCCGTGTCGGCGCGAGATGCCGTCGCTGGAAAGTCTGTATCAGAAGTTCCGCGACCAGCCGTTTGCCGTTCTTGCCATCAACCAGTGGGAAAGTCCGGATCATGTGTTTTCCTACATGGGTGATCTGAGCGTGTTTCCGACCTTCCCGATTCTGTTCGACCGCAAGAGCGAGGTGTCAGAGGCCTTCGGGGTGAAGGGTCTGCCGACATCCGTTGTCATCGACAAGCAGGGTCGCGTGGTGCTGAGGGCAATCGGTGGCCGGGACTTTGCTCACCCCGAGATTGAACGCGCAATCCGGGAGCTTGTCGAGTAGCCATACCAGCCAGGAGAGCCTGTCAGCGCGGGTCGTGTGGTGCTGACTGAGGCGGGACGGCAAGGGCCTGCCCAGCTGCCACGCTCACTCTTTCGGCGGGTTGGCGTAGGCCCAGAGCGTGGCGGTCGCGGTGAGCACGGTGTGGCGCATCTGGTTCTGACGGGGGGTTGTGGGTGAGGCGCCCCAGTCACCGTCGGGCTGCTGGCTCGCGATCAGCTCGTCTTTCAGACCGTGCAGCTCTGCGTGCAGCGGGGCACCGAGAAAACGGGCCGTCATGACCAGTTCGCAGGCCAGGTCGAGGTTGCGCTCGGCTCGGGCCCAGTGTACCGCGTCCACAAGGCTCGGGAGCAGCGCGGCGCGGCGTTCGGCGAGCCAGGGTGAAGGCGGGCGGCGACCGAAATCGGTCAGGGCGATGATCTCGTGCACGAGGGCCGAGAGCAGCAGGGTCGTCATGTTCCGTGCATCTTCTGTGGCTTGGGCCGGGAGTGCAGGCAGCCCCGCTCGCGCGACCTGCGCGACGAGGCTGCTCGCAAGCAGGCCGTCGAGGCGGGCAGCAGGGGCTTCGTGCAGGTAGTCCAGGAAGGCGGCGATGGTGAGCCGCACCGTGGGGCTGGCTCGCGGCGTCGCAAGCAGCGCGCGCTGCGCCTGTTCCACGATGATCGGCTGAAAGGCGCTCGGCTGGCCCGCGAGTTGCATCAGGTGTGCCGTCAGGACGAGGTGATAGTGGTCGATCAGTGTCTTCTGAGGCGCATATACCCATGCTTCGAAGGCCGGGAGCTGCTCCAGCGCTGTCAGGCGGGCGCGCAAGGCCGCCGCGAAACGGCTGCGGTCGCCGAGGCGCCGGGACAGATTGCGCAGTACGAGGAAGGCCACGCCCTCGTCGACGATGTCGATGAGACCGCCATCCTGCAGCGTGGCCGGATGCCGCTCGATCCAGGCCAGCCCCCGCGTGATTGCAGCCGCGACGTCTGTGTCCGCGGCCGTTTCCATCGGGCCGGCCGCGCGCCGGGGTGCTGCCCGAACCCAGAGCTGGCGCAGCGAGGATGAACACCAGCGCCAGCAGCGACCGGCATGCGCCGCGGCGCAGGCGCACAACACCGCCCGCAGCCGGCGATGACGGAACGCCAGGCGTCATTGAGGCATCAGGGGATTGCAGTTCTTGATGGTCACCTTCCCCTGGAGCAGATTCCCCTTGGAATACTCGCTGAAATGGCAGACGTTGGTTTCGGGGTCATAGTTCTCGATCCACAGGTTGTCATCTTTCCACGTGGCTCCCATGTGATGCTGTCCGGCGGGCACGGCGATGGACATCACACCGCCCCAGCGTTTCACAAAGATCTGCTGAAAGTGGAAAGTGTAGGCGGCCCAGCCCGTGATCAGCACCGCAGCAGCCGTAATAATCGCCGCCTTCCAGTTGTCCATTTTGACACCGATAATCACGATTGCGGCGATTACCAGACCGATAAGCACTGTCCAATAGAGGTAGGTGATCATGTCAGAGTTCCATCGTGGTTTGAGCGGCGCGATGCGCTGGCCGCTGCGCAGCGCGCCGGTGCGAAGCAATCGTGTCCCGGCAAAAAGTTTCCGAAGCCACGCGCGCGATTTGCAAGTATCATGTGTCCCATTAAACTCGTTGGCTTGAATCGATCGATTGACACGGCGAAGGATTGTCTGCCCATGTACAAGTTTACGCCCAATACCATTGCCCCGCATCCGAAGCTGACAGAGTTGCCGCCCCTGGCGATGGATAAGCAGACCATTGCCGAGGACTTCCTGCGCTATTACAACCGGACGCTGGGTCGGGACAAGAATCACTGTACCAACCACTATCTGTATGAGGCACTGGCCTATACCGTCCGCGACCGGCTGATGGAGCGCTGGAAGAATACCCGCTACGCCTATGAAGAAAAGGATGCGCGGCGTGTCTGCTATCTGTCACTGGAATTCCTCATGGGGCGGGCGCTGGGCAATGCCATGCTCAACCTCGGCATTACGGATCCGGTCGATAAGGCACTCTACGACTACGGTATCGGCCTTGAAGAAGTGGCCGAGAGCGAGCACGATGCCGGGCTGGGCAACGGCGGTCTTGGCCGCCTCGCGGCCTGTTTTCTCGACAGCTGTGCCACGCTCCAGCTGCCGGTATTGGGCTACGGACTGCGTTACGAATACGGGATGTTTCGCCAGGAGATGATTAACGGCCGCCAGGTGGAAGAGCCGGATCACTGGCTGCGCGACGGCAACCCCTGGGAGTTCGAACGACCGGAGTTCACTCAGCGCATCCACTTCGGCGGGCATACCGAATTCTACCCTGACGAGAATGGCGAGTTGCGGGTACGCTGGGTTGGCGCCCATGACGTGCTGGCCGTGCCTTATGACATCCCGGTCCCCGGATACCGGAATGACACCGTCAACAGCCTGCGCCTGTGGAAGTCCACCGCCACCGACGAGTTCGACCTGGACGAGTTCAATGCCGGCGATTACGCGGAGGCCGTCGAGGCCAAGAACCATGCCGAGCACATTACCATGGTGTTGTATCCCAACGACGCCAGTGAAAACGGTAAGGAACTGCGGCTGCGCCAGCAGTATTTCCTCGCCGCGGCAAGCCTCAAGGACGTGCTGCGTCGCTGGGTCCGCATACACGGCTATGATCTCGACAAATTCGTCGACAAGCACTGCTTTCAGCTCAACGATACCCATCCGAGTATCGCAGTCGCAGAGCTGATGCGCCTGCTGGTGGATGCACACCGCATCGACTGGGATACGGCCTGGGGGATGGTCAGCCGTTCCACGGCCTATACCAACCACACCCTGTTGCCGGAAGCCCTGGAAAAATGGCCAGTGCAGATGTTCGAAAGCCTGCTGCCGCGGCTGCTCGAGATTATCTATGAGATCAATGCCCGTTTCCTGGCCGAGGTGGCACGGCGTTGGCCGGGAGATACCGAACGCCTGAGCCGGATGTCGATTATCGAGGAGGGCGAGGTACGCATGGTGCGCATGGCACACCTTGCCATCGTCGGCAGCTTCTCGGTAAACGGGGTGGCTGAGCTGCACTCCAGGCTGCTGCGCGAAGGCCTGTTCCGTGACTTCTACGAACTCTGGCCGCACAAGTTCAACAACAAGACCAACGGGGTCACCCAGCGGCGCTGGCTGGCCATGTGCAACCCGGGATTGAGCAGGCTGACCACGGATCAGATCGGAGACGGCTGGATTACCGATCTCGATCAGTTGCACAAACTGGTGCCTTGCGCGGAAGATGCCGGATTCCGGCAGCGCTGGCGCGAGGTCAAACTCGCCAACAAGCAGCGTCTGGCGGAGATGATACAGAGCGAATGCGCCGTGCGCTGTGATACGGATGCGCTGTTTGATGTGCAGGTGAAACGCATTCACGAATACAAGCGTCAGTTGCTGAATGTCCTGCATGGCATCCATCTGTATAACCGGATCAAGCGCGGCGATACCGGCAACTGGACCAAACGCTGTATTCTGATCGGCGGCAAGGCGGCGCCGGGTTATGCCATTGCCAAGCTGATCATCAAGCTGATCAATAACGTCGCCCGGGTCATCAACAGTGACGACCAGGTGGGCGACCTGCTCAAAGTCGTGTTCCTGCCCAACTACCGCGTATCGGCGATGGAGGTCATCTGTCCGGGTGCCGATCTGTCCGAACAGATATCCACCGCCGGGAAAGAGGCCTCGGGGACCGGCAATATGAAGCTGATGATGAACGGGGCCGTCACCATCGGGACGCTGGACGGGGCCAATATCGAGATTCTCGAAGAGGTCGGCGAAGACAACTTTTTCCTGTTCGGACTGAACGCCGAGCAAGTCAATGAGACACGGGGCGATTACCGTCCCTGGGACCTCATTGCCGCGGATGAAGACCTGGGCGCGGTCATGCACCTGCTGGAAAGCGGCCATTTCAACCAGTTCGAGGCAAATCTGTTCGATCCCATTATCGGGTCGATTACCAGCGCCCACGACCCCTGGTTGACGGCGGCGGACTTTCGCAGTTTCGTCGACGCCCAGGCACGCGTCGCGGAGGCCTATCGCGACACGGAGCGCTGGACGCGCATGAGCATCCTCAACAGCGCGAGCAGCGGCAAGTTTTCTACCGACCGCACCATGCTCGACTATAACAGGGAGATCTGGCAGGTGGCGCCGATGGCGCCCTATCCTTTCGAGGAGCCTGTCGGACTTAGGGGTTCGTGACGAGGCAGGTGGGAGAGTGAGTCCAAAGCCTCGCGATTTCGAGGCGCATAGTGGGCCCTACGCAACGAGAAAGCGGGAGGCTTTGGGCCGCTCTCCCACCGCCGCAGTAGAATCAGCCTAAGTCCGACAGGCTCCTAGCAGGCGGCCAGGGGGGCGAAAGGGTAACAGAGCCTTGTGGCTTCCTGGCACGGCTGGACAGGAAACAGGGGCTCTCCGCATAATACGCTGGCGTTGAGATAGTCACTATCATGTGCTTGCCCCGCGGCGGGGCATGGCGGCAAGGGAGGGCGGCTGAATGTCCGCGAAACGAGGTAAATACGCGGAAGAGTTCAAACGGTACGCAGTGTGGCTGACTGCCGAGCAAGGCCGGCCGGTGCGCGAGACCGCGCGCGATCTTGGCCTCAGTGCGAGCACGCTGCGTCGCTGGACCCACGAACTCGGGGTGGTGCCGGGGCCGGTCGCGGCGGTACAGGAAACCGCGTCCGGCCCGTCGCAGGGGCAGCTCGCAGGGGAGGAGGGGCTGGCCAGGCCGATAGCCGAAACCGAGCGATTGCTCAGCGAGCTTGAAGCCTGCACCAGGGAGCTTGCGCACGTCCGGGCATCGCTGGCCGCGGCGCGGCAGGAGGCGGACGCGCTGCGCAGCCGGTGGCAGGATGCGCGGGAAAAGCTGACGGCGCTGGAAAGCGAACAGCGGGCCCTCGAGGTAGAGCTGCCCACGCTTGTCGCGGAACGCGATGCCGTCCAGGTCACGTGGGAAGGGCAACTGACAGAGGCCCGCGAGCTGCTCGCAACGGTGACTGCCGAACGGGACCAGATGCGCCGCGAGCGCGCGATCCGCGCGCACGAACTTGCCCAGTCCCGGCAGGCACTGAACCGTGCCGAATCCGAGTTGCGCTCGATGCAGGCCACCGCGCAGGCGGCGGGCCAGAAAGTGGCCGGCCTCAGCAGTCAGAACAGCCGCTTGCAGGCGGCGCAGAAGAGGCAACGGGCCGTGACGCTGGGCTCGCTGGCGGGCGGGGTGCTCCTGCTCCTGCTCATTGCCGGGCAGCAAGTCTGGATGCAGGGCCCGGTATGGGACGAGACCTCCACAGAGTTTCTGGCGCTGGGTGCACGTCCCAGCGCGGAGATCGAGGAGGTCGGGGCCGCGGCTACCGATATCACCGCACAGCACCCGGCGGCGGGCGCAATCGAAGCGACCGGCACACAGACCATCGACCTGGCGGCGCTGGAACCACAGCCCGACTTGGGGCCATTCTGGCTCGCCGCCCTCGAGGAATCAGACGCGGATGGAAGCGGCGGGCCAGGGCAGGCCGGCGCTGCGGCCATGCTCCCGGCGGCGGCCGAAAGTGAGCCGGTGCCCTGGGCAGAGTCGTTGCCGCAAGCGCCCGCACTGATGCCGGCTGGCAGCGCCACTGGCGATGCCGCCCGCAGGGCCCTGGAAGCGACGCAGTCGCCGCCAGCGATACCGGCAGGCGGGGCGGCGGTGCGCCATTACCGGATACAGATTGGTGCCTATCGCGAGCAGGAAAACGTGGAATGGGCGCTGCGAGAGGCGCAGAAGCTGGGCGTCGAGCCCGTGGCCACCGTGCCGACCGGACCGGCGGCGTCCCCCCTGACCGCCGTGGTGGTTGGCGACTTCGCCAGCACCTGCGAGGCCTGCAGGGCCCAGTGCCGGTTGGAGACACTGGGCTGGCAGGGGTATATCCGCCGTCAATAATACTCCTTCAACTCGGTAAGAACGGATGCTGACAAATTAAGCTGAGTGCCATTGTTTTCTTCATAGCCACGGAACCCACGGAAAGACACGGAAAAGATTCTAAGAAATCCATCTGATTAGTTCGTCCTTACGGACGGACCCCGGACTCGATCAGGGGAAGGACCCGGAATCCAGTGGCTAGAAGTCAATGTGTTAAATGTGTTAATGGATTCCGGCATGCGTTGAATTGACGGAAAACGAATTAATCAGACGTTCGCTGTAATGGCTGTTCATTCTTTCCGTGTTTTTCCGTGGATTCCGTGGCCATACTGTCTTTCAGCATCAGAGACTCACTGACGGTTCCAGCAGGCGGCGCATAAGACCGGCCATTTTCGCCGCGAGGCGCTACAATCCCGGGCATGCTGCAATTTACTGATCTCAGTCTGAGGCGCGGGCCACGGCTGCTCTTCGAGCAGGCCAGCCTGCAGATCCATCCGGGACAGAAGGTCGGGGTCACGGGGGCAAACGGGACGGGCAAGTCCAGCCTCTTCGCCCTGATCCTGGGCGAACTGCATGCCGACAGCGGCGATTTCCGCCATCCCACAGACTGGGTGATTGCGCACGTCGCCCAGGAGACGCGCGCCGATGAGCGTGCGGCCATCGAGTACGTCCTGGATGGTGACGCGGAACTGCGCACCGTGGAAGCTGCCCTGAGGCAGGCGGAAGTCCGCGACGACGGCGAGCACCTGGGCGCACTGCATGCCCGGTTTGACGCCATTGATGGGTATGCGGCGCGCAGCCGGGCCGGGGCCTTGCTGCACGGCCTGGGGTTCTCACCGGGTGATGAAGACCGGCCGGTGAGCGATTTTTCCGGCGGTTGGCGCATGCGCCTGAACCTGGCGCGCGCCCTCATGTGCCGCTCGGATCTGTTATTGCTCGATGAACCGACCAACCATCTGGATCTGGATGCGGTCATCTGGCTGGAAGGCTGGCTGCGCGCCTACCCGGGAACCCTGCTGCTGATCTCGCACGACCGGGATTTTCTCGACAGCGTGGCGACCCATATCGCTGCACTGGATCAGCAGCGCATCACCCTGTACAGCGGCAACTACTCGGCGTTCGAGCGCCTGCGCGCGGAGCACCTGGCCAGCCAGCAGGCTGAGTACGCGAAACAGCAACGCGAAATCGCCCATATCCGTGCCTTTGTCGACCGGTTCCGGGCCCAGGCCACCAAGGCGCGGCAGGCCCAGAGCCGCCTCAAGGCCCTGCAGCGCATGGAGCAGATTGCACCGGCGCATGTCGACTCGCCGTTTCATTTCGCCCTGCGCGCGCCGGAGAAGACGCCTGACCCGTTGCTGCGCCTCACTGAGGTTTCCGTCGCGTATGGTGAGCGGGTGGTTCTCGCCGGGGTCAACCTGAGTCTGTCTCCGGGCGACCGCATCGGCCTGCTCGGTCCCAACGGCGCCGGCAAGTCCACGCTGATCCGCCTGCTCGCCGGGGAACTGACGCCCCGGCAGGGACAACGCGAGCCCGCGCGGGATCTGCGGATCGGCTACTTTGCCCAGCACCAGCTGGAGCAACTGCGCCTGGAACAGTCCCCGCTGGAACATCTGCGGCAACTGGACCCCCTGGCGCGCGAGCAGGCGCTGCGGGATTACCTGGGGGGCTTCGGGTTTTCCGCCGATCAGGCACTGATGCCTGCCGGACCGTTCTCGGGCGGAGAAAAATCGCGTCTGGTGCTTGCCTTACTGGTCTATCAACGCCCCAATCTGCTGTTGCTGGACGAGCCCACCAACCATCTGGATCTGGAGATGCGCCAGGCACTGGCACTGGCGCTGCAGGACTTCGCAGGCGCCATGGTGCTGGTATCGCACGATCGTCACCTGCTGCGCGTGACCAGCGACCGGTTCGTCCTCGTGCACGACGGGCAGTTGGAGGAGTTTCCGCTGAGTCTGGATGAGTACCCGCAATGGCTGAGCGAACAGAACCGGCTGGCGCGGGTTACCGCGAAGGAGGGCAGTCCCATCGGCAGTGTCGCCGGACGCAAGGAGAAAAGGCGCCTGGAGGCGGAACAGCGCCAGCGACTTCAGCCGTTGCGCAAACGCATCACGGCGACCGAAACTGCGCTGGCCCGGCTGCACGCCAAGCAGACGGAACTGGAGGCGAGTCTTGCCGACCCGGCGCTCTATGGTGAAGAAAACAAGGCGCAGCTGAAGGCCTTGCTGATGGAGAAGGCCGACCTGGACAGCCGCTGTGAAGCCCTGGAGTCGGACTGGCTGGAGGCCTGTGAGCAACTGGAGGCCTTGCGGGCAGCCAACTGAAGGGGGACAGAGGATGAAATGGCTGGAGCGAATGAAATGGCTGGACAGTATCCCGATGATGGTCATTGCGCCAGTGGCCCTGTTGCTGGCGGTTGCCCCGGTCGGGGCGGAGCCCCATCTCTGGCAGAAGCTGAAGATGCTCTTTGACGGGACCTTGACACGACCGCTGGATATCTTCGACCTGTTTCTGCACGGGACACCGCTGCTGATTCTTGGCCTCAAGCTCATGCGCGGCGCGGCAAAATGACCCTCGCACCCGTCGCGCTACGACGCGCAGGGAATCCCGTGCCCCGCTCGGACTGATCCTCATGCCTGCGATCCTAGGTAAACTGCTCCTTTCCACCGCCGCAGGGCTGGTGCTGCTTGTCGCCACCTTCGGGGTGGCCGACGAGGTCGGCAAGGTCTACACGGAAGACGGCTTCAAACGCGCCCTGATCACCTATGGCATCGCGCGCGGCCTGAACGGCGTGATCTCGGTGGCTCAGGGTACGGAGGTTGCGGTCGAGCCCGTGGGCATCGGCGTGACCTTTACACCGGGTGAGATACTCGATCCGCTCAACGACCTCGTGGAACGCTTTTCGTGGATCATGCTTGCCAGCGGGACCTCGCTCGGTGTCCAGCGTGTGCTGCTGGATGTCACCGCCTGGGTATGGTTCACGGCCCTGGTCGGTCTTGCCATTGTGGCCGCCGCCGTGGTCGGCTGGTGGCCGGGGCCGGTGCCGCCGGTCATCCGGCGCGGCATTTACCGGCTGGCCCTGGTGCTGGTGATCCTGCGCTTTTCCGTGCCCCTGATCGCGATCCTCGGCGAGACGCTCTACAGCCAGTTTCTGGAGCCCCAGTACGCCGCCTCGAAACAGAAACTGGAACAGACCGCTGAGACGATCAGCACGATTAATGACGAAGCCAGGCGGCAGCTCCCGGTCGGCGAGGACGAATCGCTGATGGCAAGCGTCAAACGCGCCTACGCCTCGGCGACCGGGGTGCTGGATGTCGAAGAGCGGATCGAGGCGTTCAAGCGCGCCGCCGCGGATGTCAGTGAGTATGCTATCAACCTTATCGTGGTGTTCGTCCTGCAGACGATCCTGTTTCCCCTCCTGTCCGTCTGGCTGGTGATCCAGCTCGTCAAGCGAGCGGTGACGGCGAGCGTCGCGTTCCCGTATTCACCCGCGGAGCGTTGAGTCTGCGCCGCGCGGAGACACCTTCAGACTGGATGGATTTGATGTAACGTTGCGAAGCAACTGAGGCTAACCCAAATGGCGCTGACCCCGGTTACCGGGAAAGGAAATGCCGGTCAATGAGCCCGGAAAACGTACTGCACGAGATCACTGAGGTCGTCGAGACCAATGAGAACGAGGAAGCCAATGCATACCTGCGGGCAGGGTGGATGCTGATCAGTACCCATGTCATGGACTCTGGCGAGGTCGGCGAACGGCTGGAGCGTACGGTCTATTGTCTGGGCTGGCCGAGACGCTCAGGCGAGGTGGCGCGCATTCCCGAATAGGCACGACGCGGCCGGCGACGGCCTCATCCCGGCTTCCTGTGATTCCTGTTGCCCACCGGAAGGCCGAGCGCGCCGGACTCCAGTGTGCTCAGCGCCAGGGCTGGCGCCTGCTGCCAGCAGTGCCAGCAGCACAAGGGTACGTCTCATGGTCGGGCCTCGGGTCGCCGGGGTTTCCGCCCCAGTCTGCACGCTGAATTGCCGCGGTGGCTAGATGCCGGACGTTTGCATATTATCCCGAGCATTGATCTGATGATGACAGATAGTATGGCCACGGAATCCACGGAAGGACACGGAAAAAATTCTAATAGATGTTCGGTCTTTCCGTGTTTTTCCGTGGATTCCGTGGCTATGAATAAAGATACTGGCATGCAGCTTGGCTTGTCAGCATCGGTTACGATGCACGTGGAAAGAGTACCAGGACATGGCTGACATTTCTGCGCTGAACGCGCGTTACGGTATTCCCGGCCAGCTCGGCGTGCAGGCGGGGGCCGGGCAACTGGCCGTCGTGAAAGTGGCCAATGTCCGGGCCACCGCGACCATTGCCTTGCAGGGGGCGCAGGTGGTGCACTGGTCGCCGGTTGGACAGCACCCGGTGATCTGGCTCTCCGGTGCGGCCCGCTTTGCGAGTGGCAAGTCGATCCGCGGCGGCATACCCCTGTGCTGGCCATGGTTCGGGCCGCATCCCACCGAGCCTGCTTTTCCCGCCCATGGCTTTGCGCGCACCAGCCCCTGGGAGATTCTGGAGACGCAGGCGCTGGCAGACGGCGCCACGCGGATTGCCTTGCGCCTCACGCACACGGACGCCACACGGGCGCTGTGGCCGCATGCCGCAGAACTCGAGTGCCACGTCACGGTCGCTGCCGCGCTCGAGATCGATCTCGTGACGCGCAACACCGGCAGCGAATCCATCACCATTGGCGAGGCCCTGCATACCTATTTCGAGGTGAGCGATGTCCGTCGGGTCAGGATCGAGGGCCTCGAGGAATGTCACTACCTGGACAAGGTGGATGGCGGCAGGCGCAGGCAACAGGCGGGGCCGGTCACCTTTGTGGCAGAGACCGACCGCATCTATCTCGATACGGTCGCCGACTGTCTCATCGACGACCCGGGGCTGGCGCGCCGTATCCGCATCCGCAAGCGCGGCAGCCGCTCGACGGTGGTGTGGAACCCGTGGATCGAAAAGGCCGCCAGGATGGGTGACCTCGGCGAGGACGGTTATCTGCACATGGTGTGCGTGGAGACTGCCAACGCCGCGGACGATGTCGTGACCATCCCGCCGGGCGCTGAGCACCACCTCGCGGTGCGCTACGAGCTGGAGCCACGGTAGGTCTTACCCGCCTTTCGGCTGATCCGGCACCCGTTCCCTCAGCGCGAGCGGGCCTGATGCAGCAGCGTCGTGGAGCGGGCCTGCAGCGGGTAGGCCTCACCGGTGTGGAAGTTCCTGCGGTCAGCGCGCTTGCCCTCGGGAAAGCTGGTATCGAGGATGACTTCCCAGCGGGCAATACCGAAATCCTTGGGCATGTGGAAAGAGATCGCTTTGTGGTGGGCATTGAGCAACAGCAGGAAGGTATCGTCGTGGATGGTGTGACCGCGCTCGTCCTGTTCCTCGATGGCATCGCCGTGCAGCAGCAGCCCCAGGGAGCGGGCAAACGAATGGTGCCACTCCTTGTCGGTCATCTCGAGTCCGTCAGGACGCAGCCAGGAGATATCCTTGACGTTGGCGCCCTTGATTCGCCGGCCCTGGAAAAAATGCCGCCGATGGAAAACCGGGTGCTGCTTGCGTAGTCGGATGAGCTCACACACGTAGCGCAACAGCTCCTCATCGCGCGCGTCCAGCTCCCAGTTCACCCAGCTGATCTCGTTATCCTGACAGTAGGCATTGTTGTTGCCGCTCTGGCTGCGGCCGATCTCATCGCCGGCGAGCAGCATGGGTACACCCTGCGAGAACAACAGCGTGGCGAGGAAGTTGCGCTTCTGCTGGGCGCGCAGGTTCATGAGATGCAGGTTGTTGGTGGGTCCTTCGACACCGCAGTTCCAGCTGAGATTGTTGCTTTCGCCGTCGAAGTTCTTCTCCAGGTTGTCAAAGTTGTGTTTTTCGTTATAGCTGACCAGATCGTCCAGCGTGAAACCGTCATGGCAGGTCGAGAAGTTGACGCTTGCATAGGGGCGACGACCGGTATGGGCATACAGATCACTGGAGCCCGTGAGCCGATACGCCAGCTCGCCAATCACACCGCCGTCGCCCTTCCAGTAGGCGCGCACGGTATCGCGGTAACGGCTGTTCCATTCGGCCCAGCCGACCGGAAAATTACCCACCTGGTAGCCGCCTTCCCCAAGGTCCCAAGGCTCGGCGATGAGTTTTACCCGGGACAGCACCGGATCCTGGTGGATGATATCCAGGAAGGCCCCGAAGCGGTCGACCGCATGCACCTCGCGGGCCAGGGTCGGAGCCAGGTCGAAGCGAAAACCGTCCACATGCATCTCCAGGACCCAGTAGCGCAGACTGTCCATGATCAGCTGCAGCACCCGGGGGTGCATCATGTTGAGGCTGTTACCGCAGCCCGTGTAGTCCATGTAATAGCGGGGGTCATCGGCGACCAGTCGGTAGTAGGCGGCGTTGTCGATGCCGCGGAAACACAGGGTGGGCCCCAGGTGGTTACCCTCGGCTGTGTGGTTGTAGACCACATCCAGGATGACCTCGATGCCGTTGGAGTGCAGGCGTTTGACCATGGTCTTGAACTCGCTGACCTGGCCGGTGGCGGAGTACTCGGCATGCGGCGCGAAGTAACCGAGCGTGTTGTAGCCCCAGTAATTGCGCAGTGCGTTCTCAATGAGGTGCCGGTCGCTGATAAAGCTGTGCACGGGCATGAGCTCGATCGCGGTTACGCCGAGGCGCTTCAGATACTCGATGACCGGCTCGGTGGCGAGCCCTGCGTAGCGGCCGCGGTAGGGCGGGGGCACCTCCGGGTGTTGCCGGGTGAACCCCTTGACGTGCAGCTCATAGATGATGGTGTCATGCCAGGGCGTGCCCAGGGGACGGTCGTCCCCCCAGGTGAAGCTGGTATCGATGACCCGCGACTTGGGCATATAGCCGGCGCTGTCACGCGGGTCGGCGATCAGGTCCTCGGCCGGGTCACCGATGGTGTAGCCGAACAGGCTGTCATTCCAGTGCACCGAGCCGGCGATGTCCCTGGCATAGGGATCCAGCAGCAGCTTTTTGGGGTTGAAGCGGTGCCCCTGCTCGGGTTCGTAGGGGCCATAGACCCGATAGCCGTAGAGCAGCCCCGGCCGTGCCTCGGGCAGATAGCAGTGCCAGACCTGATCGGTCTGCCAGCGCACGGGAAGGCGCACGATCTCGCGCCGGCCCTTGGCATCGAACAGGCACAGCTCGATCTTCTCCGCATGTTCGGAAAACAGCGCGAAGTTGACCCCCTCTCCATCCCAGGTGGCTCCCAGCGGATAGGGTTGCCCGGGCCAGACGGCCGGCGTTGACTGCATGCGCCTTACTCTGGCCTGAGTACGATGCCGGCCAGAGGCGGCACCGTAAGACTGAGCGAATAGGGCCGGTTCATCCAGGGCTGAGCTTCGGCCACCAGCTGGTGATCACCGTTGCCCAGATTGCTGCCGGCGTAATGGGCGGAGTCGGAATTGAATATCTCCCGGTACTGACCCGGCTCGGGGACGCCGATCCGGTAGGCCTGGCGCGGGATCGGGGTAAAGTTGACCACGAAGACGACAAATTCCTCGTCGGCGCGACGGATGAAACTGAGAATCGAGTTGTCGATATCCTGACAGTCGATCCATTCAAAACCGCGCCAGTCGAACTCGTAGCGATGCAGCGACGGCGTCTCCTGGTAGAGCCGGTTGAGATCCCGGACCATACGCTGCACCCCCTCGTGGAAACCGTAGTCGAGCACGTACCAGTCGAGGGGCTGGGCGCTGTTCCATTCCAGGCCCTGTGCGAATTCGCTGCCCATGAACAGCAGTTTCTTGCCCGGGTGACAGAACATGTAGCTGTACAAGGCGCGCAGGTTGGCAAACTTCTGCCACTCATCGCCGGGCATCTTGTTCAGCATGGACTGTTTGCCGTGCGTGACCTCGTCGTGGGAGAAGGGCAGGAGGAAGTTCTCGGTAAAGGCATAGAGCATGCTGAAGGTCAGCTTGTTCTGGTGGTAGCGGCGGTGAATCGGGTCCTCGTGCATGTACTCCAGGGTGTCGTTCATCCAGCCCATGTTCCATTTCATGTCGAAGCCGAGGCCGCCGGACCAGACCGGGCGACTCACCTGCGGCCAGGAGGTGGACTCCTCGGCGATCATCAGAATACCCGGCTGTTCGTCATGCACGACGTTGTTCAACTCGCGCAGAAAATCCAGGGCCTCGAGGTTCTCCCGCCCGCCATACTGGTTCGGGACCCAGTCGGTACGCGAGTAGTCCAGATACAGCAGCGAGGCGACCGCATCGACGCGCAGGCCGTCGATGTGCATCTCCTGCAGCCAGAATAACGCGCTGGAGATCAGGAAGTTTCTGACTTCATTGCGCCCGTAGTTGTAGATCAGCGTGGCCCAGTCGAGGTGTTCGCCACGCCGCGGGTCGGCATGTTCATACAGCGGCGTGCCGTCGAAACGCGCCAGCCCATGCGCATCCTTGGGGAAATGGGCGGGCACCCAGTCCAGGAGCACCCCGATATTGTGCGCGTGGCAGTAATCGACAAAGAAACGGAAGTCATCGGGCGTGCCGTAGCGGCTGGTGGGTGCGAAATTGCCGGTCGTCTGGTAGCCCCAGGACGGGTCGTAGGGATGTTCGGTGATCGGCAGCAATTCGATGTGCGTGAAGCCGAGCTCGCTCACATAGGGCACCAGACGCCTGGCCAGTTCGCGGTAATCGAGAAACTCACCTTCGGGCCCCTTTTGCCAGGAGCCGAGGTGCACCTCATAGACCGACATGGGCGTGTGTTGCCAGTCGGCTGTCTTGCGCCGTTCCAGCCAGGCCTGGTCTTCCCAGTGGTAGCTCGACGGCGCGGTGATCACCGAGGCGGTGCTGGGGCGCAGTTCGAAGGCCTGGGCATAGGGATCGGACTTGACAAAGATCTGGCCGCTGTCGCGGTTGCGAATCTCGTATTTGTACAGGCCTCCCGGTTCCAGGTCGGGGATGAAGAGCTCCCACACGCCACTGCCGCCGCGCACTCGCATGGGGTGCCGACGCCCGTCCCAGTGATTGAAGTCGCCGACCACGCTGACCCGTTCGGCGGTCGGGGCCCAGACCGCGAACAGCACACCGGCAATGCCCTCGATCTCATGGAGGTGGGCGCCGAGTATGCGATAGGCATGGCGGTGCCGGCCCTCGCCGAACAGATGCAGATCAAAATCCGACAGCTGGGGCGGAAAACTGTACGGGTCGTGCGCGATGTGCTCCCGGTGGCCGGTATCGCGCCAGATCAGCCGGTAGCGATCGGGCACCGCGCCCGGCGCACCGCGCCACTCGAACAGCTGGCTGTCGGCAACCCGCGCCAGGGGCAACTCACCTTCGGCGATGGAGACCTCGCTGGCATCCGGGATATAGGCCCGCACCAGATCCTGATCGGCTTCTGCATGCTTGCCCAGGACCGCAAACGGATCGTGGTGACGTGCCTGAAGAATTTTCTCAAGTTCCGCGTCCAAGTAATTGCTGTGCATAAAAAATCCTCCCTGCTGTCGCGACCTGGGGTACCCGGCCGGATGTTACTCGTAGTCTCACCCTGGGTGAGAAGTGGGGCCGATTGTAATGACCAAATCCGGCTACGTCATCCGCCTTCGCACTGCGATCGGCGATTTCCCGCTCGCGCGGCCCGGCCAGGGGAGGCAAACCGCGCCGTGCCTGTGTGCGCCGCTGCGCTGTGACAGGTGTCTGCGAGCGCGGACGCGGATGCGGGTGAGCCCGGCCCAGACAGGGGGTGTCGCATCACCGGAACCCGCGGTACCGGTGAAGTGTGCCCACCATTCCTGGAACCTGCCGCGAGGCCGCCATGGGCGAGACAGAAGGCAGTCAGCCACAGACACTGAAACCGGGGTGCACGGGGGATCGTGTCCGCAATCCGCCACGCGGGGCATGACCGCCCGCACCGGCGATGGTGTCGGGCCCGCCGAGGCAGCGTCAAGGCAGGTGGCAGGCTGCCGCGGCGGGTTGCATTCGGCGCTGATGTTCCGCCAGACTACGCGCAACTGCTGCTCAGATGGGAAGACGCTTATGGTGCGCGTGAAGCGGGTGGTACTCGATGTCCTGAAGCCACACAGTCCCAACGGGCTGCAATTCGCCAGCCTCATCGCCGAGCGCGACAGTGGCTGTCGAGTCACGTTACGCGTTGTGGAAATCGACGAGAAAACGGAGACGGTTGAACTTGCCATCGAGGGCGAGGACATCGATCTCGAGGCCGTCATCGACGGCATTTCCGGCATGGGTGCCTCCGTCCACAGCATCGACGAAGTGGAAGTCGTGAATGTCCCGCAAGCCCCGCGGTCTGCCGGATAATGATCTCTGGCGCGGCGTGCCGGCCGCGCTTTACACCCTCTGACGAGAAGCATGAGGAATGTCCACCTGCTGCTGGAGATGACCCGCGCACACGGTATTGTGCGGCGCTATCTCATTGTCAACGGGTTTGATGGGGCTCTGACCATGCTCGGTATCATTGTTGGCTTCCATGTTGCCGGTGGCGACAATCCGGCGGTGGTCATTACGACCTGTCTCGGTGCGGGAATCGCCCTCGGGATGAGCGGCGTGACCAGCGCCTACGTGAGTGAAGTCGCAGAGAAGAAAAAGGAGTTGCGGGAACTGGAAAATGCCATGGTGACCGACCTGGGGCAGACCGCGCATGGTCGGGCGGCCCGCGTGGTGCCGGTTCTGATCGCGCTGGCGAACGGCCTCAGCCCGCTGCTGATCTCGCTGGTTATTGTCACGCCCTTGTGGCTGGCCGATCGGACCGCGGTGCTCATGCCGGCGCCTCTGGAGACCTCGATCGGCGTGGCGCTGGCGGTATTGTTTCTTCTCGGCGTATTCCTCGGCAAAATCAGTGGCACCGCCTGGCTATGGGCCGGTCTACGTACCCTGCTCGTGGGGCTGCTTACGGCTGGCCTGATTTCTCTCATCCACCTCTAGTACTTTTTCAACTTGATAATAACGGATGCTGACAAATTGAGCTGAGTGCCAGTATTTTATTTATAGCCACGGAATCCACGGAAAAACACGGAAAGAACCAACGCCCATTAGCATTTTTTCCGTGTCCTTCCGTGGATTCCGTGGCCATACTATCCGTCATCATCAGATTGAAAAGGCGCTAGGAGTCTGTCGCGGCCGGCGCTGCCCGCGGGGGCGCGGCGAATCTTCCAGCAATTGTGAATTCGCGGGTTGCGAGCGAAGTCTTTGGGCAGCGTCGCCCTGCTGATGTCCTCGATCGTTAACCCGGGCAGTGCCTCGCGGTCCATCCTGAAGCGACGCAGGTTGTTGGAAAATATCAGCGTACCCTCGGCCGCCAGAAGCCTGGCGGTTTTCTCGATCAGCGCCACATGATCACGCTGCACATCGAGGGTGCCCGCCATGCGTTTGGAGGTGGAGAAGCTGGGTGGATCGAGGAAGATGAGCCCGTAGCGGCGGCCCCGGGTCGCCGTGTCCAGCCACGCCAGACAGTCGGCCTGTACGTAGCCGTGTTGTGTACCGACAAAGCCATTCAGTGCCATGTTTCGCCTCGCCCAGTCGAGATAGGTGGCGGACATGTCTACCGTGGTGGTCGAGGCCGCACCGCCACGCGCGGCATAGACCGTGGCGGTGCCGGTGTAGGCAAACAGGTTCAGGAAGTCTCTGTCACCGGCGAGCTCGGCCAGCAGGCTGCGCGTGATGCGGTGGTCGAGGAACAGGCCGGTGTCGAGATAGTCCTCGAAGTTCACCAGGAAACGGTTGCCAGCTTCGACGACCTGGTGGAAATGCCTGTTCGCGGCCAGCTTTTCGTACTGGTCACTGCCTTTTTGCTGCCGGCGCACCTTGAAGAACAGTTGCGCGCCCGCGATCCCCAGCACCTCGGGTATCACACTGAGGGCTTCGCGTCGTCGTGCCTCGACCTTGCCTGGGTCGACACTGGCGGGTGCCGCATATTCCTGGACATGGACCCAGCGCTGATCGATCGCCGCGTCACCCGCATACACATCAACGGCGAACGCGTACTCGGGCAGGTCCGCGTCGTACAGCCGGTAGCAGCGGATATCGTTGCGGCTGAGCCAGCGGCCAAAGTGTTTGAGATTTTTCTTCAGCCGGTTGGCGAACATCTGCATGCCGTTACCGGGTGCGCCCGTATTCACACCGCTGGCTTCCGCATCGTCCGCGCTCTGTCAGGTGATCTTGCCACGCAGGGCCTTCTGGCGCCCGTGTTTGCTCTTTCGGTCGAGGCGCTTTTCCTGGGAGCTGCGGGTCGGTCTGGTTGCCTTGCGCGTCTTGGGGGTGACGGTCACGCTCTTGATGAGCATCTTCAGACGGTCGAGTGCGTCCTCCCTGTTCTTCTCCTGGTTGCGGTACTGCTGGGCCTTGATGACGATAACGCCATCCCGGGTAATGCGCTGGTCCTGCCGTGCCAGCAGGCGCTGTTTGTAGATCTCCGGCAGGCTCGAGGCCCGAATGTCAAAACGCAGGTGTACGGCGGTGGAGACTTTGTTGACGTTCTGGCCGCCCGCGCCCTGGGCGCGGATCGCGCTGATCTCGATCTCGTTATCGGGGATGCTGAGGTGATGAGAGATTCTGAGCATGGGGGGATGATTCAGAATACAAGAAGACAGAATTCAGAATTCAGAATACAGAAGACAGGAAACAGAATACAGAATACAGGAGGCAGGAGGCAGGAGGCAGGAGGCAGGAGGCAGGAGGCAGGAGTGAGGGGTGAGGGGTGAGGGGTGAGGAGTGAGGGGTGAGGAGTCAGGCGACAGAAGCCAGAAGCCAGAAGTCAGAATCCAGAAGACAGAAGACAGAAGACAGAACGACAGAACGCAGAAGGCAGAACGCAGAAGGCAGAAGGCAGGCGTTGAGGTTCGGGACATTCTGGATTCTGGCTTCTGGATTCTGGGTACTGAACGCTGTGTTCATCGCGACAGTACCCGTCCTGGCCAGGGGTTGTGCTTCCGGGCGGGTTCCAGGGAACGACGGATGCCGCTGAGGCGGCTCAAATAAGTACCGCTGAATCCTGCGATTTCTGGTATAGTGCACGCTTGCCGGCGCACTTCGGTCTGCGCCCGGCTTTTCGGTAGGCCACTGCGGCTCGCCTCTAAACTATCCCGCCTAAGACCGTCTCGGGGCGATGCGCCCCGTTCAGGCCAATCCAGGAGCAATACAACACATGTCATTTGATAGCCTCGGTCTGTCGGCCGAATTACAGCGTGCCGTCGCCGAACAGGGTTACACTAAACCCACGCCTGTGCAGCGCCAGGCGATCCCGGTCATCCTCGAGGGGCGGGACATTCTGGCCGGCGCGCAAACCGGCACGGGCAAGACGGCAGGTTTCACCCTGCCTCTGCTGCAACGCTTGAACCGTCGATCCCCGGTCAACGGCCGGCGCAGCATCCGGGCCCTGATTTTGACCCCGACGCGCGAGCTCGCCGCCCAGGTGGGCGCGAGTGTGAACACCTATGGCAGACACCTGCCACTGAAATCCACCGTCATCTTCGGCGGTGTCAAGATCAATCCGCAGATCGCGGCCCTGCGCGGCGGTGTGGATATCGTGGTCGCGACACCGGGACGTCTGCTGGATCACGTCGGGCAGAAGACGCTGGACCTCTCGCGGGTCGAGATGCTGGTGCTGGACGAAGCGGACCGCATGCTGGATATGGGTTTCATTCGCGACATCCGCAGGATTCTCGCACTGCTGCCACCCGGCGGTCGCGGCGGCCGGCAAAACCTGCTGTTCTCCGCAACCTTCCCGAATGAGATCAGGCGGCTCGCCGACGAGCTTCTGGACTCACCGGCGCTGATCGAGGTCGCCCGCCCTAACGCCGACTGCGAACTGGTCGCGCAGGTGGTTCACCCGGTGGATCGTGTGCGCAAGCGCGAGCTGCTTTCATTCATGATCGGTTCGCAGGATTGGCGGCAGGTGCTGGTGTTCACGCGCACCAAACACGGCGCCAACCGTCTTTCCAGCCAGCTCGCGGTTGACGGGATCAGCGCCGCGGCGATTCATGGCAACAAGACACAGGGGGCGCGTACGCGGGCTCTGGCGGACTTCAAACAGGGTGCGGTGCGGGTACTGGTGGCGACCGACATTGCCGCGCGCGGGCTGGACATCGACCAGCTGCCGCATGTGGTGAATTTTGAACTGCCCAATGTGCCGGAAGACTATGTGCACCGCATTGGTCGCACCGGGCGCGCCGGACGTGCCGGGCAGGCCTTGTCACTGGTGTGTGTGGACGAGCACAAGCTGCTCAACGATATCGAGCGGCTGCTCAAGCGACAGCTGCCGAAGGTGCTGGTTCCGGGCTATGAGCCGGATCCGTCAGTCAAGGCCGAGCCGGTGCAGGAGCGACGCGGCAGCGGCGGCCAGCGCCCCGCGAAAGGGCCGGGTGCGAATACGGGCGCGAGTGGCCACCGGCACCCCGGGGGGCGTACCTCGGGTCAGAAACCCGCAGACGGCAAACGACGCGCTGCGCCGGGCAACGGTGCCGGTAATCGTCGTCCTGCGTCTCACCACAGGTCGCGCCGGGCCTCATAGCCGGTTGTCAGCTGCGGCGCCAATGGCGCGCCAGGCCGAGTGCCGCACCCGTCAGCACGGTGAGGATCCCGGCGCCCGCGGCAACCGGCCGTTCGCGCAGCACAAAGAACAGGATCATGGCATTGAGCAGGATGAAAACCAGCGGCGTGAACGGATAACCCCAGGTGCGATAGGGGCGCGGAAGCTCGGGCGCGTTGTAGCGCAGGACCATGACACCCAGTACGGTGAGCAGGGCCAGCAGGGTGAGGGTGAAACCGGCGTAGGAGAGCACCCCCTCGAAGGAACCCGTCGCGACGAAAGCCAGCGCGAGCCCCTGCTGCAACAGGATGGCGCGCAGAGGCGCCCCGCCGGCGGTGCGCACGGCAAGCGCCCGCAGTTGCGGCAGATCCTCGCCGATGACCTGCAGCACGCGCGGGCCGGCGAGCACCATGGCGCTGATGGTGGAGACCAGCAGCAGGCATAGCATCGCGCTCATGAGGATGGCGCCCCGCTCGCCGAACAGGTGCATCGCAGACAACGTTCCGATCTCGATGCTGCCGCTGAGCCTGGCCATCGGCACCGTCTTCAGGAACACGAAGTTGAGCAGCACGTAGAAGACAGTCACCAGCAGGGTGCCGTAGAACAGCGCGCGCGGGACGACACGCTGCGGGTTGCTGATCTCGCCGGCGATGTAGGTCGCGGCATTCCAGCCGGAGAAGGCGTAGGAGACATAGATCAGGGACACGGCAAAGGCCGGGCTGCAGATGTCAGCGAGGGTTACGAGTGGCGGTCCGTAGCGGACGTCGCCGCCGGTCGGCGCGGTCAGACCCGCGATACAGAAGAGGGTGATCAGCGCGATCTTGAAAACCGTGGTGATGACGTGAAAGCGCTGGCCGGTGCGCACGTTGACGGCGTGGAAGACAGTCACCAGCAGGAGGGTCGCAGTTGCGGTTACGCCCGGCGCGACGGGCAGGAAGCTCGTCGCATACTGGCCAAGCGCCATGGCGGCGAGGGCGATGGGCGCGCAAAAGCCGACGGTGACCGAGACCCAGCCGGCGACCACGCCCAGGACCGGGTGATAGATGCGCCCGAGGAAATGATACTCACCCCCTGAGCGTGGCAGCGCCGCCGCGAGCTCGCCATAGGACAGGGCGCCGCACAGCGCGATGACACCGCCCAGCAGCCACAGCGCGAGCAGGGCGATGCCATCCCGGATGTCCACCACCTGCAGTCCCAGTGCCGTAAAGACACCGGTGCCCACCATGTTCGCGACCACCACCGCGAAGGCGGTGTAAAAGCCCAGGATCTTGCGATTCTCATCCACCGGGAGCTGCCTCGCCGAGTTGCGGTGGACGTCTGCCACGCGCACGGTTTGTCCCGCAGCGTCTACACTTTGACATAGTACGGTGTGGTTCGGCGCTGCAGCAGCGACTGATCCGCCCGCCGGACAGCTTGCCCAAGCGCGGCGGGAAACACAACGCGGGCCGCGCCACACGGCACCAGGGTCCAATCTCCCGACGGGGTGGAGCGCCGTTATGCAACTCGAAGGTTCCTGTCACTGTGGCAGTGTCCAGTTCAGCGTCTGGTCGGCTCACCCCTATCCCTACCAGCGCTGTTACTGTTCGGTATGCCGGAAAACCGCCGGAGCCGGTGGCTATGCGATTAATCTGGGTGGTGACTATGCGACGCTCAAGGTCCAGGGCAGTGAGCACATCAGCGTCTACCAGGCGAAGATCCCGGAAGCCAACGGGGAAATCCGGGAAAGCCCGTCGCGGCGCCACTTCTGCAGGCAGTGTGGCAGCGCGCTGTGGTTATGGGATCCGCGCTGGCCCGAACTGGTCCATCCGTTTGCCTCGGCAATCGACACCGCGCTTCCCACGCCGCCCGAGCGGACACATATGATGTTGCAGTTCAAGGCACCCTGGGTCGAGGTGCATACAAGACCCGGCGACCTGGAGTACGGAGGTTATCCACTGGAGTCCCTGGCGCGCTGGCATCAGCGTCGGGGGCTCGAGGACCCGGAAGCCAGGCAGACCGGTCCGGCGAGGAAGAAGCAGACAGCGAAAAAGCGCCGCTCGCGCAGGTTATGACAACGTCGCGCGTGTCCTGGATCCCCTTGCTCAGGGACAGGGTTCAGGGATCAGGCCCTCGCGATGAACTCCCGCGTCTCCACATTGATCTTGATCTTCTCACCCGGCGTCAGATACTCGGGAACCTGTATCACCAGTCCCGTGCTCAGTGTTGCCGGTTTGGTGCGTGCCGACGAAGAGGCGGCTTTCATGGCCGGCGCGCACTCCACAATCTCCAGCACGGTCGTGGCAGGTAATTCGATACCGAGCAGAACGCCATCGGCGATCAGGGCAGTCACGCCTTCGAGGCCCTCGCTGAGGAAGGGCAGTTCCTCCTCGATGGCTTCGTCGGCCAGGGTGTACTGCTCGTAGCTTTCGGTATCCATGAAGGTACAACTGTCGGTATCCCGATACAGCAGCTGCACCGCGCGGCGTGAAATATCGATGCCTGTCAGCACGTCATCACCCTTGAAACTCGCCTCGAACTTCTGTCGGGACAGGATGTCCTGCCCCCTGACCTTGTAGAGCGTATTGCCGCTGCGCGATGACGCGGTCTGAACCTGCACCTGTTTGACCATGATAGGCTGCCCGTCCACCTGGAATACCGAGCCCCGCTTGAGTTCGTTCGCTTTCATAAAAAACCAGAATTCAGAAGACAGAAGACAGAAGACAGAATACAGAAGACAGAATACGGGAGACAGGAGACAGAAGACAGAATACAGAAGACAGAATACAGGAGACAGGAGACAGGAGACAGGAGACAGGAGACAGGAGACAGGAGACAGGAGACAGAAGCCAGAAGCCAGAAGACGGACGCCAGAACAGGGTATCCAGAACTTCAGTGCCTGAAAGCCTTGATGGATTCTGGCTCCTCCTTGGGTGCAGAACTGCCTCGTGGCACCTGCAGCCGCCCCACGAGAGACAGCAAGGCTGACATCGTTCCCGCCCATCCGAGGCGATTCTGGCAACAAAGACTGTCTGTTCACAGGCCGGCATCTATGGATTTTCCGCCGGCTTCGACTACCATAGCGCCGGTGTTTGTGCAGCAGGGGTTTGAGGGTGCAGGATTTCATCCCGGGTCAGCGCTGGATCAGTGACACGGAATTACAGATGGGCCTGGGCACCGTCCTCGCCGCCGAGCATCGCACCGTCACCCTGGTGTTCCTCGCTACCGGTGAAACCCGCATCTATGCCCGACAGACGGCGCCTCTGACCCGCGTGAGGTTCGGCCCCGGGGACCGGGTGCCCAGCCACGCTGGCTGGACACTCGAGGTGCAATCGGTCGTGGAACGCAATGGCCTGTTGACCTATGTGGGTACGGATGAGAACGGTCACCGGGCGGAGCTGGAAGAAGGGGAGCTGGACAATCATATCCAGTTGAACCGTCCGACCGAGCGACTGTTCAGCGGACAGATCGATCAAGACAAGTGGTTTGAAATACGCTACCAGACGCTGCTGCAGCTCAACCGGCTTGCGCATTCCGATCTGTACGGTCTGACGGGCTGTCGCACCAGTCTGATTCCGCATCAACTGTATATCGCGCATGAGGTGGCCAACCGCTATGCCCCCCGGGTACTGCTGGCCGATGAGGTCGGACTGGGCAAGACCATCGAAGCCGGCCTGATACTGCACCACCAGCTGTTGAGTGAACGCGCCGGGCGCGTGCTGATCGTGGTGCCGGAAAGCCTGGTGCATCAGTGGCTGGTCGAGATGCTGCGCCGGTTCAACCTGTATTTCCACATCTTCGATGAGCCGCGCTGCCAGGCCCTCGAGGAAAGCGGCGGTCAGGATAATCCGTTCGACAGCGAACAGCTGGCACTCTGCAGTCTGGAATTCCTTACCCGCCATCCGCAGCGCTTTCAGCAGGCCCTGGCCGGTGAGTGGGATCTGCTGGTCGTAGATGAAGCCCACCATCTGCAATGGTCACCGAGTCAAGTGAGTCCGGAGTACGCGATCGTTGAACAACTGGCGGCCGTAACCCGGGGCGTGCTGCTCCTGACGGCGACACCCGAGCAACTCGGCAAGGCCGGCCACTTCGCCCGTCTGCGCCTGCTCGACCCCGACCGTTTCCCCGATTTCAGTGCCTTCATGGCAGAGGAGAGCCGCTATGAGCCCATCGCCCGGGCGGTTGACGCCCTGCTGAATGAGCAGGCCCTGGATGCAGGCACGTTGCGGACATTAGCGGAGACGGTTGAGGAGGGTGACAACCAGCAACTGCTCGAGGCCCTGCAGGACACCGGCACCGGCGCACCGGAAAAGGCGGCCGCACGCCAGGAACTGGTGGAGCATCTGCTCGACCGTCACGGCACCGGCCGGGTTCTGTTCCGCAATACACGGGCCACGGTCAAGGGCTTTCCGCAAAGAAGGCTGAGTGCCTACCCGCTCCCGCTGCCGGCCGCCTACGCCCGCTGCCAGGCGGAATTTCAGGCCACCGGCATCGCCGACCCGCAACAGTTGTTGTGCCCGGAATTACTCTATCAGTCGGCTGCCGGGGCCGGCGACGCGCACTGGACCCGGATCGACCCCAGAGTGGCCTGGCTCGGCGAGATACTCGCGAGACTCAGATCCTGCAAGGTGCTGGTCATCACCGCCAGTGCCCAGACCGCGCTCGACCTTGCGCAGGAACTCAGGACAGGGTCCGGCATTCATGCTGCGGTGTTTCACGAGGGTTTGAGCCTGGTGGAGCGCGACCGCGCCGCGGCCTATTTTGCCGACCCGCAAGCCGGGAGCCAGGTGCTGCTGTGCTCTGAGATCGGCAGCGAAGGCCGCAATTTTCAGTTTGCGCACCATATGATCCTGTTCGATCTGCCACTCGACCCCGATCTGCTGGAACAACGCATCGGCCGGCTGGACCGCATCGGCCAGACCGAAGCCATCAACATACACGTGCCCTATCTCGAGGCCAGTGCCCAGGCGATCATGTTTGAGTGGTATCACGCCGGGTTGGGCGCCTTTGAGCACACCTGCCCGGCCGCACAGACAGTTTTCGCCCGGGTCAGATCCGCGCTCGAAGAGGCCCTGCATCAGGTCGATGCAGGCATCGAAGACCTGCCGGCGCTCATCGGCACGACCCGGACCTTACACGGGGAATTGAACGCCGCCTTGCATCGCGGTCGCGACCGTCTACTGGAATACAGCGCCTGCCGGCCACAGCTCGCGAACCGGCTGAGGGACCGCGCACTGCAGGAGGATACTGAAGCCAGCCTGTCGAATTACCTGGAGGCGGTCTTCGACTGTTTCGGTGTCGACAGCGAAGAACAGCGTGACGCGTGTGACCTTATCCGGCCCGGTGAGCACATGCTCACCCGCTTCCCGGGTCTGCCGGATGATGGCATGCTCATCACCTATGCAAGAGACACGGCGCTGGCCAATGAAGACGTGCAATACGTCACCTGGGAACACCCGCTGGTCAGCACGGCGATGGACATGGTGCTCGGCAGTGAGCTGGGCAACACCGCACTGACCAGCCTGACGTGCCCGGGGGTAACACCCGGCACCTTGCTGCTGGAATGCCTGTATGTCCTCGCGTCCGCGTCCAGCGATGAAGTTCAGGCCAGCCGCTACCTGCCGTTGACCACGCTCCGTGTCGTGACAGTGGAAGGCCGCGACCAGCACGCTGCGGATCCGGGTCATGACTTCATCAACCGGAACCAGGTGCCGGTGGCGACGGAAACAGCCAGGGAGATTGTGCGGGTGAAAGCCGCGTCGCTACACGCCCTGGTCGGCGACAGTGAACGGCTGGCACAGGCACAGGCGCCGCAAATACGCGCTGCCGCGCAGCGCCAGGCCGAACAGACACTGACCAGAGAGATCAACCGCCTCAAGGCATTGGGTCGGGTGAACCCCAATGTGCGGGGTGAGGAAATCGACTATTTCGAACAGCAGTTGCAGGCTGTGACGCAGGCGCTCGATTCGGCGCGGCTGCGCCTGGATGCGCTCCGGGTGATCGTCGCGACCTGATCGGGTCTGCCGCCCTGCGGACTCACAGCCGGAATGCGGGCTAGCGGGTCGATGTCGCGGGCGCCAGTCGAGCGGCAAGCGTCGTGATGTCTGAGGCGCCCGGCGGGTGCGGATCAACCGTCCTGCGCAGTGCCAGTTCGGCGGCGACACCCCGGTGATCCGATACCCTATCGGGGATCACGTCATACGAGCGGAACTCGAACTCCGGGGACACCAGTATCCAGTCGAGGCGCCTGCCGAGGGCCGGAAAGGTCGCGAGATCATCCTGCTCCGGGCGGTAGGCGCTCAGGGCGAGTTCGCGCGTGATCAGCTGCAGTGCCGAATCCGGGTTCTGCCATTGCGTATTGAAGTCGCCCATGACGACGACGGGTCGATTGCGCAGCCGCAGCGCCTGGATCAACTCGGCCGCCTGCTGGCGGCGTATGCGCTCGCTGGAAAATTCGAGGTGCACCGAGACGACGTCGATCGCCAGTCCGGGTGAGCCGGGCCAGGTGATAGCGGAGACCACGAAGCCCTTAGGAGTAGGGGAGAGCACAGGGTCAAAGGTGACGGCCTCGGGCTGCCGCAGCCCCAGTCTGGACATCAAGGCCGTACCGTATGACAGCCCGAATCCCTCGGCATGCGCGCCATGAATGGACTGGGTGAAGGCTGCGTGATTCGCCAGGTAAGCAATGTGATCGAGATTGCCGCTCCAGAACGACGGTGCATCGGCCTCCTGCAAGGCGACGACATCGGGGGTTTGTGCCCGCAACACGCTGGCGATTGCATTCAGATTGTCTCGGGTCGTCCCGGAACGCTGCAGGGCCTGATGGAAGCCGGTTCCCCGGCCGTGGGCAACATTCAGCGTCATGACCTTGAGGTGGGCGTCGGGCGTCGCGACGCGATCTGAGGTTACGCCGTCTGCGTGTCCCAGTGACTGCACCGGCGGCACGCTGCGCAGCCTGGCCGTGGTGCAGGCCTGCAGCATCGATGCCGCAAGCAGCAGCGTGCACCCCAGGCCGGCCGTCAGGGCGCTTGGGCGTCCGCAATGTCGAGGGCGTGCTCCCAGCATGGCTGCCTAGGGATCCTGCGTGCGTCGCGCGCGGTACTCTTCCAGCGCGCGACCGAGCCAGTCACTTGTCGCTATCTCCTCACCCTGCTCTGTGATGATCAGGTAGAGTTTGCCACTCAGCAGGCTGCGGGTCGCGCAGCGCGTGATGAAATCCTCGGGCGTGCGGATCTCGTCCTTGAAGTGCTCATATTTCCTGTGCATGTGCTCTGCCGCCTCGGCACCGCTATACCGTCTGGCATTGCGAATGAACGTCAGCCCGGACCCGGATACATGGCTGATCAGGTACTCGATGGTGGTGTCCAGCTGCTCGGTCTGAGTGGCCTCGGCGATCGCGGGTGCGGCGAGCACACTCAAGACTGCCGCGAAGACGCGGAACAACAGTGGAACGGCACGGATGCTGCGGATCAAGGGATCCACGGCAGCCAGCGGTGTCGTCATCGGAAAAATCGCCAACAGGTATCTGGACCGGGTCAAACGGGGTTGTCACGACCGGCCGTGTTCGCGTGCAGGCGCTGATACCGCGAGGGTACGGCTGGACATGTAGTCGTGGCCGCGAGGATACAGCGCACCGCCCGATCGGTAAAGGATCCTGTTGCCTTGGCCTGCCCGCCGCTGTCTGCGCGGTTGCTGGCCCCTCGGGCTATGGACCCGTGCTGCTTTCCCGAAAGCGTCCACCTGGACGACACACAGGCGGGTTCCGGGGCATGAAAATCAGGGCGGTGTGAAGCCAGTCACAGTCCGAGCTCTGAGTGGTTGACGAGGCATAATTTGGGACTATACTCCCAAATTATGCTCAATGACACCCAAATCCCCAAGCGAGCTGGCGACGAAGAGGCTGAGTCCCATTACGTCAACCTTAGGGATCTATCACTCGAAGCACCCACGCTCAAAGGAGAATGCACTATGACGACGAAATCTTTCTTCCGGCCGCTTCTGGTCGTTCTGGCAGCCGGGATCCTCTTCGGATGTGGCGGTGGCGGTGGTTCCAGCAGCAGCGTTGCCCCTACCGGGGTTACCGCGTCCGGCACGATCACGGGTTTTGGCAGCATCTTTGTCAACGGGGTGGAGTTCGAGACGGGCACGGCGGAGGTGACGCTCGATGACAGCACCGGAAGCGAAGGCGATCTCAGGCTGGGCATGGTGGTCAGGGTTCAGGGAACCGTCGATGACAGCGGCACCCGCGGCACGGCCAGTAAGGTCGAGTTCGACGACGACGTCCAGGGGCCGGTCAGCGGTCCGATCGTGGCGGACCCGGACGGTCTGTCCAGCACGTTCACGGTGCTGGGTGTCGGTGTGCGGGCCGACAGCACCAAGACGGTCTTTGACGGAGTCGGCTTCGATACCCTGGCGGTGAACGACTGGGTCGAGGTCAGCGGCTTCTTCGACGGGGCCGGCGTCCTGCAGGCGACGCGCATCGAGAAGAAGGGGGACTTCCAGCCCAACGCCAGCGAGGTCGAGCTCAAGGGCACGGTCAGCGGGCTGAGCGGCACCAGCTTCACCCTGGGCAGCTTCACGGTCGAGTTTGGCGGCGCGGATCTGTCGGGGGTGCCCGGTGGCGTCATCACCGACGGCCTGCCGGTGGAGGTCAAGGGCACGCTGGCCGGCACCACGATCACGGCGGGCCGGGTCGCGCAGGAAGACGATCTGTTCGGGGATGACGAGGCCAAGGTCAGCCTGGAGGGCATCGTCAGCAACTTCGTCAGCAACAACAGCTTCACGGTGGCCGGTCAGGCCGTGAACGCCTCGGCCGCGATCTTCGAGCCGGTCGGACTGGTGCTGGCAGACGGCGTCGAAGTGGAAGTGGAGGGTCCGATCGTGGCCGGGGTGCTGCAGGCCGTCAAGGTCGAGGCGCGCGGCGGCAACATCAAGCTCGAGGCGCGCGTCTCGGCGGTCAACACGCCGCTCGGGACGCTCACCCTGCAGTTCGTGCCCGGCACCCTGACCGTGGTGGTCGACAGCCGCACGGCGCTGCGCGATGACACCGGTGTGGACGACTCGCTCACCCTCGATGAAATCGTTGCCACCGACTTCCTGGAGGTCGAGGCCTTCCGTGATGACAGCAGTGGTGCGCTCATCGCCACCGAGATCCGCCGCGACACGCTGGATGACGACAGCCTGCAGGGGCCGGTTGACGGCTGTGTGGCCGACACCAGCGTGACCGTGCTGGGGCTGACCTACACCCTGCTCGCCGGCACCACCGAGTACCAGGATCAGAACGATGCGCCCATCAGCGGCACGGCCTTCTGCACCGGCGCCAACTCCGGCGGCTTCTTCATCAAGATCCGCGACGATCTCGCCCCCGACGGCATCGCCGATGAGGCCGAACTCGAAAACTAAAGGGGAGCTTCCTTCCCTCCCCGGTTACGGCGCCTGCGGGCGCCGTTTTTTTTGCCGCACCGTTACGGGTCGAGCCGTTACGGCCCGCGACGGTGTCAGGTTTGATCGCCAGCCCCGATAGCGACCGCTCTCAGCGGGCGGCCGGGTGAAGGCGGGAGCCTCGGGCGCAGGCCGACACGACGTGGAGAATTCCTCGCGGGACGCAGCAAGCCCGGGAAAGGGCAGGGGGATGAACCGGCAAAGCGCCTGTCCGCTCCCCCGATTCGCTACAATGGACCACGCGGGTCGCAAGCCGTCAGCGCCGCCGGTGCAGGCGGCGAACGCCCAGTGGTGATGGCAAGCCGCAGGTGGGTGACAGGATCCAATGGCAAAGGATTTCATTGTGATAAAGGGGGCCCGGCAGAATAACCTGAAGGGATTCGACCTGCGCCTGCCCCTCAACCAGCTGATCGTGGTGACCGGTGTGAGCGGGTCGGGGAAATCCTCGCTCGCCTTCGATACGGTCTATGCGGAGGGGCAGCGGCGCTATGTCGAAACCTTCTCCCCGTATGCCCGCCAGTTCCTGGACCGGATGGACAAGCCGCAGGCCGGGCGCATCGAGGGGATTCCCCCGGCGATCGCGATTGACCAGATCAATCCGGTGCGTACCTCGCGCTCCACCGTCGGCACCATGACCGAGCTCAACGACCACATCAAGCTGTTGTTTGCGCGCGGGGCGGCGCTTTACTGCCGGGGCTGCGGGCAGAAGGTGGTGCGGGATACGCCGGACAGCATTGCCGATCGCTTACAGGCGCAGGCGCGAGATGCCGCGCGGTTACTGGTCACCTTTCCGCTGCGCATTCCCGAAAATTTCGCCCCGGAGGAGGTCAGGGAACTGCTCGCGAAGCAGGGCTACACCCGCATCCACCGCCAGGATGGGGCGTTGCTCGAGGTCGTGCAGGATCGTCTGAGTCTGAAAGCCAACCCGCGCGGGCGTCTGGTGGAGGCGCTCGAGGCGGCGCTGAAACATGGCCGGGGGCGTGTCACGCTCTACGCCCTGGATGAGGCGGGAGCCGCCGGCGCGGCGTGGCGGTTTTCGGCAGATCTGCACTGTGCGGACTGTGACATCCACTACCCGGACCCGGTGCCCAATCTGTTCTCCTTCAACTCACCCATCGGAGCCTGTGAGACCTGCCGGGGTTTCGGCCGCACCATGGGCATCGATTACGACCTGGTCGTGCCCGACGCGCACAAGACCCTGGCTGGCGGCGCGGTCAGGCCGTGGCAGACCGACAGCTACCGCGAATGCCAGGCGGATCTGCTGCGCTTCGCGCAGGCGCGCACGATCCCCACCGACTTGCCCTGGTGTGAGCTCAAGGAGGCCGAGCGGCGTTGGGTGCTGGACGGTGAAGGCGACTGGGACGATGGCGTCTGGTATGGCGTGCAGCGCTTCTTCGCATGGCTCGAGACCAAGAGCTACAAAATGCACATCCGGGTGTTGCTCTCCAAGTACCGCGCCTACAACCGCTGTCCTGATTGCGGGGGTGCACGACTCAAGCCCGAGGCCTTGCTCTGGCGTCTGGGCGACAGGAGTGACGCCGATGCCGTGCTGGCCGCCGCCGGGCGTTTCCGGCCCCCCGGCATGACAGTGCCGGCCGAACGCTGGGCCGCCCTGCCTGGTCTGACCCTGCATGACGTGATGCTGCTGCCGATCGAGCGCTGTCATGGCTTCTTCGAACACCTGCACCTGCCCGCGCCGCTGGACGAGGCCGCCGGTCTGCTGCTGAGCGAGATCCGTTCGCGGCTGCGCTATCTGGTGGAAGTCGGCCTGGGCTACCTCAGCCTGGACCGGCAATCGCGCACCTTGAGCGGCGGCGAGGTGCAACGCATCAATCTGACCACGGCGCTCGGCACCTCGCTGGTCAATGCCCTGTTCGTGCTGGATGAACCCAGTATCGGCCTGCATGCGCGGGACATGCGGCGCGTGATCGGCGTCCTGCAGCGTCTGCGCGATGCCGGCAACTCACTGCTGGTGGTCGAACATGATGCGCAGATCATGCTCGCCGCGGATCGCATCCTGGATCTGGGCCCGGGGCCCGGCGAGCGCGGCGGCGAGGTGGTGTTCTTTGGCACCCCGACGCAACTGCTGGTGTCCAGGCGCTCGCTGACGGCCCGCTATCTGGCGGGCCGTCAGGCCGTGGACAGCGAGGCCCCTCCTGAGCGGGAGGGTTCGCGCGCGCCGCTGCGGTTCCTCGAGATTCTCGGGGCCAGCGCCAACAACCTGAAGGGTATCGACGTGCGGATCCCGCTCAACCGGCTGGTGTGCGTTACCGGTGTGAGCGGCTCCGGCAAGTCGACGCTGATACAGGATGTCTGTTACCAGGCGCTGCGCAAGCTCATGGGCAAACCCGTGGAGCCGGCTGGCCCGCACCGTGCGATCCGTGGCCACGAGCCGATCGAGGAGGTCATGCTGGTCGACCAGTCGCCCATCGGGCGTACCACCCGCTCCAACCCGGCGAGCTACGTGGGTGCGCTGGATGCCATTCGCAAGGCCTTTGCGGCCGAGCCGCTGGCGCGCGAGCGCGGCTACACGGCTGGCACCTTCAGCTTCAATTCCGGCACCGGCCGCTGTCCCACCTGCGCAGGCAACGGCTTTGAGCATGTGGAGATGCAGTTCCTGAGCGACGTCTACCTGCGTTGTCCGGATTGCGACGGCCGGCGTTACCGCCCGGAGGTGCTGGAGGTGAGGCTGTTGCCGGCGAGTACCGGGCCGGCGCGTTCCATGGCCGAGGTCCTCGACATGACGGTCTCGGAGGCGCTGGGGTTCTTCCGCGATCATCCCGAGGTACTCCGCGGCCTCAAACCACTCGCCGCCGTGGGCCTGGATTACCTGAAACTGGGTCAGCCGGTGCCGACGCTGAGCGGCGGTGAGGCCCAGCGGCTGAAACTGGCCGGTTTCCTGGCCAGGACCCGCGGCCGCAAGGCGACGGACACGGGCACCCTGTTTCTGTTCGACGAGCCCACCACGGGGCTGCACTTCGATGACATCGCCACCCTGCTGCGGGCCTTTCGCCAGCTGGTAGCCGAGGGCCATTCGCTGGTGGTGATCGAGCACAACCTGGATCTCATCGGAGCCGCCGACTGGATCATCGATCTCGGACCCGAGGGCGGGGAGGGGGGCGGTTCGCTGGTGTGCGCAGGCACACCGCAGGAGGTGATGCGCGTCGACGGCAGTCACACCGGCGCGGCGCTGCGTGACGCGGCGGCCAGCCCCCAGCCGGTCAGGCCGCAGGCGCCCCGGCCGCTCCCGGCACCCGGCACTGGCGGCAGGTCGCGCCGCGCTATCCGTATCCGCAATGCCCGCGAGCACAACCTCAAGGGCGTCGATATCGATATCCCCCGCGACAAGTTTACGGTCATCACCGGCATCTCGGGTTCCGGCAAGAGCACCGTGGCCTTCGACATCCTGTTTGCCGAAGGCCAGCGCCGTTACCTGGAGTCGCTCAATGCCTATGCCCGGCAGTTTGTGCAGCCGGCCGCACGGCCGGAGGTGGACGCTATCTTCGGAATTCCTCCGACGGTGGCGATTGAGCAGCGCACCAGCCGGGGTGGCCGCAAGAGTACGGTGGCGACCATGACCGAGATCTATCATTTCCTGCGCCTGCTGTTCGTCAAGCTGGGTACCCAATACTGTCCGGTGTGCGAGATTCCCATCGAGGCGCAGGACCGGGAGGCGATTCTCGCGCGGCTTCTGCGCGAGTACCGGGGCCAGCAGGTCAGTCTGCTGGCGCCGCTGGTCGTCGCCCGCAAGGGCTACTACACGGATCTCGCCAAGTGGGCGGCCGGCAAGGGCTTTGCGCAGCTGCGGGTCGATGGCCAGCTCACGGCGACCGACAACTGGCCGCGACTGGATCGCTTCCGGGAACACGACATCGAGCTGCCGGTAGGCGAACTCCGGGTGACCGCAAAGGCAGAGCACGAGTTGCGGGCACTGCTCGATCATGCGCTGGGCTATGGCAAGGGCGTTGTCCAGGTGTTGCCGCTTGGCAAGCCTGGGCGTCGGCGCGCCGCCGTTTTTTCCACCCTGCGGGCCTGCCCGGGCTGCGGGAGGAGTTTTGCGGAGCTCGACCCGCGGCTGTTCTCCTTCAACTCCAGGCATGGCTGGTGCGAAGCCTGCTATGGTACCGGCCTGAGCCTGCCGGGTTTCGATGAGGCGCAGAGCGGTGAGGAGATCTGGTGGAATGCGTGGTGGGAAGGCGGCGAACAGCTGTGCCCTGCCTGCGAGGGCCGCCGGTTGCGACCGGAGGCCCTCGCGGTGCGCTTCAAGCAGCGCAGCATCGCTGACTTTACGGCGCTGTCGGTGGCGGCGGCCGAGAAGGGCTTTCGCGCCTTGCGCCTGAGCGGCCGCGAGGCACAGATTGCGCGTGATATCCTCAGTGAGCTGCGTTCCCGGCTGGCATTCCTCGCGCAGGTGGGGCTGTCCTACCTGTCGCTGGACCGCTCCGCGCCGACCTTGAGTGGCGGGGAGGCGCAACGCATCCGCCTCGCCGCCCAGCTCGGCTCCAACCTGCGCGGTGTCTGTTACATCCTCGATGAGCCGACCATCGGCCTGCATCCGCGCGATAACCAGATGCTGCTGAAGACCCTCGGCAGGCTCGAAGGCAAGGGCAACACCATTGTGGTCGTGGAGCATGACGAGGACACCATCCGGCGCGCCGAGCACGTCCTTGACCTCGGCCCGGGCGCGGGCGTCAACGGCGGACGGGTCGTGGCCAAGGGCTCGGTCGCACAGCTCATGCGCAACCGGCGCTCGGTCACCGGGCGGTTCCTCGCCAACCCGCTGCAGCACCCCTTGCTGCCGAGACGCCCGACACGCGTCACGGGTAAGAACCGGACTGCAACGCTCGACATCCTCGCGGCCCGTCTGCACAACCTGAAAAAGCTGCGTCTGCGCATCCCGCTGGGCCGGCTGGTGTGCGTCACCGGGGTGAGCGGCAGCGGCAAGAGCACGCTGGTCAGAGACGTGGTGCATCATAATCTCCAGCAACTGCTGGGCCGGAAAGGCACGCCGCCAGGCGCCCTGCACGGCTGCCAGGATATCCAGGGCTGGGACACCCTGGCCCGCGTCCTCGAGGTGGACCAGACTCCGATCGGCAAGACACCGCGCTCCTGCCCCGCGACCTACGTGGGGTTGTGGGACTACATCCGGCGTCTGTTTGCCGACACCACGGAGGCTCGTCTGCGCGGGTATGGCCCGGGGCGCTTCTCGTTCAACGTGAAGGAGGGACGGTGTGCGGCCTGCGAGGGTCAGGGCGTGAAGAAGATCGAGATGAGTTTCCTGCCCGACGTGAAGGTCACCTGCGATGTCTGTGGCGGGGCGCGCTTCGCACCGGAGACCCTGATGGTCCGCTACCGGGACCGGACCATCGCGGATGTGCTGGATATGAGCGTGGATGAGGCGGTCGCATTTTTCACCGCCCACCCGGCGATTCACTATGCCTTGCAGCTGCTCGAAGACGTGGGCCTGGGCTACCTGACACTGGGTCAGCCGAGCCCGACCCTGAGCGGGGGCGAGGCGCAACGCATCAAGCTGGTCGCCGAACTGGCCCGGGCAGGCCGCCCCGATGGCAGGCGCGGGACGCCTGACGCCGCCGCGGGCGTGACCGGCCAGTCCATACTCTATGTGCTCGATGAGCCGACCGTGGGTCTGCACATGGCGGACGTGGAAAAGCTGATTCGTGTCCTGCACCGCCTGGTCTCGGCCGGCAACACGGTACTGCTGATCGAGCACAACCTGGACGTGATCGCCGAGGCCGACTGGGTCATCGACCTCGGTCCGGAAGGGGGCGACGCCGGCGGCCGCGTGGTCGCCCAGGGCGCGCCCGAGGCCGTTGCCGCGTCGCCGGCCCGCTCGCATACGGGCAAGGCACTGGCGCGCTTTCTCAGGCAACGCCGCGCAGCCCGGCCGAAAAAGCCATAGAAAGCAACACCCAGCTATCGCAAGGCAGGCACGATACAGCCTCTGTTGCGCGGCCGGCCGCGCGCTTGGGGTGGACCCGACGGGCAGGAGATGTTCCCGCCCCGCGAGACCGTGGAAGGGGCAAGAGACAAAATCACCCCGTGGCGCGATTCCTGCGGTGTTGCTTCGCCGCATACGGCCTTTATAATGCGGCGGGAAGCCCGCGCTGGCGGAATCAGGCGCTGCACCTGTGCGCATGACGCGTCAATGCACCGAATGGCAAGACGGCACGTGAGGCGGACTCACTTTTCTCCATGGCATTTTTTCTGTTGACGTAGGCGGCAAGGCGCATGGACCATCAGCAGGGTTCACCCGACAGGCGTTCCCGCGCGGATCGGCGCCGGGTGGCGGATCGTCGCTCAGTCTCGGAAGTCACGGTTTCCGGATTTCGCTATCCCTCCTGGCCGGAACAGCAGGTCCAGTTCATTACCCGCTACGTTTTCCTGACGCTGGGCGTGCTGTTTTTCAATCTGGTGGAGGGGGTCGAGCCGGCCTACTGGTCACTGGCGTATCTGAACGCGGCTTTTGGCATCTATCTGCTCCTGAACACCCTCTTTTTTGTCGATGCCCGCAGGCGCCACATTTACCCGCTGCGCTACCACGTCGCAATGTGGGTGGATATCGGGCTCACCTCGATCTGCGTACTGAATGACCCGCATTCCGTTCCGCCCTCGTTGCTCGTTTACATCATGGTGGCACTGGGCAATGGCATGCGTTACGGCATGCGGCTGTTCGCCGAGTCCCTGATCGGCTGCTTCGGCGCGGCGATGGTCGTGTTGTCCATGCGGCACCTGTTGATCAACCAGACGCTGTCGCCGGGGCTTTTGTTTCTGAATGTGTTCGGGGGCATCATTCTGGTGTATTCCTACATCCTCATGGATCGAATCGACAGAAGCCGGAGCCAGCTGGAACTGAAGAGCAATATTGATGTTCTCACCGGGCTCTTGAACCGGCGTGCCCTGCAGGAAGTTGCCCACCTCATGTTTCAGCGCCTGCAGCGCGGTTCGCACAAGGTGGTGATGTTGTTTGCCGATCTGGACAAGTTCAAGGCGGTCAATGATGAACTGGGTCATGCGACCGGCGATCGAGTCCTCCAGCAGTTCGCCGACATATTGCGCGAGTCCCTGCGCAGCACCGATATTGCCGCCCGCTTCGGCGGGGATGAATTTATCGTCCTGCTCGAGGAGATCAGTCTTGAGGAAGCCGAAATCGTGGCAACGCGGATCCAGGACAGGGTCAACCAGTGGGCGAGAGACAACCGCATCGACTTCAGTGTCACCTTTGGCCTGGGTGAGGCGCCGACCCATGGCGACAGTTTTTTCAGTCTGTTGGAGCAGGTCGATCAGGCCCTCTACCATTCCAAGTACCGAGATACGGGCGGCGGGCTTGCCTACGCCCAGTGTCGCGGGGTCACTGCAGGTTAAGCGCTCCCTGAGTGCCGGCCGGGAGCCGGTGGCCGATCGCCTGGCGGGTGCCCGATGGGACGGGTCACTTGCCGTCGCGGGTTGGATCCCCTGCCTGCGACGGGCCGGCTGCCCGGCCCGCATGCGTGCGAGCCTGTGATACCCCCGGACTTCAGCCATTCGTTCGACACAGGCGGCACCTGTGTCACCATACGCACCATGCAGCCCAGCGACAGCGCTATCGAGGACAGCTTTGTCCGCGAACTGTCACCGGTGTCCCGTTACTATCGCTTTCATGGGGCCTTGAAGGCACTGACTCCGCCCATGCTGGAGCGATTCACACACGTCAACTATCCGGATGAGATGGCCTTGATCGCGACCATTCCGGAGGCAGACGCCGAGCGCCAGGTTGCCGTCGCGCGTTACGCGCGGTTTCCCGGAACCGACCGGGCGGAAGTCGCTGTCGTCGTCGCCGATGCCTGGCAGGGGCAGGGGATCGGGGCCCGGTTACTGCTGGACTTGAGAACGCTGGCTCACCAGGCGGGTATCCGGCATCTGCAGGCCAGCGTGCTTCCAGACAATGTCCGGATGCTGAGACTCGCCCAGGCGCTGGGTTTTTCCATCCTGCCCGCCAAGCCTGACGAGGGTGCGACTGTCGAGCTCGGCAAGGGCATAGATGAAGCGGAATGAAAACGCGCGCGCAGGGCTGCGCGCAGATCCGCGAGCCCTCACTCAGTGCTCGAGCTTGAAGGAAAGATTCAGGCGTGTGCGATAGGCGACGACCTTGCCTTGCTCATCGATCTTCATGTCGAGTTTGGTTACTTCCGCGATGCGCAGGTTGTGCAGCGACTCGCCGGCGACGGCGATGGCGCTCTGAGCGGCATCCTCCCACGACGTCTTGCTGCTGCCGATTACATCGATGATTTTGTATGCGCTTTCGGGCATTGTGCTCTCCTCTGCTTGACTGGCCTGGCGCCGCCAGAGGCAAGGTCTGCGACCTGGCGATGAGAGCGCAGTATAGCGCTTTTTCCGCGGTGTTCAGGAGCGGAAGGACTGGCCGCCGCGGGCCGGGGGCCTCGGGTGGCGGTGCTGGTTCCTCTGCAGCGCTCTGTGTGGGTCGCCGCAACCCATGCGGCGACGCTAACCCCTCGCTGAGACGGGTATTGTCCAGAGGACCCCAGAATCCAGAACCCAGAACCCAGAACCCAGAACCCAGAATCCAGAACCCAGAACCCAGAACCCAGAACCCAGAATCCAGAATCCAGTATGTCTTAAACCTGAAAGCCTGTCTCACGTGTTCTGTAGCCTGTATTCTTTCTCCGTGGGTGAAAGCCTGACAGATGGCACCTGCAAATTCTGCGCAAGAGCCGAAATTCTTGACTTAGATCCCTTTTGTACCGGGCAAGGCTCGCGTAGGCTAAGCCTACCGGGAACCCTCAGATAAGGAGCCACCTCCGTGTATAACCCCCTCGATCCTTTCGGTATCGTGTCCTCGTGCTGGGAAGTGCAGAAGGCCTGGCTGCAGCATCCGCGCGAGCTCTCCGAGGAACTGAACAAGCTCGGTGCCGAGGCAGCGGCGCTGGCGTCTCCCCAGTGGCTGGGGGGGGAAGACGATATGATTCCTGCGGTCTCGTACGACGAGCGTTTTCAGGACCCGGTGTGGACGAAAAGCCCTCAATTCGACACCCTCAAGGAGTTTTATCTCCTCTATACGCGGTGGTTCGAAGACGCCATCTACCGCACCCCCGGCGCCTCCGAGGAAACCAAGCACAAGGCGGCGTTCTGGGTGCGCCAGGGGCTCAACGCCCTGGCGCCGACGAATTACTTTTTTACCAACCCGGTCGCCCTGACCCGCTTCATGGAAACAGGGGGAAAGAGTGTGCTGGACGGCTGGCACAATTTCGCCGCGGATGCGGGGCAGGGCATGGTGAGTCTCGTGCGGGATTCCGATTTCAAAGTCGGAGAAACGCTGGCGGCCACACCGGGCGCCGTGGTGTTTCGCAACGCGCTGATGGAACTGATTCAGTATGCGCCGGCCACGGACACGGTACACGCCATACCCATCGTGATTGTGTCGCCCTGGATCAACAAGTACTACATTCTGGATCTCAACGAAAAGAAGAGCCTGATACGTTTTCTGGTCAACCAGGGGTTTACTGTGTTCGTCACCAGCTGGAAAAACGTGGGCCCCGAGATGCGCGACACGACCCTGGATGACTACCTGCTCAAGGGTGTGCAGGAAGCGGTCAACGTCGCACGGGCCGTCTGTAATGTCCCGCAGGTACATCTGGCCGGCTATTGCATCGGCGGCACCATCAGCGCCGCGTTTATGGCCTGGGCCAGGGGACGCGGCGCAGGCAGGGCGAAGTCGCCGGTGGCGCATGGCACACTGCTCACGACGCTGGTCGATTTCACCGACCCGGGCGAGATCGGCGTGTTTGTCGACGAGAACAGCATCCGCTGGCTCGAGGATCACATGAATCAGGTCGGCTATCTCGACGGCAAGTCCATGGCGTCCTCATTCCGCTTGCTGCGCTCGAACAGTCTGCTCTGGCATTACGTGGTCCACAATTACCTGCTGGGCGAGGCGCCGCCGCCCTTTGACGTGCTGTACTGGAACATGGATACGACACGCCTGCCGGCCGCCATGCACAGCTTCTACCTGCGGGAGTTCTATCTGAACAACAAGCTGGTGCAGAAGAACGGTGTGACCCTCGGTGGCCGCCCGATTGACCTGGGGCGCATCGATGCGCCGCTGTACCTGGTCGGTACGGAGCAGGATCACATCACGCCCTGGAAGGAAACCTTCAAACTGAGCCGTGTGGCAAAAGGACCGATCCGCTACGTGCTCGCGACCTCGGGGCATATCATGGGCATCATCAGTCCGCCGGTGGATCCTCCCAAGCGACGCTACTGGGCAGGCCCCATAGACGGGGTGGATGATGCCGAGGCGTGGCGCGAAGCGACCGAAAAGGTACCGGGGTCCTGGTGGCTGGACTGGGTGGACTGGCTGCGTCCGCAGTGCGGTGATCTGCAGCCGCCGCCGGGGCTTGGCAGCGATGCCTGGCCCGCGCTCGCCGAGGCGCCGGGTACCTACGTGCTGGAACGCTAGCAGCGTTCGGGTGTGGCGGCGTTCGGCGCGGACCGCGCCTGAGCGTCGGCGGGCCGGGCAGGCGGTTCTCCGATGACGATTGCCTATATCACACACCCGGCATGCAGGCGCCACGACATGGGTCGCGGGCATCCGGAGTCACCGGGGCGCCTGGCCGCCATCGAGGACCGCCTGCTGTCCACCGGCCTCGAACTGGTGCTGCGCCACCACGAGGCACCGGCGGCGAGCCATGAACAGCTGATCCGCGTGCACGATGAGGCCTATGTGCAGCGGGTCTTTGCGCTTGCGCCCAGGGAGGGCCTGGTGTGGCTGGACCCGGACACGGCCATGAACCCCCACAGCCTGGATGCGGCCCTGCGCGCGGCCGGGGCGGCAGTACTGGCCGTCGACCTGGTGCTGGGCGGCAAGACATCCTGTGCCTTCTGCAACGTGCGACCGCCCGGGCATCATGCCGGGCGTGCCCGGGCCATGGGTTTCTGCATCTTCAATAACGTGGCGGTCGGTGCCGCCCACGCCCTGGCGCAATACGGGCTCGAGCGTGTGGCCATCGTCGATTTCGACGTGCACCACGGTAACGGTACCGAAGAGATCTTTCGTGATGAACGGCGGGTGCTGTTCTGTTCGAGCTTTCAGCATCCCTTCTATCCCTTCTCCGACACCGCGGGGGAGGGCGAACAGCTGGTGAAGGCGCCGCTCGCCGCCGGCAGCGACGGCCATAGCTTTCGCGAGGCGATACGCGCGCACTGGCTGGAGGCGCTGGATGCCTTCCGACCGGAACTCGTCTGCATCTCTGCCGGGTTCGACGCGCATCACCAGGACCCGATGGCCGAACTCAATCTTACCGAGCGCGACTACACCTGGGTGACGCACGAGATCAGGAAAATCGCCGAGGCGCACGCGCGCGGACGCATCATCTCAGTGCTCGAAGGTGGTTACGCACTTCCGGCACTGGGCCGCAGTGTTGCGGCCCATATCAACGCGCTGCTCGGCTGACAGGGCAGGGGTGTCAGGAGCTCCTGTCCTGCAGCCATCGGGCGATGGCGGGCGGAATCTCCTTCTGCGCGCGGCCGCTGACATAGATTCCGATATGGCCGCCCTGGAAGGCGATGCTCGAGTAGTCAGAGGTGCCCAGGTGTTTTTCCAGTGCGATGGAGGATTCTGCCGGAACCAGATGGTCCTGGGTCGCGTAGATGTTGAGAACCGGCAGCGTAATCTGCCGCAGACTGACTGGCTGGCCGCCGATTTCCAGACCGCCGGTGACCAGGCGATTCTGCTGGTAGAAGTACTTGATGAACTGGCGGAAGACCTCTCCCGGCTGATCCGGGCTGTCGAAGATCCATTTCTCCATGCGTAGAAAGTTCTTGAGTTTCTTCGGGTCGTCCAGCATGTCGGCCATGTCCGCATACTTCTGGCCGGTGAGCCGGAACGGTTTCATCGAGAGAAAGGTCCAGTTCAAGAGCTCGCCCGGCACGTTGCCTACCGTATCGACCAGCAGGTCGACGTCCAGACCCTGGGCCCATTGTCCCAGGGTATTGTTTGCGGTGTGGAAATCGACCGGTGTCACCATGGTGATCAGGTTGCGTACCCGCTCGGGATGCAGCGCCGTGTAACAGAGGCTGAAGGTGCCGCCCTGGCAGATCCCCAACAGGTTGATTCGTCGCAGGCCGTGCTGCTTGCAGATATGCGCCACGCAACGATGAATATAGCCGTTGATATAGTCATCGAGTTGCAGGAAGCGGTCTGCCGCGTCCGGGTATCCCCAGTCGATGAGATAGACGTCTTCACCGCTGTCCAGTAGTCCGCGGATCAGCGAGCGATCCTCCTGCAGGTCCGTCATATACGGCCGGTTCACCAGGGCGTAGACGATCAGAAGCGGCGTCCTCGCCGGTTTGTCGACGCGCGGCCGGTAGCGGTAAAGCACCAGTTTGTCTTCAGCATAAACCGCCTCCTTGGGGCTTACGCCAACGCTGACTTCACCCACCTGGCTCAGGGAGTTGAGGCCCGCGCCCATCTTGCGGTTGAACTCGAGTGCGTCCTCGAGGATACGTTGCGGCTGCAAAGGGGTCTGGATCATGGCTCAGTCCTTCCGTGACTTGGGCGGGACGCGGCGCCCGCTCGCGCGCCCAGCGGTTTTTGTCGAGGCTTTTTTGCGTACCGGCGTCTTGCGGGTCACGCCGGTCTTCTTCGCGCTGGGGCCAGCTGCGGGCGTCGTGCGCCGCGGCGGGGCGTCGACCTTGTCGCGGAGTTCTTCCAGCTGGTCCCGCAGTTCGTTGATCGAATCCATATCCTGCATACGCGCCTGCAGGTCACGAAGCTCGCGTCGCAACTCGTAGACCCGCTTGTGCGAGGTATCGAGCTCCTGACGGGTCGGCATATTCATGCCCGTCATGACCTCGTCAAGTATCCGCTGCTCGTGGCGCTTGAGGCGCATGAGGGCGTTGACGAGCTCGGCCTGCAGCGCGGGGAACTCGGGTGTCGCGAGCGTTTCCGCATAGGCCGCTTCGCCGCAATCGATCCACAGGTCATAGGCTGCGCGCAGCCCGCCCAGCGATTCTCCCTGGCATGAAAGTTCCGTGAGCCGTTCGCCCATCAGTTCCAGCGCACGCTGCGCGACTTTGGCGAGAACGCGTGCGAAGTCCTGCGTAACGCTGGCGTAGTCCAGTGACAACCGTGTCCACTCCTGGACCTGTTCCTGCCATTCGCGGGTGTAACCCAGTGGTGGCAGGCCAAGGAGTTGTTCCACGTTTCCCGGAATGCCGCCGGCCCCTGCGACACCGCTTCCGCGCAGCGCCTTTTCCATCTCGCCGGGAAAAGGTGACAGCGAGACGCCGATGCGTTTCCAGGTATCGAGCGGCAGCCCCCACAGGGTGGCAAACCCGCACCAGGGGTCAGAGGGGATTTCGCCGAGTGAAGTCGCCTTGCGCAGCTGCTCGAGGCCTTGATTCATGACCGCCTGCCAGTCGGTTGCGGTGCCCGTGCCCTGTGTCTGCTGGAGCATTTGCCAGAAGGTCTCGCCCATCTGCAGGTAACTCTTGCCCAGACCGGCGAGCCGCCCAGCGACATCCTGAGTGGCCTGAGGCAAGGCCAGGTTCGCCATCCGCGACCACTGGTCTAGCGGCTGCCCCCAGAGAGAGGAACCGCCTGCCGAAAACGGCAGCTTGCCAGACGCCGGCCAGCCACCGCCCGAGGGGGAAAGCTGTTGCCAGGCGTCCATGAACTGTTTTTGCGCGTCCAGCCAGACGCGCGTCCACGCCTCCGCCGATTCAGAAGACTCCACCATGTCACGCTCCTTTGACTCGTATCAACTTTCTGGCAAGTATAGCAGCGAATTGGTGCAATGCAACATAGTGAGTGTGCGGCGCGGGGTAACCGTGCACGCCGGCCGGTTGATCGGGAAGGAATCGATAAAAAGACTTACAAAACATAACTTAACAAAAATATGTCTGATGTGTTCAAATCTCGTTGACATTGCGCAGAAAGTTTACTATGCTGCAGTGCAGCACAGAAGGTACAGTGTGCACGATCGACAGGATGAATTCACTGAACACAGGAGTACAGGACCATGACCAACCAACCCTTTGAAGAATGGATGAAACTCAGCAAGAGTGCCGTAGAGCCCATGATGAAGCTCAATGCGATTACGGTCGAAGCGATGGAGCAGGTCGCGCGCCAGCAACTGGATGTGGCCCGCGACTATCTCGACCTTGGAACCAAGCAGGCGCACATCCTGGGCAGTTCCCAGAGCCCGGAGCAACTGCTGGCTGAACAGGGCAAACTCGTGTCGGAGTTTGGCGAACGGCTGAGCTCGCGGGCGCAGGAGTTTGCGAAGATTGCATCCCATACACAGGACGCTGTTGCCAGCTGGGCGCAGAAGGCGACCGCAGAGACGAGCAAGGCGCAAGCGAAAAAGGTCGGCGCGTAAGACGGGGACGCGTTTTCAGCAGTCGCTTTAGCAGAAACTGGCGCCCACCGCGGGTGGGCGCCCTTTCCTCGCCAATGTGGAGGTGCTGGTAAATGGAAGACGTTGTCATTCTTGCCGCGGCGCGCAGCGCTATTGGCAAATTCGGAGGCACACTCGCGAACATCCCGGCAAGCAGTCTGGGCGCGAGGGTGGTCGCGGGCCTGCTCGAACGCAGTGGCCTGAACGCGGAACAGGTGGACGAAGTGATCCTCGGCCAGGTCCTGACGGCGGGGGTGGGCCAGAATCCCGCGCGCCAGGCGGCTATCGAGGCGGGCCTGCCGGTGGAAGTGCCGGCCATGACAATCAACAAGGTGTGCGGCAGTGGCCTGAAGGCGGTGCATCTCGCCGCGCAGGCAATCCGCTGCGGTGACGCCGACCTGATTGTGGCCGGAGGCCAGGAGAATATGAATCTGGCGCCCCATGTGCTGCCCAATTCGCGAACCGGTGTGCGGATGGGCGACTGGGCGCTGGTCGACACCATGATCAGTGACGGGCTGTGGGATGCGTTCAATGCCTATCATATGGGTTGTACGGCGGAAAACGTGGTCGACAAGTACGGCATCAGCCGTGAAGAGCAGGACGCCTTCGCCGCCGCTTCCCAGCAGAAGGCCGAGGCCGCCCAGAAACGCGACCGCTTCGCCGACGAAATCATTCCCATCGAGATTCCCCAGCGCAAGCAACAAGCGATTGTCTTCGATGCCGACGAATTCCCGCGGCATGGCACAACGGTCGAGGCGCTGGCCGCGCTGAAGCCGGCGTTCCGGCCGGACGGAACCGTTACGCCGGGCAACGCGTCAGGCATCAACGATGGCGCGGCCGCCATCATCGTTGCCTCGGCGCGCAAGGCGCGCGAGCTCGGTATCGAGCCCCTGGCAACCGTGGTGGCCTATGGCAATGCGGGGGTGGATCCCGCCTACATGGGTACGGGTCCGATTCCGGCGAGCCGGCGCTGTCTGCAAAAGGCCGGCTGGTCAGTCGATGATCTCGATCTGGTGGAGGCCAATGAGGCGTTTGCGGCACAGGCGATCGCCGTCAATCGTGAACTGGGCTGGGATACCGGTAAGGTCAACGTCAACGGGGGCGCAATCGCCCTTGGGCATCCGATCGGCGCCTCAGGGGCGCGTATCCTGGTCACGCTGCTGCACGAGATGTCAAAGCGCGACGTGCACAAGGGTCTCGCGACGCTCTGCATAGGCGGAGGCCAGGGCGTTGCGATCGCGGTAGAACGTTAAGTTCAGTGTAGAGATAAAGGTCAGGAGGAGACATGGCACAAAGGACAGCATTGGTTACGGGTGGAACGGGTACGATTGGAACGGAAATCTGCCGGCAGCTGAGCGACGCAGGTCGCCGCGTGGTCGCGACCTGTCATATCAGCGAAGCGGAGACCGCCAAGACGTGGCAGGTCACGCAGAAACAGGCGGGATATGAGTTTGGCGTCGTGCCTTGTGATCTTTCAGATTTCGCGGCGACTGCGAGCGCCGTGAAACAGGCCGAGGCACAGGCGGGGGCCGTCGATATTCTGGTTAATGTTGCCGGTATCACGCGCGATGCCAGCCTGCGCAAGATGACCCCGGAGCAGTGGCGGGAGGTCATTCAGTCGAATCTGGACAGCGTGTTCAATGCCACGCGCAATGTGATCGAAGGCATGCTCGACCGCGGCTTCGGCCGGGTCGTCAGCATCTCGTCCGTCAACGGCCAGAAGGGACAGTTCGGGCAGACCAACTACGCCGCCTCCAAGGCCGGCATTCACGGATTCACCATGTCGCTGGCGCAGGAAGGTGCGCGTAAAGGAGTGACTGCGAATACGATCTCACCCGGTTATATCGACTCGCCCATGGTGAACGCCGTCCCCGAGGAGGTCCGCAAAGCGATCATCGCGCAGATTCCGCGGGCCCGGCTCGGACAGCCGGCCGATGTGGCGCGCATCGTGGCGTTCCTGGCGGCCGATGAGGCCGATTTCATTACCGGCGCGAATATCCCGGTGAACGGCGGGCAGTTCATGAGCTGAGGGGGGGATAAATTCAGAATACAGAATACAGAATACAGAATACAGGAGTGAGGAGTGAGGAGTGAGGAGTGAGGAGTGAGGAGTGAGGAGTGAGGAGTGAGGCGTGAGGCGAGCGGTTGGGGTTGCCGCACGAGTCCCAGCGAGGCATAGATTCTTCGGCAGAGGCAAAACGGCAGCATGGCTGACGAGCGTGTGATAAAGAAGTATGCGAACCGGCGACTGTATGACACGTCGGAAAGCCGTTATGTGGCCCTGGATGATATCCGGCAGCTCGTCGTCGACGGCGTGCGGTTTCGTGTGATCGACGCGAAGACCGGTGATGACATCTCGCATTCGATTCTGCTGCAGATCATCCTCGAGCAGGAGGACAAAGGCCAGCCCATCTTCACGACCCGTCTGCTCGAGCACATCATCCGCTACTATGGCGACACACTCCAGGCCTTCGTCAGCGCGTATCTGGAAAAGAGCATGGATACCTTTATTGCGCAGCAGCAGGTGCTTCAGGATCAGATGGCAAGCCTCCTGCACAGCGCTCCAAAATCCATTCTCACCGAAATGGCCGAGCGCAATCTGGCGCTCTGGGCCAGGGTGCAGGAGTCGGTGCTGGAATCCTACGTCTCGCCACCCGACCCGGCAACACGCCAGCGGGAAAAGAAAACGGACAAGCAACAGAACGAGGGCTAGTCAGCTCGCGGCCAGCCACCCGGTTGCCGGGGAATGCGGGATAGGACCCGACGTGGACATTTTCTGCGTCGCGCTCTAGTATCGATAGCTCCATAATCACCCCCCTGGCAGACAGGCCGCGGCAGAGGCGATGAGCGTCCGCAACCTGGACAAGATATTCAGACCCCGCCGGGTCGCCCTGATTGAGATTATTGAGGCGGTTTCCAGCCCGGCAACGAGGATCCTGGAAAATCTCCTGAGTGCCGATTTCCGTGGCGCGGTCTATCCCATCAGCTCCCGTGTCGAATCGGTGCACGGGATCCCGACCTACCCCGATCTCGCCAGTTTGCCGAGGAGTCCCGATCTGGCTGTGATCTGCATGCCCGCCGGCCAAGTTCCGCGCACCGTGCAGGCCTGCGGCGAGGCCGGGATCCGGGGCATCCTCATCCTCTCCAGTGGTTTTGCTGAAGCCGGCCCGCAAGGCAAGGCGCTCGAGGATGAGGTGGCGGCGGTTGCCCGGCGCTTCCAGCACATGCGGATCATCGGGCCGAACTCGCTCGGCATCTGCGTCCCGGAAATCGGGCTGAACGCGAGCGATGTGGTGACGGCGCCGAAAGCGGGACGTCTGGCGTTTGTGTCAGAATCCCAGGCCCTCTCCAATGCCATGCTGGACTGGGCCGCGGACGCAGGCATCGGTCTGTCCCTGTTTGCATCCGTAGGCAACAAGCTGGATGTCGGTTTTGGCGACCTGATTGACTATCTCGGAACGGACCCGAAAACCCGCGCCATTATCCTCTATGTTCAGTCCATCAGCCATGCCCGCCGTTTCATGTCGGCCGCACGGTCTTTCGCCCGATCCAAGCCGATCGTCGTCTACAAGGCCGGCCGCTTCGCGGGTTCCGCACGCGTGGCGTTGCTGCACACCGGCAGCATGGCGGGCGAAGACGCGGTCTACGCCGCGGCCTTCGAACGCGCCGGGGTCGTGCGCGCGTCGGACCTGGATGACATATTCGACGTGGCGGAACTTCTGGCATCCCAGAAACTTCCGCAGGGGCCGCGACTGGCGATTGTGGGTAATGCCGGCGGTCCGGCCATTATCGCGACAGATGCCCTGTTGAGCCGGGGGGGCGTGATGGCGGGCCTGAGCAAGGCAACCCTCGAGCGGTTCAAACAGATGCTGCCGTTTGCGTGGTCGGGGGGGAATCCGATAGACCTGCAGGATGACGCGCCGGCGGAGCGGTTTTTCGAGGCGACGGAAATACTTCTGGCAGAGGAAAATGCCGATGCGGTTCTGGTTATCTTTACCAACCAGCCTACCACGGCTTCGCAGGCGGTGGCTGAGTGCGTGGCGCGCGCGGCGGAGCGTTCCAGAAAACCGGTGCTCGCGGCCTGGATGGGGGGTGAAAAGGTCCGGGAAGGGATCCGGTTTCTCAACGAATCGGGTGTGCCGGCGCATGCAACGCCGGAGCAGGCGGTGCGCGCCTTCATGCATCTGGTCTCGTACGCGCGCAACCTGGAGACGCTTTACGAAACACCGCGCGAGATACCGATCCAGTTCTGCAGCAACCGGAACAAGCTGGCCAAGAAGTGGCGGCCGCTGCTGCGCAGTCGGACCCATCTCACCGAGATCGAAGCCAAATCCCTGTTGAGGGCCTACGATATCCCGGTGTCGGAGACGTACATCGCCAGCTCCGCCGAGCAGGCCGTGGAGATTGCCACGCGTATCGGTTTTCCGGTGGTCTTGAAGCTGCTGTCCCGCGAAATCGTCCATAAGGTCGACGTTGGCGGTGTGGTCCTCGGCCTGCGCGATGGGCGCGCCGTGCAGACCGCCTACGAAAGCATGTTGCACCGGGCCCGGTCACATGGCCTTGGCGACAAGGTCAAGGGTGTAACGTTGCAGCGAATGGTGAGTCTGAAAGACAGTCTCGAACTGATTCTGGGCGCCAAGAAGGATCCGACCTTTGGCGCCGTCGTCATGGCGGGGCTGGGGGGCATTACGACCGGCGTGTTTCGCGACCATGCCCTGGGTCTGCCGCCACTCAACGAGCGTCTGGTCCGGCGCATGCTGGAGTCGCTGCGTTGCTGGCCCATGTTGCAGGGCTATCGCGGCCAGCCGGCAGTAAATATCGACAGGCTCATTGAGGTGATCATCCGGTTTTCCTGTCTGATCGTGGACTACCCCGAGATACGCGAGTTCGATATCAATCCCTTGCTGGCGACGCCGGACACGGTGCTGGCACTCGACGCGGCCGCCATTCTCGAAAACGACCCGGCCACGCGGCAATCCCGGCGCTATGAGCATCTGGCGATCCGCCCGTATCCGGCGCATTACATCCGCCACCTCAAGCTTCGTGACGGTGCGGCGGTCACCCTGCGTTCCGTTCGACCCGAAGATGAACCGCTCTGGCACGATCTGATCGCCCGCTCTTCCCCTGAATCGATTCGCTTCCGGTTTCGAACCCTGTTCAAGCATGCGACCCACCAGATGGCAGTCCAGTGCTGTGTTATCGATTATGAGCGCGAGCTGGCCATCGTGGCCGAAACCGAGGGAGACGGCAAACGTGAGCTGGTTGGCATTGCGCAGCTGATTACCGATCTCAATCATGAGACGGCCGAGTACGCCGTCCTGGTGCCGGATGCATGGCAGGGAAGGGGTGTGGGCGGCGTGTTACTGGACTACTGCCTGAAACTTGCCAGGGATTGGGGTGTCACCCAGGTCGTAGCCGAAACCGATCCGGAAAATACCCGCATGCTGACGATGTTCGGCAAGCGTGGTTTCGAGTCGGAAGTGCACAGAGAGGAGGAAGTCGTGTTCCTTCAGAAAACCCTGATGCGCGAGCGGCGGTCGTTACCGGCCTCTTAGTGCCCTTTCAATCGGATGATGACGGCTAGTATGGCCACGGAATCCACGGAAAAACACGGAAAGAACGAACACCCATTAGAATTTTTTCCGTGTCCTTCCGCGGATTCCGTGGCTATGAAAAAACGACTGGTATTCCGCTTAATTTGTCAGCATCCGGCAATATCACCTTGAACGAGTACGAGGAGCCTCTCGCACTCAGGCTGATTTGCAATGAGGCAGTTTTTCCATGAGGTCACGTCTCTGTTGCCTGGGCCGGACGCCGGGAGAAACCGGATGGTATAGTCTAAGCTTACCTGCCTGAGCCTGCGCGGCCCGATAACCAATCGTTGCCAGCAAAGCCGCATTCGTCTTACCGGAGGAAACCATGACCAGCACCGCCTTTCCGATGCAGTACCTCGACAAGGCCATGAACGGCCTGCACGATCTCGGCCTGCTGCCGGCGAGCGACAAGACGCAGGAGGAGCCGATCATTGCCCTGCTGAACCAGATATCCGGACTCGATGAGGCCCGCGTCACGGCTATCGCCCGGACCCTGAGCCAGGCGTCGCTTTTCAACGACGTGGTGCGCGAACAGGTCCAGGCGATGGAGGTCGGCGAGCGTTACGAGCAGATCACCAGTGCCTTCAACAGCATCCGCGACGATGCCAAGGCCATGGTCGACCAGATCGAGGATGGCCGGCTCGATACCTTCGAGCGCATCGGCAATGTCTGGATGAAGGTCACCCGGGGCGACATTGCCAGCAGATTCGACAAGATCAAGGATACCTACCTGGACGTGACCGATGCGACACAGGACCAGATCCAGCGCGAACAGAAGATTCTCGATGCCTACCAGGACTTCCGCGGCGCGTTGAAGCAGTCCGAGGTGCTGGCGCTGGAAGTCCTTAAGACCGCCGAGGGTGCGCTGGATGCGGCCAAGGCCGCGCTGGACACGGCCATGCAGGCGGTCGAGTCCCACGCCGGTGAGGACGCCGTCGCGCGGGCCAGGCTGGAGATGTCCCGGGACGAGAAGGTCCGGGCGCTGCAGAACGAGGACAAGCGCTACCAGATTGCCAAAGACCTGTCGGACAATCTGACGGTGAGCTACAACACCTCCGAGGTGGTCATGGCGCGCCTGCTGCAGACCACCAACGCCAAGGAGCGGGTCTACGCCCAGGCGGTGACCTTCTTCAGCACCAACGAGGTGGTGTTGACCGCCCTGACGGCCTCCTTCACCGGTATGTTCGGCCTGCATGAGGGCACCCAGACGGTGGAGGCCATGAAGGCGGGCGTGAGCCAGTCACTCGAGGTCCTGGCCGACATCGGCGGCAAGGTTCAGGAGGCGGCGGTCAAGGCCGGCTACGGCCCGACGATCCGCGCCGAGTCGATCAAGAAGCTGGTGGAGGCGGTCGTGAGCTGGCAGAGCCGATCCCGTGAGATCATCGACGAGATGCGCAAGCAGAGCACCCGGAATGCCGAGGAGATCCGCGAGGCGGTTGAGGAGGGCAAGCGCAAGCTGGCCCGCCTGGCCGAGGAAGGCAAGGGTCTCGAGGTCGATCTTCACCCATGAGCCCCGACGTTACCGCCGCTCCGGCGTCCGCCGGCGTATCGGCCACGGCGCCCGCCCAGCCGCCCCTCGATGACATCATGCTGGCCATGGATGTGGTAGACACCCTGCGCCGGCGCGAGCGGCTGGTCAGGCAGGAGCTCGACGAGGCCGGCCGCGAGGCGGATCTCAAGGAGCGTCTGCGCAAGATCTACATGGCCCAGGGCATCGACGTACCGGACCACGTCATCGATCAGGGTGTGACCGCGCTCAAGGAGGACCGCTTCACCTACAAACCACCGCGGCGCGGGCTGGCAACCCGACTCGCGCGGCTTTACGTCAGCCGCCGCAAATGGGGCAAGTGGGTGCTCGGGGGCTTCGCGGTACCGATCCTCGCCTGGGTTGCCAGCTATTTTGCCTTCGTCGCGCCGCAGGCGGATCTGCCGCAGGACTTGAGCCAGCTGCACGCGCAGGTGATTGGCCTGGCCGCGTCCGACGATGCCCGCGAGACCGCGGGGAGGTTACTTAACGCCGGAACTGCGGCCTTGACCAACGAGGACACTGACGCCGCGAGGGACGCGCTGGCGGCCCTGCAAGACCTGCGCGCGACGCTGCAGCAGGAGTACACGGTGCGTATCGTCAACCGCCCCGGCGAGAACACCGGTGTGTGGCGGGTTCCGGACATTAACACCGACGCGCGCAACTACTACATCATTGTCGAGGCCGTCGACCCCGCCGGGAAGCGGCTCAAGGTGCCGATCGAAGACGAGGAGACCGGCACGACCAGGCGCGTCGACACCTGGGGCCTGCGGGTTGATCAGGATACCTTCCATGCGGTCGCCGACGACAAGCAGGACGACGGCATCATCGAGCGCGACCGCTTCGGCCACAAGAGTCGCGGTTACCTGGTACCCGAGTACGAGATGCGCACCACCGGCGGCGCCATCACCGAGTGGTAGGGAGGCAGCCATGATCACCGGCAGGCAGGCACTGGCCTCGATCGACCAGGCCCTGAGTGAGGCGCGCACGCGGATCGACGCCGTCGAGGTGCAGATCGATGCCGTCAACCAGAAGCTCGTTGCGCAACACACGGCGCGGGCCGAAGACTACAAAGAGCTGGCCAGGATCCGCGTGGACCTGCTCGCCGACGGTGAGCTGGTGCACCTGCTCGACCGGGCCGAGCAACAGGTGGTGGGATTGCTCGGCCAGCGCGACGCGGCGTTGCAGGACCTGCTGGGGCAGATCCAGGTCTCCGAGGAGGCGCGCCAGGCCCTGGAGGCCGAACGCGCCGTCCAGGCCGGGCAGGTGGACGCCGCCGCCGAGGCCGTTGATGCCGCCGATGCGTTGACCCAGGCCAGGCTCGATGCCGACCCCGGCTACCGGGCGCAGCGGGACAAGGCGCACGATGTCGAGCGCAAGGCAATGCATGCCGAGGAAAAGGCCGTCCGCAGCGAGGAAGAGCGCGAACAGAAGGGGGCGTCCTACCGCGGTGATGCGCTGTTCATGTACCTCTGGGAGCGCCGCTACGGACTGCCCGAGTACCAGGCCGGCGGCCTGATACGCTGGCTGGACGGCAAGGTGGCCAGGCTGATCGGGTTTGCCGATGCGCGGGCCAACTATAGCCGCCTGAACGAGATCCCGGTGCGTCTGCGCGAGTACGCCGACGGTCTGAAGACCGCCGCCGAGACCGAGTTCCAGGCCCTCAAGGAACTCGATACCTCAGCCCGCGAGGCGGACGGCGTCGCGGCGCTGGAACAGCGCCTCGCCGAGGAACATGACCGGCTCGACGCCATCGACCAGCGCATCGTACAGGCCGACTCGGACCAGCAGGCACTGCTGGAGCGCAAGGCCGCGTTCGCGAGCGGCGATGATGCGCATACCCGTCAGGCCGTGCAGTTCCTGGCCAGCGAGTTCCAACGCAACGACCTCATGGAGCTGCGCCGGGCGGTTATGACCACACCCTTTCCGGACGACGACATCATCGTCAGCCGCCTGCTCGAACGCGAGGACGAGCGCCGTCGGCTGGAGGCGTCCCTGCAGGGACTGCGCGAGACAATCAGTCAGCACCAGAAGCGCCTGAGCGAACTCGAGACCCTGCGCGTGGACTTCAAGCGCCGCCGCTACGACCGTGCGGGCTCGGCCTTCGGCGATGACGCCATGATTGGGATGATGCTGGGCCAGTTCCTGCATGGCCTGCTCGACCGTCAGACGTTCTGGAAGGTCCTGCAGGAACAGCAACACTACCGGCCGCGGCGTTCGGACCCGACCTTCGGTTCCGGCGGGTTCGGGCGGGGATCCGTCTGGGGCGGTGGCGTCGGTGACCTGCGCGATCTCGGTGACATCGTCGGCGGGCTGAGGCGCGGCGGTGGCGGCTTAGGCGGCCGCGGCGGTGGCGGTGGGTTCCGTACCGGCGGTGGGTTCTAAATCCGGGCTTGTACGATCGCGGCTCGCCCGGCTTGACTGTCGCGGGCTTGGCGGCCTGAACAAAGCGTCATCAGCGTCTGTCGCCAGTATCCAGTCTGTGCCTGTTCGCGCGATCGGCGCGAAAACGCCGCATGTCGACCGTCACTCGCCGCAGGCGGTCGCGGAGCTGCCGCCTTGTTCAGTGTTTCGAACGTCCCTGCGCCTCGTGCATCTGAGTCTCGAGCGCCGCGATTAAGGTATCGACGCGGTCCTGGGGCGACACAGCCTCGAGCATCGCCTGCTTTTCCATGTTGCTCAGCGGAAGTGCCGTGGTGAGTGAATTCACCAGTTGATTGGAAGGAATGGCCGTAATGTTCTGCCAGTCCGTCTCGAGTTCCCTGGACAGGAAGTAGTGTCTCAGCAGATAGAGCAGGCGATCCCGGTTGTTGATCGCGGCGCCTTTGCGCGCTTCATAATCGATCCTGAAGGGTTTCCAGTCCGGAACCACAACCCGGTAACCGCGTGTGCCTTCCAGTTCCTCACTGACCCTGAAACGGCACACACCCGTGAGGATGAGTTCCATACGCCCGTCCTCGGTTTCATGGTAGCTGGTGATCCGTCCCGCGCAGCCCGTCTGAAATACCACTTGCGGTCTTTCCGATTTCGACGGATCCGGCTGCATCATTCCGAACATGTGGTGGCCGTTCATCGCATCGGCGACCATGTTCAGGTAGCGGGGCTCGAAGATGTTGAGCGGCAGACCAACCCCAGGCATGACTACCGCGCCGGTCAGGGGAAATATCGGCAGGGCAGCTGGAAGCTGGTCGAAACTCGGCATGAACGGTGTATAGGGCATCTGGGCACGGGCCATCGGCTGTATGTCAGGTACTTCGACCACAGCGGCCGGCCAGGGTTCCATATGCCACCCGAGTGGCAGCTGATTGGTGGCCGCCTCGATCCAGGGGGTACCGATGTGCGCGGAGAACGCCGCCAGGTGGCCTGCCGTGAAAACAGGCCCCTGGGAGAGCGCCGTGGCGCGACGACGAGGCGGGAGGAAGAACGGCTCAGGCGATCAATCTACCCAACGGCTTATGCATTGCGCTGCGCCTGGCGGTCACACTCAACCCGATCAGCCCGGAACCGAAAAGCCAGAGTGCGGCGGGCGCCGGTACCACCATCGGTGCTAACTGGACATCAACGGCAACTACGCTGCCGGCGCCGGCGCCGGTGTCAAGCAGAAAGAACAGTCTGAACGCGTCTGCGCCAATTGATGAAACACCAAGGTCCTGGATCCAGTTAGTGCCCCCGTCTGTTGACACGCCAAGTACAAACCAGGGCTGGTTCGTCAGGGTCAGCGTGGCGGATGCGTTATTGGTGGCGGTGAAATTGCCGGAACCACCAGGACCAGGAGCGATAGTCACAATTGAGGGAAGCGGGACCGCAAGAACGCTGCCACCGAAATCGCTGTCGTCAAACAGGCCGAGCTGAGCGCCGGCCAGATTTTCATCGAAGATAAAATTTACCGTGCCATCAGTCGCTGCCAGGACGGTGGACGCGTTGGCTGATGTCCACTGCAGTGCCATCAATGCAACTGCCCCCATCACTGCAACAAGCCGTGTTTTCATTATGATTCTCCAGTCTCATTGCAAGGGCTTAGCAGAGGCCGCGGTTCTGATGACCGCCTCTGCTCGGTTCCTTCACACTGTTAAAACTAGGCCCTTTCGACATGACTGGACAGTGGGGATAGTACTACTTGTTGGTGGTAACTATCCCGCAACGGCTACCTTACACTGGCGTCGCAAAAAAAAGCCGCCCGAAGGCGGCTTTGATACCATGTTCCATGATTATCCATGTTCCACGGTTGGAGGAGGAGACTCACATGCGTGAGCCTCAAACTCAGATTAATCGCTTGCGCGGGGGGTGTCGATTAGGGGAAGTACGTAATTGTCTCGCTAATTGTCGATTGATCCGCCGTGCTTCACCCGCTGGCTCGCTGTCCGGTGGTGCCTCGCTGTCGATATGCCTCTGACTGCCTGTGCGGCCGGGTATGACGAAGCCCGTTTGCTCGCCGCTCGCTCTGCGCGGCGCGACGGTCTCGTTCAACCGCCAATTACCGCTGTTGCATCGGAACATAGTCCCTTTGGGGTGGACCCGTATACAGCTGGCGCGGCCGGCCGATGCGCTGGTTTTCCTCGCCGATCATCTCCATCCACTGCGCCACCCAGCCGACGGTACGTGCAATGGCGAACATGACGGTAAACATGTTGGTCGGGATGCCCAGCGCCTTGTAGATCAGGCCCGAGTAGAAGTCGACATTGGGGTAGAGCTTGCGTGCAATAAAGTACTCATCGTTCAGCGCAATCTCTTCCAGGCGCAGCGCCAGTTCGAACATGGGGTCGTCGTGATGGTCCAGTCTGGCGAGCACCTCATGGCACATCCCGCGGATAATCCGCGCGCGCGGGTCGTAGTTCTTGTAGACCCGGTGACCAAAGCCCATGAGGCGGAAGGGGTCGTTTCTGTCCTTGGCGCGCGCCACGTATTTCGGGATGTGTTTGACATCACCGATCTCGGCCAGCATGTTGAGTACGGCTTCGTTGGCGCCGCCATGTGCAGGCCCCCACAGCGCGGCGATACCCGAGGCAATACAGGCAAAGGGGTTTGCACCCGAGCTGCCGGCCAGTCGCACCGTTGAGGTGCTGGCGTTCTGCTCGTGGTCGACATGCAGGATAAAGATCAGGTCCAGCGCCTTTTCGGCGATGGGATCCACCTGGTACGGTTCACAGGGCACCGAGAACATCATGTTCAACAGGTTGCCGGTATAGCTCAAGGCGTTATTCGGGTAGATCTGGGGCTCACCGATGGAGTGCTTGTAACTCGCCGCGGCAATACTGGTCATCTTGGCGATCAGGCGGTGGGCGGCTATTTCGCGGTGCTTCGGATTACTGATGTCGGTGGAATCATGATAAAAGGCGGACAGCGATCCCACGACACCGACCATGATCGCCATCGGATGGGCATCGTGGTAGAAGCCACGGAAAAAACTCTTCAGGCTCTCTTTGAGCATGCTGTGGCGGACAATGATGGTGCTGAACGTGTCGAGCTGTTCCCGGGTGGGCAGTTCGCCATACAACATGAGGTAGGCGACCTCGAGAAAGCTGCTTCGTTCGGCCAGCTGCTCGATCGGGTAGCCACGGTAGAGCAGTACGCCCTGTTCGCCGTCGATAAAGGTCAGTGCGCTGTGGCAACTGGCGGTGGACAGGAAGCCAGGGTCATAGGTGAAATAACCCAGATCCCGATAAAAATGCCCGATATCGACGGCGACCGGACCTTGCGTTGCACGCCGCACCGGAAGTTCTATCTGCCGGCCTGTGGCGTTGTCAGTCAGGGTCACGGTGTCCTTCTGCGGGCCTGCCGCAGTTTCAGTCAGGGTCGCGGTGTCCTTGCCCATCGCCTTGCCCTCCATTTTGAATGAATATCAGCCGCCTTGCGGCACACGCCTGTGAGTGGCGGTTGTCGCCAGCCCGATGCATCTGTGTCGGCAGCACGCGGCGCGGCTTTGACAGTACCTTCCCGAAGGATTCTGCGCCGCCTGCGGTCCCGGCGTCCGCAGTTCTGCGCCTGCCGCGCCGCGAGCCGCCCCGGTTCAGAACGGCGGCGGATCACCCGGCGCGCTGTCCGCGACTTGTGCCGCGTCCGCCTCCGCCAGCGCGTCCTCTTCCTCTTCCCAGCTGTATTTTCTCGTGGGTGGGGCGGGATCGCGGTTTTTCAGTACGATGGCGAGGACGACGCCGATCACGGCCCCAAAGAAGTGCGACTCGTAGGAGATCTCCGGATCGTAGGGAAAGATCCCCCAGATCATCCCGCCGTACAGCAAGAATACGATCAGCGAAAGGGCGATGGCACGTCTGTCCCAGCGTAGCGCCCCAACAGTGAAGACAAAGAACATCATGCCAAAAGTCAGGCCGCTGGCTCCGATGTGCCAGGCATTACGGGCGAACAGCCAGACTCCCAGGCCCGAACCCGCATAGACGACGGGCAGAACGATCCGCGCCGACCTGGGATACCCGTACAGCAGTGCGGTACCAAGAATTACCAGCGGGGCGGTATTGGCAAACAGATGTGACAGCGAGCCGTGGATGAGCGGTGCCCACAGAATGCCCACGAGCCCGCTCAGCCGGTGCGGATAGACACCGTAGGGAACGAGATCCAGTCCGAAGAGAAGCTCGGCGAGTTTGATCAGCCACAAGAGTGCCGCAAAGGATGCCGCCAGAATGAATGCGCGGCGCAGTCGCCGCGAGTCGGAATCGGAGCTGAGCGGGGTTTCCGGCATGCGCGAGGCTGGCAGCGTGCTGAGTCGAGCGATTCAGATGTCCAGAGTCCTCGGCTCGAGATCAAAGGAGGCTTCATCCACCTCGGCACGCGTGAACAGCTCCGTGCCCGGGTGCGAGGCGGTGGCACTGCCGCAAATGACGCCGAGGCACAGCATGGCCTGCAGGCTCTCGCCGCGATGGGCGGCTGCCACCAGACCCGCAACCAGTGCATCGCCGCAGCCGACCGTCGACTGGACGCGTACCCTGGGCGCCGTGCACTGGTAGCTGTTGGCATTGTCGATAAGGATTGCGCCTTCGGCGCCGAGCGAGATGCAGACGAGCTCGATGCCGCGCTGCTGCAGATCGCGGGCGGCCTCGACGACCTCTTCGACGTTGCTCAGTCGTCGCCCGACGGTCATCTCGAGCACATAGCGGTTGAGCCGGACCAGATAGGGCTTTGCCTCCAGGGCCTGGTGCAGCACCGGCCCGTGGGCATCCACCACGGCCTTGCCACCCTGCGCCTTGATATGTTCGGCCAGCCGGCGGTAGTGATCTTCGGGGACGCCGGCTGGCAGGGAACCGCTCAGTACGGCGATGCCGTTGCCGCAGGTCGCCAGAAAGCAGTTCGTGATGTCGTTCAGGACCGCTGCCGGAACTTCGGGGCCCAGACTGTCAATCTCATACTGGCTCGGTGGGTTCTTCTGCAGGAGGGTGGCGTTGAGGCGCGTTTCCCCCTCGACCTGAAAATACCGGTGGCCGTCACGCAGACTGTCGCCCAGCAGGCGCAACAGGAGATCGCCGCTCTCACCCCCGATGACGCTACAACAGTGCATCGGCGTACCCAGTTCTGCCAGTGCGCGGGCAACGTTGATGCCGTTGCCGCCCGCGTGGTGGTAGGTCTTGACGGCACGCACCTTCTGGTCGGCAATGAGTTGCGGGATCTCGTAGCTGATATCCACCGCCGGATTCAGCGCGAGTACGGAGACCGTCTGGTGTCGGGAGTCAGTCATGTGCGTCTCTGTCTCATCTCAAGCCGCCCTTGAGGATCAGGCTGCGTCCGGTCATGGCCGGGGGCTGCGGCAGGCGCAGCAGATCCAGCACGGTTGGCGCAATATCAGCGAGGCCCCGCCCGATGCCGAGGCGCACGGCGCCCTCACCCATGATCAGAAACGGGACTGGGTACTCGGTGTGCTGGGTGTGGGGTTCCCCGGTATTGGGGTTGATCATCTCGTCGCAATTGCCATGGTCCGAGGTCAGCAGGACCCGCCAGCCACGTTCCAGAGCCACCCGAAACACCCGCTGGGCCTGCAGGTCCAGCGTCTCTACGGCTTGAATAATCGCATTGCAACGGGCGGTGTGGCCTACCATGTCGCTGTTGGCGAAGTTGACCACGGCAAAGGCATAGGTGTCGCTCTCGATCGCCTCGATCAGGGTGTCGGCAACCTTGGGCGCGCTCATCTCCGGTTGCAGGTCGTAGGTCGCCACCATGGGCGACGGGACGATGATCCGGTCTTCGCCGGGGTAGGGCGCCTCCCTTCCGCCATTGAAGAAATAGGTCACGTGGGGATATTTCTCGGTCTCGGCGCAGTGAAGCTGTCTGAGACCGGCCTCACTGATCACCTCGGCCAGCACCTGTTCCGGCACCTGGGGCGCAAACAAAACGGGAAAGGGGTAATTGGCGTCGTACTCGGTCATACAGACCAGGCGCTGCAGGCAGACGCCGCCGCGATCGAAAGCGTCAAATTCCGCCAGGCCGAAGGCGGCCGACAGCTGTCGGGCGCGGTCACTGCGGAAGTTGAAGAACAACACCGGATCGTCCGGGGCGATCCCGCTGTGACCCGTGATAACCGTCGGCTGAATGAATTCATCCCCTTCGCCGCGTGCGTAGGCGGATTCAATCGCCTCCCGGGGGCTGTCCACGCGCAGGCCCTGTGCCCGCACCATGGCTGTCCAGGCACGCTCTGTCCGGTCCCAGTGTTTGACCCGGTCCATGGCGCAGTAGCGGCCACTCACCGACGCGATGCGGCCTCTGCCCAGCCTGGCGAGGTTTTCCTCGAGCATCTCCAGGTAGGCGAGTGCTGCGTGCGGCGCCGTGTCCCGCCCGTCGGTGATCATATGCACCACCGGCTCGATCTCTGTTTTGCGCAACAGGTTCAGAATCCCGAGCAGGTGTTCAATATGCGAGTGGACGCCTCCGTCGGAGACCATCCCCACCAGGTGGATGCGCTGCGCGCCGTCGAGCATCGCCTGCCAGGCCGGTTGTTCCTCGATAGAGCCGTCGTAAATGGCATCGGCAATGCGGATCAGGTCCTGCTCCAGGACCCGTCCGGATCCCAGTGTCAGATGACCGACCTCGGAGTTGCCGAATTGTCCGTCCGGCAATCCGACTGCCCGGCCGGACGCCTGCAGCACGGTGTGCGGATAGGAGGCGAAATAGTGGTCAAGATGGGGTGTGCGGGCCAGGGCCCAGGCGTTGTACGCGCGGCTGGGATTCAGGCCGAAACCGTCGAAGATGGCTAGCAAAACCGGACGGGTCTTCACACTGCTGCCCCGCGGGCACATTTTTCCAGAACCATGAGCGCCTGCGCGCGCCCTGGGACGCGCTTGAGTAAAGTATCCTGTGACTGTGTGCGCATACCTTAGCACGCAGTTCGAAAATAGGCAGCCTGCACGGTGCCCCGATTTACTTGCGCCGTGGCAGGCCGGACTGAAGCGTTGGGCTAGATGATGCGTACATGTGCAAAAGTAATATAGTCAATAAGATAATGTGAAGTATTAACGTGAAAAATAGGTGTTTTTCTGTGTGTCAGAGTCCCTGTGGCGCGCCGTCCGGCAGCGGCGAAAAGGGCAGCGTGGCGGCGGCTGTCGTGGAAATGGCAGACCGGGCGGTGCCACATGCAGGTTAGCGGCATCCTCGTTCTGGTCCTCGCCCTGGCGCTGCTCAACGGCTGGATGTATCTGCAACAGCCGCACATGATCTTCCTTCCCTACCGCCAGCTTGACCAGACCCCGGCGGACTGGGGCCTCGCGTACGAGGACGTTTCTCTGGGAGCCGTGCAGGGCCCCAGACTGCACGGCTGGTACATCCCGCACCCCGGGTCGCGCCGGGTCCTGCTCTTTTTTCATGGCAATGCCGGCAATATTTCCCATCGTGGCGAATCGGTGGCAATCTTCCACCGGCTTGGACTGAATGTGTTCATTTTCGACTACCGCGGCTACGGTCAGAGCGCGGGAAAGCCTGGTGAGGCCGGGCTCTACGAGGATGCCGCCGCCGCCTGGCAATATCTGACCCACGACCGAGGCTTTGCGCGGGAAGATATCGTCCTGTTTGGCCGCTCGCTGGGCGGCGCGGTAGCCAGCAGGCTCGCCGCCGACGTTCAGCCGCGCGCCCTGATTCTGGAATCGACCTTCAGCTCCGCACGCGACATGGCGCAGTCAGTGTTTCCCGTGCTGTCCCGGCTCATCGTCCTGCGATTCAGATTCAATACGGCTGCGTATATCAACCGCGTGACCTGTCCGCTGCTCGTGGTTCACAGTCCTGACGATGAAATCATTCCGTTCCGGTTGGGGGAGAGGGTCTACCAGGCGGCACGTCCGCCAAAAGTCCTGATCAGGATACGGGGCGACCATAATACGGGCTTCATCGCGAGTCAGCCGGCGTACGAGCATGCACTGGCGGAATTCTTGAGGATCCACGTGCCGGGGGACGAACCTGCCCGCGACTGAGATCCCGGGAGTGAGCGAAACCTGGCTATGACGCCGTCATGCGAACCCCGATCCCCACCGCGCCCATCGGTTCCCGTCAGAGCCATGACACTCGTATGATAAGGCTTGCATGGGAGAGATTGTAGGCGCTCACTTCGTCGCCTTTCCGGTAGGCGCCGGTCGAGATCAGGAAGATTCCGTGCAGGGTGTGTGGGCCGCGGGGGCAGCCTACTGATGACGTCACCTCGAAGCCGGCCACCGGCCCGGATAAGGCCGAACGATCGCTGTCCACGGTAATCGGAGGCTGATCACAGAGGCACGGTCGGACGGTTGCGTGTTCGGCGAGCGCTGGCGGCAATTCCACAATACTGATAACCGAACCAAGCGCGCTGTCGAGCGCAATCCATTGCAGCGGCAAGGCATGGCCGAGGCGGGTTTCCTCACCTTTATTCATGGGGTCTGAGACAGTTCCGTCCGGCGCGCCAATCAGTGTCCGCGCAATCGGGGAATCGCGAAGTTCCGCCAACAGGAAAACCGAGGCCTGGGTCACCGGGAAACGGATGGGCAGACAGACCGGGACCTGGGCATAGTCCGGATAGTATAAGTGCTCACAGGTCACATCGGGCGTCCGGATCACGCCCCACAATTCCAGGTGCACAATATTTCTCTTTACGATGCGCACCGGGCCGTCAATGATGCCTTCAATATAGCCATAGATATCGTTTTCGGTGAACGCAATGGATTGTTTGATGAGCCCGAGCTGTGCCAGGACCTTGCCGCGCAGGTTGATGCGGTCCAGCATCCGGTTTCCCTGGATGCGGAGATCGTCCAGGCGCACCACCAGCTGGTCCGAATACTGGAAATCGTAAACCGGTGAGATAACGCGCCTGTGCGCCGCCACGTGCCGCATGTAGCGGACGTCCGAACGTGCCGGCGCATCCTGTTCGAAGTACGCAAGGTAGACCCACCCCCTCGCGCCATCGACCGGGTCGACCGCTTCGATCGCCAGAACCGCGTCCGTATGCAAGGCCTCCCTCGCCCCCGCGTGCCGGTCACCCATGTCGCGGGCGAGAAAGACCAGCAGGTCATTGGCGTCCAGTTCCGCCTTGCCGGGTGGATCCTCGTCATCGTGGGTGCGCACTGGGTCGCGTAAGGCGCCGGGGACGGCCGTCTGGCTCGTGTCTTCGTCGTACAGCTGACGGCGGCGGGGGAACACCAGATCCCATACCCAGTTGCCGGCCGAATCGCGCTGATCGACCTGGAAGGGGACCGTCCGTGGCTTGCCCGCGTGGAAGGCGAATACCCTCAGTTTCGCGATGTCACTGCCGGTCAGAGGCTCGAGAGAGCCACCCTCGATGATCACAGCGTCGGCGGTCCGGGTCAGCGTCATCACGGCGGCGGCGTCCGCGGCCATCGGCGCCGGGGTGAAGAGGACAAGCAGAGCAGCCAGGCATGCCGCAAGGGGCCCGGGGCGCACAGGTGTCGTCAGATAAGCGGCGTCGATTGAATACGCCCTGCAAAGAAGCTCTTGAGATTGAAAGACCAAAGCGGCAAGGGTATGGCGCAGTAAACTGGCTGACTACTATACACCGGGCGCAGACGGCCACCAACACATTGAGGGCCGGCCCCTCTCGCGCCCGGCTCGGGTCATCGTGTGCCTTTGTCTCCGGCCACATAGCGCCCGCTGGCGGCATCGGCCATTGATTGGCAGGGTGTGCAGATCCGGTTGAAACAACAAGCAGGGCCTTTGTTGCGCGTACTCGATGCTGTGCCGGCTGGTCATGTGCTTCGACACGTTCCCCAACGGCGGTTTCCCAACGAGATCAAGATGCCGCGCGCGTCAGAGCGTCGGTGTGGCCATCCCCGCATGGGTTTTCTCATACTGCGCCTGGGCTTCCAGCGTGCGCGCGGCAGTCGGGTACGCCTTGAGGCGCTCCAGTTCGATGCTGGCGCCGGTATCGATGCAGATCCCGTAGGTTCCCTCACGGATGCGACGCAAGGCGCCCTCGACCTGGCGCAGTTCCTCGAGAAGGTGGTCGATCTGCGCATAATTCACGTCGACCAGCAGATCGGCCACGGACAGATCCTGCAGGTCGTGCACCTGGCCCGCCAACTCCTGGAATCCTTCGTTGTCGGACTTCTGCAGATGCTGGCGAATCTCTTCCAGCAGCCTGTTGTAAGCCTGGTCGAGGATGTTCTTGAATTCGCTGATCTGTTCCGGGGTCAGCATTGGCTTGCGCGCCTCCTTGTATCAGGGTTTTGAATGATTGCCGTGCCAGCGCGGTGTGCGTAGGGTATCCCGGTCGGCAGGCTGTCGGGTCTTCGGCTTGCCGGCGTCCGGCCGGTTTGTCCGGGCAGCGCGCCAGGTCCGCCGCCGTATGCTACAGGGTCAGGGACTGATGTTGGCGCATAATAGCAGGTGTCGGCTACTCACAGCGATGGCGGGAGTCGGCGGTGCAGAAGCGGGAACAGGCCGGGTGAGCGCAGGATGGCTGTAACAAATGCCGATATCGCGGCTGTCTTTGAGGAGATAGCCGATCTGTTGGATATCCAGGGTGAGAACCCCTTCCGCGTGCGCGCCTATCACAATGCCGCCCGCACCGTTCAGGGTTTGTCACGCAGTCTGGCCGAGATGGTCGCCAAGGGCGAGGATCTCGAAGCGTTGCCCACCATCGGCAAGGATCTGGCGGAAAAGATCCGGGAAATCGTACAGACCGGCAGGCTGCGCAAGCTGAAGGAGCTCGAACGGGCAGTATCCCCGGATCTGGCGGCATTGCTGAAGATTCCCGGTATCGGCCCGAGACGCGTGCGAATGCTGCACGAACAGCTCGATATCGACAGTGTCGCCGAGCTGGAAAAGGCTGCCAGGGCCGGTCGTATCCGCAAGCTGCCCGGTTTCGGCGCCACGAGCGAGGCCAATATACTCAAGGGGCTTTCCGAGGCGCAGCAACGCAGCCGGCGTTACCTCTGGAGCGAGGTCGAGGCCGTCGCGACCCAACTCGCGGATTACCTCAAGGCTGCCGGCGGCGTGAGGCGGGTTACGGTTGCGGGCAGCTACCGGCGGCGTCGAGAGACGCTGGGCGATCTGGACATCCTTGCCACTGCGGCCAGCAGCGGCCCGATTATCGACCGCTTTGTGAACTACGAAGACGTCGAGCGTGTGATTTCGCGGGGGGATACGCGTTCCACCGTGGTATTGCACCGTGGCCTGCAGGTCGATTTGCGGGTTGTGCCGGCGGTGAGTTTCGGGTCTGCGCTGCATTATTTTACCGGTTCCCGGGCGCACAACATCGCGGTGCGGGCCCGCGCTGTGCGCAAGGGACTGAAAATCAATGAGTATGGCGTCTTCCGGGGCGAGAAACGCATTGCCGGCAAGACGGAGAAGGAGGTCTTTGCCACGGTAGGCCTGCCCTATATCGAGCCGGAGTTGCGCGAGAACCGGGGCGAGCTGGAGGCGGCGTCCAGGCGACAGTTGCCGAAGCTGATTACCGAAGCCGATATCCGCGGTGATCTGCACATGCATACGCGGGAAACCGACGGGCGCGACAGCCTCGAGACCCTGGTGACGGCGGCCCGGGAAAAGGGCTATGCCTATCTCGCAATTACGGATCACAGCCAGCACCTGACGGTCGCGAAGGGCCTGACACCGGAGCGCTTGCTGCGCCAGTGCGAAGCGATAGACCGTCTCAACGAATCGCTGTCGGGTATCCGCATTCTGAAGGGGATTGAGGTGGACATCCTCGAAGACGGGCATCTCGACCTGAAAGACGACGTGCTGGCGCACCTGGACATCTGCGTCGGCGCCGTACACTCTGCGTTCGGCCTGTCGCGGCGGCGTCAGACCGCACGAATTATTCGCGCCATGGATAATCCGCATTTGAATATATTTGCGCATCCGACGGGGCGCTTGCTCGGCAAGCGCCGGGCCTATGAGGTGGATATCGAAAAGGTGCTCGCGGCCGCCCAAGACCGCGGCTGTTTCCTCGAGGTCAATTGCCAGCCGGAACGGCTGGACCTGAATGACGTTGACTGCAGGCTGGCAAAGGACCTGGGGGTCAAACTGGCGATCTCAACCGATGCCCACAGTGGCGGCCAGTTGAACTACATGCGCTTCGGTATCGCTCAGGCGCGCCGGGGCTGGCTGGAAAAGCATGACGTGATCAACACCTTGCCGCTGAAGGCCTTGCTCAGGCGCTTGAAACGCTGAGCGCGGAGGGGGGAATTCAGAAGCCAGAAGCCAGAAGCCAGAAGCCAGAAGCCAGAAGCCAGAAGAACAGAAGTCAGAATCAGAATACAGAATACAGAATACAGGAGTGAGGCGTGAGGAGTCAGAATTCGGAGGCCGGAATATGCGATACAGGAGACAGGTGTTCGGGTTTGCGACATTCTGGGTACTGGATTCTGGCTTCCGGATTCTGATTTCATTGCTCGCGACGGATGGTATATTGGGCAACTGCATCTATGCTCCCGTTTTTTCCTGACTGACAGGCGACGAAGAACGACCATGCCCTTGCTGCGACTCGACAAGGTTTCGCTGGCCTATGGCCACCGGGTACTGCTGGATCACGTGGATCTGGAGATCCGGCGCGGCGAGCGGGTCTGCCTGCTGGGCCGTAATGGTGAGGGCAAGTCTTCGCTGATGCGCGTGATCAGTGGCGAAACGCTCCCCGATGACGGTCGTGTCTGGATCCGCCCGGGTATGCGCATCGCGCATCTGGCGCAGGCAGTCACGCTCGACAGCACGGACTCGGTGTTTGATGTGGTTGCTGACGGGCTCCCCGAACTCGGCCGGTTGATTTCTGAATACCATCACGCGGCCACCGCGCTCGGGCAGTCGCACACGCCCGCAGGTCTCGCACGCCTTGCACAGCTACAGCATGCGCTGGAAGTGGCGGGTGGATGGCAATGGGAACAGCGGGTCGAAACCGTACTGTCACGTCTGGGTCTGGACGGTACCGCCAGCTTCCATGCCCTTTCCGGTGGCTGGCAACGGCGTGTCATGCTGGCCCGGGCGCTGGTGTGTGAGCCGGATGTGCTGCTGCTGGATGAGCCCACCAATCACCTGGATATCGAGGCGATCACCTGGCTGGAAGATTTCATGGTGGAGTATCCCGGCGCCTTGCTGTTTATCAGTCATGATCGCGCCTTCGTGCGACGGCTGGCGACGCGCATCCTTGAACTGGACCGCGGCCTGCTGACGTCCTGGTCAGGGGATTACGATGCCTATGTGGACAGAAAGGCGCAACAACTCACGGTGGAAGCACAGCATAACGCCCAGTTCGACAAAAAGCTCTCCCAGGAGGAGGCCTGGATCCGCCAGGGCATCAAGGCACGCCGAACCCGCAATGAGGGACGGGTGCGGGCACTGGAAGGTTTGCGCGAACAACGTCGCCAGCGCCGGGATCGCACCGGGCAGGCAGACCTGCGCCTGGAAGAGGCGGAACGTTCGGGCAAGCTGGTATTCGAGGCCGAGCATGTCCGCAAGCATTTTGGCGATAAGACTGTCATCCGGGATTTCTCGGTGCGCATCCTGCGTGGGGATCGGGTCGGTATACTCGGTCCCAATGGTGCCGGCAAATCGACCTTGATCAAACTGCTGCTCGGCGAATTGTCACCCGACAGTGGCCGTATTCTGCGGGGCACGCGACTGCAGACAGCCTATTTTGATCAACAACGGGACCAGCTCGATCCTGCACTCTCGGTGATGGATAATGTCAGCGAGGGCAGCCAGACGGTCACGATCAACGGCCGCAGCCGCCATGTGGCGGGTTATCTGCGGGATTTCCTCTTTCCTCCCGAGCGCCTGCAGTCGCCGGTGAGTACGCTCTCGGGCGGCGAGCGTAACCGCTTGCTGCTGGCGCGCCTGTTCGCGCAGCCGGCCAACCTGCTGGTTCTGGATGAGCCGACCAATGATCTCGATGTGGAAACACTGGAGCTGCTGGAGGAACTGATACTCGGTTATCAGGGCACCCTGCTGCTGGTCAGCCATGACCGGGCGTTTCTGGATAACGTGGTGACCAGTACGCTGGTGTTTGAAGGGCAGGGCCGGATCGCAGAATATGTGGGTGGCTACAGTGACTGGCTGCGCCAGCGAAAAATCCCTGTGCCGCCTGAATCCGGGCAGGCGCAGGGCGCCGCGCTTTCCGAGCCGGCACGCGCGGCTGGGGCCGAAAGGCGCAGCGGGCAGTCGCGTAAACTCTCGTACCGGGACCAGCGCGAACTGGACGCCCTGCCGGCAAAGATCGAGTCCCTGGAGGCGGAGCAGTCACGGTTGCATGCAGCTGTCAATGATGCCGGATTCTATCAGCGGGCGCCTGATGACATCACCACGACCCTGGCGCGGCTGGAAGCACTCGCCGCGGAACTTCAGGCCTGTTATGCCCGTTGGGAGACGCTGGAGTCGCTGGCGGCGTCGGTCGCAAGCTAGGAGCCTGTCCGAGCAATCTGTGCGCAGGGAGGCGAGTGGGAAATCGAGGCCAGTTTTTCGATCGTTTGAGGAGAATAGTTGGTGCTATTTGACGAAAAGGATCGGAAAAGAGGACCGGTTGTCCGCCGCCGCAGTAGCAACATGATTACTCGGACAGGCTCCTGGATGAGTCCGTGTCTCGAACGCGCCCCGGCGCGTGTCGACGGGCAGAGAAATCCGGGTCGCATTGGAACCTTCAAAAAACCATGACGAACAGAATCACCATTATTGGCAGCGGATTCGCTGGCCTGACTGCGGTGCGCGCGCTGCGGGCGCAAGACCGCGGCGCCGAGATCACCCTGATTGCTCCCCGGCCCGAACTCGTCTACTACCCCAGCCTCATCTGGATACCCGCGGGCATCCGTAAGCCCGAAGACGTGGTTGTCCCGCTCGAGAAGTTTTTCCGGCGCAAGCGGGTTGTGTTTCACGCCGCGCAGGCCATCGGGCTGCAGCAGGGCGGGCGCGTTGTGGCCACGGATAGCGGCGAGATCGCGAACGACGGCCTGATCATCGCCTCAGGCGGGCGTTTCATCAGGAAACTGCCCGGTATCGAGCACGCGATTACGCCCTGCGAAGGCCTGGCGGCGGCCGTCGCGATACGGGATCGACTGCAAGCGATGCAGGCGGGCACCATCGCGATGGGATTCGGCGGCAACCCCAAGGAACCCTCGGCCATGCGTGGTGGGCCGATGTTCGAATTCCTGTTTGGCATCGATACCCTCCTGCGTCAACAGGGCCGGCGCCAGCGATTCAAACTGATCTTCTTCAGTCCGGCAGCGGAGCCGGGCAAGCGGCTCGGGGCCAAGGCCGTCAAGAAACTGATGGAGCGGATGGCCAGGCTGGATATCGAGACCCATCTTGGGCACCGGCTGAAGGGGTTCGAGGCGAACAGGGTAATAACCGAGGGCGGGGAATTTGATGCCGACCTGATCCTGTTTATGCCGGGCATGACCGGCAACAGCTGGTTTGACAACACGGATCTCGCGCGCTCGGACGGTGGGCTGCTCAAGGCGGATGTGCACTGCCGCGTCGAAGGTGGCGAAAGGGTGTATGTGGCGGGGGATTCCGGGAGTTTCCCGGGGCCGGAATGGATGCCGAAGCAGGCGCATATGGCAGACCTGCAGGCGAAGGCCGCGGCGGCCAATCTGCTGGCTGAGCTGAATGGGAACCCGCCAACCGAAACCTTTAAGGTGGAATTGATGTGCATTGTCGACAGTGGCAATCGCGGCATGCTGGTCACACGCACAGCCACCGGTGGCATGATGCTCCCGCCGATAACGCTTGGGCACTGGGCTAAACGTTTTTTCGAGTGGTGGTACCTGCGTCAGTATCGCTGAAGGGTGCCGAGACGACAGTCAAGGCATAACGGTTGCTACGCATGGCAAAGCGCGGTCATTGGCGGTAATCCGTGCAGGGAAACTGCGCCGAGCGCTTGCACCGTCTGACGAGGACGTGCTGATGGTTCCGTATGAAGCCTTACCGGAGCCGGTAGTACGTTGGCGTCTGGAACAGGGGCTAATGCATTTCGGGGCGCCACCTGATACCGGTTCCGGTGCCCCTGTCTGCGAAGGCTTCAACAGACCGCTCGGCGGCGCCCGGCTTTGCCCTATCCCCGCCAGTCGCGATAGCAAGCTGCTGGACAGCAGCTTGCTTCCTGCCCTTGCGCACCCGGCGGTAAGGCGGCTCGGCCTGCATCGAGCTCGAGCACAATGGCCCATACCGGCCCGGGCCGCGAGAGGTGTGGCAGCCGTACTCGATCGGCGTGAAGTCGTCCCGATTACCCAGGACCAATCAGGTTCAGCGTGATGCCGTGCTCGCGCACGCCGGCAGGCCCGTGCACGTGATGCGCGCTGGCGACATCGACCCGGGTGCTATGCCTCGCCCGGTGCCCAACCTCACCGATGAGGAAGGCGTTGGTGTAGACTAACAACTGGAGGATGCGCCGGGGCGCCATGCCGCGCAGCGTTTGGCGATCGATGGTGGCAGCGGGCTGACACGGCAAACGGAGACAGGATGAGCGAACAACCCAAGACCCAGAACATGGCACTGTTCTGCGATTTTGAGAATATCGCACTTGGCGTGCGCGATGCCAAGTATGCCGCCTTCGACATTCAAAAGGTGCTCGAGCGTCTGTTGCTCAAGGGCAATATTGTCGTCAAGAAGGCCTACTGTGACTGGGAGCGATATAAAGGATTCAAGGCGCCGATGCACGAGGCCGCGTTCGAGCTGATCGAGATTCCGCACGTGCGCCAGTCCGGCAAGAACTCGGCGGATATCCGCATGGTGGTGGATGCGCTGGATCTGTGTTACACGAAGGCGCACGTTGACACCTTTGTCGTGATCAGCGGCGATTCGGACTTCTCGCCGCTGGTCAGTAAACTGCGGGAGAACAATAAGGTGGTGATCGGTGTCGGCGTGAAGAGTTCCACCTCTGACCTGCTGATCGCCAATTGCGACGAGTTCATCTTTTACGACGACCTGGTGCGGGAGGCCAGAAAGCCGCGCCAGGTCAAGCGCAAGGACACGGCCAAGAAAACCGCGCCCAAGGCCGCGACGCCGAACGACGACGCGAAGAAACAGGAAGCCCTGGACATGGTTTTGGAGACCGTGGAAGACCTGTTTGAAGAGCGGGGCGCGGAGGAAAAGGTCTGGGGATCGATGGTCAAGCAGGCCTTGAAACGGCGCAAACCCGGTTTCAGAGAGACCTATCATGGTTTTCGAACCTTCGGAGATTTGCTGGAAGAGGCGCAGTCGCGCAAACTCTTGCAGATTGAGTTCGACGAAAAATCGGGCGGTTATATCATCAAGCGTTTCGCGCACGAAGACTAGATTACTGCTTCAAGGTGACAATGACGGCTGCTGACAAATGAGGCTGAGCGCCCGTATTTTTATTTATAGCCACGGAATCCACGGAAGGACACGGAAAAAATTCTAATGCGTGTTGGTTTTTTCCGTGTTTTTCCGTGGATTCCGTGGCCATATCATTCGTCATTATCAGATTGACGAAGCACTAGGGCCTGTTGACCTGCATGCAGGCGTGGTTGGGTTCATGGCAACAGGTGCTGAGCTGACAGGAGAACCATTGTGTCGAGCCACGGTCAGGAAACGCGCCGGAAAACCGCAACCGGATCGCGTGCAGGCATGGCCGGGGTGAGCGAAACAGCCCCGACCTGGCCGCAGTGTTCTTGGTCCAGCCTGGTATTGGTGGTGCTTTTCGTCACCGCTTGCGCGACCCCCGAGCAGCCACGGCATGGCGCGATGCCTGGTGGCGGCCAACAGCCGCGGGGCGAGGCGGTCGCACGCCCGATATCTGCCACGCCAGCGCTGGATCTCAGCGCGCTTTCCAACCTGGAAGGCGTCATTCCCGAGCTCGCGGAGAAGCGGGTTGTGTTTGTCGGTGAGAGTCACGATCGATACGATCACCATCTGACACAGCTCGAGATCATCCGCCGCCTGCATGCGATACAGCCCCAGCTGGCGATTGGCATGGAGATGTTTCAGCAACCCTTTCAGCGCTATCTCGATGCCTACGTGGCGGGAAAACTGAGTGAAGCGGAGCTGCTGCGCAGCACGGAATACTACCGGCGTTGGCGGTTTGATTTTCGTCTCTATGCGCCGATCCTGCGCTACGCGCGCGAGCATCAGTTGCCAGTGGTGGCCCTGAATCTGCCCGTCGAACTCACGCGCAAGGTGGGCAGAAAGGGTATCGACGGACTCACGCAAGCGGAGCGGGCCGCGATCCCCGAAGCAATCGACCGTTCTGATACGCTGTATGTGCAGCGCCTCAGGGGGATCTTCGACCAGCATCCCCACAAACAGGGACAGAGCTTCGAGCACTTTCTCGAGGTCCAGCTGTTGTGGGACGAGGGTATGGCGGAACGCGCCGCGGCTTATCTCAAGACCTATCCTGATCATGCCATGGTGGTGCTGGCCGGCAGCGGGCATCTCGCGCATGGCAGCGGTATTCCGCGCAGGCTGGTGCGGCGCGTCCCGGTGAGCAGCGCCATTGTACTCAATAGCTGGGAGGGAGGGCTCGAGCCGGGGCTTGCGGATTTTTTGCTGTTGCCGCAGAAACGTGTGCTGCCGGCCGCTGGCAAATTGGGTGCGCTGCTCGCGGAGCAGGATGGCAAACTCAAGGTTGATACGTGCATATCCGGCAGTCCCTGCGAGGCCGCGGGGATAAGACAGGGCGATCAGGTACTCGCCGTCAATGGCAAGCCTGTCGTCAATATGGCGGATCTGCGCGAGGTGACCTGGGACAAAAAGCCGGGTGACAAGGTCACCCTCGAGATTCGTCGCACGCGCTGGTTCGCACAGCCCCAGGAGCTGAGCTATGAACTCGAGCTTCGCTGAGCCCAGGGCCAGGACCCTGATCGGCGCAGGGCGCAAGGGCAGGGTGATGGGGGATCCTGCTGTTGGGGGATGAAGGGACAGCGATCATCCATCATGTGCGGGCCGGTTGATCGCCCGTACCACAGCTTCTGGCTGGTGTGGCTGCTGTGTCTGCCGCTGGCGGCACGCGCCGAGCTGCATCACGCGCTCGAGGTGCTCGTCAGCCCGGAGGGGCACAGCATCGAGGTGAGCGATACCATCACGCGCTCTGAGGGTAGATCAGATGCGCTGGAATTTGCGCTGCATCCCGAGTTGACACCCGAGGTTCAGACCCCCGGTGTGCGTCTGAGCGAACTTCCCTCCCGGCAATCGGCCTTGAATGTCGCCAGTGACCGCGGGGCAGTGCAACCCAAACGCTATCGCATCGAGCTGCCGGCCGGGCAGACCCGGTTTACGCTGAGCTACCGCGGCCGCATCCGGCATGCGCTGCAGCAACAGGGTGAGGAGTACGCGCGCGGTTTCCGTGAGACGCCCGGGATGATCTCGGCGCAGGGCGTGTTTCTGGCAGGGCGCAGTTTCTGGTACCCGCAGCTTGACGCGGCGTTCCTGACCTTCGAGCTCACGCTGCGCCTGCCGCCGGACTGGTATGGCATGAGTCAGGGCGAGCGGGTGCTGCGCGATGCCGGCTCCGAAGGCGTGCGCGAGCAGTGGCGAAGTACCTCACCCCAGGAAGAGATTTATCTGGTCGCCGGTCCCTTTACGGAATATGTACAAGGCACCGATGACGTGCAGTCGCTGGTGTTATTGCGTGAGCCAGATGCGACGCTGGCACAGAAGTACCTGGACGCCACCGATTATTATGTCAATCTCTACAGCGACCTGATCGGCGCTTATCCGTATCGGAAGTTCGCCCTGGTGGAAAACTTCTGGGAGACCGGCTACGGCATGCCCTCGTTTACCCTGCTCGGACCGAGGGTCATCCGGTTTCCGTTTATCCTGCATTCCTCGTATCCCCATGAGATTCTGCACAATTGGTGGGGCAACGGTGTCTACGTCGATTACGACCGCGGCAACTGGGCCGAGGGTCTCACCAGCTACCTGGCCGATCACCTGATCAAGGAGCAGCACGGGCAGGGGAGCGACTACCGGCGCGGCGTGCTGCAGAAATACGCCGACTATGTGCGCCAGCAGCAGGACTTCCCGCTGACGCAGTTCCGCAGTCGCCACAGCGCCTCCAGCGAGGCCGTGGGTTACGGCAAGACGCTCATGCTCTTTCACATGCTGCGCCGCCAGCTTGGTGATGAGACATTTATCGAGGGTCTGCGTGCCCTGTATGCGCAATACCGCTTCCGGGTCGCCGATTTCGCGGCGGTGCAAGCGGTGTTCAGCGCGGTGGCGGAGCAACCGCTCGACGCGTTTTTTGCCCAATGGGTGCGGCGCGCGGGCGCGCCCGGCTTGCGTGTCTTGCATGCACGTGCCAGGCCCGCGGCTGACGGTTATCGGCTGAGCCTGGAGCTCGAACAGACCCCGGACGAAGCAGCCTATGCCCTGCGGGTGCCGGTCGCGGTGCACCTGGAAGGGCAGGCACAGGCCTATCAGACCGACGTCGTGATCGACCAGCGACGCACGCTGCTGGAACTGAAGCTCCCCGCGCGACCGCTGCGCCTGGATGTTGACCCGGAATTCGACGTATTCCGGCGCTTGCATCGCAACGAGATTCCCCCCGCCATCAGCCAGGCGGCAGGTGCCGAGCGCGTCCTGGTCCTGTTGCCGGCGGAGGCGCCCGATGCGCTGCGGGAGGCCTACGAATTGCTCGCGCGGTCGTGGCAGACAGGTGAGCGCGACAAGATCGAGGTCCGCTATGACCGAGAGTTCTCACGGCTGCCTGGTGACCGCGCCGTCTGGCTGTTCGGCTGGCGTAATCGTTTCCGGCCGCAGTTGGGCCAGGCGCTGGCCGATTATGCCTTCGAGGACCGTGGTGAGGACGTGCGGATCGAGCAAACGATATTGCGCCCCCAGGCGCATGCCGTGGTGGTCGTTGCCCGTCAGAGTGCAGATCCCGATCAGGCGCTCGGCTGGGTGGCGACCGAGAATCCTGCGGCGCTGCCGGGTATGGGCCGCAAGCTGCCCCACTACGGCCGCTACAGTTATCTCGCTTTTACGGGGGATGAGCCGAGCAATGTGCTCAAGGGGCAGTGGCCGGTAATAGGCTCGCCCATGTCGGTGATGGTCGCGCAAAGTGACGGCGCGACGCTGCTGTCAAGTCCCGCGCAGCTGGCCCCGCGCAAGCCGCTGGTGTCGCCACAGGAGCAGTTTTCCACGCGCCGCCTGCAGCGCGACATTGCCGTTCTGGCCGATGAGGCCCTGGCCGGACGGGGCCTCGGCACGCCGGAGCTGGATCAGGCCGCGGACTATATTGTCGGGCAGTTTCGTGCGGCGGGGCTGCGGCCGGGGGGCGACGGAGGTTCCTGGCTGCAGGCGTGGCAGGAACAGGTTGAGCCTCTGGGGCGCGTCGTCAGACTGAAGAACGTGGTTGCCGTGCTGCCCGGCAGTGATCCCGAGCGGGCCGGCGAGAGCCTGGTGATCGGTGCGCACTATGATCATTTGGGTCGGGGTGAGTATGTGGCCCGTGCGGCGGATCGCGACAAGATCCATCCCGGTGCCGATGATAACGCCAGCGGGATTGCGGTAATGCTGGAGCTGGCCCGGGTCCTGGGTGGCAGGCCGCAACCGCGCAGTGTTGTCTTCGTCGCCTTTACCGGCGAGGAGGTCGGGCGCCTGGGCTCGCGGCATTATGTGCAGCAACCCGGGGACTACCCGATCAATCAGGTGATTGCGATGGTAAACCTCGACACCGTGGGGCGTCTGGGCAAAAATCCCCTGACCGTGTTCGGCGCGGGCAGCGCTGAGGAGTGGGTGCACATCTTGCGCGGGGCTGGCTACGTCACCGGCGTGCCCATCAAGAATGTGGCCGATGACTTCGGTTCGGGCGATCAGACCAGTTTTATCGATGCCGGTGTACCCGCCGTGCAGCTGTTCAGTGGTGTCCATGACGATTTTCACCGTCCCGGCGACACCCCGGACAAGATTGATGTGCCGGGGCTGGTGAAGACAGCACAGGTATTGCGCGAGACCGTGGAATACCTGGCGGGGCGTGCGCAGGCGCTGCGTTCGACGCTTGGCGACGGGCGCGAGAACGCGATACCCGCCGCCCGCGAAACGGCGCGCCAGGTCAGTCTGGGAACGGTGCCGGATTATGCCTTCAGCGGGGGCGGGGTGCGGATAGACGAGGTACGCGCAGGTACGCCGGCCGAGCAGGCCGGTCTGCAAAAGGACGATGTCATCGTCGCGGTTAATGAAACACCGGTGCAGACCCTGCGCGAGTACGCACAGGCTTTGCGGGGGCTGAAGCCGGGCGACGCGATCCAGATTCGTTTTCGACGCGATCACATCGAGCAGGCGGTTACCGCCCGGCTTGTGGCGCGGTAACGTTTTGCAGCGGGTAGCCAGGGTGAAGAAAAAAGTCAATCAGATACTCAGTGTATACGTCGCCGTAGTCGTGGCGGCGGTCAGTGGCGCAGGGGCCGAGGAGGTGAGGGAGGCGAGTCGGGATGGCAGCGCCCTGGCTTTTCCCGGTGAGACCCACCTGGCAAATATTCGCCAGCTCACCTTCGGGGGTCAGAACGCGGAGGCCTATTTTTCTCACGATGGTCAGGAGCTGATCTTTCAGTCCACGCGCGGCGAGCTGCAGTGCGATGCTATTTTTCGCATGCGCGCCGATGGCAGTGAGGTCCGACAGCTGTCCTCCGGTCGGGGCGTGACGACCTGTGCCTTCATCGCGCCGGACAATCAGTCCATCATCTATGCCTCGACCCACCTGAAAAACAGCCACTGCCCGCCCAGGCCCGATTATTCCCAGGGTTATATCTGGCCGCTCTACAAGGACTACGACATCTTCAAGGCGGGACCGGGTGGCGAGAACCCCGTCGCGCTGACCGATACCGAGGGCTACGATGCCGAGGCGGTGTACTCGCCCCAAGGCGACAGGATCCTGTTTACCTCGCTGCGTAGCGGAGACCTCGAGCTCTATCTCATGAACCCGGACGGCAGCCGGGTGGAGCAACTCACCCACGAGCCGGGCTACGACGGCGGCGCGTTCTTCTCGCTCGACGGCAAGTGGATCGTCTGGCGTGCATCGCGCCCGACCGGTGAGGCCCTCGAGGACTACCAGACGCTGTTGGGCGAGAACCTGATCCGTCCCGGTAAACTCGAAATCTACGTCATGAATCTCAACGACCGCGAGCCGATTCAGATTACCAGCAACGGTGCCGCCAACTTCGGGCCGTATTGGCATCCCGATGGCAAGCGCATCATCTTCGTCTCCAATATGCAGGATCCCGATGGGCGCAACTTCGATCTCTACATGATCGACATCGACACACGCAGGACCGAGCGCATTACTCACTACGAAGGCTTTGACGGCTTCCCGATGTTTTCCCACGACGGCAAGCGGCTGGTGTTTGCCTCCAACCGGTTCGGCAAGGTGCCAGGGGAAACCAACATCTTCATCGCCGACTGGAAGTAGAGGGTTGTGGCGCGCGCAATAGATTCCCGTAGCTGACGCGTAACCCGGCGGTGGGGCCGTCAGCACATGGGATACTTGACTAAAATACTAAGGTATTGTCTAATAGCTAGCTAGTTGGCCGGATTCCGGGCACGTGGAGTCGTAGAACGTCGTCAAGGGAACCGGTTCGTCGGTGGAATTTGTAAAGAGAGGTTGTCGATGGAACTTCCGGAACGCGATGGTGATGGTTATCTCACCGAGATGAATACTTGGACACCCGAGGTCGCCCGTGCAATGGCCGAAGCGGACGGGGTGCAGCTGGACGATGTCAAATGGCAGCAGATCCTGAAGGCGCGCGAGTACTACGAGGAGCACTCGGTGGTCCCGCCCATCCGTAAGTTTGCCAAGTACCTCGGTGAAGACCAGAAGGGCATGTTCAAACTCTGGATGACGGGCCCGATGAAGCCTATAACCAAATACGGGGGACTGCCCAAGCCGACGGGTTGCGTCTGACGCCGGTCGGGCTCAGCCTGCCCCCTCGTCGCACCTGCCAAAGGTCGGGCCTGGCCGGTCTCCTCACCTTGTTCCTGCCCAGCGAAAAATCTGCAATATAATTTCGAGACCCGAAACCGGTCTGCGCTGCGCGGGCCGCTGTGGGGTTGACAGATGACGCCCGTCCGCACCGTCGGCTGGAAATGGAGGCGCTGACTGATTCCGATATCTGTCTGCCGGATGCAGGGAAGCGTGTATGCACGCGGTGGCGCTCCCGGTTTGCGCACGATAGACAGCGTGCAGGATCCGCTTGCCGGCAGCCTGCCGATGGTGCAGCCGGGGACTCGCTGGCGGTTCTGTGTGCCGGTCGGCATGACATATCCTGCGATGCGTTGCCGTAAGGCCTCCTGGCGCAGCGGCAGGCAATGGCAAATTTAGGGCGGCTCGATAAACCAGCGAACAGGGTGAGCGATGGCCGAATCAAGCCTGGATGCAGTGAGCCTGCAACCGATTGGTGAGCGACAGCAGCAGCAGGTGCTGCGCGCGACTTACGACTGTCTGCGGCGGGCGCGAGAAATCTATCGGCGGGAGTTTGCTGTGATTCCCGTGACGTTTGATCTGTGCGGCAGGGCGGCAGGCATGTATCGTGTGTGCGGTGGCCGGCGCAGTATTCGCTACAATCCCTACCTCTTCGCGAAGTACTTTGCAGACAGTCTCAGTGCAACCGTCCCGCATGAGGTGGCGCATTACGTGACGGATATCTTGTACGGAATGCGCAATATTCGGCCGCACGGGCTCGAATGGCGGGCCGTCATGTGCTCGCTCGGGGCCGAGCCCCGAGCGACGGGGCGGTACGATCTGGCAGGCGTTCCCGTGAGGCGTCAGCGGCGCTATACCTATCGCTGTGGCTGCACCACGCATCTGCTCAGTGCATGCCGTCATAACCGCCTGCATAGCGGTAAGGCGCGCTACCATTGCCGGCTGTGCGGGACGCCGATCGTTTACCAGGGTTGATCGCAAAATGAGCCGGAGATGAGCTGGCAGGTCTACATGATCCTGTGCACGGATGGTACTCTTTACACGGGAATCACCAGCGATGTCGAACGGCGCCTGTCCCAGCATGGGGGTCGGGGTGGCGCCAAATATTTCCGGGGCCGCAAGCCGAGGCAAGTGGTGTATCTCGAAGGCGGCCATACCCGCAGCTCAGCGAGTCAAAGAGAGGCAGCGATCAAGCGAATGCGGCGTATGGAGAAAAACCGTCTTATCGCATCAGAGATAAATGAAGCGCCGACTGCACTGCGAGCGACCCGGATTTGACAACAGCCGTGTGGACAGGAAGGTAACCGTGGATATTGACCTCAACCTTTACGAGGCACGTGTGATTGGCTCGCTGATCGAGAAGGAGATCACCACGCCTGATCAGTACCCGCTTTCGCTGAATGCGCTCACCAACGCGTGTAACCAGAAAAGCAATCGTGAACCGGTGCTTGAGCTGGATGAGGCGACCGTTCAGCAAACCGCTGATGGGCTGATAAAGAAGCACTTCGTGAATGAGAAAACCGGGTTTGGCAGCCGCGTCATCAAATACCGCCATCGCTTCTGCAATACTGAATTTGGCAATCTTGAATTCTCCGAGCAGGAGCTTGGCATTATTTGTGTGCTGCTGCTGCGGGGTCCACAGACACCCGGCGAACTGCGTTCCCGTACCAGCCGTTTATGCAAATTCAACGATGTGGACGAAGTCGAGGCCACACTCGAATCCTTGATGGCACGTGATGACGGGCCGTTTGTCGCGAGACTGCCCCGTGAGCCGGGGAGAAGAGAATCACGCTATGTGCATCTCTTCAGCGCGGATTTGCCTGAGTCGGTGCCTGCTGAGCCCGTTGGCAAGTCTGCCGGTCCTGCCGGCTCAGAGCATGAGCGCCTTGAACGACTCGAGCAGCTGGTCAGTGAAATGGGGCGGGAGATTGAGCGGCTCAAGCGCCAGCTTGAAGCGCTGACTCCAGGCGCGACATCGGGGGACACGGAGGGGTGAATCGCGGACAGATTGCCCGCAGGGCCGTACCCGGGCGGACGATTAACTGATAATACGCGGGAATTCTGTTATACTCCAACCAGTTGCACATTATTCAGGTCATTTCAGAAATTCCCTCCCGGTATTCTCCTGTAAATTTCCTCGTATGATCTGCAATTGAACACTTAAATATTGATTTTATTGAGGTAATTTACATGGCTACAGGTACCGTTAAATGGTTTAACGAATCCAAGGGTTACGGTTTCATTTCTCCCTCGGATGGTAGTGCGGATGTCTTTGTGCACTTTTCCGCAATCGAAGGCAGCGGCTTCAAGTCGCTGGCGGAAGGCCAATCCGTGACATTCGAGGTGGAAAAGGGTCCGAAGGGGCCTCAGGCGACTCAGGTTAGAGCCGAGTAAATTCCTTATTCATCTCTGACAAACCAGGAACCCCGCAGGTATCTGCGGGGTTTTTCGTATCTGATTGTCCGACACCCTGTTGGATGTCATCATTTAGCGAGGATGCGCTTTGAAAAAAATGTTTGTTGGCAATCTGCCTTCCGAGGCTACCGAGGACAGCGTACGGGCATTGTTTTCCGAATTTGGAACGGTGCGCTCCGTGCGTCTGGTCACCGATGTCTTTACCGGTAGATGCAAGGGCTTCGGATTTATTGAGATGGAGGGGCACGAGGCACGCGCGGCTATCGCTGCGCTTGACGGGAAGGATTTTGGTGGAAAGCCCTTGAAGGTTCGCTATGAAGATCCACGCGGAGCGAAAAAAAGAAGACGGTAATGAAGTTCGCCGGGCGGGAACGCAGCGGGTGATTTGCGCTTGAGCGGCAACTGATTCAGTGTAGTCAGTGACGGCCGAACCGGAACGCGGGCCGGGCGAGCCCTACAATCGCTTGGCCGCATTCTGTCCGTATACTTCGAGCATTCCGTCACCAGTCCATAAATCAGGACATTGAAGCGGTACGCCTTTCGCCAGGTAATTTCCAGTAACTGACAGCTAAGACCATGACCGGACGCCCAGAACTTCGCAAGACCAAGATCGTCGCAACCATTGGACCCGCGTGTGACGCGCCAGAACTCCTGAAAGCCATGATTCTTGCGGGCATGAATGTGGCACGCCTGAATCTCTCGCATGGAACGCTGGACGAACACAAACAGCGGCTTGAGCGCATTCGTGAGGTGTCGGAACAGATTGGTGCCAACGTCGCGATCATGCTGGACACGCGGGGCATCGAGGTACGCACGGGACACCTGCAGGACGGTTCCGCGGAACTGGTACCCGGCGCAACTTTCAAGCTCTATGCAGAGCCGCGTGTCGGAGATGTTGCGGGGGTGTCGGTGTCTTATTTGCGACTGGCTGATGAGGTGGGCCCCGGCGTACCCATCCTGCTGGATGACGGCGCCATCGAACTGCAGGTTCGGTCGGTGACCGGTCGGACCATTGAGTGCCAGGTTGTCCATGGGGGGATCCTGCGTGACAGCAAGAGCGTCAATCTACCGGACACGCAATTGTCAGTCAGTGCGGTCAGTCCGGAATATCGCGATGACGTGGTCAAAGAGCTCAGCTTTGCGGCAGACAACGATGTGAACTATGTGGCGGCATCGTTCGTGCAGTCTGCTGATGATGTCAACAAGATTCGAGAGATTCTTCACGAGCGTAACGTGGAGATACCGATTATCGCCAAGATAGAAAACCGCGCGGGCGTGGCAAATCTGGATGCGATCGTCGAGGCGGCAAACGGCATCATGGTGGCGCGTGGTGACCTTGGCGTGGAACTGCCGCTTGCAGAAGTGCCAGGACAGCAGAAACGGATCATTCGCACCACTGTCGCACAAGGAAAGCCGGTGATCACGGCGACGCAGATGCTCGCGTCCATGGAGCATAATCCAAAGCCGACCCGCGCCGAGGCAAGCGATGTGGCGAACGCTATCCTGGACGGAACCTCCGCAGTGATGCTCTCGGGCGAGACCGCGGCGGGCAAATTTCCCGTGGAGGCGGTACGGACGATGGCGACGCTGGCGCTGCGCGCAGAGTCTGACCTGGCTGAATACGGCTATCTGCAGAAGATCACCCCGGATCCTTCCAATGTTGTGACCGAGGCGGTAAGCCAGGCGGCGGTGCGGATGGCCGAGCACCTCCATGCATGCGCGATATTCAGTCTCACGGAAACCGGTTTTACCTCACGACTGATATCGAAGCATCGCCCCGCCTGTCCTATTCTCGCGATTACCTCATCGAAGCTGGTGGCACGCCGGCTTTCCATGAACTGGGGTGTGTTTCCCATCGTCTATGATGGTGTACGCACGGATGATGCCAGGATCAAATTTGCCATTGCCAAGGCCAAGGAACTCGGCTACGTCGGTGCGGGCGATATCATCGTCGCGACGGCCGGTTATGCGCAGGAAGCCGGGGGTACGGATCTGATTCGCGTGATCACCCTTGGGGGCTGAAGTCAGGTTCGCCCTGGAGTCGATCGCGCGTGGGAGTGTTGCGTTTGTAAGTTGCACAGATGCGCCATGCTGAGAGGTTGAGCAATGACTGAACGCAGTTTCCAGATGCGGCTCTTTTGCCGCTATGCAGAACCCGAGAACGCCGTGGCCGATCTCAAGGTGGAAGTCCTCGCCGACGGGCAATGGGAAAATCTAGGCCTGAACCCGGAAACCGCAGGGTTTCTTGTTTTTGTTTACGCCATATTCAGCTGCCAGCATTTGTACCTGCGGACCAACTGTGCCGAACAGGGGCTATTGCTTGACTCGGCGGAGGGAGCGATCGAACTGGTCGCAAGTGAAGACTGGGAGGTACAAAAGCTGCACATCAACTTTGACATCAGACTGAAATCCGCTCGCCCGTCCGAGGACGACCTTAGCTATATCATCGAGCGAATGAAGCAGTGTCCTGTCTCCAGGAATCTCAAGCCGATCACCGACAGCGAAACAGTCGTACGTCTCGATTAGAGACGGCGTGGGGGACGGTTTGACGGTTGCGTATTCGGACTTCTCCTCTGCCAGCGGCTGCCCGGACTTCCGCTGGCTGGCAGGATCGTGTGCCGCGACGTTTCCCTGTTTATATGCGGCTGCGTAACCTGGCTCCAGCGAGGCGGTCTATCAGGGCCGCCTGGTTGGCGGCCCGGACCCTTTTTCCCACCAAACCCCGCGCTGATCACCGGCATCAGCGTTCCGCAAACCGGCCGCTACATAGGCCAATGCCCTTTGGCAGTCCCTGGGCTAACGACAACCTGGCAGTCTGAGACATTGTCCTGATTCCCTGCGGGGTCAGCATGGCAAGTTATTTGCATACAAATCAGGTGCACATTGACGTGAGGGCGGCTCATCCTTATCGGGCGCCCGTAAGTGTTTCGCTTCATGCGGTTCACGGCAGAGGATATCCCTATGAAACATATGATTAAAGTTCTAGTCGCAGTGGTTTGCGTGGTGATCGTGATGCAGCCGGCCTTCGCTGCCGATGAGTCCACGTTGCGTTGGGTTGGATGCGGAATCTCGAAGAAGGCCTACGTCAGCGAACTGGCAAAGGCGTATGAGAAGCGCACCGGTGTCAAGATCGACATCCAGGGCGGCGGGGCCACACGCGGCGTGCGGGACGTGGCAGGTGTCACGGCAGATATCGGGGGCAGCTGTCGTAACCGGATCTGGGGCCATGCGGAGGAAAAGGGTGTCACGATGGTTCCGGTGGCGTGGGATGCGCTGGCCGTAATCGTTCACAAAGACAATCCCGTCGAGGATATTACGCTTGAGGATCTGCGCAGGGTCTACCTGGGCGAGATCAAGAACTGGAAAGAATTGGGTGGTTCGGATCGGCCGATACTGCTGTACGCGCGCGACGGTAAGATCTCGGGCGTTGGGCGAACAATCCGGAAACTGCTGTTTGCCGATTACGAGCAGGAATTCGCGGCCAGCGAAATCTTCCCGTCGACAGGCCCGCTGGAGAAACAGCTGGTCAGCGAGCCCGATGCCATTGCGATGACGGGCATAAGCAGTGCCCGGAAACGCGATGTGAAAATTCTCAAACTGGAAGGCAAGTATCCTACCTATGAGAATGTCAAGAACGGTGAATATCTGTTGTACCGGCCACTATATCTCGTCTACAACGAAAACAACCCGAATGTCGAGAAGATAAAGGACTTCATCAAATTCGCGGACAGCGAGGAAGGGCAGGACGTTATCCGTGCCAACGGTACCGTGCCCTATCTGGCGGCCATGCACCTCATGGGACGGAAACTGGCTGAAACCAAGTCTGCCCGCCGGGAGGGGGGACTGCGCTAGCGCGGTCCCCGGCAGGCGTGAGCCTGGCGCGAGCAACCCAGGCGTGCGCGCTGCGAGCAGAGCTTACATCGGGCCTGGCAATGTTGCTTTGCCGGCGGTCCGACCGGCTCCGGCGTTGGGGATTGCGCCGGGGCGCACCCCGCGCTCGCTGCCGCCGCCATCCTCCGGCAATTCCGCTTCCTTGTGTTTTATTCCCGCAGTCAGGCGCTGCGAGTCATCTGCCCGCGGCTGGATGAGACGCCGCGTGCGCGAGCGCTCTGAGCAAAGACTGTAAACTGTCCCTCCTTGTTCGTAAGCATCTGAGAATGCCTGGTCAATCTCCGGTGGGCAAGCCTCTCGCTGCGCGGCGCTGCTGTGTCGAACCAGCTTGATGCCAATCGAAACGCGCATCCGACTCCGACACGCTGCAAGGTCTGGCTTGAGCTTCAGCGCGTTCGCCGAGCCTCACCGCTGGTCCGCGGGGGCCAACAAGTCACTATCGCATCTGTTATCCGCGAGACAGGTACACTAACCTAGACAGGGAGTGATGCTGACTTTTGGGGTGTGGCTGTGACGCCGGGAGATCGATCATACGGCGGGTTGGCGGCGAGGGCCTGGCGCGGACCCGCCGCTATTGCGTAACCTGTCGGGCAGCCGGTTCTCTGTGTTGAGTGCCCACACGTCATTTATCCCGGATCGGCAGCATAGGATTCAGCCTTCTTCGCGTTGTCCACTTTCGGTGAAAGTGCGGCGACGTTCACAGAACTGTGCATGCTTTTGGCGTTTTATCGCACTCTATGGCGCGTGCACACGCTACCGTCACAAGGTTGGTTTTGCTCCGCGAGGGTATACGGGCAGCGGGAGAACGATTACGCACCTGTCACCGGGCGGCGAAGGAGGCTGGGAATGAAGGCAAAGAACCGTAGAGCGGAAGTCATCGTGCATATCAATGAGCAGTTGGAGGAACCGCAGCGCAAAGCGGTTTCGGACAGGCTGAAAGGTAACACCGGAATCTTTTCGGCGGAATTTTGCCCTTTTGGTTACCACCTCATGCTGGTGCGATACGACCGGCAGCGGCTGAACTCGTTCGACATTCTGAGTACTGTGAGGGAACAGAACCTGAGCGCCCGGCTGATCGGGCCAGTCTGACCAAATCTCGACGCGTCGCGCAGTTCACAACCATTCGGGCGGCGCGTTGGGTTGCGCGGGTGAAATCCAGAAAAGACCACGGTTGCACGGCGGACTGCTTTTATCATAAGGCTGGAGTGCGGGTATCGCGTCAGGGATTCGGTGATTTCGGGCCCGACGCCATCATGTGTCCGTTAGTGACCGCCATGCCGAGTGCTGCTGGATGAGTCCCAGCGCCTCCTTCAGCAGCGACTTTCCGGGTTCCATGCGGTGCCAGGTGGAGGCCCCGGAGGGATGGGGCAGCGGAATTACGTCGGTTGGCCTGCCCTGCAGTTCGATGTGATGGACCTTCCCGACGACCTGAGTCAGTTTGTCGAGCGAGAGGAAACGGCCGATGGCGAGCTTGCCGACGGGCAGTATGAGACGGGGCTGGAGTATCTCCATCTCGGCCGCCAGCCAGGGTGCACAGTTGGTCACTTCGGCGGGGGCCGGTACACGGTCACCCCCTTTGGGGGTCTTGCCCGGAAAGCAGCGACAGACCGCGGCCATGTAGACATGCTCGCGGAAGGCAGCTTCGTCAAGCCCAATCTTGCTGAACCAGCCGAACAGGGTTTTGCCCGCGGTCCAGGCGAACGGGCGGTGTATGTCGATTTCTTTCGGCCCCGGGGCCTGGCCCACGAGCAGTATCGTCGAGAGCACCGGGTTGCCGGTGACCGGTGGGCCCTGCATGGCGGGGCAGCGCGTACACTGGCGCAGCCGGTTCTGATGGTGCTTGAGGCGCTGGAGCGATGCAGGCATGCTGTCATTATGCCGGGCTCTCCATCCGCGGGCGAGGCCAGGCAGGGCAATCGCCGGCGCCGTGCAGGGGCAGCCGTATCGCCCGACTATCGGAGAATGGGCCGCACGAGGGGACGGGTGAACACCATGATTCAGTACAGGCAGCGCCGATTGCGGCATGGGTCGAACTGATGGGTATCATATGACTCCGCATGACGGAGCCCCGCGGAACCCGGGCTGCACTTCGCGCGCCGGCTGGCTGTGCGGAACGCATCCTGCCGGAACGGCCGACACTCCAGGCGGAACATCCACCCCGGTCGGAATTCCTGTGAATGCGACATATCGCCTTGTCCTTGCCCTCCTGGCCTGTCTGATTTCGCCGCCACTGCCGGCCGGCACGCAGTCGCTGGACTATCAGCGCCAGACGCTGCGCATTGACGGCGAGCCGCGGGAAGTCAGAGTCCCGACCGGCTACCGGCTGGAGGTGTTGACCGAGGCCCTTAACGGACCGCGCCTACTCACCTTTGGTCCCGACGGGGATCTGTTCATCGGGTCGAGGTCCGGCGACGTTTATCGACTGGCGCCTCCCTATACCCGACCAACTGTTCTGGTAACGCTCGACGATTACCCGCACAGCATTGCCTTTCGCGGCGAGGAAATTCTGATTGCGCAGACCGGTGGTTTGTACCGCGCGCCGTATCAGCCGGGTCAGAGCGAGGTTCCGCGGCATTCGGTGCAGCGTGTGGCGCCTCTGCCGTCTGGGGGCTCGCATGGCAGTCGCACGGTACGGACAGGTCCCGATGGCCGGGTCTACCTGAGCCTGGGGATCAGCGGTAACTGCCCGGATGAGTACCTCGATGCGGCGTATGGGTTTGATCAACGCCGTGGGGGTGTCCTGGTGCTGCGGGAGGAAGCGGGTGAGGTGCAGTGGGAGTCCTTTGCTTCCGGGTTGCGTAACCCGGTGGGGTTTGACTGGCAGCCGGCGACCGGTGCGCTGTATGCGAGCAACAACGGCCCCGATCACCTGGGTTTCGAACAACCACCGGAATACTTCAGCCGACTTCAACCAGGTTCATTTCACGGCATGCCCTGGTTCCAGTACGATGGTACGCGCATCCGCCGGGATCGTTGTAACGAGCGAAACCCGCCGCGACCGTTGCGGGATGTCGTGGCACCTGCGGTGACCTTTCCCGCACGCAACGCTCCGATGGCCGTTGCCTTTGTCCCTCAGCACGGCATGGATGAGACGCTGACGGGCGATGCGATTGTGGCGCTGCATGGCTCCTGGGCGACGCGACCCTCCGGCGGGTTTATCGGTCCCAAGGCCACACGCCGGCCGCCCAAGGTGGTCGTGGTGCGTTTCGACGCGGGCGCCGCGCAGCGCGTGGATGATCTGATTACCGGTTTTCAGCTCCCGAATGGCGATCGCTGGGCGCGGCCGGTCGGTCTGGCCATCGGCCCTGACGGTGCGCTGTATTTCACGAGTGACAGTGGTGCCAACGCGTTATTCCGTCTTGCGCGCGTCCCGCAAGCGTCGCCGGGCGGACAGAGGGTGCCAAGATAGCTTCCCGAGGGTGATCCTGATCGATCCGGCAGTGTGCGTGCGGCCTGTTCGCGGGCCTGTTCTGTGAGAGTGAAAACCAATGAAGTTTCAGCAACTGCCCGAGGGGCAACGATTCGAGTTCGAAGGGGAGATCTACACCAAAGTCGATCAGCTCAAGGCGCGTCATGCGAGAAGCGGCCGGCACAGAGTCATCCGCCGCTCTGCCACGGTGAAATCCCTCGCCGTGGCCATACCGACAGATACCGTAACGCAAGCATGCCGGCTGCCGGTGGTGGACATTTCGGCCGCCTTTGAGGTGTTTTACCGGCGTTGCCGGCAATGCCTTGAGGAGCTCGCAGTGCGACCGGATACCCGCTCACTGGAGACTGCCTATGGCGATCTGGAATCTGCACGGCAGCGGTTTCTGGATACGCTGGGCCTGGGTTCCTAGGGCGGGCTTTGGAAATGGATTGACAGTGAAGCCGGGCTGCCTCGCCGCGCGCTGTCGGTCCACCCGGGCGGCCAAAGTTCAACTAAACTATGCTTGAATATCCCGTGAACTCGAACAAAGGAGGAGTCAGTTGTGGCCGAATCGATGGACGACATCATGCACCCGGGACTGGGATCGAACCGGGATCCCGATTTTCCTCATGCGCCTGCCGATTGGACGCAGGCAGCCGCTGCCGGTAAGGGCAGCGAGGAAGGGCTGGAACTCGGTGATGATCACTGGGAGGTGGTACGCGCCCTGCAGGAGTATTTCTCCTCGCATGAGCACGGAGAGATCAACGTGCGTGAACTTCATGACGCGCTGGATGAAAAATTTCATGCCAAGGGCGGCATCAAGTACCTGTATCAGGTTTTGCCTGGCGGGCCGGTGGCCCAGGGCTGCAGGATCGCCGGGCTTGAACCACCCGCCGGTGCGACCGACAAGGGCTTCGGGAGTGTCATCTAGGCGCCGCGCCGGGTGAATCGTCCGAGATTCCCGCCCCCGCCAGGCGTCTGCGGCACCTGGCGGGGGCGCGCGGAGTAGGTTTTTGTTGTGCGCGCGTATTGCCCGGCCGTCCCGCTGGCCGGCATGTCTCACCGTCTTTCTACTGTGACGTCCTGACGGCTTTCAGGCCGTGCGAAAACGGGTCATCTTCACCAAGAGGATTGCCCCTAGCGGAAGCGCGAAGGTGAGAGCGGTCGCTGTGATGAGCAGTATGCCAAGCTCACTGTAGTCGGCAGGCACGCTCACAATGCCCGTGTCATGGTCTTTCACCTCGCGCGTTACAGTGTATATCTGATTCAGGTATTTCGTGCCGAGCTGACTGAGGGACAAGGCCAGATTGGTAAAGGACGCCATGATGGCAAAAAAGGTCGCTTTGAGTCTTGCCGGTGCCGAGTTTGCTATCCAGGCGAGCATCGGAATCATGGCGATTTGACCCAGGGGTGACTCCAGCGCCGTATCAATCAGTGCGATGAAACGGGCATCGACGATCCCGCCGGTGTGAGCAGCCGTCCATACGTGCAGACCGTAGTACATGCCGACGATCGGGATGCTGAGCAGGGTACTGGCGATCGTGAGGAAGCCGACCACGTAGGCAATGGATCTTTCCGCCATGAAGCGCCGAAACAGGAACATGCCGAGGAGGGCCAGCGTGCTTCCGATCAAGGACAGTATGGACAGAAAGTGCTGGTCGAAGCCAAGCTGATCGATCATCCACCAGGTGGATCCGGCGCCGGGCGTGGGGACGGCACGAAAAACGAAGATGACCAGGGCGGTGCCCACCAGTACATACCGGGCGTGCGGCTCAAGCACGTTGACCAGCCGGCTCATGAGAAACAGCACGATCGCCATCGAACCCGCGAAGATTATCTCCTGGTTATACGGGATATCGGTGAGGCCCATGGACAGGGTAAAGGCGACAAACACCAGGCTTCCGCCCAGAATCCACCAGTTTGGCGGAGGCGCCTCAGCCTGTACCTCCAGCATCTCACTGACCTGCGCCCGGTTGAAGCCCTTGCGGTAAAGGCGCCGGGCGTCGCGAAGCCTCAGAGCGGTGCCGAGCGCCACGCCGAGAACAGAAATGACCGGTATACCGAGGGCCATGGTGTAGATATCCTGGTAGATGCCGGCCTTGGCCGCCTGCGGCAAGGCTTCCACACCATTGAACATGTACAGATTGACCACTGCCACGAGGACGCTGCCGCTGATGATAGCCACCCGGCCAAGCGTCTGCATGGTGGTGTGCATCAGCTTGCGGGGCTCATCCGCGATGGGGTGTCCGTCGACGTCCACGCGCGGAACGGCTTCGACCGTCATGGCGTCCGCAACCACATCCTGGAGGACATACCCGATCGGGGCGAGGAGGGCGCTTGTCACATACCAGGCCTCAACGGGCAGCAGGCCGCGCATGAAATCGGTATACCCGATCAATCCGATCATGATGACAAGGCTGAGGGTGATGAGACCGGCGCCGATGAAGACCAGCGTGCCCTTCCAGCGCCACATCAGGTCGACCAGGTGTCCCAGCGGCATTTTCAACGCCCAGGGGATGCCGGCCCAGAAACCCAGCGCGGCGAGAAACTCCGCGGTAAGACCGAGATATTCCTTGACGAAAAAGGTCCCGACGATGCCGGTCAGCCCGGACACACCGGCTGCCATATAGACCATCAAGGGCGGGAGAAAAGACAGCCGCAGCTCACGCCCGAGCTCGAAGATATTGCGGTCGACCCACCTGTAGACGGACACAAACATACTGTTCAACTCACCTGGGAAAAGCCCCGCCAGGCGTCAAGCACGCAGGATCTTGGCAGCATAGGGAGAGGGGAGCAGCGTGGGTTACTGCCGGATGGCCCGGTACAGCATCGGGGTGACCGGTTTGTCCGCCCGGACCTGCTCTATTCCTTCAGTTTTACGATGAGGGACCCTTCTTTAACCTGAATATCATCAACGCCGGCGGAGAAGCTTTTCCAGAAGCCTTCTTCGGTTCCGAACTCCTTTACCAGATCAATGTTCTTGACGTTACCCAGCCAGGCGTTCGGAATCGGCACCCCCATGATACTCACGCCCCTGAGGATCACGATGGGTTTGCCACCTTCATAGGCCATCTCGACCCCCGCCTTCATTTTGAGGGTCTTGCCGCCGAGGATAGGAAAATCTTCATCCACCGGTACCAGGAGCCGCGCGCTGACCAGATCATCCGACAGATCAATCGCCAGTTTCCGCGCCAGGTCCGTGTTTTTCGCCAATAATGCGTTGAGTTCCTTCTCGCTCAAGGCAATCTCGCGGCTGGCACCTGCCTCGCTATAGGGTTCCGGTTCGAGGGGCGGTACCGTATCGTCGGTGGTCTGAGTTTCGGTCCTGCGGCCGGTACGCGCGGCGCGCCGTCCGGTGCTCCATGTCTCCAGCCGATCGAGCTTTGCATCGAGAACGCGTTCTTCCCTGGCGCTCAATGTGACGGGTTTGAACTCGTTTGGAAAGATGTAGGTCCTGACGATCCAGACTGCAGCGATACCGGTAAGCAGAACCGCGACCAGCACCAACAGGCTCACGTGCAGCGCGTCGAAGCGCCGCGTGGCGGGTTGTGCGGTGGAATTATCCGTATCCGCGTGCATCGGGGTGGGCGCAGACTGGCGCGGGCGACCCGGCCGGGCTCATTCGTCGAGGATAAAGGTCACTTTCAGGGTGACGCGGAATTCCTTGATCTTGTCGTTCTTGATGACCGCCTGCTGATCCTGCACCCAGGCCGACTTGACATTCTTCAGAGTTTTGGTCGCGCGTCTGATACCGTCGGCGACCGCATCCTCGAAACTCTTGTCGGAGGCAGCGATGATTTCGGTTACGCGGGCAATTGACATGGTGGATTCTCCGTAGGGTGGTGGTAGCCGGCGGCCGTGCCGGGCCGGCGCTGTTTGTTCTGGATCAGGATTGCCGCGACCCCGGTGCTGGCAGGTGCGCGGGCCGGCTTATTCTATGCGCTTGCAGCGGCTTAGCCAAGCTTGGCGAGAATATCGGCAAGCAGCGCGCCATCCTGGGGAACGAGCCCATGGCCCGCCGAGGTTATCTGTACGTTCACGCGCCCATGCAGGGCAGGAACATTGTTCATGTCCTGACTGTAGGCTGGCACCAGTTCGTCGCCCAGGGCAAACGGTGCCTGTCGGACCACGGCGTAGTACGGGATATCCGGATGGGCCTGCTGGTTCAACCAGAAGACCAGACTGCCAGGCGACGCCGGAAGCAGGTCGATCAGTACGCCCCGTGAATACTTCAGATACCTGTAGTCATCACCTCCGAAGAGTGACTTGAGGAAATCGATCCCTGGACCGGGACAGAAGAAAGGTTTCGAGTCAACGGCGTCCAGTCCCTGCGCGGCCCGCACCGTCCCGAGATGGGGTGAGGCGATGGTAATCAGCGCATTGACACGATAGGGGTTGCCGCCCAGCAGAACGAGTCGCGCCACGACGCCGCCCGCGGAATGGCCGACCAGGATCAGTTTTTCCTCGGCATATTGCTGTCGGATGCCGAGAAGCGCAGCGCCCAGATAGTCCGCCTGCAGCAGCAATGGCGCCTCGGCCGGCAGATTGATGCTGAAGCTCTTGTTGGCCGCCCGGTTGCCGGGACCGGGGACGAAATAGGTGCCGCTCGCGGTGGGAGTGACTATGCCCCCTCGGGCCCAGCCGCTCGCCTCCAGCACGCTGCTGATACCGCTTGCTTCCCAGGTGTTCGCGCTGGAGGCATAGCCATGCACGAGGACGACGATATCTGCTCCCGCCGGGCGAACCAGCAGGCCGCCCGACAAAGCCAGGAAGATGAAAAATCGAAAACGCATAGTTGTGTTCAGTGTAGACCATCGGCCTTCGGCCGCGGCATGTCCCCGGAGAACGCAACGCGGATCAAGCCTTCAGATCGTCGTTACTCATTGAAGTGTAACGGTGGCGCCTCCGACGGCAAGGGGCTGGCGCCGGTTGGCTTTGATGCTGTAGCAGCGGACGGGACAGGCAGGGCCGCCTGACGCGCCCTCAGGACTTAGTCGTCTTCGTCATCATCCGTGACCAGGTCAATGGCAGCGCCGGTGACCTTGAACGGCACCTTGGCAGTTTCCACGGCGACGGTGGCCACTGTCCCCACAGCAGCGCCCACGACCATTGCCGCACAGCCCTGGAGCAGTAACAAGGTCAACCCGAGTGCAACGGTTTTCAACATCTGAACTCCCTGCAGAACTGAGCCGCCAACGCGGCGAATCAAACACCTGTATACAATACCTTCCTGCCTAAGCTAGGCCAAAGCCTGTCTGACATGCTTGACGGGGTACGCAAAACAGAACTGACGTCGAATGACACCCTAGCATATAATCGTTCCCCGGGTCGTGGTTCCAGGGATGTTCAGTGATGTTCAAATGGCTTAGACGCGAGCGCTCGAAACCGGATACGCGGGAAAGGACGGTGGCCATCCCACCGACACCTGCCGCCTCTGCGCAATCCTCCGGCATCCTGGAAACTTCCGGGTCACCGCTACCCGAACTCGCCGTTGACCCCGGGTTTTACAAGCTCTTGCTCGGCGTGCATTCACTCGTGGAGCACGATCTCAACGCGCTGGAAAGCCGCGTATCGCGTGAGCTGGACCAGATCGTTTCATCCGGTGTGTCCCAGTCCAGTCTGGTGCCGAGGGTCCCCGCGGTAATACCACGTTTGATGCAGAGCCTGCGCAGTGACACGGCAACCGGTGCGGAGATCGCCGAACAGGTGGGGCGGGATGCCACCCTGGTCGCCGACGTGCTCCGTCTGGCCAACAGTCCCTATTACCGTACCGGGCGGGAAATCAACAGCCTCGAGCAGGCCGTGTTCATACTCGGCAGGAACGGCTTGCGGCAGCTGGTTGCCAATGCCGCGATGAAACCGCTGCTCAACATACAGACCGGACACTTTTCCCGGCAGGGAGGCCCGATCATCTGGGCTCAGGCCGAAAAATGTGCCATAGCGGGCCGTTGCCTGGCAAAGGCGGAGGGGCTCGACCAGTTCGAGGCCTATCTCGCAGGCCTGGTGCAGAACATCGGTCTGATCGTGGCGATCCAGCAGCTGGATGCCGCCTTCGACGCCACGGAGGCGGCACGTTCATACCGGTTTCGGGATATCTTCGCCGCAAAGTCAAGGATACTCTCGGTCAGGATCGCTGCCGAGTGGGAATTGCCCGACAGGGTGTTGACGGCGATCAAGGAGCAGTCGCCAGCGGGTCAGCCGGATGACATGTCGCCGCTCGGCAGGGTGCTGTTTGCCGGCGACAAATTAAGCAAGCTGCGCGTGCTGGTCGACGAGGGGCGTATCGAGGATGCGGTGGAGCGCCTGCAATGTGGTGCCCAAGGGCAGTTCAGGGACCGCTGCGTGCGCTGTTACGCGGAACTTTAAGCGGATTTTTTGTCACGCTATCTGGTCGTCATCCTATCTGGATGTTAAAGCGGTGCCAGGGATGTGCGGCGGCGGCAATTGATTCTACCAGCCCCGATTCCCGGAAACGCCCGTAGACCTGCGAGTCGTCCCAGAGATCCAGCCGCTGTTGCTGCGTATTCAGGCGGAAGCGTCCACCGCCATGAACCGCAAGTTGCGGGGCGTTTACCTCGAGGGTCTGCGCGTCCACCCATCGGTGGGTAAGGCCGTGCTCCTGGGCGAAACGGGCAAGGATCTGGTTGTGATAGCGGTAGAGCTCGAAAGCGGCAAAGACGAGGTAGCCCTGGTTCCGCCAGCTGAGTTGCAGAAACTTGCCCTCGACTTCGGGCCGCTCCGGCCCGGTAATAGACGCGGGATAGACGAGTATTTCGGTAGACGACATGGCCGCGCCTGTGTTTTCATCCGCCAAAGCAGCCCCTGCGGGATTGGAGCCAGGCCGGACGCCGGTGTCAACAGGGACTTTCCCTGCAGCCACCACTGGAGCCTCCGGGAGATCCGGCCGCCGGCCGGCGTGGGCGGGATAAGCCGTGCCGCTTTAACACGCGCTGATGAACAGACAGGCGGGAGGCGTTGTCATCCTCCGGTCCTTGCAGGTGAAGTGCCGCCGGTTCCTGAGCAAAGGCCGATGATTGCGGGGCGGGCATGTTACTTGCCCCTGCCTCTTTTGTCCTTAACAAATGTGTGCGTGCGATTGCAGCCATGACGATCGATTATAACTGCTACCTACCCGGAGAGACCTACGACGAGCTGGTGACCAAGGCGGGTCACCCCCGCGTTGCGGCGCGTTCCCTGTGCCGTCACTTTTCAAAGCTCAGCGATGCCGAGCTGGACGAACACCGAAAAGCGGTGGACCTGGCAATCATGGCGCTGGGCATCACGTTTACCGTTTACAGTGAAGGAGATAACATCGACCGGGTCTGGCCGCTGGATGTGGTGCCGCGCATTATCTCGCGCCGCGAATGGGCGCGTACTGAAGAGGGGCTCAAGCAGCGGCTCACGGCACTCAACCTGTTCATCAGCGATCTCTATGGCGATCAACATATCGTTAAAGATGATGTTTTCCCGGAAGAGGTACTGGCCGGATCGCGTAACTTCCGCCCCCAGTGTAAGGGTGTGGTTCCCCCTTTAGGTGCATGGGCGCATATCTGTGGCACCGATCTGGTGCGCGACCGCGACGGCACCCAGTATGTCCTGGAGGATAATCTGCGTGTGCCATCGGGTGTTTCCTATATGCTCGAAAACCGCCACGTCATGAAGCGCGTTTTCCCCGAGCTGTTCGAAGACTATGAGATACTGCCGGTCGACGACTATCCCAATCAGCTTTTTGAGACCCTGGCGGCCATCTCGCCGCGGCCGGGCGATTATCCGGAAATCGCGGTGCTGACACCGGGTATCTACAACTCGGCCTATTTCGAACACAGCTACCTGGCGCAGCAGATGGGGGCGGAACTCGTCGAGGGCCCGGATCTGATGGTCAGTGATGACGACTGTGTCTACATGCGTACGATCGAAGGCCTCAAACGCGTCGACGTCATTTACCGGCGGATCGACGACGATTTTCTGGATCCGGAGGTGTTCAAGGAAGATTCCATGCTCGGTGTGCGGGGCCTGATGCGGGCCTGGCGCAAGGGCAATGTCGGCCTCGCCAACGCGCCGGGCGCGGGGGTCGCCGATGACAAGGTCGTGTATGCCTTTGTTCCGCAGATCATCCGCTATTATCTGGACCAGGATCCGATTATTCCCAATGTGCCCACCTACCTGTGCATGGACCGCGGCGAGCGGGAGTACGTGCTGGCCAATCTCGACAAACTGGTGATCAAACCGGCAAATGAATCGGGGGGTTACGGGATGATAGTCGGTCCCAAGGCCTCGCGGGCTGAGCGGGAGAAATTCGCCAGGCTGATCCGCAAGGATCCGCGCAATTACATCGGGCAGCCAACGCTGGATATCTCGACGGTGCCGACTCTGTGCGGCGATCACCTGGAGCCGCGCCACGTTGACCTGCGGCCCTTCGTGCTGCAGGCTGACAGGCTGTACGCGACCATGGGTGGCCTCAGCCGGGTCGCGTTGCGGAAAGGTTCACTGGTGGTGAATTCATCTCAGGGCGGCGGGAGCAAGGACACCTGGGTCGTGGAGACGGGTAGACACTGATGTTGCTGTCAAGGGTTGCCGAAAATGTCTACTGGATGGGTCGCTATCTGGAGCGGGCGGAGAATGTCGCGCGCCTGATCAACAGCACCACAACCGCGCTGCTGGATCTGCCCCGTGGCGTGCAACTCGGATGGGACCGGCTGGTGCGTATCATTGGCGGCGAAAATCTGGCCGCTGAGTGCCTCGAATCACTCGACGAGCGTTCCGTCATGCGCTTCCTCATCAGTGAGGTCCGCCACCCCAATTCGATCATCTCCTGTGTCAAATACGCGCGCGAGAACGGGCGCACAACAAGAGAAATAATCTCTCAGGAGGTCTGGGAGCAGGTCAACGCGCTGTACCTGTTCGCCTCGGACCAGGCCGCAGCGTCGCTCGGACGTCGCAAACGCTTTGATTTCCTGAACGCGGTTATCGTGCATTGCCAGACCATCAACGGTGCGCTGGCCGGCACGAGTATTCACGATTCAGCCTATCAGTTTCTGCGCATCGGCCGTAATCTCGAGCGCGCTGACATGACGTCGCGCATTATCGACGTACCGGCACTGGGCCTTTTGACGGATCCGGATGACGCCGGCGCCAACCCCGCGTATGCGGCAGTGCGCTGGATGAGTGTCTTGAAATCGCTCAGCGCCTACCAGACTTACCGTTACCGGGTGCAGGTTAACGTCCGGGGTCCGGCCGTGCTGGGTTACCTGCTTCACGAGGGTGTCTTCCCGCGCTCGGTGGTGCATTGTCTCGCGGCTATCGGCAACTGCCTCGCGGAACTGCCGAATCCGGAGGCGCCTCAGCGTAGCCTGGGGCGCTTACAGCGCTTTGTCCACGATGCCGACATCGATAAACTCGCCGAGGCAGGACTCCACGAGTTCGTGGACGAGTTACAGAAGGGCCTCGAGGCACTGCACAGGGCCGTGAGCGAAGGCTATTTCCGGCTCAATCAGGCAGTGGCATGAAGATTCTCTGCCGCATCGGCAGGTGCCCACGGCTTGGGTGAACAGTTCCCGGGCCCCGCTGCCCGTATTCGGCACCGGGGTTTTGGCCGGATGCCGATCGTGCCACGGGGCACCGATGCGACCCGCCGGCCCCAGTGAACCTCTCGGGATATATTTATGGCAATCCGCGTTGCGATCAATCATAAGACGGAATACCGCTACGACAGGTCGGTGCACCTGTCACCGCATATTATCCGCCTGCGACCGGCGGCGCACAGCCGCACGCCGGTGCTGGCCTATTCGCTGAAGATCAGCCCCGACAGGCACTTCATCAACTGGCAGCAGGATCCATTCGGCAACTATCTTGCCCGGCTCGTCTTTCCGGACAAGACCGACCGGCTGACGATCGAAGTTGACCTGATCGCCGAGATGGTGGTGATCAACCCCTTCGATTTCTTTCTCGACAAGGACAGCGAGCATTATCCGTTCGACTATTCACAGCAGTTGGCAAGGGAACTCGCACCGTATCGGGAGATTATCGAGTCCGGCCCGCGGCTGAAGGCATGGATAGCGACGGTGGACCGGTCCCGCCAGCAGACCAACGACTTCCTGGTCGCCCTCAACCAGAAGCTGCAGCGTGATATCCGCTACAACATCCGCATGGAACCCGGGGTGCAGAGCTGCGAAGAAACCCTGGAGAAGGGTGTCGGTTCCTGCCGCGATACGGGCTGGCTGCTGGTCCAGATACTGCGGCACCTCGGCCTGGCGGCGCGTTTCGTATCCGGTTACCTGATCCAGTTGACCGCCGATGTGAAGTCGCTGGACGGGCCGTCGGGCCCCGAGCACGACTTTACCGACCTGCATGCCTGGGCCGAGGTTTATGTACCGGGCGCCGGGTGGCTGGGTCTCGACCCCACCTCGGGGCTGTTCGCCGGTGAGGGTCATATCCCGCTGGCCTGTACGCCCGATCCCGTGAGTGCCGCGCCGGTGACCGGGGCGTCGGGGACGGCCAACGTCGAGTTCTATTTTCACAACGAGGTGCGGCGCATCCATGAGGATCCCCGCGTCACCAAGCCCTACACCGAAGCACAGTGGTCGGCCATTATGGACCTGGGGCGGGCGGTGGATGAGCAACTCAGACAGGGTGATGTGCGTCTGACCATGGGCGGGGAACCGACCTTCGTCTCGATTGATGACATGGATGGGGCACAGTGGAATACGGCGGCGCTCGGCGCCGAGAAACGTGAACGCTCGGGCGTCCTTCTGCAAAGCCTCCGGGAGCGTTTCGCACCGGGCGGTGCGCTGCACTACGGGCAGGGCAAGTGGTACCCCGGCGAGCCCTTGCCCCGCTGGGCCCTCGGGTGTTTCTGGCGCAGCGACGGCGTGCCCCTGTGGCAGCAACCGGAACTGATGGCCGATGAACAGCGCGACTACGGGCATGGGCCCGAGCAGGCGCGGCGTTTTCTGGAAACCCTCGGCAGGTACCTGGGCACGGGCGCTGACACCGTCATTCCCGGCTACGAGGATGTCTATTACTATCTCTGGAAGGAGGGTACGCTGCCGGTCAACGTCGACGCACTCGACAGCAAACTTGAAGATCCTTATGAGCGCGCGCGGCTGCGACGCTTGTTCCAGAGCGGCCTGGACACGATTACCGGCTATGCATTGCCGCTGCGCTGGGTGGAGGAGGGTGCCTCCATCCGCGGCTGGCAGACCGGCAGCTGGTCGTTCAGACCCGGCCACATGTTTCTCCTGCCGGGCGACTCGCCCATGGGTTACCGCCTGCCTCTGGATAGTCTGCCCTGGCTGCCAGAGCGGGACCGGGAACCGGCACTGGAGCGCTCCACCTTTGAGCCGCGGCCGCCCCTGGGCGACGTATACGGCGACGTGACCCGCCGCTACAGCGCCTTCGTCCGCCAGACCGGCGTGGCACAGGGGATTCGCGAGCAAGCGCCTGCAAACGGGACGGGCAGTGCGGACCTGCGGGATAAGTTTGTTCGCCAGGCGCTTTGCGTCGAGTCCCGCAATGGGCGTCTGTACGTGTTTCTTCCGCCCCTCACCCACCTCGAGCATTACCTCGATCTGGTGAGCTGCGTCGAGTCCGCTGCCGCGGAACTGGATATGCCGGTGCTGCTCGAGGGTTACGAGCCGCCGCATGATCATCGGCTGCTGCGGCTCGCGGTGACCCCCGACCCCGGCGTGATTGAGGTCAACATCCATCCGGCATCCGACTGGGAGACGCTGGTCGAACAGACACAAACGCTGTACGAGGAGGCGCGGCTGGCGCGCCTGGGAACGGAAAAGTTCATGCTCGATGGCCGGCATAGCGGAACCGGCGGTGGCAACCACGTGACCATCGGCGGTCCAACCGCCGCCGACAGCCCGTTGCTGCGCCGCCCCGACGTACTGCAAAGTCTGGTTACCTATTGGCAGCACCACCCGAGTCTGTCCTACCTGTTTTCGGGGCTTTTTGTCGGACCGACGAGTCAGGCACCACGCGTCGATGAGGCGCGTGATGAGAGTCTCTATGAGCTCGAGATAGCGTTCCAGCAGATGCCGCCTGGCGAGGCGCCGGCGCCCTGGCTGGTCGACCGCCTGCTGCGCAACCTGCTCATCGACATCACGGGTAACACCCATCGGGCGGAGTTCTGTATCGATAAGCTCTATTCGCCGGACACAGCCAGTGGACGTCTCGGCCTGGTCGAGTTCCGCGCCTTTGATATGCCGCCGCACGCGCGTATGAGCTCGGTGCAAATGCTTCTGCTGCGCAGCCTGATCGCACGATTCTGGAGGCAGCCTTATCGCCAGCAGCTGGTTCGCTGGGGAAGCGAACTGCATGACCGGTTCATGTTGCCGCATTACGTCTGGCGGGACTTCAGCGACGTCATTTGTGACATGCAGCAGGCCGGTTACGACCTGGCGGCGGAATGGTTTCTCCCGTTTCTGGAGTTTCGCTTCCCGCATTACGGACGCGTTGTCCAGGAGGACATCGAGCTCGAGTTGCGCGCAGCCATCGAGCCCTGGCATGTGCTGGGCGAGGAGGTGCGGGCGCAGGGTACCGCCCGCTATGTTGATTCCTCAGTCGAACGTCTGCAGGTCAAGGTCGCGGGTATGACAGGGGAGCGTCATATCGTTGCCTGCAATGGCCGACGGGTGCCGTTGCGCCCCACCGGGCGGCGCGGGGAGTTCGTTGCGGGGGTGCGGTTCAAGGCCTGGCGGCCCCCATCGGGTCTGCATCCGGGGATCGAGATTCACGCGCCACTGGTGTTTGACATTGTCGACAGCTGGAACGGGCGCTCGATCGGGGGTTGCACCTATCACGTTTCCCATCCGGGTGGCCGGCACTACGAAACCTTCCCCATCAACGCCAATGAAGCCGAGTCACGGCGTGTGGCCCGGTTCTGGTCCCATGGGCACACGCCGGGGCCCGTCGCCCTCCCCCCGGAGGAGCCCAATCCGGACCATCCCTATGCGCTTGATCTGCGCAGAAAAAACAGCGCTTGTTGAGCGCAGGGGGGCGGGGTGCTTTAATGGATCGGGCCCCCGGTAACTGAAGAAACCCGCTGCAATGCCAAGCCCTACCCCGGGCGCTAGCGCCACCCTGACGCCTTTGTGCGAGCGCTACACCATCCCCCAAGGGGCGCATGACGAGATGTGCCTCAGCCCGGGGGGCGTGCGCGGCCACTGGCAGTATCTCGCCCGCGTGCTGGGTGACATGGGACTCCATGAACTGAGCCGCCGTGAGGACGAGGCTCGGCGCCTGGTCCGCGAAAACGATGTTACCTACAACATTTATGGCGACCCTCAGGGACTCAGCCGGTCGTGGCCGCTTGACCTCATTCCCTTGCTCATTGAAAGCGAGGCATGGCGCGGCATCGAGGCCGGCCTCACGCAACGTGCCGAAATCCTGAATCATCTGCTGGCAGACCTGTACGGGCCGCGCGCGGTCATTCGCAAGGGGCTGCTGCCGCTGGAGCTGGTCTATTCGCACCCGGGTTTCCTCCGCCCTTGCGTGGGTATTCCGCTGCCACGGCCGCGCGCCCTGACCTTTTACGCCGCGGACCTCGGTCGTTCGGCGGATGGACAGATGTGGGTCCTCGGCGACCGCACCCAGGCCCCCTCCGGCGCCGGCTATGCCCTCGAGAACCGTATCGTCATAAGCCGCGTATTGCCCAGCCTGTTTCGGGATGCACATGTCCACCGGCTGGCAACCTTTTTTCGTACGCTGCGCAAGCAGCTTGCCGAGCTGTCGCCGCGCGGGGTCGAGTACCCCAACATTGTGCTGTTGACGCCGGGTCCGGCGAATGAAACCTATTTTGAGCATGCGTATCTTGCCAACTACCTCGGCTATAGCCTGGTTCAAGGCGATGATCTCACGGTGCGCGACGGGCGCGTCTGGTTAACGACGCTGGAGGGGCGCCAGCCGGTGGACGTGATTCTTCGCCGGCTCGATGACAATTACTGCGACCCTGTGGAACTCAAGGAAGATTCCTTCCTCGGCATTCCCGGACTCGTACAGGTTGCGCGAACCGGCGCGGTGACCATCGCCAATCCGCTCGGCAGCGGCGTCATCGAGAATCCCGCGCTGCTGGCGTTTCTGCCGGCACTGTCGCGGCATTTTCTGGGTGAGGACCTGCGTCTGCCCTCAGTCGAAACCTGGTGGTGCGGGGACGCGCAGGGCCTTGCGCACGTGCTCGCCAACCTTGAAAACCTCGTGATCAAACCGGTACATCCCGGCCTCAGGGGGCGTCGTATCTTCTGTGCCGAACTGAGCACGCAGCAACGCCAGGAGCTGAGAGATCGCATCGCGGCTCGCCCGGCCTGGTTCGTGGGTCAGGCCACCATGTGCATGTCGACAACACCGGTGCTGACGGCGGCGGGCCTGGAGGCGCGCCACACCGTGATGCGCAGTTTCCTTGTGGCCGATGGGGCAGACTATCTGGTCATGCCCGGCGGACTGACGCGCGTCTCCCAGTCTGCCGAGCGACTGGTGGTCTCCGGTCAGGCCGGAGGCATCAGCAAGGATACCTGGGTACTGGCCTCCGAACCGGAGCGGGAGACGCGCCTGCTGCCGGAGCGCGGCGAGGCGAGGCCGGGCCTCGGTCAGATCGACGACCTGCCGGCGCGTGTTGCGGACAACCTGTTCTGGGTGGGACGCTACGCCGAACGCGCCGAGTTTGTCGCCCGCCTGTTGCGCCTTATCCTGCAGTACGATTTTTCCGGCAGCGGAGAGGAGTCCGGCTGTCTCAGGCACCTGCTTGCGGCCCTGACGCAACAGACCACCACCTATCCCGGTTTCGTTGGTGAGGGCGCCGACCAGCGCCTCGTCGATCCCGAGCCCGAGTTGCTGGCGGTCATCACCGACGTTGCGCGAAGGGGCGGCCTCGCGCAGTCATTGCAGGGCTACCTGACGGCATCGCGTTCGGTACGCGACCGGCTCTCCTCTGATACCTGGCGCGTCGTCAACCAGATCGACGAGGAGCTGCGTTCCCTGGAGCAAATCGCGCCGGGTCAGCTCGGCAATGTTGCCGATGAGCTGGATAACCTCGTCAATGCACTGACCGCCTTCGCCGGACTGACACAGGAGAATATCACGCGTGGCCGAGGCTGGCTCTTCCTCGAGCTTGGCAGACGCCTCGAGCGTGCGATTCACACCGTGCGGCTGCTGCGCTCGACGCTGGTCCCGGTCACGGGTGTTCCGGAACAGAGACTGTTGTATGAGTCTGTGCTGGCGGTTGTCGACAGTCTGATGAGCTATCGACGCCAGTATCGCGATCGCGTCGACGTGGCAAGACTCCTTGAGCTGCTGCTGTATAACGAACGTAACCCGCGCTCACTCGGCTTCCAGCTGGCGCGCATCGAGGCACACGTGGCGGAGCTGCCACGGGAGCCGGGTCCTCTGCATCGCTCACCTGCCGAGAACCTGGCGCTGGAAATGGTAACGGCCGTGCGTCTGGCGGATCTCGATGCCCTGTCAGCCGTCGACGCGGAGGCGGGCAGTCGCGTGACCCTGGATCACTATCTGCAACACCTGAGCGCGCGCTTGCCCGCGCTGTCGGATGCGCTGACGGCGAGCTATCTGCGCCCGGCGGCCCCTCCCCACCAGCTGTTGCGCATGGGTATTCGGGTCGGCTCATGAAGTTTCAGGTGACCCATGCGACGCGTTACCGCTACAGCGGCCCGGTGGTGTCATGCTACAACGTCGCCCGCCTGCGGCCGCGCGCAACCAGCCAGCAGCGCTGCCTGACCTCCGGGATCAGCATCGACCCCACGCCTTCACGATCCTACCGTTGGGATGATCTGTATGGTAATCATACGGATTACTTCACCATCCAGGATCGGCACAAGACCTTGACGGTTACCGCCGTGAGTGAAGTCGAGATCGTATCGGCAGGCACCCTGCTCGAGAGCGCCTTCCCCATCGCCTGGGAGCAGGCGCGTGACCACCTCCGTTCCGTGGTGGATGAGTCGGCGCTGGACGCACGCCAATATTGTCTGGCGTCTCCGCTGATTGATCTCGACAGGGAAATGGCCACCTATGCCGAGCCATCGTTCACAGCCGGACTGCCGCTGCTCGCGGCCGTCGAGGACCTGATGGGGCGTATCCATCGTGACTTCAGCTATGACCCCACCTTCACCAACATTGCAACGCCACTCAAGGAGGTGCTCGCGCACCGCCGGGGCGTCTGCCAGGATTTTGCGCACCTGGCGATAGCCTGCCTGAGATCCCAGGGTCTGGCCGCCCGTTACATAAGCGGTTATCTGGAAACGCTGCCGCCCCCTGGCGCCGAGAAGCTTACCGGCGCCGATGCCTCGCATGCCTGGTTCTCGGTTTACGTGCCCCACCAGGGCTGGGTGGACTTCGATCCGACCAATGATCAGGTTCCGGCTGACCGGCACATAACCACCGCCTGGGGGCGTGACTACGCCGATGTTGCGCCCCTGAAAGGGGTGCTGTTTGGCGGCGGGGAGACCCAGGAAATGCAGGTGTCGGTCGACGTGGCACGGGTCGCCGAAGGCCCGTAAGGCGGGCTGGAAGGCGCGGTGATCTGAGTTCAGCCGGACGTCGTCGCCTGTGCCTCCAGTTCGAGCAGCTCCTCCTCAACACCGGCGGCCTGCCTGGACGGCTTGCCGCGGGGAGTGCGGGGATCTGAGCGTCAAACTGCTGCACAACTGCGAGATGCGGCTGTTCCAGCGTCCGGATGAGGCGGTCCTGCGCGGGACGGATCTGCAGACCGAGGCGGACCTGGCCGGGCGGGATAACTTCATCTCCAATTTCGAGCCACTGGGCCAGGAACAGGCCCGGGAGCTGGTTGACGATGTCATTCACTTCGAGGAATTCAGTTGTCCGATGCGGGACTTGATTCGGGCCGCGGCGAACAACGGCAGGGATACGTATTTTGTCTCGTCGGCGCACCCGAGACTGGTGAACGGCAGGCCCAGTCCGAATGTGCGCTACCTGCAGCCAGGCCCGGAGCAGGCCAATCCCAGGGCTAAGTATCTGGCGGAAGTCAGTACCCGGCTTGCACGTCGCTTGCCGCTGCAGGACCCGCTGTATTTTCCGGTTCAGGCGGTGTTGCCGGGACGACGCAACAATCCCCCGGATCGACGCAAGGGGATCTGTTCTCTGGCCGTCTACAATCCGATTCATTACCAGGAACTGCCCGAACTGTTCATGGATTTCGTGTGCAGCCTGACCGGCAAGTCGCCGTCCACGACCGGCGCGGGTTCCGAAGGGGCCTTGACCAAGGGCCCCTTCAATGCGCTTTCTGCGACCGCCGACCTCAATAACGCCCTGGTGTCCTTTGTGCTATGCGGTCATCACGCCTTCAGCTCGGCTGCCGGGCACATCGGCCCGGCATTCCGCATTGACCATGACATAAGCCTGTTGATTCCGGAGATATGGTGTCGACTCTCGAGAGGCGAGCGCGATCCTGACTGGCTGATCGCGCAAGGCTATCTGGAGAAACTCGAGGATTTTGACTACCAGGGCAGGACGGTGCATGCCAGTCGACTCGGCTACCGGATAACAGCCGGCTTTGTGCACGCCTTTCTGGGCAAGATCTTTGACAACCCGAGGGCGGTGTTCGATGAGTCAATCCTGCGCCCGGAACGGCAGGACATGGCGGCATTCGTCGCGGGTGTCCACAACATCACCGAGGCGCAACGGCGCGTCGCGCAACAGTACTTTGACGATGGCTCGGTGGACGATGCCTGCCCGCCGCTGAAGGCACTGTTGCATATCATGGCGGCGGGAGACTACCAGGGGCGCGACATCGCAGATCCCGGCATCCGGCTGATGTTTACCCGGGATTACCTGTTGAACAGCGAGTGGTACCAGGCACGGCTGACGATCAAACAGGCCCGGGATGTGGAACTCTGGCAGCGGCACACCGCCCGGCTGGAGGCGCTGGTGGAATCGCTTGGCGTGAACGACGGCGAGGCAACTGAACCCATTGAGCGACTGCAACTGGCCCGGCGTACGCTGGCTTATGTTCGCAGTGCGCGGTATCGACGGGCGCTGCTTGGGACTATCGGAGCGGACTGGCTCGATCGAGAGACGGTGCCGGATAAGCCGCCAGTAAAGCGCGCCCGGTGATTTGCCCGCCGTGCACCCCGTGCGTCCTGGCCACAGGCTTTGCCGTGCTGGTCTGAACAGCAGGGCAGTGGCCGGTAAGCTGCGCGTCCGCCGCCCTGCGGCCAGGCCGATGTGGTTCCCTCAGCACCTCGCATCCCACTCCAGCCGGGGCAGATCATCGAATACCCGTCTGAGACCGTCATTCCACTCGGTACGCAGGGCGGCCAGGTAGTCGTCATCCTGTTCGAGGCGCATCTCGCACTTGATACGCAGGCTGTCGCGTTCGTAAACCAGCAGATCAATGGGCGGCCCCACTGACAGGTTGCTGCGCATCGTGGAGTCCAGTGACACCAGCGCACAGCGGGCGGCATCTTCCAGCGGCAGGCCCGGCTGCACCATGCGGTCCAGGATCGGCTTGCCATATTTCGTTTCACCGATCTGCAGGAAGGGGTTTTCGGGCGAGACGCTGATGAAGTTGCCTTGTGGATAAATCAGGAAGAGCTCCAGCGGCTCTCCCGCGATCTGGCCACCGAATATGAAACTCGCCTCGACATTGATACTCACCTGCTGCTGCATTCCATGGTGATAGTTTTGTGTCTCCTTGTTGATGCGACCCACATGCGCCGCTGCCTCGCAGGCATGCTGCACGGTCTTGAGGCTGGTCTTGGTATCAGTCTGATCGATCGCGCGCTGCAGCCGCCTGATGACCGCCTGTGTCGTGGCGAGGTTTCCCGCGCTCAACAGCACGAAAATACGATCGCCTTCCCAGACGAAGGTGTGCATCTTGCGGTAGATACTGATCTGGTCGACCCCGGCATGGGTACGGGAGTCGGAAGCAAACACCAGACCCTCATCGAGCGAGATTCCGAGGCAGTACGTCATGTGGCCTATGCTGCCACAAAGCACGGGTCCTTCCCAGTCGATTTTATCGCCCGGGCGGCGTTTCGCCGCCTTGCTGCTTCGGCTCTGCGACGAGTCGCAAACCGATCACCGAGTACTGTGCCCCGGGTGGTTTGGCCGCCCGGTAGGCGGGCCGTATCAGGCGCGCCGGGCAGTGGTAGGAGCCACCGCGGCGTGCCTTGCCCCAGCCGGTCGCCGGTCCCTGTGGGTCGACGCGGGTCTGCCCGGTATAGGTCTCGGGCGCGTACCAGTCCGAGACCCATTCCCACAGATTGCCAAGCATGTCGTAGAGGCCAAAGGCGTTGGGTTTGCGGCCGGCTACGGGGTGTGGTTCATCGCCTGAATTGTCGATGAACCAGGCGAAGTCCTCCAGCTGCTCGTCGGGAAAGGGGCGCAGCCCCTGCGTGCCGGCACGCGCGGCATACTCCCATTCGGCTTCAGTGGGCAGGCGATACCGGTAGCGGGTGTCCATCGTGTTGAGCTCTTCGATGAACCGTTCTGCCATGAACCAGGAGACGGCCGTGACCGGCAGGGCCCGCCAGTCTTTGCGCCGCCAGAACGCTGCCGGCCCCGGTCTGTTTTCCATCACCTGCAACCAGGTCTGCTGAGTCACCTCGGTTTCGCCCAGGTAGAAGGGCGTGCTGATGATCACTTTGTGTGCTGGCGTTTCGTCCATGAGGGCGTCCGCTGCGGGGTCCGGGACTTCGTGGCGGGCGGACGCGATATCCTCCGTGCCCATGATGAATTCTCCGGCCGGAATCGGCACGAAGCGCATACCGAGGAAGTTCTCGATGACCTCAGCCGATCGGGCAGGGTTCGTCAGTGCGAACAGGGTGAGTACGGCGGACAGTATACGAATGCTTGCGTTCATGAACCCAGGCTCCGGGTGCGGGGTTTTGGCACACAGGCTGTCGGGAAACAGGCGCTACAACTTGCATAGTCTATTAATCCCCAGTGTGCCACCTTATCAGGAACCGCTTGTGAGCGCAGTCACGGGCCGGACCAGGGACGGCGGCGGGGTCCGGGGAAACCTGGCGCCCAGCCTGCTAGTCTGCCAGCATTTCAGCCTCCAGGGACAGACAGACCTTGCAGGCATTGATCCTATTGGCGGCGTCGAACCTGGAGAGGTCCCGGAGTTCCGTCCGACGCCTTTGGATTATCGGGCGGCGTTGCACCTGGCGAACGCTGAGGCACAGGCGCGCCTTGGCGAGTCTATGCTGTTGTCGTGGTATGACCGGGATCGCGATATTCCGCGCAGACCGGTCGGGTCATGCGTGATGGTGCGCGTCAGGGCCGTGGGCGTGGCCATGGGAAATCTCATCGGCGGTGGCGTCGCGGACGTCAACGATCGAGACTTCGAAGTTCAGCGGCACGCCGGCCAGCGGATGATTGCCGTCAACCGTGACCGTCTCGTCCTCGACCGCTACAACCGCCACGATCAGAGACTGGCCATCGGGTCCCTGGGCATGGAACTGCATCCCGGGTGAGATCTCGGTATCTGCCGGGAACATCTCGCGGGGGACCGTCTGCACGCGGGAATTATCCCGGACACCGTAGCCTTCCTCGGGCGCAACGGACACGGCGATCTCGTCACCCGCAACCCTGCCGGAGAGTGCATTCTCGAGCCCGGGGACAATGTTGTTCGCCCCGTGCAGGTAGACAAAGCTGGCGTCCTGCGACTGGTCGATGACATTGCCATCATCGTCCTTCAGGGTGTAGTTGAATGTAACAACCTTCTGTTCGGCAATCTGCATGCGGGAGTCCTCCGACGGATGTCTGGAAAGCAGGAAAAGACTGAGCGTAAAAAAAGCCCCCACCATACAGGAAGTCAGGCTTCAGGGGAAATCAGGGCCACTGCGGAGGGGCGGGTCTGGTAGCGCGTATGGTGCGGTTCTCACGTTTGTTATAGTGTCGCTTGACGCGGCAAGACTCAGGGGGCGCGGGGTATGCGCTGGAAAACCGGGCGAAGAAGTCAGAATGTCGAAGATCGGCGCGGGACTCGGATTGCACGGGGCGCCACCGGCGGGGGGCTGGGCATCATCGTCCTGGCGCTGGTTGCCATGTACTTCGGGGTGGATCCCAGTATCGTGCTCCAGCAGGGTATCCCGACCAGCAATGTAGCGCCGGGGCAGACAGGGTCGGAGTCCCGTTCGCCGGAAGAAGAGCAACTGGCGGAGTTCGTGTCAGTGGTATTGGCCGACACCGAGGATACCTGGCGCGCCCTCTTTCCGCAGATGGGCGAGACGTATCAGGATCCCACCCTGGTGCTTTTCTCCGGCGCGGTGCAGTCGGCCTGCGGTTTTGCGCAGGCGGCCATGGGGCCTTTTTACTGTCCTGCGGACAACAAGGTGTATATCGATCTGAGTTTCTACCACGATCTGCGCCAGCGCCACGGGGCCCCCGGCGATTTCGCCCAGGCCTATGTGATCGCACATGAAATCGGACATCATGTCCAGAACCTGCTCGGCATCAGCGCCAAGGTTCAGGCGCGGCGCCAGCGGGTCGGGAAGGCCGAGGCCAACGAGCTTTCGGTACGCCAGGAGTTGCAGGCCGATTGTCTTGCGGGCATCTGGGGATACCATGCGGACCGCACGCGGAAAATCCTCGAAGAGGGTGATCTGGAAGAGGCGCTGAAGGCGGCAAGCAGCATCGGTGATGATCGCCTCCAGCGCCAGTCGCGCGGCTATGTGACACCGGAATCGTTCACCCACGGCAGTTCCGAGCAGCGGGTGCGCTGGTTTCGACGCGGCATCGAGAAGGGCGACATAACGGCCTGCAATACCTTTGAGGTCGAGCAGCTGTAACCCGATCCGGGTTGGAGGACTGGCGGGGTGCCGTTGCCGCCCGAGCGGCAACGGCCGTCGCAGAGACGCTGCAAGGGCGCATGAGGGACGTTTCGCGGCCGGCCTGGTGGTCCATCCAGTGCGTCAGCGCAACAGGCGAACCCGGCTCGAGTCGCCAGCCGGCTTGACGGTATGCTGGAAGGCCGCCCTCACGCGCAGGAGTCACGGGCGTCGCGATTGAGGCGGCGGGCACACAGGGCGAGACCCTGAGGCCGACATGCAGGCTGGGCGGGCAAGACTGGTCAGCCGCCTATTTTCCTGCAAAAATCAGGGATTAGCCAGAGACGGGTTGTTGGGGAGCCGGATTTGCCAAAGCAATTGTCCTCATTCTGGAACGTGCTCAAGGACAGCATTCGCGACCTGTCACCCATCATACTGGTTATTGCCTTTTTCCAATTAGTGGTGCTGAAGGCGCCGATTCCCGATCTCGGCAATCTGATTGGTGGGACGGTGCTGGTTGTCCTGGGCCTTACCCTGTTTGTCCGGGGCCTTGAACTGGGCCTGTTCCCGATTGGCGAGGCCATGGCCTATGCATTCGCCCGCAAGGGCAGTCTTTTCTGGTTACTGGTGTTTGCCTTCGCGCTGGGTTTTTCGACCACCATCGCCGAACCGGCACTGATCGCGGTCGCCGAGGAGGCCGCGCAGGTGGCCGCCGAAGGCAAGCTGATTGATCACGCGCAGGCCGCCCAGGACGCCTATGCCCTGGGCCTGCGCATCACGGTGGCGATATCGGTCGGGTTTGCCATACTCATCGGTGTCTTGCGTATCGTTAAGGGCTGGCCGCTGCATTACCTCATCATGGCCGGCTACCTGGGTGTGGTGATCATGACGCCGTTCGCGCCCCGGGAGATCATTGGTATTGCCTATGATTCCGGTGGCGTCACGACGTCGACGATAACGGTGCCGCTGGTAACGGCGCTCGGCGTCGGACTTGCGATGTCGATCAAGGGACGCAACCCGATGGTGGACGGCTTCGGTCTGATTGCCTTTGCCTCGCTGACTCCGATCATATTCGTCATGGCGTACGGGATGATCATTTAATGTCACAGCTCCAAGACTGGCTCGATGTCCTGCTCGCCACAATCAGGGATGTGCTGCCGATTCTCGGCATTTTGTTCGGGTTTCAGGTCCTGGTGTTGCGTCAGCCGCTGCCGAACCTGCGACGGGTGCTGACGGGGTTTTTATACGTGTTCCTGGGAATGGCCATGTTCCTGGAAGGCCTCGAGCACGCGCTTTTCCCGCTGGGTAAACTGATGGCGCAGCAACTGACCGCGCCCGAGTTTATTCTGGCGGGCGGTACAGCCGGTGCTGCGAATCCAGGCTGGAACCATTATTTCTGGGTGTATTGTTTTGCCGCGCTCATCGGTTTCTCCACCACGATTGCGGAACCCTCGCTGATTGCGGTTGCCATGAAGGCCGAAGAGGTGTCCGGCGGCGCCGTGAGCGTCTGGGGCCTGCGCGTGGCCGTGGCGCTGGGCGTCGCCTTTGGCATCGCCCTGGGGACCTTCCGGATCATTACGGGAACGCCGCTGGAGTATTACATCATCGCCGGCTACGTCGTTGTCGTCATTCAGACGGCGTTTGCCCCGCGGATCATTGTGCCGCTGGCCTATGATTCTGGCGGGGTGACGACGTCCACGGTAACAGTACCGCTGGTGACTGCGCTTGGTCTGGGGCTTGCCAGTACCGTTCCTGACCGCAGTCCACTGCTGGACGGATTCGGGCTGATCGCCTTTGCCAGCCTGTTTCCCATTATGGCGGTTATGGCGTATGCGCAGCTGAGTCAGTGGCGCGTGCGTCGCCAGCGTACTGAACGGAAAGACGAAGATCAGCGACCGGGTCGCGAGGAGTGAATCATGCATTTCAAATTGATTATTGCTTTGGTGGAAGATAACAAGACCGAGGCGGTGATGCGCGCAGCGCGCAAGGCGGGCGCAACCGGGGTGACGGTGATAACCAATGCCCGTGGTGAGGGTATGGAGAACCCCAAGACCTTTTTCGGGCTGAATCTCGAAACTCAGCGCGACGTGCTGTTTTTCCTGGTCGAGGAGCATATGAGCCGTTCGATACTGGAAGAGATCGAGATCGTGGGTGAATTCGATGCGAAGCGGGGGGCCGGTATTGCCCTGCAAGTGGATGTCGAAGATGCGGTGGGTGTTCGCCAGCAAATCGAGCGCTTGAGCGAAACGGTGGAGGAAAAGATATGAGTGATCGCCAGGTTGTCCGCGTAAGGGACGTAATGAAGATTAATTTCGATCTGGTGGATGGCATGACCACCGTTGCGGATGCGCTGCACAACATGCAGCACCTCGAAAATAAGGCCTTGATTGTTGACAAGCGTGATAAGGATGACGAGTACGGCATGCTGCTGATATCCGATATCGCGCGCAAGGTGCTGGCAAGAGATCGTGCGCCGGAACGGGTCAATGTCTATGAGGTCATGGTGAAACCGGTGATTCACGTCGAGCCGGATATGGATATTCGCTATTGTGCGCGCCTGTTCGAGCGCTTTCAGTTGACCCGGGCCCCGGTTGTCGAGAACAGAAAGGTGATAGGAATTGTAAGCTTTACCGATCTGGTCATGCGTGGTCCGTACGGAAAGCTTTAGTGCCCGACCCCGGCAGGCACTCGCGGCTGGCGTTCTGAAGCGAGCGGAGGCGAGGGCGATGTGGCGGTACCGTCAATTGCTGTGATTGCCGAGCTCCCCGCCCGCGAGTGACACGGTTGTAAGCCCATGCCGGAAACCCATTATCTGATTGACATATTCGTGCTCCTCGGCGCGGCCATTGTTGCCGTGCCGATCTTCCAGCAGCTCGGTCTCGGTTCGGTCCTGGGTTACCTCGCGGCCGGCGTCATCGTGGGTCCCTGGGTGCTCGGCTTCATTAACGAGGTGGAGGAGATCCGGCATATCGCCGAATTCGGTGTTGTCTTCCTGCTTTTCGTCATCGGTATCGAACTGAAACCGGCCCGGCTGTGGGTCATGAGGCGCATGGTGTTCGGTCTCGGCTCCGCCCAGGTGATATTGACCGGGCTCGCCCTTGCCGGGCTGGCCCTGCTGTTTGGTCTGCCGCTTACAACTGCAGTGATCGTGGGCTTTGGTCTCGCACTGTCTTCGACGGCATTCGGCCTTCAGATACTGACAGAGCGTGGCCAACTGGGAACCGTGGTAGGCCGCAACGCGTTCTCTGTGCTGTTGCTGCAGGATCTTGCCGTCGTCCCGCTGCTGACCCTGGTCTCCCTGCTGACGCGCGACGCGTCTCTGGTAGAGGGTCTGGAGTTCGCGATAGTGGAGGCGGCCGTGGTGATTGTCATCGTGCTGCTGGTTGGCCGCTATCTCCTCACGCCGGTCTTGCGCCTGGCGGCAACCAGTCGTACGGCGGAGATATTCACCGCCGCGGCAGTGCTGGCCGTTCTCGGTATGGCGTGGATGGCGTCGGCGGTGGGACTGTCCATGGCGCTTGGCGCATTTCTCGCCGGGCTGATGCTGGCCGACTCACCCTATCGCCACCAGGTCGTCGCAGATATCCAGCCGTTTCGGGGGATCCTGCTCGGGCTGTTCTTCATGGTCGTGGGGATGTCGATCGACTTCGGTCTGATCCGGGACCAGACCCTGCCGATAATCGGCCTGGTCGTCGGCCTGTTGCTTGTCAAGACGCTTCTGCTGTGGGTGCTGTGCAGGCTCATGGGTGTCAGCAGCGGCAATGCCAGCCGGATTTCGCTGCTGCTGTCACAGAGCGGGGAATTCGGATTTGTCCTGTTCGGACTGGCGGTCGTAACCGGTGTCATGACCACGGAACTGTTTCAGATGCTGACGGTGATCGTGGCCTTGACCATGGCCACGACACCGTTGATGGCACGCCTGGGTGAGCACATCGACCGGCATTTCGCGCGCAAACCGGATACGCAAGACGTAAGCGCGGCAGATCTCGGTGCCGGGCAAGGCCATGTCATCGTGGCAGGTTTCGGGCGGGTCGGACGGCGGCTGGCAACCCTTCTGGATGCCTGTCAGGTTTCCTATCTGGCGCTGGATATCGAGGCCGACCGTGTCGCGGAGGGACGGGCGCACGGTTATTCCGTTTTTTATGGCGATGCCACCCGGGTCGATGTGTTGAAGGCCGCCGGCGCCGAGCGAGCCCGGGTGCTGGTGAGCGCTCTCGATCAGGCCAAGGCGGTTGAGCGGCTGGTGCAGATCATGCGTCACCACTACCCGGGAACGCCGATTTATGCACGCGCGCGTGACCGGCAACATTGTCAGCAGTTGCGCCGGGCCGGCGTGAGCACGGCCATTTCCGAAACGCTGGAAGCAAGCCTGCAGCTGGGCAGGGCCGTTCTTCATGCCAACGGCGTTCCCGATGATGAGGTGAGACGCCAGCTCAGGGCATTCCGCCGCGAATATTACGCCCAGTGCATTGATGGGGATACCTTGGGACCGGGGCGTGACTAGCCCGCATTTCTCACCGGGCGGCGATAGAGTCACACAATGCACTGAGGTAACGAACGGAGTACAGATGAGGGAAAAGACAGTGTGTAAACAGGCAGTGCCTATCCCGGCCCTGGCTAGTTCTCGCGCGCCCGGACTTGCGCTTCACTCAAGTGGTAGCTACGGCTACCACTTTCCCTCCAGCGCGGCGTCCGGACACACGAGCCCTGCGCCAGCATCCGGGATCCCGGTGAGAAATGCGGGCTAGCGGGCTGGCGAAGCGCTTGTCCGATGTCAGGGGCAATGCGCCGTGACGGACCGGCCGGTTTCTTCAGACGGTCTCCCTGGCGTGCCCGATGCGGCGATGCGCGCATCGTTACCGGTTGCGTCTGTACCCCATGCCGAAACCGGGGCCGATGTTGTCACCGCACTCAAAGGCTCGCAGCACGGGCTCACCCGTGTGGAAGCCGTGGCACGTCTGGAGCAATACGGCCGCAACGCGCTGCCCAAGGCTACGCCGCCGGGGATCGCCCGGGTCTTCCTGCGTCAGTTCACGAGTCCCCTGATCTACGTGCTGCTTGCCGCCGCGCTGGTATCGCTGGCAATCCAGGAATGGTCCGACGCCGGTTTCATCGCCGCGGTGCTGCTGCTCAACGCCATTATCGGAACCGCTCAGGAATACAGCGCCCAGCGATCGGCCGCGGCCCTGCAGCAGCTGGTGACGACCTGCAGCCGGGTCCTGCGCGAGGGCGACACCTACGAGATCGACGCCGAGGAACTGGTCCCCGGCGATATCGTTCTGCTCGAGTCGGGTGACCGAATTCCCGCCGACATCCGTTTGCTCGCCTGCCACGATCTGGAAGTGGACGAGTCCCTGCTCACGGGTGAGTCCGTGGCGGTATTCAAGGAAGCCGATCGCCTGTTGGCGCCCGACAGTCCCCTCGGCGATCGGGTCAACATGGTCTTCGCCGGCACCCTGGTGAACCGGGGTCGCGGCCGCGGTGTCGTCGCGGGCACGGCCCTGGCCACGGAACTGGGACGCATCGCGGCCGCGGTGTTGGGCAAACGGACTGCCGTGGCGCCGCTGCTGGTCCGGATGGAACGATTCACGCACCGGGTGGCCATTCTGGTGGTGGTGGCGGCGCTGCTGATGGCGGCCGTGGCACTGACACGCGGTATGCCGCTCAGCGAGATCTTTCTGCTTGCCGTCGCCCTTGCCGTGTCGGCCATTCCCGAGGGTCTGCCGGTGGCGCTGACGGTGGCGCTGGCCATTGGCATGCGGCGCATGGCACGGCGCAACGTCATCGTGCGCCGGCTGGTGGCGGTGGAGGCGCTCGGCTCCTGTACCTTTATTGCCACCGACAAGACCGGCACCCTGACCGTCAATCAGCTTGCCGTGCGCCGGATCGTATTCCCCGGCTGCGCCGGTTGTGAGGTGACCGGTGAGAGCATGGAGCCGGAGGGAGCCCTGCTTACCTCGCGGGGCACGCCTGCACCGGAGGAGGATGCGCTCGCGGAACGGCTGTGCCGGGCCGCGGTACTGGCCAACGAGGGTTTCCTCGGTCACCGCGACCAGGGCTGGACCTACCACGGGGACGCCGTGGACGTGGCCCTGCTGGTCATGGCCCACAAGGCCGGGATTATCCAGGCGGAAACCACGAACGCCTTTCCGGAAATCACGACCATTCCCTTTGAGTCAGAACGCCTGTTCTCTGCCAGTCTGAACGACGTCGGCGGGACGCCGTCCGCGTCGGTCAAGGGTGCGCTGGAGCGGCTGTTACCCATGTGTGACCGGATGGCCGCGCTGGGGCAGGACGTGCCTCTCGATCACCAGGTGATCGAGGACCAGGCCTACGCACTGGCTGCCGAGGGCTACCGGGTGCTGGCGCTTGCCGCCGGCGCCATTGAACTGGGCCCGGAGGAGACCTTTTCCGAGAGCGCGTTGCGGGGACTGACGCTGATCGGCCTGGTGGGCATGATTGACCCGTTGCGCGCGGAGGCGAAACTCGCCGTCGCCCGGTGCCGCAAGGCCGGTATCGAGGTGGCGATGGTGACCGGCGATCATCCGGCCACGGCCTTCGCAATCGCCCGCGAACTGGCCCTGGTGGAGTCCCTCGAGCAGGTCATCACCGGCAGGGACATCAAACAGGCGGCGGACGACGCCGATCTTGACCGGCTCACCCGCGGCGCCAGGGTCTACGCGCGGGTGGAACCTCAGCAGAAACTGGAGATCGTCCAGTCGCTGCAGCGTAACGGCCATTTCGTCGCCGTCAGCGGGGACGGCGCCAACGATGCGCCCGCACTGCGCGCCGCACAGGTTGGTGTCGCCATGGGCAAGAGCGGGACCGATGTGGCGCGGGAGACGGCGCAGCTCATCATTACCGACGACAATTTCGCCTCCATCGTGGCCGGGGTCGAGGAGGGCCGTGTCGCCTATGCCAATGTGCGCAAGGTGATTTTTCTGCTCGTCTCCACCGGTGCGGCAGAGCTGGTGCTGTTCGCACTGGCTCTGCTGACGGGACTGCCCCTGCCGCTGGTGGCCGTGCAGCTCCTGTGGTTGAACCTGGTGACCAACGGGATTCAGGACGTGGCACTGGCCTTCGAGCCAGGGGAGGGCGACGAGTTGCGTAACCCCCCGCGGCCGCCGCGGGAGGCGATCTTCAATCGGCTGATGGTCGAGCGCGTGGTCCTTTCGGCGCTGGTCATCGGCAGTGTCGCTTTTGTGCTTTTTCAGTGGCTGCTGGCCAGCGGCTATACCCTGGAGGAGGCGCGCAACGGCACCCTGCTGCTGATGGTGCTGTTCGAGAATATCCACGTATTCAACAGCCGCTCCGAGACACGCTCGGCGTTCCAGCACAACCCGCTTCGTAACCCTCTGCTTCTGTTCGGGACGGCGGCGGCGCAGCTGATACATATCGGCGCCATGTACACTCCCTGGATCAGCGAGGTATTGCGTATCCAGCCGGTTTCCCCGCGGCACTGGCTGGGCCTGCTGGGTCTGGCGCTGACGGTACTGGTCGTCATGGAACTCCACAAGCAGGTGCGCCGCTGGCTCGACAGGCGCCGAAAATTCCGCACGGATGCGCTAAGCTGAGCGTGGAGGCAGCGACAGCACATGCAAAGCCATCACGTCGTTCCGGCTTCGCACCACGCGTCGTCTGCCGGCCGCGCCGACCGCGTGCCGCGCTTGACCGCAGCGCGGCGTGACGACACCGTAAGCGGGAATGCCATGGCGTCGCATCCCTGCCGCCGGACACACAGGGGGTTCAAGCCTGCATGAAATGGTCCTGGAAACTTACCCGCGTGGCGGGCATCGACGTCTACATCCACGCCACCTTCTTTATTCTCATTGCCTGGATCGGGTTGAGCTACTGGCAGGTGCAGGGCAGTGTCGCGGCCGTGGTCAAGGGCGTGAGCTTCATCCTGGCGCTGTTCCTGTGTGTGGTCCTGCACGAACTGGGGCACGCAATCACGGCACGGCGCTACGGGATTCGTACCAGCCGCATCACGCTGTTGCCGATCGGCGGTGTGGCGAGCATGGAACGCATGCCCGAGGATCCGCGGCAGGAGATCCGCGTCGCCCTGGCGGGGCCGGCGGTCAATGTCGTTATCGCCGCGGCGCTCGCGCTATGGCTCTCGGCCACCCATGCCCTGGTCCCGGTCGATCAGCTGGACGTGACCGGTGGGCCTTTTCTGCAACGGCTGATGGTGGTCAATATCTTTCTTGCCGTGTTCAATCTGCTGCCGGCCTTCCCCATGGATGGCGGGCGGGTGCTGCGGGCGGCCCTGGCCCTGCGCATGGACCATGCCCGGGCCACGCAGGTCGCCGCCAGCGTGGGACAGGTGCTGGCCCTGTGGCTGGGACTCTTTGGCCTGTTCTACAACCCCTTTCTGATCTTTATCGCCCTGTTCGTCTGGATCGGGGCGGCCGCCGAGGCCGGGATGGAGCAGGTGAAGTCAGCGCTCGCGGGTGCGCCGGTGGGCCGCGCCATGTTGACTGATTTTCGCTGCCTGTCGCCCGATGAGTCCCTGGCGCATGTCGTCGAGCTGACGCTCGCCGGCAGCCAGAAAGATTTTCCGGTGTTGTCCGATGGCAGCCTGGTCGGGGTGCTCACCCAGACTGGCCTGCTGAAAGGGCTGAAAGAGCACGGCGAGCTGGCCCGTGTCGACCGGGTCATGGACCAGGATGTTCAGACCGCCGACATCGCCGAGCCCCTGGAACGGGTACTGGAGCGGCTGCAGACGCGCGGCTGCCGGCTGCTTTCTGTCATGGATGGCGGTCGCCTGGTGGGCATCGTCGACCTCGACAACATCATGGAGCTGCTGAAGATCCATGCCGTCCTGCAGAAAGAGCCGCCATCGGGTCCGGGCGGTGGCATCTTCAGGGGCTAGCCGATGCCGCGACGCGGGTCCGGATAAAGCGCGCAGCGGGCATGTCACGGCGTGACCAACAGGACCGAAAGCGGGTGTCCCACCCAAGGATTGTCTTCTGGCTGGCCGCGGTACTGTTCATCGGCGGAGGTGTCTACTACATGACTGACATGCCGGGCGAGCCCCACACCGGTACCCTGCCTGCCCTCACCGAAGCAGAGCGCGTACTGAGTGACAGGCTCAGGGCTCACGTGACGGTGCTGGCCGGGGAGATCGGTGAGAGGAATGTCTGGCGCCACGCGGCACTGGAAGCCGCGGCCGGCTATATCGAGGACAGGCTGGGGGCGTCGGGTTACCGCGTGGCGGCGCAGGCATATGTCGCCAGGGACAAGCCCGTGCGCAATCTGGAAGCGGAGCTTTCCGGGGCGGAGCTGCCCGAGCAGATCATCGTGATTGGCGCCCACTACGATTCCGTCCGCGGGTCTCCGGGCGCCAACGACAACGCCAGCGGCATTGCGGCAGTGCTCGAGATCGCCCGCCTCCTGTCCGGGCAGGCGCTGCCCCGCACGGTGCGCTTCGTGGCCTTCACCAACGAAGAGGCGCCCTTCTTCTACTCGCAGGAAATGGGCAGCCGCCGTTACGCCCGCCGTGCGCGCGAGCAGGGGGAGCAGATCGTCGCCATGCTTTCCCTGGAGACCATCGGTTATTACTCGGATGCCGCAGACAGTCAGCACTACCCCAGTCGCGTGTATCACCTGCTGTATCCGGATACCGGCAACTTTATCGGCTTCGTCGGCAACCTGAGCTCCCGCCGCCTGGTCCGGCGCTGCCTCGCCTCTTTTCGTCGCGAGACCGCATTTCCCGCCGAGGGCGTGGCCGCGCCGGGCTGGATGGGCGGCATCCACTGGTCGGATCACTGGTCCTTCTGGCAGGAGGGTTATCCCGCGCTGATGGTGACCGATACCGCGCTGTTCCGCTATCCCCACTACCATGCGCCTGACGATACACCGGACAGGATCGACTACCCCCGCCTGGCCCGGGTAGTGGCGGGTCTGGCACGGCTGACCGCCGACCTGGCCCGGTCGGGGCCTTAGCCACTTCGTGTCACGGGACGGGTATTTTCCGGAAGTACATTGTTTTAGTATCTGGATGCAAGGCTGATGGGAAAGCTATCCTTGAACACCAGAGAACAAGGCGCCAGGAAGCCCCGCAGTATCTCAGCATCGCGGCAATGTCTCCGGTGGTCGTAGTTGTGGTTTTGGAGGTGTTTGTGAGAGCGTCACCCGGTTTTCAGTGTCTCGATGTCCGGGCGGTCGTGGCCCCTGTCGGGCCTTTCACCGGCGCGGGTCTATTTGTGGCAAGGCTGAGTTGGTCACAGGAGAGGGAACATGGCAATAACCTATCAAGGACAGTATGAAGCTGTCGTCAAAGAGGGCCCTGCCGGTGAGCCACTTATCGTCTTTGAGTTGCGTGAAGGCGAGCCGATTCCGGACCTGAAGGGCGATGTGGTCGGTATCCACATGCAATCCGGGACTCCGCTTGCCGAGGCGCAGGATATCGCCCGCGCGATCAACAGGCGTATGTCCTCGTTCTTTCTCACCAGTTTCAAGGTCTAGGAGTGTGTCGGACTCAGGGGTTCGTGACGAGGCAGGTGGGCGAGTGAGCACAAAGCATTCCGCTTTCGAGGCGCATAGTGGGCCCTACGCAACGAGAAAGCGGGAGGCTTTGGGCCGCTCTCCCACCGCCGCAGTAGAATCAGCCTGAGTCCGACAGACTCCCAGGGGGGCGTAAGCAGGCAATCAGGCGCGACGGGCTCGCGGCTGCCGCCTGGAGGGCTGACAGTGAGGAAGAGACTGAGACACTATGGCTTCGCGGCCTGTCTGATTGTGCCGGGTGCCGAAGCGCTTGCCGATGCAGGCTGGACAGACTATGTGCCGGTCCGGGAACTGACCCCCACGATTCACGAACGGTTTATTGTGAGGCTGGCGGCGTCCGAGAATCCCAGTGGCTGCCGAAGCAAGGAGTATTTTTATCAGAACTACGAAATCAGGGGGTCGGACAAGATGTTTCATGTGCTCCTGGAGGCGCTCGCGTCGGGGCACCAGGTGCGTGTCTACGTGACGGGAAGGTGTGACCTGAAGGGCTACTCCGAGATTTCATCGGTTACAATCGTGCCATGAACGTCTCGCGTCGCGCATATCGCGCCTCGGTCGGGGCGCGGACCTCCCTTATTCACGCGGCTTAGCAGCGAGGCTTGATGGGTATGGACAGAGAGAAACGCAAGGGCGAGAAACCGGTGCCGGATAATCTCGACCAGACGTTGAATCAGCTGCAGCTGCTGGCGCTGCGTCAGATAGAAAACTTCGGCTGGTCACTGCGCTTTGTACGCAGGCCGTTGTTCCAGGAGCCCGTTCCGGTCGTCGTCAGCGCCGACGGGGAGACGATCGGCATACTGGAAGAAGACGGACGCGTGAATGTGCAGCCGGACATCAAGCTGCGCGGTTAGGGCGGTCGGTACGCGGTCGGGCAGGGAACCGGTGCGCTCCGGGCGCAGTCGGCTCACAGGCCGGCGCGCCTCTCCCTGACCGCACCGGCGCCAGCACCAGCGGGAAGCAGTCATCGCGTCATGCAGCCGGGTGAGCCTCGATACATCATGACCCGGGACGATTTCCCGGTACTGTGCACGGTACTGCGTGATTGCGGCTACGCCCTCATCGGACCCACGCTGCGCGATCAGGCCATTGTCTACGATACGATCCAGGGCATTGAAGATCTGCCCATCGGCTGGACGGACGAGCAGGATGCAGGCCGCTACCGGCTGAGGCGCCGGGACGACAACGCCCTGTTCGGCTACAACCTGGGTCCGCAGTCATGGAAGGCATTCCTGCACCCGCCCTCGCTCAGCCTGTGGAAGGCGCGCAGGACCGATGGCGGTTTCGAGGTCCAGCCAGTTGACAGCACACCTCCGCGCATGGCGTTCATCGGCGTGCGCGCCTGCGAACTGCAGGCCATCGCTGTCCAGGACCGGGTATTAACCGGTGCCGGCTATGTCGATCCCCATTATGCGAGTCGCCGCGGGCCGGTGTTCATCATCGCCGTGCAATGCGCCCAGGCAGGCGGCAGCTGCTTCTGTGTCTCGATGGGCACGGGCCCGCGAGCGGAGCAGGGGTTCGACCTGGCGGTGACCGAGCTCATCGCGGCGGACACGCATGAGTTTGTCATCGAGGTGGGCTCGGAGACGGGCGCCGGGATTCTCGCCCGGGTTCCGCATCGCCCGGCCAGCGAGGTCGACCGGGCAGGGGCGCAGCAGGCAAGCGCGCGCGCCGCCGGGCAGATGGAGCGGCACATGGATACCGGCGGGCTGAAAGAGGTTCTGTACCGCAATGCCGAACATCCGCGCTGGGAGGAGGTTGCCAGGCGCTGTCTGGCCTGTGGCAACTGCACCATGGTGTGCCCCACCTGCTTCTGTAGCGCCGTGGAGGATGTCACGGACCTCGACGGGCGGACGGCCGAGCGGGTTCGGCGCTGGGATTCATGCTTCAATAGCCGCTTTGCCTATATCCACGGCGGCAGCTTCCGCGACAGCACCCGCTCCCGCTACCGGCAGTGGCTTACCCATAAGCTTGCCTCCTGGCAGGATCAGTTCGGCTCCTCCGGCTGCGTCGGTTGCGGGCGCTGTATCACCTGGTGCCCGGTGGGCATCGACATAACCGAGGAGGTCGCGGCGATCCGGGCGAGCAGCGCCAGTGCGGCCGACGAGCAAGGAATATGCGACGATGAATGACGTGAAAGACATCGAACACTTCATTCGTGAGCACCCGTTTTTCGAGGGGATGCCTGACGAGGACATCAAACGCCTGACGGGTTGTGCGAAACGCGTCTGCTTTCCGGCGGGCACGTTTATCTTCAAGGAGGGCGAGGAGGCACGCACCTTCTTCTGCATCCAGTCGGGCCAGGTTGCGCTGGAGATCCATGCGCCGCCCAAAGGCACCTTTCAGATCGACAGCCGCAAGGCGGGCGATGTGGTCGGCTGGTCCTGGATCGTGGTGCCGTACCGCTGGTACTGCGATGTGCGTGCGGTTGAGGAGGTGCGCGCGCTGGCCTTCGACGGAGCCTGCCTGCGGGGCCAATGGGACGAAAACCCGCGGCTTGGTTACGAGATGTACCAGCGCTTTGTCCCGCTGATGCACCGCAGTCTGCAGGCGACGCGACTGCAGCTTCTGGATATCTACGGAACGAACTGAGGCGATGCCGCTGCGTGGAACCGCCCGCTTTGGCGAGGACCCGATGGTCCCGCAGCCCGCGCCGATTCTGGCGATGCACCGCGAGACGCAGGATGTGTTTACGCTCACGCTCGATGTCTCCCGGCGCGCCCGGGCGTTCTCGCCGGGCCAGTTTGCGATGCTCTATCTCTTTGGCGTCGGCGAGATCCCGGTTTCCATCAGCGGTGATCCTGCCCGCCCCGAGAGGCTGGCGCATACGATCCGGGCCGTCGGCAGTGTGACGCGGCCGATGCAGGCGCTGACGCCCGGCGCGGCCCTCGGGGTGCGCGGGCCCTTTGGTACCGGCTGGCCGGTCGAGGCCGCGCGCGGCAAGGATATCATTCTGATTGCCGGCGGCATCGGTCTGGCTCCGTTGCGACCGCTTATCTATCAACTGCGAGAGCGGCGCGACGACTATGGCCGTATCAGCGTTCTCTACGGTGTCCGTTCGCCCGCGGACATCGTCTACAGCGAGGAACTCGCAGGCTGGAGCGCCAACGCCGGGATGGACGTCTCGCTGATCGTCGATCATGCCAGCCCCGGCTGGCAGGGTGATGTGGGCGTGGTCACCTCACTCCTCGACAAGGTGGGCTGCGATCCCCGCAACACGCTGGCCATGACCTGCGGGCCCGAGATCATGATGCGCTTTACCATCCGCGAGCTGAACCACCTCGGCATCGCCGACAAGCAGATCTATGTTTCCATGGAGCGCAACATGCAGTGCGCGGTGGGGCTGTGTGGACATTGTCAATACGGGCCGGCCTTCATCTGCAGGGACGGTCCGGTGTTCCGCTTCGACAGGATCAAGCCGTTCTTCGGCATCCGGGATCTGTGACCATGAGCGCGCGCAGGCGTCCCAAACTCGCCGTGTGGAAATTCGCCTCCTGCGATGGCTGCCAGTTGAGTCTGCTGGACTGTGAGGACGAGTTGCTGGAGCTTGCCGGTGAAGTGGCGATCGCCTACTTCCCGGAGGCCTCCCGCGCGATGCAGGCCGGCCCCTATGACCTGTCTCTGGTCGAGGGTTCCATCAGCACGCCTGAGGACGCCGAACGCATTCGCAAGGTCCGCGAGCAATCGCGAATGCTGGTCACCATCGGGGCCTGCGCCACGGCGGGCGGGGTCCAGGCGCTGCGCAATTTTCAGGGCGTTGCGGCGTTCATGTCCATCGTCTACGCCCGGCCGGAGTATATTTCGACCCTCGCGAGCTCAACGGCGATCGCCGATCATGTCCCGGTCGATCTGGAGTTACGCGGCTGCCCGGTCAGCAAGCATCAGTTGCTGGAGCTTATCAACGCCTGGCTGAACGGGCGCCGGCCCAATCTCGCGTCCCATAGTGTGTGTGTCGAATGCAAGCTGCGGGGTACGGTCTGCGTCATGGTCGCGCAGGGCAGCGCCTGTCTCGGACCGGTGACACAGGCAGGCTGTGGCGCCATCTGTCCCGCCTGCGGGCGCGGCTGTTATGGTTGCTTCGGTCCCCAGGACACGGCCAACACCGATTCGCTCGGCGAGGCGTGGCTGCGGGCTGGCGAGAGCCGGGCCGCGCTCGCGCGCGTGTTTCACAGCTTCAACGCCGCGGCCGAACCTTTCGCGAGTGCGGGCAGAAAATATGGCCAGGACGATAACGGTTGACTGCCTGACGCGCGTCGAGGGCGCGGGCGCCCTGACCATCCGCTTCGATGGCGACAAGGTCTGTGAGGTCAAGCTGCGCATCTTCGAGCCGCCGCGGTTCTTCGAGGGGCTCCTGCGGGGGCGCGCGCGGGAAGAGGCCCCGGACATCACTGCGCGCATCTGCGGGATCTGCCCGGTCGCCTACCAGATGAGCGCCTGCCATGCCATCGAAGATGCCGCCGGTGTGCATATGGACGAGAGACTGCGCAGCCTGCGCCGGCTTCTCTACTGCGGCGAGTGGATTGCGAGCCACTGCCTGCACATGTTTCTGCTGCATGCCCCTGACTTCCTCGGCTATCCGGACGCGATTGCCATGGCCGGGGAACACGGCCACCTGGTGAGGCGCGGATTGAGAATGAAAAAGGCCGGTAACGCCATCATGAGCGTCATCGGCGGCCGGGAGGTGCACCCGGTTAATGTCAAGGTTGGTGGCTTCTATCGCGCACCGACACCGAAGGATTTGCAGGCGCTCCTGCCGGAACTGATCTGGGCGCGGGATGCGGCCGTGGAAACGCTTGTCGATTTCGCCGGCTTCGAGTTCCCCGACTTCGAGCGTGACTATGAGTTCGTAGCACTTCGCCACCCGCGCGACTATCCGTTTTGTGAGGGTCGCATCGTGTCAAGCGCGGGGCTCGACATCGATGTGCGGGACTATGAGGATACGTTCGAGGAACAGCAGGTCGCGCATTCCACGGCCCTGCACTCGGTCATCCGGGGGCGTGGGGGGTATGTCTGCGGCCCGCTTGCCCGATTCAATCTCAACTTCGACAGGCTGCGTCCCGCAGCCCGGGCGGCCGCCGCTCGCGCCGGCCTTGGCGTACCCTGCCACAATCCCTTCAAGAGCATCCTGGCACGTGCCGTGGAGGTCATCCAGGCGTTCGATGAGGCCATTGCGATCATCGATTCCTACAGGCCGCCCGCGCCGGCCGCCCTGGATCTGCCCCAGGGCGCGGCAACAGGCTACGGGTGCACGGAAGCGCCGCGCGGCCTCCTGTATCACCGTTATGCGGTGGCTGCCGACGGTCTGATTCGGGAGGCCAGAATCGTGCCGCCAACCGCACAGAATCAGAAATCCATTGAGGCGGATCTCTACAGCATTGCCGCGCGGCTCGCCGACATGCCGCACGAGGCGGCGACCTGGCTCGCCGAACAGACGGTGCGCAACTATGACCCGTGCATTTCCTGTTCGACGCACTTTCTCAAGCTCGAGATCGAACCGCGGTGAGCGGTGGGCGGATCCGTGTCATCGGTATCGGTCAGCCGTCGGCCGGCGATGATGGGGCGGGCATCGCCGTCGTGCGGGCGCTGCGCGAGCACCGGGTGCCGGCCGGCGTCGAGATCCACGAAATCACCGATACGACCCGCCTCATTGAGCTGCTCGAGGGTATCCCGCGCGCCATATTGATTGACGCCGTAGTCGCGGACAGGGCGCCGGGAAACCTGCTGTGTCTGACGCCGGAGGAGCTGGTCACCCCGCGCGTCACGCCGCTTTCCAGTCACGGTGCGGGTGTCGCCGAGGCCATTCGGCTCGCCCGGACGCTGGCACCCGCCACGGTAGCCGCAACCATCTCCCTCATTGGCCTTACCATCGCGCTGCCAACGCACTGCACGCGTCGCATGTCGCCCGCCGTCAGCGCGGCCCTGCCCCGCGCCGTAACCCTGGTCCGCCGTCTGCTTGTTGGATAAAGGCTTTGCGGGTCTACGCCGGCTCCCGTTTCTGTGTTTGAGTTCGCAGTTGTGGGCCTCGCAAGCGGCTATAGAACTGGCTCGATTGTTACAACATGCCGCCTGCCTGTGCGAAGCGTGCCTTGTGGTTGAGACGGCCTTGACAGGGGCGACTGACGAACCTAACCTCGCGCTGGTTTTGTAAGTGCTGCCGTATCCATTCCCGAAAATGAAGAGGACCGTTAGGGCCTATACACGCGATGTCTTACTGGGCTACGCACCGGATGTAAGGTTTCAAGGACTGAGGTCCTGCGCTCCCTGAACAGCTATGTTTTTCCTGAAACATGTCCTGCCGCTGATTATTGTGTCGATCACGACAGGGTATGTGATTGCCCGTCTGGATTTTTCCTCAATCGGTAACGGGACCGCAGGGCATCACCAGGCGCTTGCGCCCGCCGGGCCGGCCGGTCGGGCGTCGCAGAACGCCGGTGATCTGCCCGCGACGGCTTCTGAAGAGCCGGTGTCCGATGGGGGGAATGCGGTGGCCCGGTTGCAGGCGCCACCCGTTCGGCGGGCGCCGGTGAGGGATGCCTATACTGATCGGATAAACGAGGATATCAAAGCCGCGTTTGATGCCTGGTCGGCCGACAGGTTCCTGGACGAGCTGCCAGCTCGTGACGAAACCGCGGCGGCAAACGAAGACAGGGTGCCGCAGGGTCTGATATCTGCCGGATTCCCCGACCAGGCCGAATCATCTGCGGAGGTTAGCGCGGGCGCATTTCTCACCGCGCGTCCGGAGCAAGAGGCGCAGGTGGAAGGGGCGGGCATACCGCCGCAAGACCGGTCTACTGCGATCCCCGCGCATGCACCGGCCCCAACACTGCAGCCGAAGTTGACGCTGGCGGAGCTGCTTGCGGCACGCTGGGCAGTGGACGGTCATTCCGCGGCAGTGCATCTGCCGTCTTTGGTGACTACCTGCGAACTCCTGGGCGAAGAGGCTGACTGCTGGTCCCGCGAACACAGTACACAGACAGACGGCCGCCGGCAAACGGTCAGGACCAAGAGTCTCATCCATGGCTTCAGTGGTTTCGACTTCGCAATCAAATACCGCCACATGCTGGTCGATGCCGGGCAGGGTGGCGAGCACTGGGCGGCGGGTACCCACTACCTGGGGTGTGCCATAAAGACCAGGGACAGGATCCTCTGTGAGAACCCGGGGCGCAGCAAACGTTTTACCTATACAAGAATCACCGACGAACAGCTGGCGAGCCGGTTCGGTCTCGCCCTGCTTGCCTCGGCCGAGTGGGACCGGGCGGGCGAGGCCGCGCTGTTCCTGCCGTCTCGCAGCACCCGGTGTGAACGCGATGCGGCGCAACTGGTATGTTGGACGGGCACGCGAATCCTTGGGTCCGGGCAGGGTCAGTATCGCGTCAAGACCAAGTCGCTGATCCAGAATCCTCTGGAAAGGAAGTTTGTCGTCAAGTACCGCAACCTGGTAACCGAGGCGCCCGGACAGGTCGGGTGGGAGGCCGATACTCACGAAGTGCGTTGTACTCTGGTGGGGTTCGATGAACTGGTCTGTCAGGAAGGTGATCGAAGCCGTTCCTACAGGAAACTGGACGCGGCCAGGGTCTCAACGGGCCGACCTGTCCGTTCTGCTACCAATCCATCCTGATTCCGAGGAACAAGGTCCGGTCTTCATCGGCGACGTCCTTGAGTTCCAGGGCCAGCGTCTTGCTCTTGTTCAGATCGAACCTTGCATCACGGACGGCCAGACCGAGGGCCGCGCCCATGAACTCGACGCCCGCCGCCGGGACACCCATCGATGCAAACGCCTCTTTCGAATACGACTTCAGGGTGTCGCGCACAACACGCAGGTTGCGGCGATAGGCCGTTTCGTACTCTTCGGGTGACATATTCGTGTTGACGGTCCGCCACTGCTGCCTTTCGACGGCGCGCTCGGCGAGGAAAGTGCTTCTGTCCTGGGCACAGACTGCGGAACTCGCAGCCAGAAGGAAGGCTGATAACATCCTTGTCGGGCCATTCATGAAACAGCTCCTGAGGGCAGTACGCCCGCGTTTTTCCCGTTTGCCGCAAGATTCCAGGGCACGGTCCCTCTGGCAGCCGTACGTTGCGACCGGCCTCGCCGTCTCCCTGGTCTGTCGGGTCGCATGGTCATCGGCATATGGGCAGAAAGATTAACCGCATGGGTAGCTGCATGAATTTGACCAGGATCAAATAGAGCGGCTTTCCCCATTTGTTGATGGAGAGCCGGGACACCCACAGCCCCGGTGGGTGACCAGCGAGGACCCCAGGAAGTGTTCCGCGACCGGTATACCGGAGGGCTGCAGGACCAGGCGGCGGGAGGCGGGATGGGCGAAGTGCCGGACAAATCCGTCCAACGCAGATAAACAGTGACTTGTAAAAATTTGTAAATTTTACAGTAAATTCAGTGTTGTTTTTAATGTGATATCTATATTATATTCGTGTATCATGAATTGCTAATACGGCGCTCATGCCTCGATCCTCGCTGGCACAACCGTCGGCGGCGCCACGGGTACTTGCCCGGGAGGAGGTGACGTTGATTCTCGGGGCCGCCGTACAGCCGTGGTGAATGGGTATCCGGACGCGGCTTTGTCCAGGGATACTTGTGGAGTTGAATGGAATGTGCGATGACTTGCTTGATTGCGTCTTGAGTATCTTTGCCCTTGTTGTGGTGGCGGCAGGCTGGATGCTGCTGGCATGCATGACCTGGTGTGACTGACTTGAATCGATGCGGCAGGTTTTTACTTCCAGCACCTTCTCGCCCGGATGTCGAGGGAGCAGACTGTGGTGTTCGGGCGACAGCAGGTGACTGGTTTCACTGTCGGTTACCCGTGCCGGCGGGTCGGCATGCGTACCCGATCCGGCCGGCTTGCAGGCCAGTGCTTATGGCGGATGTTGCGCGACCCTTGTGCGGGGGTATGGCCTGATGATTTCGACGAACGAGAGTATTACCGATAAACTCCGCGAGGCGGCGGACCTGCTGGAGCAGCAGGGCGCCAATCCCTTCCGAGTCAGGGCCTACCGCCAGGCAGCCGAGACGGTGGCCCATCTCGAGCACGGCATTGACGAGATCGCCGAGGCGGGTGGGGCCGACGCACTCACGGCGTTGCCCGGGATCGGTGCCGGGATCGCCGCGGCGATTCTGGAGATCCTGCAGACGGGGCAGTGGAGTCAGGCGCAACGGCTGCGGGGTATGCTCGAGCCGGATCATTTGTTTCAGACGGTGCCGGGGGTGGGTCCCGAGCTCGCAAGGCGTATTCACGATACCCTGCACGTGGATACGCTGGAGGCGCTGGAGGTGGCCGCCCACGACGGACGACTGGAAACGGTCCCCGGTGTTGGCGGGCGGCGGGCAACGATGATCCGGGCGAACCTGGCCAACATGCTGGCGCGCCGTCGCGGTCAGCGGGAGCGGCGTATCGATGGTCCGGGAGTCGAGATGCTGCTCGATGTTGACCGGGAGTACCGGGACAAGGCGGAAGCCGGGCAGCTGGCGACGATTGCACCCAAGCGCTTCAATCCCGATAACACAGCCTGGCTGCCGGTGTTGCATACGGATCGCGGCCAGTGGCATTTCACGGTACTGTATTCCAATACCGCCAGAGCGCACGAGCTGAAACGTACCCATGACTGGGTCGTCGTATATTTTTACGATGACAGCCACGAGGAAGGTCAGCACACCGTCGTGACAGAGACGCGTGGTGCGCTGGTCGGCAGACGCGTCGTGCGTGGCCGTGAGACGGAGTGTCGTCGCTACTATGAGGGACACGCGCACGACATGCAGACTCAGGGCAGCGTACCGCAGCGATAACGATAACCCAGAAGGAGACCTTGGATATGAAACGTACAGTGATCGGTTTATTTAGCCTGTTGTGTTGCACGGCGGTGGCCGAGGCCGCCATACGGGCCGAGGAGGTGGAATACCGGGCGGGCGATACCACCCTGCAGGGATATCTCGCCTACGACGACAGTATCAAGGGCAAGCGTCCGGGTGTGCTGGTGGTGCACGAGTGGTGGGGGCATAACGAGTATGCGCGCAAGCGGGCGCGCATGCTGGCCGACCTCGGGTACACCGCGCTTGCCGTGGATATGTACGGTGAGGGGAAACTGGCGGAACATCCGGATGAGGCCGGCACGTTCATGGCCGAGAGCAAGAAGAACATGGGGACGGCCGAAGCGCGTTTCCGGGCTGCGCTCGAATTACTGCAGAATCAGCCGACGGTGGATCCGCGGGAGATCGCGGCCATAGGCTACTGTTTCGGAGGCGGCGTCGTGCTCGAGATGGCGAGGCGCGGCGTGGATCTGGGCGGGGTGGTCAGTTTCCACGGCGCGCTGGCGACCGATACGCCGGCGCAGCCGGGCAAGGTCAAGGCGCAGGTACTGGCCTTCAATGGTGCCGACGACCCGTTCGTCACACCCGAGCAGGTCAAGACCTTTGAGAAGGAGATGTCGGCGGCAGGCGTCAACTACATGTTCATCAACTATCCCGGGGTCAAGCACAGCTTCACGGTCGCGGATGCGGACAAGAAGGGCAAAAAATTCAATCTGCCGCTCGCCTACAATGCGCAGGCCGACGCGGACTCCTGGGCGCGGATGCAGCGCTTCTTTGACAGCCTGTTCGGTTCACCCGGCGGTCGCTGAGGTGCGCGGGATGCGTCCGGATCGCCGGCGCGACGGGGATGTTGCCGTCGGGGCTGTGATTCTTTGATAATCATTATTTATCAATAAATTGTATTATCTATCTGATATTGTAGTTTAACAATCCGCGGCGGGGTCCGGCCGCGCCCGGAGGCCGCGCACATGACTGCCCGCGGCTTCCCCGGGCGGGCTGCAACAGCCGGCCTCCCGTTGTCGCGCAGGAGAGCAAGATGGCAGATTCATCCGAATCCGAGGAGGCACTTCGGTCCGAAATCCGGGAATTTCGCGAAGGGTTTCGATCCGTTACGCTGGCGACAGTGAACGGAGACGGCGTTCCCGAGGCGAGCTACGCCCCCTGTGTCACCGATGCGGCGGGTAATCACTATGTCTTCGTAAGCGGGCTCGCGCGTCACACGCGGGACCTCGAGGAGACCGGCACCGCGAGTGCGCTGTTTATTGACGATGAGCAGTCCACGGGCAACATCTTTGCCAGAAAACGGCTGAGCTATCGATGTGATGCGATCCTGGTGCCCCGCGAGAGCCCTGAGTGGGAAGAAATACTGAAAAAATTCCAGGAGATATTTGGGAAATTTGTGGAAACACTTCAACAGTTGCCGGATTTCCGCCTGTTCCGGCTCAGCCCCAGGTCCGGCCGCTATGTCAGCGGTTTCGGACAGGCATTCGAACTCGAGGGGCAGCGCGTGGCACAGCTGCGCCCCCGGGGGCGGGGAACAGGGGCGGCTGACAAAAGCGGCGGATAGAGTCAACTTCGCATACAGCGTCTCCACCGTTTTCGGCATGCGCAGCCGTGGCGCCGTGATGCCCGGTGGTGGTATCTCGCGAAGGCTCGCAGCGTGGCCTCCGTTGATGGGGTGTCGTTTTCACCTGGCCCGCAACCAGCTGTCGTCGCGTCTTGTTCAAGGTTCTCGCCCTCGACTAATTACGAGAAAGGCCGGGTTCCCACACGCGGGCGATGGCCAAGCGGCATCGCGCCCAAGGCAAATGCTCCCCGTGGCCGGCGCCGGCCCGGAGTCCCTTCCGGACGCGGTAAATGGTAATCTTCGAGTGTTATCGGGAGGGGATATCAAAATGGCGCGAACTGGTATCCATGATGGTAGTAAGCTATGCGTCGGCAACAGGGTGACTTAGGGGAAGCACTTACTGTCTTGCAGTAAGTCGGCGATCAAAGAGAGAGAGATGTGATGAACGGAAAATCGAACACAGGCTTTGCGCTTGTTCTGGGGACATTCATGATGGCGGGATGCAGTCTTGAGCCGAGTGTCAGTTATCAGGCTGACGTCAAGCCGATCCTCGACAAGCACTGCAAGTCCTGTCATATGGAGGGTGGTGCAGGTTTTGTCGCAAGCGGGCTGAAAATGGATTCCTACGAGGACCTGATGAGGGGGACGAAGTACGGGCCCATCGTCGTGGCGGGTGACAGTCTGGCCAGCACCTTGAATGTACTTGTCGAGGGCCGTGCCGACGAGTCGATCCGGATGCCGCACACTGACACCGATGTTCTGAATGAAGACGAGATCAAGACGCTGAAACGCTGGGTGGACCAGGGGGCCAAAGACAACTGAGGAGCCCTGCCAGTTCCCGTCCGGGATACGGGAACGTCCAGTGAGCGGTCCCGGCCGGCCACGCGCCGCCGGAACCGTGCGGCCCGGCGCAGCCTTCGCTGTGATCGGACTTCCGTGGCCGGTTATCCGCTGATCAGTGGTCCTGCTTGCGGTGTTTGCGGGTCAGATAGATCGCAGCCGTCAGCGCTCCCACGATAATCAGGCCCGCTGATGTGAAAAGATCCCAGATCATGGTACACCTCCTTACACGCCGTTCGACGAACCTTGGCACGAGTGTCTATTAACAAATAAGACTATACCAATATATAGAAAGTTCCCGGATAAAACGTCATATTTATCAGATAGAAAGAGGCGTGTTGGGGTATCGGGGCGGCTCCCAGCCACGGCAATCGCCTGACCCTGGCCTGCCTTTCTTCAGCGGCGTTGGTCGGAAGTAGACGGGTGGTGACAAACGCGGACTGGCGTAAGGAGATCTGGCTGTGATTGTTCCGCAGTACCGGGGTGGCAGTATCATCAACCTCATGAGCTCGATCGTCGCGGGGCTGGACGGGCCGCCATCGCTCTACGATCCGTTGGCCGCGCTTCCACCCGCGCGGATGGCCGACGCGAAGAGCATCATCCTGTTGGTGGTTGACGGGCTGGGCTACGACTATCTGTGCCAGTCCGGTCGAGGCAGCCGCATCCACGAACACCTGGAGGCGCGGATAACGACCACCTTCCCGCCCACCACGGCGACGGCGATCCCGTGCTTTTTCACCGGTGCTGCCCCGCAACAGCATGGCTTCACCGGCTGGTTCACCTGGTTTCGCGAGCTGGGCAGTGTTCTCGCCGTGCTACCGTTCAAGGCGCGTTACGGGGGCGAGCCACTCGGGGAATGCGGCATCCGTCCCCAGGATCTGACCAGCCAGCCGCCGATCGTCGATCGCATTCCGGCGCGTTCCTACCTGGTCACGCCGGCCCGGATTGCCCGTTCCCACTTCAACCGGGCCTTCAGTGGCAAGGCCGAGGTCCGCCCCTACCGGTCGCTTGCCGATTGCTGCGCGAGCCTGGCAGCCATTGTCGCAGCGCGTGTGTCCCGCCAGTACATCTATGCGTACTGGCCCGAGTTCGACAGTCTTGCGCACGAATACGGCGTGGGGAGCGTGGAGGTCGGCCGGCACTTTGCAGACCTCGACGGTGCCATTAGCAGGCTAGTCTCGAAGCTGAGCGGATCGGACACGCTCATGATTATCACCGCCGATCATGGATTCATCGATTCGGGGCCGGAGCGACGGGTACAACTCGCCGACCATCCACGTCTCGAGGAGACACTGATCCTGCCACTGTGCGGAGAGCCGCGCCTGGCCTATTGCTATGTGCATCCGCACCGCCGCCAGCAGTTCGAGGACTATGTGACCTCGGAGCTTGCCACTTGCACAACACTGTTCCGCAGTGAAGAATTAATGCGCGCGGGTTACTTTGGCCTGGGGCAGCCGGATCCGCGCCTGTGTGATCGTATCGGGCACTACGCGCTGGCGATGAAGGAAAACTATGTCATCAAGGACTGGATTCTGGGGGAAAAGCCCTATCAGCATATCGGCGTTCATGGCGGCGTCAGCGAGGCGGAAATGTACGTGCCCCTGACGGTGGTGGCACTGTGACGGCGGACAGTGATACCGGGAGCAGCGCGCCTCGCGAGCGATACTGGCGGTTCCGCGCGCGACGGGTTTGCCGGCGCGGTGAGGCGGTGTTCCGGACGCTGCTGGTTGCCCTGGCGCTGTTGTCGGGTCTGACCGGCTGCGCGACGCGCCCCCCGGACGACATCAAGGACAGCTGTGCAATATTCGACGAAAAAAGCGACTGGTATGCGCACGCCCATGACAGTTATGAGAAATGGGGTGTACCTGTGCACGTTCAGCTCGCCATTATTTATCAGGAGTCCCGTTTCCGGCATGACGCCAAACCACCCCGCGGAAAACTCCTGTGGGTGATCCCCTGGTCGCGAAAGTCCTCGGCCTATGGCTACGCGCAGGTGAAGGACTCGACCTGGGACTGGTATGTCGACAAGACCGGTAACCGCGGCGCGGACCGGGATGACTTTGAAGATGCAGTGGATTTTATCGGCTGGTACGGAAACATGTCATACCGTACGCTCGGTATCCCGCGCGACGATACGTACAAACAGTATCTGGCTTACCATGAGGGACACGGCGGTTATCGCAGAAAGACCTACCAGAAAAAGCCCTGGCTCATGCGAGTGGCGCGCAAGGTTGAACACCGGGCGGACCAGTATCGGCTCCAGCTGGCGCGCTGCGAAGATGAGCTGGACAAGGGCTGGGGCTGGTGGCCGTTCTAGCGAATGCGGGTGCGCTTTGTCTGACGATAGTATGGCCACGGAATCCACGGAAAAACACGGAACGAAATCCTAATGCGTGTTCGTTCTTTCTGTGGCTTTTGTGGCTATTAATAAACCTACTGACACTCGGCTGAATTTGTCAGCATCCGTCATTACCAGGTTGTAAAGAGTACTAGGAATGTGAGGATGGCGCGTCTCGCATCTGCCACTTGGGGCAGCCGTAGTATTCGATCTCCGCATGCCGGGTCGGATACCGACCGCAGTTGAAGTATCTCCAGTAAAACGAATTGTAGCCACTGCAGTAGCCGGTTTCGGTGTCGAGGACCGGACAGCGCAAGTCCATCACGTGACAGCATCGCTGACAGCTTCCGCAGCCAGCGCCGTGGCTCCAGGTCGGCGACAGTTCCACCAGGCTGTGATCGGGTTTCCTCTGCGGCGGGCTTGTGAGGGGCACACTGAGCATGTACTGGCTCTCGCCCCGGAGCACCAGGCGGAACAGCCGCCAGCCGTGCGGGAGCATCCGTCGGCCTCGACGCCAGTAGCGCCAGAAGCGCCAGTCACCGAAAAACAGGTGGCTCATTAAGGGGGCCGTGACGAACCCGCCGACCAGGGTAAGCATCGAGAAGCCTATGTAGGTATAAAACCCGAGGCGCGCGCTTGCCCACCTGAATCGCTGAAGGCGTGTGGATACACTGTGACGGTGATGCTGCACAGGACGGGGCGCAAGCTCCCCGGTCTGGATTGGCAGCAGCGTGAGGCCGTCCGTCAGCGGCAGTCTTGCCGCCGTGGCGTGCTCACGCGAGGTCTGGGCGTCGGCCCCATGCCTTTCCGCACATCCCGGCGATGTGGCGTAGGTGGACTCCGTCTTATGCTTCTTGTGTGTCTGGATCATGGTACCCGTCCTGATTGTTGAGAACCTGGCCGCCTCTGAGGGCATTGTGCCGGAGCACCAGAACGCCGGCATGGTGCCGCATTATCCGCCAGCCGGCCCGGGAGGGAAACAGTGACAGAGGCGCCGCTGCCGATCCGTCGCGCCCAGGGCCTGCCTGGGTGTTGCGCGTTGTGGGTCGCGGTCCTGCGGGTGAAACAGGGCGAGCGACAGGGAATTCGTGAGGTGTCTCAATGTGCTATGGTCTGTCAAAATCGCCGAGCGTACATCCAGCGTGCTCCTGGCGCCCAGTGTGGCCCTTGCGCCGGTCGTGGTGTCAGAAACGCGACAGCGCGGACTCCGGCATGCCGCCGTTCGCCCGCAATGACGCGAGCTACGGCTGGAGCCAGCCGGACCAGGCCGGCTACGGGTGGCGATTTTCGGCGCCGTGGTGAGCCGGGTGATGCCGGGTGATAATCGTCACGGAACGGATTGCGCCGCATGCCCTCTAAGCTGGGGATCAGGCTCCTGAACGCTAAATGCCCACATTATCTATGGACTCATCCGAACCGCGCTACCCGGCGAGGTCCCGTACCCGAAACGTCCTCATACCGGTCGTCATCCTGCTGGTGGCGTTGACGATTGCTTTCGCGTTCATCCGGACCCGACCCCAGGCCAGACCCGTGGAGGTCACGGAGAAGGCCTGGCTGGTGAGCGCCGAGACGGTGGCGCCCCGCCCCTGGTCACCCAGCCTGACGCTCTATGGTCGCGTGGAGTCCCTGTGGTCCAGTCAGCTCACCGCAGGCGTCACGGCAGACGTAAACGCTGTCGAGGTGATCGAGGGCGACACGGTCGCGCGGGGCGAGCTGTTGCTGAGCCTGGACGAGCGCGATGCCCGTCTGCTGCTCGCCCAGCGGGCGGCGGAGCTGCGCGAGGCCGAGGCCCAGATTGCCTCGGAGGAATCCAGGCACCAGGCCAACCTGCAGGCACTCCCGCGCGAAAAGGAGCTGCTCGCGCTGACCCGGGCGGAGGCCGGCCGTCTGCAGGACCTGGTAACGAAGCAGATCGCGTCACAGTCGAATCTGGACACCGCCCGCCAGGCGGTGGAGCGACAGGGCATCAGCCTGAGTGACCGCGAGCAGGCGGTTCGGGAGCACGAGCCCCGTATGGCCGAACTGCAGGCCAGGCGTGCGCGGCTCGAGGCCCTGCGTGATCAGGCGCAGCTGGAACTGGAGCGCTGCCGGGTCACCGCGCCTTTCGACGGCCGGGTGGCGCGCGTGCTGGTCTCGCCCGGCAAGCGTGTGCGGGTGGGCGATGCTTTGCTCGACCTCTATGATACCGGCGCCCTGGTCGTGCGTGCCCAGGTTCCCAGCCGCTATCTGCCCGCCGTCCGCGCGGCACGGGCCGACGGAAAAGAACTCAGGGTCGAGGGCAGCATAGATCGTCAGGCCGTTACCGCCAGGCTGTTGCGTCTTGCCGGTGAGGTTGCCTCGGGTACCGGCGGCGTTGAGGGGCTGTTCGAGATCGAGGGTGCCGGGGATTTCCTGCAACAGGGCCGCTTCGTGCGCATGGACCTCAAGCTGCCGGAACAGCCGGGGCTGATCGCCTTGCCCCACGAGGCCATCTACGGAACCGATCGCGTCTACACCATCGACAGCGAGAGCCGCATGCGCCCGGTACGGGTCGAACGTGTCGGCGAGACGCGTAACGGCGGGGGAGGTTCTCTTGTGCTGATACGCGCGGATGTCCTCGCGGCCGATGACCGGATCATCACCACTCAGCTGCCGAATGCCCTTGACGGGCTGCTGGTACGGGTGGCGGAAAACTGAGCGCGAGCGAACGCGCATGACTTTCCGGCACAGGAACGACATCGTCGGCATCTTCGCCCAGCACAAGGTCGCCGCCAACCTGCTGATGATCATCATGCTGCTGTCCGGCGTGTGGGCGCTCTGGCAGCTCAACACCCAGTTCTTTCCCAATTTCGAGGTGGAGATCGTAACCGTGCGCGTGGCCTGGCCGGGGGCCGCCCCAGAGGATGTCGAGCGCTCGATCACCGTGCCGCTGGAACAGGCCCTGCGTAGCGTGGACGGACTGGACAAGATGTCCTCGACCTCCGGGCAGGGGGTGAGTCTCGTGACCCTGGAGTTTCCGGAGGGCACGGACATGGGCGCTGCGACCAACCGCGCCGAAGAGCTGGTATCGACCGTGCGCAATCTGCCCGCCGATGCCGAGGAACCCGAGGTCTCCCACGTCATTCGGTACGAGCCCATAGGCCGGTTGCTGATCCACGGTCCCACGGACATTCGCGAACTGCGTCCCCTGGCCCGCCAGCTGGAGCGCGAACTGCTGGATCGCGGTATCGCCAAGGTCGAGATCATCGGTCTGCCAGAGGAAGAGCTGGCGATCCAGATCCCCCAGGCCAGTCTGGAGGAGTTGGGCCTTTCCCTCGGTCAGATCGCCGAGCGTGTGGCAGCCACCTCGCGTGATCTGCCGGCCGGCACCGTGGGACGCGACGATGTGGGCCGCCAGCTGCGCACCCTGAGTCAGCGGCGCAGCGAGCTGGGGTTCGAGCAGATCCCGCTGCTGGCTGATCAGCAGGGTCGCCTGGTGCGGGTGGCGGATGTGGCCGCGGTCGAACGCCGCGCCAGGCCCAACCAGGTCACCGTCAGCTACCAGGGCAAGCCGGCGGTGGAACTGCGGGTGATGCGCTCGGCGGCCGCTGACTCGCTGGCCTCCGCCCATACCATGGAGGCCTGGCTCGAGGATGTCAGGCAGCGTCTTGCTCCGGGTGTCGCGATCACGGTCTACGATGAAAGCTGGCAGCTCATTCAGGACCGCATCAACCTGCTGCTGAAGAACGGCTCCGGTGGTCTGGTTCTGGTGGTTGCGATTCTGTTCCTGTTCCTCAACGCCCGCGTCGCCGTCTGGGTCACCCTGGGCATTCCCATCTCCTTCATGGCCACCCTGGCGGTTGTGTACCTGCTTGGCGGCAGCATCAACATGATCTCCCTGTTCGGGCTGATCACCGCTCTCGGCATCATCGTCGATGACGCCATCGTGGTGGGCGAGGATGCGCTCACCCATTACCAGACCGGTGAGAATTCACTGGAGGCAGCGGAGGGCGGCGCCCGCCGCATGCTCGCGCCGGTGCTGGCCTCCTCACTCACCACCATCGCCGCCTTCTTCCCGCTGCTCTCGGTGTCCGGCATCATCGGCAACATCCTGCACGATATTCCGCTGGTCGTGATCTGCGTGATCATTGCCTCGCTGGTGGAGAGCTTTCTGGTGCTGCCGGGACATCTGCGCCACAGTTTCCTGCGCATGCACCATGCCGAGCCTCACCGCTGGCGCCGGCGATGGGACGAAGGCTTCGCGCGCTTTCGCGATGTGCGTTTCCGCCGCCTGGTCACGGCTGCCGTGGACAACAAGGCGATCACCATCGCCCTGGCGGTGGCCACCATGATTTTCGTCGTCGGCCTGCTGAAAGGCGGGCGGCTCGGTTTCACCTTCTTCCCGAATGTGGAAGGCAACATTGTGACCGCCAGTGCCACCTTCGTGGCGGGCACACCGCCCGAGCGTGTCCAGGCCTTCGTGCAGGAGGTCGAAGAGGGGCTGTATGCCGCGGACCAGGCACTGGGCGGCGGGCTGGTGCGCGCGGCTGCCGTGTCCAGCGGCATGGGCATGTTTTCCGGTGCGACCCAGGGGCAGCAGGGTGAACAGTTCGCCTCGATCACGGTGGAGTTGATTCCCTCCGACCAGCGCGACGTGCGTAACGAGGAGTTCATCGAGACGTGGCAGCGCCATTACCGTCAGCCGCCCGGCCTCGAGAACCTGACCCTGGTTTCGCGGCGCGGTGGCCCTCCGGGGCGGGACCTGGAGATCCGCCTCACCGGCGCCAGTCAGGAAACGCTCAAGGCCGCCGCGCAGGAACTGGTCGAGGCCCTGCGCACGGTGCGGGGGGTCGGGGGTGTCGAGGACGACATGCCCTATGGGCAGCAGCAGCTCATCTACCAGCTGAGTCCCGCCGGCGAGGCCCTGGGCCTTACCGTGGCTGACGTCGCCGGTCAGCTGCGCGGCGCACTCGACGGACACCTGGCCCAGATCTACAACGAGGGCGACGAGGAGATCGAGGTGCGGGTCATGCTGCCCGACGAAGACCGTCATCGCCTGTCTGCCCTGGAGGATTTCAGCCTGTTCCTGCCCAATGGGCGCACCGTGCCGCTGTACTCGGCCCTGGAGCTGACCGAGCGGCGGGGCTTCGATGCCCTGCGCCACGCGGAGGGGCGGCTCGCGGTTACCGTGTACGGCGATGTCAACCGCAAGCTCAATAACGAGAATCTGGTGCGCGCGCAACTGAGCGAGGTGGTATTGCCCGACCTGGTGCAGCGTTACGGGGTCGACTGGTCGTTCACGGGTCGCGCCGAGGATCAGTCCAGCACCACCGGCGATATGAAACGCGGTGCGCTGCTCGCCCTCGCCATGATCTACATCGTGCTTGCCTGGGTCTTCGGCTCCTACAGCTGGCCCCTGGTGGTGATGAGTGTCATCCCCTTCGGTATCGTCGGCGCCATCGTGGGCCACTGGCTGATGGGTATCGAGCTGACCATTCTTTCGATGTTCGGGCTGTTCGGGCTTTCCGGCATCGTCGTGAATGATTCCATCATCCTGGTGGTTTTCTACAGGCAGCTGCGCGAGAAAGACATGCGGGTCCGCGAGGCGGTCATCGAGGCGGCCTGCCAGCGCTTGCGGGCCGTCTTGCTGACGTCACTGACCACCATCGCCGGCCTCACCCCCTTGATGTTCGAGACATCGCTGCAGGCGCAGTTTCTGATACCCATGGCGGTGTCGATCAGTTTCGGGCTGGCCTTCGCGACCTTCCTGGTGTTGGTCGTAGTGCCGGTGTTGTTGAGCGCGATGGAGGGATTGCGCGAGCGTGGCCACGCGCCTGTGAAGCCGGGTGACACGCTGGCGCCCGATGCAACTGGCTGAAGGGGAGTGAGCGAATGACTGACGAGGGACGCTTTTCGATTGAACTGGAACATCTGCAGGGCTACGAATTCAAGGTGCGTTTCGATTGGGACGCCGCGCCGGATGTGATCATGGATGAACCGCCGCCGCTGGGAAACCAGCAGGGACCCAATGCCTCGCGGATGCTGGCGGCGGCGGTGGGAAACTGCCTGAGCGCGAGTCTGCTGTACTGCCTCAGCAAGGCCGAGCCGATGCCGGGCAGTGTCAGGACCACCGCCTCGTGTCAGCTGGTACGCAATGCGGGCGGACGACTGCGCATCGGCGCTATCGACGTCGTTCTGGGCGTGAGTGCAGAGCTGGTCGATTCCCCGCGCATCACGCGCTGCCTGGACCTGTTTGAGGATTTCTGTGTCGTAACAGCCAGTGTCAGCAAGGGGATTCCGGTCAAGGTCCAGGTGGTGGATGAAAAGACAGGCACCGTGCTGAAGACGTCCTGAGTCGCGTCCTGTCAGCAGTCACGGCAGGCCTTGCATGGCGTCTGTCCGTGCGTACAGGAGCGGTCACCCGGCGTCGCGCTGGAGCCCGTGCGCACGGGCGGCTATGATAGCGGGAACTAACCGGAATGGCACTGGCTTAAGTCGAAATGCAGGGTGGGTTAGCGCTTTTTGCGTAACCCACCAGGCGTTGCGAAGCAACACGATGAATATGTGATGGGTGCCTGCCGGCACATCCGGTGGGTTACGGCACAAACGGCGTGCCTAACCCACCCTACATGATTAGGGAACCGCCTAAGTAAGTGCCATTCGAACTAACCGGGATCTGATGAGTGCCATGAGACAACTTTTCACCTCGCTGCTGTTCATCCTGCTTGCCGTGGTTGCGGTTCCGTCCCTGCAGGCCGCCGCCTCGGTTGCAGAGCTCACGAAGGCGGCTGAACAGGGGGACGCCGCGAGTCAGTACGGCCTGGCCCAGCGCTACGAAGCGGGTAAAGGTGTCAAACAGGATTTCGCCAAGGCCGCCGAGTGGTACGGCAAGGCCGCCGCGCAGGGGCACGCCAAGGCGCAGACCAACCTGGGCAACCTGTACCGCGCCGGGCAGGGGGTGAGCCAGGACCTCGACGAGGCCCTGCTCTGGTACCGCAAGGCCGCCGGTCAGGGAGACACCAAGGCCCAGATCAACATCGCCATGATGTACGCCAGCGGCATGGGCGTGGAGAAGGACGAGGCCGAAGGACTGAAATGGCTGCAGCGTGCCGCGCAGGCGGGTGACAGCCAGGCCATGGTGCATCTCGGTAACCTGTATCGATCAGGCAAGGGCGTCGAGAAGGACTATGCCAAGTCCACCGAGTGGTTCCGGTTGGCCGCCGAGCAGGGCGACCCGGTCGCCCAGCAGAGTCTGGGCCTCAGCTATTACGCCGGCAAGGGCGTCACACAGGATTACGTCCAGTCGGTCACGTGGCACCGCAAGGCCGCGGAGCAGGGGTATCCGCCGGCCGAGTACAGCATGGCGCTGCGCTACGCCAAGGGTAAGGGTGTCCGACAGGACTATGAGCAGGCGGCAAGCTGGTACCGCAAGGCCGCCGGCCATGGCCACCCCGACGCCCAGAACAACCTTGGCCTCCTGTACCGAAACGGTCAGGGTGTCGCCCAGGACTACAAGGAGGCGCTGAGCTGGTTTCGCAAGGCCGCCGACCGCGGCCATCCCCAGGCCCAGTACAACCTGGGAAACATGTACCGCAAGGGACTCGGTGTCCCGCAGGACCCTGAAGAAGCCAGAAAGTGGTTCCGCAAGGCAGCGAACGCCGGACACAAGGAGGCCGGAAAGGCCCTGAAGGCGCTGGAAGGCACCTGATCCTTCCCGGCCTTGGGGGACTGTCTGCGACTGCATTTGCGGCGGCGCCCAGCGGCGCCAGCTTACGGGGTACCATTGGGTCGCAATTACAACGGGAACAGCTCATGCGCATCGCCATCGTCGGGGCCGGCATCAGCGGCCTGTCCACTGCCTTCTATCTGCAAAGGGCGCGGCCCGACTGCGAGCTGCTGATCTTCGACGTCAACCCGATGCCGGGCGGAACCATGCACACCGTCGAGCGCGAGGGGTTTCGCTTCGAGGCCGGCGGCAACGGTTTTCTCACCAGCAAGCCGGACGGGCTGCAACTGGTGCAGGATGCCGGTGCCGAGCATCTGCTGCTACCCAGTTCAGACCTCGCGCGCAAGCGCTTCATCTTCACCGACCGGCTGCATCCCTTGCCGGAGACGCCACCGGCCTTCATCGCCTCGCGACTGCTGAGTCTGCCGCAGAAGCTGCGCGTGGCCGCCGAGGTGCTGGTGCCGGCCAGGCGCGAGGACAGCGACGAGACCCTGCAGCACTTCGGCTACCGGCGACTCGGCAAGGCGTTCACCGACGTGTTCCTGGACGCCATGACCGCCGGCATCTATGCCACCACCCCTGACCGCGTGTCGGTGAATGCCGCCTTCCCGCTGGTGGTTGCGCTGGAGCGCGAACACGGGGGTCTTTTCCGAGGCATGCTCGCGCGCCGCAAGCGGCAGGCCGGTCCCGGGGGCATCCTGATGAGCTTCAAGGGCGGGGTGGGCCGCTTCATCGCGCATCTGCAGCAGGTTGTGCAGGCCGACTGGCGCCTGGGCGCCCCGGTGACCGCGATAGTGCCGGATGGTGGCGCGTATCGGGTGCTCACGGCGCTCGGCGAGGAACGGGTCGATCAGGTGGTGCTGTCGGCCACGGCGCCGGCGGCGGCTGACATGCTGCGGGGGCTGGACGCGGAACTGGCAGCGGGGCTTGCGGCAATCGAGTATTCCCCCATCGCCGTGGTCGGCTTCGGATACCGGGATCTCGCGCATCCGCTGGATGGCTTCGGTCTGCTGACCACCACGGCGGCCGGCCTGCCGATCCTGGGGGTTCTCTGGGACAGCAGTATCTTTCCCGACCGGGCGCCTGCCGGTGGCAGATTACTGCGGGTGATGATCGGCGGCCAGCGCGACCCGCAACTCGTGCAGCAGGATGAGGCAGGGCTCATCGCCACGGCGCGCGAGGGTGTGCGCCTGACCATGGGGGTGGATGCCGAGCCGGATGTCAGTTTCGTGCAGCGCTGGGAACAGGGCATCCCCAATTATCCGGTCGGGCATCTGCAGGCAGTGGCGGCACTGTTCGCCCGTGCCGCGCGTTATCCGGGGCTTTCACTCAACTGCAATGCCTATCGCGGCATCGCCATGAACGACTGTGTCCGCAACAGCCGTGAACTGGCCGGGGTCCTGAGTGCGACGTGAGTCGTTTTGATCGACACCCCACAGGCGTTTCCCGGACCGCGCCGCTGTCGCACCGGCAAACGCCCGCTTCGCCTGCGGGCGATGACGTCGAGTACCCGGTAACACATGGTGGAGGACGATAGCGGATGATCACATTCGAAAAGGAAATTTCTCAGACGCGGGACGGGGCCCTCGTCCGAAGGGGTAAGCTGGGAGAGTATTCGATCGAGCTGGATCTGACCGAGCAATTGCTCCGCCTGGACGTCGCGGACGAGCAGACTGAGCCTGGCTTGAACTCGGGTCCCAGCTTCGAGCCGCTGCTCCGTCCGAGCTTGGCCGGAGAGCGGGAGGCCTTTGTGTCGGCCGCCATGCTCGCTCAGAAGGCGAAACAGTTCGATGACGGATTGTATGCGGCCGTTGAGCTTGCCGCGCAACGGGGAACGGATCGTTTTGCGGGCAAGCAGCGGCTCCTCGAACTGCTCGCCGCTGAGCTCACCGAAGGTCAGGCCGGTCAGCCTGGCGAGGTCGTACTGGCCGCTGCAGAGCTCGGGGGCCTCACGCCCCCGCTGGCCGCGTCGATTGCTCCATCGGTCACGCAGCGCATCCAGGCGTTTCTGCTCGAGGCCCTCAAATCCAAACCGCTCGCCTTCTATACCCGGTCCCCTGAGCTCAAGGCCATCTTCCAGCAGGACCGCATGCTCCAGTCCAGGCTCAAGGGCAGTGCCGACATCGCTACGCTTGCCCGCATACTTCACGCCAACCCCAGTGCCCGTGCGAGCTACGAACGCCACCTGAGGCTCATGTCCGGCCTGAGCAATCCTTTCGCTGCGACCGAACGGAGCCTCCGCGATGCGTTCGATCAGGGCCCACCGGACGGCCCGGACAGCGGTGTTTGCTTCTTTCCGCCCTCCCGCGCGCGCGAAACGGATCTCGCTAAACGGTTATTCCAGGGCCGCTCGATTCCGGAAGGCTACAGCCTGATGGATGACCTCATTGCGCGCATTCGTGCCGGCAAGATCGATCTGACGCCCACCGGCGCATCCGGTTGGTACGACTATCAGACCTGGGCGCTCGAGCCCCTGATCGTGCCGGACGGCGTGGCCGAGGCAAGCCATCTCGACCTCGGAGGGGGTTACCGCCGGCATCTCGAAGCGCTCTTCAAGGGCCTGCTGACACTGACGCGTGAGACGCATATCAAACAGGTCGAGGCCAGTATGAGGCTGGGCTGGATCGATTCCTCCATACCGATCGAGCCCCTGCTGAGTCTCGAACCGGTGGCGACGTACTACCTGCGCCGGGCGCAGGCTTATGCGTTTGTGCGCACGGTTCTCGAGGCGGCGTTCGAGGCGGGTGGCCTCCGGGGGATGCAGCGGCTGACGGTAGACGGGCCGGTCGAGCCCGACCTGGACGCGGAGCTGTCTTTCATGGAGCGGCTCTTCCTCGGCGCCTATGTCACAGCGATGCGGGAGCTGGGCATCGATCCCGGGGCGACTGACAGGGAAACCGCCGCCGCGGCGACCTACGCGCAGTGGGCGCGGTGTTGCGGCGAGGACCGGGACCTCGCGCAGGACGCCCGCGCGATGGTGCCACTCTTTTTCGACATCGAACGGCGCAAGACCAAGGTCTGGCTGTTCCTTGGATGGTCCCTGCAAACCCTGGACATTGCTTTTTTCCATCGGCCCCGTCTGGCCGTCTTCGATGACAAGGGCAGGCCGGTGTCACTCCCGCGCAACACCTTGCGGTTCGTGCCGGATTCCAGAGCCTTGTTCTATCCGGTGATGGTGGAGACCTATGTCGACAGGATCCTGAACCGAAAGGAGTTCCAGCGTCACTGCGACGAGTTTCGGACGCCAGGGCGCATCGTCGATGCGTTGCACTAACAGCCTGTTGAAAAAGCCTCAGGCGAGTGCAAGACAAGGCACAGATCGGGGCAACAGGGGGCGGTGACGAATCATAATCTCAGCCGGTGCGCACAGGCTGGTATGCCGGATGCTCGCGTCGTCATGTCAATCAGGTTTCCGGCACTTCCCTGATACAACCGCTATGGCTACACTCTGCCAACCACTCTCTGACGGGAACCTGCCGTGATACGCCATATGAAATGTATTCGTAAGAAACCGGATCTTTCGGACCAGGAGTTCCGGGCTTTCTGGAACGCCCCGGAGTTCGAAGACCTGAACCAGCAAGTGGCAACACTGGCGAAAGCCGTAGGCTACTCCAGAAACCTGACGCTCAAGGTGGAGGCGACACACCGCATCATCGATGATCGTGGATTTGCCGATCCATTCGACGCGGTGATCGAGTTTTTGTGGGAAGACGCCAGCGAGTTGATGGAACTTTACGGCACACCGGAAGCCCAGGAACTGCGCGAGAAAATCGCGGACTACGAGAACCAGTTTATCGACAGGTCCCGCTCGACCGCTTTCTTTACCGAGTTCAGTTCAGCGGAGTAGCCGGCGGGCCTGCCTTGAGAATATCCGCACGAGCATAAAGAAAGGCGGGCAGGCCGCCTTTTTGCACGCAGTACAAACTTGATCAGTTTACGCGACGAAGGGATGGCAGGCTTTTTCCCGTTGCGCCCTGCCCGCGGCCTCAGGGCAGGCGGCCACCCGGAGAAGATCACGACTGAACCTCCAAAAGACGCCGGCGTCATACAGGTGCTGGTCATGGGCGAGTTGGTGTCTGAATATACAAGTGTTATCGCTTGTAATTGGCATAAACAAGTGCTATAACTTGTAACTATGAGGATCAGCAAGACAAGGGACTACGCCATTGTCACGGGAGATATCATCGCTTCCTCGCGGCTTTCCGTGGCCCAACGGCGTGACCTGCACGGCGCGATGTCCCGGGCTTCCTCGGCGCTGCGCCGGGCGTTCAAGACCGCCGTCCCGCTTCCCGTCGGCATCTTCCGTGGCGACAGTTGGCAGTTGCTGGTGACGGATCCGGTTCAGGCGCTGCGGATCGCGCTGTTCTACCGCGCTTCGCTGCGGGCCGAAACGGGCGCGCGGCGGCTCGATACCCGCATGGTGATCGCCATCGGGCGCATCGATTTCATCCCCGGCGAGCAAATCGCCGAGGGCGATGGCCCGGCCTATCGTCTCTCGGGCAGGGCGCTGGAATCGATGCACAAGCGCGAGAGCATGCGGCTGGTCTATCCCTCCCATCCTGCCGAACGGGCGCTCAGTGTTGTGGTTCACCTGCTGGACGCACTCGTCTCCCGCTGGAGCGACAAGCAGGCCCTCGCGGTGACCGGCGCTCTGCGTGGATGGAGTCAGGAGCAGATCGCCAAGAAGAGTTGGAGCGAGCCGATCAGCCAGCAGGCCGTGGCCCAGCACCTCGACCGCGCCGCCTGGAGCTACGTCGAATCGGCCCTGGCGTATTTCGAGGAAACGCTGATGGGGCCGGCAAACACCCAGGAAAACTTGTAACAGGCAATTACAAGCCCATGGACCTGTACAACCCACTCGCCGCCGAGATTCTGATCTGCCTGGTTACCGCCCACGTGCTGGGCGACTTCGTGCTGCAGACGAGCCGCGACGCCGGTAGCAAACGGCAATGGACGACCCTCCTCAAGCACACGGGTCTCCACGCCGGACTGGCCTACCTGCTGGCGGGGCTGTGGACGACTTGGCTGCTGCCGCTCGCCGTGTTTGCCAGCCACGCGCTGATCGATGCGATCAAGTCACGGCTGAAGGACCCCGGCCCGAGAGCGTTCCTGCTCGATCAGGCAGCCCACCTGGTCGCGCTCGTGGCGCTGGCGGCATGGTGCGCCCGCGCCCCGGTCACGCTGTACTGGGTCGACCTCGCCGATGAGTGGTACCTGAAGGCCTCGATTCTCCTCACGGGCGCGATACTGACGATTTACGCCGGTGGTTTTCTCATCGGGCTGGCGGTGAAACCGTTCCTCGACGAGTTACAGGCGGCAGACTCGACGAACGACGAGACTCTGCGCACGACGAGCCGCGGGTTCGCGAACGGCGGGCAGGTGATCGGACGCCTCGAGCGGGCCCTGATCCTGATGTTCGTGCTGACCCACAACCCCGCCGGCGTCGGTTTCCTGTTCGCCGCGAAGTCGATCCTGCGATTCGGCGAGGTCAAGGATTCCGCCCACCGGATGGAGGCCGAGTACATCATCATCGGCACGCTGATGAGCTTCGGTTACGGAATCCTGTTGGCGCACCTGACGCGAGCGCTGCTGGCGGTGTCGTGGATCCCGTAGCGACCCGGACCGGCTCACTCGGGCCCGGATGGGGTAGCGCCCCTGGCTGTCTCGAACCGGGGGAACGTCGCGGCGTCCTCAATGATCACGCAAGGATGGTATGCTCTCCCTGTTCCGCCTCGCCCGCGGGTACTGGGCGGGCTGCCACCGGGAGAAACACATGACTGAACCCTCAAAAGACGCCGGCGTGATACAGGTGCTGGTAGAGAGACTCGAGAAACTCAGACTTCCGACGGCCCTCGCGCTCAAGGAAAAGGTTGACAAGGGCGAGCCACTGAACCAGTTCGATATCGCCTTTCTCGAGGAGGTGTTTGAAGATGCCACGCGCATCAAGCCCTTGCTGGATGAACATCCCGAATGGCAGGAGCTGGCCGCGCGCATGATGCATCTCTACCACGAGATTACCGAAAAGGCGCTGGCGAACGAGAAGGGCTCTTAGGTTCCCGGCCGGTCCCAAGCGGCGCCGCGCGCTCAGCGGCGCTCGCAGCGACTGCCTGCCAGGCCCCAGCGGCGGGACGCCCTGAGCCGCGGCCTCACAGCCCGTAACCGAACGCCTCGGCGAAGGGCCGCAGCGGGTCCATCACCGGTTCGAGCTGGGCCTGATAGCGCTTCCAGCGGTTGGCGGCCCTGTCATAGATCGGCTCGGTGACCTGGTGATAACTCGGCGTGTCGATCCGGCTGCGCCGCCTGGCGTGCTCATAAAACCGCAGTACCGCGTCGTCCCATTCGATGCCCAGGAAATCGAACAGGCGCTGCGTCTCCTCGCGCGGGTCTGCCACCATGTCCTCATAGCGCACCCTGTGGCAGCTGAGCGGCAGGAGCTGCGCGTAGTGTTGCCACAGCCCCATCACCCGGGTGTAGAGCAGGGCCGTGTCGTCAAGCGCCGTGAAATTCGCCATCGCCGGGTTCATACCGAACAGATGCATGAAACAACTGAGGCAGACATCGCAGGGATGGCGCAGCGCAAGGATAAACTTTGCATCCGGAAAAATACGCCAGATGAGCGGCACCCTGACGATGTTCAGCGGCAGCTTGTCGACCAGGATCTCGCCAGGGCTCAACTGCACGTAGCGGGCCGCGGCCTCGAAATACGCCTGTCGCAGGCTGGCAGCCTGTGCGGCGTCCAGTCGGGCCAGGGTTTGCGGAAGACGTTCCGTGCCAGCCTGTAAGCCGACAACCTGGTGCATCAGGTCGTTGACCAGCGGCTTTTCCTCAATGGCTTTGAGCCTGGGGTGACTGTCCAGGATTTGCTCGAGCAGGGTCGTACCGGAGCGCGGGAAACCGATGATGAATACCGGCATCGCGGACGCCGGCTCTTTGGGGTGCGGTGTGCAGGAGGCCAGCCAGGCGTCCGTGAAGTCCCTGCGCCATGCCGCCACAAACTCGAGATAGGTGCCGGGATTCTCCCCCTGATGCTGCGGTGCCTGCAGCTGCAGGCGATTGGCATCGGCAAACGCCGCGAAGGCCGCTTGGCTGTCGCCAAGCCGGTCATACAGCAGGCCCAACTCGTGCCGGATCGCCGCCGCAAGCTCCGGCTTGACCCCGCTGAGATCGACGCCCTGCAGGCGTTGCAGACCCTGTTGCAGATCGCCATTGCGGCGTGCCAGTTTGGCCGCAATCAGTCGCAGCAGGGGATGCGCCGGATCAAACACCAGACCGCTCTGAACGGCGGCCTGCGCATCCTCGAGTCGATTTTCACTCTCCAGCCTGAAGGCGAGATCGGCGATCGATTCGAGGCGTGCCGGCTCGAGGCGCGCGGCCTCCTCGAATGCCTCGAGTGCCTGAGCGTATTGGCCCAGGCTCGCCCGCGCATCGCCGAGGGCAAGGTAGACAGGCGCAAATCGGCCGCCCAGGCGGATGCTGTGCGCAAACGACGCCGCGGCCTCGTCGAGCCTGCCGGTCGCCTGCTGGCACAGCCCCAGATTAAACCGCGATCCCGCGGAAGCGGGGTTGAGGCTCACCGCGCGCTGGCAGGCGGCCAGTGCCGCCTCGATCCGCCCCTCGCGGCGCAGCACGACCCCGAGATTGTGACAGGCGTCGGCATGCGCGGGATTGATGTCGATGGTCTGCTGGTATTCGCTCGCCGCTTCCGCAAGCCGGCCCTGTTCCTCGAGCAACACCCCGAGGTTGAAGTGGGCATCCTCGAAGCCGGGGTCCAGCGCCGTCGCCCGTTGCAGGGCCGTCGCCGCCTCAGTCAGGTTTCCCTGCGCCTTGAATGCGTTGCCGAGGTTGCTGAAGTGCTTCGCACTGCCGCCATCGATCGCGATCGCCCGCTGTATCAGGGAAACGGCCGCATCGGCGTCACCGCCCGCACAGCGCAGGACACCGAGCAGGTGTAATGCGTCCGGGTCATCGGGGCGCGCGGCGAGTCGGTCCGTGCACAATGTCGCGGCGCGCTCAAGGTCACCCGCCTCGGCGTACTGTCTTGCCTGTTCAATGGTTTGATCCGCCATCGGTACTCAGTGGGTCGGAGATCAGCCTGCTGTGTCTGGAGGGCGTTGATCAGGGCCTGCCTTGGAGTATGCATCTGCCACTGTCGCCTGCCGCATTCTACGCGCGCGCGGAGGCCATGCAAGCCGGGAGGCCGGCAAATGGGTAGTCGCTGAAATTCGGGATCCCGCCCGGCTCAAAACGGTTGAGCCCCGCATCCGGCGAGGGCGGGGACGGCGGCTTGGCGGGCGACTCCACGCCGCGTGACAAACAGGCACACGATCGTGCAGCCAGACCGATCTCGCTTGCAGAGGGCATTGCTTCGACACGGTTCATGTTTCCCTCGACGGCCTCAATACCTTCCAAAACAGCGTAAGATAATGACGCTCGACAGGTAACGGGCTGACGATCTGAACGTACGGGGTATGCCTGTTTGGCAGGCACAGGTCAGACGGCCGGTGCTGCGGCTGGCCACCCGCAGTTCGAGCGAGGAGAAATTTATCGTTATCAAAGAGTTCCGATTTTCTGCACGCGCACGCAATGCGCTGCGCAACGATCGCGATACGGAGTTGCTGCGCTCGGAGCTGTTCAGCATCGAGCAACTGAAGCGTCACGCGGTAACGCTGGCTGGCCAGCATCGCATCGATCCACGTCCGGGGCCCGACAGGTTGCTGCCACGGCTGACGGACAATGCGCGCGTTCTGCTCGCGGCGTATGACGTCGTCACAGCTGCAGCCAAGCCGGGACAGCGGATCGCGCCGGCAGAGGCGTGGCTGCTCGACAATTTCTATCTGATCGAGCAGCAGATCGGTCTGGCGCGTCGACATCTGCCGCGCGGGTACAGCCGGCAGTTGCCGCGACTGGCGGATGGCCCGTCAGCCGGTTTCCCGCGTATCTATGACCTGGCGCTGGAGCTGATCTCGCACATGGACGGTCGTCTCGACAGCGACAACGCCACCCAGTTCGTCGCCGCCTACCAGACTGTTGAACCGTTAAAGCTGGGCGAATTGTGGGCGTTCCCCATCATGCTGCAGTTGGCGCTGCTGGAAAACCTGCGCCGCGTTGCATTGCGTATCGCCCGTCGACGCGAGGAGCGCGACGCGGCCATTACGTGGGCCGACCGCATGCTCGCGACGGCCGAAAGGGAACCGAAGCAGCTTATCCAGTTGCTGGCCGAGTTTGCCAATGCCGATGTGCCTCTCACCGCGCCGTTTGTGGAGGAATTTTACGCGAGACTCCAGGCTCAGGGGCCGGCCCTGGCGTTCGTTCAAACCTGGGTCGAGCAGAGACTGCTCGAACAGGGGGTGACCGCAACGCAATTGTCACAGGCGGCTGGTCGAACGGCCGCGACCAACCAGATCTCCATCGCGAACAGTATCGGCAGTCTGCGCTTCATCGGCGCAATGGACTGGAAGAACTACGTCGAATCGCTCAGTGTCGTCGAACAGACATTGCGTGAAGACCCGGCCGGTAAGTACGTCAGCCAGGATTTCGCCACCCGCGACCGGTACCGGCATGTCATCGAAGACGTGGCCCGGGGTTGTGCGCACAGTTCGTGCAGTGAGTCGGCGGTGGCACGCGAAGCCATCGTTCTCGCCGAGAATGCGGCGAAGCGACTGGATGCCAGCGACCGCAGCGCGCATGTCGGCTACTACCTGATCGATCACGGGCGGGCGAGTCTGGAGCGTGCGGTCGGCTGCCGTTTGTCGTGGAAATTGCGGGCCAGCCGGGCGAGCCGGCATTTGCGCCTGTTCCTTTACCTCGGACCCATCCTGTTGCTCACCGCACTGGCGACATCGGCCGTGCTTTTGCCTTTCGGCGGATTCGGACCAGGTGACTGGCGGTACTGGTTTTTTGCGATCACCGGCGCCATCGGCGTCTCGGCGCTGGCCGTCCCGCTGGTGAACCTGCTGGTCACGCTCGTCTTGCCGCCGCGCGCGTTACCACGACTGGATTTTTCGCAGGGCATTCCATCCGCTCACCGCACGATGGTGGTCGTCCCCACCTTGCTGAGCAGGCCGCAAGAGATCGACGAGCTTCTCGAAGCCCTGGAGATCCGCTATCTCGGTAATCGCGATCCTAATCTGTTCTTTGCCTTGCTGACGGATTTCCCCGACGCGCCTGAGCGTACGCTGCCAGAGGATGGCGCCTTGCTGGCCCGGGCGCGCGCGGCTGTCGAGGCGCTCAACGAGACCTACCGCGAGGACCGGCCGTGTATCTTCTATCTGTTTCACCGACCCCGGGTGTGGAATCCATATGAACGGGTGTGGATGGGCTATGAGCGCAAGCGCGGCAAACTGGAGCAGTTCAATGCCTTGCTGCGGGGCGGGGAGCCAACGGCATTCTCGGATAGTGTCGGGGATGCGTCCGTCCTCGCTTCGATCAAGTACGTCATCACCCTGGACACCGATACGCAGCTGCCCCGCGACGCGGCCCGCACACTGATCGGTAACATCGCTCATCCCCTCAATCGGCCGGTGTACGATGCTGACGAGGGACGCATTGTCGAGGGCTACGCGATCCTGCAGCCACGCGCTTCGATCAGCCTGACCAGTGCAGGCCAGTCGCGGTTTACGAAACTGTTCGCCGGTGAGTCTGGCATCGATCCCTACTCGCGCCAGGTATCGGATGTCTACCAGGATCTTTTCGGGGAGGGGTCGTTCATCGGCAAGGGCATCTACGATGTGGACGCTTTCCGTCAGGCCGTCGATGGACGCTTTCCGGAGAATCTCATTCTCAGTCACGACCTGCTGGAAAGCGGGTATGCGCGTTCGGCACTGGTGACCGATGTCGAGCTGATTGAAGAGCACCCGGCCAGTTACGCCATAGAGGCCAGCCGGCGACACCGCTGGATACGCGGCGACTGGCAGATTGCCGGGTGGTTGCTCCCGCGCGTGCCCGGACCGCCCGCGCCGCCCCAGTCAAATGAGTCAAAAGAGTCAAATGGATCGCAGGCGAAGGGGCAGGCAAACCCGCTCAGCGCCTTGTCGGTGTGGAAAATTTTCGACAATCTTCGACGCAGTCTCGTCCCGCCGTCGCTGCTTGCCTTGCTGGCAGGTGGCTGGCTGTTCGGTCCGGGATCGGCGTGGTTCTGGACCCTGCTGGTCGCGGGTGTGGTGTTCCTGCCCACTTTGCTCGGAGCCGGGATCGAGCTCATCCGCAAGCCGGCAGAACGTGACTGGCTGGTGCACCTGGTCCTTACAGGAAAATCCGCGGGCCGCCCAACCGCGCTCGCGTTGCTGACGCTGGTGCTTTTGCCCTACGACACGCTGATTTACCTGGATGCGATTCTGCGCTCAGGTGTGCGGATGCTGTTCACGCGACACGGATTGTTGCTCTGGCAGCTGCGATCCTATGCAAGCCGCAACGCGCGCCGTACGCTGATCGATTTTCTCAGGGAGATGTGGATCGCGCCTGTTCTGGCGCTGGTGCTGGCCTTTGCACTGTGGCAAACGCGCGCGTCGGAATGGCTTTTCTGGGCGCCCGTCCTGTTGCTCTGGCTGGTGTCGCCCGTCGTCGGCTGGTGGATCAGCAGGCCGCTTGTGTCGCCCGCACCGGACCTGAGCTTTGATCAACGGGCGTTCCTGCGGGCGTCGGCCCGGCGAACCTGGCGCTTTTTCGCCGACTTCGTCGGTCCACAGGACAACTGGCTGCCGCCGGATAACTTCCAGGAATATCCCGCTCCGGTCATCGCCTCGCGGACCTCGCCTACCAATATCGGCATGGCGCTGCTGGCGAATCTGGCTGCCTGCGATTTCGGTTACATTTGCGCCGGGGAATGTCTGCGTCGCACCGGGAACACACTGGCGGCGATGGAAAAGCTGGAACGCTACCGCGGCCATTTTTACAACTGGTACGACACGCGCACGCTGCAACCGCTTCGCCCGCAGTACGTCTCTTCGGTGGACAGCGGCAACCTGGCCGGCGGCCTGCTCACCCTGCAGGCGGGACTGGTCGAGTTGAAAGATCAGCCGGTGCTGTCAGCAAACGCGTTTCAGGGACTGCAGGACACCTTGCAGGTGCTTGCCGAACACCTGCCCGCGTCACCAGCCCCGGATCTTGCGAAGAAGGTCAAGGGTCTGCAGGAAACACTGCACGCACTCACGCTGAACGGGCCGCCACAGACACTGGCTGCCGCCGATAGCTTGCTGGATGAGATTCACCGTACTGGCGGGGGGCTGGTTGCCTGCCTGCCGGCGGATATTGATATCGATGGTGAACTGTATTACTGGGCGCGGGCATTCGACCAGCAATCGCGCGCACTTCGAGATGACCTTGGATTCCTGGTGTCTGGGCCTGAGCCGGGGCCGTGGCATTTCAGCAACATCCCGACACTGGCGGAACTGGCCAGAGCGCGCACGGAGGGCACGGAAGCGCGGTCGTCAGTCGGGGCAGCCGCGGCGGCAGTGCCCCGTTACAAAGGCGCGGTAGAGCGGCTCAGGATGATCGACGATCTGGTGGATCGTTGTCGCGAACTGGCGGTGATGGATTTCGAGTTTCTCTACGATACGTCGCGCGGCTTGCTGAGCATAGGTTACGACGTGGGCGAACGGCGCCGCGATCCGTCCTGCTACGACCTGCTGGCATCCGAGGCGCGCCTGGCCAGTTTCCTGCTCATCGCCCAGGGGCAGGTACCCCAAAAGCACTGGTTCGCACTCGGTCGGCTGCTGACGAGTCATGGTGGCGACGTGAGCCTGATTTCGTGGAGCGGCTCGATGTTCGAGTACCTCATGCCGCGGCTGATGATGCCGAATTACGACAACACCCTGCTGGATCACACCTGCAAGGCTGCGGTGTCGCGCCAGATCGAATACGGCCGGCAACGCGGTGTGCCCTGGGGCATTTCCGAGTCCTGCTATAACGCCACCGATATGCATCAGGTCTATCAATATCGGGCCTTCGGCGTGCCCGGGCTGGGTCTCAAGCGCGGGCTGGGAGACGACCTGGTCATCGCGCCTTACGCCAGCGCACTGGCGCTGACGGTGATGCCGCGCAAAGCCTGTCGCAACCTGCAGCGGCTTGCCGCCGACGGCTTCCTCGGGACCTATGGGTTCTACGAGGCGGTCGATTACACGCCTTCGCGTGTGCCACGGGGTAAAAATCGCGCCATCGTGCGTGCCTTCATGGCGCATCATCAGGGCATGAGCCTGCTGGCCTTCGAGCATGTATTGTTCAACCGGCCGATGCAGCGCCGCTTCATGTCCGACCCGCTCGCACGGGCGACGCAACTGCTGCTGCAGGAGCGGGTGCCGAAGCAGGGGGCTACGCTGCACCCGCACGCTGCTGAAGTGAGCGCCGCCGCGCGACCCGCCGCCGCGGAAGGCGCCATCATGCGCGTATTTACTGACCCGAACACGCCGACACCTGAAGTTCACCTGTTATCCAACGGCCGGTACCACGTCATGGCGACCCATGCCGGCGGCGGTTACAGCCGCTGGCGCGATCTGGCCGTCACGCGTTGGCGCGAGGACACGACCTCCGATAACTGGGGCACATTCATTTATTTGCGCGACCGCGACACGGGACGTTACTGGTCAACCGCGTATCAGCCGACACTGCGCAAGGCCGATCACTACGAGGCGATCTTCGTACAGGCTCGCGCGGAATACCGGCGGCGCGATCAGGCGATCGAAGCGCACACCGAGATCAGCGTTTCACCCGAGGACGACGTCGAGATTCGCCGCATCACGCTCACCAACCTGTCGTCTCGTAGCCGGCATATCGAAGTGACGAGCTACGCGGAAGTCGTGTTGGCGCCGTTGAATGCCGACCTGGCCCACCGTTGTTTCAGCAACCTGTTCGTGCAAACTGAAATTCTGCCCGACCGGCAGGCGATCCTCTGCACCCGGCGGCGCCGCACACCGGGGGAACAGGTGCCGTGGATGTTTCACCTGTTGGCGGCGCCTGGTGCGGTTGCCGACGAACCGTCTTACGAGACTGACCGCGCCAGATTCATCGGCCGGGGTCGAACGGCGGCCAACCCGGTGGTGCTGGACAGCGGTGACAGCCCCCCGCAGTTGTCAAGGCGCTTGTCGAACACGGCGGGTTCGGTGCTCGATCCCATCGTGGCGATTCGCCGCACCATCAGCCTGTCACCCGATGAATCGGCGAGTGTGCAGATCATCTCCGGTGTCGCCGAGACGCGCGAGGCAGCACTGGCTGCGCTCGAGAAGTATTGTGACCGGCACTTCGTTGAGCGCGCCTTTGAAATGGCATGGTTCCAGAGTCAGGAGGTGCTGCGCTACCTCAACGCAAGCGAGGCCGACGCGCAGGTCTACGGCCGCCTGGCTACCTCGGTCATTTACGGCAATGCCCTGCGCCGCGCCGCGCCCAGTGTCATTGCCCGCAACCGGCTTGGCCAGTCGGGGCTCTGGAGCTTTGCCGTCTCGGGCGATCTGCCGATCGTCCTGGTACGCATCGGCAACCTGAACCGCATCGAGCTGGTAAAGCAGGTGCTGCAAGCCCATGCCTATTGGCGCATGAAGGGTTTGACTGCCGACCTGGTGATCGTGAACGAGGACTTCTCGGGTTACCGGGCCGTTCTGCAGGACCAGATCGTGGGGCTGATCAATGCGGGCCCCGAGGCGCAAAGTATCGACAGACCGGGCGGAGTCTTCGTGCGGCGTGCCGAAGAGCTTTCCGAGGAGGACCGGGTCCTGTTCCAGACGGTCGCCCGCGTCGTGCTCACCGATACCGCCGAGACATTGCTCGAGCAGGTGGAACGCCGCGTGTCGGCAGAGCGCCTGCCGGGCCGTCTCGAGCCGGTGCGGCATCCGCCAGTGGAAGCGACCCATCCGCTGCCGGCGCGCGAACGCATTTTCTGCAACCGTCTCGGCGGCTTCACGCCCGACGGGCGTGAATACGTCGTTACCCTCGAGCCGGGTGAGAGCACGCCGGCGCCGTGGGTCAATGTCATCGCCAGCCCGCATATTGGCACCGTCGTCAGCGAGAGCGGGGGCGCCTATACCTGGGTGGAAAATGCGCACGAGTTCCGGTTGACCACCTGGCACAATGACCCGCTCAGCGACAGCAGCGGCGAGGCGCTGTACATCCGCGACGAGGACACCGGTGCGTTCTGGTCGCCGACGCCGTTGCCCGCCTGCGGTCAGTCCGGGTATGTGTGCCGGCACGGATTCGGGTACAGCGTGTTCGAGCATTACGAAGCCGGCATCTCCTCGGAGCTGTCCACCTACGTCGCCATGGACGCGCCGGTGAAGTTCGTGGTGGTAAAGCTGCGCAACCATGCGGGGCGCCCGCGTCGCCTGTCGCTGACCGGGTATTGGGAGCTGGTGCTCGGTGAGTGGCGGCACGCCAATCTGATGCACATTGTTACCGAGACGGATCCGCACAGCGGGGCGCTGTTTGCGCGCAATGCGTACGGCCGCGAATGCGCCAACCGGGTCGTCTTTGCGCAGGTCAGCGAACTGGAGCGTACGGTGACGGGAAACCGTAGCGAGTTCATTGGCCGCAATGGCTCGCTGGCCAGCCCGGCGGCTATGCGCCGCGAGCGTCTGTCGGGCCGGGCAGGTGCGGGCCTTGATCCGTGCGCGGCGATACAGACCCGGATCGAGCTGGCCGACGGACAGGAACGCGAGATCGTGTTCGTATTCGGCGCGGCCCGCAACAGCGACGAAGCACAGCATTTCATCCAGCGATTCGGCGGACCGGCCGGCGCCCGGCAGGCACTGGAAACGGTGTGGGAACACTGGAACCGCACCCTGGGCGCGGTGCAGGTGGAGACGCCGGATCCGGCGCTGGACGTTCTGGCCAACGGCTGGCTGGTCTACCAGACGCTGTCCTGCAGGCTCTGGGGCCGTAGCGGGTATTATCAGTCCGGCGGTGCCTACGGTTTCCGTGATCAGTTGCAGGACACCCTGGCGCTGATCCATGCGACACCGTGGCTCGCCCGCGAGCAGTTGCTGCGTTGCGCCGAGCGTCAGTTCCTCCAGGGTGACGTGCAACACTGGTGGCATCCGCCCAACGGACAAGGCGTGCGCACCCATTTCTCCGATGACTATCTGTGGCTGGCGTATGCAACCTGTCGTTATGTGCTGGCGACCGGCGATACCGGCGTACTCGACGAGTCAGTCCATTTTCTGGAGGGCCGCAGCTTGAATCCGGAAGAGGAGGCTTACTACGACCAACCGCAACGTTCGGTTGAAGTGGCGAGCCTCTATGAACATTGCGTGCGTTCAATCAAGCACGGTTTACGCTTTGGCGAACATCAATTACCGCTGATGGGCTGCGGCGACTGGAACGACGGCATGAATCTCGTCGGTCGTGACGGCAAGGGCGAGAGCGTCTGGCTGGCGTGGTTTCTGTACGAGAACCTGCGGCTGTTTGCCGGCCTGGCGCGTGGCCGGAACGACGAGACCTTTGCCGAAGTCTGCACCGGGCAGGCTGCGCGGCTGCGCAGCAACATTGAGGCGCATGCCTGGGACGGCGGCTGGTATCGGCGCGCCTGGTTCGATGACGGCACACCCCTCGGTTCGTCGGAAAATGACGAATGCCAGATCGATTCGATCAGCCAGAGTTGGGCGGTCATTTCGGGCGGCGGCGATCCGGTGCGCGCCCGCCAGGCGATGGCGGCGGTGGACAAGGGCCTGGTGCGGCGCGATGCGCAGTTAATCCAGCTGCTCACACCGCCCTTCGATACATCAGACCTTGAGCCGGGCTATATCAAGGGCTACGTGCCCGGTGTCCGCGAGAACGGTGGCCAGTACACCCATGCCGCGATCTGGACCGCGATGGCGTTTGCCATGCTGGGTGACAGGGAACGCGCGTGGGAACTGTTCGCCATGCTCAACCCTGTCAATCACGGTAGTCAGCCGGATGAGATCGAACGCTACAAGGTCGAGCCGTACGTCATGTGCGCGGATATCTACGCGGCGCCGCCGCACACGGGCCGGGGTGGCTGGACCTGGTACACCGGGGCCGCGGGCTGGATGTACCGGTTGACCGTGGAAACACTGCTGGGCCTGCAACTGGAAGTGGATCATCTGCGCATCGCGCCCTGTATCCCGGCCCATTGGACATCGTACAAAGTCCACTACCGCTATCGCGAGACGGTCTACCACATCACAGTCAGGCGCGTCGGTGAAAGGCCGGAGCATGTGAGCCGCGTGATGGTAGACGGTGCGGTGGTGGATGCAGTCGCCATGGATGCTGCAGGGCGGCCGCACGGCAGGATCTCCCTTATAGACGACCGCCGGGAGCACCACGTCGAGGTGGACTTGAGCTGACGGCAATGGCACTTACTCAAATCGAAATGTAAGGTGGGTTAGCGCTTTTTGCGTAACCCACCAGGCGTTGCGAAGCAACACAACGCATTTTTTCATGAGTGCCTGCCGGCACATCCGGTGGGTTGCGGCACAAACTGCGTGCCTGACCCACCCTGCCTTGATTATGGAACCGCCTGAGTAAGTGCCGTTCCAGTTAAGGGCAACTTTCGGCCGACTGTGCTGAAAAACTCCGATTCAGGCAGCAGTAATAAACTTAGCTTATCTGGCGAGTTTTAGGTTCTCAGGTATGCGGGGGGCATAAGCAATAACCGGTCTCTCCGGAGAGAGCCTCACATTGTCTTGCATGTAAGAAGGGAGTCGCCCCCGTGAAAAGAATCGAATCCGGCAGAAATCTGGCCCCATCAAGCTTTCGAGATTTCCAACACAATCGGCCACAATCGGACGTTCAACGCCGGTGCTAAGGTGCGCCAGTGGAATGGCGCCTATAATTTACCGCGTCAGGGATCGTTGTGACGGGCAAGGCGGAACCGGGGCTAGTATGGGTGGCATGTTGTTTCGGTCGAAACAGACCATAAATCGCCAACCCGGGTTCAGGGAAAGGCCGCACCGGTATCCACCCCTTGACATGAGTCTATTTTCAGGCGTGCATTAGAGCGAGAACTTGGGATGGAAAACGTCTACGCGCTTGAGCCGGTGATCATTCTGCTCGTTGTCGGCATACTGGCGATTACCCTCATGCGCCCGCTGGGGCTGAGTCCCATCGTCGGTTACCTGATCGCCGGGGTGGTCATCGGACCGCGCGGGATGGCCCTCATCGAGGAGAGTTCCACCACCCACTTGCTGGCCGAACTCGGGGTGGTGTTCCTCTTGTTCGACATCGGTGTGCACTTTTCACTGGCCCGTGCTGGTGCGGGACTGGATGCAGATTCTGCTGGCGGTCATGCTGCTGCTCGGCCTGAAGACGGCGCTGGTGATCGGCGCGGCGCTGTTCCTGAAGATGCCGCTTCGGGTCGCGATTCAGCTGGGTTTTCTGCTGTCGCAGGGGAGCGAATTCGCCTTCGTGATCCTGGCCATGCCCGCCATCCAGACGGCGCTCGGCGCAGAGCCATCGGCCATCCTGTTGACCGCCGTCGCAGTCAGTCTGGCGTTGACACCGGCGTTGTCGCTGTGGGGCAACCGCATCGCCAAGGGGCTTGCAGGCCGTGTGCTGGCCGCCGCGTCCGATACCTCGGTGATTGCCCCGATCGCCCCGGTCATCATCTTCGGCATGGGTGAGATTGGACGCCGCGTCGCGGATGCCCTTGAGGCGCATGCGATCGGCTATTTGGCGATTGAAATGGACCATGAACGTTTCATTCGCGCCAATGCCGACGGCTATCCGGTTGCCTTCGGCGACGCGGGCGACCTGCGCCTGATGGAAACTTTCGAGATTGCCGAGCGGCCGACAATCGTCATCACCATCGTCCGCTACGAGATCTCCCGGGACCTGACGCCGATCCTGCAGCAACGCTACCCTCACCTCACGCGGTTCATCGCCGTGGAGAACGACGAAGACAGAAAGCGATTCGAGGCGCTGGGCATGCGGGCGGTGGTCAACCGGAGCCGGCCACGTGGCCTCGATCTGGCCGCCGCCGTGCTGGGCGCCCATGGCGTAAGCGATGACAAGGTACACGCATGGATGCAGCGCCAGCAGGAAGAACTGCTAGTGGCAGCCGCGCCTGTGAGGCTGGCGGAGGAAGTATAAATTCTTTAGGAAGAATAAACGGCCTTTTTCCCGAGGTCTACGGGTATTTCACGCGTAACTGGCCAGTCATTCGAGCCGGGTCGACCTGCCATTTTCGCGAATGCTTGCTGAATTCCGCCGTCATCGCCAAAACTTCCACCCTCTCCAGCTCCACTTTCCGACCAACCCAAAGGGCAAAGATCGGCCAGAACTTACCGTTCCCGGACGGCTAGCGAACGGCAGGAACGCACCGGACTGTGCCGGTGTTCGCTAGATGTCAGTGCCGGGTTGACAGTGCGCGGAAAGCGTAGCTCGCATCAACTCACTCGATCAGAATGGTTTCTTGCCTGGCCCCGCAAAGTACCAGACAATCAGGCCGATCAGTGGCAGGAGAAACACCACCAAAGACCAAATTAATTTTTCAATACTCTTTGCCGAACTTTGCAGAATCATCACAATTGCATAAATGTCCGCAATCAGAATTATAAGACCGCCAATTCCAGTTAAATCCATAGCTTCCCCCAATTGCTGATTATTCAAAATCCCATTCTAACCTTAAATGATGCAACGACAGATTGTTGAATGCGCGGAATGTGTCGTACCCGGTCATTTCGCTGGATAATTCCCGAGTCGTTTGGTCAGATGACCTTCTCCGGCCAAAGGCCAGCCACAAGAAACTACCGAAGGGCCGCTTAAAACCACATACACGACATTCCAAAACAGTGGGTATCCAGACTCCCTCGCCTGATTAGTGGCAAAGGCCTGGTAGACTATGCCCAGCGCCTTGCCCATAAGTACTGGTGCCCTGCTACCCAGGACCGAGCGACGTCCGATGCCCCGCTATCCATAATATTCTCTGCGGAACGTCTCGATCAGCGCAGTGGTATCCTCTTCAAGGACACCCATGGTATTGAGCGCCGCCGCACCGATCTGGAGGCTTGCTTCCAATGTTTCCGAGATTGCAGTGGTTGCACCGGCTTTCAACAGCTGGTTGCAGTGTTGTTGGTCACGGCCACGAGCGTGAATGGCGATGTCCGGGTAATGCTGCCGCATGATATCGACCAGCCGCACGGCGGGCACGGCCTGGTCAAGCGTGCAGACCAGTGCGCCGGCCTTACCGGCACCCGCAGCTTTCAGTACATCGACGTGGCTGGCATCACCGTAGAAGACCGAAAAGCCGTCGCGTCGGCCTTCCAGTACGCGATCGGCATTACTTTCAATGGCGAGATAGGGCACATTCCCGGTCTTCAGGATCCTCGCGACCCGTCGCCCTACGCGACCGAAGCCGGCAATGATGACATGCGGCTGCCCGGCATCGATGTGGTCAGTGCTGACACCGTGCCGGGCAGCTGACCTGCTCAGGCAGCGGTTGAGGTATTCGCAGAAATTCGCCATCAATGGCGTGGTGGCCATGGTCAGCGCCACCAGCAGCGCCAGGATATGGAAAAGATCCACCGGCAGGATACCGCTGACGGTCGCCAGCCCAAAGATCACAAAGCCGAATTCTCCGCTCTGTGACAGCAACAGCGATACCCGTGTGGCATCCGGCGTTCCGATTCCCATGAGCCGGCACAGTACCCAGATAATCGTGGACTTGATCAGCAACAAGCCAAGCACCAGCCCGGTAATCAGGGCAGTGCGACTACCTAGCAGCCCAAAATCGATGGACATGCCAACGCCCATGAAAAACAGGCCTAGCAGGATGCCGCGAAACGGCTCGATATCGGCAATCACCTGGTGACGGTAGTGCGATTCCGCCATCATCAGCCCGGCAAGAAATGCACCCAGTGCCAGCGACAGGCCCGCCTGCTCCATTAGCCATGCGGTGCCAAGCACCGCGAACACCGCCGCGGCGGTGAATACCTCCGCCGTGCGGCTGGTTGCGACCAGCCTCAGGACCGGAGACAGGAAAAACCGGCCAACAAGGATGACGAGAGCAATCACGAGCACGGCATCCAGTATCGCGAACTCGATGCCCTCCAGCAGTGTGGTGTCGGCGGCGAGTAGTGACACCAGTGTCAGCAGCGGCACCACCGCCAGGTCCTGGAGCAGTAGCACAGAAAACGCCGTCTGGCCGTGAGCTGTCCCTATTTCACCGCGCTCGGTCAGGAGCTGCAGTCCGAACGCCGTCGAGGAAAGCGCCAGACCAAAACCGACAATCACGGCTGTTCTGAGCGACTGGTCGAACAGCAGGACAATACCGGCGATAACCAGCCCGGTCACCAATACTTGTGCGGTGCCCAGGCCGAACACCATACGCCGCATGGCCCACAGGCGTGCAGGCTTCAGTTCAATGGCGATGATGAACAGCAGGAAGATGACGCCAAACTCGGCGATATGCCGGATTTCCTCAATCTCATCGATAAAGCCAAACCCCCAGGGACCGACAATGGCCCCGGCAGCAAGGTACCCCAGCACCGAACCGAGGCCTAGCCGCTTGAAGACAGGGACGGCAACGATCGCCGCCGCCAGCAGAACCAGTATGTCTGCGAGGTAATTGGTTTCCGTCATGTCACATCAGTATCAGCGCGACGCTTTCTCTGTCAATAACAACCGGCGGAGGCGCCAAGACCGGTTGCGGTTCCTCGTAGCAGCACTCCTTTTTTATTGTGGAGCCAGCGCAAGTAATCGAAAGCGCCAGTTAGATCATCGGATGTGAACGGCCTGTTATGCTGCCTTTCAGACGTTCCGGCATGTAGCCTGAAGGACTGCAACGGGTCGGACTTTGCCCATTGAGGACGTTATGTCTCGGCAGCTATAGCCGATGGGCGGTTACCGGCCAGGAACCGTCATTCACCAAATGCGGGTGAACGGCAAGTAGATACTGTAAACGGTCATTCAATTACAGCTGTCAATCCATATCAAATCGGATCAATAAAACGATGGTGGCGGCCGTAGTAGCGGGTCAGGTTCACACCGCGGCTGAGCACCATCGCCGCGAGACATGCGATGAGATCCAAAGGCTCGAAGATCACCTGGGCGGTGCCGTCCCGAGAGGGCGTTTTCAGCTCAGACCGTACCTCGCCCTGCGCGGTCAGCGACAGGCGTTTCTCTAATTCGGCTGTAGATAGACCGTCTCCCTCCATACTCTATAGTCAGGGTCAACGCCTGAAGAAAGCAGCAATGGCGCATACATTCCGGCGAATTCACTGAGTTCTTACCGCCACGCTGGTCGCCCCCCGCGTGATCGCCCCAGCATCCCGGAAACGGACGAAGACGCGATTGTTAGCTGGATCAAAGGGCACGGTGTCGCTGCCGGTTGCGAAAACGGCGAAGGTGGGTGTCTCACCGCTGGCGATGGTTGTGGACACACTCGGGCCGATAGCTGATACGCACTCCCCGCTGCCGGGATCGGTCTGGCACAGCGACAGCGTCACCGGCAGGCTCGCATCACCGGTATCCGCAGTGGCGGTTATCGCGCCGGCGGCGCCAACATTCACCGTGGCCACCGCGAAAAACCCGGTTCCGGTGCTTCCGGGAATATTGACGATACCGTCGTTGCCCACGGTGGCAGCGAGGGCAACGATGTCCGGGACGGGGGTGTCGGATGCCGAGAGCAGCAACGTGTTGAGCCCGAGGGTGACCGGGGACGGCACCGTGTTGGCACACTGAAAGCGCAGTTCAACGTCGATCGGATCAAACGCTTCTCGGGGATCGAGGACGACGACGAAACTCTGCAATCCTGCGACGGCGACATCAGCCGGTGTGTTGACCGAGCCGGTCAAGGCATTGGTGATCGGATCCGTGGTCTGATAGGACACATCCGCTGGCACAGGCGTGGTCGCAGCGATGCTGCAACGCAGCGCCGTGTCCGCACCGCTATTCACGACAGAGGCGAAGACGGTGGCTGGCGTGCCGACCTCAACCGAGCGACTGACGGGCAACACCGCGGCCACGAGTGAGCTTACGGGTGGCTCACCCGTGCTCTGAAATTCATAGGCCCCGATGTCACAACGGGCCTCCCCGTCGGCATCGCCGTCCACCGGACGGGGCAGGTTGCGCTGGTCTACTGCGGCGCAACTCAGGTCGTCGCCCGCGTCGATCGCCGGGCTGCCGGCGAGCAGTGCGTGGGTGGGGGTGAAGCCCCCGTTGTCTGCGAGACCGCCCAGTAGCGGGTCCGTATTGACGAGATCCCCCGGCGCCGTGAAACCGCAGCTGCCGTCACTGTCGATGTTACTCCCCTCGGAAGTGGGTAGGCCAAACAAGTAGCAGCTTCCACCAATATTTCCCGCCACGACGCTGTTGCGGATGGTGAAGGTTCCACTCTCGTTGATGAGGACCCCCTCTTGGGCGATGACGGTGTTGTAGGCGACAGTTCCGCCAGTAAGATTGATGGTGCCACCCCCCCGGTTTTCGATCGCCCCAGCGACGCTTTCGGCAATATTGCCGGTCACGGTGACATTGCTCATCGTCAGCGTGCTCAAGTTAAAGATGCCCCCGGCTTCTTGGCTTGCGAAATTGCCTGTAATCGTGACATTCGTGAGATTGGCAACGCCACCTTCGTTAGCAATGCCGCCACCCGCTGTTGCGCGGTTATCGCTGATGATTACGTCCGTGGCGGTGAGCAGACCAAAATTAACAATGCCAGCCCCACGCAAGGCCGTGTTCTCGCTTATTATGCTTTGAGTAATCGTTGCACCATTGCCAAATAACCCCCCACCCCTGTCTGCCGTGTTACCACTGATGGTACAGCCCTCAAGCGTCAACTGGCCCTGGTTATCGATGCCACCCCCGGTGGCATCGGAACCTGTCCCGTTGACCCTGTTGTCTCTGACAGAGACGTTGGTCAGCGTGAGATTACCGCCACCAATATTCGCCTCCACCAAGATCCCGCCACCACCACCACCGACGCCCACACCCGCATCGATTGTGCCATTGCGTACCGTTACCTCGCTGATAGTGGCGACGCCCGTCGGTCGCACATGGAACACGCGATCCAGGCCATTAGCATCGATCACGGTGCTCGCAGCCGATACGCCGGTTATGATGAGGTCGGAGGAGATGTCCAGATCCCCCGTCGCAGCGGCATCCTCGTCCCGGCCTGCGAGGGCGAACGTAAAGGTCCCCTCGGGTAACAGGATGCTGTCCTGTCCGCTGCCGGCGGTACAGCTATCCACGGCGGTGTCCGTGTTCGCCGCGACCACCGCCTCGCGCAGCGAGCAGTCCCCGTCGTTGTTCAGCTCGTCCTCTGTGGTATCGACATTGATGACAGCCGCTTGGGCCAACCCGCTCCCCATGATGAAGGCGAGACAGCAAGCAATGTAATGACCGCGGCGGGTATTCTTTTTATGCATGCTTTTGCTCCTTGATCAGTGAAGATCTACTGTACTCAAAAGAGCGCCGCCTGGTGGGGCCTCGTTGACCCTTTCCATGACAAGCATAACCGTACGTGGGTTTGCCAAGGGTTGCATTGAGGGATGTCAAGAAAGCAGGGATCGTTACTCCCGTCCTGGCCACTGATTCTGGCGCATGTTGCCCGAGCAGAACAGAGTTTTTTACTCCTAACCAGTCGTCCGCATGGCCATACACGCTGGAATCTCTCTTTGAAGAGTGAAGAACCCATGCTCCTATGTTCTGAACTTGCATCCTTCAGTCGAAGGGTCAAGGATGGAAATTCGACGACGTTTTTCCAGATACCCTCGCAGCTCTCGGACCGACTAGGTCGGCGCTCCCGGTGCCCGCTAATCTCACTGGCGGTGACGGGTACCCGAAGCGTACGGCGCGTGTCCCCAGCCTTTCGGCTACAAGACGCCAGATGTTGTCAGGGCTCAGGGCGTACCAGGACCAGACAATCGGCTTAGCCAGAGGGGTGGAAAGTTGGGGTCGACCAGTGTGAGGGGCTGGGGGTCAATCCGCGGTTACCGGACCGCGGCTCAGCTGGCCGACAGCTTCCGAACCGCTCTCAAGCAAGGCTTGGCTAAAGCCGATAGACCTGCGCGGGGTGTGATAGTCACGCCTGGGTCTGGTATCGCAAATCTTCGCAGGAACGGCTGGAGCCCTATGAAGGTACTCACAAAATTCGCTGCTAAGGAAATCTTGCAGACTCTCGTCCCGTTTCACACCTTGTCGCCAATGCACTTCAACGAGGTTGCTCAGAAGACGACTGTTGAATCCGTGGGCTCAGGGCGGTACCTGTTTCGCGAAGGAGACCGCGACAACCAGTCCGTTTACGTTCTGGAGGGTGGTGTGAACCTGCTTTCCGGCACGGAAGTCGTTGGCAACATTGTTGGCGGGACAGACGCGGCACGCCACCCCATTGCCCACCAGCAGCCGCGCCGTGTATCGGCGTGTGCCCACTCACCTTGCGTTGTCGCGCGCATCGACTCCAGCCTGCTCAACCTGTTTCTGACGTGGGATCAATCGAGCGGCTACGAGGTCAACGAAATCAACGAGGATGAGGATGAGGACTGGATGACCCGAATGCTCCAGTCACCGGCCTTTCTCAAACTTCCACCGTCCAACATTCAGCGCCTGCTGATGAGCGTCCAGTCAGTCGAGGCGAAAGCCGGGGACCAGATTATCCGGCAAGGCAGTGAAGGCAAGCATTTCTACATCATAAAATCCGGACGCTGTGTTGTCTCGCGCAAGTCCTCCCCCAATGCGACGGAGGTCAGGCTGGCCGAGCTGGCGGACGGGGATGTCTTTGGCGAAGAGGCACTGGTCTCAGATGCCATGCGTAACGCCACGGTGACTATGGCAACCGATGGCATCCTCATGCGCCTTGCGAAATCAGATTTCGTCGAGCTCCTGAAGGAGCCGCTGGTCGAAAGGGTGACCTATACACAGGCCCTCGAGCTGGATCCTCTGACTACCGAGTGGCTTGACGTACGTCTACCCGGCGAATTCGAAGGCTCGGCGATTCCTGGGAGTCGGAACATTCCGTTGTCTGCCTTGCGATATGAGGCGGACAGCCTCGACAAGGCCGTCCGGTACATCGTAGTTTGCGATAACGGCCAACGGAGCGAGAGTGCTGCCTTCATCCTCAGCCAGCGGGGGCTCAGCTTTTACCTGCTGGCCGGTGGTCTCGACAGTGTACCGGCTGCAGATCTGAGCGGGGAGCTGCCGATTTCCCCGGAACCGGAAGCGACTGCCGGTGCCGAGGTCTATGACCTGGCAAGCAAGCGCGGCACGCGTACGGAAACTGAAGAAGACACCCGGGAAGCAAGGGCCTCGGCGCCCGATCCTGATCTGACGGCCCGATTCGAAGCGGAGATGCAGACTGTTCGGACTCAGCTCGAAGAGGCGCGTGGCCGGGCCGAGATGCTTGAGCACACACTCGAATCCGCAGGAGCGACAGCGGAAACCCGATCCGAGGGTCTTGTTTCTGCCGTGGAGGAACGTTATCGAACTGAACTGGAAGACATGCGGGAGAGGGTGCGTGAGCAGACACTCGAGCTGGAGTACGCCTTGCAGGAAGCGCGCAAGGAACTGGGTCAGGCACAGGCTGAGTCGGTAAAGCTGCAACAGCGACTGCAGCAGCTGGCGCTGGAAGGAAAGGGCCGGGAGAATGACCTCCGGCAGAGTCAGGATCTGGTCGAAGAGCTGGAGGCCGATGAGCGCAAATTGACTGCGGAGCTCGAGGAGACACGCAACCGGAGCAAAGCGGAACAGCGTCAACTCGAGGAACTTCGCGCGCAACTGGAGGCTCAATCCTCAGACCATACCATGCGACTCAATGACATGCGGCAGGCGTACGAAGAGCAGCTGATACAGCTTCAGCGTCACTGTGAGGAACTCGAGAAGGAACGTGATCAGCGCGTATCGGCTGCGTCGGAGCCGGAACAGCCCGTTGCTGCTGTGTTGACCGACACCGACGTCGTACCCTAGACGCAACACCTGGCGCTTGAGGCGCCTCGGGAAGAACTCGCCGGTGCGCGTTCACGGCTTGAGGAAACCCGAACGGCGTACGAACCGCAGATTGACCCGCCCCGCACTGGGGCTGCGACCAACGCGAGCAATCGTTTTTCCTGAAGTCCACGGTAAGTGAAAAGCTGTTCGCTACGCTTTTCGCCCTGATCGACGCGAAACCTTGCTGAGTTCTGTCGCCCTCGCTTGAAATCTTCCGGATAATTCCGTCTCTGTCTCTTTCCTGTTGTCATCGTTCACCTCGTTATGGCAGTTTACAGTCTTAGCGCGGTGTCCGGATTTATTAGACCACTTCAGACACCCCTCTACAGGCGCAGGGGGGCTTAGAGTCGATGTTTGTTTCGGCGGGGCAAATAAAAACGGCGACCCTTGAGAAAGGCCGCCGCCTGGGGGGGCACCAAAAGCATGATGCGCAATTACAACGTATCACTTTGGACCCGTCGTCGATAGTGGTAGAACCACCCATTCCGATGCCGCGTCATCCCCACCAACCCGGTCACGCCGGACCCATGGAGCTGAGAACTGTTATGCGTTTAGCACTTGCCCGAGTGTTATAGCGTTCGTACCGCCACACTCGTCGACCCCCGGGTCACACCATCCCCATTCCTGAAGCGTACAAATATAAGGTCGCAGTGCCCGCATCTGCCGATACCGTGATCGTGTCTTGGCTGCCAACATTGACTGTCGCCACGGCAAAGACGTTAGCGCCCGTATCCCCCGTCAGAACAGCAATGCCGTCACCTGACTGGGTGGCTGACAAGGCCACCCAGTCAGGTACCGGATTCGTTGATGCCGTCAGTAACAAGGTATCCAATCCAACTGTCACGGGTGCCGGGTCCGTATCGGCGCAGTTAAAGGCAAGCTTCACGTCGGTAGAGGGAATATCAGCTGTTGGTGTAAACGCGAAGACGTAGCTCTGCGCCGCCCCCTGCCGCAATATCCGCTGGCGTATTCGGCGTACCGATGAGCGCGTTTGTGGCAGGATCAGTGGTCGGATACACGAAATTCGCGGGGACAGCGGTCACAGAGGCGATGCCGCAGCCGATGGTGTCCGCAGCACCCCAAGTGATGATCGTGCCAAAGGCGGTAGCGGGATTGCCGACTTGCACTGAGCGGCTGCTCGGAAAGACGGAAGTCACCAGATCGGTGACGCTTGCCGGTGGTTGCACCTCATAGGCGCCTACGTCACGTGCCATAACTCCATCCCCCTTCCCAGCGACCGGTCTTGGCGCCCCCCGTTGGTCGGCGAGAAGTGGAGTACCATCCGCATCTTCTAGTTCTCGTTTAATGACCCTTTGACCGAACCCGGCCCTTCGAGTGAATAACACCCGAGTGTTTTGGTCGGATGACCGGAGACGACCCAACCACGACATTCAGGTTTCTCACTCTAAATCGGACGGTGGCCTCGGGCGAATGCCCGAACGGCCCTTTAGTTGACGCATAATGTGGGGTCCCGTTTATCTGGAAGGTGTAATGGGACAGGCGAATGCTAGCTGATTGATTCGCGGATAAATTGGGTGCTATAACGAGGTCTGTCTGTAAATGTATAACGAGACGTGAGGTCTCGTTAATCACACTGTTATGCAGCATAAACTTGAGCATCAGACAGGGATTGTTGAATGAAGATCAAGGAGCTTATCAAATTACTGGAAAGTGATGGATGGTCCCAAATAAGAATGAAAGGTAGTCATCGGCAATTTCGGCATCCTGCAAAGCCGGGCACCGTCACCGTTGCGGGTAAGCCAAGTGTTGATATCCCGCCCGGCACCTTGGCGAGTATTTTGAAGCAGGCTGGTCTAAAATAGACGCAGAGGTATACGAGTATGAAATATATGGTCGTTATCGAAAAAGGGGAATCGAGTTATGGGGCACACGTTCCTGATTTACCCGGGTGTGTTGCCGCTGCCGAATCACGAGAAGAAGTCATCGCTCTCATCCGAGAAGCCATTGAGTTCCATATAGAAGAACTGCGCCAATCCGGTGAGCCTGTGCCCCCGCCTTCGTCTGTAAGTGAATTTATCGAAGTCGATGCTGCATAACGAGGCAAATCCAGCAGACCTCGCTAAGCTCGTCGGCTGATTTGCAACGTTCAATGTCCGTTTTATTGAGTGTTTCCAGCCTGTGAATGACTGAAACTGGCCGAAAGTTGCCTTTCAGCTTCCTTCGATTTCAGGGCCTGCCTCAGGCCTGATCAGGTGTTCGACCTGCCGAATAAGTTAAGAGAAGCTCTGAAAATCACTCGTTCCATTGCCGCTTGCAGGAAGGGCAAATCCGCTCGGCTGTCATAAATGCCCACGCAGTAATTAGTGTGACGACAATGATCCCGACGGGCCAATAGCCTTGACTAAGAAAATAGAGCGGTATCAGCCATAGTAAACCCACCACTACGAACCGACCTCGGGCAGCAAGTCGTGGTTTGCCTTGGTATCCACAGTGAGGACATCGCGACATTTCAGTAGTCGTCACAGAAGGGTTCTCTGGAGCGAGGCGGCGCGTGTCAAGCTAGCTGTCGCCTGGATCATGCGGCGTTTTGCTCTTGCCGTTCAGCACGGAGGACGGCCTGGTCATCCACGAGCACCGCCATGTCTTCAACACCGTGGGCGCTAAGGGTGGCTCTCGATTAAGCTGACTTTCGCAAGATGTACTTCCGCCGAAAAGCGCCCAAGTTGTAGATGGCTACACAGGGGAGTGTAAGATTTTTCCATGGCTCATCTTATATAATCAACTAGACCACTGTGTCTAATGTCCAAAATGCCGGCTGTGAAGTGCCCCGCGCAAAGTTGCAAAGGTTATAATGCGAAGAGGGAGGTGAGCATGAAATGCCTGTCCGAAGCAGAATGGGATTCGGTTGTTGAGATAATCCTTTGCGGCGTGCAAAAGAGGCAGCCATGCGCCTGGGCGATTACGTTGACGACAGCATGGGGAGGGCAGGCGTCCCACGGAGGCGGCGGTGAAGCGCCCCCCTGAAGAAACAATACGCCGGATAGCCGAGTTGATGGCAGCGGATGTTCGCCGGGAGGAGTTCCTGGTGGTGTTCCGTGCGACAGCGGTGGATATGGGGCTCAAGGAGCAGGCCGAGGTCCTGATTCAGATGGCACAGGAGGCGTCTACTTCAGTGATCGACAGTGATGGCCGGATACGGCAGTAAACCAGGCGAGCGTCGCGGTGGCCGGGCAAAGGGCACACCGAACAAGCTCACGGTGGCGGTCAAAACGGCGGTCGTGGAAGCACTCAATGCGGGTGACGGTGCCGTGGCTTTCTTCATCCAGCTCAAGGAGGAGGAGCCTAAGACCTTCGCAACGATATGCGGTCGGCTCATCCCCCACGAGCTTACCGGGCCGGAGGGTCGAGACTTGATACCGCCGAAGGACCTCAACGACCCAATGGAGCAGTTGGAACTCAGCCGCAGACTGCTGTTTGCGCTCGCGAAAGGCCTGGACGAGGTAGACACTACACCCGTCGGGCAACCCCCCTCAGAGTGCCGTGAGACAGGTTGACAGATTAACTCCGGAGGTTGACAGTGCCGGCGACGCGCTGATGCTCGGGGTGCCGGACGGCATTACTCACTTTGCGCTCTGTAACGTCACCTCCGGGCACACTCCTTTGGTCAACGTGACGCAAGGGTTGTGATGGTCAGTCCTTCTTCTTTGGCTCGTCTGATGCCTGAGCGAGCATGCCGCGGGACGCCATCTCTTGCATGAGTTGGTTCTCTCGGCGCTCCGACATCGGCAGTATGTTCGTGGGCAGCCGGTTCTTTCCAATTCCACCGATGACGAACCCTCGGCTGTAAATCGGATCGTCAGGCCGTGCTGCCCGCCTTTTCACGGGCTTCTTAGGTTCAGTCTCGTCACTCATAGCTGATGGGCTCCCCTTGTCGGCGCCATTCCTCGATTAGCAGACGGTGGAACAGCTCTGTCTGGGTACACTGTAACGCTCGGCACAGATAGTCGACTTTGATGCCAACCTCCAGCGGCAGCACAACCTCAAGCCGCTTCAGCTCGCCCCGCCGGATTCTGTCCCGCTCTGATGCTGAAAGTCCCATGTGAATCTCCGTTGCGGCCTAACCGTGTTCCAGCCGCTTTGTGGGTAGGAGTATGGGTATGCAGCTCAGCGTCTCGTCATATTCAGCGTATTCAGCAACTTACATCGTCAATTGGCGGAGAGGGTGGGATTCGAACCCACGGACCGTTTAACCGGTCACTCGATTTCGAGTCGAGCCCATTCGACCACTCTGGCACCTCTCCGAAGGTTGCGCATTCTACCTCAGGTGGCGCGCAGATCGGTAAACCCTTGCAGACCCCGGTCCTTGGCCGGCGCCGCGGACTGCGGGACTGGGGCCGGGGGTCGCGCCTTCACGGGTGGTGGGGGGCAGGCCCTGAAACACTGCCGCCACGGGCAGGCTGGTATGTGCCGGATCGTGATCAGGTCGTGGGCTGACAGGGACAGGACGCGTTGCAGTAAACCGCGGCGCAGGTTTCTGGCGGCGGGTTCCTTCCGGTAGTTCAAGATAAAACAGGCATTTATAGTTTCCAAAGATGCGCCGGAAGCCCCTGAACACGGTTTAAATCCGTCGGGTGCCGCGCGGCACAATCCGATCCACCCGCGGCTCGAGTGAGCGGGACTGCCGGTGCTGAGGTGCGCATTTATCCCTCGCCGCAAAATGCGCTATCCTAGAACGCGACGCTCGCTTTGTACGGGTTTGCGCGAAGAACCTCAAGTTAGTTAGCAAGTTAGATAGAAAAGGGGACACAAACAATGAAAGCGATGACGAAAATCGTGGCTGCCGTTGTTATCGCCGGCACCGCTGCATTGGGTTCGACCGGCGCCAGTGCCTGGTGGAACGACGACCATCACTATGATCGTTGGCGCGACGGGCCCTGGTACGGCGGCTATCCGGGTTATGGCTGGGGCGGTTATCCCGGTTACGGCTGGGGCGGCTACCCGGGTTATGGCTGGGGCGGTTATCCCGGTTACGGCTGGGGTGGCTACGGGGGTTATGGCTGGGGCGGCTACCCCGCGCTGGGTTTGGGTGCTTATCCGTTGCAGGTCCAGACCACACCTTCGCAACCGACTGAAACCCGCCGTATTGAGTGACGGCACACGGGCCGGCCGCGAGAAACATCCCGGTCATTGCCCGGTTATGGCGTGCAGGGGCAGGCCGCGTTCCCAGGCGGGGGCGCGGCTGTACCCGTCGGATGCGGTCACGCAGCGTACGCCGGTGACGGTCGCCACGCGGGTAGGGTCCATCACCGCCGAGGCCTGATTGCGCAGGAATCACCGCAAGGCCAGAACCCGGTGCGTCACAGGTAGCGGGTCGGCCCACCGGCCAGTGGGTATTCTCCACATCAGCAGTAGTCCAGAATTCCGCACGACAGTGGTATCCTGCCGCTTGCCGTTGTTGTCCGGGCGCGGTTCCAACAGGCCAGGCGCGCTCGAGCGCTCGCGCTCTGCCCGGGGCACCGTGGCAGACGGCACGCGCGCGTTAGACGGCCTGACCGTTTGTGCAACGACCAGGGAAGATCCATCTCGTGGCGGCCGCAGCGAGTTCTGATAGGTGAGGGACGCACGCAGTTGACAAGCTATTCAACGACGCCTGGTTTCAGGTACCCGTTCGGCGCCAGACCCGACGCCGGCGGCAGCAACTTTTCGGTATTCAGCCGCTACGCGACCGGCGTGGAACTGCTGCTGTTCGAGGCTGTGGACAGCACGGAGCCCATGCAGGTCATCAAACTCGACCGCGAGGTGCACCGCACATTCTTCGCCTGGCATGTGTATGTCGAAGGACTGCGGCCCGGCGTCTGCTACAACTGGCGTGTCAGTGGGCCCTGTGAAAACAGCGCGTCGACCGGCTTTTGTTTCGATGCGCACAAGGTCCTGGTCGATCCCTGGGCACGCGCGGTGAGCGACCAGCTCTGGGACCGCGAACAGGCCCAGCAGGCGGGTGGCAACGGCCACGCGTCCATTCGCGGCATCCTGGTTGACGACGGGTATGACTGGGAGGGCGATGGCCCGCTGCAACGGCCCACCGAGCATGCCATCATCTATGAGCTGCACGTCGGCGGCTTTACGCGTCACCCCTCGTCGGGCGTGCGCCATCCGGGCACGTTTTCCGGGCTCATCGAGAAGATTCCCTACCTTCAGGCACTGGGTGTCAGCTACGTGGAGCTCATGCCGGCCATGGCCTTTGATGAGCAGGATGTGCCGCCCGGTGCGGCCGCGCTGGGCCTGAGAAATTACTGGGGGTACAGCACGCACAGTTTCTTCTCACCGCACCCGCGTTATTGCGTCTCGCCCGCAGCGGGAACGCATCGACGCGAGTTCCGCGACCTGGTCAAGGCGCTGCACCGGGCCGGGATCGGCGTGATACTGGATGTCGTCTTCAATCACACTGCTGAGGGCGGTCTGGGTGGACCGGTGATCAACTTCAAGGGTTTCGGTAACCAGATGTTCTATCATCTGGACCCCGCGGACCGGCGCCGTTACCGTGACTATACCGGTTGCGGCAACACCGTAAACGCCAACCATCCGCTGGTTACCCGCTTCATCACCGAGTGCCTCGAATACTGGGTCAGGGAAATGCACGTCGACGGCTTTCGCTTCGATCTGGCCAGTGCGCTGGCGCGAGGCGAGGACGGAAATCCGCAGTACCATGCCCCGGTGCTCTGGAGCATCGAGTTCTCGGATACCCTGGCCCGCACCGGCCTGATTGCCGAAGCCTGGGATGCCGGCGGACTCTACCAGGTCGGCGATTTCCCGGGTTTTCGCTGGCTGGAATGGAACGGTCGTTATCGGGACGTCATGCGGCGCTTCGTGCGCGGCGAACCGGGGCTGATCGGCGAGCTGGCGTCGCGGCTGACGGGCAGCAGCGACCTCTACCAGGCGGGCGGGCGGCTGCCCATCAACAGTATCAATTTCATCACCAGCCACGACGGGTTCACGCTGCACGACCTCGTCAGCTACGAGGCAAAACACAACCAGGCGAACGGCGAGGAGAATCGTGACGGGAGCAACGACAACCTGAGCTGGAATTGCGGCTGCGAGGGCGAAACCGAGGACGCGGCGGTGCGTGAGCTGCGCGAACGCCAGGCCAGGAACTTCATCGCCATCCTTCTGCTCAGCCACGGCGTGCCGATGCTGCTGGCCGGGGACGAGGTGTTACGCAGCCAGAAAGGCAACAACAACGCCTATTGCCAGGACAACGAACTGAGCTGGTTCGACTGGGACCTGACCGAAACCAATCACGCCATGCTGCGCTTCGTACGGGAAATGATTGCCTTCCGCAAGCGTCATGCCTGTTTGATGCGCAGGCGGTTTCTGACCGGCAATACGCTGGCCGGCGGCCGTCTGCCGGATGTTACCTGGCATGGTTTTCAGTTGCAGCAGCCTCTCTGGGATGATCCGCAAGGTAAGCTTCTTGCCTACACACTGTCTGCCGTGGAACCGCAGACCGAGGACCTTCACATTATGCTGAATATGTCGGAACACGCGCATGAGCTTCCGCTGCTGCAACTCGAGCGCTGCGCCTGGTACCGAGCCATCGACAGCGCGGAGGCTTCGCCGAATGATATCCTGGAGCCAGCCCGGCAGCGGCCGGTAGACGGGAAGACGTATCCGGTGGGTCCGCGCAGCGTGGTGGTGCTGGAAAGCCGAAGGCGGCCAGGATGACAGCGGGCAATCCCTCGGGCTGCAAGACGAAAATCGTCTGCACCATCGGACCCGCCTCTGATTCCCTGGCGGTTCTGGAGCGTTTGATTGCGGCGGGCATGAATGTCGCGCGCCTGAATTTCTCGCACGGGGATGCGCACGAGCATAGCCGGGTTATCGAGACGATCCGCTCAGCGGAACGCGCAACGGGTCGCCGTGTGGCGATCATGGCGGATCTGCCGGGGCCCAAGATACGCATCGGGCAGCTGGCCAGAGAGCCCATCGAGCTGAAAGACGGCGACTATTTCATCCTGACGAGCGAGGACGTCGAGGGTACTACCGAGCGGGTCAGCGTGCAGTTTCCGGCTCTGCCGCGGGTGGTGCAGCCGGGCGATGCAGTGTATCTGAATGACGGCTTCATCCATCTGCAGGTGCTGCGCATCAGCGCCAACGATGTCATCTGCCGGGTCGTTGTCGGTGGGGAGCTGCGCTCGCGCAAGGGACTCAACCTGCCCGGTATTGATCTCGGCATGAGCGCATTCACCGAGCATGACGCTATCTGTCTCAAGGCTGCGCTGGAGGCCGGCGTGGATGCCGTCAGCCAGTCGTTCGTTGCGAGTGCCGCGGATGTGCAGGCGGTGCGCAAGGCGGCGGCGGAGCTCGGCTATCAGACAATGATCATTGCCAAGATCGAGCGTGCCGACGCACTGCAGAACATCGATGCCATTCTGCAGGCGGCCGACGGCATCATGATTGCGCGGGGTGATCTGGGGGTCGAGATTCCCGTCGAGCAGATCGCGGTGGTGCAGAAGCGCCTGATGACCAGCGCCGTCAAGTTGGGTAAACCCGTTATCACGGCGACCCATATGCTGGAGTCCATGGTGCACCACCGGCGCCCGACGCGTGCCGAGGCGACCGACGTTGCGAACGCCATCCTGGATGGTACCGATTGCGTCATGTTGTCCGGTGAGTCGGCGATGGGGCGGCATCCGGTCGAAGCGGCCGCGATGCTGGCGAGCATCGCGGCGGCAACCGAACCCACACGCGCCTATCACCGACTGGAGGAGGCGCTGCAGTCCTATGGGCAGGAAGACGAGCTGCAGGCCGTCGATCTGCTGGCCCTGAGTATCTATTACACCCAGAAACGGGTCGCTCCGGTCGCGGTCATCATTCCGACCCGCAGCGGGGCGACGGCGCGGAATGTGGCACGCTTCCGCCTTCCGGTGTGGATTACCGCCTTTTGTCAGGACGAGTCGACCTGCCAGGCACTGCAGTTCTCCTACGGTGTCAATCCGATCTACGTGCCGGAGCAGGACCGCGACTGGGATCGCTTCGCCCGCGACTGGCTGCGCGCACAAGGGGTGAGCAAGGGTATGGCACTGCTCACTCAGGGTCCGTCGGAGCAGGCGCCCGCGGGGAATTATCGCATGGAGATTATGGAACTCTAGCTGGAATGGCACGTACTTAGGCGATTCCATAATCAATGTAGGGTGGGTTAGGCACGCCGTTTGTGCCGTAACCCACCGCATGTGCCCGCAGGCACTCATGAAAGATTCATCGTGTTGCTCCGCAACGCCTGGTGGGTTACGCAAAAAAGCTAACCCACCCTACATTTCGACTAAGGTAAGTGGCATTCGGTGTAGCTGGCGATCGAACGTCGCTCGACAGGCGCAGCGCACCGGCTTGCGGCGCCGTATATCGCGCTCAGTTCTGGACTCTCCAGCTGCCGTCAGGCTGTCGGCACGCCGTTCCATAGACCTTGTCCGACCTGCCACCGACCACGGCATCGATCGCATATTCCCGGCACGGGCCCGCCGCGGTTTCGTAGGTGCGTGTCGGCGTGACCTCATAGGCGTTTCCGGTATCCGGATTGCGCCAGCGCGACGGCACCCCGGTGCGCACCGTCTCCAGGGTACGTGCGGTTTTGAGACGGTCGGTGTCGTCCATGGATCGGCCGATCGAACCGCCGATTGCCGCACCGGCCAGGGTGCCGGCAATGATGGCAATGGTCCGGCCTTGCTGATGGTCGTCATCCACCTGTGCGCCCAGAAGCCCGCCCAGCGCGCCGCCGATGACCATGCCGGCCTGCTCCTGTGTTACCGCTGGTTGTCCGCCGTAGGTCGTGCAACCCGCGACTACCACGGCACCGGACAAGGCTGTTGCCAGTAGACCACGTATACGCATCGTAATGTCCTCCGTTTAAAGGGTTGGAAAGCCGGTTTTGCCGCCAGGGGTCCAATTGTATTCTTTACCCTTGCGCGCGTCGCCGGGGCAGGGCGGTTACCAGGCCATCTTGATGCCCAGGAACACGGTTCGGTCGTTGTCGGCGACGTCCTTCAACTCGAGTGCCACTGTCCGGCTCTTGTTCAGATGGAACCTGGCGTCATGCATGGCCAGGCCGACGGCCGCACCCATGAATTCAATCCCCGCCTCAGGGACACCGACCGACCTGAGGGTGCGCTGCGAGTAAAACATTACGGTGTCCCGCGCCAGGCGCTGGTTTTCGCGGCACGTGTCCCGGTATTCATTGGGCGACATGTTCGCGTCGACCTTTCGCCAAGGGCGCCGCTCAAACTCACGGTCGGCCCCGGAGGCCACGGGGTACTCTGCGCAAACCGCTGAACTTGCAGCCAGGAGCATGACGAGCACTGTTTTTTTGTTGAGGATCATGTCTGCCTCCGACGATTCCCTGTTGATTGTTTGAATGCCGGCATTTTGCTGGCAAAGCACTTTTTACAAGCGCGGCGTTTCCATCGCCTGCTTCTCCACTGTGTTGTCTAACGGCTACTGCAGCCCGGTCTGTCTCTTGCCATTTTGCTCGAAACGCATCCTGCCACTTGGTTCTGGAATCAACAAAATGGGACTATACTCCCAAAACTGAGTATTGTCGTGAATCCCCAGGCTGTCAAGCGGAGCCTGAGATTTAGCTGGCGAATTGCTTATTTGCTGGTTAAAACAGCGGGTTGGGTGTCCATGCTTGGCGAAACACCCGTCATGCGACCTTGTGGCATGAAACCCCAGGGAAAACGGGGTCATCGGGGGTTTTGTCCCGCCGAGACTTCTGTTGTGGACCTGCCTCATGGCTGGCGTATCCAGCGATCGCCGGACGAGGAGGCGCCGCAACCGTCTGCACCCTCCAGAGCGCGGTCAACAGGTGTGCGAGGCCTGCTTAGCGGGTCGTTTACGGCAGTGTAGTGCAGGGAGGACCGAGATTCGGAGCAGGTAAGCTCAACGTCCTGTTCCCAGACTAAACGTTATAATCCGGCACGGGCAGGGCGCATTCCAGCCTGCCATCATCAGATAAGCAGGAGAGTTATGGAAAACACCTTGTTTGCAGGCCGGCAGCGCATCGCTGCACGCGCCTTCTATCTCGCTCAGCGAACCCGGATGCAGGGCATCGACCGGACTGAGCGTCTCGCCTTGTCGCCACTCACGCAGAGGGCCGGCGCCAGCGGGAGCGCCGTGATTTTCCGCTATGGAGTCGTCGTTCTGTTCGGCCTCGATGACGCCGAGGAGGCGGCTTTTCTGCGTACCCTCGGGCCGATGCTGCAGGCGCCGCACGCGGAGAGGGAATCCGATGAGGTGCAGGTGATAGTCGAGGCGGGTGGGGAGGATCGGATCGAGCCGACCGGCATCGTAGTCAGCGAGTTCACCGTCGAACGCTTGCAGCTGGTGGCCGATGTGCTGGCGAAGAGTCTCGTGCTTGGCCACCATGAAGTCGCCATCAATGAAAACTTCGATCGTATCGAGCCAATGGCATCCACGCTGCGTGAAAAGGGGCGTGGCGGCCGACAGAGTCGGGAACTGCTGCGCCACATCGGGGATACACTCGCCATTCAGGGGCGCATGGTGGGCCTGGTCGAGGTGCATGATAAGCCCGAGCTGTTATGGGAGTCGCCGCAGCTGGGGCGTTTTTACAGCCGGCTGGCTGAGGAATATGAACTGGACGAGCGCCACCGTGCCCTGGAACGCAAGCTCGACGTGATTGCCCGTACCGCGGAGACCCTCCTGGGTCTCCTTCAGTCGAAGCGTTCGCTGCGCGTTGAGTGGTATATCGTGATCCTGATTGTCGTCGAGATCGTGATCATGATCGGCGAGAAGGCGTTCTAGCGGGGTGTTGGAGAAGACAGAAGCCAGAAGACAGAAGCCAGAATACAGAATACAGAATACAGGAGACAGGAGACAGGAGACAGGAGACAGGAGACAGGAGTGAGGAGTGAGGAGTGAGGAGTGAGGAGTCAGGAGTCAGGAGTCAGGAGTCAGGAGTCAGGAGTCAGGAGTCAGGAGTCAGGAGTCAGGAGTCAGGAGTCAGGAGTCAGGAGACAGACGTGGGTGCCAGGATGTGCCTCGTGCACCGATAGCGTCGTTTAGATCAAGAGCTGGTGTTGGCCAAGGAATCGACGGAAGGACACGGAAGACATTCTAATAGGTGTTATTTCTTTCCGTGTTCTTCCGTGGATTCCGTGGCCATAATAATCCGTCATCATCAATTTGAAAAAACACTAGGACAGGCGCCGCTTGTAGTCCTCATAACCGAAGCGACGGACCACCTCGACGGTGCCGGTGCGCGGGTCATAGGTGGCGATCGAGGGCAGGCGGACGCCGTTGAAGGCGGTGTTCTTGACCATGGTGTAATGGGCCATGTCCTTGAAGATCACCCGATCACCGACGTGCAGCGGGGCGTCGAAGGAATAGTCACCGATCACGTCGCCGGCGAGGCAGGTCAGGCCGCCGAGGCGAACGGTGTACGCCTTACCGCCGGCCTGTCCCGATCCGATAATCTGCGGCCGGTAGGGCATTTCCAGCACGTCCGGCATATGTGCCGTCGCTGAGGTATCCAGGATGGCGGTGTCGGTCCCGTTGTGAATCACATCGAGCACGGAGCTCACCAGCACGCCGGCGTTGAGCGCCACGGCCTCGCCCGGCTCCAGATACACCTCGACACCGTAGCGTCTGCGAAAGTCTGCTATCAGTCCAACCAGACGCTCCACATCGTAATCCGGATGTGTGATGAGGTGCCCGCCGCCAAAGTTGACCCATTTCAGGCGCTCCACATAGCGCCCGAACCTGGCTTCGAACGCCGCCAGGGTGCGCTCCAGTGCATCGCAGCCGAGCTCGCACAGGGCGTGAAAGTGCAGGCCCTCGAGTCCCTCCCACACCCCCGGGCCGGCGGCAGCGAGCCGCGCAGCGGTGGTGCCGAGGCGCGAACCGGGTGCGCAGGGATCATAGATCGGGACGTGCACCTCGGAATGCTCGGGATTTACCCGCAGACCGCAGCTCACCCTGCGCCCGCTTTCGGCAATCCGATCGCGAAAACGCAGGTACTGGCCAGGGCTGTTGAAGACCAGGTGGTCGACGAGCGTGATGATCTCGTCGATATCCGCCTGCGAGTAGGCGGGCGCATAGGCATGGACCTCTTTGCCGAACTCCTCGCGACCGAGCCGGGCCTCAGCGGGTGAGCTCGCGGTGACGCCGCTCAGCACGCGGGAAATCCGGGGAAACAGACGCCACATGGCAAAGCCCTTGAGCGCCAGCAGGATCCTGCCGCCCGAGCGCGTCTGCACGTCGCCGAGAATCGCCAGATTGCGGTCGAGCGCCTGCAGGTCGACAACATAGGCGGGTGTCTCCACCTGCGCGAGCGCTTGGGGATTGATGTCCGGTGCCGCCTCCCTCATGGCCGGTCGCCGGCGCGAGCCGCGCCTGCACGTCGTCGGCGATCAGACGTGGAGATCGCTGGCATCGATGACTTTCCACGGTAAACCGTGCCTGCCCACCGCCTCCAGGAAAGGCTGCGCGTCGAACTGCTCCATGTGGTGCACACCCGGCCGGTGCCACGTGCGGGTCAGCATCATCATCGCACCCACCATGGCGGGCACGCCGGTCGTATAGGCCACGGCCTGGGCCCCCACTTCCGCGTAGCAGGCCGCGTGGTCGCTGACATTGTAGATGAAGACCCGCTTGTCCTGGCCATCCTTGACGCCCTGGATCAGGCAGCCGATACAGGTGAGTCCCTTGTAGCCCTCCCCGAGTGACGAGGGATCGGGCAAGACGGCCTTGAGAAACTGCAGCGGGATAATCTCCCGGCCTTCGTACATGACCGGATCGATGCGGGTCATGCCGACGTTCTCGAGTACGTGGAGATGGGTGAGGTAGGCCTCGCCGAAGGTCATCCAGAAGCGGATACGCTTGAGGCCCGGGATGTTCATGGCCAGCGACTCCAGCTCCTCGTGGTACATCAGATAGGCCTTGCGGACACCGACCTCGGGAAAGTCAAAATCGCGCGCCACCGAGAGCGGATCGGTTTCTTTCCATTCTCCCTGCTCCCAGTAGCGGCCGCGCGCGGTGACCTCGCGGATGTTGATCTCCGGGTTGAAGTTGGTGGCGAAGGGATGCCCGTGCTCGCCGGCGTTGCAGTCGAGGATATCGACATAGTGCACTTCATCGAACAACTGCTGTTGCGCATAGGCGCAGTACACATTGGTCACCCCCGGATCGAAGCCCGAGCCCAGCAGTGCCATCAGGCCGGCCTTCTCAAAGCGTTCCCGATACGCCCACTGCCACTGGTACTCGAACTTCGCCTCGTCCGGCGGTTCGTAGTTTGCCGTGTCGAGATAGTCGACGCCCGCGGCCAGACAGGCATCCATCAGATGCAGGTCCTGATAGGGCAGGGCGACATTCAGGACCAGGTCCGGTTTGTAGCGTTTGATGAGCGCGGTGGTCTGCGCCACATCGTCGGCATCCACCTGCGCGACATCGATGCTGCGACCGGTTCGCTGCGCGACTGCGTCGCGAATCGCTTCACACTTCGAGACGGTGCGACTGGCGAGCATGATCTCCGAGAATACCTCGGGGACTTGTGCACATTTGTGGGCGACGACATTGCCGACGCCTCCCGCTCCGATAATGAGGACCTTGTTCATGAGAATTCCGTTAGACAGCAGATTGATAGGAGAAGGAATCTTGATCGAATCCGGTATCCCGGGCAGCTATACCCGGCCAGCCCTGGGGAAACCCGGCGCACGGTGGGTCGCGCCCAGTTTGCTGCCGGCGGGAGCCGTCCTGCCGGCCCGAAAAATCCGGGTTTGTTTATGCCGCTGGTCTTTCCCGGGTGCCCCCTTTCCGCGTGGCTACGCCGCCCCTGTCGATCAAAAGCGCGAGTATAAATGATATCGCGGCCTTCGTCGCCGACACCGGGTGCTGGCTGCACGTCGCTGCTGCGTGAAAATACGGCTGGCCGGGGGCGCGATGGCGTACAATCGCGCATCGCAAGGGTGCGCTGGCGCCATGACTGAGAGACCCCTGAACATGTCTGTACCGCGGTTTGCCCTCGCTGTGCTAGTCGGTTTGCTGATCCCTGGACCGGGAAGCCCGGCGCTGGTCCACGCCGCCTCGCCCGCGGCTCGCCTCGCTGCCGGGCCGATGCCCGGGCACAGCGCGACGCGCGCGGCGAGGGTCTGGCTGCAGGGAACCGGAGCCGGCGAGGTGATTCTCGATTACTGGCCCGACGGGCAAACCGGACCGATCCGTTCCAGCGAGCCGCTGTCGCTGTCATCGGCACAGCAGTTTGCCGCGCACATCGACATCGGCGGGCTGGAGCCGGGTACCACCTATGCCTATCGCGTGCGTATCGACGGCAAGCCCGTGGCAATCGCTCAGAAACTGGTATTTCACACCCAGCCACTGTGGCAGTGGCAGAGCGATCCGCCGCCGTTTCGCGTGGTTGCGGGATCCTGTGCCTACATCAACGATGCCGCATACGACCGGCCGGGGCAGCCTTATGGGGACCGCTACGATATCTTTCCGAGTATCGCCGCGCAGTCACCCGACATGATGCTGTGGCTGGGCGACAATGTGTATCTGCGTGAGGCTGATTACGACAGCCGCTGGGGCATGGCGGAGCGCTACCGTCACACGCGCGCCTTGCCCGAGCTGCAGCCGCTGTTGCGCAGTACCCACCACTATGCCATCTGGGACGATCATGACTACGGGCCGGACAATGCCAATCGCAGTTTTCCGCGCAAGGGCGAAAGTCTCGCGCTGTTCAAACGCTATTGGGCCAACGCCACCTACGGGTTGCCCGGGGAACCCGGAATCTTCACCACCGTTGGTTTCCGGGACGTGGATTTCTTCCTGCTCGACGACCGCTATTACCGCAACAGCGACGCGGCACCGGAACGGCCAGGCAAAACCATGTTGGGCGAAAAACAGCTGGCATGGCTGAAGGACGCGCTGCTTCGCTCACGCGCACTCTTCAAGATCATCGCCAATGGCAGTCAGATGCTGAACGAGCCGACCGACAGAGAAGCCTGGGCTCATTTTTCCCAGGAACGTCGCGGCTTTCTGGAATGGCTGAAAGAGACGAAGATCCCGGGTGTGCTGTTTCTCAGTGGCGATGCGCATTACGCTGCGCTGTACAAACTCGAAGGGGACAGCACCGCCTACCCGCTCTACGAGCTCACGTGCTCACCGCTCACCGCGCGTCCCCGGCGCGAGGAGGTCGAGGGGCGGAATCCGCTTCTGGTGTCAGGCACTCTCTTGGAAGAACGGAACTTCTGTCAGCTCGACTTCTCGGGCCCGAAGAAGGCGCGGCGTCTGACGATCAGGGTGCTGGATGCCGATGGGGTAGAGAAATGGCGCCGTGAGATTGCCGCACAGGAGCTGCAAGCGCGCGAGCCGTAGAGCTATGCCTTGGCAGAATCCGCACCTCGTTAGTGAGGAGTTAGGAGTGAGGGCCGGTAAGCGTCAGCGCTGCGACCAGGTGAACGGAAAGACGGGCGGGGCATCGGCGATATTCTCGGGTAAGACCAGCAGCCGATGACCATCCTGCCACTGCATCAGATAGGCCAACTTACCCAGCTGCCTGCCTGCATCGTCGACCCGATATCTTCCGAACAGGGAGATGAAAACCATCTCCCGAAGCTGCGTGCGGATGGCATCCTTATCCAGGGAGCCGGCCAGTCGCACCGCCGCTTCCAGTACTTCACCGCCCCCGTAGCCGTAGGCCGCGTACACGGATGCATTGCCGCCGTACTTCTCTTTGTAGCGGAAGGAAAAGTCGTACGCCATGGGCAGCTTGCCACTGCGCATCCAGGCCACAGCGCCCATGATGCCGTTGGCATTCGAACCGAGCCTGTTACCAAATTCCTGGAGCGCCGGGCCAACAGTGAAAACCAGCATCTTTGGTGTCAGCCCGGCATCTTTTGCCGCGCGGACCAGGCCAATGGAATCCTCGAGATAGGTGCCGCCGATCACGATCTCCGGGTTGGCGCGCTTCATCCGTGCCGCGAGGTCACCAAACTCCGTTGTTTCCGACGGGTATTCTTCGTCGAACACGATCTGCATACCGTATTCTGCCGCCCGGGCGCGGACGCCCTCGGCAACCTCGCGCGGGAATTCCGTTCCCCCATACACCAGTGCGACGCGACGCAGGCCCTTGTCATTTGCCAACGCGAGCGGGAGATCCATGTAGTCCACTGAAGGTGTATCGATCTGGAAGATGTTCTGATAGCCCCGCGCCCAGATCCTGCTCGAGGAGGCGCCCGTTGCCACCATGGGGAAGTTGTGCTTTTCGGCGACAGTGCTCGCGGCCAGGGTAATGTTGGAAGAATAAGGACCGAGGAGCAGGTCAGCCTTGTCTTTGGTGATCAGCTGTTCGTAGAGTTGCGCACTCTTTTCCGGGCTCGAGGCATCGTCATAGTGGATCAGCTTGACCTCGCGTCCCAGCAACGCACCGCGGGCATTCAGGTCGTCGGCCCACATCTGCATACCTTCGAGCTGATCCTGGCCCAAGTTTGCATACGCACCCGTCAGAGATACCGTTACGCCAACCCGGATGGGTTCGGCAGCGAGGCCAATCTGTACCCAGGCGACCAGAAACGCGCCTGACAATGCGATAAGGAAGGCCCTTCGATTCATCACTATCCCCTGATCATTCGCCACGTCCCAGGTTGGGAACGAGGCCATAGCTAAATTCTTTGTCACGGTGCCTGGCTGTGCGAACCCATGCTCGATTACGTTGCAGCGGACTATCGCAAACGCCTTTGCTCTCTCGGTCGCCCGCGCCTTACTTCTCGATATCGAGTTTGCGCTTGGTCGAGTAGAGCAACTTCACCCAGTCGTACTCGAAAGGTGAGCCCGTCTCATAGTATCGAAACGCCACCTGCGCACGGGTGTCGAGGGCATCCACGATAGTCCAGGTCGACTCCTGCCAGGTCTCCAGATCTGTGGTCCGATTCCGCAATTCCGTTCTGGCAAACCAGTCCACACCGAGCCCTACGCCGTCGCGCACGGACGAGGGTCCCAGGATGGGCAATACCAGGTAAGGCCCGCTTGGGCTTCCCCAATAGCCCAGCGTCTGCCCGAAGTCTTCCTGGTGCACTGGAATGCCCATGGGTGTGGCCCAGTCGAAGAATCCGAGCAGGCCCAGCGTGACGTTGACCAGCATGCGACCGGCAGTATCGAGCGTCTTGTCAGGGCTCAGCTGCAGGGCGCTATTGTACAGGGTGGAGAAATCACGCTTCCAAGTGTTGAAGAAATCGCGGAAACGCGCTTGAAAAAAGTCCGGGACCACCCATTGATAGCCCCGCACCGCGGGTAAGAAGAGATACTTATCAAACCGGTAATTGAACCGGTACATGGTTCGATTGAACCCTTCCCAGGGATCCGATAACTCATCGCTCGCGTAGACCACGCCGGGTTGCAGGATGTCTTCGGGCGAGTACAGGGGCGCAATGGGCTCGCCTTTCTGGACCGGCGCGGTACTGCAGCCCCCCAACGCCAGGCTGGCAATCAGGGTGATGGTAAGCAGGCCGGTATGAAATTCTCGCGCTGATGTCGTCATAATCCGGTCCTGTTTACTCCGTGAACACACTCAACATATGCGCAACATTGTCCCGAAACTCCATGTTGCCGCAATGGCCGCCGGTCGGATAGATCTTTGCGCGCGCGCCGAAGACACGCGGGAAGAAGTCGATCTCACCAGGCGCCAGAATGATGTCATCCTGATTGTGAATGACCTCGATCTTTTCCGCTCCGCGCAGGTAGTCTTCGATATCCGCGAGACTCATCTTACCGATAAGCTCATCGCGTGACATTCCGGGATATTCCGTGTCGCGGTAGTAGGGATAGAAAAATGCGTGGAAATAATCGGTAAAGCCGAGCCGGTAAACCACCCTCTCGGTATTGCCGGGCGCGCTGTTCTTCCTGTAGATGAGGTTTGTTGGTTTGACATAGCCGTAATTGACCATGACGTCCGAGGTAAAGGCGAGATTGGCCGCCGAAATGCGGAAGGAGGTACCGACCAGTGCCGCCAGCTCTTCGTTCTTCGGCTTCAAGGCCTCATACACCTTGTAGAGGAAGTCCTCGTTGAGCAGGACCGTGTCGGAACGTTTGTAGACCCCCGCGAATGAATTCACCAGCTTGTTGTAAAATTCCGCGAAATTGTCCACTCCACCCGGAATGTTCTGCAGCATTCGGTCGAGCTTCGAGATCGAGCTGTAAAGCCTCACCGGCGGATTGATCAGCAGGGCCTTCCTGAAATTGAACACCTTCCGCTGCTCATCCAGCCAGGTGACGAAGGCGGTGTTGAAACCGCCCAGACTGTAGCCGGTCACATAGAAGTCCGTGACCTTGGTCCTCTTCTTGAGCCTGCCCCAGATACGTTCCATGACCCGGTAAAGGTCTTCCGCATCCTTATAGGCATGCCCAGGCACGGAGGTTTCCGAGGCGGCGACGATGAAGTTCATGAAGGTCGGAGAAGGCAGCAGCACGACATGGAACCCGGCCTGGTAGAAGGCCTTGGCCATGTTGGTATTCTTGGCGCTGTTATAACCGGCGCCGGTTCCGGCAATGATGAATACCAGGGGTGCGCGCTTCTTTTGCAGCGCCTGCCCGTAGCGCAGCTCCTCGTCGTACCAGACAAACTCGGGTACCTTGCGGTCCTCGAAGATCTTCAGCGACCGCTGTTTCAGCGGGATCTTCTCCGGCACCTCGGCTCGATAACTTTCCGGAGTCCCCACAACCGTGGCCACCCAGGGATCATCGAACGGAAAGTCGTAGGTTTCGGCACTAACCCAGCTGGTAGTTAGCCAGAGCACGGCGAACAGGAAACCGAGCCGCATTTTCATCCTTTCATTCTCCCCTTACCAGTAATGGCCGAGGTGTGAGACGAACGAGACGGTGCCTCGCGTCTGACTTGCTGGCTTACAACAGACTTTATTAAGCCACTATACATGGGGTCCGACGGCATCGTCTCGCGACTATACCCGATGTACCCCTGCAATTGGAAGCAGGTTTACTGGATACAGGTCGGTACCAACCGCGGGGAGCTCGTCCAGTAGCGACCACGTTCGAGTACCAGAGACAGCTTGAGCTTCGTGCCGGCGCCGTAATGTGTTGAGTTCTTTAGTTCGATGCTGGCGCGTGACCATTCCGATGCCGAGCCGGGTGCGGCACGCGCGGCCCGGTCAAGGGAGCGAATCGGGGCTATGGCGATGATGCGCCGTGGGCGCGCCACTGTGCGGGTGTGATCCCCGTCCAGCGCTTGAACGCGCGGCTGAATGCGCTGACGTCGGCATAATTGAGTGTCGATGCGATCCTGGCTATGGGCATCGCGCTCTCGGCGAGCAAGTGCCGAGCCATCTCGTAGCGGATGCCATCGAGCTCGTTGCGAAAGCTCGTGCCTTCCTCCTGGAGCCTGCGGTTCAATGTGCGCTCGTGCAGGCAGAGCTGTCTGGCGACGTCGGTAACTGAGCAATTCCCGGCCACCAACGACTTACGCAGCAAACCGCGCAGCTTGCCGAGGATGTTTGCATTTCGAAGGGCATGAAGCTCTCTCGCCTCCCTTTCGAGATGGCGATGAAGGAGGGGATCTGCGCTCGGGATCTGATGGTCGAGCCAGCGCGTCGGGAATACCACGGCGCTCTGGTCCGCGTTGAAGCGAAGGGGTGCTCGAAAACAGCGCCTGTAGGGCGCCAGGTCCTGTGGCCGCCGCCGCGAGAGGAGTACCTCGGTGGGGTTCCAGCGCTCGCCGCACAGGCCGCGCATAATGTTGCAGGCGACGGCCATCGAGAAGTCGTAGATCTGGTCGGTGGCCTCTGCCGCGGGCTGATGGATGGCGTAGCCGAGCAGCGTGGCGCCACCCTTAACAAGCAGCGTGGCCACCCCACCCTGATCATGCAGGTCCAGATGCTGCACGAGACCGCGCAGCGCAGTGCCAACGTCGGGGGCGCTGCGGAGCATGAACCCCGCCACCCCGAGGGAGGAAGGACCTGCGCGCTCGCCCACCAGCAACCCGAAGTGCCGGCATCCCGTCGCCGCTACGCAGCGCGCCAGCAGCCTGCTCGCGGCGAGATAGGAAATCTCAGTGTCGGCATCCGCGAATTGAGCCAGCCCCAAACCCGCACTGTCGAAGACGGGCTCGGGCTCCCGGCCGAGCTCGCGAAGCACCGCCGGCACGCCCATCAGCGGGCCAACGCGGACGGTGGCGTCCACCGCCCCGTTTGGGACCGGCGCCCTGCGGCGTCCCCTATCTTGCACTGGCTGCGATCCTCGGTCTGTTCCTGTCGGGAATTGTCTGATTATTGTCTCAAATTGGCAATATCTTGCAGTGCCACTTTGTTTACTCAGAAGGCCCTGCCAGTTAGTGTAACTGCGCAGCCTCAAGGGGTTAATAGCGCCCACGCCACGGTCGGGTGAGCACTTCCCTATGAGCTATGGTGGCTGATACGAAGCAAGAAGATCGCCCCGGAATCGGGCTTGTCCTGAGCCAGGCATGCGTAACGCACTGGCCCGGACGATTCCCCGTCGCAATCCAGGTCGGTCGCCCTTGCTGTCGAATGAAGCGAGCAGTACGGGTGCCAGGCAGCACGGGTCTCCTTTGACGCAATGTTTGACTCATAAAATTAGAAGGAATAAAACGCATGAAAATCGTTTTCGAAAAACTTATTGTAGGTTTGCTGGCTATACCCTTTCTGGTTGCAGCGAACGCCGCCACGGCAGAGGAAAACACGCCCTCCGGTACCGTCGTCATCGATGAGACCCAGATCATGTGGATGGTCGGCGGCGACATCGGTGGCGGGACGCTCGAGTTCAAGGGCGAGTCCTACGAGTTCAAGATGGACGGGTTGAAGCTGGGCGGGTTCGGGGTGCACAAGCTCAAGCTGGACGGCGACGTTTATGACCTCAACGACGTCACGGACTTTCCGGGCGTGTATGCAGCGGCCGAGGTCGGCTTCACGGTGGCCGATAAAGGCAAGGGCGATGTCTGGTTGAAGAATGACAAGGACGTGAAGCTGCGTCTGAAATCACCGGAATCCAAGGGCCTTGCCCTGAACCTGGGTGTCGAGGGTGTGGACATACGCTTCAAGTAAACGTTTGGTCATGGCTGAATAGTGTGGCAGGCAGCTCTGCCTGCCTGGTGGCTTTGATATGCGAAACCGGAGGACAACAAAATGCCACGAACATACGGGCTGATTATCCCGTTAACCCTCGCCATGCTCGGTTTCCTGTCCAGTGTGACGGCTGCAGCGCTTGATGCGGGCTATCTGGCAGGCAAGTGGGAGATCAATACGCAGGGAGCGTGCGGCAACAAGGATGCCGAACACCTGATACTACGCGGCAACAGTACCTTCGAATATGGCCGCCGTGGCAAGGCGGAAGCGGTCGGTTTCTGGCGTATCGTGGACGACGTGGTGGTATTCGAGATGCTGACCTCGCCAGCTTACTTCCAGGACATCCATGCTGAACTGAAGCCATTCAGCCTGTACGAAATTCAAAGCATGCGGGCGATGCCGATCGACATGCAGCAGAACCAGTTCAGCGCCGTCGCGAGCATTGGCGATCAGATGAAGCGGTTCACCTTGCAGCGCTGTCAGTGAATCAGTGATCTCACAGCAGGAGACAATGACTATGAAGACGATGCTGGACCGTGTGTTTGGGTGGAAAGCACTGTCAGCCGCAGCGCTTGCCGTTGCCACGTCCATGACGGCTTATGCACCGCCGGCGACGGCCGGCGACGGGGGTGTCTGGGCGATCGGTGGTTTACTCGCCGGTCATCTGCTTACCGACCTGTCTAGTGAGAAACGGCAACAGACACAGGCACTGAACACCATGGCTTATGGGAACGCCCAGGGTCGGCCGGCCGCGGCCCCGTCGCCGACCCTGACCATCGAGCAGAAACTCAACGAGCTGAATAAGCTGGCGGCCGGGGGCTATATCACGCCGGAAGAGTACAAGGCCAAAAAGCAGGCGATACTGAATAGTCTGTAGCACGCTGGCGGCGAATTGGTGCATCCCCTCTCCCTCCGGGAGTACCTTGCTGTGCGGGCATAAAAGGGCCAGGGAGAGTGGGCAAGGCCTGATACAACCCAACAATTATGTGAAAGCGGTATTTAACATAGATCTGATGAACTGACAGGGAACATACCACCGATGAAACACCGGATTACTGGCGGCTTTGTGGCACTGGCTCTCGCCTTAGTCAACGCCCCGGCGCAGGCCGCCGGGCTATGGCTGTACGAAATGGGCACGCCGGATGTGGGTACGGCTACCGCCGGCATGGCCTCGCGCGCCGGCGATGCCGCCACGGCCTTCAGCAATCCGGCCGGCATGACCCGGCTGGAGGAATCGCAATTTATGGTCGGCGCGCAGCCGATCTATTCGGATATCAAGTTCGACACCGAGCAGGCCACCTTCGGCGGCGACAACGGCGGCAATGCGGGGGGCTTCGTCCCCACCGGCAGCCTGTCTTACGTACAAAACGTGTCCAACGATCTGAAACTGGGTTTTACCCTCGGCTCCTATCTTGGACTGGGCGTCAAGTTCAACGATAACTGGGCGGGCCGGTATTATGTGCAGCAGGAGGATTTTCTCACCGCCTTCGCCAACGGTGCGCTCGGCTACCGCGTGAACGACTGGCTGTCGGTCGGCGCCGGCGTGTCGCTGGTCTACGGTGAGCTCAACGTCCAGACCAACATCAACAACCTGTTGGACAACAGAGACGACGGCCGCGTGAAACTCAAGACCGATGACACAGACGTCGGCTGGAATGCCGGAGTGCTGGTCGAACCGGCGGCCGGCACGCGCGTGGGTTTGACATACATCTCCAAGGTCGACCTCGAATACAAGGACCGGCCTTCGTTCAATGGCGCCGGTCCGCTATTGAATGGCGCCCTGCAGTTGTCCGGGCTCGCCAACGCCGAGACGACCTTCGATTTCACGCTCCCGAACCAGCTCATGCTGAGTGCCTATCACGAACTGAGCCGTGATCTGGCGATCATGGCGGATCTGGGCTGGCAGAACTGGTCGGAGTTCGGCCAGATCGGTTTATCGCTCGACACCACGACCGCGGGGGGCGCGACGCTCGCACCCAACACCTCGGTCGACGCGAATTTCCAGGATACCTGGCATTATGCTCTCGGCGCGCGCTACCGGCTCGATCCGCGCTGGTCCGTGTCCGCAGGCATCGCCTACGACAGCTCGCCCGTACGCAACTCCGACCGCTCCATTGTTCTGCCGCTCGATCGCCAGTACCGCTACGCCTTGGGGGTGCAGTATGACTGGCGCAAGGACATTACGCTCGGCGCTGCCTACGAATACCTGGATGCCGGCAGCGCGCCAGTTAACCAGACCGGTGGAGCGCTTAAGGGCGATCTGAAAGGCGACCTGAAAGACGATGTCTTTCACATCCTGGCGCTCAGCATGAACTGGAAGTTCTAGCGCAGAGGGTACTTCGAACACCTGCGGTTTGGTCGGCCGGCTGGCCGAAAGGATCGCGGCGAATCTCGGAAAGTCTTTCCTCAACCAGGGCTGGATTCCCGCAGGAGCGGTGAAGGCAGCCTCACGCTTCTAAACACATTGCAGAGAGGATTTACGACCATGACACCTCCAACAGGCCATATCACGGCGGCGCTGCTGAGTGCAGCGTTGTTGCTCCTGACAGGCACACCGCTGTTCGCCCAGGTGGAGACTACCGGCGCCCCGGGCTCGCCAAGCGCCACGACCACCATCAGCGGCAAACAATTGCCCGCGCCCGAGCCGAAATTTGGTGGCGTGATCAAACACGATGCCCTGCAATCGAAACCCTGGTGGGCACCGCGCATCGTGCCGCCCAGGGAGGCGCCCAACGTCCTGCTCATCATCACCGACGACGCCGGATTCGGCGTGCCGAGTACCTTCGGCGGTGTTATTCCGACGCCGACGATGGACCGCATCGCGAATGAGGGTCTGCGCTACAACCGGGTCTTCTCCACCGCGCTCTGTTCGCCGACCCGCGCTGCCCTCATAACCGGGCGGAACCACCACTCGGCCGGTTTCGGCGTGATCTCCGAGCAGTCCACGGGTTTCCCCGGCTACAACAGCATCATCGCCGAGGACAAGGCCACCATCGGGCGGATTCTGCTCGATAACGGCTACGCGACCGCGTGGTTCGGCAAGGACCACAACACCCCGGCGTTTGCCGCCAGCCAGGTCGGGCCCTTCGACCAGTGGCCGACGGGGTTGGGCTTTGAGTACTTCTATGGATTCGTCGGTGGCGACGCCAACCAGTGGCAGCCGAACCTGTTCCGCAACACCACTCAGATTTATCCCTTCGACGGTAAGCCGGGCTGGAACCTCATTACCGGGATGGCGGACGACGCGATCGACTACCTCTACCGGATGCACCAGAGCGACCCCCGCAAGCCGATCTTCATCAAGTACGCCCCCGGTGCCACCCACGCGCCGCACCATCCGACCAAGGAATGGGTCGAGAAGATCCACGCCATGCACCTCTTCGATGACGGCTACAACAAGCTGCGTGAGCAGATCGTCGAGAACCAGAAGCGGCTCGGCGTGATCGCCAAGGATTCGAAACTGACGCCCTGGCCCAATGACGTCCTGAAGCCGTGGGACCAGCTCAGCGCAGAGGAGAAGAAGCTCTTCATCCGCCAGGTGGAGGTCTTCGCCGCCTACGCGGCCTACAACGACCACGAGATCGGCCGCGTGATCCAGGCCTTCGAGGACCTGGGCAGGCTCGACAACACGCTCATCATCTACATCAATGGCGACAACGGCACCAGCGCCGAGGGCGGGCCGCTGGGCACACCCAATGAAGTAGCGTTCTTCAACGGTGTCAACGAGATGCCCGTCGACGTGCAGATGAAGTGGTACGACGTCTGGGGCACCGAGGAGACCTACAACCACATGTCGGCCGGGTGGTCGTGGGCCTTCGACACGCCGTTCGACTGGTTCAAGCAGAATGCCTCCCGCCTCGGCGGCATCAACCAGAACATGGTGGTGTCGTGGCCGGCGCGCATCAAGGACAAGGGCGCCTTGCGCGAGCAGTTCATACACGTGATCGACGTCGTCCCCACCATCCTCGAGGCCACCGGCATCCCGGCCCCCGAAACGGTGGACGGCATCAAGCAGGCGCCCATCGAGGGCACCAGCTTCGCCTACACCTTCGACAAGGAAAACGCCAGGGAGCCGTCGCACCACAAGACCCAGTACTTCGAGATGATGGGCCAGTGGGCGCTCTATGACGAAGGCTGGCTCCTGAGCACCAAGGTCAACCGCGCACCCTGGCAGGCTTTCGGCGTGGCAAACCCGGATCCGCTGAACAACCAGGTGTTCCAGCTCTACGACCTGACCAAGGACTTCAGTCAGGCCAACGACATCGCCGCACAGCATCCGGACAAGGTGGCGGAGCTTCGCAAGAAGTTCGTCGCGGAAGCGGAGAAGTACCAGGTCTTCCCGCTGGATGCCTCGGTGGCTGCGCGCATCGTCGCCCCGCGTCCGAACATCACCGCCGGCCGCACGGAGTTCGTTTACACCCGCCCGATGGTCGGTCTGCCGCAGGGCGATTCCCCGTTCCTGCTCAACAGCTCCTACACCATCACCGCCGACATTACCGTGCCGGAAGGCGGTGCGGAGGGGATGATCCTGACCTCCGGCGGGCGCTTCGCCGGTTACGGTTTCTACCTGCTGAAAGGCAAGCCGGTGTTTCTCTGGAACCTGATCGACTTGAAACGCATCAAGTGGGAAGGCCCGGAGGCGCTCTCACCCGGCAGGCACACGCTGGAGTTCGACTTCAAATACGACGGCCTCGGTGTGGGCACGCTCGCGTTCAATAACATGAGCGGTCTCGGTCGATCCGGCACCGGCACGCTGAAGGTGGACGGCAAGGTCGTCCAAACCAAGACCTTGGAGCGAACACTGCCCATGATCCTGCAATGGGACGAGAGCTTCGACATCGGCTCCGACACGCTGACCGGCGTGAACGATGCGGACTACAAGCCGCCGTTCACCCTGACCGCCAAGCTCAACAAGCTGACGCTCAAGGTGGACCGGCCGCAGCTTACCGATGAGGACGTCAAGAAACTCGAGAATACCGAAGCCATCGCGGTCGACGGCAATCCGATTCATCACCTGCAGAGCGGGCCGCAGTAGCCCGCACCGTCACGTTGTTGCATTCGTGAACTACGCGGGCCGTCTCCACTTCCGGACGCGGCCCGCCTAGCCCGCATTTCTCACCGGGATCCCGGATGCTGGCGCAGGGCTCGTGTGTCCGGACGCCGCGCTGGAAGGAAAGTGGTAGCTGTAGCTACCACTTGAGTGAAGCGCAAGTCCGGGCGCGCGAGAACCAGCCAGGGCCGGGATAGGCACTGCCTGATTACACACTGTCTTTTTCCTGATCTGCACTCTGTTCCTTACCTCAGTGCATTATGTGACTCTATCGCCGCCCGGTGAGAAATGCGGGCTAGTTTGCCGGGGGGATGCAACTACAAACAAAATACCCAGATCTACCTGAAAGTATTCACTAGAACTTGCACAAGGAGTATTTCGATGAAGTTTCGCAGCCACATCATGCTGTGCCTGTTCACCCTGCTGTTTGTTGCCGGGTGCGCCTCGACAAAGATTTCCAACCGCGACGAAGTCGTGACCGAGCAGATCCCTCGGCCCAATACCATCTGGGTCTATGACTTCGCCGCCACCCCGGGTGATGTTCCGGCCGAGTCCGCGCTGGCCGGGCAGGATACCGTGCACAGCACCCCCCAGACCGCCGAGCAGATCGCGACCGGCCGCTAGGTGGGTGCTGAAATTGCTACACAGCTGGTCGAACAGATCAACGCCATGGGCATGTCCGCCGAACGGGCGAGGCCAGAAACACGGCCGCAGATCAACGACATCGTCATCCATGGGTATCTTCTCTCGGTTGTCCAGGGCAGTGAGAAGGAGCGCGTCGTGATCGGATTCAGCGCCGGTGAATCCGAACTGAAAGTGGCCGCCGAGGGTTTCGAGGTGACGGCCCACGGGTTGCGCAAACTCGGCTCCGGGTCGACCGATGCCACCGGCGCTAAAACGCCGGGGACGGCCGTGGGTATCCTGGCCCTGGTTGCCACGCACAACCCGGCGGGACTCATCATCAGTACCGGGATGAAGGCCTACGGGAAAGAGACCGGCAGCAGCGGGATCGAGGGCCGGGCCAAGCAGACCGCCAAGGAAATTGCCGATGTGCTGAAAAAGCGGTTCCAGGAACAGGGCTGGATAAGTTGAGCGCGCGGAGGAGTCTGCCGTCGGATGATCCCTGAAACATCTATTCAGTATGGCTGCTGGTGCGGTCATGGCCTCGGCCAAGCCCAGTGCAGCCACATCGAACGCCTGCGATGCCTGTGTCGCCCCCGGCAGCGCCGATACTGCGGCAGCATACACAGCTGGCGTTGCGACCGGTAGCACTGCCGCCACAACTGCTCAGACGACGCAGGCGATGGGCGCGATTACTGCCACGCTGCCCCACGGCTCCATGTCTATCGACAAGGGCGGCACCACCTACTACCTGAACGGAAATACCTGGTACAAGCCTGCTTACGGTGCGAACGGCGTCTACTATCGTATCGTGCCTGCGCCCTGAGGGATCGCGTACCGGCGAGAGCGAGGCGCCGAGGGCATGCTGATCACTCAGGAGAATTTTTCCGTGTCTTTCCGTGGATTCCGTGGCTATAGACGAATGGCGCTTACTTAAGTCGAAATGTAGGGTGGGTTAGCGTAGTTTGCGTAACCCACCAGGCGTTGCGAAGCAACACAATGCATTTTTTAACGAGTGCCTGCCGGCACATCGGGTGGGTTACGGCACAAACGGCGTGCCTAACCCACCCTACATCGATTGTGGAACCGCCTAAGTAAGTGCCGTTAGGCTATAGACAAAAAATGCTGGGGCTCAGCCCGATTTATCAGCATCCGTTATTACCAGGTTGAAAGCAGGCTAGCGATTCTCGATGCGGTTATAGTCAAACAGCCCGGCCTCTGCCGGGGCCAGGCGTACGTAGGCATCCTGTAACGCATCGCTATAGGTCCAGAACTGCGGGTGGGTGCGGCGTATGGCAAAACGGTCGGCCAGCGCCCGGTAGTCGGCTTCTGAGGACAGACCGCGGACCGCCGCCGTAAATTCGGATAGGGCGGCATGCGGCAGTACGTAGAGAGCATTCGGGTAGGCGCCGATGAATCCCGGCACCACCGTCAGGGTGTTCTCGTCCGGCAGGAGTTCCTTCTTTTCGTCCGCCAGATGCGTCACGTTGCTGTGACCAGTGTTACGCAGCAGGGTGAAATAGCGGGACGGACCAGCCGGATCATCCAGGCGCAGGACTCCCGCTTCGGGCATCAGGGACAGGCTGCGACCGCGCATCGCAGCCAATGTCTGCAATTCATTGCGCAGCGCCGAATCCTTCACCGAGGACAGATCGAAATTAGTACCGAGCACCGGCGCCAGCCGTGCCCGGAGCAGGCCGTACAACTCGCGCTGCGGGTCGGTGCTGTGATAGTCGATGCCGGAGTCCTGGTTGAACCAGGCCTTGCTGCCATACAGGTAGTCCTTCACCGACTGGCTCGCTCTCCGATACCAGTAGTCGCGCACGGCATCGCGCTGTGCCGACGGCAAGAGCGCAAGAAAATTGAACTCCCCTTCCATGCGCAGGAAATCCATGTAAAGCCGCGAGTTCAGCTGGTGTCCGGCGTCGCCATACACATCGAAACCCGCAACCAGCAGATAGTGGATGCGCTCCAGCAGCGGGTAGCCGATCACCCAGGCAGTCTTGGGCGGCTCACCCACCAGCCCCTTGACGACCGATGCGCTGTTGAAATGTCGGAACACCGTGAGCGCCGCGTTGGGATTGCGACCGTCTCCGTCCCAGATCAGATCCAGGGTCACCTTCGACGGGGCATTGAACTTACCTTGCATGTATTCCGACTTGGCCTCGAGGTAGCGATTTTCCCGTCGTGAATATTCTTTCCACGTCGACAGGATAGGCGCATCGCTGCCTTTTTCTGATGGCAGACTCAGATTCTTGCTCTCGCGTGCGAGAAATTCGGCATCGGCATCGGAGCCGACGGCGCGCGGATTCACAAAGAACACCCAGAACTGATCTTCTATGACATCCACTGCCACTTGTCCCCGACACACAGGCCCCTTGATAAAGTTCATGATGGTGAATTGCGCCTCGTCGAGCATGAAGCGGTAACGGGCATTCACCGGCAGCGCCTGAAAGGCGACGAACGGGTTGGCGGCGACATCGGGCGTATACGAGGGCAGTGCATCAACGCGGTAGTCAGGTGCCAGGAACAGTTGCCGCCACAGCGCCATGCGCTCAGGCCCCAGGGCATAGGGCATGTGGGTCTTGGCAACCAGGGTCTCGCGCTCCGCCTCCAGGCGGTAATACACCCGGCTGACACCGGGGTCATCATAGGGACGCCGAGTGGCCAGCTCCCGAATCGGTTGTCCCGGCGGTGTGCTGGAGCGAAGCAGACGAAAGTAATGACTCTCCGAATCGGAGTCGAAACGCAGGTGGGCCAGAAACAGGTGCTCATAGAGGTAGCGGCTGGTCAGTTGCTCTTTGAGTGAATCACCGTTCAGGAACTGCTCCCATTCGCGCACTTGCTGCCCCACCGCGGGGGGCAACGGTGCGGGCCCTTCGTAGGGGGCGCCCTGTTCCAGCCAGCGCACCAGTGTGGCCTGCTCGCTATCGCTCAAACCCGGCAGGCCGTAGGGCATTCCCCACTGGGGATAGTCCCGCTCGAAACTGTCAAACTCCTCGATAGTGGCGCATTGCTGATCGCGGTTCAGGGAAAAATCGAAAGACGCCGGCAGCACCTTGGCGTCGGGAAGCGGATGCCGGCGTTTGAGGTCCAGCATCCGGAACAGCACGCTCCCGGACAGATTGGCCGTGGCTGTTGGAGCACGTTCGTTCAGAACCGGATGGAAGTCGCGGGCGCGCCACTCGGATGCCGTCTGGGCATCGACAAACAGGCGTGTAGGGGGCGCTTCCAGGACACGTGCACTGTCGTATACCTTTTCCTTGCTGGCACCCCGGGCGACCCCCTCCCAGGCAGAAAGCTTGAGCTGGCACTGGGCATCGTAACAGGCGTGGCAGACCACGCAGCGGCGGTTGAGAATGGGTTGGATATCCTTGCGATAGGACATCCCCTGCGGTGGCTCCATGGCAACGTCAAAGCGCGCCGGGTCTGGCTCACCATAACGCTCGTCGAGCGAGTGCCGCGCCATCATCGTGCAGCCAGCCATCAGTGCCAGCACCGATACCAGCGTTAGCCTAATCATCCGTGCCACCTCCGCAGTGAGCGAAACGAATCTTGTGCCGGCAACTCAACCTGTACGCGAGTCGACAAAACGGGAGTCCGCAGTGGGCGCAGGACCGAGCGTGTCATCAGCGAGTCGGGCGCCGCCCTGAGCGGACGTATTGCACTGAGGCTCAGGAGCCAACCAAACAACTGAAGTGTCTATCACGCTCGCTCGCTGAACTTCGACAGGTCCATCGAATAGTGATTAGTCGCTGGTTTGGGGGATTGCGCTGTCGCCAGCTCCATCTCCATCTTTGAGATCGCGGTTGATGTCGGAAACGGTATCATCCAGCGGCGCGAATGCCCGGTCAATGATGTCCTCGTGCTGGGTATCTGCTTTTCTGTAGTCTCCCTCGACGTCGCCGATCGCCTCTTCGACCGGGTTATCGCTTCGGTCCGTAATGCCTTGCGATTCATCGCCAGCGGCGCTAGCGGAGCCGATGCACAAGCAGTGCGAAGCAACGAGGGTGAGTGTGAGTGCCGCGTGAGTGAATGTCTTCACAGGGTTTTCCTTTAGCCGAGGCCGGTGAGTATGGACATGAAGACCTGCTTGCCAGTCGATTCAGCACTGGTTATGGATCGGAATTGTAACGAAATTGGAACTGAAAAACATTGGAAAACTGGCGTCGGACGAGAATGGCGCCTGCTTTGGCAGTTCGATGATCGACGCAAGGTGGGTTACGCGAAAAACACTCGTGCTCTTCCAACGTGATAATGACGGATGCTGACAAATCAGGCTGAGCGCCAGTATTTTTATTTTCAGCCACAGAATCCACGGAAAAACACGGAAACAATGAAAACCCATTGGAATTTTTTTCCGTGTTTTTCCGTGGATTCCGTGGCCTTACTATCCGTCATTATCAGATTGAAAAAGCACTAGGGTGCGACCTTGAGATCCATGTAGCCGCCGACCGCGCCCTGGATTTCGGCGGGTGTGACAAAGCGAGCGCCCTGTGATAGGAGGGGCAGCATGCAGTTCATACGGTACGATTTTCCGGTCGACGTCTTTTGCAGGCGAATTTCCGTTATCGAGACATCCATGCCACCCGGTCCGACACCGTTTTCATCGTATTCCAGGTTACTGACTGTGAATATCCCGGTATGGATCACCTGACCGGCTGCGGTTGCGGCACCGGTCGCAAACTGGCAAAACGGATCGTCCGGCTGAATCTTGCCCTCCGGGTACAGCCGGGTATTCTGGAAATAGACGCTACTGTCGCCGGATGGTACGAGGAAATCCTTAACGACGGTAAAGGTGGAGCCCGGGGTGACAGTCTGCGGCGGTGGCCCCGGATCCGCTTTGTGTTCGGCACTTTGACAGCCTGCGAGTGCGGCAGTCAACAACACAAGAAATGATACGAATTTACGGTACATCACACGCTCCTTCGGCAATCGTGTATTACGAATGCGGATCTTCGACGGACTCATGCATGGCCACGTGCGGGTGCCGAGTGATGGGGCAGGGGGGTGCCACGACCGCCGATGCACGCCGGGGTATTGTACACCCAGTGGGTAGCTGCCGGCCTGTCATCCACTTGCCTCCGGCGATCCCTCCGGCGGATAGTCGAGGGTGTTGCGGACCTTCTTGCGGTAATCGGCGCTGAAATTCGGGAAGGGGAGTTCCTGGGCGGCACACCAGTCCCGCACCTGCGCCTCGGCTGCCTGCTGGCGCTCCGCATCGAGCCCCTCGTCGCGGGCGTGGTAGACGGTGCGCGACGGAAACGCGAAGCCGGTCCCGGCATCCTTCACAATTTTCATCATGCGCAGATAGATGTCCTCCCGGATGGTACGAAATTCATTCGGGTCCGTGGTGTTGATGTTGACGCGGATATCCACCTTCAAGGAGAAATCACCGAAGCCCGCGAAGCGCACCCTGGGCTCGTCATCGACGACCCGAGGATGGGCCAGCAGCATTTCACGCAGCGAAACAAGCACGAAACGCAGCTGATCATCCGTTGTCTCGTAACGCAGGCCCAGGACGGTTGACAACAAACTGCGGCTGCGCAAGCTGTAGTTGACGAGGTGCAACTTGGAGAAGTCGCCATTCGGGATGCTCGTCACCGTATTATCGACGCCCCGGATCCGCGTCGAGCGCAGCCCGATCGACTCGATGATGCCGACACGCTGCCAGTCCGGGGTCGGGTCCTCGCCATAGCGGCACAAGTCACCGACACGCACCGGGCGGTCGGCGAACAGGGCGAGACTGCCGATGAAGTGCTCGATCGTGTTCTGGGCGGCGAGCGCAATGGCAATACCGCCCACGCCGAGACCCGCGACAATACCGTACAGCGGTGCCCCGAGCTGGCTGCTGACGTAGAAGATAATGGCGATGACAGCTATGCCGCCGGCAATCCGGGCGGCGAGGCGCAGCAGGTGGGCATTCAGACTCTGGGCGGGGATTTTCGGTAGGGCGATAACCGCCTCAGCAACGGCCATCGAGCCCGTCCAGGCTATCCATGCCAGCGAGAAATAACCGACGGCTTCTGCCAGCAGCGTCAAGCCCTCGGATACCCGGCCCGTCAGGGTAAGCTCCCGGCTGGCGATATCGAGCACCAGCGGTGTGAGCAGCAGCAGGGTCAACGGGGTCGCAAGGCGGCGCAGATCGGCGCTGGCGGATTGGCCGGAAAGTCCGCGTCGCGCCAGCCGATGAATGGCCACGACCACCACGACAGTGATTGCCGACACTATTGCCAGGGCGATCCACTTCCACACCGCCTGTCGGTACACACCGTGCTTCAGCCAGTCGGGAAACCCCTCGATGGTGCGTGGTGGGATTATTCCGCTGGCCATACTGAGGTAGGTGCGCATTTCGGCATAGTTTTTCAGGGGGACGTCGCGCCGGTAGGGCAGCGCGCGCGTCTTTTGATAAAACTCCCCGGCGCGGGCCACCGTCGAGGGGCTGAACAGGAACTCGCCGGCGCGCGGGCCGTCCGCGACACGCACAATGGTGATCTCGGTATGCGGAATGGTCCAGCTTGCGGGTTTGCCGTCCGCTTTCTTGTCATCCTCTGCGTCTTCGTAAGCCGTCGCATCGGGTATTTCGGTTTCAGGCGGGAGCTCGATGCGGGACAATACCTCGTAGAGGTCGATAAACCCGTCACGGCCCATCTCAAAACGGGCCGCAGGTGGAGCCTCGCTCAGATCGAGCGTGCGTTCCGCCTCGACTCCCAGTTCATGCAGGCGGGCAGCAACAGCGCGGCTCGGGGTATCCCAGTACACGTCACGCACCAAGCGAAAATAGGCATCCCCCGTCGTCAGCAAGCTGTTCAATGTTGCCCTGGGGCTGGACAGGTCGAGTGGCTCCAGCGGATGCCTGGCATCGGCCAGCCCGGCGACAGGTGCCCACATCGCCAGCAACATCATGCAGATGCGCAACCCTCTTGAATACTCGTCTAACATGAGTTGCTCCCGTAACAACGCCTCGCGTTGAGGCACCCTCCAGTCGAAAGTTCTCTTCCCCGCAGTGCAACCGGACGTCGCGAATCCCGATCATACCGGGTTCTCCGCGACGCTGACGAGATCGTCGCTTCTCCGGTCGACCCGCACTCGCCATCGTCCACCCAGAGACACCAGACCGGTTCTCACGGCACGCGGCGAAAGCAATTCAGCCAACTCACCTCAACCGTACGCTGAAGCAGCCTCCGGGCGTCGCTGCGTCACATCTTCAGCAATGGTTCCTCGACGTTATCTGGTCTGCCAACCCAAACTGCGCTATCGTATGCCGCGACTGGCACACTTCCTCTGTTGTCTAATCAGTACCCTGCCAACCGATTTCAGCAGCGTACGCCGCTTGCTTCAATCGACCGCCGTACACGAGCGTCAGTTATAACGCTCCGCTGTGCTCAGGGCGGCATGACAGATAGACTACCGCCTGCACAAGTAAATTAATCAGAACACTTTATGACCAGGGAGATACGAAAATCATGACACGCCTCATCGGACTGTTGGCCTTAATCAGCCTTATCTGGCAGCCCGCCCTCGCGGGTGCAGCACCGGATACACTGGGAAAGATTAAAGCTTCCCAAACGATCACTATCGCCTATTCGGATAACTCGCTGCCGTTCAGTTTCACCGAGGACAATAAGCCGTCCGGCTATTCGGTGGACCTTTGCAAGGAAGTTGTCGACAGCCTGAAGGAGCAACTGGGGTTAGCGGATATCAAGGTGCAGTGGAAAGCCGCCAACACACCCGAGCGCCTGCGCATGGTCGAGAAGGGTGAAGCGGATCTTGAGTGCGGCACGACCTCCATCACCCTGGACCGACAGGAGAAGGTCGACTTCAGCAACGAAATCTTCATCGAGTCCGGCGGCGTGTTGGTGCTCGCAGACTCGGACATGCAGGGCCTGGTGAGCCTGGGGGGCAAGAAAGTTGCTGTGATACCGGGTACCACAACTGAGAAACGGCTGGCGAAAGCGCTCGAGCGCAAGCACGTCAATGCTGAAATGGTCAAGATCAAGGACGCCAAGGAGGGCATCAAGGCCCTGGATTCCAAGAAAGTTGACGCCTATGCCGGTGACCAGTTGACCCTGGCCGGGCAAGTGGCGCAGTCGAAGGACACGTCGCGCTATGCGATGTTGACGCAGCAGTTCTCGATCGATCCCTACGGGCTGGCCCTGCCACGCGGTGACGCCGCTTTCCGACTGGCCGTAAACCGGGCGCTTGCCAAGGTGTATCGCGAGGGTGCCATTGAGCAGATCTTTTTGGGTGCATTTGGTCCGGATGCCGAGCCCAGCGACATACTCAAGGTCGTCTTTCTGATCAATGCCTACCCGGACTGATGACGGCGGCGTTATGGAATCAACCTGAGTCCGACAGCCTGCCAGTAGGCTTTCGCCTTGGTAACGACGGATGCTGATCGATCTGGCTGAGTGCCAGTGTTCCTAAATATAGCCACGGAATCCACGGAAGAACACGGAAAAATTACAGAAGGGGTCACTGCTGTCGCACAAGCTCGGAATCTCGTCATTCACGTGACGGCGGGAATCCAGGGTTTCGGAAAAAACACTGGATTGCGGCTTGCGCCGGAATGACGACAGAAACGTCATTTGCCGGTGGGGATGACAGCAGCGATAAGAGGCATGGGTTCTTTCCGTGTTTTTCCGTGGATTCCGTGGCCATACTATCCGTTATCATCAGATTGAAAAGCGCTAGGAACCTGTCGGACTTAGGTGTTCGTGACGAGGCAGGTGGGAGAGTGAGCACAAAGCCTCACGATTTCGAGGCGCATAGTGGGCCCTACGCAACGAGAAAGCGGGAAGCTTTGGGCCGCTCTCCCACCGCCGCAGTAGAATCAGCCTAAGTCCGACAGGCTCCTAGGGCAGATAGATGCTCGATGCCAGCGTGAAGAAGATCAGTACGCCGAGAATGTCATTGCTGGTGGTAATGAACGGTCCGGTGGCAAGCGCGGGATCGATGCCGAACCGGTGCAGGATCAGCGGCACCGCGGCACCGATGGCCGCGGCCAGCAGGATCACCGCAATCAGCGCGATGCCGGCGGTGAGGGCGAGTCGTTCCGGATTGTGGATGTCCGCGAAAAAAGACAGGCCCATGACGAACAGTCCCACGACGGCGGCAGCCGCGACGCCGTTGATCAGGGCGACCGCGATCTCCTTGCCCAGTCGCCGGGGCATGTCATCGGCCCACACATCCCCCGAGGCCAGTCCCTGAACCGCGACGGCCGAGCTTTGTATGCCGACGTTACCCGCGGTCGCCATCACGATGGGAATAAACCCGGCCAGGATGACTGCCTGCCGCAATGCGTCCTCAAAAGATCCGACCACCAGGGCCGCCAGCCCCGCCCCGGCCAGTCCCCCGAGCAACCAGGGCAGGCGCAAGCCCGCCATCCGCCATAGGGAATCGGTCGGTTCCTCATCGCCGCTGAGACCGCTCATGCGCTGGATATCTTCCTCGGCCTCCTCGCGGATCACGTCGACCACATCGTCGATGGTGATTTGACCGACCAGACGCCGCCCGCTGTCCACTACGGGCAGCGAGAGCAGGTCCAGTCGATCCATGATACGGGCGACCTCTTCCTGATCGACGTCGGTATGCACCGACACGACGGCGGGGTTCATGATGTCGCCGATGATCGCATCCGGCGGCGATAACAGCAGGTATTTCAGGGAGACGCTGCCCTCGAGCCGGCCGCGCGTGTCCACCACGAAGACATCCAGCGCCTCAGCGACCCGTTCGGCATGGCGCCTCAGTTCTTCCCTGGCCTGTGCGACGGTCCAGGTCCGGGATACGGCGACGTATTCCGTGCCCATGATGCCGCCGGCTGTCTCTTCACCGTAGCCGAGGAGTCCCTCGACCGTTTCGGCATCCTTGAGGTGTGCCAGAACCTCGTGCGCCTTGTCGGGTGGCAGGTCGGCGAGAACGTCAGCGGCTTCGTCGGTATCGAGGCTGTCGACCAGCGGGACGATTCGCTCGGGCGCAAGGTCGGCTAGCAGCCTGCCGCGGAAGTTGTCACCGAGTTTGGAGAGTACCTCGCTGCCCTGCGCCAAAGGCATCCAGTCGAGCAGGGTCTGCGCCTGCTCGAAGGGCACATGGCTGAGTACCGCGGCGATATCGGCGGGCGGCAGTGCCGCCAGTTGTGCCAGCACCGCTTCCCGTTGCCCGGCCTCGGCCAGGCGGGCGAGGCTCTCCACAAGTGCAGCACCGGCTTCCGGGTGGCCCGGGGGACTGGGTTCGCGAGTTGACCGGGTATTCACAGACGCATGTCTCCTGCGCATCAGGGTACTCGATTAGACCAGATCCGGCGTATGGGCACCAATTAATAGCACGCGCCACGCAGCTGCTGCCTTGGGCGTCGTGCTGGCCAGCAGTCTGTCGGACTCAGGCCGATTCTCCTGCGGCCGAAGGCGAGCGGCCCAAAGCGTCCCGCTTTCCCGTTTCCCGGGAGGGGTTCTGTGAGTCATCCAGCGGACCTCAACGTGAGTCTGCGACGTTTCTCGATGGTATGCGAACGTGAAGCCTGGAACGCTCAGCCCAGATAACGACTTGCCTCCGTGAAGAAGTCGCTCGATCGTTCCGGGAGTTCGCCCCAGGGGATGCACACCAGAACCACTATGGCGCGGCGCCCATTGCTGGTGGAGAACTCGCTGAGTTCCAGGGTGTCGCCGGAGGCGTCCGATCCTTCTGGCAGTTTGATGCCCATGCGGCTGACCCTAAGGGAGACAGCCTCCCTGCGCAGGTGTTCCTGCGGTGCGCTGAGTGTGTCCGCCACCACCGCCAGGTAGTCATCCAGATTCACTGCGCTGGCGCCAATCCCGGTGAGCTCAGCATCGATACTGGCGATACGCGTCTCGATGGCCGCCATGTCGGCCGGTCCTGACTGCCCGCGGTCGAGTACCGACTCCAGCCCCCAGTGCCCGTCTGCCAGCGCCTGGAGCTTTTTCTCCAGCAGCCGGCGTTCCTGTGCCAGATCATCGCGCTTCGTACGCGCGGCGATGATGCGCTGCAAGGCGCTTGCGATGAGATTATCGAAGGCGCGCTTTTTCAGCTCCCAGCGGGTCGCGGTCTCGTCGTCAGTAACCGCAACGAATCGATGGTTGCAAAAGTTGACCACCACCTGTTCGACATCACGTCGTAAGGTCTCTCCCGCGAAGTCCATCCCGAGCACCTTGCGTTCCTCGCGCTCTGTGCCAAGTCCGGCATAGATCATGTCTGTTGCCGGGCGCCGGCCTCGCGAGGTGTAGTCTCTGATGGCTGGGCTGCTGCCGACGACTTCCTGCAGCCGCTCGGGCGAGGCAAAGAAGGCCCGCAGCCGTGGGTCGATGCCATACTGTCGCCTGCTGAACTCGACCGGCGGCGGGAGACCATCCGCTAACTCGATGACATACTCCACCGCGCGCTCGACGGCGGGGCGCAACTTCTTGCGGTAACCGGTTACTGCGCGTAGCCGTGTATCGGTTCCATCGACGACGTGCTCGGTCGCCCGTTCGATGAGTGCCTCGTCAACCTGGCTGCTTGTCCGCGAAGGTGATCCGAAAATCGACTGGAACAGACTGAGCATGGTGCACCTCGCGATGTCCGGGCGCTTCTGTCTCCCGAGTACCCAGAGGGTAAGTGGAGGAGGGCTGGGAAGCAAGCCTGCGTCGCCCGTGACAGTGACTGTCTGCTCTTTTCTGGCGACAGCGTGCTGATGAAACAGTCACCACTTCAGGATGTGGTCAGCTGCGGCGTGCCTGGTGCGGAACCCAGCTGTACAGGCGTTTCCATGTGCACGCTGATCTGGTTGAACGGTATTACCCAGTTGTGCGCATTGCAGACATCCACGGCCAGCTTGTTCATCAGGCGCCGTACACCAAAGTAATCGGGCGCTGCCCCGCCGGAAAAAACCCCGATCAGCGCCATGTCCAGGCTCGATGCACCAGCCTCGTTGAACTCGACGATGACGTTCTTGAGGTGCTCACCATAAGGGTGCGCTTCGAGCCCTTGCCGGAAAAAGGCTTCCACCTGGTCGCGGATGGTGGTGGTGATCTGTGGTTGATAACGGTAATCGAGGCCCAGGGTGACAAACATGCCAAACCCATCGGTCGAAAGGTTACGCGGATTCAAACCGAGGAATGCGCCGACCGGATACGTCTTGATTGACCCGGCGACCGCGAGTTGCACATACTCTGGCGTCTGCTGCAGCACCCGGCCAAAGGTGGTGTCATCCAATAGTACATAGTCCTCCTCCTGGGTCGGAAACCACGCCTCCTGCTCTTCATATTGGCGCGAATGCAAGGTGGCGAGGTCTTTGAGCGACAGGCGCAGGCGCCCGCCACGTAGCGCCGGGTTTATTAGCGTGGAATATACATTGAGCGAGGCCACCTCCCAGGGTAGCCCCTGATACACAACCCGTTCTCCCTCTCGCACCGGGCCAATGTTGAGTAGAATTCGCGCCTCGCGCACGTACAGCGGCAAAGAGTGGCGCAGCGCCAGTGCGGCGGCTACCACGACGATGATAATCAAGCCGAGAAGCATCCACTCGCCACGTAGCGACAGCACCACCATTGTAGCGACGAGCGCGAATAAGAACGTCAAGGTGACGAACAGCAGGTTGACCATGCGTACCGCGAACTTACGCGCTCCCTGCGCCCTGCGACCGGTGTAGCGATCGTAGAGGAGGTGGGCCTGGCGCAGCAGCAGATAGGTTAGGGTAAATGCCGCGATGGCCAGGATCAGATTAAGTCCGCGACCCGAGAACAGCTCCTTGGCGGTCTCCCAAAGGCTCGCCGCATCCTCTTCCTCAGGCGGGGCAAGCAGATCGTCGAACTCCAAATTCGTCATGGCCAGTTTGTTATCCAGCTGGTCACGGCGTTTGTGCAAGCGCTGTTCGATTGTCTCCAGCTCCTGCTGCAGCGCGGGCGTCTGGGCGTCCGCTTTGAGCGTGACGACCTTTTCCAGCGCGGCTTCTGCAGCGGCCAGGCGCTCCTCATAGAATGTTTGCTGCGTACGCAGTTGCTCGATCCGGCGCGGCCTTTCGGTCAGCCGTTTGAGCTCATACACGAGCGGTCTGAACAGGTCTTCAATTTCCTGCTTCCAGTCGAACGCCTCGCTCTGCTGAGCCTCGTTGAGCGTTATGATGGCACCCCCGGTCGCGATTTTTTCCAGTGACGCGAAGAGTTCGTCCACGTTCTTGCTCACGCTGTCCATCTCCGCATCGAGAAGCTTCTTCTCGGCCTCGTCCCTGGTCGCGCGGGCTTTTTTGCGAAGTTCCTTCAGATCCGCGCGAGCCGCCGTCAGCGATTGGACGAGGTCATCGAGCTGCTGCACAGTCGTGGGCTTCTTATCCGCTGTGGGCGCGGCCTCCGGTTCGGCCGGAGGAACTTGCTGGGTCTCCGCACCTGACGCCGTAACGGTCAGCCACAACAGCGCCATACTGAGGAGTACGTATCTCACCTGCTTGCCTCTTGTCTTCTGGTGGGTATCCATGGGGAATGCTTGTGCCGCGCTGGGCGCGCCAAGTATACCATCGTCGCATGGGGTCAACTTGACCCTTCTTGTCGCTGTCACGAGGCCAGGCCACGCCTTGCGAAAGTAATTCGTGGCGTGACGCGTCAACCTTGCCGCGTCGCGCGAGCGTTTCACCGGAGCCAATTCGATTATCCTTCCACCGTAGACGCCACTTGGATAATCGGCCGAACGGCCGCTCGATCGGGCTTTTAGTCATTACGCGAAGCGGCCGGCTTTAGCCCGTGGAGAATTGACCCCGGGGTCGTCGACTCTCGATCCATGACTGGACCTCGCCATCTCGATGAGTGTTTTGGTCTAAACTATGGTAAATTCTACCCTTGTTTCGCCATGACGTGAGTCTGGCGCTTATTGTAGAAGTATTGATTGTATGCATACCGCCTGTCTCGACTGCGACCTGCTGATCGATCTGCCAAGGCTCGAGGAGGGCCAACGGGCTAAGTGTCCCAGGTGCGGATACATCCTGGCGACGCGGCCACACGACGGATTTCGTCGCGCGCTCGCGTACGCGCTCGCCGGCCTGGTGTTTCTGGCGCTTGCTAATAGCTTTCCGTTCCTGTCGTTCGAGCAGTCGGGGCTTGCCAATGTCATGACCTTGCCGCAAACGGCGATGTCGCTGTATGCCGGCGGGTTCACGGGACTCGCGTTGCTCGTCGGTGGCTTCATCGTCCTGGTTCCGGCTGTCATGATGATCATGCTGGTCGCCATGCTGGTGCCGGTGGTCAACGGTCGACACGCCCACTACCTCAAGCCGTTTGCCCGCTGGCTCTACAGGATGGGGCCCTGGAGCATGGTCGAGGTGTATTTGATTGGCGTGATCGTGAGTCTGGTCAAGATCATGGCGCTGGCGACGGTTCATCTCGGTTTCTCTTTCTGGGCCTATGCCGCGTTCACCGTATGTTTCATCGCCACGATCAGCGTGCTCGATCGCGTGGCGCTCTGGGATCGTATCGAGGAGCTGAGTGCATGAGCGGCTACGCCGCCGATACCGCCGCCAGTCGCGGGCTCGCTTTGTGTCACGTGTGTTTCAAGCTGAGCCCGGTGGAGCAGCACATCTGTCCACGATGCGGCGAGCACTTGCACCTGCGAACGCCAGACAGTGTGCAACGCGCCGCGGCGCTCCTGATTACCGCCGCGATTCTCTACATACCGGCCAATGTGCTGCCAATCATGTACACGGAACAGCTGGGCAATACGATTCCGAGCACCATCATGGGCGGCGTGATTCTGCTGTGGCACCACAAGTCGTATCCGATTGCAGCCGTCATCTTCATCGCGAGTGTGATGGTGCCAATGGGCAAGCTGTTCTCCGTAGGCTATCTCCTGTGGAGCGTGCGCGCCGGTCGAACGAGCAGCAAGCAGCAACGCACCACCCTGTATCGCATGACCGAGTTTGTCGGCCGTTGGTCGATGATCGACGTGTTTGTGGTGTCGATCCTCGTGGCGCTCATACATCTGAGCGGCGTGATCATCATACGACCGGGCGCGGCCGCGGTGTCGTTCGCGGGTGTAGTCATCATCACGATGATTGCGGCCGAAGCCTTCGATCCACGTTTGATCTGGGACGCGGGGGAAGACGCCGATGAGTGAAGCAAAGGCGGTCGTGGAGAAAAAACGCAGGATAAACGCGGTGTGGTTCCTCCCTATCCTGGCCGCCGTGCTTGGTGGCTACATGGTTGTGTACACGTTCCTCACCGAGGGCCCCACCATCACGATCACCTTCAGGACCGCCGAAGGGCTTGCGGCGGGCAAAACGGCGGTCAAAGCCCTGAACGTAGACGTGGGCATTGTCGAGACCGTTGAGCTTGCCGACGATCTCACCCACGTCATCGTCACGGCCAAGCTTGACGCGGCGGCGGCGCCGCTATTGCGGGAAGATTCCCGGTTCTGGGTGGTACGGGCTCGAGTGGGCGCCGGTGGTGTTACCGGACTGGGGACGATTCTCTCTGGCGGATACATTGAGCTGGCGCCCGGGGAAGGCGAAACGGTGGGCCGAAAGCATCGCTACATGGGTCTCGAAACGCCACCCGTCACGACCGCAGGTACGCCGGGCGTGCAGATTGCGCTGTCGAGCGAGCAGGCGGGCTCGGTGAGCGCGGGCGATCCCGTGGTGTACAACGGCTACACCGTGGGGCGAATCGACACCGCGAAGCTGGATGCAAACACGAAGCAAGTCCAGTACACGGCCTTCATCGACGCGCCGTATGACGTGATGGTCACCACAGGGACGCGCTTCTGGAATGCGAGCGGCATCGATCTCGACGCCTCGGCGCAAGGAATCGAGCTGCGCATGGCATCCATTACCACCTTGATTGCGGGTGGCGTCGAGTTTGGGGTTCCCGACGGCGTGAAGCCAGGCACCGCGATACAGAACGGACATGCGTTCACGTTGTACCGCAGCTACAAGGAAGCGCGTGAGGAACCCTATCAATACTCTGCCGAGTTCGTTGTGAGGTTCGATCAATCCATTCGTGGGCTTGGTCCTGGCGCGGTGGTGGAGTTCCGTGGCGTACCCATTGGACAGGTCGAGCGCATCATGCTGGCGGAACTCGCGCAGGTGCGTGACGATGGCAAGCCGGATCCCATCCCGGTGCTCATCAGCATCCAACCCGGACGTCTTCTTGTCGGCGACGATCAGGCGGCCGTCGATCGGATACAGGCGGGCATTGCAATGGGCATTGGCCATGGTCTGCGTGCGACGCTCAAGACCGGCAGCCTGCTTACCGGCGCGTTGCTCGTGTCTTTCGACTATTACCCGGAAGCCCCTGACGCAGAGCTCGGTCAGTTCGCCGGATACACGACGTTACCGACATTGACCGGTGGATTCTCGCAGATCGAGGAGCGCGTTGTGCAGGTCCTCGACAAAGTCAACAACCTGGAGCTGGAAGCGACGATTGCGTCGGTAAATGGGACCTTGGGCGAGCTCGAAAAAACCCTCGTGGCGACGCGCAAGGTGGTGCAGAGTGATGGCGTGCAGACACTACCGGCGGATCTGGCTGCAACGCTCGTCGAGGTGCGAACCGTCCTCGAGTCATTTTCGCACGGCTCGCCTCTTTATGAGCGGCTCAATCGAACGGTCACGGAGCTGAATGCCACGCTGCAGTCGTTGAAAGGTCTCGCGCAGCGGCTCGAGACCCAACCGAACTCGCTCATCTTCTCGTCCGAATCCGGTCCCGACCCACGACCGGAGGCCCGTCGATGAGAGTCCTGGTTGTTGGTTTCCTGCTTGTGCTGCTCGGCTGTTCGAGCACGCAGCCAGAGCGACAGTCCTACCTGCTTCGTCCCGACGTGCCTGCCGGAACGGTGTCACAAGGGGGCGCCCAGGTCGTTTCGTTGGGGCCGATAGTCGTTGCCGAGTACCTGGTGCAACGAGGCATCGTCATGGAGACAGAACCGGGCGAGATCGCGGCGGCCCGTTACCACGAGTGGGCCGAGCCCCTGGCTGACAGCCTGGGGTACCTGCTCGAGGCCGATTTGTCGACGGCGCTGCGTTTGCCCGTGGTCCGCGATCAGCCCGAGTGGGTTCTACGCGTTGACATCCGCATCGATGAGCTACATGGCACGTCGACCGGAGAAGCCAAACTCGTCGCACGATGGACGTTGACGCAACCCGACGGTGTTCAGCTCGGCTATCAATACTCGACGAGCGAGGCGATCGCTCGCGACGGCTACGGCGGCCTGGTCGAGGCCGAGCGCGAAACGCTGCGCGCGTTGGCGGGAGAGATCGCCAGAACCGCGCGCGAGTTGTTGGGCGACGATCGCAAAATGTAACGAATGGCTCGCTCCGGTCGTTGAGCCGGAACTGCCGTGCTTCGATCCGCGCCATCACCTCTGAAATCACCCCGCCAACCTGTCCTCTCCTAGTAAGTCGTATTGCCGGGTATTTTTGACCTTTAGTCTGGGCACGAACGGGTCCTCTTAATGCAACTACTGCCGTGGTCGTCTGGTAGCGGATCAAATCGAAGTGCGTCCCCTTCACAGACGCAACGATACGGAAGGATTTAAGAGTGATGCGGTGGCGGGTGTTAGAACGCATACCGCACCGTCCCACCGGCAAACAGAATATAATTCTGGTCGAACTTGCCTGCGGCGCGGACACCCTGACTGGTCTGGTCAATCTCGGCGTCGCCGACAATCAACAGTGTCGCACCCAGAGCATAATTCAGTTTGTTCTTGCCCTTCCAGGCATAGGCTGCCGATAGCTTGTAGTACGCTTCAACAGGCAGATCAAACGTGCGATGCTTGTCTTTGACGGGCGAGCTGTCATAGGAAACACCCAATGTGAAAGCACTTTGATCACTTAAGTCGTGTGCAAAGCCAATGCGCGCATACCAGGTGTCATCCCACTCCCTGTCGATCTCGGCATCAATGTTCGCGCCCCCGCCGCTGACTGCTATGCCGTTGTCGCTGAATTCGGACCAGTCCTGCCATCCGCCATTCAGGAATATTGTATTGTCCTCACCGAATGTGTAGCGCAGGCCGACATCGAGCCACTGAGGGTTGTCCCAGCTGATATCCACCCCGGTAAGATCGGGCACTGGTGTTGGTAACGACCAGTTGCGTATATTGACATCACCATCCAGGTCTATGTCCGACTTCGCCCTGTACACAATGCCCAGCAAGGCTTGATCTGTCAGCTGATAAGTCAGTCCTACGAAGGGCTGAAACCCCCAATCCGTCGCATTTTCGATCTTGACTTTGCCATCCGCTGTACCCGGTATGATCGCACTCGAATTGATGGCGATATTCAGGTTGTAGCTCGTATACAGCGCACTGACGCCACCGCCAACAGATAATCGGTCAGAGACCTGGTAGGCGAGAGAAGGAGAAATACCGATAACGCTAAGTTGCGCCTTGGAAGCCGAGTAGCGGCCGACAAAGTCGTCTCCATAGTTCACACCGCCCCCTTGTGGGGCAATGACCGAGAAACCGAACCGGCCACGATCAGAAAGTTTCTTCACATAAAACACGCTGGGTATGGCTATTGAATTGCCCGCGTTACCTCCATCCTTGCCACCCGCCTCGGCAACGGAAGGATCAAACTCGACCTTGGGAACAACGAATTGCAGCCCCGCGACCATTACATCCTTTTCAATTCCGGTCATACCGGCGGGATTGGTCCACGAGGAATCCGCGTGGAATGTATTCGTCGGGTTTGCCGCGCCTGCCGTGCCCAGGCTGCCGGGCGTACCAATCTCTGTAATATAAAAGCCAGCTGCCATGCTGTTGCCTGTGGCCAGGCCCAGCAATGTAGAAAACAGAAGCCCACCAGCGGCGCTGTTTGTTGCATCGTTCATGTAAGATCCCCTCTTAGCTGTCTCCTGTTTTGAAAACCCATGAATCCGGCTTTTACGATGACCGCTGATGCCGTAATGCCTTGTTTGCCTTACTCCCGCAAAGAAATCCGGCTCCGCTGGTTCCTGGCCGAGAGCCTATACGCTACGGCCGTGCGTCGCGACGTCGTGCTGCTGAACGCTCAACTGCCCGTTTACGCACGCAAGCATTCTTTGCACGCCCGCAGTCTTATCGTTCTGCAAAGCAGATAGGGGTACTTCAACGTTCATGGAGCTTGGAGTCGTGGTCCCAGTCAAACTCGAGCGCTTGCGCTTGATATAGCCTCAGTGTTTCAGTCTGATCGGTGGTGATCAGGATTTGATCGACCACATGTGCATGATGCGGGATCAGTGAACCGGGTGACATGACGGAGTCAAATGTCATTTTCCGCTGTACCCTTTCAATCTGCAGGGCGCCCGTGTTCTGCGTTGCGCGCAGTTCTGCCACGATTTCAGACATCATCTCTTTGAGCACAGCCTCATCGAAGGCAATGGAGGTCTCAAGCCGAACGGCGCCAGCGACGTCTGACGCAGGACCCTGGTGAGTGACCGCAATCTCAACCGGAACAGAGCTGCCATACCAGGAGAACGTGTCCTGCCGGGTAAGCGTGTCTCCGGCCTCAAGCGATAGGCCATGTAGGCATCCGATCAACCCCTGCCAGAAGGTTGCCAGTTGATCTCGCACGGCCTGCGGAAAGTGTGCAGATTTGGCGAAATCCTTCGCGGGTCGCGAGACCTCACTGCCTTCGGTCATCCCCGCTACTTTGTCCGAAAATGTTTCCAGACCCATAAATCCCTCGATCTGTCCCGTCTCAGAGATAAGATACGAGGGCCAAGTGGAAAAGGCCTGAGCAAAGCGGGGTTCCGCTAGCGCATCGTTGTCGCGCCCGGTCGGGTCGCTTCCTGCCACGCGCCGCTGCAGGTTCTCGACATGCAGGACATAGCCGTCTTTCCCGGAACGGGCCTGTACGGCAATATCGTAGCGAGATGCGAGTGAGATTCCGGAAGCTTCCGTTGTCTCGACCACGGTTGCCCGGCCAGGCCTTGGCCAATTGAACCTGAAGGTCTCTGAAAAGACGTCAGGTATCTGTATACAGAGCACAAATAGAACGACGAGGCGAACAGAAGGCCATCTGCTGCGAGGGGTTCTCTGATTCATTCAGCGGACCTCAAAGTGAGTCTACGATGTTGTTCGATACCAAGCGAACGTGGAGCCTGAGATGCTCAGCCCAAATTCCGACTTGCCTCCTTGAAGAAGTCGCTCGATCGTTCCGGGAACTCGCCCCAGGGGATGCACACCAGAACCACCTTGGCGCGGCGCCCGTCGCTCGGCGACGATACGCCGCAAGGCGGTTGCGATGAGATTATCGAAGGCGCGCTTTTTCAGCTCCCGGCGGGTCGCGGTCTCGTCGTCGGTAACCGCAACGAATCGATGGTTGCAGAAGTTGACCACCACCTGTTCGACATCACGTCGTAAGGTCTCTCCCGCGAAGTTCATCCCGAGCACCTTGCGTTCCTCGCGCTCTGTGCCAAGTCCGGCAGAGATCCTGTCTGTCACCGGGCGCCGGCCTCGGGAGGGGTAGCCTCTGATGGCCGGGCTGGCGCTGACGACTTCCCGCAGCTGCTCGGGCGAGGCAAAGAAGGCCCGCAGCCTTGGGTCGATACTGTATTGTCGCTTGCGGAACTCGACCGCTGGTGGGAGACTATCCGCTAACTCGATGACGTAGTCTACCGCGCGCTCGACGGCAGGGCGCAACTTCCTGCGGTAACCGATTACCGAGCGCAGCCGCGCATCGGTCCCGTCGACGACGTGCTCGGTCGCCCGTTCGATGAGTGCGTCGTCAATCTGGCTGTTTGTCCGCGTAGGTGGTCCGAAAATCGACTGGAATAAACTGAGCATGCTGCACCTCGCTATGCCAGGGGCGCTTCTGTCTGCCGAGTACCTGGAGGGTAAGTGGAGTAGGGGCGGGAAGCAAGGCTGTGAAGCCAGTGACAGCGACTATCTGCTCGCTCGCGGTAACGGTACCGCATCGTCGTATCCGCTGACCTTATTCCGGATTACTCAAGATCAGGACACGCAATTTGACCGCGAAAGCGCCGTTCGCTTCATGGGTTTCAGTCCGTCGCAGCCATGGTCATCGTTGCCATAATGGTATTCGTGGTGCAGATAGTCGCTGATATCCACTTTATCGATCTGTTCAGGTTTAAGGCACTTTTGTCCGCACTCACGCCAGATGCCGCTGGTCAGGAACAGCTCAAAAAGATCGGGCTTGAGACCTTCCACGAACAGCATCAAGTCGCCAGTGATAATCCAGTAATCCGCCTCCAGTTTGCGCAGAATCTTTAGGGCCATACTGGACTTGGATTGGCATATGTGCTACATAATGTAGCCGCTAGACAACATAGCCTGCAGGACAAGGCAGCTAACTTAAACTTACGATCGGGCGTGCAACACAAGCCATGGTTCTTGCGCCTGTTCGCAGAATTTATTAGGGAAATGATGATGAAACGAATAAATATTGTCAGGATGATTGCGTTGCTGGGTTGCACTGTTACGGCGACGTCGGCGTTGGCGCTGGATGCTGTTTCGGTGGATGTCCCTCGCACCGCTGCCAAGTCGGGTGGTTTCGTCGGGCTGGGTGTCGGGTACTCGCCCGATTACGAAGGTTCCGATGAGTATGAGGCGGTTCCGGCGCCTTTTGGTCGTTATGTCTGGGGCAGCGGGCGCTATGTGAATCTTGGCGGTACCCAGGGTAGCGAGCGGGCAGGGCGCCTGTCGCTCAATATCGTTTCAAGGGACTGGAGTGAGGTCTTCGAATTCGGGCCGCTGTTGCAGTACCGGATGAAGCGGGACGACGATGTGGACAATAGCCAGGTTTCCAGGATGGAGGAAGTGGATGCCGCCACCGAGGCGGGCCTGTTTGCCGGCATCAACACAGGGCCCTGGTCTGCGCAACTGGCCTTCGCGTCGGATGTCTCCGATGAGCACAGCGGTACCGTAGTTTATCTCAAGGGTGGTTACAGGACCGACCTGAGCGACAAATTACAAATCAAGTTCGGGGTGTCCACCGCGTGGGCCAGTGATGATTATATGGAGACCTATTTTGGTGTCGATGCCACGGATTCCGCGCGCAGCGGTCTGTCACAATACAGTGCCAGCAGCGGTATCAAGGATGTCGGCCTGAATGTGACCGGGAATTACCAATTCAATCAAAAGTGGGGTCTGGTAGGCGCCGTAGGCTATACCCGCATGCTTAATGATGCCGAAGACAGCCCGGTTGTCGATGATGCAGGCGATAAAAACCAGTACAAAGCCGTTGTTGCGGTTACCTATTCGTTCTAGCCCCACGGTGGATAGAAAGGTGGATAGAAAAAGGGCGGCATGATGCCGCCCTTATTGTTGGTGCTACCTATGATCCGGTCCGCCTTAACTAGCTGCCATTCGGGTCAGACTCCTTCCTCGGGTACGCCTTCGGGCAAGACGTACGGCGTCGCGGTTATCAGCGCACTCTGGAATATCACCCCGCCACCGGCGCGGCCGATACGGGCCGTTTCGTAGATGTAATCGAACAGGGCGTCTGCTTCGGCCTCCGGAACTACCACTCTCACCAGTCTGACCAGATAGGCGTCGGGCAAGGTGCCGGGTTTGACTTTGGCATCTGCCAGCACATCCATTCCCAGGCAAGAGATGCTTTCGGCTCGGCTGATTGCTTTTTCCCGCTGCAAGGCCTGGAGCAATTGCTTATCGCTGCCATCGTCGGGTAACACGCAGGTGATGAGTTTGCTGGCCTCATGAGGCGCAGATTTGCCCGGATTCTGCAAGGCGCTCATGTTTCACCCTTTTGTGGGGCGCTTTTTTCCAGCCGATCCATCAGACTTTGCGGAATGAAGGTCGCAACTTTCTCCACCGGCGTGATATAGATGTAGCCCACGCCAGGCGTATCGAGCCCACCGACGCGATAAATGTGATCCATCACGGCGTCGCGTTGCTCTGAGGAAACGAAGAGACTGATGACATCCTTCTCCACCTCCACGGCGAGTCCGAGCAGACCCAGTCGTTCTCGTGCACCGATGCCTTTCGCGTAGTGACCCACAGCACCGGTTGTTGCGCCAATGTCGCGCGCTGCTTTGAGGATGGCATCACCCCGACCGATTTGCACAACAATGGTGAGCAGGGCGACGTCGGTCAGATAGGTAATCTTTTGCTCGCTCATAACAGGGTCTTAGCCTCCTCCTCGTGGCGTGCTAAAGGGGTCTTGGTGGTTGCCGCGATGCGCGCCCTGGCCTGATAACTTGCCCAGAGTCCGGTTATCAACACGGTAAGGATAGGTCCAACGGACGCCATGCACAGAATCCCGAAGCCGTCCACGGCGTTGGCGGCGTTGCCGAAGCCCAAGCCCATGGCCAGCACCAGGGGCACAGTGATAGGGCCCGTGGTCACCCCAGCGCTGTCCCAGGCCACGTTAACAAACTCTTCAGTAGAAAAGAACGTCAGTACGAGCGCCAGCAGATACGGAGGCACGACCAGCCACACCAGCGGCAAATCGAAAATCAACTTGGCCAGGCCGGTAGCGATACCGAATCCTACACCTATGGATACGGCTTTGATGAGGGTCGTCTTTTTGAATACTCCGTTGGTGAGATTCTCGGTTGTGGTGCCCAAGGCATTGAGCGCCGGTTCCGCCAGGGTGGCGCCAAAGCCCAGAACCCAGGCAAACACCAGCGCCAGGAGCAATCCCACCACATAGCCATAGATCGGAGAGCCGGGTATCCCAGAGACCTGCATAAACGCTGTTGGCACGAGTCCGCCTGCGCTGCCACCCAATTTGGAAAGCCCGTAAGTCAGCCCTAGATTGAAGATGCACATGCCGACGAGTGTGAGACTGATGCCGTAGATAATCTCACTGGGGTTTTCGAGTTTTTCCTTGAGTACCAGTTTCAGAACCAGGAACAGAAACAGCACCAGGGGCAGAATGGCACGCACTCCAAGGACGATCTCTTCTCCGGGGCTGGTCTCAAACCAGGCAGGGTCCATGGCCTGAGCTGCTGCTGCGGCCTGTTTGGCCGTTTCGATGATTTCAGCGGGAGTCAGGGCGTACGAAATGTAGAAGGAAAGGAGAAGTACTCCGATGATAGGAAACAAGGAGGCGAGCGTGACAATGCCGAAACCGGATAACGCTGAGTCTCCCTTGCCCGCTGCGGCGGCGATACCGATACCCAGCGACAACACCAGCGGCACGGTAACTGGCCCCGTGGTCACAGCGCCACAATCCCAGGCCAGCCCAAGCAGCTTCTGTGTTTCAGGGTCGATCGAGCCATACACGGTCAATGTCAGCACCGGCACCAGGGAAGCATAGATGAGGGGCTTGAGGCTCCAGCCGTAAATGAAACGCATGGTGCCTAGAACCGCGGCTAGTCCCACGCTGAAACCGACCACCAGCACCAGTTCTTCTGCCCAGAAGTTGAGCAGCGCATAAAGATAGGGTGCTCGCTCCACGGAAACATTCTGTCCAGCCGCCTTCAGGGCGCCGATAGCCGGCTCGGCGAAGGTAACGCCGATACCCAGTAACAGGGTGACAAACAACACCAGCGGTAAAGACGATTTTCTGGGTAAGTTACTGCCGATCAGAGTTCCGAAGGGCATAAGACCCAGTTTGAGTCCTTCCATGAAAAACATCAGCCCTGCTATTACCGCGAACAGGCCGCCGGTAATGACCCAGGAATCTTCCACCATATTTTGTAAGAACAGGATCTGAAACAGGGCCAGGTAAAGGGCGAGCGGAACGACCGCCTTTACCTGTTCCATGAAACGCACCGAGACATAAGGGCGAAGCAGGCGGACGCCTTCGGCCCGCGTCAATCGTATCGGGGGTGCCTGGTAGGGAACGACCTTGCCCTCGGTGTCCCTTTCAAGCTTGGGCATCAAGTCATTGAGGCTGATGAGGTCGTGCCTGGCTGTCAGTTCGCGTTGATAGTCGCCGAACCGGTAATGATCTGCCATGTTCGTAGTTTCGCTCCCAGAACGGCTTGTGTGAATTTGTTGCTTGTCAGATCAGCGACTGCCCCGCTGAAGCCACTGCGCAATGCCCTATGGCCGGTTATCGAGCCTGACCGCAGGTCGTCTGGTCGGCTCGCAGTCCACTGACTCCTGAATCTGCCTTTACCGACATGGTCCGTCGAATGGCTCCATTTTCCTCTGAGGTTCGGATTCTTAGCCTAAACGCCGCGGCGGTGGCGTGCTTGCCATTATGCGTCAGAAGTTGACTGAGGTCCAAGAAGACTCGGTCGTTGAGCGCACCCATCGGAAGGCAACATGCCAATATGGGTAGTATAGCTTGAGCGAAGTGTGACCTGAGGCCGCAAGTGAACAGAGTGGTCTCGTGACATGCGCTGCGCGTGGCAGCAATCCACAGGGGTTGGATGCGAGCGTCAGGCACATAGAGCCGGTACATGATCTCGTCCATGTCAGTGTCATCAGGTATTTTGCCGATGGCCTCCAGCGCTTCCTGTGGCGCGCGGTCGATCAAGACGGGGATGTGCTCGACATCCTGGTGCAGAAACGTCGGAACAAGACGGCGGCCAAACGGTTCTTTCGCACGCTATTGAAGGGCCTGAAATACGCGCCCCGCTGCACCGCGTCCAACAACTTGACAGTACCGTCTGATACACGTCGAGGCGCCGGTGCGCTGAGGTTTGCTCGAAAGGTGGCTCGAATTGGCAAAAAATCCGGGACGCGGCCAGGCAAGGTGCGCTAATATCGTGGCGCTTGGGCTGGGGCTATCCTTGAGCGGCTTTCAAAATAATCTCACTGACAGATCGGAGGGACTATAATGACGGACGAATAAGATTCCTCGCGATGCCCCATTCCTTCTGAAAGTATTTACAGTGCCGGGTTTCAGTTTGACAAGCGAGGTATTCGCTTCAATGAGTCCAGTTGAAACCCGAGTAAACAGGTTCTTCTAACTCCCGGGAAAGGCTATCGAAAATGTTACGCGTTGATCTCTTGGCTCTGGTTTCAGGTGCGTCGCTCCTGGTTGCTGTACTCGCGGGCTGCGGACAGGAAAACAGGTTCGCAGAGCCGCCGCCGCCGAAGGTGACCGTTGCCCAGCCACTGATCCAGGAAATCACGGACTATCTGGAGTTTACCGGGACCACGGTGGCGTCTGAGTTTGCTGAGGTGCGGGCGCGCGTATCGGGCATACTCCAGGACATGAATTTCGAGCCGGGCACCGAAGTCGAACAAGGGGCCCCTCTGTTTTTGATTGATCCGGCAGAATACGCGGCGGATTTGCAGGCTGCCCAGGCCGAGCTCGCGGGTGCCCAGGCACAGTACCGGCGCGCCAACACCGAATTCGAAAGGGCGGAGAAGCTGTTCAAACAGAAGGCAGGCGCCGAAGCGGAGGTCGTCAAGTGGCAGGTCGAACGCGACGTGACCAGCGCCGACATCCTGCGTGCGCAGGCTAAGGTCGATCGCGCCCAGCTCAATCTCGGCTATACACAGGTGACGGCTCCCATTGCGGGGCGGGTGGGTCGCAATCAGGTCGAGGTCGGTAATCTCGTCGGGGAGGGTGAGGCGACGGTCTTGACTGAAGTAACGGACGACGATCCGATGTATGTTTATTTCAATCTCAACGAGCGCGATCTGTTGCGCGTCCTGGCAATCTATCGTGCCAAAATGAAAGAAGAAGGGGTGGATCCGGGGACGGTTTCTGGGGAGAAACTGGATATACCTCTGTACCTGGGCCTTGCCAATGAAGAGGGCTATCCCCACGAGGGTCGCTACGACTTCGCTGAATCCAGTGTGGATCCGGATACGGGTACGATCCAGCTGCGCGGTATCTTCGATAACCCGGGACGCCCGCCACCGCTGTTGCCGGGGCTGTTTGCCCGCGTTCGCCTGCCATTGGGTACGCGCCCGGATGTGCCGCTGGTCTCGGAGCGGGCGATCGGTAACGACCAGCGGGGCACCTACCTGATGGTGGTCAACGCTGAAAATATGGTTGACAGACGCAGTGTGAAGACCGGCCAGCGTATCGATGGCCTGATCATTATCGAAGACGGTCTGCAGAAAGACGAGCGCGTGGTGGTGAAAGGTGTGCAGCGCGCCCGCCCCGGCCGCAAGGTCGATCCCGAAGCGGCCGACATGGCAGACTTCAGCACAGCCGCCATGATGAAGGCCGCGGAAGAGGCGGAACAGGCGGCCAGCATAAAGCGCTCAAGCCCCGAGCAGCCGCAGGCCCAGGAAGCCGGCGGTGGACCCTAGCAGCGAGGCCTGAGCGCTCATGTTGTCAAAATTCTTTATCGAACACCCGATCTTCTCCAGCGTCATCTCGATCGTGATCGTGATCGCCGGCCTGGTATCGGTGGGCGTCCTGCCGATTGCCCAGTTTCCGGACATAGTGCCACCCACGGTTGAGGTGTCAGCCGTCTACCCGGGCGCCAATGCGTCGGTGGTCGCGGAGACGGTTGCCGCACCCATCGAGCAGGAGGTCATCGGGGTCGAGAACATGACCTACATGTCCTCGGTCAGCGCCAGCGATGGCTCCTATACCCTGACCGTGACCTTCGAGGTCGGCACCGACCTGGATATGGCCAATATCCTGGTGCAGAACCGCGTCACCCTGGCAGAGCCCAAGCTGCCCGAGGAGGTCAAGCGGCAAGGAGTCAGCACCAAGAAAAAATCGCCCAACATCATCGTGATCGCGTCGCTGTATTCACCCGATGATCGCTTTGACGAAATCTATTTGAGTAACTATGCAACCCTGAATATCAAGGATACCTTGAGTCGCATACCGGGCGTCGGTGATGTCGGTATCTACCCGGAGAGTGACTACAGCATGCGGATCTGGCTGGATCCGGAACAGCTTAAGGCGCGCAACATGACGACGGCTGAGGTCATTGCAGCGGTTCGCGAGCAGAACGTCCAGGTCGCTGCCGGCCAGATCGGCCAGCCGCCGGCGCCGGCCGGCCAGAGTTTCCAGTATACGGTCAACGTGCTCGGACGCCTGTCGGACATCGATCAGTTCGAGGACATCATCATCAAGACGGGTGAGGGTGGCCGCATTACCCGCCTCAGGGATGTGGCCCGTGTCGAACTGGGCGCCAAGGTCTACGACATCACCTCGCGCTTGAACGGGGCCCCTTCGGCGAGTATCGCCGTCTTCCAGCTGCCCGGCTCCAACGCCCTCGATGTATCAAAGCGGGTACGCGCCGCGCTGGAGGAGATGCGCGGCTATTTCCCGGAAGGCCTGAAATACGCTATTCCCTACGATACCACCATGTTTGTCGACGCCTCGATCAAACAGGTCTATATCACCCTGCTGGAGGCGGCGTTACTGGTGTCGCTGGTGCTGTTCCTGTTCCTGCAGGACTGGCGCGCCACCTTGATTCCGGCCGTCACCATCCCGGTGTCGCTCATCGGCACCCTTGCCGTCATGCTGGCGATGGGATTTTCGCTCAACATGCTCACCCTGTTCGCCCTGGTGCTGGCGATCGGTATTGTGGTGGACGACGCCATTGTGGTGGTGGAGGCGACGGTGTCCCACATGGAGCGCGGCCTGGACCGAAAGGCCGCTGCCATCAAGGCCATGAGTGAAGTTTCAGGCCCCGTTATCGCGACCACCCTGGTACTGCTCGCTGTATTCGTGCCCGCAGCCTTCATGCCCGGCATCACCGGCCAGCTCTACCGGCAGTTTGCACTGACCATTGCGGTTGCGACTGTCTTCAGCTCCATCAACGCCCTGACCATGAGTCCGGCGCTCGCCGCCCTGGTGCTGCGCCTGCCACCCGAGAAGAAAAACGCCTTCTTTCGTGGCTTCGACAATTTTTTTCGCAAGACCGAAAACGGCTACACCAACATGACCAAGACGCTGGTTCGCCGCACCGGTTTGATGCTGCTGCTGGCGCTGGGACTGGTTGGGTTTACGGGTTGGCAGTTCACCCAGCTGCCGACTGGCTTCCTGCCGACCGAAGACCAGGGTTATATGATGGTGCATGTGCAGCTGCCCGATGCTGCCTCGCAGGAACGTACCAATGAGGTGCTGGACAAGATCGACGCCGTCATTGCCGCAACCGAAGGCGTTGCCGACTGGGTTATCTTCGGTGGCTATAACCTGATCGACGGGACGGTGTCCTCCAACACCGCCGTGGTGTTCGTGACCCTGACACCCTGGGAGGAACGCGACGACCCCAGCCTCAGACAGGAAGCGATCCTGGCCAATCTGCAGGGACAGTTCCAGGCGATTGAGGAATCGATTATCTACGCCTTTCTGCCGCCGGCCATCAGCGGGTTGGGTGTTGCCGGCGGCTTCCAGTTCCAGCTCGAAGACCGCGGCGGTGTCGGCCTGCAGGAGCTGAATGTCATGCTCGATGAAATCCTTCAGGACGGTGAGGCGCAAAGTGGCCTGACCGGTCTGAACTCGACCTTCCGCATCGATGTACCCCAGCTGTTAGCCAAGGTCGACCGCACCAAGGCCAAGACCCTGGGTATTCCCCTCGACGAGGTGTTCGGCACGCTGCAGACCTATCTGGGTTCGGCCTATGTCAACGACTTCAACAAGTTTGGACGCACCTGGCAGGTCAAGGTGCAGGCGGATAACCAGTTCCGCATCAAGCCGGAAGATATCCGCAGCCTGGAAGTGCGTAATGCCAGGGGTGACATGGTCCCCCTGGGGACCCTGATCGACGTCGAGCAGACCGTGGGACCGCAGACCATTCTGCGCTACAACCTCTACCCGACCGCTTCCATCACCGGTTCTGCGGCACCGGGCTTCAGCTCCGGGCAGGCGCTCAATCTCATGGAACAAATGGCCAACGAGAAACTGCCGACTTCGATGGGCTTTGAATGGACCGGCATGTCTTACCAGGAAAAGCAAGTGGGCTCGGAAGCAATCTATATATTCGCGCTGGCCATCGTGCTGGTGTTCCTGGTGCTGTCCGCGCAGTACGAAAGCTGGAGCAGCCCGGCGGCGGTCATCATGGTGGTCCCGCTGGCGGTGCTCGGCACGGTGATCGCCGTCATGATGAAGGGTGCGGATAACAATGTGTATACCCAGATCGGTATTACTCTGCTGATCGCGCTGGCCAGCAAGAACGCCATTCTTATTGTCGAATTCGCCATGGCCGAACAGGCGAACGGCAAGGGCATCATCGATGCAGCCGTGGACGCCGCAAAATTGCGCTTCCGGCCGATTCTGATGACCGCCATTTCCTCCATTGCCGGTTTCATGCCGCTGGTGGTCGCCGCCGGTGCAGGCGCGGCCAGCCAGCAGGCCATCGGTGTCGCGGTGGTCGGCGGCATGATCGCAGCGACCATCATGTCGGTGACCTTCACACCGGTTTTCTATGTCGTCATGAAACGCCTGGGCGAGCGATCTGGCAGCTCGCGGGCAGGGGCAGACGCGGCAGCGCCTGCGGAACAGGTCTCGAGACCGCAGTGAATAGGCCTTGGACACGTGACATGAAAACTCTGCGGCTTCTGGTTTTGACGTCGTCCCGGATGAGATTCAGGGCTTTCCTGCTGCTGGCCAGTTTGCTGCTCGGGCTGCTCACCCTGCCGGTGCTTGCGGCAGACAGTGCCGGACAGGACATCGACTGGTTCAAACTCGGCATGGGCCTGCTGGGTGGCCTGGCGATGTTCCTGTTCGGTATGGAGCAGATGTCGGAAGGTCTCAAGGCGGCCGCCGGCGACAAGCTCAGGGACGTCCTTTCCCGCCTGACCCGGAACCGGGTGATGGGCGCGGTGACGGGCGCCTTCGTGACGGCCGTGCTCAACTCGTCTTCGGTCACCACGGTGCTGGTCGTCGGGTTCATCTCCGCCGGGTTCATGACCATGGTCCAGTCGGTGGGCGTGATTATGGGGGCCAACATCGGCAGTACCTTCACGGCTCAGATCGTGGCCTTCAATGTGACCCAGTACGCGCTGGTGATGGTGGCCGTCGGTTTTTTCCTGCTATTCACGGCAAAGCAGGACAAGACCCGCTACTACGGCGCCATGCTCATGGGCCTGGGCCTGGTTTTCTATGGCATGGGCGTCATGGGCGAGGCCATGACGCCGCTGCGCAGCTACCAGCCGTTTCTGGATCTGATGATCAGGATGGAGAATCCGCTCCTCGGTATCCTGGTCGGTGCCGTGTTCACGGGACTGGTTCAGTCCTCGGCGGCGACCACCGGCATCGCCATCGTCATGGCGACAGAGGGCCTGATCTCGCTGCCCGCCGGCATCGCGCTTGCCTTCGGGGCCAACATCGGTACCTGCGTCACGGCCATACTGGCCGCCCTGGGCAAGCCGGTCGAGGCGCTGCGCGCGGCCATGGTCCACATCATTTTCAATATTGCCGGCGTGCTGCTGTGGGTCATGTTCATCCCCCAGCTGGCGGATTTTGTCGCCGCCATATCACCGGCCTCGCCGGAGCTTGCCGGCAAGGCCCGCATGGCGGCCGAGGTGCCGCGACAGATCGCCAACGCCCATACCGTGTTCAACGTGGCCAATACCCTGCTGTTTCTCGGCTTCACCACCTACTTTGCACGCCTGGCCGAGCGGCTGGTGCCGGACCGGCCCGAACCGGAGAAGATCATCATCCGGCCGCGCTACCTGGATGCCGAGCTCATCGAGGTGCCTGCCATGGCCCTGGAGGGGGTGCGGTTAGAGCTCGGTCACATGGGCGAGATCATCACCGGGATGTTTGCCAGCCTGAGGTCGGCGGTTGCCGAACGGGACCGGGCGACCTGTGAGCGCGTCCTGAAAATGGATGATCAGGTGGATATCCTGCATGAGGCCATACTCGAGTATCTCAGCGAGATACGCCAGAACCCCCTGACCGACCGGCAAAGCATGGAATTTCAGGCCCTGATGAGCGCGACCATCAACCTGGAGAGCCTGGCGGACGTGATCGAAACGGAACTGGTAGACATTGCAGAGAAATTCATCGATCAGGAAGGCGAGCCAAGTGAGGCCACCCAGCTGCTCCTGCGCGACCTGGCCGACAAGGTCTCTCAGGCCATTGAGGATGTGATCCGCTCGGTGCGGGAGAATGACGAGAAGGCGGCAGAGAATGTCATTGCGGTGAAAGATGAGATCGGGCGTATCGCCGAGGAATTTCTCGTGCATCAGTCGCAGCGCATGGGCGTCAAGGAAGACCGCCACCTGGCCCTGGTCAGACTGGAGCTGGAGCTGCTCGACAAACTGCGCCAGATGTACACCCTGACCAAGCGTATCGCCAAGGAGCTCGTGCCGGACGAGGTGGCCAGCAAGGCCTGACCCTTAACTGATTACACAGGTCTTGTCAGGCCAGGGTGGGCGGGGGCTGCGATGTCCACTCCCGCATTTTCCAGAGGGACACCTTCAGCCGTCCGGCCCGATGGTCATCGCAGGCAGTTCAATCCGGAGAGTGGCGTACAAACGGGAGATTCGATGCTATGGCGAAGAAGAAAGAGAAACGGACTAAAGCCGTTAAAACGGAGCCCGGGAAAAGGCTGTCGAAAAAGGCCTTCGAGGAAGAACTCGAAAAGCTCCAGGTAGAGCTCTGCCATCTGCAGAATTGGGTTGTGCAAGAGGGGCTCAGGGTGGTCGTGGTCTTCGAGGGTCGTGACGCCGCCGGCAAAGGGGGGGTTATTAAACGTATCACCGAGCGCGTAAGTCCGCGCGTGTTCCGCGTGGTGGCCCTGCCGGCTCCGACCGAGCGGGAGAAGACGCAGCTCTACGCGCAGCGCTACCTCCCACACTTCCCGGCCGCGGGCGAAGTCATCCTGTTCGACCGCAGCTGGTACAATCGTGCCGGTGTCGAACGCGTCATGGGCTTTTGCAACCAGTCCCAGTACGACCGGTTTATGCGTGGCTGCCCGCTGTTCGAACGCGACCTGACAGAGGAAGGGATCATTCTGATCAAGTACTTTTTTGACGTCAGTCAGAAAGTGCAGGAAGAGCGGTTCCTTGCCCGCGCAGAGGACCCCCGCAAGCACTGGAAGCTGAGCCCGATGGATATCGAGTCCTGGGCCCGCTGGTGGGACTATACCAAAGCCTATGACGCAATGATGAAGGCGACTGATACGGATTATGCCCCATGGTACATGGTCGCGGCCGACGATAAACGCTCCGCACGCCTTAACTGCATCTCGCACCTATTGAGCATGATTCCCTACAAGAAGATTCCTTTCGAGCTGCCCGCGCTCCCGAAGCGTCGCAAACGCGGAAAGGATATCCCTGACAGATTGGCGTTCACACATACGGTGCCGGAAATTTTCTGATCCTGCGTGACAAACACCGCTGCCTAACCACCCAGCTCACGGAATTATGCGCAACGCAGCATAGCAATATTTCGGTGCAGCGTATTGCTATATGCTGTTCTTCGTTTCTCAGTTAATGATAGCGAGGCTACGTAAAACAATTGCTGTTATATATAAACTCCAGGCTACCACTACACCATAGACATGTTTTTGATAGCTGTTTGTCTTAAACATAACGATTGCGAGAAAAATGAGCAGTATATTAAAGACAGTCGATCCTGTTGTACCACGGTGGAATAAGTAATCGGTGCCGATACCCCATGCTTGTATCATGGCGAAAAGAACAAAAAACTGCTGCCTTATATCAAGATAATTTGAGATAAGCGTTGCTGGCTTATCATCAACTGTTGCGCATGGTGCAATGATGCGGGTCGTGAAGAACGCCAGTATTGGACCAAGAACGCTGAATAAGAATGTGTCATAAGACCATGATTTATATGTGGCGATTAATACGGCGTGCCATGCCATGTTGAAATGAATTATTAACAAAATCACAATCCAGTTGAGGTGCACGGTGGCTACTTTAGTATTATTTTTGCTATTTAATATCTCAGCCAGTGACGCGAGTAAATTAGCAAGACCAAAACTCAGGATAGTAATGAACATTAAAGCAACGATGAGCGTATAAGATATATCCATGGTATTTCTTGCCTCGTTAGAAGAGTTCGTGGGTAGTTTTCGGGACAGGTGGGGCAGGTAAAGCGCCAAGCGCATGATACAAGGCGATTTCGGCCGCATAATAGGGCCGGAAACCGTACGCCTTTCTGGTAGTCAGTTTCGCTTTGGTGTTGAAGCCCTCCATGATTCCGCTGGAAAACTGTCTTTTGGCCCGAAACCAGTTCAGCCGCAGGGGCGTGTGCCGCCTCAGCATCTTGGCCACTTTCTTCATGGGATCGATCTTCGAGCGCATTACCTTGGCGCACCATGTATCCAGAAACTGCCCGGCCCAGTAGGGCGATGTGCACGACCAGAAGAGCTGAAACTCTTCCTTCAGAAGGTAACTTCTGACCGATCGGAGATTGTACTTCAGAACATCCGACAGTTTGGTCTCCTGTTTGTCCGTCAGGTTTTCCGCTCGCTTGAGCAGTGGCCAGCGTGTTTTCGTGAGCACCAGCTCAAAGCCTTTCTCGTTCAGTTGCTTCGCCTTCTGGGCGTGCACTTCGTCAATCGCCTTGCTCAGGTGTGCCATGATATGGAACCGGTGCAGGACGTGGACAACCTTCCCCGCCTTCTTGGCAATGACCCTCAGGTCCAGGTTTGGACCAGTCTCCCAGCGCCGCAGTAGCATCAGCCTGAGTCCGACGGGCTCCTGGCGCCGTTTGCGGACAATCGTGTAGTCTTGCAGCCCCGACGGCCAGCCCGGTGATGTTGGAAGGGACACGGGGGTTGAAGAACGCTCTCGTTGGCTGAGTCATCTGAATGGTTCGATTTGAGCAATTAATTTATATTTATTGACAATGACTTGTGGAATATTGTTAAGAAGATAGGTGATGTGTCTTGAGGTGCGGCAGCGGATTGCATCGGAACCTCCCTAAACAAGAAGACAAGACGATCATGAAACGATTCATCGGCCTGTTGGCCTTAGCCACCTTTCTTTGCCAGGCTGCGATTGCGGCTGGGGCGCCAGATACCTTGTCGTCATGAAACGCATGGGCGAGCGGTCCGGCACGAGGGCAGGGCAGACGCGGCAGTGCCTGCGGGACAGGTCTCGAAACTGCAGGGACCGAGTCTCCCGCTCGCGCAGTGAATCAAACGCGGTGAATCAGACCCGGCAACCATCGGCGAGTCTCCTTAAGGAAATCGGCGCATGAATTCTCTGTTTCGGGTGTTGCAGTTGACGGTCCTGCTCTTCGCGTTCATGGCGTTGCGCTGCGCCTTTGCGGCTGATCCCACTTCGTCTGTGACGCCGGAGACCCTCAACGCGAAGATCAAGGAGGTCGAAGCGACCACCGAGCTCGACGATGCCACCAGGGCCCGCTTGACCGAGTGGTATCGCAAGACTCTCAGTCATCTGGAGACGGCGCGCGCCAATAAGACGGCGACCGAAGCCTTTCTCAGGGCCAGAGAAACGGCGCCAGGAGAGGCCAAGACCTTACGCGACGACATCGAACAGGTCGCGGAGACCGAGCCGGCTGACGAACTGCAGGTCTCGGACAAGAACCCCCTGCCGGAAATCGAGCAGCGGCTGCTGAAAGAGAAGGCCAATCAGGCGGCGGTCGCGGCCAAGCTCAAGGAACTCGATGAGCAGCTTGCCTATGAGGCGGACCGGCCCAACGCTGTGAGACAGGCGATCAGTGAGGCAAACCAGCGCAAAGAAGCGCTTGCCAGCGAGCTCAAAGTACCTGCGCCGGAGGATGAAGCGGCGCTGCTGACCGAGGCGAGAAGCTGGCAGTTGCAGAGCGAAGACCTGGTACTGACTACCCGGCTTCAGAAGCTCGATCAGGAGCTGTTGAGTCAGCCGATGCGCATCGAGCTGCTCAAGGCCCAGCGCGAGAAGGCGGCGCTCTCGCTCGATCGCATCGATGTCCGTATTCAGTTGCTCGAAAAGATGCTCGGCGGCAGGCGGCTGGCGGAGGCCGAACAGGCGAAGGCGGAAGCCGAACAGGCCAAGCGTGAGGCGATGGGCAAGCACCCGCTGGTCCAGACCCTGGCGGAAGAAAACGCCGCGCTGAGCGCGGAATTGAGCGCCGAGGCGGCCGAGCTGGAAAAGATCAATGCGGAAAATGATGCGGCCGAGAAGGCATCAAAACAGGTCGAAGAGGATTTTCGCAAGGCAAGACAGAAGCTGGACCTCGCGGGGCTGAGTCAGGCGCTGGGCCGGCTGCTGCTGGAGCAGCGCCGGTCGCTGCCGAGCCCTCGCGTCTATCACAAGCAGGCCGAGGCGCGTGAGCGGGCGATCGCCGACGCCGGTCTGCGCGAGATTCAGCACAGCGAAGAGCAGATACGCCTGCGCAAGCTCGACGACTATGTGAATGCGCTCATGATCGGACTTCCCGCGGAGGAGGCCGAGGCGATCCGCAGTGAGCTCGAGGGTCTGGCCGGGCAACGCCAGGCACTTCTGGACAAGGCGATTGGAACCGACCAGGCCCTGCTGCGCGCCCTGGGCGAGCTCGACTTCGCACAGCGCCGTCTAGTCGCGGCGGCTGAGGCCTACGATGCGTTTCTGGCCGAGCGCTTGCTGTGGATTCGCAGTGCCCCGGCGCCCACGCTGCCCATCTTGCTGGCCATGCCGGAGGAGGCTGCGCAACTTCTGGCACCGAGCCACTGGCTCGAGGTACTCGGAATCCTGGCTGATCAGGCGACACGTTCCCCGCTCCTGGCACTGGGTGCTGCGGTCTTCGTCATTTTGCTGGTCAACGCGCGGCGGTTGCGGGGGGCGCTGCAGGCGACCGGTAAGAAGATCAGCAGGATCAGATCGGACCGTTTTCTCTTCACCTTCCAGGCGCTGGTGTTGACCCTGCTGCTGGCCGCGCCCTGGCCCTTGCTGCTGGCCACAGCGGGCTGGCAACTGGCGCTTTCGCTGGAGCCGACGGCATTTTCCAGGGCGGTCGCGCGGGGGACGATATGGGTGTCGAATGCACTGTTCTATCTCGAGGCCTTCCGCGTCCTGTGTGTGCCCGGGGGTCTGGCGGCTGCGCACTTTCGCTGGCCCGAGGCGAGCCTGGCCGTGTTGCGCCGCAATCTGGTGCGCCTGATGCTCACCTTCCTGCCGGCTGCCTTCGTCGCCCTCGTCGCCATTACCTATGACAGGCCGACCATGGGCGGCGGGGTGGGCCGGCTGGCGTTCGTGATTGTGCTGCTGACACTGGCTGCTTTCTTCTATCGGCTGTTCGAACCCCGGCGCGGGGTACTGCACCTGTACCTGGACCGCCAACCAAGGAGCACTGTTGCGCGTCTGCGTTACCTGTGGCTTGCGTTGACGGTGGCGGTACCGCTCGGCCTGGCCGGCCTCGCAGTCGTTGGCTACCTGTACACGGCGGGCACGCTCACCGGCCGACTGATCGATACCATGTGGCTGGTTCTGGTCCTCGTGGTCGTTCACCAGCTGGTTCTGCGCTGGCTGTTGTTGACGCGCCGCCGGCTTGCCTTCCAGGCTGCGGTCGAGCGGCGCGAAGCGATGCGGGCCGCGGCTCAGGCCGGGGAGGCAGCAGCGCCTGGCAGCGCAGGTCTTCTCGACGTTGTGGAGGAACCGGCGGTGGACCTGGAGGCCCTGAGTGAGGACAGCGGCAAGCTGCTGAACACGGGGCTGAGCATTATCGGTATCATCGGGATCTGGATCATCTGGTCGAAGGTGCTGCCGGCCTTCGCCCTGCTCGATACCATCACGCTGTGGGATTACACGGCGCTCGTGGACGGGGAGGAGAAGCGCCTGCCAATTACCGTGGCAGACGCTGCGCTGGCCCTGCTGATTGCGGTGGTCACCATTGTCGCGACGAGGCGCTTTCCTGCCCTGCTCGAAATCGGGCTGCTCCAGCGTCTGCGCATGACATCGGGTGGCCGCTATGCCGCCACCACACTGTCACGTTATGCGATTGCGGCCGTTGGTGTGGTGCTGGTCTTCAACACCATCGGTGGCAAGTGGTCGCAGATCCAGTGGCTGGTAGCCGCGCTGGGGGTTGGCATCGGCTTCGGATTGCAGGAGATCGTGGCCAATTTCATCAGTGGACTGATCATCCTTTTCGAGCGCCCGGTTCGGGTGGGTGATGTCGTGACCGTGGGTGATACCGATGGTGTGGTCACCCGCATCCAGATCCGCGCAACCACTATCCGCAACTGGGACCGCAAAGAGCTGCTGGTGCCGAACAAGGAGTTCATCACCGGTCGTCTGCTGAACTGGTCGCTCTCCGATCAGACCACCCGCATCATAATTTCCGTCGGCCTGGCCTATGGCGGTGATGTGCAGAAGGCCATGGCGCTGATGGCCGAGGCCGCGGCAGAAAACGAACACGTGATGGCCGATCCGGCGCCCTTTGTGACCTTCGAGGGCTTCGGCGATAACGCCCTGGCGCTGAACCTGCGATGCTATCTGGAATCCCTGGATTATCGCCTCGCCACCATCACCGAGCTGCATACAGCGATTAATCAGAAATTCAACGACGCCGGCCTGGTCATCGCCTTCCCGCAGCGCGATGTGCATCTGGATACCAGTCGGCCGCTCGACATCCGCATCCGGCGTGATGACGAACACCCGGACGCCGGGGCTTGAGCCGCGGCGATCCGGTGACAGTGCCTTAAGTCGAATGGCACTTACTTAGGCGGTTCCCTAATCAATCAAATATTCATCGTGTTGCTTTGCAACGTTTGGTGGGTCAGGAACGCAGTTTGTGCCGTAACCCACCGGATGTACCGGCAGGCACTCATTAAAATATGCGTGGTGTTGCTTTGCAACGCGTGGTGGGTTACGCAAAAAACGCTAACCCACCCTACATTGATTATGCAACCGCCTGAGTAAGTGCCATTCGCCTCAGTACTCTATCTAAAGCCAGCGCTTTCGCCAGAACAGCAGCAGGAGGATCGTGGCAATGAAGCCCATTATTGCCAGGGTGATGAAGTAACCGGATTGCGAATGCAGCTCGGGCATATTCTCGAAGTTCATTCCGTAAACCCCCGCGAGGAAGCTCAGCGGGACGAAGATGGCGGTAATGATCGTGAGTATCTTCATGATGTAGTTCAGCCGGTGAGAGGCCAGTGAGATATACCCCTCGATGAGATCGGACGCGAGCTCGTAGTAGAGCGTCGCCAGGCTGCTGGCGCGCTCCTGCTGCTCGTAGACATCGTTGATCTCATGGATGCGTTCCGCTCCAATGCCTGGCACTGGGCGGGCTTTCATGTCGGCAAACAGCTGCACGTGATAGACCAGCGCGCGGCGAAACTGTGTCAGTTCTGTCTTGTAGCCGATCAGCTCGGCGAGAATCTCGTCACGTGGATTGGTCAGCATTTCCTGCTCGAGCGACTCCAGTTTGGGCTCGAGGGTGAGCAGCTTTTTCAGGTAATGTCCGACCACGGTCCTCGCCAGGCGCAGCGCAAGCGCGTCCGGCCCCGTGTCGAACAGCGCCGGATCCTGCTGCACCTCGCTCCAGAGCTGATCGGTGCTGGAGGATCTGGCCGAGCGGCGCGTCACCAGGAAGCGCTTGCCGACGAACAAGGCCAGCTGAATCGTCTTGAATTCAAAATCCTCTGACGCGCTGGACAGCCCTTTCAGCAGGATGAAAACATTATCCTCAAAGGCCTCGAGCTTGGGCGGATGCCGGTCGCGCTGGGCATCCTGAATCGCCAGCGGATGGAGTCCAAAATATTCGCTGAACTGCTGCTGCTCGGCAGCGGCCGGATTGTCCGCAAAATCTGCCCAGATCAGCGTATCCGGCCGGCGTTGCCATTCGCGCAGCAGCTCTTCGCCGCCGATCGTCAAGGCCTGTGTCGCGGGGTTGTACAACAAGGCTCGGATCATATTGCCACCTTGGTATCCGTCAGGTCAGGTAAGGATGAGCTCGGCGTTGCTGGCGCGTTCGTGCCGCCATGGCCCCTGCACATCTCGTGTGCGGGTACCACAGACGGGTTGCGCGACATTGTCCCTTGCGGCGCGCCCGTAATGCAACTCCAGGCGTGCCTGAGGACGCGCGCCCGACGACACTAAGCCGCAAGTCAGACTGCGTGTCCCGAACCTGAAGGCCCGTCTCCTGTCCCTAACTCCTAACTCCTAACTCCTGACTCCCAACTCCTGACTCCTGTGTTCTGTATTCTGTCTCCTGTATTCTGTCTTTTGCTAAGCTTCCTCGTCGAGACAGCCACAACAGAGCCTGAGGAAACGCGTGCATCACGCTCGGCGTTCCTCATGCCCTTCAATCAACGGCCCAAATGAAAAGTACCCGCGCCAAGCCGACGGCAGGCACACTTGGCACCTTCGCCGGTGTCTTTACCCCCAGCATACTGACCATCCTGGGGATTATCCTGTTCCTGCGCCTGGGTTACATCGTCGGCTCGGCGGGGCTCGGCCGGTGCCTGGTCATGCTGGCGCTGGCCAACGGGATCTCTGTTCTGACCAGCCTCTCGCTGTCCGCTATCGCCACCAATCTCAAGGTAAAGCAGGGCGGTGACTATTACCTTATCTCGCGCACCCTCGGGCATGAGTTTGGTGGCGCCATCGGTATCGTGCTGTTCCTGGCCCAGTCGGTCTCAATCGCCTTCTACTGTATCGGTTTCGGTGAGGCCGCCGCGGCGGTTCTCAAGCCAGGTACCGCTGACGTCCAATTGATCGCCGCCGTCGCGGTCTGCATTCTCTTCCTGTTGGCCTGGCTCGGCACCGATTGGGCGACCCGCTTTCAATACCTTGTCATGGGCATTCTGGCGATTTCGCTTGCTGCGTTTTTCGCAGGGGGGGTGTTGAAGTGGGACCCTGAACAACTGGTCGCTAACTGGCCGGCGCCGTCGGAGGGGCCGGGCTTCTGGGTGTTGTTTGCGCTGCTGTTCCCAGCGGTGACGGGCTTTACCCAGGGCGTGAGCATGAGCGGTGAACTCAAGGACCCCGGCAGGAGCCTGCCGCTTGGCACCTTGCTCGCGATCGGCGTGTCGATCCTGATCTACTTCCTGTCCGCTGTGGTTTTCGCCGCCGCGCTACCCCGCGACCTGCTGCTGCACGACTATGCGGCAATGAACCGGGTCGCCGTTTTCGACTGGCTCATCGTGGCTGGTGTGGCGGCAGCTACGCTGTCCTCGGCCATGGCCTCCTTTCTGGGGGCGCCCCGCATACTCCAGGCACTGGCGGCCGACCGTCTCTTCCGTGTGCTGACACCCTTCGCCAGGGGTTATGGGCCGAACGCCAACCCGCGCCGGGGCGTGTTGCTCTCGCTGGCGATCGCGCTGGCGACCGTCGGTCTGGGCAAACTCAACCTCATCGCCCCGGTGGTCACCATGTTCTTCCTGATCTCCTACGGGCTCATCAATTATGCGACTTTTTTCGAGGCGCAAGCGGCCAGCCCGTCGTTTCGACCCAGGTTTCACTTCTATCATCTGCGCCTCAGCCTGGCAGGGGCCGCGGGTTGTCTCGCCGCGATGCTTGCCATCGATGCGGCCGCCAGTTTAATTGCCATCGCGGTTCTGTTTGCGCTGTACCAGTACCTCAAACGGACCGCGTACGCGGCGCGCTGGGCGGACGGCCAGCGCTCCTATCATCTGCAGCGGCTGCGCAGCCATCTGCTGGCGGCCGGCATGGAGGCCGATCACCCGCGCGACTGGCGGCCCAACCTGTTGCTGTTTTCCGACGACAGCCCCCACCGCGTACAGTTGTTGCGGTTCGCCTCCTGGTTGGAGGCGGACAGCGGTTTTACGACCGCGGTGCGGGTTCTCGAAGGCGAAGGCAAAAAGATGTTGAAGCGCAAGGCGGAGGTCGAGGCCGAGCTGGAGGCGGACATCAGGCAAGAGGGCGTCGATGCGTTTCCGCTGGCGGTGGTCGCGCCAAGCCTCGATATCGGTATCTATGGCCTCGTCCAGGGTTTCGGCATCGGTCCCCTGCGGGCCAACACGATTCTGCTGAACTGGGTCGAACACCTGCCGAAGAACGGCAGCCGGCTGGTGGAACTGAGCTTCGGGCAACACCTGCGCACGGCCTTCCGGCTTGGCTGTAACCTGGTCGTGCTGGACAGCACGGTTGCCGAGTGGCAGGCGCTCGAGAAGATTCCATCCGAGCAACGCCGCATCGACGTCTGGTGGTGCGGCGATGCCAGCAGCCGGCTCATGCTGCTCCTCGCCTACCTGATGACCCGCACCGAGGCCTGGGAGGACGCCAGGATCCGCCTGTTCGGCGCCTGCCGTGCCAAGGACGAGGCAGCCACCGTCGAAGCGCTCGACAAAATGCTGGACGAGGTGCGCATCGACGCCGAGCCGCATGTGGTGACGGACCCCGGCGTGGCGGAGATCGCCGCCCGCTCGGGCGATGCCGCGCTGGTGTTCGTGCCGTTCCGGCTGCACGGGAACCGGCCCGTCGGGCCGTTTGGTGGCGATCTCGAGACACTGCTGGCACCGCTGCCCCTTGTCGCGATGGTGCTGGCTGCAAAGGACATCGATCTCGACGCCGAACCGGAGGAGAACGAGGCAGCTCAGGTAGACGATGCGCCCGTGGAGCCGTAAGCTATCGGCTGTCTGATGCGCATCGGGGGTCTGCCTGGTCGCGCTGTTTTGCTCACGATAGGGGGCAGGCCTGCGGGCTGCCATTGAGTTCAATGAAGATACCTGCCATGAAGTGGCATCGGCTGCTGCCTTTCCTGGGCTGGTGGCCGCTCGTGTCCCGGGACACGCTGCGGGCAGATCTGTTCGCCGGCCTGACCGGCGCGGTGATCGTGTTACCGCAGGGTGTGGCCTTTGCCATCATCGCGGGTTTGCCGCCGCAGTACGGTCTTTACACCGCCATCGTCACGCCGATTGTGGCGGCCCTGTTCGGTTCTTCCTTCCACCTCATCTCAGGGCCTACCACTGCCATCTCGATCGTTGTGCTGGCGACGGTCAAGCCCTTTGCGGTACCCGGCAGCTCCGAATTCATCAGCATGGCGCTGACCCTGACCTTCCTCGCCGGTGCGTTTCAGCTCGTCCTCGGCCTGGCGCGCATGGGCGCGCTGGTCAACTTTATCTCGCACAGCGTGGTGATCGGTTTTACCGCAGGAGCGGCCATCCTGATTGGGACCAGTCAGCTGAAACATTACCTGGGTGTCAAGCTCCCGGCCGGCGAATCCTTTGTGCACACCTGGGTGGATCTGTATGACCGCCTGCCGCAGATCAATGCGTATGCCCTGGCGGTGGCCAGCATCACCCTGCTGGCAGCGATTCTGTTCAGGCTCTATCGGCCGCGCTGGCCCGGCATGCTGATTGCCATGATCATTGGCAGTCTCCTGAGTCTGGTGTTGGCCGGTGACCGCCACGGGATAAGTCTGGTCGGTTCACTGCCCGCGCACTTGCCTCCCTTGTCGCACCCCGATTTTTCCCTGGCGACGATTCGCAAGCTGGGCCCCGGCGCCCTGGCAGTCGCGCTGCTGGGGCTGATCGAAGCGGTATCCATTGCCCGCGCGGTGGCAACGAAATCGGAACAGCGGATCAATAGCAATCAGGAGTTCATCGGTCAGGGTCTTTCCAATATCGTCGGGAGCTTTTTCTCGAGCTATGCCGGCTCGGGATCCTTTACCCGGTCCGGGATCAACTACCAGGCGGGTGCCCGCACGCCGATGGCGGCGATCTTTGCCGCACTGCTGCTGGCGGCCGTACTGCTTCTGATTGCGCCGCTCACTGCCTATCTGCCGATGCCGGCGATGGCCGGCATCATTCTGCTGGTGGCGTTCAATCTGATTGATTTTCATCACATCAAGGGCATTCTCAAGGCGAGCCAGTCGGACGCGGCCGTGCTGATCACGACCTTCCTGGCGACCCTGTTCCTGGAACTGGAGTTTGCGATCTACATCGGGGTGATCCTGTCGCTGGTGCTGTACCTGAATCGTACCTCGAAACCGCGGGTTTACTCGGTGGTACCGCAGCCGGATGACCCGCAACGGCGCATGGTGGTCAAGACCGGCCTGACGGAGTGTCCGCAGCTGCGCATCATTCGGATCGACGGCTCCCTGTTCTTCGGGGCCGTCAATCATGTTGCAGAGACCTTCCATATGTTCGAGCACCGGGATCCCGAGCGTCTCCACCTGCTGATCGTGGCGAGCGGTATGAATTTTATCGATGTCGCGGGCGCCGAGCTTCTCGTGCAGCAGGCCAGACGCCGACGCAAGCGCGGTGGCGGGCTGTATCTCACCAAGGTCAAGGAGGGTCTGTGTGACTCGCTGCGCGGCGGTGGGTATCTGAAGGAGATCGGCGACGAGAATGTCTTTTTGTCCAAACGCGAGGCCATCGCCGGGATCTTCGCCAAGCTCGATCGCGATCGCTGTCGCCGCTGCCAGGCGCGCATTTTCCGTGAGTGCGCAACCATCGAGGGGCCGGCCGAGACTGTTGCCGCTGGCCGCCCGGAAGGCTAGTCCTCTTTCAGCGTGATAATCACCGATGCTGACAAATTGAGCCGAGTGCCAGTATTTTTTTGTTTATAGCCACGGAATCCACGGAAAAACACGGAAAGAACGAACACCCATCAGAATGTTTTTTTCCGTGTTTTTCCGTGGATTCCGTGGCCATCATATTGGTCATCACCCGATTGAAAAAGCGCTAGCCCGAACCCGATCGGATCTGCTGCAACAGGGCGAGCGTCGTCTGTATGATGTCCTGGCGCTCGGAATCGGGCCGGTAGACCGCGTAGGCGGTCCGTTTGACTACCGGCGCCTGCTCGACCCTGAACAGGCGCTGCCGGCCGTTCGGCAACTTGAGCGCGTCCTCTGCGAGGTACGCCGATCCGTCATGATGTAACAGGTAATTGAAGGCCAGGCTGCCCAGGCTCATGCGTATTGCGGGTGTGGGCAGGTCGGGAAAGTGGTGCGCGTGACTCGAGCCGAAGGACGTGCCCCAGTCGACCATGATGTAGTCTGCGCCGAGCGCCGCGGAGACCGTCTGTCCGGGCCGCGTGGATACCATGATCAGGTTGAGGATCGCGACCTCCCGAATCTCCAGATCCGGCAGCTGCGGCGGATCGAAGACAAACGCGAGATCGAGGAGGCCGTCGATCAGCTTGCGCACCAGCACCTCCGCCGCATGGGATTCGATCTGCAGCGCGATCTCGGGGAAGGTATCGCGTACCGCCGGCAGCCAGCGGTTCAGCAGGACTTCCCACAGGTCCCACATGGCGCCGACCGCCAGGGCGCTCGAGTAGGCCGGGCCCAGCTCGGTCTCCTGGCGGGCGCGTACCCAGGCACTGACAATCGTTTCCGCGTGCTTCACGAGTCGCTGTCCCTCGGCGGTGAGCCTTATGTCGTTGCGGTTGCGGGTGAACAGGGGCACCCCAAGGGTCGCTTCGAGTTGTCGGATCCGGGCGCTGACCGCCGACTGGGTGACATAGAGCCTTTCGCCCGCCCTGCCGAAATGCCGCAGCCGCGAGACCTCCAGGAAGGTGCGCAGTAATTCAATGTCCATGCGTGCCGGCCTCGATCAACGATGTTTATTGTCAGGATCACCAAATTTCGTTTGCCCGCGCGCCGCTGCGCCCCTATAAAAGGCGGGTGCTCCCTGGCGGAGCACAAACGGGCCGCGTGGCGGTTCCGTCACGCCGGTTCGGTCGGGGGTAAAACAAGGCTGGCATTTCCAGCCCGCGTTTTCCTGCCCCCCAAGGTTGGAACGCTGGCCGTGCAACGCGGCCAGCGCTCTTTTCCGCGGCGTGGCATGGCCGCGCAGTTCAACATAGGAACGGGGAAATGTCGATATTTGACGCCAGGCCTGCTGCAGGGTGGGCCGCAGCCCCCCGCCTCGAGCATGATCGGACTGCGGTACTGCCTTGGGAGCCGGGCGGGATCGGAACGCAGTGTTGGCGAACGGCTGAAAAGTCTGTCGCTGGTCGTTAACCAGCGACCGGCGGAAGAACGGGTTCTAGCAGATGAGGGTGAGTTGAGCGATGAGGCAACAGCTGTCCAGAGTGAGTAAGGCACCAGTGCGGGTGAACGGCACGGCAACAACGCCTCAGAAGAGGCGGGGTGGCTCGCGCGTGACGGCGAAGCCGGTGCTCGCCGCGAACGCATCCCCGCCCGCGAAAGGGCGCGGCAAGCTGGCCAGGAACGCGCCGCGACCGGTTCCCGAAGATCGCCTCGAAGCGGAAGAGAGTGTCGATGAGATCGATATCGATGGCCTGAGTTTGCCGGCACCCTCGGACCTGGCCTGCTCCATACGTCGCAACATCGAACAGTATTGGGAACAGAAGGCGCTGCGCGACGCACTGAAGGATACGTTCGAGGAGGCCTAGCGCTTTTCCAATCGAATGATGACGGCTATGATGGCCACGGAACCCACGGAAAAGCACGGAAAGAACCAACGCCCATTACAATTCTTTCCGTGTCCTTCCGTGGATTCCGTGGCTATAAACAAATACCGGCACTCGGCTTGATTTGTCAGCATCCGTTAGTATCACGTTGAAAGCGTACTGGCCCGCCTCGACGCGCGAGCTCAGCCACCCGGCCGGTACCAGTCTGCGATCTGCTGGAATGCCTCTTCGGCGGTTTCCACATAACGAAAGATCTCGACATCCTCGGGTGAGATGGTGCCTTCTTCAATCAGGAAGTTGAAGTCGATCAGCCGTTCCCAGAACCCTCTGCCGAACAACAGGATCGGGATAGGCGTCACCTTTTTCGTCTGGATAAGCGTGAGGGCATCGAACAGCTCATCGAGGGTGCCGAATCCGCCCGGGAAGACGACCAGTGCCCGCGCGCGCAGTAGGAAATGCATCTTGCGGATGGCAAAGTAATGAAACTGAAATGAAAGCTCGGGTGTGATGAAGGGATTCGGCCGTTGTTCGAAGGGCAGCACGATGTTGAGACCGACGGTCTTTGCCCCGGCCTCGCTGGCACCACGATTCGCCGCCTCCATCAGACCCGGACCCCCGCCTGTCGTGATCATCAGTTCCAGGCCGCAGGCCTCGCGGCTGCGCGCGGCGATCAGTGCGGCGAAGCGCCGGCACTCCTCATAGTATCTGGATTTCTCTGCAATCCTCCGCGCCACCTCCGCCTCGCGTGCCAGCGCCTCGCTGGCAGGACCCTCGGCCGCGCGTCGCTCGGCACGGGTCCGCCGGCGTTCGGCCTCGACCGGTTCCGGGATGCGCGTGCTGCCGAACACGACGACGGTGTCCGTGATGGCGTGCTCCTGCTGGATGAGTTCCGGCTTGAGCAGTTCGAGCTGCAGGCGCACGGGCCGCAGCTCATCGCGCATGAGGAAGTCGCTGTCCCTGTAGGCCAGCCGATAGGCGGACGACAGGGTCTGAGGGCACTCCACACGGCACTCGGCCGCACGGGCATCTTCATCGGCCGAGGGAAATATATGGTCAGGTGTGGGCGCCATTACGGTTGATCCTCTCGAGTTGTCATAGCTGTCCCAAGGTGCCTCCCGGCGGTGACACGGCAAGGCCCTGCTCGCAGCCCGCCGGGTCATGGCGGGCTTCTTTTCGCAGATTACTTCAAACACGCGCGGCAGCCTACCTGCGCCTGGACGGTGGCGAACGCCGCCAGCTCCCGGTATCGTGGTACTTTTTCGGGTCTGGCGGTAAACATGTTGCTGCAGGGAGTGCGATGCGGCGGTCGGAGAACACGGGATCCGTGAGTCCCCCGGCATCCAATAAAAGCACCCCTCGGGGCCATAAGCTGGTATGCAACTGAAGAATATCCAGTACGTTCTCGGAATACTCCTGGTCCTGTTTGCGGCCACGCTGCTCGTCCCCCTCGGCGTGTCCCTGATGTATGGCGACGAGGCCAGGAACGCGTTTTCGCTCTCCTTCATTGCGATCATGGCGGTCGGGCTGGCGTTGTGGCTGCCCCTCATGGGTTATGAGGTCAACCTCCAGCGCCGCGAAGGGTTCGCCATTGTTGCCCTGTTCTGGGTGGGGATCGGCATCGCTGCCGCGGTGCCCATGATCCTGGCGGAACATCCGCATCTCAGCCTGACCGATGCATTTTTCGAATCGGTTTCGGCGCTCACCACAACCGGCGCGACAGTCCTGGTCGGCATCGACTCGCTGCCGCCGTCCATCCTCTGGTATCGCCTGCAACTGCAGTGGCTGGGCGGCATGGGGGTGATCGTGCTGGCAATCGCCGTGCTGCCCATGCTCGGGGTCGGCGGCATGCAGCTGTACCGCGCGGAGGTGCCAGGGCCCATGAAGGATACGCGGCTCACCCCGCGCCTGGCCGAGACCGCCAAGGGACTGTGGCTCATCTACGTGATCCTGACGGCGGTCTGCGCGGTGGCCTTCTGGCTGGCGGGGATGAGCGGGTTTGACGCCATCGGTCATGCCTTCGCCACCGTGTCCACCGGCGGCATGTCGAACCACGACGCCAGTCTCGGCTACTTTCAGAACCCGCTGATCGAGGTGATCGCCGTGCTGTTCATGTTTGCGGGGGCGACCAATTTCGCGCTGCACTTCGCTGCCTGGCACAAACGCTCTATCCGTTCCTACTTCGCCGATCCGGAGTTCCGGGTATTCCTGATCCTTTATCTCGTCATAGCCGCCGTGGTCACCCTGCACCTGTACCACTCGGACACCTTCAGCTCAGTCGAGGCGGATCTGCTGCACGGGGCCTTCCACGTGTATTCCATCGGTACCTCCACGGGGTTCACGACCGCCGACTACTACAACTGGCCGGGGTTCCTTCCGGTGCTGTTGATATTCGCAAGCTTCGTCGGCGGTTGCGCGGGCTCCACCGGAGGGGGGCTCAAGGTCTTGCGCATCATGCTACTGGCCAAACAGGGCCGGCGCGGCATGAAGGCGCTGGTCCATCCGCGCGCCATCCTGTCGATCAAGTACGGCCGGCACATATTAAGTCCTGCGGTGGTCGATTCGGTCTGGAGTTTCTTCGCCGCCTACGTGGCGGTCTTTTCGGCGATGCTGCTGGCGCTGCTGGCAGACGGCCAGGACCAGATCACCGCGTTCTCCGCCGTCGCTGCCTGCATCAACAACATGGGACCCGGCCTCGGCGTCGTGGCCGCCAACTACGCGGATCTCAGCGATTTCTCGAAATCGATCCTCACCACGGCCATGTTACTGGGTCGGCTCGAGATCTTTACCATGCTGGTGCTCCTCGACCCGGAGTTCTGGAAGGGTTAAACTTGCTCGGCGTGATACGGGATCACCATGCAATCCGGGAACTGCCGCGTTATTCAGCGGTCCATACTGCCAGAAACCATCTATACAGAAACGCACCGTCATTATGCAGCGCAACCGAACCGGCACGTTCTCGATCATCATCGCGGCCATCCTGGTGATCGCAGCCTTCCTGCTGCTGACGTCTTCGAATCCCCCATTGGCAGACGACAACAACGTACCCGCGGCGCAAGGCTCGGACCAGGGTCTTTACAATCCCGCCCGCGTCGCGCTCATCAACGCGCGTCGGCAGCTGTCGGAGTCCTTCAGCCAGGAGCAGGAGATCCTCGAGCAGGTGCGGCGTGTACACAAGGAACTGGATGCGTCGCTGGCGCTGCTCACCAGCGCCGAGCAGAGCGATCCGACGATGAAGGCCCCGATCGAGGCGCTGCGCGCGCAGCTCTCCGCCCTGGAGAATGACCCCTCAGTCGCCCAGATGGACAGCGAGACGCTGCGCAGCACCTATGAACGCCTGCTTGCAGAATTCGAGGCTTTGATTGAGCACTACTGAGGCCCTGGCCCGGGGTTTTCTTCCAGGCCGTACGGATCCTTGTGAATGATGATATCCGCCTCGGGATAGAGCTTTCTGATTTCCAGATCGACCGCGTCGGCAATCGCATGGGCATCGAGCAGCGACAGATCATCGTCGAGTTCCATGTGCATCTGAATGAACAGGTCCTGTCCGGATCTGCGCGTACGCAGGTCGTGGATACCCCGTACCTGGGCATGGCCGAGTGCCGCGCGACGAATCTGCTCGCGTTGCTCATCCGGCAATTCCCGGTCCATCAGCAGCTGGAAGGCATCGTGGCCGATATGCCAGGCGCTGTAGAGGATGTACAGCACGATGCCCATGGCAAACACGGAATCCGCACCCTGCCAGCCGAACCCGGCAAGCAGTAGCGCGATGATGATGCTGGCATTGGTCAGCAGATCGGTCAGGTAGTGCAGCGAATCCGCGCGGATTGCGGTCGAACCCGTTTCCCTGATCACATGGCGCTGTATGGCCAGCAACACCAGTGTGGAGACGATGGCGAACACCATGATGCCGATTCCGACCGCCACATCCTCGAGCGGTCTGGGGTGTAACAGTCGGTCGAAGGCATGCAGCATCAGGAATACCGCCGAGCCGGCGATAAAGGTGGCCTGGGCCAGACCCGCCAGAGACTCGGCCTTGCCGTGACCGAAGCGATGCTCCTTGTCGGCGGGCATCAGCGAATAGCGAACCGCGAACAGGTTGATGAGCGAGGCGGCGACATCCATCATGGAGTCGACCAGTGAGGCCAGGACACTGACCGAACCCGTCATCAGCCAGGCCACCAGCTTGCCGGCGATGAGGATGCCTGCCGTCGCGACCGAGGCATAAGTGGCGAGCCGCAGCAGGCGGGACAACCTGGATGAATCACTACGGGTCTGCATGGCGGGGTCTCGGCCGTTCGTCAAATCGAAGTGGACTCAAGGGCCGGCCGACACTGTGAACGCGGCAGTCTCGACAGCGCGGGCGGTTCCCGGTTTGGCCGTCAGTCGCCTGGCAGTGCGGGTGGCCACCTTCATCGGGTATCTGATGACACCGAAGTTTGCTGCCTGAGCCATCGCGCTACTCAATAGCGCTGTGGTGCGGAGGGTTCCAATAAGTCCTGTTTTTTCCAATGCACAGGACTGTTCTCCTTGTTGATTTTGTGCGTTGAAGAACATCCCGTTCAAATGTTTGGGCCGACGCGGTGCTTTGGTGGCACGGTTAAGGTCATCTGAGGCCTACAAGTAAAAATATCAGAAGAAGTACGCATGCCCACGCGAGAAGTTTGATCTGGATCAATAAAGAAGCTAGGAGCCTGTCGGACGTAGGGGCTCGTGACGAGGCAGGTGGGCGGCTTTGGGCCGCTCTCCCACCGCCGCAGTAGAATCAGCCTAAGTCCGACAGGCTCCTAGCCCGCCATAAAGGCCGGCCGCGCTCTCAACAAGACCTGAGGTACGAGAGCCGCGTTCCCTGCAGTTTTCGCTGTATATAAATGACGAATGGGGATCTGACCCGAAGGGCTTGCTTGAAACGGTTCCATAATGGATGCAGGGTGGTAGGCACGCAGCAAAGAAATGCGTTGTGTTGCCTGGCAACGCCCGGTGGGTTACGCAGAAAACGCCAATCCACCCTGAATTTTCGACTCAAATAAGAATCGTTCTGATTTGACCCGGGGTTTCTGGCAACGGGTATTGGAAGAAAAATGCCGCATCTGGAAGATTGTGCAAGCGGGGAGCAGATCCATTTTCCGCAGAAAAACGAGCTTATCCTCGGCAGGTCGAAACAGTGTGACCTGGTGTTGAACGATAACAGGGTCAGCCGAAATCATGCGCGCATCTACCGTATGGGCAGCCAGTGGTTTATCGAGGACCTTGGCAGTACCAATGGTGTACAGGTCAATGGCCAGAATACGGACCAGCACATGCTGGCGGCGGGCGACCTGATCGGACTTTGCACGTTCCGGTTCATCTATCAGCCGGATCCGGATCCCTCCTTCGAGTCCGCCAGCGAACACACGCTCTTCGCCGACCGTGGCCAGTTCGATCTCCCGGAGGCTACCGCCAGGGGCAGATCGCTTTACCCGGCTGGCGACAACGAGTCGGGGGCAAGGAGTCGTTTACACGGCTATCTGCCGGTACTGGCGTGGTTGCCCGGATATAAGCGATCCGACCTTGCGGGTGATTTGACCGCAGGGGTGACCACCGCAGCCCTGTTGGTGCCCCAAGGCATGGCCTATGCAGTGCTCGCCGGACTGCCGCCGATCGTGGGACTGTACGCCTCGATACTGCCCATGCTTCTGTATGCCGTCACCGGTACCTGTCGTCAGCTGTCGGTGGCCCCGGTGACGCTGGACTCGCTGCTGGTCGCGGTGATCGTGGGCAGCCTGGCCCATGCCGGTTCCCAGGACTACATCGACGCCGCGATACTGCTGGCGCTGATAACCGGCGTCATGCAACTGCTACTCGCCTCGGCCCGCGCGGGTTTTCTGGTAAATTTCCTTTCATCTCCCGTGGTGTGCGGTTTCACATCCGCCGCGGCAATCATTATTGCAATCTCGCAACTGGGCAGTCTGCTGGGATTCTCCTTCGATCGATCCCAGCCGGTCTACAAGCAGTTGCTGGACGTGGCCTACAAGTTACCAGGGACTAACTACGTTGTGCTGGCGTTGGGGCTTGCGGGTATCGTCCTGCTGTTGGTGACGAAACGCTGGAAGAAGTTTCCCGCGCCGCTGGTGGCCGTGGCGGGCGGCACCCTGGCAACCTTTTCGTTGGGACTAGAGGACTACGGGGTCGGGGTCGTCGGCGATGTACCTTCCGGGTTTCCCCAGCCTGAACTTCCCCCCTGGAGTCAGGAGCGGGTTATGGCGCTGCTGCCAGGCGCTCTGACCCTGGCCCTGGTAGGCTTTATGCAGACGATCTCCATCGGCAAGGTGCTGGCGACGTCGGGCTGCTACCAGATCGATGCGAATCAGGAATTGCGGGCCCTGGGACTTGCTAATCTTGCAGCCGGCATCTCCCAGGGTTACTCCGTCACGGGTGGGCTTTCGCGTTCCCTGGTCAATGCCCGGGCCGGTGCCAGGACCCAGCTCGCGAGTGTGGTGACCGCCGTTATGATCGCCGCCACCCTGTTGTTTCTGACGCCGCTCTTCTACCACTTGCCTCAAGCGGTGCTGGGAGCCATCGTCTTTGTCTCGGTCTTCAGCCTGGTGGATGTGAAAGAGATAAAGCGCATTGTGAGCGTGCGCTGGGAGGAGGGCGGCCTGCTGGCCTTCACCTTTATCGCCACCCTGTTAGTGGGAATCCAGAATGGCCTGTTGCTGGGAATCGGGGCCTCTATCCTGCTTTTTATCATCCGCAACACCCGCCCCAATGCAGCGCTGCTCGGCCGCCTTCCCGGCACTGAGATCTACCGTAGTCTGTACGAATTTCCCAACGCGGAGAGGGAGCCCGGCATCGTCATACTGCGCATCGATGCCAGCTACTATTTTGCCAATGCAGAATTTATCAAGAACAAACTCCGAGAGATCCGATCCGGCATGCAGGAGCCGCTGCGGGCAGTAATCCTCGACGCCGCCGCCATCAACGACCTGGACTCCACCGCGGATGCCGCCCTGCACGAAATCCTGAACGAATACGAGGAACAGGGCCTGCCCATCTATATAGCCAATGTCAAAGGACCGGTCAGAAGGGTCATGAAGCGCTCGGGGCTCTATAGCAGGCTGGGCGGGGACCGCTTTTTCTTCAGCATCGGCGCGGCGGTGGAACGGGCCAAGCGGGATACCGCAGTGTGAGCGTGGCAGCGTAATCCATGTCACCGCGTTTCCCACAATGGGGCAGGCGATTGTCACCCGGCACATTTGTTACCCTGGCGCCAGCTTCGCAACGCGGCATCGACGGTATAGGCAAGTATGAGGATCACGGCCAGGTTGGCCAGCTCGTTCCAGGGGTTCGCCGGTCTGATCGTGAAGCCAGGCCTTGTTCGGCATCCCAGAGACTTTCCAACAGGCCGGCTACTGGTTGAAGCACTGTGGCGAGAGATGAATCCCTGACGCAAAAAACAGGGGTCCGGGACGCCGGACCCCTGCCCATTCCGAAACAGCTGCGATGCCCCGACAACCGGGGAGCCATCACTGCTGCGATTTCACTCGCCCCAGCACCAGAACGTCGACCCGGCGGTTTTCGGCGCGACCCTCGTCGGTGGTGTTGCTGGCCACCGGCAGGCTTTCGCCCATGCCCACGGTGACGATCTTGCTACCGTCGACGCCGGCACCAACCAGGTAATCGCGAACCGCGTTGGCACGCTGCTCGGAGAGCTCCTGGTTATAGGCGTCATCGCCCACGTCGTCCGTATGACCCACCACCTCGATGTACGAGGCCCGGCTCAGCAGCTCGCGCGACTCCTCACGGTTTTTTTCCAGAATCGCTTGGCCCTGTTCGGTGATTTCCGCGCTGCGGCGCGGGAACAGCGCGACGCTCGGGAAGCGGATGGTATCCAGGGCGCGCGGCTCGGCGACTACGACAACCTCGACCCGGCGGTTCTGGGCCCGGCCGGCATCCGTGTCGTTGGACGCGATCGGGTCATTCTTTCCCCGGCCGGTGACACGCAGTTTTTCGGGCTCGACACCGGTGCTTACCAGATAATCGGCCACCGCCTGGGCGCGCCGCTTGGAAAGACCCAAGTTGTAGTCGGCGCTACCGACGCTGTCGGTATGACCGATAATGATGCCCGCATAGGCCTCGGACAGCTCCGGGCGCAGCGTCTTGCGATACTCTTCGATGGTTTCCTTGCCCTCGGCAGTGAGTTCGTCGCTATCGAAGGCGAACAGTGCCGCTGCCGGGATGGTGATAGCCGCGATCAGCCCCGTCGGCGCACCCTCGATAACCTCGATTTCAACCTCCAGTGTCACCCCGTCGCAACCGACGATGGTCGCGTCTTCGGGTGACCAATACCCCGTGCGCACACAGTCACCGCCGCCACTGCGAATAATGTTATTGCTGGAGTCCTGCGGATATCCCGGCGTTGCTTCACGCGTCTCGGCCGCATTTGCACTGGCCGCGGCCAACAGTGCACACCCAAGGACGCCCGGCAGCAAGTAAGAAAGGTTTCCGGTATTAGAGCACATTCTGATTTTTCTCCTTTCGGTGGTGTAAACAACGGACGCCCAGGGTGGCATGCCTCTCCTGTTGGGCATTACTGCGCGACCAGATTCTACGATCAAAAAAATACTCTAGCATAGCCTGAATAGCACTGTAATCAGACCAAAGTCAAACCAGCGGCCGTCATTCCGGCGGATTCCCACCGGTGCCTTGACGTGCAGCAAAATGAAGCTGGACTGTACCGGCGCTGAGTCCGCCTGATTCTGGATAGAGAATGAATATGTCATTCATGCTGGCGGAGTTTAGAGTAAGCTGAGAGCGAGCGGCAAGACTGCGCAACGACCCGTTTTAATGGCAAAATTACGAATTCGAGACCCACAGGACGAATTCTGGTCGGCCCTCGGTTTTCGTGGTACAAACTCACGGCGGGCGCACTGTTTACGTTCTCTATGCCTATGATTCGTACCATAACTGTCGGTCTGTTGCTAGTGGGCCTGGTCGCCTGCGGCGGGTTCGGTGGTAGCGACGACTCTGTCCGCCCAAGCGTGCTGGCGCTCAGCCCTGCACGAGACAGTGCGAGCGCGGTAGTCACGACCAACGTCAGCGCGACCTTCGACCGCGCCATTAATGCGAGTACTATCGACAGCGTTAGCTTCGTCGTGACGGGACCCTCCGGCGACCTGACCGGCACTGTCAGCTATGACAGTGACACCAACACCGCAACCTTCGATCCGGCGAGCGAACTGGCGCTCGACGAGACCTATACAGCCAGCCTGGCAAGGACCATACGAGACAGCTCTGGCCGCACGCTTGGCGAAGCGGTGATCTGGTCGTTTCGCACCGCGGGACGGATTGTTCGCGTGTCGGTCGGTGCGGATGGCAGCGAGGCAGACGGATGCAGCTTTGACCCTTCGCTCAGCGAGAATGGAGGCGTCATTGCGTTTGAGTCGCTCGCCGGCAACCTGGTGGACGACGATGCGGCCGGACTGCCGGACGTCATGCGCAAAGACACCCAGTCCGGCGCGGTGGCGCTGGTGAGTAGCGATGAAGACGGCGTGCCGGCCAATACCCCCGCGCCTTCAGCGCCTCCCTGTAGTCCGGTTACGCAGGCCACTGCGTTTCCAACCCAGTTCAATGCGGACATCAGCCGGGACGGACGCTATGTGGCGTTTCAATCCAACGACGCTGACCTCATGGCGGGCGGCGGGAACGGCTTCACGCAAATATTCGTGAAGGACACGCAGACGGGGATGTTGACACTGATCAGTGCCGATGCCAGCGGGGTTGCAGGCAATGGCCACAGTGACAATCCCGCGATCAGCAGCGACGGTGGCTTTGTGGCCTTCGACTCGGCGGCGACCAACCTGCTGGGTACCGGGCCCGGCGCGGACACCAACGGTGTGCGCGATGTGTTTCGCAAGGCACGGGAGACCGGCGCCATTGTGTCAGCAAGTGTCGCCGACGACAACGTCACGCAGGGTAACGGCGACAGCGCCAACCCGGACATCAGTCCCGATGGTGCGGTCGTGGTCTTCGAGTCGCTCGCGACCAATCTGCTGGGTGTGGGCGGGGACACCAACCTGCAGCGAGACATCTATCGGAGAAACGTCGTTGTCGGAACGACGCTACTTGTCAGCGTCGCTGCCGATGGTCGACAGGCCAACGAAGCGAGTTTCGCGCCCAGTCTCACCGATGATGGACGCCGAGTGGCGTTCCACTCGCGGGCCACGACCTTGATCGCCGCACCGACACTCGGGGGAGTCAGCCAGGTCTTTCTGAAAGATATGGCACCGGCCTTTCTGACGGTCACCCTGGTGAGTGTTGGCGAAGACGGCTTGACGCAGGGCAACGGCGACAGCCAGCGAGCGTCGATCAGCGGCGACGGCCGCTTTGTGGCTTTCGACTCGGCAGCGAGCAACCTGATCCCGGATGACACCGCGGGGGTCACCGACATCTTCGTCAAAGCGATCGCAAGTGCAGCCATCATCCGGGTCAGCGTGGCCGAGGACGGACTCACCGAGGGAGACGCCCCGAGCTTCAACGCCACGATCAGCGCGGATGGCCGCTACGTCGCCTTGGAAGCTGACGCGGGTAATCTCGTGCTCGATGACTTCAATGGCCTGAGAGACGTCTTCCGGGCCTTCAATAGGCTGTTCTAACGGGCGATCTGTTCCGACTCTCGGCCGGTCGGGGAAAAGCAAAGGTCTGGTTACTGCAGAACCTGGCCGTTCGATCCATTTCTCTCGATGAAACTATCATGAAGGGCAAAGAATGTTAAGGGTTGTAAGACGCCTGCCCGTTGAGTACTTGCGTGCGCTGACAGGCCTGCGACTGAGGGCAGGCATCTTACAACCCTTAACAGACTCTGCCCATTGGTGGGCTATAACTAAGGGTGACGTAACTCTCTGAAGTTGATCCTTGAGGGGTGTGGAGGGACTCGGGAGGGGCTTCCTATGTCTGATTCCTTCTCACAGCCGAATTCGGTTCATTTCTCCCACCCGACAGATAAGCGAAGACTGATTGGACAAAAACCTCCCCTGAAACCCAAGGAGGTCTGGTCTATCCCGGTCCGCCTTCAAATATCCGGCAAGAAACGTGATCTGGCGCTATTCAACCTGGCCATTGACAGCAAACTCCGTAGTTGCGATCTCGTGACGTTGCGAGTCACAGACGTTTCTGTAGCAGGTAGCGTCAAAGAGCGTACCGTTATCGTTCAGCGAAAGACCGGGCGCCCCGTCCAATTTGAACTAACGGAGCAAACCCGAGAGTCTGTCCGCGACTGGGTCGCCGAGTGAGGACTTCATGAAGAAAGCTACCTGTTCACGAGCCGCTTTCACGACAGTCCGCACCTGTCCACGCGCCAATATGCGCGAATCGTTGACCGTTGGGTCGCAAGTATTGGGCTTGACCCACACAAGTACGGAACTCACTGACTTCGACGAACAAAGGCGGCAATAATAGACAAGAAGACCGGTAATCTCCGCGCTGTCCAGCTGCTACTCGGACATACCAAGCTGGAAAGCAGCGTGCGGTATCTTGGTATCGAAGTCGAAGATGCCTTGCGGATTGCAGAGCAGGTCGAATTGTAGTCCAGTCGTGGTGGTGCCCGCCGATGCCACCACCACACCTTCGATTTCTTGGGAATGGTCGGTAACCGGCCAGAACACGACATTTCCATGAAATGGGGACGCCGCCACGACCAGGCCGGCGAGCTGCCGGCGGGCGGCTGGGCGCGCCTCGATACCATTTACAGCGGTCGCTGGGACCGCTGGTGTCCCATACCGGTCAAGCTGCTGCTCAGGAGTTTCATGGAGAAAGACTTCGAAGGCTACAGCCATTGGTATGACCTGACCCGGGGACAATGGATCCAGGGCCTGGTCGCGCGGCACCGGCACGAGCGCCGCGTCTACGTCGTCACGGTTGAACCGGAACTGCCCGATGCTGTACCCGAGCGCTGGCCGCGCATCATGAGTGGTTAAGCGTTGCGATCATTCGAGGAGAATAGCGGGTTCTGTTTGACGAGAAGCATCGTGAAAATGGACCGATTTCCCGCCGCTGCAGTAGCAACAGGATAACTCGGACAGGCTCCTGAATTCCATGCTGAAGAGATACTCGCGATTGCCGAAATAATACCTAGAACTCATATACCGACCAGGAGACACAGCTATGGCTAGTTGCTCACATCACATGGTTCTCGACGACACGGAAGCCGATGCACTCGAAGCAGCGGTGAAGCAGTTGATCGAGGAATGCAACGCACACCGGCACGGAAACAGAGTCGACCCGCCCTGGGATACCCAGAAGCTGGCCGCCTTAACGATTCTTGAGAAACTTCACGGCGATGTACGCTGCAAGAACTGGTATGAATTATTCGATTATTGACGGCCTGAATAGCCTTGCACCACCACAGCCAGTCGCTGGCTTCTGACAAGTGGTTGGCATGCGGGGATAACTGCCGGCCAACCGGTTGCGGTCATACTACCCACACTGGCGCATGGAACCCAATAACTCGATAACGCGCCAGCGGTGTCGGCTTACATGCCACCGAGCGACGGCCCTTCATGGGCCGTCGTTTTTTGCCTGCAGGGATACAGGTACATCGCGGAGCGCAAGGATGCGCGGGAGCGATGCGCCGTAAGGGATGCAGGTACGTCGCTCTTGCACATCTTCGGCAACTGCTCCATGCGTCGCCTAAAGTGCCTACTTTTGGTGCTCTACCCCCTACATCCGTGTCGTCCTGTGAGTATAGAAGATATAGACGCCCCCCCTTTTTAACAGAAACGAGGGCTACCATCCAGGACGGATACGTCGAAGTGGTAAGTTATGCCACTAAACCCAAAGGTAAAAGGAGGCGTCTATGCAACAATCATTAATCTACGTCGGTGTTGATGTCGACGATGCCCCGAGGCATCAGGCCAACCGGAATCCTGGCTCCCACTATTTGGGTCATTGCCATTGGAATGAGGTGAAGGGTTTGATGGTGTCAGCTAAACAGGTCGGCAGGCGGCGCCCGGCTTTCCGGCAGCAGACTCGTTGTAACCGAGGTATCCTTTCCCTGCAAATGGGCGAGAATCTTCTCAATGACCGCCGGGTCTTCGATGCAGGCGATCACTTTGTCTGTACCGCCGCAGGCAAAGTATGTCTCAACGTCGATATTGAAGACCTACGTCAGCCGCTTCGCCAAGATCATAACGGCGCGGCGCACCACAGCCATTTTCGGGCTGGCGAAGGAGTGAACACTCAGATGAATGACCGTTTTCGCACCGGCTTCCAGACCTTCAACCAATAACGTCGAACTTCCGGTTCGGGTCGTAGGACACGTCATCTGACTTACACACCCAAGGATTATTCACCCGTTGGCCGGGTCCGGCCAGTAAACGTCATGCGGTAAAGTTCTATGAACGGCAACTTGACTGCAGTAGCCGGTGATTCAAACGCGGATAATGATCGGAGGCTCGGGCTAGCCGATCAATGATCTTTTCAACAGGAAATCCTGAGCACCGGTATTGTTGTCGTAGACCACGGCGTCCTGCGGCCGGGTGCTGGCACACGGGCCCGGGTAACAGTTCGCCTCCCGGGAAGTTCATGACTCGCCGATGCCCTCTGTAAGCCGCTGGAGTTCCCTGAGGATTCCATCCGGTTCGGCCACACCGAGCCGAGCAATCTCATCTGCCCGTGCCTGAGTTCTCGACTGGGCGTATAGTCTGAGCTGTGGCGCATTGCCGGAAGGTCGTATGTGGGCAATATCCTCATTGCGGAAGAAGCACCGGATACCGTCTTGAACATTGATACGCGCTATCCCGTCAAAGCCTCGCCTGTCATTGAACAGGGTCTCCAGGCGCTTTTTCTTCTCAATGAACTCCTTGCCTGATGGCTCTGTTAATGCCCACTCGCCGAGACTTGCTTCCTCCACGTCACGCAGCACGATCCTGTCTTCCTTGAACTCCAGCCACTTGATGTTCTCGTCTTCGGGTCGGAATTGCGCCAGGATCTTCTGGCTGGTCTGCTGCGGAAAGTTGTCGATGAGATCCGCCTTCCCGTACCACTGAGGCAGCCGACCAAAGAGCGCCGACAGCGTTACATCCTGCTCGGCAGCCGCGTGGAGCACAGCAAGAATGGGCAGCGCGGCGTCGCGGGTAGGCAGAGGCTTGAGCAGGCCATCATTGAGGCTCATCTCGGACCCCGTCAGAAAACCACCGTTGGCCTCCCAGGCCACAACCCGCTTTTTGCCCTTCTGAAGTGCGCCCTGCATGGCTTCGATCACAAAAGGCGATCCGATGCGCGTCTTGGTCGTGACGATGCCTTTGCGTTCGAAGTATTCATGTACGGCCGGACTGGTGCTGATGGGGACAGACACGGAGTCAGCACCCAGGTATTCGGCGACCACCGCGCCTACCAGATCGCCGGGGAAAAAACGCACTGCCGTGCTGGCACGCCCCTGCGGCTCCTCAACGCCCACGATCAGGGGGCGGTCACTGTCCCCGTCGGTCGATACCAGTGCGTCGATTTTTCCATGCCTGCGCTGCTGCTCGGTGACGATGTCGGAAAGCATACGCAAGTGGGTTTCGGAAATAGCCTCGGTGTCGATGGGCACAAATTCGTCACTGCGCCCAACGGGAATCACCTCTGCGCCGGCCTTCTCCAGGATTCGCGGCAACAGGTCCCGTCCAACAGCCGCGTACTGGAAGAGCACGATGCGCTTGCCAGCCAGACCCTTGTCTGGGAAAACCTGTTGATAGCGCCGTATGTAGAGCTGCTCGGCTGCATCACTCGCAGGCGGCAGGTTGCCGCGGTGCTCGGGTTTCAACATCCCATGGGCATCGAACTTTGACTCCTCCGCCAGGCGCCGGTATTGGTCCTGGCGGGCAGCCTCTACGGCTTCAACGATTCCCGGCTCGTCCGACTTCAAAACCTCGCCGTCACAACGGTTGGCCTTTTGCCCGTTCCGATCCGCCGGGATGTGGCTGCCCGTGGCCATGAAGCTGGCCAGACCTTTCTCGAGCGCGTAGTAAGTCAGCGCCGGCGTGGGGATCTTGCCTAGGTAGTCCACCTGATAGCCGGCGTCCCTGATGGCGCGTGCCGTGGCGCACAGGATGCGCCCTGTCGACGGCCTCAGATCACCTGCAATGGGAATGGCCAGCGATTCACGAGGCGCATCTCCAACCTGAACCTTGCCCCTGCTCTCCAGGTAGCGCAGTGTGCCAAGGGTTAAACAGTAGACTTCCAGGTCGGTGAGGTCCCTGACGAGGGCCCGCACGCCGCTGGTGCCAAAGCGTGAGGGTACCGGTGTGTAGTCCAATACATCCCGCAGTTGCCGGTGAGTGTTCATCTTTGCTAATGCTTCGCCTGGAGGGTAGAAAGGATAAAAGCCTTTCCACCTGAAATCCACGATTATTGACGGCCTTTTGTCTCGCTTTTGAGACTGCTGGATGTGACAAATTGTGAAATGCGGTCGCCCTCGTTTGCGGATTTCCCGGGTGCGCCCTCACCGATCAAGGCCAGGCTGGTACCTGCTATTGCTTATGGCGGCTTATTGCTTCCAGATACAATCGCGCCGCGCGAAGCTGCGGATTGATTTGCAGCGCAGTACGGAAATGCTGCTGCGCGCCGGCGACGTTGCCGCGATACAGCAAGACACGCCCGTATTGAACATGGGCCTGTGTGTTGCCGGGTCGCGTCGCAAGTGTCCGCTCCAGCACCCGTTGCAGATGAGCCAGCAGCGGCGCTTTGTCAATCACGGGGAGGGTGTTGTGCTCGCGCCGAACCAGCACCACCGAGAGCCTGTCCACATGGACCAGGTCCCATTGCGCATCCATCAGCAAATACAGCGTGACTTCAGGAATGCTGTTGAGCACGGGGGTAAAGAGATAAAACACCACGCTGTTCACGCCATACTTGTCGAATATTGCCCGGTAATGTCCGCCGCGCGCCGTCTGGTAGGCGGTATGCACGGCATAATCCAGGCAACGCGGATCGACGAACATCTGGTACTCCGGCGCGAGCCGCCAGCCGAGATAGCCGCCGTATTCATAGGCATTGAACAGCGGCGCAGGCGGACGCCGGGCGAGAACGAACTCGGCAGCACGCTCCGGCACGTAGGTGGTCTCCACGGCTCCAAGCTTCCACGCGCCGCGTTGAAAAGTGAGGTAAGCCACGCCCGATATCGCTGCGAGCAGCAATGCGAACAGCAAGGGCCGCGCCCGGGGGATGTGGCGCTCCAATAATGCCGAGATATGCGGCATGCCGATGACCAGCGCCATCAATACGAAAAAGACCATATAGCGAAATGCGTAAAAGCCGGCGGCGGCGAAGCCGATGAACAGGAACGCATGTGCGGGATCGGTGTGATGCCGGCGCCGGATCAGTACGCCCAGGGTCACCAGCGCGATGGCCAGTACGCCATAGAACAGCACCGGCTGCCGATACATGCGCGCATAATCGGCAAGCGGAAGGAATTCGTCGATCTCGCGGGTAAACGGGCTTGCCAGTGCGCCCATGTTGGTGATGACTGCCCCGGCCAGCGGATTGGCCAGCGAGGCAAGCAAGGCGATGCCACACCAGATGAATAATCGCCGCAATGTGGAAGGTTCCAGGGCATTGACGCCGCGCCACCCGTCGAATGCCGCGCCTGCCAGCATGACCATGATGATGACCCAGCCCAGAATGAAACCGGGGTGCAAATTGGCCCACAACAGCATGATAAAAGGCAACACGATCAGAGCGCCCGGCCGCGTGACCCCGCTGCGCAGCAGGGTGAGCGTCTGACTCAGAGTCATATACACCAGCACGACACCAACAAATGAGAAGATTTGCGGGCGCAGCTCGTCATAGCGATACAGCAGCCACGGCAAGCTGAGGATTGCCAGTAGCCCCAACAGCGGTTCGACGCGTGCCTTGACCAATGTGCGCCACACCAGCCCGTAGAGCGCGACGAACAACGTGGCCTTCAGTACCACCAGTCCCCAGGCGCCGAAGGCGGCATATACGCCAAAGAACAACAATTGCGCCAACCAGTAGCCATGCAGTATCAGACGCTGGCGGGCATCGAGCGTATCGGCCAGCGTGTAGGTGAACGGATCGCTGTCCGGCAATGCGCCATGCTCCCAGATCCAGCGTCCGCTGTTGAGATGCCAGTACACATCGCCGAGGCCAATCGGATAAATGTGAAACAGGAACAGAATCGCGAAGACGGCGCTGGCCATCGCGTAGACGGGAAGTCGGTTTGAGCTCGAGGCTGGTGAGGTGGCAGTCATGAGAACAACCTAAAGTATGTTCAGCAAGGCTGAGCGTCAAGATTCCGGTTGTCTGTGGACATCGGCGGGTGCATAGTCCCGGCTGGCGGTGGGTGTCGTCGTGTGGATGGCTGCCGATACTCACGGATGACAGGGTGCCGGTCGAGCGGTTGCTCTCGCGGCTGATTTTCACCGAGCTCGGGCGTCAGGGTCCTGAGTCCGACGTTGCATATTTTCAGCGGGGTCCAAAATATTCATCGTCAAGGCGCGCCAACGCAGGACGGGCCGTAGCCAGTTCACGTGAGCGCAATGCCTTGGCAGGCGTGGGGCTCAGACTCCACCGGTCATGCGGGTTTCTTTTTTTGTACCGGTTTTTTGCGGGGACTTTTGTGTTTGCTGCCGACTCTTTTCCGTTCTTGTCCCGTGTTTCTGGCGCGAGGGCCCGGGGCACCCGGCCCGGTCTCTTTCGTCAAACGGGAAATCCTGAGTTGCTGGCCCGATACCCAGACTTTTTTCAGGCGGGTGAAGACATCTTTGGGCATGCCTTTCGGTAAGTCAACCAGGCTGTAGTCGTCGTGAATCGTGATGCGTCCGATGTGTTGACTGTCGAGGCCAGCTTCATTGGCGATTGCGCCAACGATGTTGCCGGGCTTGACCTTGTGGCTATGGCCCACCTCAATGCGGTAACGTTCCATTTCTGCTTCGGGCAGCGCCTCTTTTCTTGAGGGGCGGTCACGATCGGGGCGCGCTGTTCTTTGCGTTTTATCCCGGCTGCTATCTGCTTTCCGTTGCGGCTTGTTCTGTAGCAGCAGGGGGGTATCACCCTGTAACAGTTGCGCAAGGGCGGCGGCGATTTCCAGTGCCGGTACGTTATGTTCCTGCTGGTATTGTTCAACCAGCTGCGAAAATATGCCCGAATCATCGGTTGCCAGGGTATCGGTAATGCGTTGCTTGAAGCGGGCAATGCGCTTGTCATTAATCAGTTCGGTTGACGGCAGATCCATGATCTCGATCTTCTGTCGGGTGGCTTTTTCGATGGCTGACAGCAAATGTCTTTCACGCGGTGCGACAAACAGGATGGCATCGCCTGCCCGGCCGGCGCGCCCCGTACGCCCGATACGATGTACGTAGGCCTCCGTGTCATAGGGAATGTCGTAATTCACTACGTGACTGATGCGTTTCACGTCGAGACCCCGCGCGGCGACATCGGTGGCAACAAGGATATCCAGTTTGCCGTTCTTAAAATGGTCAATGGTGCGTTCGCGCTGGTTTTGCGGGATATCGCCGTTGAGGGGTGCCGAGGCATAACCGCGTGCTTCCAGTTTTTCGGACAACTCGACGGTTGCGGTCTTGGTGCGCACAAAAACCAGCGTGGCATCAAAGGGCTCGGCTTCCAGAATACGGGTCAGGGCGTCCAGTTTGTGCATGCCGCTGACCGGCCAGTAGCGTTGCCGAATGGTTTCGGCTGTGGTGGTTTTGACCTTAATGGTAATTTCTGCCGGTTCTTTCAGATGTCGTGCGGCGATACGACGAATTTGTTGTGGCAGGGTGGCCGAGAACAGGGCGATCTGCCTGTCCGGTGGCGTTTGTTCAAGTATCCATTCCACATCATCGATAAAACCCATGCGCAGCATTTCATCGGCTTCATCGAGCACCAGCACACAGAGCTGGTCCAGCTTCAACGTGCCACGGCGCATATGATCCATCACGCGTCCAGGCGTGCCCACGACCACATGGACACCGCGTTGCAGGGCACGGATTTGTACGCGGTAATCCTGACCACCATAAATCGGTAATACATGAAAACCTTTCATGTGCGTGGCATATTTTTGAAAGGCCTCGGCCACCTGGAGGGCCAGTTCACGCGTCGGTACCAGCACCAGGACCTGCGGGTCTTTTTGCTTCAAGTCGAGGCTGGTTAATATCGGCAGCGCAAAGGCCGCGGTTTTCCCGGTGCCGGTCTGTGCCTGACCCAGTACGTCCCTGCCTTCGAGTAACAACGGAATCGTTTGCGCCTGGATGGGCGAGGGGGTTTCGTACCCCACTTCATCCAGTGCCTTGAGAAGAGGCTGATTCAGCCCCAGTTGAGTAAACGCGGTTAACGTGTCGGTGGTCATGTGCTGTACCTGTAAAAAGATGCAAGGCGTGGAACGCCAGGGTCTGGCCGGAGTGCCCGGATTGCCCAAGTCCATTGAGGATCCGGCTCAAAGTCAGAAGGGCCGCGTTGGGTAAGTGCGTTGGGGGTCAGATCCTGAAATTACGCGATGCGCGATTTCAGGATCTGACCCCCGTCTCTGCAGTTTCCGCTGTATAGTAATGACGGATGGCGGTCTGACCCAAATGGTTCTCAGCCGGTTCCCTGCTCGATGCAGCGTGGGCTAGACACACAGTGTATGTCATAACCCACCGGATGTGCCGGCAGGCACGCATTAAAAATGCGTGGTGTTGCTTCGCAACGCCTGGTGGGATACGGCACAAACCGCGTGCCTAACCTACCCTGCAACGATTATAGAACCGCCTAAGTATGTGCCATTCCGGTCAGGTTGATTTTACACCGGTTCGACGGACAGTGGTTGAGGGGTTAACAGCCGCCGTTTCAAATACCACTGGCGCCATTTGTTAAACGTTGTCAGATGCCTGCCCGCAGCAACAGACGTGTCTGCATACGCGAATGCCTAATGGGCAGGCGTCTGACACGCCTTAACAATAGTCCCCATTCCCTGATGACTAACGAACGGCAGGTTAAGCTCTGTTCCCAGATGTTCAATCGCGATTCTGATAGGCAGCCGTTGCCTCTTTTCATGTATGCAAATGGAATTAGATTTCAGCAGGCACATTGCTTTATGTTATTTTTTCACTAAACTGCACGTGGGCTGCCAGCCTCTATGTGCTCCCACAGAGATCTCGGCCGGTCAGTGTTGTATGGCACGTACCCGCAGAGTAAATGAAGGGGTTCAGTGTACGGTTGCTACTAGTGGCTACGTGGATCATCTCGATGTTCGACGTTAAAGGGGGAACATAATGGAAATGCAAAAAACCCCATCAGGTCTTCTATTTGTATCATTATCAACGTTCGGGCTGACGGCGGTGGCGAAGACACCCGACGGACAAACGCCTGCTGAGGAAACGGTGTGTGACGTTCTGCAGAGTGACACCCCTGGATTGTATGGTGTGTGCGTAGCCTATTGCGAGGCGCAGGACTTGAATGACATCAACTTCGACGACTTAGAGAATTCCAAAAAGTCCGCACCACGCCGTAGGATACTCGAGAACTACCAAAAAAAGATGCAACCGGGTGACATGGATATGCTTGCCTGGCGACACCATGTCCATGTTGGGATGCGGAAGAGCTAATAAATGTCGACCAATGGAATATAAACGCCAGCGAATCGTGCAGTTGAGTCCCGCCACCAGACTATGTTATCCAAACAACCGTTCCAATCCCCCCACGCGAGGGCGGGTTTGCGGCTATAGCGACGATACCACCGGGCGAGGTGGGCGCGTGCGCTAGGCGAGATGTCAACCCCGGCATATTACTTATAACAGCCGAGGAGGCGCAGGCCTGTATAAGTCAGATAGCTGCTCGGTGCGACAACTCAGGCGACCCCTTACCCTAAAACTATCGGGTATGAGCACCAACACGCCACTAAAGGGCCAGAGAAAGGCGCAAGCAGTCTAGAAAAGTGCGTATTATGACTTAAGGTAATGAAAGACCCCGCTTCGGCGGGGTTTTTATGTCACGGGCCCCTTCTGCCCACCGCATCCACCGCCACACAGACAGCCCAGGTGCGGAGGGGCCATTGGGCTTCTCCCGATCTCAGTCGTAAAGCCGGGTGACACGTGCGAGGAAATTATAAATTACCAATAACCCTTAACAGAACTAGCCATTCACTATTTTGCGCAAAAACACCTCAAAACGTTTAGTATTGCTCTGTTGAATAATCTGATTTATTTGGCTTGCGGCCCAAATATGAAATCAAATGCACACTAAAACCACGCATCAATGGCAACACGACCATATTTTCGGGCAGGACAAGGTTAGACCAGGTGAGCACCGTACCCTTTGGGTAATATTCATCACCGCGACGATGATGGTGGTCGAGATCACCGCGGGTCTCGTCTACGGCTCCATGGCTCTGCTTGCAGATGGTTTGCATATGGGCTCGCATACGGCTGCCCTCGGCATCGCGACCATCGCCTATGTCTACACGCGTCGCTGCGCTGCAGACGCACGTTTCTGTTTTGGGACGGGCAAGGTCAATGCTTTCGCCGGTTATACGAGCGCTGTATTGCTGGCACTCTTTGCACTCCTAATGGCGTGGGAAAGTGTTAATCGCTTATATAATCCGGTTGAGATTGCCTTCAATCAGGCAATTGTCGTTGCGGTACTAGGCCTGGTTGTTAATGGTGCCAGCATGATCGTGTTGGGCGGTCATCATCACGACCATGACCATGACCATGACCATGACCATGACCATGACCACCCGCAGATAGATCCACGCCAGCATAGCCACGTGCATGCGGATCACAACCTCCGAGCTGCCTATCTTCACATCCTGGCTGATGCACTGACATCGTTGTTGGCAATCTTCGCGTTGCTTGCAGGAAAGTTTTTGGGACTGAACTGGATGGATCCGGCAATGGGCATAGTCGGTGCTATTCTGGTGGCGCGGTGGTCCCTGGGCTTGATTCGAGATACTAGCGGCATACTGCTGGATCATCAGGCCCCTGGTGCCATGCTGGAACAAACTCGTGCTGCCATCGAGGGTATCGATGACAACCGGATTGCAGATCTGCATATCTGGTCTATTGGGCCTGGTATCTATTCAGCTACAATAGCTGTAGTGAGCGATACGCCCAAACCACCGGAGTACTACAAAAGTCTCATCCCCAAGGATCTTGGCATCGTTCACACTATTGTCGAGGTTCATCATTACCAGCAATAAATGATTATCCCTGGGGCAGTCTGTCTTCGGCTTGAATACTCAGCCATGTATGAAGGTCTTCAATAACCTTCCTTTTTGGCGAAGGGCTGGAATGGGTCGACTCCTGCCGATTAGCGGAATCTAATAGTAGCGTTGGCTTAACTTCCAGGTACGGCCAGGAGGAGGCCTTCAGGCCTTACAGAAAAATCCGGTATTGCAGCGTGGAGATTTCTTCACATAGCCATTTCCATGAAATGGCCTTGGGGTCCTGATAAAAGTAATCCATAGATTCTGTTTCATAGGATTCTGTGAGGAGACCAATGTCGCCAAGAGCAAGGGGGATTTCGATATGTCATTTGGTCAAACGAGACACGCGATTTTGATTATCAGTCTCATATTTGCCGCCATGAGTTGGTTGGGAGAGTCACTGGTCCATTTTGCCGTCCTGGAACCTGGACAACGGTTCGAATTAATTCCCAGTGACTCCAATGAACTTTGGATGCGAGTAGTCATCTGCAGTCTGATCGTCATATTCGGAATCTATGCCCAGCGTAACGCCAATAAGAAGATGGATGTGAAAGAGGCTAAGATGCGTACTCTCAAGGCCACCATGAACACTGTTGAGGATCGAATCGGTAATGCACTCTCCGGAATCAGGCTTTTATTAGTTGACGCCGGGAACAGTAAGCTCGTTAATAAAGAGACCTACGAAAAGGCAATGCTACTCATCGATGGGGCATTTGAAGACTTGAGAAGACTTTCAAGTATAGCGGCGATAAGTGAAAAGAAAGTTTTTAAAGACATCTATTATCTGGAAATCGAAAATTAATAATATCGATGGGAAGGTCTCAGTTCGGCCTATTGTGCTGAGGAACTCGAAAAGCCTGAAAGGCCAGAACACAGCGTGTTTCGTGAAGATGCCTATCCCGGCCCTGGCTGGTCCTTGTGCGCCTGGCGCCCCGGTTCGCGGGCGCGCATGCGTAGGTGCGGAGACGGGGCGCTGCTAGCCCGGATTTCTCACCGGGCGGCGGTGGAACCGCATATTCTGTTGAAGAGATTGAGAGAGTGCTGAGCCGCCAGAACACAGCGTGTTTCGTAAAGATGCCTATCCCGGCCCTGGCTGGTTCTCGCGCGCCCGGACTTGCGCTTCACTCAAGTGGTAGCTACGGCTACCACTTTCCCTCCAGCGCGGCGTCCGGATACACGAGCCCCGCGCCAGCATCCGGGATCCCGGTGAGAAATGCGGGCTAGTGCTCGAAACTCGGGTCCATGATGACCGCGTGCTTCCAGTTTTTCGGACAACTCGACCGTTGCGGTCTTGGTGCGCACAAAAACCAGCGTGGCATCAAAGAGCTCGGCTTCGAGAATACGGGTCAGGGCGTCCAGTTTGTGCATGCCGCTGACCGGCCAGTAGCGTTGCCGAATGGTTTCGGCTGTGGTGGTTTTGACCTTAATGGTAATTTCTGCCGGTTCTTTCAGATGTCGAGCGGCGATACGACGAATTTGTTGTGCCAGGGTGGCCGAGAACAGGGCGACCTGCCTGTCGGGTGGCGTTTGTTCAAGTATCCATTCCACATCATCGATAAAACCCACGCGCAGCATTTCATCGGCTTCATCGAGCACCAGCACACAGAGCTGGTCCAGCTTCAACGTGCCACGGCGCATATGATCCATCACGCGTCCAGGCGTGCCCACGACCACATGGACACCGCGTTGCAGGGCACGGATTTGTACGCGGTAATCCTGACCACCATAAATCGGTAATACATGAAAACCTTTCATGTGCGTGGCATATTTTTGAAAGGCCTCGGCCACCTGGAGGGCCAGTTCACGCGTTGGTACCAGCACCAGGACCTGTGGGTCTTTTTGCTTCAAGTCGAGGCTGGTTAGTATCGGCAGCGCAAAGGCTGCGGTTTTCCCGGTGCCGGTTTGTGCCTGACCCAGTACGTCCCTGCCTGCCAGTAACAAGGGAATCGTTTGCGCCTGGATGGGCGAGGGGGTTTCATAGCCGACGTCATCCAGTGCCTTGAGAACAGAATTATTCAGCGCCAATTGATTAAACGCGGTTAAGGTGTCGGTGGTCATGTGCTGTACTTATAAAAGGATGCAAGGCGTGAAATGCCAGGGGCTGGCCGGAGTGCCCGGATTGCCCAAGTCGATTGAGGATCTGGCTCAAAGTCAGAAGGGCCGCGCAGGGTAAGTGCGTTGGGGCTCAGATCCTGAAACCACGCATTGCGCGATCTCAGGATCTGAGCCCCGTGTCTGCAGTTTCCGCTGTATAGCAACGACGAATGGCGGTCTGATCCAAATGGCGCTCAGGCGGTTTCCTGCTCGAGCCATGTTGGACTAGACACGCAGTGTGTGCCGTAAGCCACCGGATTTGCCGGCAGGCACGCATAAAAAAATGCGTTGCGTTGCCTGGCAGCGCCTGGTGGGTTACGCAAAGAAACGCTAATCCACCCTGCATTTCGACTCAAATAAGGGCCATTCTGATTCGCCAATGCAGAATGTATCAAGAACAAACTCAGAGAGATCCGATCCGGTATGCAGGAGCCGCTGCGGGCGGTAATCCTCGATGCCGCCGCCATCAACGACCTGGACTCCACCGCGGATGCCGCTCTGCACGAAATCCTGAACGAATACGAGGAACAGTGCCTGCCGATCTATATAGCCAATGTCAAAGGGCCGGTCAGAAGGGTCATGGAGCGTTCGGGGCTCTATAGCAGACTGGGCGGGAACCGCTTTTTCTTCAGCATCGGCGCGGCGGTGGAACGGGCCAGGCGGGATACCACAGTCTGAGCGCGGAAGCGTTGCGCGCGGCGTGCGCGTCGTTCCATTTATCCGGTTTCCACTGCCGCTCAAAGTACGCCATCCCCTGATCCGGCCTCGCCACCGGTGGGTTTGAACAGTGATCCGAGGAAGTGCAACATAGGCCAACCTGAGTCCTTGCGTTGGGGGATATCAGCTCACCAGAAGCGTTTTCGCGCTGCCAATCATTGCCTGTGGGGCAGGGCCTGCTATGATCATGCCACAGGCTGTGGTTTGCCGGGCCGGATCCGGTGTTGGTATTCAGTCCGGATATCACCGGTAAGTTTCCATACCATACTAGCGAGGTGGGCAGTGGCGCGAAAATCAAAGAAAGACAAAAAGGGCAAGAAGGACAAGGAGATAACCAAGTCGCAGGGTGACCCGCAGGAAGATCTTCCCACTGAAAAACCGCAGAAGCTCTCCAACAAGAAATTCAATGCCGAACTGGAACGGCTGCAGGGTGAGCTGGTCAAGCTGCAGTACTGGGTGAAGGAGAAAGGTCTGCGGGTCATCGTCGTGTTCGAAGGACGCGACGCGGCCGGCAAGGGCGGCATCATAAAGCGCATCACCGAACGGGTCAGCCCCCGTGTCTTCCGGGTGGTGGCATTGCCGACCCCTTCCGAGCGCGAGAAAACCCAGCTCTATATGCAACGCTACATCACCCACTTTCCGGCGGCCGGCGAGATCGTGCTGTTCGACCGCAGCTGGTACAACCGCGCCGGCGTGGAACGGGTGATGGGCTTCTGCACCGAGGAACAGTACCTTGGGTTCCTGCATTACGCGCCCATCTTCGAGAAGGCCATGACGGACGGCGGCATCCTGCTGGTCAAGTACTGGATCGATGTCGGCATGGAAGAGCAGGAACGCCGCTTCAAGGACCGCATCCATGACACGCGCAAGACCTGGAAGCTGAGCCCGATGGATACCGAGTCGTACAAGCGCTGGTATGACTATTCCCGTGCACGGGATGCCATGTTGACGGCCACCGACACAGAGTATGCACCCTGGTACATCGTGCACTCGGACGACAAGAAACGGGCCCGCCTGAACTGTATTTCGCACCTGCTCAGCCTGATCCCCTACAAGGATCCGCAGCTCGAGGAGGTGAAACTGGGCAAGCGCAACATGAAGGACAAGTATGACGACGAGGCTGCACTCAAGGGACGACGTTTCATCCCGGTCAAATACTGAGCTTCGACGGCTGAAGGTTGCCGGTCCTCCCGCCGGTTGACTGTCCGCGACGGGTTGCTGACCCGACCGGTTGTTACCCTGGCTGCCGCAGGAAGGAAACAGGTCGCTGGGCTTGGCGATTCAACCGTACTCTGCGCCTCGGGATGGCTCAACAATAGAAGCTCTTTTGGACAAGAGTGATGTGACATTAATCGAACGTAACTCCACAGGACTGATTCCGATATACTCGGCAACGGCCAGGTGGCTGGTCGCACGTCGATGTCATTACCAGTTAAATAACGAAACACCGATACTGCCCAGTGACTCGAAGACCGGCAATCATCGTCGAACACCCATTCTCGGGGCACCACATGAAGCGCCATGGACGGTTGGTAGCGATTTAGCATTCGACGCCACACAAGTAGAATCCCGAAAATAATTCTCTGGTACCCGGGATTTGATCCATTCGGGCGATAACGAAATTTCCAGAGCATCCCGAGCGCAAACGGAGGACCCGTGGATAGCCAGCCGCATCACCCAGCCGCCCAAAGACGTTGCCTGCAACGCGCCACCTTGGCCCTCCTCCCCGCCTTTGCCTTATTACTGACGGGCTGCGGCAAGGAAGCGCCCGATGCCCAGCGTCCGCCTCCCGAGGTCACCGTGATGACGGTGACGCCGACGACGATCCCCTACTCCCCGACGTTCGTCGCGCAGACGGAGAGTTCCCGGCAGGTGGATATTGTGGCCAGGGTTTCCGGCTTCCTGGACAAGATCGCCTATTTGGAAGGCGACCTGGTCACGGAAGGCCAAGTCCTCTTCCAGATGGATCCCAAGCCGTTTCAGGCGCAACTGGATGCGGCGAAGGGCGCGCGCGCCGAGCAGGCGGCCCGGCTGCAGACCGCCCGCCAGAACCTGGCGCGGGTGAAGCCCCTGGCCGCCGAGAACGCCGTGAGCAAGAAGGACCTGGACGACGCGATCGGCCAGGCGCAGGCGGCTGCGGCGGCGGTCGAGTCCGCCGGGGCGCAGGTGAGCGAGGCCGAACTCAACCTGGGCTACACCACCATCCGCTCGCCGTTGAAGGGGGTCGCCAGCCGGTCCCTGCAACGTGAAGGCGCCTATCTCGGCGCCCAGTCCCAGAGCGCTTACCTCACCTATGTCGCGGCCCTCGATCCGGTCTGGGTCAATTTCAGCGTCTCGCAGAACCAGATGGCGAAGATACAGGGGATGACAGAAAAGGGCCTGCTGATCCAGCCAACAAACCGGGACTACGACGTGGAACTCATGTTGCCCAGTGGCAACATATACGCCCACACGGGCAAGATCAACTTTGCAGATCCCTCGTTCAGCCAGGATACCGGCTCGTTTCTGGTACGGGCGTCGTTCCCGAATCCGAAGGCGGAGCTGCGCCCCGGGATGTTCGTGACCGCCATCGTGAAGGGCGCGGTGCGTCCGAACGCCATCGTCATTCCCCAGCTCGCCGTGCAGCAGGGTTCCAACGGCCATCTGGTGTATGTCGTGCGGGAGGATGGCTCCGCGGAAGTACGACCAGTGGTGGTCGGTGACTACGAGGGGGACAAGGACATCGTGATCGTCAACGGGCTGCAGGCCGGGGACCGTGTCGTGGTGGAGGGCGTGCTCAAGGTGGTCGCCGGCCAGCCGGTGAAGATCGCCGCGCCGGCAGCGGATAAAGACCAGCCCGCGGAAGCGGCGCAGAGCCAGGCGGCCGACTGATGTTCACCCACTTCTTCATCGACCGGCCGATCCTTTCGGCCGTGATCTCCATCCTGATCGTGCTCGGCGGCGCGGTTGCCATGTCCGTGGCGCCCATCGAGCAATATCCGGAAATGGCGCCGCCCCAGGTGCAGGTCGAGGCGCGCTACCCGGGGGCGACGGCGGAGGTCATCGCCAACACCGTGGCCTCGCCCATCGAGGCCCAGATCAACGGAGTGGATGATCTCCTCTACTTCTATTCCACCAGCTCCTCGAGCGGCAACGTCACCATTAACGTCTTCTTCCAGCCCGGCACCGATTCCGACATCGCCCAGGTGAACGTCCAGAACCGGGTGAGCCAGGCCATGTCGCAGCTCCCCCAGGCCGTGGTACAGCAGGGCATCACGGTGGACAAGCAGTCGTCGAGCCTCATGATGGTGCTTTCCCTCTACTCGCCCGACGACCGCTATGACGCCACCTATCTCGACAACTATTCCAACCTTTACGTCCTGGAAGAACTGAAGCGGGTGCCCGGAGCGAACCGGTCCTCGGTGCTGGGCCTGCCCGACATCGCCATGCGGGTGTGGCTGCAGCCCGACCGCATGGCCCAGCTCGGTATCACCGTGCAGGAGGTGGCTGCCGCGATCCAGAGCCAGAACCAGACCTTCGGCATCGGTCAGCTGGGCGCCCAGCCCATGCTCCCCACCGTGGAGCAGCAGTTCGTGGTGACCGCCCAGGGGCTGCTTACCATGCCGGAGGAGTTCGAGGACATCATCGTGCGGGCCGCGAAGGAAGGCACGGCCATCGTCCGCGTCAAGGACATCGGGCGCGTCGAGCTGGCCAGGCGGGACTATTCCATTTCCAGCCGCATGAACGGCAAGATGGCGACCACCATCGCCGTCTACCAGCAGCCGGGCGCCAACGCCGTGGAAGCCGCCAGCGCGGTGCGCAAGCGCATGGAGGAGCTCAAGCAGCAATTCCCCACCGGCCTCGACTACAAGATCGTGCTGGACACCAGCCAGTTCACCCTGGCCTCCATCGACAAGGTGGTGCACACCTTCTTCGAGGCGGTGGTGCTGGTGGTGGCGGTGGTGTTCCTGTTCCTGCAGTCCCTGCGGGCTACCATCATCCCGATCCTCGCAGTGCCGGTTTCCATCATCGGTACCTTTATCGGCATGCACCTGCTCGGCTTCTCGGTCAACATGCTGACGCTGTTCGGCATGATCCTCGCCATCGGCCTGGTGGTGGACGATGCCATCGTGGTGGTGGAGAACGTCGAGGTCAACCTGACCAAGCGCGGGCTCTCCTCGCTGGAGGCCGCTAAGCAGGCCATGACCGAGATTGCCGGCGCGCTGATCTCCATCGTCCTGGTGTTGGTCTCGGTGTTCCTGCCGGTCGCGTTCCTCGGGGGCGTGACCGGGACTCTGTACAAGCAGTTCGCCATGACCATTTCCATTTCCATGGTGATCTCCGGAATCATGGCGCTCACCCTGTCGCCGGCACTCGCCGCCATCATCATCAAGGCCCACCACGGGGAGAAGAACCGTTTCTTCCAGGCCTTCGAAAACGGCTTCGAGCGCCTGCGGCAGGGCTACATCGGCCTGGTCGCCCGCGTAATCCAGGCCTGGCCCGTATCGCTCGCGGTGTTCGGTGCGATCATCGCCGGCATCCTGTTCATGTTCAAGATCATCCCCGCGAGCTTCGTGCCGGAAGAGGACCAGGGATATTTTTTCGTGGTGGCCCAGGTGCCGGACACCGCAAGCCTCAATGTGGTCGGCGATTTCACCCGCCAGATCGAAAAAATCATGCGGGAGGACCCCGCGGTGCAGGACGTCGGCACCGTCGACGGTTACAGCCTGATCGACGGACAATTTTCCAATAACAGTGCCATCCTGTTCGGTCTGTACAAGCCGTTCGATGAGCGTCAAGACCCCTCGCTGCTAACCTTCGACACCCTCAAACGCCTGAATGCCCGGTTCTACGGGATTCCGGACGGATTCGCCTTTGCCCTCAACCCGCCGTCCATTCCCGGCATGGGCACCACGGGCGGTTTCGAGTTTTACCTCCAGAACCGGGGCTCGGGCGACCCGCGTGCCACGGGACAGGCGCTGGAGGCGTTTCTCGCCAAGGCGCGTCAGCGGCCCGAGCTGCAGGGCGTGAACACCACGTTCCGCGCCGCGACCCAGCAGCTGTTCGTGGATCTCGACCGGAATAAGGCCGAGGTGCTGGGCGTTCACGTGGGTGACGTATTCGAGACCATGCAGGCGTTCTTCGGCTCCCAGATCGCGGGCCAGTTCAGCCAGTTCAGCCGGGTCTGGTGGGTGGTGATGCAGGCGGACGCCGAGTACCGGGCCAAGCCGTCGGACTTCGACAAGGTCTACGTCCGCTCCTCGTCCGGGGCCAATGTGCCGCTCTCGGCGCTGATCACCACCCGCTACGTCGCCTCGCCCAAGCTGGTGACCCGTTTCAACGGTTTCCCGGCGGTGAAAATCACCGGCAGCCAGGCGCCCGGCTACAGTTCCGGCCAGGGAATCAGCGCCATGGAGGAGGTCGCCCGGGAAACCCTGCCAGGAGACTTTTCCTATGCCTGGGCCGGCCAGGCGCTGCAGGAGAAAGGCGCCGGGGGTACGTCGTCTACGGCGTTCATTTTCGGTTTGATCGTGGTGTTCCTGATCCTCGCCGCCCAGTTCGAGAAATGGACGCTCCCCGTGGGCGTGGTGCTCACGGTCCCTGTCGCGGTGCTCGGTGCCCTGCTCATGACCTGGTTCATCGGTCTGGAAAATGATGTGTACTTCCAGGTGGGCCTGGTGACCTTGGTCGGCCTCTCGGCCAAGAACGCCATCCTGATTTCCGAGTTCGCCATTGAGCGCGTGCGTCACGGCATGCCCGTGCGGGAGGCCGCGATCGAGGCCGCGGGTCTGCGGCTGCGCGCCATCGTCATGACCTCCCTGGCCTTCGGCCTGGGATGCGTGCCGCTGGCGATCGCCACCGGGCCCGGCGCCAACAGTCTGCGGGCCATCGGCACCGGCGTCATTGGCGGCATCATCGCCTCGACCTTGATTGCGACGCTGTTTACGCCGCTGTTCTTCTGGCTGCTGGAATCCATGAGCGAGAAGTTCGCGGGCAAGAAAGCCCACGGACAAGGGACCGCCCCGGGCACACCGGCGCCGGACGCACCCCACGCGCCCCGGGACGGAAAGGGAGGTCAATGATATGCGTGCGTTGCTGATTCCCGTCACCGCAACGTTGTTTCTGTCCGGTTGCATGATGGCCCCGGACTACGTACGCTCGCCGGTAGACAGTCCCGATGCGTGGCGCGTCGACTATCCGGACGCCGCGGATACCGCCAACGTCCGCTGGTGGGAGCTGTTCAACGATCCGGTGCTCAACGAGCTCATAGACACGGCGCTCCGGGAGAACAAGGACGTGCGCATCGCGGCTGCCCGGGTGGAGGAATTCGCCGCGCGCGTGGATATCTTCCGCGCCGGCTACTTCCCGCAGATCGGCTATGACGGCGAGGCCACCCGCAACCGCGTCTCGCGCGAGGTCTACGGCGGCGGGGCCGTAAACGAGCGCAAATACAACAACTACGCCGCCGCCGCGAGCCTGGGCTGGGAACTCGACCTTTGGGGCCGCATTCGTAACGCCACCGAAGCGGCGCGCGCCGAGCTGCTGGCGCAGGAGGAGAACCGGCGCGCGGTGATCCTGTCGCTGGTGAGCGCGGTGGCGAACGCCTATGTGACCCTGCGCCAGTTCGACCGCCAGCTCGAGGTTTCCAAGGAGACCCTGGCCTCGCGCGCCGAGTCGCTGCGCCTGTTCGAACTCAAGTTGAAAGGCGGCGTGGTCTCCGACCTCGAGGTCGCCATGGTGCGTACCGAATACGAACAGGCGGCGGCCGCCATTCCCCCCATCGAGCGCCAGATCGCGCTCACCGAGAACGCATTGTCGATATTGCTTGGCAGCAACCCCCGCGCCATCCCGCGCGGCAAAAGCATCGATGCACTGGTACTGCCGCCGGTGCCGGAGGGCGTACCCTCCTCACTCCTCGTCCGGCGCCCCGATATCAGCGCCGCCGAGCAGAACCTGATCGCCGCCAATGCCCGCATCGGCGTGGCCCGCGCGCAATACTTTCCCACCATTTCACTGACCGGTCTGTTCGGTTACGCGAGTGAGTCGCTCTCCGACCTCCTGGGGAACTCGGCGAACGCGTGGAGCTTCGGCGGCTCGGCGCTCGGCCCGATCTTCACCGGCGGCCGGATTTCGGCGGAACTGCGCGCCAGCGAGGCGGTGCAGCGCCAGACCCTGGTCGGTTATCTGCAGACGGTTCAGGGCGCCTTCCGCGACGTGGACGACGCGCTGGTGAGTGTGCAGAAATCGCGTGAAGAGCTGCTGGCAGAAGGCCGGCGCGTTTCCGCGCTCGCCGACTACGCGCGCCTGGCCAAGCTGCGCTACGACGAAGGCTATACGTCCTATATCGATGTGCTCGATGCGCAGCGCAACCTGTTTGATGCCCAGCTGCAGTACGTCAGCATACAGGGTGATGTCTACGGCTCGCTGATCGATACCTACAAGGCCATGGGCGGCGGCTGGATCGTGCAGGCCGAGGACGCCGCCAACGCCGTGGATTTCCCGCCGGTGAAGCAGGACGTCCAGACACTGCTGGACTTTCCCAAACCCACGCAGCCTGCCGCCGCGCAGGCGACACCATAACCGGCATTCCGGGGAAATGCTGACATCTCTATAGGGATGAGTTTTTTACTACACGGGCATGAGCTGTAAACCGTAGCCGCGTTTTTTCAGCGAGACTTTGCTTCATGGACTCCGGTCCTCCCAGTCCTGCCACTCCACCGCGTGGGTCTTGAGATAGCTGCTGACGGCCTTACCAATGGTTGGAAAGAATGTCTCATCGCCAAGCCGCGCAAAAAGTCCGAATCGCTTCAGCTTGTCCTTGACGGGATCCTTCATCTCGGCAAAGCACAACTCGATGCCCGCCGCGTGCAAGGTCTCGTCCAGTTCGGCCAGCATGTCGGCGGAGGTGATATCCACGCTGGTGACCGGTTCCGCCGTAACGACCAGCCAGTGCACCGGGGTGGGCGACGTTGCCACCGCATCCAGTACGCGGTCATGGAACAGTTCGGCGTTGGCGAAAAACAGGGGTGCATCCCAGCGAAACAGGACCAGGCCGGGGATCAGGCGCGCATCGGGATAGCGCGTGATGTCGTGGTAGCCCTTGACACCCTCGGCACGACCCAGCACCGCGGAGTACGGGCGCCAGCCATCCCACAGAAATTCGATGACGGCAATCACAATCGCCAGACCGATACCTGGAATCGCCCCCAACACGGCCACGCCGACCGTACAGACGACCGACAGCCAGAACTCCCAGCGCTGGATACGATAGATCCGTCGCAGGTCGGCGAATTCGAACAGCCCGATGGCCGAAGCGATCACAACCGCGGCCAGTGCGCTGGTGGGCAGGTTCTGCAACAGATCCGGCGCCACCAGCAGCAGCAGGGCAACCGACAGCGCGCCGACGACGCCGGTCAGCTGGGTTCTGGCGCCCGCGGCCTCGGCCACGGGGGTGCGCGACGAACTGCTGCTGATCGGAAAGCCCTGAAAGAATCCGGCCGCCAGATTGGCCACGCCGAGCCCGACCATCTCCTGGTTCGGGTTGACATAGGTACGGGTCCGCGCCGCATAGACACGCGAGAGCACGCTGGTGTCGGCGAAGGACACGAGCGCGACGGCACAACCGCCGATCAGGACGGGGACTATATCGGCGGTGGTGATCCACGGGATGGCGAACGCCGGCAAACCTTGCGGGAGGGAGCCGAGGATCGAAACATCCGCGCGCGCGCCAAGATCCAGCACGCCGACAGCGACTGTCGCCCCGATCACGGCGATCAGGATGCCCGGTATGCGCTTGTAGCCCTTGAGCAGCAGGATTACCGCCAGGGTGGCTGCGCCGACCGTGAACGTGGCCCAGTTGGCCATGCCATCCAGCACCGCGGTGGCGATGGCCCACAGGTTTCTAAGCGGTCCGCTGCTCTCGATTGAAAAGCCGAACAGCTTGGGTAACTGGCTGATCAATACACTCAACGCAATGCCGTTCATATAGCCGTAGCGGATCGGCTTGGAAAGCAATTCGGTGATGAAACCGAGGCGCGCCAGGCCCGCCGCGATGCTCACCAGCCCGGACACGATGGCCATCATGCCGGCCAGGGCGATGGCACGCATGGGATCGCCGCCAGACTGCTGCAAGACGACGGCGAGGATGACCGCAACCAGCGCAGAGTCGGGCCCCAGCACCAGGATACGGCTTGGACCGAACAGCGCATAAGCCAGCAGCGGGATGATCGTTGCATAGAGGCCATAGATGCCCGGCACGCCCGATGCCGCCGCGTAGGCGATGCCAACGGGCACCAGCATCGTCGTCAGCACCAGTCCGGCCACGATGTCATGACGCAGCCAGCCTAACTCGTATTCGCGCAAGATTTGCAGCCCTGGCAGCCAGCGTATCCAGCCGATCTGATCGGAGGCTTTCTGCGGGCGCGCGATGCGGCCCGGTTCCACTCGGGGCGAGGAAGGCGGATTACTCATGTGATCGCTCCTGCGTTCAAACTGATGTCGAACTGGCGCGTTGCATTTAACACTGCATGTAGTGCTCCCGCCGGAAATATCCGGCTACGCGGACTTCCCCGGATCATCCAGTCCCCGGAGGGGAAGCGGGTATGGGTGCATAGAAGAACAGAATGCCCAAGATCACGTAAATGGCAAGCAGTTGAGCCCCCTTGAGCCAGTCGGACTCACCGTCTCCTGCCACCTCAGCCGCGATCCAGACGGTAAAGAACATGGAAAAAACCAGACCCGGGCGAAACATCAAGTCCATCGGCCGGGGACCGACGACATGGCTCAACAGAACGAGCAACGGCGCCACGAACAAGGCGATCTGCACGCTTGAGCCAACGGCGATCGTCAGTGAGAGGTCCATGCGGTTGTTCATCGCGGCGCGCACGGCGGTAGCGTGCTCGGCGGCGTTGCCGAGTACGGCAACGACGAAGACGCCGACGAAAATGCTGTTCAACCCAAACGCGTGGGTGGTCGGCTCGATCGCCCCAACCAGGATCTCACTCATCCAGGCGATCAGGACGGTGGATCCTGCGAGGACGAGGAGTGCACGCCGGACGCTCCACTGCGGGGCCGAGTCCTCGCCACCGTGTCCCTCTCCGGCAAACAGCCGTTTATGTGTAATGAGTTGGAAAAAAAGATTAAGCGCATAGACCGCGAGCAGTACGCAGGCGATCACCACGCTGACATTGGTATCAAGGGTCGCATCCACGGGCCCAACCAGCTGCCGAAATATCGCAAGCATCATCAACGCAATCGCGGCCAGCGTCAGCATTGTTGTCTGCGACCGGGCCGCCACTGGATTGTAGGCTTGCGTATTGAACTTGATGCCTCCCGCCAGCATTGCCACGCCGAGCACGAGTAGGATGTTGCCGATGATTGCGCCGGCCAGGGACGCTTTGACAACGTCGTAGAGTCCACTGTTCAGCGCGACCACCGCGATGATGAGTTCGGCGGCATTTCCAAAGGTCGCGTTGAGCAGACCCCCGACTCCCTCCCCGGCGTAGGTCGCGAGTTCTTCCGTCGCTCGCCCCATCCATACTGCGAGGGGCAGAATGGCTAAACCCGATGCGATAAAAATCCACACATGGGCCGCGGAGTAGAAGTACTCCAGGAGCACCGCGACAGGAGCAAAGATTAGAAGCCAGTTCAACATGTCTGCATTGATTTCGACCAAGCCCTGAGTTGCTCTTGGAGAAGGGGGACGACAACCCCCTACCTGCCGTCGCGAACCATATCATTGCGAACATTGAAATAGCAAAACGCGCGATGTTCGTGCTGGGCTGCAACCACTGCTCGCATTACGGGGTGAGCGGTAAGGTAACTACCGGGCACTGATGCGCTATGTCAGTGCAGCGTGTCGGCTGCTGTTTAACTGGCTGAACCGGCGCAGCCAATGTCATTCGATCAGTTGGGATCGCTTCCATCGCGTGTTGCGCGATCGGGTGATTCCGCGTGTTCGTATTGTTCATAACCTTTATCCTGTGCCACTTGGGATGACTCAAACTGGGAGCCGGATGGATTAACGGTCCATGTCCGGTTTTTCGAGGGGTTGGGGCCAACTGCTACGTGGATGCGATATTGTGGCACCGCCGGTAAACCAGGCGGTACAGAGAACACAAACTGCATCCTGTCATGGCGCGAGAAACCAGCCTACTCACCAAATCTGCATGTCCGGTTCGATGAGGAGGATGTGGAAACGGAGTGATGGTTCGGCTATTGAGGCACCGCCAGACGAAAGGGGCGGCAACAGATAGGCTGTAACCTTAGACCACCGCGCCACATCCTTACTCTACCAATGGACAATACACGATATTAAGGGAACCCCTCAGCAAATGGCAGGTTAACACCAGGAAGCGGTCGTTCAATCACAGGGTATTTTCAGCTCATCGTGCACACTGCCCCGCGCGGTCAGAGACGGGCACCTCTCCGATACCGCCAGTCGGCTGACGTAACGGTAGAGACGTTCGAGCTTCTCCCTGTCAGGGGATTTTAGCCCCCATGCCGTCATCAAACGAAAACTCGGCTACTTCGACCAGCGTGTCGTCAACCGGCGTCACCCGGGTAAAAAGCACGGACAGAGCGTTCTCGCCGTCCGATCGGGATCGACACCCGCAGCACCTTCCACTACAAGTTTCGCGCCGACTTTCGCCACGACCTGGTAGCCGGATTGTCTGTCGCATCGGTCGCATTGCCGGTGGCCGTAGCCTACGCCGAACTGGCGGGGTTCAACCCGGTGGTGGGTCTGTATTCCTGCATCCTGCCGCTGGTGGTGTACGCGCTGTTCGGTACCTCGCGCCAGCTGATGGTTAATCCCGACGCGGCCACCTGTGCCATGGTGGCGGCATCGGTGGCGCCGCTGGCGGGCGGCAATTACGAGCTGTACTGGTCATAGTCGGTGACCCTGGCGTTCTTTACCGGCCTGTTCTGTATCGGTGCGAGCTTCCTGCGCCTGGGCGCGCTCGCCGACTTCCTCTCCAAACCGATCCTGATTGGCTTCCTGAACGGGGTGGCTATCAGCATTTTGCTTGGTCAGATCGGTAAAATTTTCGGCTTCCCGATCGAGACGGGTCGCATCGTGCCGCGGCTGCTGGAGTTTCTGTCCAAGTTACCCGAGACGCATGCCCCGACGCTGGCCGTGGGGCTGGGGACCTTTGCCGCGCTGTTCGTCTCCGGCCGCTTCTTCGCCCGGCTGCCGGCGGCGCTGGTGGCCATGGTCGCGGCAGGCCTCGCCGTGGCGCTGCTGGATCTTGAGGGTCACGGCGTGAAGGTCATGGGCAGCGTTCCCGCGGGGCTGCCGCCGCTCGGGATTCCGAGCTTTCCCGTCGAGGATCTGCCGTCCCTGATTGCCAGCGCTGCAGGCCTCGCGCTGGTACTGTTTTCCATCGGTATGCTGACCGCGCGTAGCTTCGCCGAGAAGAACCGCTATGCGATCGCCGTCGATCGGGAGTTCGCGGCGTTCGGTGTCGCCAACATCGCCTCGGCCGTGTCGCAGGGCTTCGCGATCACCGGAGCGGATTCGCGCACGGCGATGGGCGACGCGGCCGGTGGCCGTACCCAGGTGACGGGGTTGGTGGCGGCAGCCACCATCGCCGCCGTCCTGCTGTTTTTCACCGAGCCCCTGCGGTATGTGCCGATCCCTGCGCTCGGCGCCGTGCTGGTGTTCGCGGCGTTTTCGCTGTTCGACATCGGCACACTGCGCGAGATATGGAAAATCGATAAACAGGAAGTCGCGCTGTCGGTGCTGACCATGCTCGGCGTGGTGGCGGTAGGCGCGATCAATGCCATCCTGGTGGCGGTGGGCTTGGCGCTGGTGCGTTTCGTCAGGATTGCCGCCAGACCCCGCGACGAGGTGCTGGGAAAAGTCGAGGGGCTGCCGGGATTGCATTCGGTGGAACGCCACCCGGAGGCGACGACCTGGCCGGGAATCGTGATTTATCGCTTCGACGGCCCCATCTTATTCTTCAACTCCGCATACTTAAAGCAGCGAGCGCTGCGTGCGGCCGACGCAGCGGGCCCGGAGCTCAAATGGTTCGTGCTGGACATGATCCCCGTGAGCCAGTTTGACGTGACGGGCCTCTATGCGATCCGCGATGTGAGGGAAACACTGGCCACGCGTGGCGTGCAACTGGTTTTCGCCGGACGTAAGACGGAACTTCTCCAATGGGCGCGTGAAGTCGGGCTGTATAGCGAGGATCTGGAGGAACGCACCTTCCCAACCATGCGGCAGGCGCTCAAGGCTTATCGCCAGCAAACGCGACCGGCGGAGGCGCCGCCGGTAGAGGAGTAGGCTGGGCACCACAACGACAGTGATAAGAGCGGCGATGAATTTCCGCTATGGGTGTGCGCCGTGCTAAGGCGGCGTTTTTCAGTGGGTGCGAGCCCCATCCGGCAACCGCTCCAGCCGGAAGCAATCGGAGCAGTCATGGAGGCAACGAAGTGATTGAAGCCTTCGATGTAACGGGTCACTCAACGTGACCCAGTGAGTGTGCAGGCCGTAACGCGAGTGAACGCTGAGCAAGCCTCGAAAATGCCGAGGCGCAGGCCGACCCATTAGTCGGGACGGGGAAGGCTGATATGACGGGGGGAGATGAGCGAAGCAGTGCCCCCAGTCACTTCGTATGCAAAGGCGTAATGTCTTGTCCGAGAGCCGGATGCGTGGAATCTGCATGTCCGGTCCGATGGGGACGATTTGGAAACGGAGTGATGGTACGGCTATTGAGGTACCACCAGACGAAAGGGGCGGCAACAGACACGCTGTAACCTAAGCCCACCGCGCCACATCCTTACTCTACCAAAGATACTCGTTTAGCAATTCCAAGTTGATGAAATCAAGAACGAATCAAGAGCAACATTGTTGAAAACAGTAATGACAATCGGAGAACAATCATGACTTTCACACAGAAGGTTATTCCGCTGATTATTGCCGGAATGTTTAGTGTTCCTGCTTACTCGGAACAGAGTGAACAAGCAGCTGCATCTGCTGCTAATCCAGCCACGCAATCCGGTATTGAGACTGAACAGAAGAAAGCCTCAGGGGCAATAGATGCCAATTCACAACTTGAAGGTATGGCAAAGAAGCTGGCCGGAGCCAGGCAGTTCAGTGTAACGATACACATGAACTATGACGTTGTTCAGGCGTCTGGACAGAAAATTCAGTTCAGCGAAGTACGCAAGGTGCAGATCAGTCGTCCGGATTATCTGCGGGTCGATTCGCAGCAAAGCGATGGCGATGCTGGCGGCCTGATATTCGACGGCAAGACCCTTACACTGTTCAGTACGACCGAGAACGTTTATTCACAAACCACGCACTCTGGTGATGTGGATGCGGCGCTTCGTTATGCCGTCGGTAAGCTGGGTATTCGTGTGCCATTGGCCCGTATGCTGACCACAACCTTTCCACAACAGCTTCAGCAGCTGGATACCGCGGTTGCTTATGTTGAGCACGATGTCCTGGGAGCGATGCCAACCGACCATATCGCTGCGCAGACGCGGGATGTTGACTACCAGGTCTGGATTGGGAGCGACATGCTGCCGACTCGCATGGTGCTGACTTACAAGAATGCGCCAGGACAGCCGCAATTTCAGGCTGTTTTCTCCTCCTGGAACCTGACCTCAAGTATCAATGATTCAACTTTTACTTTCACGCCGGCAAAAGGTGCTGAAAGAATCCCGACCTTGTTGCCCGCATCCAGGCAGGATGGGATGAACAAAACGCAAGGAGATGCATCATGATGATGAATCTGAAATCCAGCACAGTCGTTTGTGGCATCGCTTTGTTCACGGCCATATTTTTTGCGACCGAAGTTCACGCCCGGGGACTCGGTGGCGGTGGTGGTGGCGGTCGTGGTGGTGGCGGAGGCGGAGGCTTTTCCCGTGCAGGTGTAGCCAGTGGCGGAGGATTCACGGCAAGATCTGGCCAGCGTGCCAGCCAGCCGGTACAACGCCAGAGTGTCAGTCAGCCGGTACAACGCCAGAGTGTCAGTACTGGCAGTCAGGGGAATCGCCAGGAAATGGCGGGGACCCGGCAAGCCAATCTACAGGGCAATCGGGAAGATGCCCGGGGCAGTCAGGACGACCGCCAGGAATGGGCAGATGCCAGCCGGGAAGATCGTCAGGATGCGGCAAAGGATCTACAGGAAGACAGGCAGGAGTTCATTGATGATGAACTCGATGATAATTATGATCGCTGGGATGATGATGACGGTGAGTTTCTGGCAGGTGCCATTGTTGGTGGCGCGATTGTCGGCGCCGCAGCGTCGGGATCTTCATCGACAACCTACATAACGACACTTCCATGTACGGCAACAGCAGTCGTGGTTAATGGCGTTTCTTATTACAACTGTTCCTCTGCCTGGTACCAGAGGGGGTATGCCGGTACGGTAGCCAGGTAACCTACATTACTGTCGCAGCACCCCCAGGTTATTGATTGCGGACAGGCAGCTAATAAATAATGTCGCGGTTTCAGCGTCTCCTGCAAAACAACCTCCCTCTCCCCAACTCCCTCTCACCGGGAGAGGGAGGTTAACAGGAAAGTGATGAAACGCATTCTAACCGGAATGACGGCAAAGGGTCTTGCCATTCGCTGGTTGTCCTGTAGGTCAGGAGTTGGCGTGCGCCGTGCAAAGGCGGCGTATTCCCAGTGGGTGAGAAACCCACCCGGCGACGGCTCCGGTGTTCCCTGCATGTTCCACTGTGTCGATGCCCCGGGTTGTTCATGCCTGCTCCGGGAACTCGACAATAGATGCGTTTTCTAGGATCTTCTGGGCCACCGCCAGCATCGGCGCCGGATCAATTTTGGTCATGAACGTGAAGTACGCGAGTAAAGCCAGCAAGGACCGCAGGTCACTCGCCCGGGACTGCTAGCTCGCAGAGTGCGGGAATGTCCTGCAGATCCAGCTTTCCACAGAACAGTAACCGCAGGCAGTCGAATCGCCCGGCGAAGAAAACCGCACAGATTGTATTGCTCACCTGTAACAGGCCGAAGAGATAAACAACGTCCTTCGTGAAGAGCGCCCCGCCGAACCGGAACTGTCTACTGTCCGGAAAACCCCTTGCTCGTCATGCATGCGGCATACGCCTCATTGAAGGCATTGGCGGCGGAGGATTGCTGCTGCCCGGCTTTCCTGCCCTGCCGGCGTTCCTGCCGTTGCTGGGACGCGCCCACGGCCGCGCCGGCCTTGGCGGCATCCTCCATCTGGTTACGGCTGTACTCCTCGGCGGCGTCATCGGAAATGTTGTCGTAGTCGTTTGTCTTGGAACGTCCCATGGCCGCACCGGCCATCGCCCCGGCCGCCGCACCGCGGGCTCTCCCGCCCGCCTGGGGCTCGGTTGTCGTTGTCGTCGGGGCGGCATTGGGGTTATAGCCGGTCTGCTGTTGCGCCGTGCTTTGGCATTCGGCCTGCGCCTGCTGGAGCGCGGCTTCGTCCTGCGCCGCTGCCGGGTGAGTCAGGAAAAAGCTGACGGCACCGATCATCATCAAGGAAATCGATCTTGAGTTGAACATGTTTTATATCCTCTAATTTATCCCGCGACGTTGTGGCGATGGTTTGTCGCACCGCACGATTGTACAGCACGGTGTCAGCAACAATTCAACACATTCCTGCTGGGCACCTTTTCGCGCAACTCGACCCCCCAATCTTCCGGACACCACCGGGCGGGGCGCCAGCCTCGGGGCGACCGGCACCTACACCGACCGGCCCACCATCACCTATACCCCGCTGCAGGGCGATAAATTCACCCGCGAACTGCTGCGGCCGATTCCCCCGCCCACCCGGTTCCAGCTGGTCCAGGCCGGCTACCCCGTGGACCTGATCTTTCAACTGTCGGTGCGCGCCATCAACGGGGTGTACAACCGCTCCACCCGCCCCATGAATAGACGGGACGCCGACTCGGAATTCTACCAGCTGCTCGATGCCCTGAAGCGTATGCAGCAGTCGGAGGCCATCGACTTCCGCCTGGAGAAGCGGGGCCCGGAGGATGTCTCGCTCATCAGTTTCCATGGCAAGATCCCCCCGGCGGTCGAAGAGGATGTCCGCTTCGTCCGCAAGGTGCTTGGCCTCAAGCCGGATGCACGGGAACTGGAACTGACCTTCGGCGCCCGGCCGAGCAACGACCACGAACTGGCCGTGCTCACCCGCTCCATGCTGGAGATTTTTCTGGAGCTGGGCGGACGGGTGGAGGTGCCGGCCACCGACATTGCGGAAGGCAGCACGTTACCGGTCCCGCCCGATCGCCCGGCAGCAGTCCACGCGACCAGCCTCTGGTGAAAATCCACTCCGGCGACGAACCCCCGGCGAAGGCGTTTGTCGCGGTGCAGTACAACGACCACTGGTTCTGGATCGACAATCGCGATTTCCGCTCCAAGGGTATATTCACGTTCCTGCTGTTGCTCACCTCGCTCGCCCAGACCGGCGTGGTGCCGCAGGCGCCGGTAATTACCGTGCCCGTGAGTTAAACCACGGAAAAAAGCGCGGTACGCCAACACCATTACCCTGCGGCCAGCGACAGGTGTTTGCCTGATACTGATGGGTGGGTTCGCGTTCCGGTGGCAGCGTGCCTGTCAGCGAATTCGGCGCCGTGGTGTGGTCACGGATTAATTACAGAACTGTGAGCATGCTATGAACGCCAGCGTTTTACCTCGCACGTTGATATCCGCCTTTAGATTTCCTGCACACATCGGACGGCTGGTCGTTACCGGTCTGCTCGCGGCCCTGCTTGGCTGTGCCACTGTGCCGGAACGAAACCCGCTTCCCCTGGAGTTGACCAACAAAGCCAGCATCCCGGGTATACCGGAAGCCCGCTTCTGGGGTGATGAATGGCCGAAGTACTCCCTGCAGATGTTCGAGACTTCCAGCGATGCCGATCTTCGTGAAAAGTTCTCGGGAATATACGGTAAACCCCATAACTACCTCGCCATCTCCGGCGGTGGCGCCAACGGGGCGTTTGGCGCAGGGTTGCTGGTGGGGTGAGCGGCGGCCGGTACGCGCCCGGAGTTCACCATGGTGACAGGGGTCAGCACCGGCGCCCTGACCGCGCCTTTTGCGTTTCTCGGTTCTGACTATGACGATCAGCTGAAGAGGGTGTACACAACGACGACAACCAAGGACATCATCAACAAGCGCGGCTTTATTGCGGCTGCCCTGGGTGACTCGCTGGCCGATACCGAACCGATGAAGGAACTGATTGCAAAATACATCGATGCTGACATGATCGATGCCATCGCGCGCGAGCACCGCAGCGGCCGGCGTCTGTTCACCGGCACTGTGAACCTGGATGCCGGCCGCTCAGTCATCTGGAGTATCGGCGCCATTGCGGCCAGTGACTATCCGCAAAAGATAAAACTGATACATGAAGTACTCCGGGCCTCGGCGTGAATACCTGTTGCCTTCCCGCCCGCGGTGATTCCGGTAGTTACCGACGGCCAACACTACGACGAGATGCACGTGGATGGCGGAACCGGATCACAGGTGTTCGTCTACCCGGCGGCAATCGACTGGAGACAGGTCACGCAGAAACTGAAGGTGCAGGGCGAACCCAGAATTTACGTCATCAGGAACTCCTTTCTGGATCCGGATTACCTCGGTGTGAAACGCAATGTATTTCCCATCGCCTCGAGCACCATTAATTCACTCATCAGGACACAGGGTATCGGTGATCTCTACCAGATCTATGCGCTGTGCAAGCGCGGCGTGAATGACTTCAACCTGGCCTACATTCCATCGGACGTCACCGATAAGCCAAACGAATTGTTTGACCCGGTATACATGAGAAAGCTCTTTGATCGTGGTTACCAGATGGCCCTTAAGGGCTATCCCTGGCAAAAGGCACCACCGGGTTTCATCCTGGCTCCGTGAAGCCGGGTTCGTTTTTCAGCGATCTTAATGTACCCGATATCGAATACTCGGCATTGCAGGCACTCATGGAGAGCGAGAAACGCACGACCGAACACGGCGCCGTTGTATGACTGGCGGGACTCAACCCGGGAGTGCTCGAGGTCGTATGCCATGCCGGACTGGACAGGCGACTCGGCCCCGAGCGCACGCTATTCAACGCACGCGCGGTGATCGAACGCTACCCGACGCGTCAGGTAACGGCAGACGGCGCGGTGCGGGGCGCGAGCCATCAGACCGGCTGGACCGGACTCGTGGCCATGACCATCCAGCTGTACGGGATCACCAGGCTGGGTCAAATGTATTTGTTTAGCTAAACGTCCCGGCAGAATCCTGGCAAAGGTCTTACTACGGTCGTTCTTTCTCATTAAACGGGGATTTCCGGCCATGAACGGACCTTCGACCAGAACAAAAAGCGGCCCCGAAACGAGCCGCCGTCAATGCGATGTAGTTATTATTTAAGATTGAAGTGATAGATTGAGTCTTTCTCGTACTTACCATCCTTGTAGATGGTATATGTCGTTTTGAGGTGGTTATTAGCTTGCGACAACTCGTGTTTGATTCCGTGGACATGGCCTTCAGCAGAATTGCACAGGGATGTGTTCATATCGCAAACCAGTACAATGGTACTATCGTTTGATTTGGCAGCATCCAGTGTCAATTCAGGCTGATTCTGCTTGGCACAATAGTGTTTTGCTTGAACTTGCGAGCAATTCTTGAAATCGTTGCAATGATACATGGATACCATTTCCTTACCTGTACCAGGCAAAAGATTTTCCTGTACTGCACTTCCTTTACCGACCACTTTGAAGCTCATTGCTGTTTTGTCAGTTCCAATAAGTTCTGCCGCAGGCCCTTTTTTTGTCGCACCGCCTTCTTGTGTATCGGCGGGCGATAACACCCAGTTACCATCGAGCATAGTGAGTGTCTTGTAATAATCTAGCGCATTGGTATCCGCCCAGACGCTGTTCAATACAAGTGTCAAGCTCAGCATGAATGTATAGTTTATGAATTTCATAATTAACCCCGCATATACCTAGCTGATACCAAGCATAGGTTAACTATAGACGACACGATGCAAATAACCGGTAGATAACCGATTTGGTTGACAACAGACCTACCGATTAAATAAGTAGAAATACTGACTTTGGGGAGATTTACTTTGTGGGTACGTAGGGCCGGAATGGGTCGTTCTTTGTCTTTAAATAATCGCTTATATAAGAGGTGACTAAAGGACCGGAACGGGTCGAAGGTTGCCCTTCACACCGTTTTCATCAAGAAAAATCGATTGAACCGCTGAGTGCGGCTAACCGCTGCCGTTCGTGACGCGACGCTTAGCCTCGCCTGGCAGGTGGTTGCTCGTGTCAGACGCGTGATACTTCGCGGTGCCGAAGCCTGCACACGGTAGTCTCGCCCGGATTTTCCAGGGCGGCGTTGGAAGATCCTGTTCTGTTGCGCCCATTCAAACTGTATTGAACGTGCAAAGGACCGTGTGTTTCATGGAGATGCCTATCCCGGCCCTGGCTGGTTCTCCTGCGCCTGGCGCCCCGGTTCGCGCGCGCGCATGCGTAGGTGCGGAGACGGGGCGCTGCGGTCGCGTGGCAGCCGGCGCGCTTACGCTCACCCCCGCGACTTGCTCTTCACTGAAGTGGTAGCGACGGCGACCTCGTTATCGCGCCCGGGGCTCGGCTGTGCCAAGCCCGCTTCGCACCAGTGTGCCGCTATCTCGTGAAAGATTTTGGGACATCCAAGTCGCCAAAATCGACTCGCCAACGCGGCAGCCATTGTGCCCCGGCCGTCCTGCGGTCGCAGCGGCACTCCTCTACGCGGAGCACCACAGCGCCCACAATGACTCGACGGCGTGTCGGATGCGCTTGCATACGGCCTACGCTGGCTACGGAAGCCTCCGGCCCCTTCGCCACTTCAGCCATACGCCCGCGCCCTACGCCTTCCGGGGACTATCCGCCTCGGGCTTCGCCCTTCCCTGGCGGACAGCGGGCGAAAGGTCCACCGGACCTTTCGCTTTGCTGGCTTCGCCCAGAGCGGCGTCCAGACACACGAGCCCTGCGCCAGCATACGGGATCCCTGTGAGAAATCCGGGCTAGCCCGCATTTCTCACCAGGATGACACGCCCTCGCTTGATCTTTGAATCCACAAACCATTTTCCTCAGTCGGAAATACAGCCCGTATTCCGCTCCATCGGAAAATGGTTTGTGAATCCGAATCTCTGCGCGATCATCGTGCCCCCCGGTGAGAAATGCGGGCTAGTGCTCGAAGTTCGGGTCCATGATGACTTCCGCCCAGAACACCTTGGCGGGTTCCTTGGCCTGAAGCTCCATGGCCTTTTTGGTCGCCTCGCCGTAGGTCATCTCCTCGTCAAAATGGCTCTTTTGGAACCCGTACTTCTCCTTCCAGGCAATATGGTAGCCCGTATCGGAACTGCGCTTTACCAGTGAGTCCGCTCTTGCTTTGAAGTGTCCGGCCATAATGCAATCCTCGTTCAAGTTAAGGTGTCACAACCTGGGTGCGCTGATTATATCCGAACTGTGCGTTTCAGTGTTCCACCGACGGGGGAATCCGCCTGTCAGAAGCCAGAAGCCAGAAGCCAGAATACAGAATACAGAATACAGGGGCTGATGAGGGTGTGCCTCGCCCACCGACAGCTTGGTTTAGATCCAGACCTGGTTGTTGGCCACGGAACCTACGGAATCCACCCAAGAATTATTGATTCCTCCTGCTGTGGGTTCCGTGGCTATAAACGAAAATACTGGGGCGCAGACTGATCTGTCAGCATCCGTCATTATCACATTGAAAGCGTACTAGTCACTTGAGGCTGGGCAGTTCGTCGCGGGTCATGGTTTCCTGTTCCAGCAGCTGTTTCGCGCCGGCATCGAGCTGGGTACGGTATTTCGTGAGAATGGCGGTTGCCTTATCGAATGCCTGATTGACGAGTTCGCGTATTGAACAGTCGATTTCACGGGCGGTTTCTTCGCTGTATTCGCGCTGGGTCACGCCGAACGGCGTCTCGCCGAGAAATCCGGGGCGCTGGCTTTCATAGGTCATCTGACCGAGTTTCTCGGACATGCCGAAGCGGGTGACCATGTGCCGGGCGATCTCCGTGGCCTTGTCGATGTCATCCGCGGCACCCGTGGAGATTTCGTTGAACACCAGTCGTTCGGCCGCCCGCCCGCCGAGCAGCACGGCCATCTTGTTTTCCAGTTCCTCGCGGGTCATCAGGAAGCGGTCCTCCGTGGGACGCTGCAGGGTATAACCGAGGGCGCCGATGCCGCGCGGGATGATGGAAATCTTGTGCACCGGGTCCATGCCGGGCAGCGCGGTCGCAACCAGTGCGTGGCCCATTTCGTGGCAGGCGACCACCTCGCGCTCGTGGGGATTGAGCAGCCGGCTCTTCTTTTCGAGCCCCGCGACGATGCGCTCGATGGCTGCCGTGAAATCGGCCATGGCGACCGAGTCGGCGGCGCGGCGGGTGGCGAGCAGCGCCGCCTCATTGACCAGGTTGGCCAGATCGGCACCGGTAAAACCCGGCGTCAAGGCAGCGATCTGATCCGCATCGACATCCGTGCCGAGATTGATTTTCTTCAGATGCACCTTGAGGATCGCGACCCGACCGATCCGGTCGGGTCTGTCCACCAGCACCTGCCGGTCGAAGCGCCCGGCGCGGAGCAGGGCCGGGTCGAGGATCTCCGGCCGGTTGGTGGCTGCGAGCAGCACGATCCCGGTGCTGGGATCAAAGCCGTCCAGTTCCGCGAGCAGTTGATTGAGCGTCTGCTCCTTCTCGTCATGGCCGCCCGAGATCGGGCCGATGCCGCGCGCGCGTCCCAGCGCATCCAGCTCGTCGATGAAGATGATGCAGGGCGCGGCCGTGCGCGCCTGCTCGAACAGATCGCGCACCCGGGCGGCGCCCACGCCGACGAACATCTCCACGAACTCCGCCCCGCTGATGGAGAAGAACGGCACGCCCGCCTGGCCAGCCACTGCGCGGGCGAGCAGGGTCTTCCCGGTGCCGGGTGGGCCGACCAGCAGTATGCCCTTGGGGATGTGGGCGCCCAGGCGTCCATAGTCCTGCGGATGCTTGAGAAAGGAGACAACCTCCTTGAGCTCCTCTTTCGCCTCATCGACGCCGGCGACATCATCGAAGGTGACCTTGGTGTCGGTCTCCACGTAGACCTTGGCCTTGCTCTTGCCGATGCTCATCAGGCCGCCGAGGCCCTGACGCTCGGCAATTCGACGGATGAAGAAGCTCCAGATCGCAAAGAAAAACAAGACCGGCAGTACCCAGGAGAGTACGTCGCGCAGAAACGTGCTTTCCAGCTCTGCGGAGTACTTCACAGCGTGTTTGTTCAACAACTCAGCAAACTGCGGATCCACGCGCGTGGTGATGAAAAGATCGCGCTTGTCGGTAAGAGGCGCCTTGAGTTTGCCCCGTATGTAGTTCTGCTGGATGACGATCTCCTCGATCTTGTCTTGCTCGAGGAGGGTTTCAAACTCGCTGTAGGGTATGGGTTCGATCTGCTGGCTGGTCGTCCACCAGTCTCGGATGAGCAGGATGGCAGTGAGGGCAAGTAACAGATACCAGAGGCTGAATTGCGTTTTCTTTTCCATCGTCTCGGAGAAACAGCGCAGTCACGTCACGCCTGGCGGGAAGCACGTGGGTCACCGCCGCGCGCTCGAGCGCCTCGGGCTTGAACGCCAAAGTGCTCACTGAGCGCAAGCATACCAGATTTGCCGCGCTGTTGACGGCGGGTCCGGCATGTGCCGGGTTACGCGGGCCCGGCCGGGTCCACCGGCGCGCGCGAGTTGCCTGGCGTGGTCGGGGTGGCAGGATTTGCAGCCTGCCATGACCGCATGCATGGCCTCCGGTATACTGGCGCGGGTGATGCCAGGCCCTGCAGCGCGTAACAGGCCGGGTGCGCGCGCCGCAACAGATCCGCGTCGGGGGGAAATCCAGTATCTGCCAGCTTGGCGCAGGCCGGTTCTTACTGAACAGCCACGGAATACCAGAGAGGGACTGCACGATGAAGAAGATCCGAATCCTTGCGTTTGTGATGGCCGGTGGTGAAGGCAGCCGCCTCCATCCGCTGACGGCCGAGCGATCCAAACCCGCCGTGCCCTTCGGGGCCCGCTACCAGATCGTGGACTTTGTCCTCAGCAATCTGGTCAACTCCAGAATCCATGCCATCTATCTGCTGGTGCAGTACAAGTCCCAGTCCCTCATCGAGCACATCCGCCAGTCCTGGGCGCTTTCGCCCATGCTGCCGGAGCAGTTTGTGACCGTCGTGCCACCCCAGATGCTGCGCGGCCGCGAGTGGTTCCAGGGCACCGCGGATGCCGTGCGGCAGAATCTCAATCTGATCGCGCAACACGACCCGGAGCTGGTGATGGTGTTCGGAGCCGACCACATCTACCGTATGGACGTGCGTGCGATGGTGCGTTTTCACGCCGAACGTGAGGCGGACATCACCGTGGCCGCGCTTCCCGTGCCCCTCGAGCAGGCTCGCGGCTTCGGAGTCATCGGCATTGACGCAGACGGGCGGATACGCGATTTTCAGGAAAAGCCTGCGATCCCGGCCGCCATGCCCGAGGATCCGACCCGGGCCCTGGCCTCCATGGGCAATTACCTGTTCAAGACCCCGTTGCTCATCGAGGCCCTGCAGGAGGCTGAACGGCGCGGTGAGCGGGACTTCGGCCGCGATGTGCTGCCACGGCTGATGAAGACCCATCGCCTGTATGCCTATGACTTCGCGTCGAACAAGGTCCCGGGTGTGAGGTCCTATGAAGAACCGGGCTACTGGCGGGACGTCGGCAGCATCGAGAGCTATTTCGCCGCCAACCAGGACGTGCTCGGCCTGAAGCCCCGCTTCGACGCCTTCAACCCGCGCTGGCCGATCTACTCCAGTTCCTACCAGGGTCCGGTGGCCAAGATCATCAGCGGCAGCATCGAAAACAGCATCCTTGCAGCCGGCACGGTGGTAAACGATGCCAGCCTACGCAACTCGATCATCCGGCACGAGGTGCTGCTTGAGAGAGATGTGGAGCTCGACGAATGCATCATTATGGACTCGGTGCACATCCGCCGCGGCGCTCGCCTGCGCCGGGTCATCGTCGACCGCTACAACTCCATTGCCGCCAAGACCTGTATCGGCTTTGATCCCGAGCATGACCGCAGGCGCTACCATATCTCGGATTCGGGCATCGTCGTCGTGCCTTCCGGACGCGCCGCCCCCGGTAATCGGTCCTACACCGGCGGCTACGTGTGATCCGCAAGGCGTGCGAAAGGCTGCGGCGGCCTTTGCCCGGGGTCGGACGCGGACCTGGGCCTTGGTCCGAAGCGTCGGCCGGGTTCAGCGCGTCTTGGCCCGGTTGTACTCGGCGACCGCCTGCGGCATGAGGGACTGGATCCTGGCGATCCGTGTCGTATCCACCGGGTGCGTGCTCAGGAACTCGGGTGGTGAGCCGCCGCGTTTTGCTCCATAGGCGCTGAAGCGCTTCCAGAAGTCTGTCGCGGAGCGGGGATCATAGCCGGCGCGGGCCATGTACAGCAGCCCCAGCCGATCCGCCTCGAGCTCCTGCTGGCGCGAGTGGGGCAGGGCGACGCCCACCTGGCTGCCAATGCCATAGGCCTGCTGCACGACGGTCTGGGTCAGCGCCGGCTGGGTGTTCATGGCGACCGCCAGCACCTCGCCGCCAAGCTGCAACAGCAGTCCCTCCGAGATGCGTTCGGCGCCGTGGCGGGCAACGGCGTGGGCGACCTCGTGGCCGATGACCGTGGCAAGACCGTTCTCGTCCTGCGTAACCGGCAGGATGCCGCTGTAGATGCCCACCTTGCCGCCCGGCAGACAGAAGGCGTTGGCGGTATCCGGCGCATCGAACAGGACGAATTCCCACTGCGCATTCGGCAGGGGCGCCACGGCCGCGATGCGCCTGCCTACCCGTTCCACCAGTGCCGTCTTGGCGGCATCCCTGGAGACGGGCGTCGCCTGCTTGAGCTTCTGGAACTCCGTCAGACCGAGTTGTGTCGCTTCCGAAGGGCTGATGAGCAGCAGTTGTGAGCGCCCGGTCTCCGGCACGGTGGCGCAACCGGCCAAGCTTACCAGCACGACCAGCAGCACGCTGCAGAGAGTAGCTTTCGTGGCGTAACGATTCATCGTGTTTCCTCAATCCAGTGTTGGCGTGAACGCCTCAGCGCCCGCCCGGCAGGACCATGAACTGGTAGGGCTCCAGGGTCAGGGTCTGAGTTGCGATGAGGGTGCGTCCGGCGATGACATCGGTCAGGGTCTTGCGCAGGCCCAGCAGCCGCAGCCGATTCGCCGCCAGGCTCTGTTCCCGCTCGGTGAAATTCGCCAGCACGAGCACGCTCTGATCGGCGTGCTGGCGGAAGTAGCCGAAGACGTGTTCGTTGCCGGTGTCAACGATCTCGGTGTCGGCGCGCGTGAAGGCCAGGTTCTGCTGCCGGACCTGAATAAGTTTCAGAAGCCCGTGATAGATCATGCCGGGGATGCTGGCCTGGTCTTCACGCAGCTCCGCGCGTTCCGCGTCGAATACTGGTCGATGCACCCAGCGGCTGTCGCCGATCATCTCGGGGTCCTGCTCGTAGCCATAGTCGTTCAACATCCCCAGTTCGTCGCCCAGATAGAGCAGCGGGATGCCACCGATGGTACAGATGATTCCGTGCAGCAACAGGATGCGGCGAATGGCAAGCGCCTGTTCTTTGGTGTCCTGCTCCTCGAGGGCCTTCTCCAGGCCCGTCAGTGAGGCGGTGCTTCCCGATACCCGGATGTCACCCGTGGTCGGGTCTTCCTGAAAGGGTAGTCCGCGCGCAAACGAGCCGGTGAACCGCCCGGTGTAGAAGTCGCCAAGAAAGCGGCGATGGGCACGCGCGTCGACGCGCAGTTCAACTGCGTCCTCATCGGAGAACACCCAGCCAATGTCGTCATGGCAGCGTATGTAGTTGACCCAGGCACAGCCCGGCGGGACCGCGAAACGCTTTTCCATGGCATGGCGCAGCAGCCCGACGTCCCGGGTTGCCAGGGCGCTCCACAGCAGTGCCATGAGCTGGGGATTGTAGGAGAGCTGGCACTCCTCCTCGCTGATGTACTTTGCCACCTCGTCGGGATGCACGATGGCCTCGGATTTGAACACCAGGGCGGGTGCCACGATGCGGGTCAGCGCATTGAAGGCCTGAATGAGGAGATGGGCCTCGGGCTGGTTCTCGCAATTCGTGCCGCGCCGCTTCCACAGAAAGGCGACCGCGTCGAGACGCAGGACCTCGACGCCCTGGTTGGCCAGAAACAGCATTTCCTCCGCCATGCGGTTGAACACCACCGGGTTCTCGTAGTTCAGGTCCCACTGGTAGTTGTGAAAGGTGGTCCAGACCCATTTGCGAATCCGGTTGCGATAGGTGAAGCAGCCCGGGTGTTCGTCCGGAAATACCGCCTTGATGGTTTTTTCGAAGGCGTCGGGCTCGGCTCTGTCGGGATACATCCGGTAGTACGCCTGGTACTCCGGATCGCCCGCCAGCGCCTTGCGCGCCCACTCGTGCTCGTCCGCTGTGTGATTGAACACGAAATCAACGGCGAGACTGATGCCATGGTGCCTGAGCTCCGCCGCAAGCTCGGCGAGCTGCTCCATCGTGCCCACTGCCGGGTCGACATCGCGATAGCTGCTTACCGCATAGCCGCCGTCGTTGTCGCCCTCGGGCGATTTGAACAGGGGCATGAGATGCAGGTAGGTGATGCCAAGCTCGGTGAGGTAGGGGATGCGTTTGCGAAGGCCTTCCAGGTTGCCCGCGAAGCGGTCCACATAGCACATGGCGCCGACCATGCGATGGGACTGGTACCAGTGGGGATCAACCGCCCGGGTAGCGTCGAGGGCCTTCATCTCGGCGGGCCGTTCCAGCCACTTCTGCATCGCCGAGGAAAAGATCTCTTCGAGATGATAGAAAAAGTCGTAGTGATGCCCGTAGAGGCGGTGCAGATTCTGGAACAGGCGCGGAAAGTGTTCCTGCAGCCGGGCAAGGAAACCCGCCCACTCGGCCTCATCGACCCGGTCGGCAAAACGTGCCGTCAGACGCGGCAGCAGCCGCCCCAGCGTCGCCTTGCTCTGTTGACTGTACCAGTTGGGCTCCGACATCGTTTTCTCCAGCACTCTGGCATGATACACACGCGGCACGCGCGTCGCTTACCGTGGAACCCGCCGAACGGCACTCTTCTGACATTTGGTCAGAGGCGCGGAAGCCGGTACCCTGTCCGCTATCGAGCGGACAGGGCGCCGGCAGCGCCCCCCCGAATCGGACCATGCCGACCGCAGCGCTAGGAGCCTGTCGGACTTAGGCTGATTCTACTGCGGCGGTGGGAGGGCGGCCCAAAGCGTCCCGCTTTCTCGTTGCGCAGGGTCTACTATGCGCCTCGAAATCGTGAGGCTTTGTGCTCGCTCTCCCACCTGCCTCGTCACGAACCCCTAACGTCGACAGGCTCCTAGGGTGTCGCCGTACCCTGAGCCGCAAAGCGGGCACAGGACGGACCAGCGACTCGGGACGGAGACCATTAGCGTATATTCAGCCAGCGGTAAATCACGCCCAGTGCTACACCATAGATCACATGCTCGGATACGGTGACGACAGGCTGCCAGAGAGTCAGCTTCATGCCAAGCGCCCCGCCTGCCGCCAGGGGCATGATAGTCCAGACCACCAGCAGACCGGCGCCGAGACCGAATACCGCGCCCTTGATCCAGAACGCGCGTCCCGGAAGAATCGGCGCCATGACGGCAAACCAGGTTCCCCACCACAGGCTGCCGATGGCAAAGAACCACAGCCAGCCCGCGAACGGCGCCGGCAGTCCGCTACCCGCCAGCACCGCCCGGGCGATGCCGATCAGCAGGGTCACGGTCACCGGTTCGACGTGCGGGATCCGGTCACTGCTCAGCATCAGCAGGGAGAGAATGCAGGTCGCCAGCAGTCCCGCGAGTATACCGCGGGCGATATCCTTGTCTATTTCCACCGGTTCTTTCCCTAACGTCTGGCGATGGCTGATCGTTGCGAGACCCACCACTGTTATCGAAGATCAAGTGTTATCGAAGATCAAGGCCCGCCGGGCACGTCCCGGCGGATGCCGTCGCGCGTGCTGACCCTCAGCACGCGCAGTATCAATCAGGAACGCATCCTGCGCAACGGCCTACCGGGTGCAGTTTTGTCTGTCTGCTTTTCAGCGCGAACGGCGCGGGGTGTCTTGACGGGACGTGCGCATCAGCCTCTGCCCCGGGTGCGGGTCCCCGTGGATTTTTGGCCGAGCTCCTGCTTGCGTTTTTCGAGGAACTGCACGATCGTCCCGGCAATATCCTGGCCCGTCGCAGTTTCGATACCCTCCAGGCCGGGCGAGGAGTTCACTTCCATGACCACAGGCCCGTGGTTGGAGCGCAGCAGGTCGACGCCTGCTACATTCAGCCCCATGGTCTGCGCCGCGCGTACCGCGGTTGAGCGTTCCTCCGGTGTTATCCTGATCAGACTGGCCGAGCCGCCGCGATGGAGATTCGAGCGGAACTCGCCCTCTTTGGCCTGGCGCTTCATGGCCGCGACCACCTTGTCACCGATGATTAAACAACGGATATCCGCCCCGCCGGCCTCTTTGATGTATTCCTGCACCATGATCTGGGCGTGCAGACCCATGAAGGCCTCGATGACGCTCTCTGCGGCCTTGTGAGTTTCAGCCAGAACAACGCCAATGCCCTGGGTGCCTTCGAGCAGCTTGATGACCAGGGGTGCGCCATTGACCATCTTGATGAGATCCTGAATGTCGTCGGGTTTGTGCGCAAAGCCTGTTACCGGGAGACCGATGCCCTTGCGTGACAACAGCTGCAGGGAGCGCAACTTGTCCCGGGAACGCGTGATGGCGACGGATTCGTTGAGCGGGAGTACGCCCATCATCTCAAACTGGCGCAGTACCGCCGTGCCATAGAAGGTCACCGACGCCCCGATACGCGGAATCACCGCATCAAAGGCCTCGAGATTTTCACCGTTGAAGTGCACCTGTGGCTTGTGTGATGCAATGTTCACGTAGCAACGCAGGACATCGAGAACGCGGGCCTCGTGGCCACGTTCGCGGGCAGCCGCGACCAGGCGGCGCGTCGAATACAGTTTGGCGTTGCGAGACAGAATCGCTATCTTCATGGGTTGACCTCCGGTTTTTCCCCTGGGTGTGCGGGCGGCGATGATCCGCGCTGTAACAGGCAAGCCACCGGCATCGCCGCGGAAAAGATCAACTGCCCGTCATGTCGTACTTATTAGGGGCCTCAGTCTACCGGAAAACGGTCGCGCGGGGTACAGTACCTCCCGGTGGCTGCGCTGCCGCCGCGACGGCAGTGAATAAGGAGACGGTGGGGACGGAGCGCCGGCGCATCCGTTTCAGACAAAGCCGGTGACTGCTGTGTGCCGGCCGCACTAGAGCCATTTCTTGCGCCGGAAATAGACCAGCATCCCGGCCACGACCGCAGCCATCAGCAGCAGTGACAGCGGATACCCATAGTACCAGCGCAGCTCCGGCATCGCCCAGGGGCTGCTGGTATTGTCACCGAAGTTCATGCCATAGAGGCCGGCGATAAAAGTCAGCGGTATGAAGATGGTCGCAATCAGGGTCAGTACGCGCATGGTCTCGTTGAGGCGGTTACTGATCGTCGTGAGATACACATCGAGGATACCGGACGTGATATCCCGGTACGTTTCCAGCAACTCGATAATCTGAACCGTATGATCGTAGCAGTCGCGCAGATGGACCCGGGTGAAGTCACTGATCCATTCACCCTCGTCACGGAGCAGGGCATTGATGACATCGCGTTGCGGCCACAGCATGCGTCGCAGCAGTAGCAGTTCGCGCTTAAGCTCATGTATCTTGCCGGCAGTCTGTCTGTCGCGTGCCTCCAGGACTTCTGACTCCATCTCTTCGATGCGGTCGCCGAGCGTCTCCAGCACAGGAAACCCTTCGTCAATAACGAGATCGAGGAGACAATACAGCAGATAATCCGCCTGCAGCGTTCGTATCCGCCCCGCGGGTTTGCGCAGGCGCCCCCGCACCGGCTCAAAGGGATCGACCTCACCGGCATGAAAACTCACGATGAACTGCGTCCCGTAGAACAGGCTCACCTGTGTCATGTTACCATCACGCGTGTAGTCGGAGGGCAGGGCCATTGCCACAAATACCTGCCCATCGAAACGGTCCAGCTTGGGGCGTTGGCCGATGTTCAGGACATCTTCGAGGGCAAGCGCGTGCAGTGCGAATATTGCCCCGAGTTCCTCGAGTACCGGCGCCGTAATTTCGCCCTGAACATGTATCCAGGTCGTGCTGTCCCGTTCCAGGTAGGGCCGGCAGTCCGCTGCAGCGACCAGGTCCTTCTCGGTGAATTCGGACGCGGTATAGTCGATGAGTCGAATCTGGTACCGGGCTTCGGACGGGGCTCTGGTCTCTGCCAGGGTTCCCGGCGCAGTGCCAGGCGGATGATACTTTTTTCGAAAATAGGACATTTGTTTGTATGCACCTTTTGTTACCCGGCAATGCGCCTGACAGCCTAATCTTCAGGCACCCGGCGCCCTGATCGCAACACCTGTGCCTGATCGACGGATAGCATGTCATCGCATGACGCGGCAAGTGGACACTGAAGCGGCTGGAGGCGGCCGGTCAGCTTTCTTGCTGTTGCTGGCCGGGCTGCTCTGGATCAGCGTGGCGAGTGCACAAGACCGGCTGAGCGTCGAAATCACCGGCATTGAAGGTGATCTCGTGAAAAATGTGCACGCTTTCCTGAGCATTGCGCAACTGCAGCCCGAGCGCGGTCTGCTGCCCGTCACCCTTCCCATCCCCGGACTGGAGGCGAAGGAAGCAAAGGCGTTTTCCGACGCCGATGTACGGCGCCTTCACAAGCGTGCCGTCACGGAGATCCGGCAGGCACTCCAGCCATACGGTTATTATGACCCGACGGTCGAGGCGAGTCTGGAGAAGCTCAAAGGTGAGTGGCACGCGCGCTATCACATCGTCCCCGGGCCAGCAACGCTGGTGCGGCAGATCGACATCAAGGTGGAAGGCCCGGGGAAGGGTGACGCCGGCATCCAGCAGGCGCTTGCCGCGCTCAGCCTGCGCACGGGTAAGCGGCTTATTCACAGCCAGTACAACGACGCCAAGAAGGCGCTGCTCGCGGCGGCGACCAGTGCCGGCTATCTGGATGCGAGGTTTGTTCGAAGTGAAATGCGCGTGGCGCCCGCAGAGCAGCAGGCAGATATTGCGCTTGCCATGGACACAGGACCGAGATATTTCTTCGGGCCAATCACGGTACGGCAGGAGATACTCGACCCGGACTTTGTTGCCCGGTTTGTGAAGGCCCAGCCGGGTGAGCCCTTCGATACCAAAAAGCTGCTTGCCGCACAGCTCGCCCTCAGTGACAGCGGCTATTTCCAGCGTGTCGAGGTGCAGATACAGCGCGACGAGACCCAGGATTTCCGCGTGCCGGTGGTGATCGAGACCGATCCGAACAAGCCCCGCCGCTATGCCACCGGCCTCGGCTTCGGCACGGACACCGGGCCGCGCCTCTCGCTGGCTGCGGAGTTCCGGCGCATCAACCGGCGTGGGCACAGTATAACCACCGATCTGCGTTTCTCGAAGATCAAGAATGCCTTCGGCGTGCAGTACAAGATTCCCGTAAAGAATGTGGAGACAGACCGGCTGGTGTTCAGCGGCACGGCCGAGTCGGAGGACGTCAGCGCCGATGGCAATACCACGCGCTATACCCTGGGTGCCAGGCTGAATGACCTGTGGGGACCCTTCCAGCGCAGCCTGTACATCAATTTCCAACACGAGGACTTCTCGATTGGTGAGGATGATGACACGGTCGACTATCTGATACCCGGCGCCAGTTTGTCTCAGCTGCGCGCCGATGACGCGCTGTTTCCGCGCCGCGGCTACAGCTGGAGCGCGGACGTGCGTGGAAGCGCGCAAACCCTGCTTTCGGAAACCTCCTTTGTGCGTTCCGAGGCCGCAGTCCGGACGGTATTGCCGCTTGGCAAGCGTGGGCGTCTGCTGATGCGCGGCCAGCTCGGTGGGATAGCGGTGGAGGATTTTTCCAAACTGCCGCTGACGGAGCGCTTTTTCGCGGGTGGCGACCAGAGCGTACGCGGCTATGCCTACCAGCGTCTCGGTCCGACTGACGACAGCGGCGAGGTCGTCGGTGGCCGCTATCTGTCGGTGGTCAGCGCCGAGGTGGACTACCTGTTCATCGGGAACTTTGGCGCCGCCGTTTTCGTCGACACCGGTAACGCCGATGACAATTTTCCCCCGGACCTCCACACGGGTGCGGGCATCGGCTTTCGCTGGCGAAGTCCGGTCGGCATGTTGCGCATCGACTTTGCCCATCCTTTCACCGACAGCGATGAGAAGTTCCGCATTCACGTGAGCATCGGACCCTCTCTATGATACGCATCATGATCCGCATGCTTGGGCGTGTTCTGGCGTTCCTTGCGGTTGGGTTGGTGGGGCTGCTTGCCTTCATCATCTCCACCGAGTCGGGACTGCGGCTGGTCTGGACTCAGGCCGGATCGTTCCTGCCGGGGGGGCTGGAGATCGAATCGCTGGAGGGACGTCTGATCGGTCCTGTCAGTGTGCGCGGGCTGGTCTTCAGGAATGCGTCCCTGCAGCTCAGCGTGCGGGAGGCGCAGCTCGAGTGGTCGCCGCTGCGTTTGTTGCGCGGAGCGCTGCATGTCGAACGCCTCTCGGTCGACGGTCTGAGCTACACCGCCCTGGCGTCTGCCCCGCCGGCGGAGGAACAGCCCTTCGTGCTGCCGGAGCGTATCGGGTTGCCGCTGCAGGTGTCGATTGATGATCTGCGGCTGCAAGATCTGGCGTTTTACGGCGCGGTGGGGGCAGAGCCGTTCAAGGTCAACACGGTTGAACTGGTTGCCGGATTCAGGGACGGACAGCTTGATATCGAGCATCTTGCCATCGATGCGCCCACGTTCGATGTCGATGGGGCCAGCCAGCTGACAACACGCGACGGTTATCCGCTGGAGGGTGCCTACCATTGGCAGCTGCGGCTCCCCGATTACCCGCCGATCGTTGGCGACACCCGCCTCGCGGGGACACTGCAGGTACTGACTGTCCATCAGATCCTCGCGCCTCCCTATGCGCTCCAGGGCGAGGTGAGCTTGTCCGAGCTCTTCGATCAACTTCGCTTCGACGCGCAATTGGCTGTGCAGGATGTCGCGCTGCAGGCAATCAGGCCCGATTACCCGGCAGTGGTCCTGAATGCCAGCCTGTCGGGCAAGGGGAGCCTGGAGGATCTCAGTTTTTCCGCCCAGACGCGCGCGCAGGAAGACGCAATGGGTACACTGGAGACCCGCATCGAGGGCCGCTACCGTTCCGGCACGCTCATCCTCGACTCGCTGCGAGCCGCGGTGCCAGGGCAGGCAGCGCAGTTGCAGGCGAAAGGGCAGGTGGACCTCGCCGGACCGCAGCCGGCCCTGGACCTGCAGGCCAACTGGATCCAGTTGCGCTGGCCGCTGGCGGGCGAGGCGCAGATCACGAGCGCGCAGGGTAGCCTGAAACTGGCGGGAACGTTCGACGCCTTCGAGCTTGCCGGCGATGTGCAGCTCGATGCGCCCGCCTATGCCGGCGCGGATGTCAGTTTTAGCGGGCGCGGCGACCAGCATGCGCTGGAGCTGTCGCGGCTCCATCTGGCGGTGCTGGACGGTGAGGTGGACGGCACTGCCCGCGCGAGTTGGGACCCCGACGTTCAGGTATCGCTGGAACTGCAGGGTAAAGACCTCAATCCCGGCGTGCTGCTCGCCGACTGGCCGGGTCGTCTGGGTGTGCAGATGCGCGCGGAGGCCGGGGTGAAGGCCGGCGAGGTCAGCGCCCGTATCCATGAGCTGAGGGGCAGCGGGACGCTGCGTGATTATCCGCTGCAGCTCAGCGCGCGCGGCAGTTACGCGGCGAGGCAGGTGGATCTCGAATCCCTGGTCCTCAACTCAGGACCGAGCCAGGTCAAGGCTCAGGGTCGGATTGGCGAGGTGCTCGATGTGACCTGGGAGCTCGACAGCACCGATCTGGCCTCGTTGTCACCGGCCGCCGCCGGACGTCTTTCCGGTAAGGGCAGTGCCCAGGGTCCGCTCGGCAAGCCGCACATCAAGGCCGTCGTGAAGGGAAGCGACCTGCGTTATGGTGCCGATACACTGACCCAGCTGGCACTCGACGCGGATGTGGATCTTGCAGGCAAGACTCAGTCCGTACTCGCGTTCGAGCTAGACGATGCCAGCCTGGCAGACGTCAAGATCGCCAGGCTGGCGGCGCATGGCAACGGCACGCCGGCGGCGCATGCCTTTGACCTCAGCGCCGATACCAGCCAGGGGACCGCTGATATCAGGCTGACTGGCGCCATGCGAGATGCCAGCTGGGCCTACCGCGTCACACAGGCGACGCTGAAATATCCGGATCTCGAGGCCTGGACCTTGAAAGGGCCCGCCATCGGCCAGGTGGCCCGCGAGCATGTCGAGCTGGCGCGGTCCTGCTGGGTCAGTCAGTCGGCAACACTTTGTGCTGAGGCTGACTGGTCTCCGGTCGACCTTGAGACTGCCTTTACGCTGGACACCTTGCCTGCTGGCTATTTTGCGCCCTTGCTGCCCCCCGACCTGCGGATCGACACGGACCTCAGCGGGCAGGGGCAGCTTACCCAACGAGCGGATGCGCCCCTGACCGCCAACCTGAACCTCACCACTACGCCCGGCAGTCTGTCGACGCGCGCGGACGCCGAGGAGGAACCGGTGCGCCTGCTCGAGTTCGACAGCGGCGATGTGCGTCTCGATCTGGATAAGCAGGGTATGCGATTATCGGCGTCCCTGCCGCTGGCAGGTCAGGGCCTGATAGCCATGCAGGCTCGCGTGGGGCCGGGCACGGCCCCCATCACCGCGCGCCCCCTGGAGGGCCAGCTCACCACCGAGGTGCGTGACGTCCGCTTCGTGAGTGAACTGGTCCCCGATCTGAGCAGCATTCAGGGTCGCCTGGAAGGGACCGCCCGGCTTTCAGGCACGCTCGGCCAACCGGCGATTAAGGGTCGCATCGCACTCGCGGATGCGGCTGCGACGCTGGACCGGCCCGGGCTGAGCCTGGAGGATCTGGCTGTCGAGCTGACCGGGCGGGGCAGTGGCGAGATTGCCCTCAAACTCCAGGCCCGCTCGGGTGGTGGCACGCTCAGCATGACAGGTACGGCTGACCTGGCGGCGGACCCCGTGCGCGCGGACCTGAAAATCGCAGGCAATGACTTTCAGGTCCTGGGCACACCTGAGGCCAAGCTGTATGCCTCGCCCGATCTGGCTGTTGCGCTGTCCGGAAGGCGTGTGGATATCACCGGAGAGATCCGTGTACCGCGCGGGACCATCCAGCCCAAACAGCTCCCGGAATCGGCAGTCACGGTGTCCAGCGATCAGGTGATCATCGATGCCGTCACGGCGGAGGCGCCGCCGTCAGCACCCTACGCAGTCAGTGCCCGTGTCCGCATCATTCTGGGTGACCAGGTTAAGTTTTCGGGTTTCGGCCTCAAAGGGCGCTTCGAGGGTAATTTGCTGGTTACCGACAAGCCGGACAAGCCTACGACCGCGACCGGCGAACTCCGGATACTCGATGGGACCTACAAGGCCTATGGCCAGAATCTCGATATCCGGACCGGGCGTTTGTTGTTCGCGGGCGGTCCCGTCGCTGAGCCGGGCGTCGATGTCGAGGCGGTAAGGCGCCCCGCACCCAATGTGCTGGTGGGTGTCAAGGTACGCGGCAGCCTCAAGGAGCCGGAATTTTCGCTGTTCTCGGACCCGGCCATGGGTCAGTCCGAACAGCTTTCCTATCTGGTGCTCGGCCGGTCCCAGGAAAGCGGCGCCACGACCGCAGAGAAGAGCGCGGTGAATCAGGCTGCGGTGGGCCTGGGGCTTGCCGGTGGCGCGCTGCTCGGCGAGGGCTTCGGCGAAAAGCTCGGGCTCGACGAGCTCACCGTCGAATCCGGACCCGGTGAGAGCACTGAGCAGGCCTCACTGATGGTCGGCAAGTACCTGTCGCCCAAACTGTACGTCAGTTACGGGCTGGGCATCTTCGAGCCGATCTCGACGTTCCGCGTGCGTTACATCCTCACCAGCCAATGGAGTGTCATCGGTGAAACCAGCGCCACCCAGAGTGGCGCGGACCTCTTTTATGTGATCGAGCGCGGCAAGTAGATTGCCGGGAGCTTTGTGAACCGTCGCCACGCTTGGGTTAGTGTTAACAGGCCCTAACCATTGTTCCGCCTTGCAGATTGTCAGCTATGCTGTAGGGCTTCGGGGCGGCAGTTTTCTTGAGGGAAGTGAGCATGAACGACAGCATCCAGATGACCTCCGAGATTACGGAAGAGCACTTGATCGACACCCTGATCGAGCAGGTCCGCGCGGGTGACGCCGAGGCCTTGCACCGCCGTCTGGCCACCTTGCACGAGGCGGAGATTGCCGATGCCCTCGAGGCCATGCCGGGCGCGGAGCGGCGTTTCCTGTGGGCGCAGGTGCCGGAGCATCTGCAGGCCGAGGTGCTGACCTGGGTTGACGACGGGGTTCGCGTCACGCTGCTGGAAGGCCTGGCCGAGGCGGAGGCCGTGGCCGCCGTGGCCGACATGGATACGCCCGATCTGGCCGAGGTGGTGGACAGTGTTTCCGAGGAGCTGGCGGGCGCTATTATCAGTTCGCTCGACTGGGACGAGCGCATGCTGGTGGAGGAACGCCTGCGCTACCCGGAAGATTCCGCCGGGCGGCTGATGGAGACCGAGTGGGTGGCGGTGCGCGCCGACGTTACGCTCGAGGTGGTAAGCCGTTACCTGAAGTGGCGTGGTGATCTGCCGCCGCACACCGATGGCCTGATGGTGGTCGATCGTGAGGGAACCTACGTGGGCAAGCTGCCGGTGAGCAAGCTGCTCACCCTCGACGAGGACCTGCAGGTGGGCGATGTCATGGAGGCGGACGCCGACTGGGTGCTGGCGCAAGCCAGCGAGCGCGAGGTGGCAGACCTGTTCGAGCGTCGCGATCTGGTCTCGGTGGCGGTGGTGGATCCCGACCACAGGCTCATCGGCCGCATTACCGTCGACGATATCATCGACATCATTCGCGAAGAGGCCGAGCACCAGTTCATGCACATGGCCGGGCTGGCGGAGGGGGAGGACCTGTTCGCCCCGATTCTGGACAGCGCCAGGCGCCGTTTGTTCTGGCTTGCGATCAATCTGGCCACCGCCTTCCTGGCCGCCGGCGTGATTGGCCTGTTCGAGGCCACGCTGGACAAGATCGTGGCGCTGGCGGTGCTCATGCCGATCGTCGCCAGCATGGGCGGCATCGCCGGCAGCCAGACCCTGACCCTGGCCATCCGGGGTCTGGCGCTGGGACAGATCAGTTCCACCAACACGCGCTGGCTGGCCATCAAGGAGATCGCCATCGCCGCCATCAACGGTCTGGTCTGGGCAGTGGTGGTCGGCCTCATCGCCTGGAGCTGGTTTGGTGATTTGCGCATTGGATTGATCCTGGGTGTGGCGATGGTCGTCAACCTGTTCGCCGCCGCCGCCGCGGGTCTCGCGGTTCCGCTGCTGCTCGAGCGGGTGGGCATAGACCCGGCGCTGTCCGGATCGGTGATCCTCACCACGGTCACCGACGTGGTGGGTTTCATGAGCTTCCTCGGCCTGGCGACCCTGTTCCTGCTGTGAGCGGCCGGGGACCTGTCCGTGTTTCGTGCTATTCTGCGTTGCCCGGCGCCCGCCTCTGCAACGCTGCGCCCGAGGATCGCTGTTGCCTGGGACTGTCCTGAGAAGCCGATGTGCAGCGGGACCCCTGGGCGCAGATCGAGGCTTGTATTCCTGAATAGACGGAGCGTTCGCGACAATGACTGGCAGGCCGGACCATGAGCTGCTGCAGATCGGCTGGCGGGAGTGGGTGGCATTCCCGGGCCTGAAAATCCGCAAGATAAAGGCCAAGATCGATACCGGGGCGAGAACCTCGGCGCTGCACGCGTTCTATGTCGATCCCTATCGCGACAAGGGTGTTGCGATGGTGCGCTTCGGTATCCACCCGCGTCAGAAGCGAACCGACATCGAAATCGAGTGTCACGCCGAGGTAGCCGATCGCCGGCACGTGTCAGATTCCGGTGGGCATCGGGAAAAACGCTATGTTATCGTCAGTACGGTGGAGCTCGGGGGGGTTGGCTGGCCGATTGAGCTGACCTTGACCAATCGCGACACGATGCGCTTTCGCGTCCTGCTGGGGCGCACGGCCATGGAAGAGCGGGTACTGATCGATCCGGGTGCATCCTTCCTGCTGGGGAGACGATAGACGTGTCGCAGGCGTTCATCCGGGAGGCCGGTGGCTCGGACAGCCGGGCCTTTAACGTATGCGGGGTGGATATACCGCATTCGAATCCTGGTCCCCTCGTCATGGAGGTGAATGCCTCACCTGGCCTGGGGGGCGAGAAAACGACGGGAAATGATGTGACATCTATGATCATCGAATTGACTGAGAAGAACGCGAAACCGCACCGGACGCACACGCGAGGCAAAGGCTGAAGTGGCCGTCAACCCTGTTGAGATGAACGGCACCGTGGTGCAACCCGGGACCCGGGTAACCATCGATCTGCCGGTCGCGCGACTCTATACGCACACGGATCTGTATATGCCTGTGCAGATCATCCACGGCATCCGTCCCGGTCCCAGGCTGTTCATCAGTGCGGCGATCCATGGCGACGAACTCAACGGTGTCGAGATTATTCGCCGCCTGCTGCGCCATGCAGGATTGAAGCGCTTACGCGGTACACTGTTTGCGATTCCCATCGTTAATATCCACGGGTTTCTGGACCAATCACGGTATCTTCCCGACCGGCGTGATCTGAATCGCAGCTTTCCCGGCAGCGCGCGCGGTTCTCTGGCGGCGCGGGTAGCCTACCTGTTCATGAAGGAGATCGTATCGCAGTGCAGCCACGGCATCGATTTGCACACGGGCGCTGTGCACCGGGAAAACCTGCCCCAGATCCGCGCCAATCTCGATGATCCTGCCACCGCGGAACTGGCCCGCGTTTTTGGTGTGCCGGTGCTCATCAATGCCGATTTGCGCGACGGGTCGCTTCGCCAGGCCGCTGCGGAACAGGGCATCCCGATGCTGCTCTACGAGGCAGGCGAGGCCTTGCGTTTCGACGAGGTCGCGATCCGTGCCGGACTCCGCGGGATCCTCAGGGTGATGCGCACCCTGGGCATGCTGCCGACCAAGACGGGCGTGAAGGTCGTCAGGCAGCCCCTGATGGCGCGCGCATCCTCGTGGATCAGGGCGCCGGAGAGCGGGATATTGCGGACCACGGTTCGCCTGGGCTCACGCGTAGAGAAGGGACAGGTGCTGGGTTACATCGGCGCCCCGTTTGGTGGATCCGAATACGAAGTTGAGGCGCCGGTCGATGGCATTGTGATCGGCCGCACGCGTCTGCCGCTGGTGCACGAAGGCGAGGCCGTCTATCACCTGGCACGCTTCAGCAAGATCGACGTGGTCGCCGAACACGTCGAGGCGTTTCACGCGCACTTGTCGCCATCCGATTCGGAGGAACCGGAAGGGGAGGCCCCGGTGGTTTGAGCGGGGCGGGCGCAAGCCCGCGGTGTGGCAGCGGCCGGGAGACCTTGAAGGCAGGCGCGGGACCCGGGTTGATCTGCCGGGACCGCGCGCACCCGCTGCCCGGAATCCGCTCGCGCGCGCCACTCGCCGTCATGCGGCTTCGCGCTGCCGTGCGACCGCTTGAAAACAGTGCCTCCAGCACCTCCCGCGCTCTCCCGGTCAGCTGTACAGACCACCGTTTCGATGGCATGAGACCCCCCGGACATTAATGAGTTATCAGACACTTGACGGGTCGTGCCAAACGCTCGGCAAGGTGCCATTGACCGGGTACTTATCATTCGGGCTATACTGAATTGCAAATAATATTCCCGAGAAACATGCCACCCAGTTTCCCTATTCGGGCATCCGTGGATGCGGGTACAGCCCGGGCTGCAGGACGGGACCGCCTGGTAGCGGAAAGGGAAAGCGTGGTCTGGAGGATCTGCTTGGAAAATCGCTTTGTGCCGGTGCGGATGACCTTCCTGGTCGCAATTGTCGCAGTCCTGGGAGGCTGTGCCGGATTTCCGGAAGGCTGGGGACTTGGCGGCGGGGCGGCTTCGAAAAACACGACCAGGCCGTTTTCCGACCAGGAGCTCATCGCCTCACTCCGGGAACTGAATGTGGAGGCTCAGGGGGAAGCGCGCGGAATCGTTGTGCGGTGCCCGGAACTCTCCTTTGGCCCCGAAAATACCCGCCTGGCGCCCAAGGCACGCAAGACCTTGCGCCAGATTGCCCTGCTGCTGAACGATCCCCGGGCGTCCGACCGCGCGATCATGGTGGAGGGTCATACGGACTCGACGGGCGCAAAATCCTACAACCTCGAACTTTCCAGAAAACGTGCCGAGACTGTCTCGCGCGAACTGATCTTCAATATGGTCCAGCGGCAGCGGATCAGTATCGACGGCCGCGGTGCGCAATTTCCCGTCGCGCCAAACGTGCTTGCCGATGGCCGGGACAATCCCGAGGGGCGCGGGAAAAACCGCCGCGTGGAAATTATCATTGCCTCGCAACAGGCGGAGACCCGGTAATGTCTGTATCCGTGCATCAGGGCGTCCGCGGTCTGTCTGACAGCCACCTTGGCTTGCGGGATACGCCTTTCGGCCTGATGCCGGATCCGCGCTATTTCTATCCCAACCGGATGTATCAGGCGACGCTCGATCAGCTGAGCAGGCTGCGGGGTGAGCAAACGGGAATCATGATTCTGACGGGTAAGGCAGGCACCGGCAAGACCATCCTGCTGAAGCGCCTGATGCTGAACGAGGATGCGGGGCATTGCCGGTTCATCCATTCCGAGTATGCCAGTCTTTCCATGAATGATTATCTCGCGCTGGCCTGTAAGGAACTCGAGGTCCAGGGTGAAGGCGACGCGTGCCCCCGGAATCTGGAGAACTTTCTCGCCGGGCAGGCCGCGTCAGGGCAGAAGGTCATATTCCTCATCGATGAGGCCCATAACATTCCCCTGCGGTCCCTGACGGGTCTGGTCAACTGGATACTCGAGCTTGGAAAACGGGGAACACCGGCACGCGTTATTTTTTCCGGACAGCCTGAACTGGAAAACAATCTCAGGATGGCGGGGCTGGGCGATCCTCGCGGGCTGTCTCTTGCCTGCCTCAGGCTGCAACAACTGGAACGCAGCGAAACCGCGAACTTCATCCGTCACCGGCTGGACGTGAGCGGCGCCGGAGAAAAAATCCGCTTCACACCGGATGCCATCGCACGGATACACGAAAGTGCCAGGGGCATACCGCGCGTCATAAATCTGATCTGTGGTTCCGCACTGCTCACCGCCCGTTCGCTGTCGGTACAGGAGGTTTCAAGAGACATCGTCGAGGATGTCATCGGGGCCTCCCCGATCGGCAGGCAGGTGGATTATATGGCGGAAGGCGAGACCCGGGTCGCTGAATATTTTCCATCGGTACCAGATGTGGGAGACACAGGTCAGGATCTGCGCGCGCCGGCGCTGGTCCGAGTGCCCGAGGCGGGCGACGGGCAGCCGGGCAGCAAAGCCGCCATTGCCGTTGCGTGGCTGGCGGACCTGATGGCGGGATTGGGCAGGTTCATGGCGCGGACCCTGTCTTCGCTAGCAGCACGCCCGGTGCATGTCGCGGGGGTTCTGGTAATGGGCCTGATATTCTATGGCCTGGTATCCCGTTTCAATCTGACACCGCCAGCCGGGACGCCCGGCGAGTCCCCGCTTGCCGATGTATCCCGCCTGCAACCGGCGGGTGAGGTACCGCTGCGCGAGCGGTACGGCGACGACGCTGCCGATCACGCCGGGCTTACCCCGGCGCCTGCGACATACCCCGGTTCAGAATCTGAAAGGATCGGAGCAGCCGCACCGGCCGACGCTATGTCACAGGTCGATACTCCGGTTGCCGGGGCCGATGCGGCTCCACCTGCCGCTCAGCCGGTTGGCCACGAGTCTGACGGCGCAACGCAGCGCCTTGATCCAGAGGAGGAACTGCCGGCTCTGGCCGCGCCAGAGAGTCTTGCCGGGGAACACGAGACACCACCGTCCCTGCCTCGGTCCGCGGAGGCTATCGAGGGTCAGCCAGGCGGCAGTGTGGATGCGATCGCCGTGGCAACGCTATCGGTAGTCACTGCCCCTGAGGTGTCCACCGCGACTGAGTTTGCGCGGCGGTTCGATGGTGTGTCCGGGCCGCCGCGCCGGGTGCATTCAGACGAGTTTGTGGAGTCTTTGAGCCCGCAGCCGCCTGCCGAAATGGCGGACCGCGCGCCGTTGAGTGACGGGACCGCGTCAGGGACGCCTGAGGCGACGCCAGCGCTGCCGGCACCCGCTAACCGCTCCGAAATATCCGCCGAGGCGCAGAGCGACGGAGACCTTGCGACCGGTCAGGACGTAACCGCTTTGCTACAGGAGGCAGAGGCCCTCGTCGCGACAAGAAAATATACGACGCCCCCGGAGGCCAATGCACTGGCGGTCTATCGGAAGGTTATGCAGCTCGCACCCAACCATCCGCAGGCCGTGCAGGGCATGGAGCGGATCAGGACACAGTACATGCAGTGGGGTAGCGCCGCCGAAGGCAGGCAGCGCTGGTCAAAAGCCAACTATTATTACGGTCTGGCATTGATGGTGGACCCGGCATTCGGGGAGGCTCTGGCCGCCACCCAGAGAGTGGCGGCGAGCCAGCAAGATCTCAGGAACCAGGCCGCCCGCGCAGTGGCAGCGGAAAGACGGGATGCCAGGGACGCCTTGTCCGCCAGAGGCATCGAAATCAGCGAACAGGCGCTGTTCGATTATGCGGAGAAGGGTGATACCGATCTGGTTGAGCTCCTCTTGTCTGCCGGTGTGCCACCCGATCGCAGGCAGTCCGGCGGCTGGACTGCATTGATGTATGCGTCGATTCACGGCCACGCCCAGATCGTACGATTACTGATCCAGCAGGGCGCGTCGCTTAACCTGAAAAATGAGGACGGAACGACCGCGCTTATTGCCGCGGCCTCGAACGGCCACCTGGGGGCTGTACGCGAGTTGCTGGACAACGGCGCAAACATAGACGCCCGCAACAACGATGGCTGGACGCCTCTCATGTACGCGGCATGGAACGGTCAAATACGGGTCGTCGAAGAGTTGATCGCGCGACATGCGAATGTCGATATAAAGAACAGGAATAACTGGACTGCCTGGACGGCGGCCGAGGACGCGGGACATTCAGAGATATTGAAAATATTGAAACGTGATAGAAACACCTGACCCGCCCCCGCCTGCACTCGCAGCCAGGTACCGGGGATCGCGGCCTTGTCTCTAAACGGGTGCCAGTCCACGGAGGCAGCAGTGAATCGGGTATGACAGACGCCGCCCTGCCAAGACAGGGCGGACGAACGTTGTCAAGCGTTGAATCCCGTTGTCAAGCGCCCCGCCTCGCGGGTGCTGCGGCAATGGGCAGGCGCCCTAGCCCGCATTTCTCACCAGGATGACACGCCCTCGCTTGATCTTTGAATCCACAAACCATTTTCCTCAGTCGGAAATACAGCCCGTATTCCGCTCCATCGGAAAATGGTTTGTGAATCCAAATCTCTGCGCGATCATCGTGCCCCCCGGTAAGAAATGCGGGCAAGCTGTTCGGAAGGCGCGTTTATTGCCGTCTGCCGGTTTCCGCCATCCCCCGGCAGGCGCCGCAGCGAGGCCTGGCACTTGCCGCGGGCATCTATACCATAGTACATTCGCCATCCGGACCGACGGGGGCTTTATAATAGAACAATGCGCAACCTTCGGATGCCACAACCAACCGTTCTACTTGCTGCGCTCCTCGCACTGGTCGCGGTGTGCGTCACGGCTGCCGAAGACGAACTGCTTCCCCGGCCGGATTCGTTACAGCCGGCGATTGCCTTCTGGACGCGCGTTTACACCGAGGTGGATTCCCTCGCGGGCTATGTCCATGACAGCCGGAATCTGGGCGTCGTCTACGAGACGCTGCACTTCAAGTGGTACAGCAGCCCGCAGGACCAGGACCGAAGCATCGAGAAGGCGGCACAACGCTATCGAACAGCACTGCTGGCACTGGCCGAGGGCAAGCGTGAGGAGCTGAGCGACGCCGAACAAACGGCGCTCGCCCTGTGGGGGGAGAATGCCGACAGCGAGCGGCTGAAGACGGCCGCAGGTAACGTGCGTTTTCAACGGGGTCAGTCGGACCGCTTCCGAGACGGCATGATTCGCGCGGGCGCGTGGGAAGACCACATCCAGGAGACCCTGCGGGAGCTCGACCTGCCTCCGGAGCTCGCCGCGCTGCCCCATGTCGAATCGTCCTACCATCCGGTCGTGCGCTCATCGGTCGGGGCGGCAGGCCTGTGGCAGTTCACGCGGTTTACGGGAAGACGCTATCTGCGCGTCGATCATGTAGTCGACGAACGCCTTGACCCGATGAAATCAACCGAAGGCGCCGCGCGCTTCCTGCAACAGAACTATTCCGTGCTGAAGAGCTGGCCTCTGGCAATCACAGCCTACAACCACGGTCTGTCGGGGGTGCGCCGCGCCGTGCGTGAAACGGGCAGCACCGACATCGGCGATATTGTGCGTGACTACCGGGGGCGCCGTTTCGGTTTTGCGTCCCGCAACTTCTACGCGGCGTTCCTTGCTGCGGTCGATGTCTCCCGCAATATCGACCAGTATTTCGGCGAGCTCGAGCGAGACAGCCCGGATGACTATGGGATCGTCGAGGTGCCCGCTTATCTTCCCATCGGGGCACTGACGCGGCGGCTGGATGTGGATGAGGACATTCTGAAGACACTCAATCCGGCCCTGCAGCGCTCGGTATGGGCCGGCGTCAAATACGTGCCAAAGGGCTACCAGTTGCGCCTGCCGGCCGGCACCGGAGACGGCGACGTTACGGAACTGCTCGAGCGCATCGCGATGGCAGACGGCTATGCCACACAGGCCCCGGATATTTTCTACAAGGTGCGGCGCGGTGACACGCTCTCGGCAATCGCCCTGCGTCATGAGGTCAGCGTACGCGACGTGATGGCACTGAATAATCTCCCCAGCAAGAACCGGATACGCATCGGTCAGTCGCTGCGCCTGCCCAATGCCTCGCCACCCGAGGTAATGCGGTTCGCTTCCCTGGAAGTCATTGCGGACGACAGCCAGACCGCGTCGTTCCCAACGCCCGATGCCGCAGGCGAACCGGTGCCCGCCGCCGAGGAGGAGGCGCTCGTCGAGGTGGTGCTGAACGTCCAGGCGAGCGCCACCGGCGGCGTCACGCCGGAGGGCGCGCAGCGTGGACTGTTCGCCGACCCGGCCGACTACGAGGTGGCCGCCGATCAGACCATTGAGGTTCAGGTGGCGGAAACGCTAAGCCATTATGCTGACTGGCTGGAGACACCGGCGCGCCAGATACGGGAGGTGAATGGCCTGCAGCGCGGACGACCGCTCGCGATGGGCCGTCGCATCAGGCTGGACTTCGCCAATGCGTCAACTGCGAGTTTCGAACAGCGGCGACTGGACTATCACCAGGGTATCCAGTCGGCGTACTTCAAGTGGCACCGGATCACGGGTGCCTGCAGCCATACCGTCAGGCCGGGCGATTCGCTCTGGATCATTGCCGCCCGGGATTACGGGATCCCGGTTTGGCTGTTGCGCCAGTACAATCCGGATGTCGATTTTGGCGGCGTGCTCCCTCAAGGCGCCGCCCTCATGATCCCGCTGGTCGAAAAGGTCGAGGATGACAGCCCGGTCAACGGCTCTCAAACCAGCGTGAGCGCGGGCTCCTGTACGGGTCAGTACCCGATTACCTGAACTGCACTGAGGCGGCTCTGGCCTGCCGGGCACGCCCTGGCCCGTTTTCAACCCGTCAGCCAATCCTGTTGGGCGATACCGGACTTTACCCCGGCGTGCTGTTTGCGCACGGCCCACATTCCACAGCCGTGCGGGCGCGCGCCGCGTGGTCTCATGGGCGCGCGGGTGTTTTTAATCTGAGGAAAAACAATCGCGTAAAGGCGCAGAGTGGGCCCGTGGCGAAAGCTGGCACGCGGCCTGCAATCACTCCGGACAAGGCGCGAAAGCCCGCGGGGCAGACCGCCGATGACCTCAACCTCAACGAAACCTGGAGAACTGACATGGCAACTTTGACGATTAAAGATCTGACGGCAAGCAGGGAAATGGACGGCAAGGCGATGGCGGCTGTGGCCGGTGGTACGCGGGAGAGTCACGGTTCACCGCTGTCGCTGCTGCTTCTGGACATCACCTCGGTGAGCACCAGCTTCCCGGTTGACAACCACGCCGTCAACGCGAGTGCGCAGGCCAACGTCGCGGGTTCCTTCAACTTCGGCCAGGTGAACCAGGACAACAGTGCCTATCAGGGTATTTCACAGCTCGGCAACGTGCTGATCGGCTGAGACTGACAGGCATCTCTGGCGGGAACCGGGAGGAGGCCAACTGGCCTCCTCCTTTTTTGTGCGCCGCCCATGGTCAGGCGGCCATCAGCTCGCGCGTAACGCCGTTCGCCCACTCTATGGCCTCCAGATAGCAGTACTGCAATTCTCCGGGGGAAAGATCCAGACCGCGCGTCGCGTCCCAGTCACCGCGTTCGTAGGCCCTGGTGCAGTGCAACACCGCGCCCAGACGGCCCTCCTGAGACGTCAACGCTCGATTGATGTCATCGGACAGTGGCAACTGAGACACCAGCTCCGCCATGGGCTGATCCATCAGGGCATCGAGCATCGACAGCAGGCCGGCGGTGGAATATTGACTGATCTCCGTGGCACCGAGCGACGCCGCTATCCGTTCGCACATCCTGGAGCGGATCAGGGACCTGTTGATCAGGTCCAGGGGTTTGTCGTCTATGCCCGCCATGAGAATCATGGTGGCCCAGTGTCTGATGAGGTCCTGGCCAAGGTAGATCACGGCCTCCTGAATGGAGTTCATCTTGCGTGGCAACGCGAAGGCTGCCGAATTGATATAGCGCAGGATCTTGTAGCTCAGGGTCAGGTCCTGGCTGATCAATGCCTCAAGCTCACCAGTCTTCAGGTCGGGGTCCTGCAGGCGCGCGAGTACCCGCAGCATCGCGAGCCGGCTGGCCGGGGCGCGCCGCTCCTGCACGATATTGGGCCTGGACAGGAAATAACCCTGAAACAGTTCGAAGCCCAGCTCGCTGCAAAATTCGAACTCTTCCTGGGTTTCAACCTTCTCGGCCAGCAGCGTGACGCCACAGGGCCGCAGGACATCGACATGTTGCGCAATCTCGTCCCGCGTCAGCGCCGGGAGCTCGACCTTGATCAGGTCGGCGAGTTCCAGCAGCGGGTTGCGTGACTCCCGGAGTACGAAGTCGTCCAGCGCGATGGTATAGCCGGCGTCCTTGAGTGAGCGCAGGGTGGCGAGGATTTCGGCATCGGGTTCGATATCCTCCAGTACCTCCAGTACCAGGCGCTCGGGCGGTAGTGCCAAGGCATGTCCCTGGGTGAGGAAATCGCGGGTGCAATTGATAAATGCAGGGCAGGTTCCGACGAGTTTTTCCAGCCCGATCTCCAGGAAGGAGTTGAGCACGACCTGTGAGGTGGCCTGGCTGCCGTCCACGAAGTCGGCCGCGTCGGAGGCACCGCTGCGGTACAAAAGCTCGTAGGCGTGGACTTCCTTCTCGCGGGTGTAGATGGCCTGCCGACCGATGTAGGCGTTTAACATGGGTTCGCCGTGGTGAACCGGGTAAGGTGACTGCGCTGCTGGCCCCTGCTGCCGGCCGGTAACGTTAGCGGCGTTGCGGCCAAGCGCTTAAGATCGCTCCGAGCGTCGACCTTGCCTCCGGCAAGGATACGTTCGGTCAGGTCCTTAACGAGGACGACCTGGCTATCCGCAGCGCTGGCGGTGCCGCGGTGTTTGCTCAAGAAATCTTGACAACGATGTCGTGCAGTACCTCGCCGGCCCGCGCCAGACGATCGGCGGCATTCGACAGGTGGCGGTAGACTTCGCGGCGTTTGAACATATCGATGACCATCGTAACGGCCGTCGCCTTGCTATCTGTCTCGTGGTTTTCCAGCTCCTTGATATAACCTTCTGCCTTGAATAGTTCCGCCAGCGCCCGGCGGTAGACCTTTTCCGCGCCACGCTCTGCCTTGCGCGCTGCCTGTGCATCCTCTTCGGCCTGGGCCGGATGCTCAGTGAGCTTGCGGTAGCCGCGTTGCAGGGCGTAGGTGCCGCTTTGCAGCAAGACGGCAAGCTCGAGCATATAGACGTCGGGTTGCACCTCCAGAACCTCGATCTCCCGGGTCGTGGTCTTGGCGTAATTGATGATATGGTCGATACTGGCGATCGCACGGTAGATATCCTCACGATCCATGGGCGTGGAGAACGACCGGTTGAGTATGTCGATATTCCGTGCCTTGAGTTTGTCGCCGCGTTTTTCCAGTGCCCGCACCTCCTTGGCCTTGTCGATGTCGCCGTGCTCCATGAAGTGGACGAAGACCTCCATCGCCTCGACCGCCAGGTCGCACTGTTCATTGAGCAGGGTGTAGAAGTCCGGCATCCGCGGAAAGACCCTGTCGACCAGCCGTATCAATACCGAATCTTTATCGCCACCCATTCGTGTCATCTCCATGCAATAAACACTGTATTGCCGCCATTGAACTGACTCTATAGAACCGTGCCTACGCCACGCCCGTGATCAGATGCACCGCGTAATAGCTGATAATCGCGACCGTGGCCGAACCGGGAATCGTGATGACCCAGGTCTTTATGATCTCCCGCGCCTTGGCCCAGCGCACCGCCTTGGGCCGCTCCGAGGCGCCGATACCCATGATAGAGGAGCTTACCACGTGGGTTGTCGATACCGGTGCGCCAAGCATCGAGGCCGCGAAGATCACCGAAGCGGAGGTCAACTGGGCATCAAATGCATGCAGCGGACGCACCTTGTAAATGCCGAATCCTACGGTGCGGACGATACGCCAGCCACCGGACATAATGCCCAGTGTGATCGCGGTGGCACAGGCAAGGATAACCCAGAAGGGTACCGCAAACTCCGTGATAAAGCCGCCCAGCAGCAGTACCAGGGTGATGATACCCATACTTTTCTGGGCATCGTTCGCCCCGTGCGAGAAGGCGAGGCCCGCTGACGTGAGAAACTGGATGCGGCGCAAATACTTGTTGGCGACGGGTGTCGCTGCCCGTAACAGAAATTTCATCAGTCGGTGGATGATGAATCCGGCCCAGAAACCTATAATGGGGGAGGCAACCAGGGCAATGAGGACCTTGGTTATCCCGGTGAGGTGCCCCTGACCGAGTTCGCTGAATCCCCATGCCACATGGTCGACACCGGCCGACACGACCACGGCGCCGACCAGGCCGCCCACCAGGGCATGCGAGGATGAGGAGGGAATACCGAACCACCAGGTTCCCAGGTTCCAGGTGATTGCACCGACGATACCACACAGAATGATCACGACGGCGTCCAGTGACTGCAGGTCGCCGATATGAATAAACTTGCCGATCGTATTGGCTACAGCAGTACCGCCGAGCAAGGGGCCGAGAAATTCGAATGTCGCGACGATGATCACAGCCTGGACGGGCGTCATGGCGCGGGATGCGATGACCGTGGCGATGATGTTGGAGGCATCATGAAAGCCGTTGGTGTAATCAAACACCAGCACGACGATGACCGCTGTAACGGCGAGCGTTACCAGAATGTCCATAAGTTCTCCGCCAATTGTCCTGGTAATGACAGGGACCGCCGCCCGGGTTCAGGTCTCATCCGGGCTGGTACCGGTGCGCGTGCTGAGTCGGCAGCACCCGTACGAGCCCCATCATGCGCGCACGCATATTACACCATGTTGACCGGCATGCGAGGCTATATTCGGTCCTTTACGCACTGATATCTGACTGACGGTTCCGCAGGCTGCGGCGAGAGTGGGGCTCGGTGCCTCAGTGGGCCACGCCTCTGGCCCGCGAATAGGCCGGTGTCTCACAGTCAGGTTACAATCCCGGGGGTCGCATCCCGCCAGGTTCTTTGATTCATGCTCGAGACCCTCACATCCTACCCCGTGGCCCTGGCATCGAGTTTTTCGCTCATCGGGCTTGCGGAGATGGGCGACAAGAGCCAGCTCGTCTGCATGACACTGGCGGCGCGGTATCGTGCCTGGCCGGTCTTCTGGGGGGCAGTCGGCGCCTTCGCGGCGCTGAATCTGGCAGCCGTCCTGTTTGGTGCCGCGGTCGCCCATTGGTTGCCGGAACGGATAGTGGTCCTCGCTGTCGGTGTCTTGTTCCTGTTGTTCGGAGTCCATGCGCTCAGGCATTCGGCCGAGGAGGCGGACGGCTTGCCGGCGGACCGGGCCGCTCACGGCATTTTCCTCAGTACCTTCCTTCTGATCACGCTGGCTGAGTTTGGCGACAAGACGCAGATCGCCGTCGCCGGCCTCGGCAGCACCGCAGACCCCGGCGCTGTCTGGATCGGTGCCACGCTCGCCCTCACAGCAACCTCAGGACTCGGCGTGCTGGCGGGTCGCACCGTCCTGCAACGCATGCCAACCGATTTGCTGCATCGATTCAGCGGGGCCTTCTTCATCCTGCTCGGGCTCCTGGCGCTGGCAAGCCTGGTGTGGTGAGCGATCACCGGCTGTGCCTGATGACCCGGATCGTCTGCCCACCTGTTGCAGAGGAAGGGGCGAGTCACGATCCAGGAGACAGAAAACAGAAGACAGAAAACAGAAGACAGAAGACAGAAGACAGAAAACAGAAAACAGAAAACAGAAAACAGGAGACAGAAAACAGTAGACAGGAGACCTTGTCCGGAATGTCTGACCTGGAGGTCTGTCTCTTGGATTCTGGATTCTGGATTCTGGATTCTGGATTCTGTCTCCGGAGTTCACGACAGGCGTTAACGCAGCGCGTGCCAGGTGTGCGCACGACTCCGCCCGCGCACCCTGGCACAGACAGGCACCAGTCCGCCTCAGTCATCCCACCGCCCGACGCCCGGGATCACCACCTGATGCTCGTTGTAGATTCCCGCATCGGCGTTGCGGTGACAGGACTGGCAGTTGCTGAAACTACCCACACCGGTATTGCCCTGCACGAAGCGCGTCGGTATTTCAGAGTGCTCACGCCTGAAATAGTGGGTCGTTGTGACGCGCGGCAGCGCGTCGTCCGCCGCTGGCAGGGCGGCAAACGCCCGCGAACGGGACAAGGCCGAGCGGTCGGCTGCGTTCGCCGTCAAATAACGCCGGATTTCGGCCGACTGCGCCTCGTCCAGCGAGGCATCATCGCCATAATGGTCGCCCAGCGAGTCCATGATGCGCGTCCAGGCGCTGCCCGGCAGTAATCCGGGCTGGTAGGCGAAGTGACAAGCACCACACGCGTTGTGGTAGGCCACGTCTTGCGCGGGGGTGACATCAGCGCGCGAGCCTGGCCACTCGCTGCGCATGCGCCCGGCCTCGCGCTCGTATACCTCGGAGGTGCCGACGTCTTCATGGTGACCTTCCTCGTTTCGCTCCCACCGTTCAGAGCCACTCATCACGGTGCCGATAGAAACGATCATGAGTATGCCAAGTGCAATAAGGGTGACGGTTTTTTTCATGACGGCGTATCCTCTCGTGTCGATGTTTACGGGTTGCTGATGTAACGGATGAAGTCGCCCTTCTCCTGGGGCGTGCAGTCACGCCCCAGGGTCCAGCGGCAGTTGCGGCGGAACCACGTCTCGACCTTGTGTGGATCGCTCAGGCGGGACGGATTGGCGGACACGGCCAGAGGTTCGATGGCCTTGCCCGTCGTAACGTGTCTCCCGACGCGCGTGAGATCGCTTCCATGGCAGCTCGAACAACTCCGCGGCTCCGCACTGTCGGTGGACCGATGCGCCTTCACCCAGGCTGCTTTGCCCGCCGCGGGGTCAAAGGGGCCGGCACCGGTCTGCGCGTAGCCCTGGAGGATGTCCTGGACAGAACCGTATGCGCCGGCGCTCACAAGGATGGCCATGAGTCCGCAGTGGAGTGTCCCTTTCATGGTGTTTCACTCCGCTTGTATCCGGTGATCATGGACTTGACGAGATTCTCGTGGTGCTGAAGACTCGCCACTGCGACGCCGGCAAGGTGAAACACCACCAGCAGCAGGGTCAGACTGGCCAGGACTTCGTGAACGTCCTCGAGGACATGGGCCCAGGAATCCGGCACGGCCTGCAGCGTGAAGGCGAGCGGGCCGGACAGTTCCTGCGCCCCATAGACGGCGAGGCCACTGAGGCCGGTGGCCAGTAGACTCAACAGGAGGGCTACCACCATCGCTCCGCCGGCCGGGTTGTGGCCGAGGTGACGGCCGGCCCTGAAGCGAAGGGCGTCCCGCAGGTAGGCGGTGACTGCGCCCGGTTCCCTTACGAAATCCGACCAGCGCGCGTGGCGCGGTCCGACAAAGCCCCAGACAAAGCGGAACAGGATGAGGCCGAGGACAAGGTAGCCCGCCTGAACATGCAGGCTCAGGAAATCGTCTTCTGCCACAAAGGCCACGGCGAAACTCGCTGCAAGGCCCCAGTGGAAGACCCGCAGCAGCGGGTCCCAGACGCGCACTTGCGTTGCAGAAGCGGCTGTCGGGCCGGGGATGGGCAGGGGGGGAACTGTATTCAGCATCGTTCTCATCAGCTGGGTCTCCGTCGTCAAGAGGGAAGTGTCTTGCATCCTGCGGAAGCGGTTTGTTTCCGACGCAAACCAGCCTAACGCACGGGTGCTGACCGACCCCTGAGCATCCTTGTCAGTGTCCTGTCAGCCAGGATCAGCCCATAATGGGTGTCATGAAACGCACGACCATTCTGATCGGCCTGGTCATCGGGTTGCTCGCCGGGTTGGCAAGCTCGGCCAACAGCGCCTGGGGGGACAGCCATGGGCGGGAGTGGGAGGATGAGGGGCACGCCTACGATCGTGCACGGCGCGCGGTGAGCCGGGGTGACATCCTGCCTATCGCGCAGTTGCTGGAGCAGTTGCACGCCCGTTTTCCCGGCGAGGTGGTCGCGGTCGAGTTCGAGGATGAACATGGGCGCGGGGTATACGAGTTCAAAATCGTTGATGAGACTGGCCGCCTGTTCGAGGTTTATGTCAATGCGGAGACGGGCGAGGTCCTGTCAGTCGGGGCCGAATGATGCGGGTGCTGCTCGTCGAGGACGATGAACGGACTGCCGAGGCGGTGATCAAGTCGCTGACGGCCGCCGGCTACGTCGTCGACCATGAATCGAACGGCGAAGAGGCCTGGTTCCGGGGCGACACCGAGCCCTATGTCGCGGTGATTCTCGATCTCGGATTGCCGGGCATGGACGGTCTGTCGATTCTCAGGAAGTGGCGCGAGGCGGGACAGACTGTTCCGGTGCTCATTCTCACGGCACGCGGCAACTGGAACGAACGCGTCGAGGGTATCGACGCGGGGGCGGATGATTACCTGCCCAAACCCTTCCAGATCCAGGAACTGCTGGCCCGTCTCAGGGCCATCGTGCGGCGTGCTGTGGGGCAGGCGACGCCGGTCGTTACCGTCGGACCGGTCTCGCTCGACACGCGTCAGATGCTGGCGACTGTCGATGGCGTGCCGGTGCATCTTTCTCCCCAGGAGTACCGGCTGCTGAGTTACCTCATGCACCATGCCGGGCGCGTGGTCTCGCAGCTCGAGCTTACCGAACAGCTCTACGCGCAGGACTTTGAACGTGACTCGAACGCCGTCGAAGTGCTGGTCGGGCGGGTCCGCAGGAAGCTTGGCGTCGACCTGATCACAACCCGCCGGGGGTTTGGTTACCTCATCGAGAACCCCGGCTCGTGACGCGACGTTCGCTGAGGGTTCGCCTGCTGATTGCCGCTGTCATCTCCATTACGGCAGCCCTGGTCATCGCCGGTCTGGGGCTGGTGGCGCTGTTCCAGTACCACGTCGAAAGGCGCATCGGGACCGAGCTCGAGACGTATCTCAGCCAGATTATCGGCAGCATCGGTATCACGGCTGACGGCCGAATCCGTTTTGCGCAGGAACTTGCCGATCCACGTTTCAGGCAACCGCTGAGCGGTCTCTACTGGCAGATCCAGGACGATGACCGGCCAACCCTGCTGCGCTCCCGATCACTCTGGGACGCTGTCATCGAGCTGCCTGATGACGAGCTGGTACCGGGCCGAGTCCATCAGCACACCCTGCCCGGGCCGGGAAACCGGCTGCTGCTGGTGCGCGAGCGACAGATCATCTTTCAGCCAGACACTGTGGCGCGTCGATTGCGCATCGCGGTGGCGGTCGAGCAGCGCGATCTTTTCGCGGCGCGCGATGCCTTTGCTGCGGATATGCTGCCCTATCTTGCGGTGATGGCCTGCGTGCTGAGCCTGGCCGCCTGGATGCAGATCCGGATCGGGCTGGCTCCGCTCGGGGCGATTCGTCGCGGGGTGGTCGCGGTCCGGTCCGGCGCCCGGCGCCGTCTTTCGAACGAGTACCCGGACGAGGTCATGCCACTCGTCGACGAGATGAACGGACTGCTCGAGGGGCAGGAGCAGGCGATCGAGCGCGCCCGGGCATGGACGGCGGATCTTGCCCATGGCCTCAAGACGCCACTCACGGTACTCACCGCCGATTCGCAACTGCTGAGGGAGCAGGGCAACACGGCCATCGCCGACGACCTGGATCAGCTGGCCGAAACCATGCGCCGGCGGGTTGATCGCGAACTGATCCGCGCGCGGGCCCGCTCCGGCGTTCAGACGCGGCAGGCGCGTGCGGATATCGGGGACGCCATTCAGGGCATTGTGCGCACACTCAAACGTACCCCGCGCGGCAGGCGTCTCGACTGGACAGTCGAGACGCCAGAGCGGATCTTTGCCGCAATTCTGCCCGACGATCTGGGCGAGTTACTGGGTAATTTGCTCGAGAATGCGAGTAAATGGGCGCAGCGGACGGTCAGGGTGTCGGTATCACAGCGTGACACAGTCGCTGTGCTGATCGAAGACGATGGGCCGGGTGTGCCGGACAATCAGTTGAGAAAACTCGGTCTGCGCGGTGTGCGGCTCGACGAACAGACGCAGGGTTCCGGTCTGGGACTCGCCATCGCCCGCGACATAACCGAGGCTTACCACGGCGATCTGTCTTTCGATCGCGCCGCCATCGGCGGTCTGGCCGTAACCGTTCGGATGCCGCTATCGGCCTGACCACAGCCCGCTAAGAGCCTAGGCGGCTCAGCATCTCAAGACGCGGCAGCAGGAGCTGTTCCCACATGCTGTCGACGTCCGTTGGAATGCCGCTGATCATGACGGTATAGACGGTCAGCTCGTCGCGCATGTAGAAGACAATCCCCTGCGCCTCGCCCCTGGAAAACAGCGTGCCGAAATAGGACCAGTCGCCGTAGCGGAAATACTCACTGTCATCGCGCGCCTCGACACCCGCCATGCCGAGTCCGGCCTTCACCGCGCCATAGGCGGCGACTGCCGAACTCACCGTAATTTCCCTGTTTATGGCGGTGTAGATGTAGGGATAGCCCTGGCCCGCCGTTCGCGCATCGAACTGGTATTCGAGCTCGACACCGCCGTCGATGCGCCGGACCTTACGGGTGCGTTCAAATTCACCGAAGTCCGCGGGCAGGGCAGCGCCCACGGACTGCAGGTCTGCGGCGGTCAGCAGTACCGCGGTGTCCTGCGGCGACAGCGGTGTCGTGGCGCAGCCTGCAAGCAGGCCCAGCCACGCGAGCGCAAACAGCAGGGCAATGAAACGGTGTATGACGGAAACGGCTTGCATTGGGCGAACACCTCGACACAGGATTCAGTCCTGCACTGGTTAACGTTCCAGACACGAGTGTCCTTTAAGTGTTCGCATCCCCGGAGTAACGGCTGCGGCCAGGTGGCCTGGTGAGGGGTAAGTGCGATACAGGCGTTCAGCGGCGCGGGCTGGAAAACGATGTGTTTGCGAATCCCGTGGTCTGCCAGCCCATCTCCCCCCTTAGGCTGCCCGCCACAGTGACCAGAAGATGTACCAGATGACCGCGGGCAGTGAGAGACCGGCGAGCAGCAGGACTAGAGCCAGTGCCTGGATAATACGGCCTCGATACACGGCCATGCGGCCGGCAAGAATCGCAGTATCGCGAACCACCGGTTGGCCAGGGGGAGGAAATCGCTGCGAGGCGACAATTACCGTGCCGTGCCGCCACAGATGGATCGCTGCTACATACACCGGGAGCATGAGTGCAAGGAACGCGGCGGCAATTATCTCGGGATGCGCCAACAGAATGTCCGCATTATCTTCGAGCAGTTGCTCCAGTTTTGGTCGGTAGTGCTCGAGGAGCAGCACTACCGCAACACCGATGAGCGCGGCGACAGAAATGATCAGCAACGCTCTGTGTCTCGCAACGGGGTCGGCTTTCTGGATGTCGGGCATGTCCTGGTCGAGCGAACCGGTGAATAAATGAGCTTATTTAATATTACTGTCAGTGGAAGAGAGAGCCGAAGTATTGAGCCAAAGCGACCGTCAGCAGTAATCCGGCTGAGATCAACAAGCCTAGCCAGGTGCGCGTCTCCAGACTCTCGTCGCGTTCGCGGAAGTGCTTCACTTCGGGGCCGGTTATCATGCCTTTCTTAATCAGGACCTCGATGCCGGCCCAATCATTTAACCGCGCGAGCCAATGCAGCTCACGCCAGGCCGCAGGATGGTTCTCTTTCACCCATTTCGCCATTCGGCGTGCGTTATTGCCTCGGCGGACCCAACAGAAGCAGCCGTAGAGGCCAGGCAGGGCGGCGACAAGTGCGAGGATGTCTTCGAGTGTGGGAGACATGGCAGGGCGCCAAAGAAGGGGTTAACCCGCATTTCTCACCGGGATAGGCACGGCCTGATTACACACGGTCTTTTTCCTGATCTGTAGTCTGTTCCTTACCTCAGTGCATTATGTGACTCTATCGCCGCCCGGTGAGAAATGCGGGTTAAAGCCCCTGCGGCTGTGAGGCGCCGCGGCCCGCGGGAAAGCGGTGTTCATCGTGCGGCGCGTCGATTGGATAACCGAGTTTGATGAGGGAGCGGTTGATGTGTTCCAGATCGAACCCGTATACCACATCGGGGCCGATTGCGGAGATCGGAACCCCCTTGCCCCGCAAGGCCCAGAATCCCATACCGCCCTGCAGCGATTTCTCTACATCATATTCCCGGGCCGGAATTCCGTTTGCCTTCAGATGGGCCCGCAGGTGCTGACAGTAGGGGCACCATTCGGCGGTATAGATGACAACAGACGTTGACGTCCGGGTCGGCCGGTGGAGATAGGCGGCCGTTCTGTCCAGAGCGAACAGGGACAGGGCGAGCAGGAACGCCACATATAAAGCCGCTTTGCGAGCCGTAACCCGTTTGTCCATGTCTTCTCCATTTCCCGGGATATTGCGGACCGCCGTGTGGTGGCCGCCAGTCTGGCCAGGTCCGATGCGGGTTCTGTGGAAGGTACGTGGACAGCCTGACACAGACCCCTGCACGCCCTGTTTCGGCCGGAAACCCGACAGGATTAATATCTGAGGCAATAGTGAGGCTGCCAAGACGCTATCCTGGCCAAGTGGAGGCTAAGCCTCTGGATGCCCCTGGCGGGTGCCCGGTTTTCGGTGGCAGAAGCGACCACTCTGGCACGGTCCCCGAAAGCCCGGCCCTGGTGTAGCTGCCGGTTACGGCCCGGACCGGCCAGCAGGCCGGGTGCTCAAGCCGCCTCGCGGTTAACCTGCAGGCGGTGATCGACCAGGGCGACGATCTCGTCCAGAGGCTCGTACCGCAGCCCCAGCTGCGCGCCGATCTGCTGCACCAGGAAGTCGACTCGCTCGATGTATTTTCCGCCGGCAAAGAGTGCCCGTGCCGCGGAAGAGGGTTTGAGAAGTCCCTTGGCGGCGTTTGCGTATTTATCGAAGGGCACCAGATCGGCCTCCGAGGCGCCGAGCCTGACGCACAGTTGCCCCACCCAGTCGTAGATTTCCCGCGAGGCGTCGATATTCGCGTGCACAGCCTCCTGGATGGAGATCATCTTGTCGCGCTGAATACAGCGGTAGTTCCCGGTGACCAGCATCAGCCACTTTGCCAGCGGCACGAACAGCGAGTCGTGCACCTTGAGCTTGACGGGAAGCTCAATGGCGCCGTCGCCCGGGTCGTATCGGATGGCTTCGATATCGGCCTGCAGGTGCCGCAACATGGCGGTGTGGGCGTCGGCTTCGAAGGGTGCCACCTTGAAATTTGTCGGCAAGCCCACCTGGAGAACGTTCTTGCCTTCGTCCGGTGGGCGAAACGCCTGAGGGTCAGGGCTCGCGAGCGTGACCAGTCCCGGCTCCATGCCGTCCCAGACGCCCGGGTCCGCGTAGCACTGCGCCAGTCCGTCCGTTGCAAGCCCCGGAATGCGTTTCAGGAAGGCCAGGGGAGGCATGTTCATGATGGCGACGGACGGCACACGCGCCGCCGCGATACGCGCCATCAGTTCCCGAATACCGCCCGACCCGTATTGGGGTTCCTGCATGCCTAGCACGATCAGATCAAAGTCGCCCGGATCGACCGCCTCGGGTATGCCAGCCGACAAGTCGGCACCGAGAGCCTTTGAGGAGATCTCAACCGGCGTTTCCCGGCCCCGGATCGGCAGGCGAACGAAGGTCCCGTCCCGGTTGATCAGTTCCGCTGTGGGCGGGGTACAGACCAGCGTCACTGAGTGCCCCGCCAGAATGAACTTGGTGCCGAGCAAGGAGCCATAAGAAGCCCCCAGAATGAGTAGCTTGTATTGGGTTGTCATTAACGCTCCTCCCGTTCCTTGTTCTCAAGCCAGCTCGTCCCCGTGATGCGCAATCACTGCGCTGCCACGCTGGGGTCGCTGGCTGCTCTCGAATTTAAACTGCTCCAATAGTAGGAATTCCGGTCCTGGAATGAAAGGGGTGGGAGCGACAAATGGACGTGCAACCCTGTTGATCCTGTGGTTTGGCAGATGTTCTGCGCACGCGTCCAGGCCCGGTGCGACTCCCGCTGTGACACCGGTTGCCTTCGTTGCCGCCGGCCGAACCTGGCCCGTCTCAGTGTTGGGAGGAAGCAGACATTTCGCACTGCCAGAGCCACTGAGCCGGCCGCCGGCAGCACGGTAATTAGCCGAAAAAGACTAGCCATATCAGTATCGTGTGAACATGGCAGCCTGGTTCTGCAGGCCCCTGGCACGTGATCTGCTCTATCGGAGCGGGGGGCAATACCGCCCGCACCGACCAACAGGGAGACTGACTATGGAGATCGAACCCACATTCCTGAGCGTGGTCACCACCGCGCTCTATTACCTGCTGACCGTGCTGGACGAGCTATGAACGCACCGGCCGGAGGGATCAGATCAACCCCGGGGGTTGCTGGCCGGCTGGGTGGCGTTCCCGCCGGGGTGGCGTCGCTGCTCGGAGCGTCGGGCAAGGCAGGTGCAAGTGAAGCGGCAGGCGAGGTTGCTGACGTCCGGCAGGCGTCGGTCTACGCCGAGTCACTGGGCGCCGATGCAGTGTCGCTGGTCGGCCTTGCCCTGATCGGGGTGATCGCGATCTCTCGACGACATAAGACAGGCTGAGCGGCGGCACACGGGTCCACGGTGGGCGACCGTTCGGATGCGCCCGGGAGTGGCGTTACAAGGTTCACAGGAGGGCGAGCAGCGTAACCAGACATGGCCGGTGTTTACGAAGCCTTTTACCGCTTGAGCAGCGACCCGTTTCGGCTGAGTCCGGACCACCGCTTTTCCTACGCGCATCCGAGTTATCGGAAGGCGAGGGCGTGCATGCAGTATGCCTTGCGACGGGGCCACGGCTTCCTGGTGGTGACCGGAACACCGGGTACCGGTAAGACGACACTGATCGAGGACGTGTGCGCGCAGATCGATGACGCGCGCATCACGCTGGTCTCTCTGCTGAGTACCCGGCTGCAGCCGGATGATCTGCTCGACATGGTTGCCATGGGCCTGGGCGTCGGGTGCAACGAGGCGGACAGTCCCGCGTTGCGTTCTCGGATCGAGACGGCCCTGCTGCGGCAGCGTCAGTCACAGCGGCGTGTCGTCTTGATGGTGGATGAGGCACAGGACCTGTCGGCCGCCGCTCTGGAAGCGCTACGCCGGTTGTCCGATATGCGGCCGGGCAGTCGCCAGCTGGTACAGGTCTTTCTCGTCGGGCAGGACCCCCTGGTTGAGCTTATCGAACGGCCGGATATGGAACAGGTGCGCCAGCGGATTGTTGCCGCGGCACACCTGCGCCCCCTGTCCCGTGAGGATACGACGGCCTTCGTGATTTATCGTCTTCAGCGGGCCGGCTGGCGGGGAGATCCCGGCATCACGCCGCAGGCACTGGCGTCAGTCTATGAGTTCAGCCGGGGCGTGCCGCGGCTGATCAACCAGCTCGGCAGCCGCCTGCTGTTCTTGGGAGCGGTGGAGCGAAAACATCGCCTGGACGGCGGCGATGTTGACAGGGTGATCGACGGTCTGCGCGAAGAAATGGCGTTTGGCGGGGCCGTTGCCCAGACACTGCAGGACCGACGTCGCCACGCGCCTGAGGGCAAGCCCGCCATGTACGAGCGGGCCAGGGCGGGGCCGGCAGGATTTGCGCTACGGGAAAGGCTGGTCCAGCCGCACGCCCGGGCCGTCGCCCCGTCGGCGACTCTCGACACTGACCCGGAAGGTTCGGAGGAAGTGCGCAACCCCGCGGTGCCTGCCCTGGCGCGCGAGGGGCAGGGGCCGATAGAACCCGCCAGCGCCTGCCAGCGCGCGCGCGATAACCGCACAACACCGGAGCCGGCCCGGGTCGCCTGTGCCGCAGTACCCCGGCTTGCCTCGCTGAGTGGTGCTTTACCGGAGCGGCGTAATGAACGGCTGGCCGCGTTTGCGGCAGCCAGGGAAGCGCGGCGCGAGCGGCGGGTCTTTCCCGGAAAACACACGTCTGTGACAAGGCTGCGGCGGGGGCAGGTGTCGTTCGCCGTGTTGCTCGCTGCGGTTGCCGCGACCGGGTATCAGCTGCGCATCTCTGGCAATCTCGCGGTTCGGGAACCGCTGCCGCAAGTATCCGGGGAAATGGCGGCGTTCACGGTGGTCCCGGTTCCGGGCAGTGAACGGTCACCCACCGCAGCTGCCTACGGGGACTCGCCCGGGGCAGTCGCTTCGGGCCAGAAGGGGCTGCGCGACGGCCGCCGCGAGCGCGCTGACGGGCAGCCCCCTGATGCGGAGAGAGTACGGGAAAAGGCTGCGGCTTATCCGGCGTCAGCGTCTGTCCCGGACGGCGGCCTGCCGGTCGCCTCGGCGGTTTCAGCGACTGCCGTTCTGTACCGCTTGCCAGGCTGGTCACAGGCGGCCGCGGCAGGCAAAGCGGCAGCAGCACGGGATGTCGTGGCGCCCGTCAGGGTTCTCGAGACCGCCGGGCGTGCAGGGCCTTCGACGAGCGTGCCGGAGCCAATGGCGCAGACTGCCATGCTCGAACGCCAACCGGCCAAAGCCTCGTTGCAGGCGGGTGTGTCCGGTTTTGGCGTGGCGAACACGCAGTACCGGCCAGAGGAGGTACAGGCGTGGCTGATGTCCGGTCACTGGGCCCGGTACGGAGCGCCGGCGGCCCGGTTGCCTTCACCTGTCACGCGTTGCCGCAGTCGCGCTGATCACATCGTCTGCTGGAGCGCCCCGCAGAAAGTCGCGGCCGGCTCGCGGGATGGCATCTATCAGGTTCAGGCTACCATTGAGGGTTTCTCCAGCGACGGTAGCTTCAGGGTCCGCTACCGTGTCATGGAGAGCACCCTGCGTGTCAAGGACGCAGAGCCGGCCGCAGCGGTGCGAACTAAGGCGGGTGCCGGGCCGGCAGCGAGGGCTCAGAAAACGGCCTGCACGGTGATCGACTCCACCCTGATCCGCTGCGCCGGTGAGGTGGACGCTGTCTTCAGGCTCGGCTGGAAGGTGGCCGGACAGGATGCGACGTGCAGGGCGATCACCGGCGGGTTGCTCCGCTGCCGGGGCGGCATGGAGGGTGTCTACAGACTGGGCTGGAAGCTCTCGGAAGCGGAGATGACCTGCAGGGCAATTGATTCCAGCCTCATCCGCTGTCGCGATGACGACGAGGGTGTCTATGCTTACCGCAGCAGTCACTAGGTAATCATAACGGATGCTGACAACCTGAGTGCCAGTGTTTTTGTTATAGCCACGGAATCCACCGAAAAACACAGAAAAAACATCTGATGGGCGTTGGTCGTTTCCGTGTCTTTCCGTGGATTCCGTGGCCATCCTATCCGTCCGCATCGATTGACAAAGCACGCGTTATCTTGCCCCTGATACCTCAGAGCTTGTCTTGGCTCGTTACGGCCCGGTCCCAGACATGTTAGGCTGTTGTGTCAGACGGGACAGACGACGGTACGAGGCACACCTATGCGCAAGCGGATAATTGACGAGGCGACGCAAGCGGCCCCGCCGACCGATGAGGGGCACTGGCTTGACCTGGAACAGCTGGCAGAGGTGGAACTCACGTCCGAGGATGCCGCCTATCCGCTCGAGTCGGCATTGATATCCGGCACGGGATCGGGCTGGCGCGCGCAACAATCCGGGAAGCAGGGGATCCGCTTTCTGTTTGACAAGCCTCAGAGAATCACGCGTATACGTTTGGTGTTTCAGGAAGACGAGCGGGCGCGCACGCAGGAATTCGTGCTGCGCTGGTCGGCGGACGGTGGTGCGTCCTACCGGGAGATCGTGCGTCAGCAGTATAACTTCAGCCCGCCAGGTGTTAACCGCGAACTTGAAGACTACACGGTGGATCTCGACGGGGTGACGACGCTCGAGCTCGCCATTGTCCCCGAGATCAGTGGCGGTGAAGCGCGCGCGTCGCTCGCCCAGCTGCGTCTCGCCTGATCATAGACCTTGAGTCCGTGACCGGTGTCACGGGGGAGTTCAGTCCGGCGGGGAATGTCGCGCCCGGCAGCCCGTCCTCCAGGGCGGTGCGGTTCAACAAGCCGGAACGCCGCCTCAGTCAATGTCCGGCATGGCTTTCAGCTTGCGCCAGAGCGATACTCGGTCGATGCCCAGGATGTCAGCGGCCCGGGTGCGATTGCCGCCCGTATGCCTTAATACCCAGTGTATGTACTCGGCTTCGCGTTCCTCCAGGGTGGGAAGCCGCTCGCCTGCGCGGCGCACCACCTGCACGGCCCGCTCGGCGAGCGCCGGCGGCAACTGGGTGGGCGTAAGCTCCGTGCCGCTGGCCAGCGCCACACCCCGTTCGATCAGGTTTTCCAGCTCGCGTACGTTGCCCGGATAGTCATAGTCGCCGAGCAGCGCCATCGCTTCCGGCGTAATGTCGTCCACCGGCCGGTCCATGCGCCGGGCAATTCGTTTCAGAAAATAGTACGCCAGCAAGGGCACATCGTCGCGCCGCTCGGCGAGCGGGGGCAAATGCAGCGTGACTACGTCCAGCCGGAAGTAGAGATCATGACGAAAACGACCGGAGGCCACCTCGTCACGCAGATCGCGGTTGGTTGCAGCGACGAAACGCACATCGACCGCCGCGGGCTGTGTGCTGCCCAGTCGCTGAACCTCGCGTTCCTGGATCACCCGCAGCAACTTGATCTGCATCGCCAGCGACATTTCGCCGATTTCATCGAGAAACAGCGTGCCCCCATCGGCGGATTCAATCAGGCCGGCGCGTGCCTCGCCGGCACCCGTGTACGCGCCTTTCTCGTGACCGAACAGTTCGTTGGCCAGCAGCTCTTCCTGGAGAGCACCACAGTTGACTGCGACGAAGGGCGCGCTGGCACGTTCGCTATGCGCGTGGATATAGCGCGCCAGCAATTCCTTACCCGTGCCGGTCTCACCGGTGATCAGCGCGTTACAGTTGGTGGGTGCGATCTGCCGGGCGGTCGCCAGTAAACGGTGCATGACCGCATCCTGAGTGATGATGCGCAGGCCGCTGTGGCCTTCTGCCATCTGTTCGCGCAACTCCCGGTTTTCACGCTTGAGCCGCACCTGCTCCATGGCGTTGGCCACAATCTTGCGCACCTCATCCAGGCGAAATGGCTTGGCAATGTAGTAGTAGGCGCCCGCCTTGGTGGTTTGCACGGCCGAATCCAGGGTTGCATAGCCGGTGATAATGATCACCGCTGTATCAGCATCGAGTTTCAGCGCGCGTTGCAGAATGGCCATGCCGTCGGCGCGTTCCATGCGCAGGTCGGTCAGCACGACATCGAAGTGCCCGCCCTCCAGCGCCTCGATGCCGCCCGGGCCGGTGGTGCGGGTGGTGACTCTGTAGCCGAGTTTGCGGAAGGCGTGCGCCAGGTTTTCCACCGCGACCGCTTCGTCATCGACGATCAGCAAACTGCCCGTTGGTGTGGTCGGCGCACTCATGTGTCGGTGTCTCCGCTGGGAAGCCGCAGCGTGATGCGGGTGCCTTTGCCCGGCGTGGATGTCACTGCAATACAGCCGGCATGCTCTTTGATGATTTCCTGAATAATGTAAAGACCAAGCCCCATTCCGCGCCCGGGTTCCCGGGTCGTGAAGAACGGGTCGAAGATATGCCGCAATACCTCGGGGGCGATACCGGGGCCGTCGTCTTCGACGGTAATCTCCGCGAAGCGTCTGCCTTCCGATACCCGGCAGTCCGGGTCGCCCAGCACTTCCGCGCCATCGGGCAGCGGTTGCCCCGGGTTGGCACAGTATGCCGCGGTAATCCGGATATCCACGCCGTCTCCGCCGGCATCGAGCGCATTGCGTACCAGGTTGATAAACACCTGGTGCAGCCGCTGGGAGTCGCCGGTCACCATAAGGTCCCTTGGCACCTCGGTGTGCAGTCTGGCTGCATGACCGCGCAGGGTGCTGCCAAACAGCATGCGGGCGTTGTCGAGGACCTCTGCGACATGCACGGGTTTGAGGTCCAGCTCGCGCTGGCGCCCGTATTCCAGCAGCGCCAGCACGATGCGCCGGGCCCGTTCGGTCTCACTGTCGATCTGCTGCAGCCAGGTTTGCAGCTGTGCGCTGTCCGCGGACCCCAGCTCTTCCTGCAGCAGCTGGCAGGAGGACGAGATGTTCGACAGCGGGTTATTGAGCTCATGGGCGACACCGGCCGCCAGCGTTCCCAGCGAGGCCAGCTTTTCCGATTGCAGCAGGCGGCGCCGGCGGGCGTCCAGTTCCTTGAGCATGCGATTGAAGGCGTCGGCAAAGGCGACGAATTCCCGGTCTCGCGTGCCGGCCTCCAGGTGGTCGAAGCGTCCCTCGGCAATCGGCATCAGATGCGATTCCAGATGGCGCAACGGCGCCGTTACGGCGCGCGCGAGCAGTCGGCCCACCAGGTAGACCAGCACGCCGATCGCAAGAATCGACAGCAGCAGCCAGCCTCGGGCCTTGCGCACGGCGGCGGCCAGCGCCTTTCGTTCGAGGCGTGCAAAGCCGTCGACTGCCGATGAGATGCCTTGTCCCTTTTCCCGAATCAGGGACTCCGTCACCGACCGGTGCCCCGGATCATTGTGCCAATTTTTTAGTAAGTCCCGGTAGCCGTGCAGCCCCTGGTCGAGGGTCTCGAGTTGGGCGGCCTGCGAGACGTCACTCAAGGCGGCCTGTTCGGTGCGCAGGATCTTCAGGGCCTTGGCCGCGTGATCATCGGCCTCGGACAGCGCGCCCGTGTCGGCATAGAGAAAGAGGTTTTTCTCCTGGCGCCGCATTTCCAGCACGGCATCCTTCAGATCCGATACCGCGACCCCCTGGTGCACCTGTGTTTCGAGAAACAGCAGGTCGGATACGGCGATTCCGCATAGAATCAGCACGATGAACGCCAGGCTCGAATAAGCCAGCGTGATCTTTCCCCGCAGACTGGACATTCAGGGTGCACCGCCGTTTCAAAGTGCAAACATGCGTTGCAAAGAGTAACACCGCAACATTTCCGCGACAAAGGCCTTATTTACCGGCGATGGTTCATGGCGGGCCAATCGGGTGTTGCACTGTGCAACAGACGGCCCGCGACTCAGGCTCAAAAATAACTTATAAAACAATAGGATAAATATGGTACGCGAATTGCTCAGGTTAATATGACAGAGGCTCATTCTGTGGCGTAAATCGGAGTTGGCATCATGAAGAAGTTAAGCGACGCGTTGAAGCGCATGCTCACCGGACTTGCCTACCAGGATGCCGGGGAGTTCCTGACGACGCACCAGAAGTGGCAGACTCTCAACAGCGGTCGTCGGGCAGAAAAGCCATCGCCGTCGGTACAGCCTGCTGTCGCGCGTCGACCGTCTGCCAGACGCGTTGCGCTGATCAGCGACGGGCGCAACGCGGACGGTGCATTCGACTTCGCGTTGCAGGCCTGCCATCGACAGGGCGCCCAGCTGGACCTGTTGCTGCACGGGCCGGTGAGGGCCACCGATATCGCTGCACTGGTGAGGCGGGTGCAGCGCGAAGGGCTGGTCTGCCGGCGCATCGTGCTATCCGGTAACCCGGCGAATGCGATTCTGGCGCACATGGAAAAACAGCTCTCCCTGCTTTATCTTGTGGCATCGCCGGACGACGCGGCCGCGAGGGAACTGGTTGAGAAACTCGCACTCGCCCGCGGCAAACGTCACCTCGCCGTGCCCCTGGTACTGATCGAGGATAGACCGAAGGAACGGCTGGCGGCCGCCTGCGCTTTGTGAGGGGCCAATCATGAGTTGCATGACACCCCCACGGGGTGCGGCTGGCTGGTGTTGTGTCTCAACGGGTTTCCCGCGGTTGATCGACGGGATTTTCTCGCGGATCTGCTGACTGGTTTAACCGGCGCACTTCTCGTGCAGCCGCAGGGTGTGGTATTTGTCACCCTTGCCGGTATGCCACCGCAATGCAATACGGTTTTGTGCCGATATGACCCCGGCCATCGTGGCGGCCTTGTTCGGCTCGTCGAGACACCGCGTCTTCGGAGCCACCACTCAATCTGTGCAGGATGCGGGAAACGCATCCTGCATGAATGCCACCCGCCCCTGTGTGGCGAGCAGACACTGCATTGTTCGAAAGACATGTGAGGAGTAGAAACCTTGGTTACCTTAGCTGATGAAGAGAGTGTGGTTCCCCGGTCAGGGGGACTGAATCACAAACAATGGATTGCGGCAGTGGTGTTCGTGCTGGCCGCGCTTTCCATGACCAGGATTGTGCCGACGATTGAAGTCGCCTGGGTGAGCGGCGTGTTGCTGCTGACTATCTACCTGTTTGCCTTCGAAGTGGTGGGGGTGGACGTGGCGGCCGCCACGATCATGGTCCTGCTCGGACTGACCTCACTGCTGGCGCCCCTCATGGGACTGGAACAGGGTCTCGTGGATACCCGACATCTGTTCGACGGTTTCTCGTCCAACGCGGTGATCTCCATCATCGCGGTGATGATAATCGGCGCCAGTCTGGACAAGACCGGCATCATGAGTAAGGTGGCAGGTTTTATCCTGAAGATTGGCGGTACCAGCGAGGGGCGGATTATTCCCATCATCTCCGGCGCCGTGGGTATCATTTCCAGCTTCATGCAAAACGTCGGAGCTGCCGCTTTGTTCCTGCCAGTGGTTTCGCGTATCTCCGCACGGTCCGGCTTACCCATGTCGCGCCTGCTGATGCCCATGGGGTTCTGCGCCATCCTCGGCGGTACGGTGACCATGGTGGGTTCCAGCCCGCTCATCCTGCTTAACGATCTGATCCTCACCTCGAACAAGGCGTTGCCGGCAGGCGAGCAAATGGCAACCTGGTCGCTGTTTTCGGTCACGCCTATCGGCCTGGTGCTGGTGGCCACCGGCATTATTTATTTTGTCCTGGCGGGGCGCCTGGTATTGCCTGCCGCCGCCAAGGAGGACGGTTCCACGGCGGGCAATACCATGCGCTACTTTCGCGATGTCTACGGCCTGAACTATGACCTGTTCGAGGTGGTGGTACCACCGGACAGCCCGCTGGTGGGCAAGCAACTCGATGATGTGGAGCACGAGGGGCGTTTGCGTGTCATCGCCGCCTTGCGCGGCAGCGACGACTTGCGCATCGGGCCCGGCAGCCTGGCGCGTGACGTCGGCATCGAGGCGGGCACCGTGCTGGGTATTCTGGCCGCGCCCAAGAATCTCAACGCCTTCGTCGAGCGCTACAAGCTCCAGCAGCGCAAAGACATTAAGACCTTCATCGAGATCCTGGCCTCCACCAAGGCCGGCATCGGTGAGGTCGTGATTCCCCCCGGTTCCAAACTGATCGGCAACAGTGCCCGCGATGTGTGGATGCGCAAGACCTACGGGATTGCCCTGATTGCCCTGCATCGCAACGGCGAGACCCTGCGTGAGGGGGACGGGATCCGCGACCTGCCGCTGCAGGCAGGCGACACCCTGGTGGTGCACACCACCTGGGATGCGCTGGCGCGACTGGAGAAGGATCGCAACTTCGTGGTGGTAACCACCGAGTATCCTCACGAAGAGCTGCGGCCGCACAAGCTGGGCTGGGCGCTGCTGTTCTTCACGGTTGCGCTTTCCCTGGTCCTGTTCACTGACATCCGCCTGTCGGTCGCCCTGATGACGGGGGCGATGGGTATGGTGCTTTCCGGAGTGCTCAGCATCGAAGAGGCCTACGAGGCGGTCAGCTGGAAAACGGTGTTCCTGCTGGCCTCGTTGATTCCCCTGGGGCTGGCAGTGGAAACGTCCGGTACCGCAAAGTGGATCGCCGACCAGACCCTTTCGGTCGTGGGTCACATGCCGATCTGGGTTATTCAGACGGCAGTCGCGGTGCTGGCTACGTTCTTCACGCTGGTGATGTCCAACGTCGGGGCGACCGTGCTGCTCGTGCCGCTGGCGGTGAACATCGCTGTCGGTGCAGGCGCAAACCCGGCGGTGTTCGCGCTGACGGTAGCCATCGCCACCTCAAATTCCTTCCTGATCCCGACGCACCAGGTCAACGCCCTGATCATGGGGCCGGCTGGTTACCGGGTGGCTGATTTTCTGCGCGCCGGTGGTGTCATGACCGTATTGTTCCTCATCATGATGATGGTGATGATGTCGATCCTCTTCTGAGTACGTCGCGATGCAGAATGACAGCGCTCTCATGAGGCTTAGCCCTCTGCTCGCGACTGCACTGCTGCCGCGCGCGGCCCTGGCCAGCAGTGAGGCGGCCGACAGGCTGGACCTGACAGCGCACGGTGTGGGGCTGTTCGCGATCGTCGTGTTCCTGCTGGCCTACCTGCTGGTAATGGCCGAGGAATTCACGCACCTGCGCAAATCCAAGCCGGTGATCATTGCTGCAGGTCTCATCTGGGCTGCAATCGGCTGGGTCTATGCGGCCGACGGGATCACGGGTGTGGCTGAGCACGCGGTACGCCAGAACCTGCTGGAGTATGCCGAGTTAATGCTGTTCCTGCTGGTGGCGATGACCTATATCAACGCAATGGAGGAACGGCTGGTGTTCGATGCCCTGCGCGCCTGGCTGATCGGCAAGGGTTTCGGTTTCCGCAAACTGTTCTGGATGACCGGATTCCTGGCGTTCTTCATCTCACCGGTGGCGGATAACCTGACGACCGCGCTGCTGATGTGTGCCGTGGTACTCGCCGTGGGGGGCACCAACCGCCGTTTTGTCAGTCTGACCTGCATCAATATCGTCGTCGGCGCAAACGCCGGTGGTGCCTTCAGTCCTTTTGGCGACATCACCACGCTCATGGTCTGGCAAAAGGGTATGGTGGAGTTCTCGACCTTCTTCGCGCTGTTTATTCCCTCGCTGGTCAACTTTGTGGTGCCGGCTCTGTTCATGCATTTCGCGGTCCCGAACCTCAAGCCTGCAACGGGTGGCGAAACGGTAATGATGCAGCGCGGAGCGCGCCGCATTATAGGCTTGTTCCTGGCCACCATCATCACGGCCGTCAGCTTCCACAACTTCCTGCAGCTTCCGCCTGTGCTGGGCATGCTGACCGGGCTGGGTTACCTGCAACTGTTCGGTTTCTTCTTGAAGAAGACAGCCCGCCGCGACCGTCACCGCCCGGATAACATCGAACACGATGGACAGATGGGCGACGTCGTGCCCTTCGACGTTTTCAATCGCGTAGCCCGCGCCGAGTGGGACACCCTGCTGTTCTTCTATGGTGTGGTCCTGTGTGTTGGCGGGCTCGGGTTTATCGGTTACCTCAGTCTGGCATCCGAGCTCATGTATACCGGCTGGGGTGCCACGGCCGCCAACGTCGCGGTCGGAGTGATCTCGGCGATTGTCGACAATATCCCGGTCATGTTCGCGGTATTGAGCATGAACCCCGATATGCCGGTCGGGCAGTGGCTGCTGGTGACGCTGACCGCCGGGGTGGGTGGCAGCCTGCTCTCGATCGGTTCGGCGGCCGGTGTTGCGCTGATGGGGCAGGCACGGGGCCAATATACGTTTTTCGGTCACCTCAAGTGGACGCCGGTCATTGCGCTCGGTTATGTCGCCAGCGTCCTGTGTCACCTGTGGATCAATGACACCCTGTTTTGAGAAGCTCTCGGCGCCAGGGCAACAATGATGACGCCAGAGAGACGGAAAAGCGCGCTCTGAATCCTACATTCGCGGCGGCGTTTACCCGGCCTGTGCGGAGCGATCGGGCTTGCGCTGCAACCAACGGGCCCCGGCGGATATACCTGACCCCGAGCGAGGCCGGGCCGGACCGCAACCGACGCAGGCAGCCTGCCCGTCAGCCGGCGGGCGGGACATCGCTGCGACTTGCGTTGCACGCGGCTGCCGCGCCCCGTCCTGGCGCGTCCGCATGCGCGCGCGGATTCGCTCTGATAGAATCCGCGACACGGCAACCCCGACGGGAAGCATCGCAGCATGAGCAATTCCAATCCGTCGCTGGACGACGAGCGGTTCTTGAGAAGAGCCATGGAGGCAACCGTTCGCATCGGCGTGCTGTTTCTGCTGGTGGCCTGGTGTTTCCGGATCATTCAGCCGTTTTTCATTGCCATCGTCTGGGGCATGATCATCGCGGTGGCCAGCGTTCCCGGCTACCGCTGGCTGGAGACCCGACTGGGTGGGCGCGCAAATCTGGCGGCGATACTCGCGACCCTGCTGCTGCTGACCATTCTGGTGGTGCCCACGGTCATGCTGTCCGATACCCTGGTGGCGAGTGTCACCGCGCTGTCACAACAATTGACGGCTGGCACCCTGAGTATTCCACCTCCACCCGAAGTGGTTGCCGGCTGGCCGGTTATCGGCAAGTCGCTGGCCGCTTTCTGGCAACTGGCTTCCACCAATCTCCAGGCGGCCCTGGAACAGATTGCTCCCCATCTCCGGGCGGCCGGTACCTGGCTGCTTTCGGCGGCGGCCGGGGTCGGTTTCGGTATCCTGCAGTTCGTGGCGGCGATCATCATCGCCGGTCTGTTTCTTGCCCATTCTGCCAGCGGCGAGCGCTACGCCCTGGCCATCGCCACCCGGCTGGCCGGGAAACGGGGTCAGGAATTCGCGAATCTCGCGGAAGAGACCGTGCGCAGCGTAGCGCGCGGAATCCTCGGTGTGGCCTTTATCCAGGCGGTCGCGGCCGGGCTGGGCTTCCTCGTGGTGGGCCTGCCGGGGGCAGGGTTCTGGGCACTGCTGTGTCTGCTGTTCAGCACGATTCAACTCGGCGTCGGTCTGGTCACGATTCCGGCGGCCATCTATGTGATGTACACCGCAGATACTCTGCCCGCCGTGATCTTCCTGGTCTGGAGCATCCTGGTCACCCTGCTCGACAACCTGCTCAAGCCTGTCCTGCTCGGCCGTGGCGTCAACATACCCATGATTGTCATCTTCGTCGGTGCTATCGGCGGATTCATTACCTCTGGCATCATTGGCCTGTTTACCGGGGCGGTGGTCCTGGTGCTCGGGTTCAAGCTGTTCGTGGCCTGGCTGCACGAGGATACGGGGGCTAAAGAGGAGGCGGCGGCTGCGTCGGTGAGCCGCCAGCCATCGGCCTCCTGAACGGCGCCACCGGGAAACCATGCCGGCTCGCTGCCGGCGTCGACAGATGCGCCGTGGCATGGCGGTTCGGTGGGGAAAGCGCGTCGGACACGGGCGTCTGGCGCGGACAGTCATCGACGCGGCCTGAACTCGGCGCAGGGAAGCCGGGCGGCCAGAAGTGGAAATTCCAAGTGTCTGATTTCGTCCCTGACGGTCTGGCAGAACGAAGGCGCAGCTGCGCAGATCGCGGCGTGCAGCAGCTGCTTGCAGCCGGACAGGCCGCCGCCGGCATACAATTCCAGTTCATCAACCTGCAGACGCAACATGCTCTCGCGCATCCGGACATTTTTTGACAGGTATCTGGCGCTGCCTGCCGCCGGCACAGACGTATCGGAGCATGCCTTGCGGCTTGCCGCGGCGGCGCTGTTACTCGAGATCAGCCGCGCCGATCACGAGGTAAGCCCCGAGGAGGCCGCGGCGGTGGCAGAGACGATCCAGGAGCACTTCGGTCTGACTGCGGAGGAGAGCCAGGAGCTGATACGCTGTGCGGAAACCGAGCGCGCCGATGCGACGGATTACCACCAGTTTACATCGCTCATCAACCAGGCTTACTCCGCGGAACACAAGGCGCACCTGGTGGAGATGCTGTGGCGCATTGCCTATTCCGACGAGGTTCTGCACAGGCATGAAGAACACCTGATACGCAAGATCGCAGATCTGCTCTACGTGCCTCACAGGGTGTTTATCGCGGCGAAGCACCGTGCAGACAGGCGCACGTCCTGACGGGACTGTCACTGGCTCAACGTCTTCCAGAATGTCACTGGCTGATCTGGTCCCGATCACAGGAGCAGGTGGCGACTCAGGCTCACTGTCCTGCGGACCGGGCCTTTGTTAACCTGACGCCAGTCAGCCTTCTTCGGGGCCGGCATCAGGGATCTTCAAGTCTGTTATGCGGACCCCTCCGGGGTGCCGGAGGCAACAATAAACCAGTGTGCAGGAGACTGTTATGGCAAATGAAGGTTATCACGAACCCATAGACGAGCTTGCGGATGAGACACGGGATATGCATCGTGCAATTGTCTCGCTCATGGAGGAACTGGAGGCCGTTGACTGGTATAACCAGCGGGTCGATGCCTGTAAAGATGCGGCCTTGAAGGCGATTCTCGCGCATAACAGGGACGAGGAGAAAGAGCATGCCTCCATGGTGCTCGAGTGGATTCGACGAAAAGACCCGGCCTTCGATAAAGAGCTGAAAGACTATCTGTTCACCGACAAGCCGATTGCGCACGAATAGCCTCGCCCGACGAGGCAAGTCAGCTCCGGCCGGCGCAGCGGATGCTGCGATCGGGTCGAGCCTCTGAACGCGGCGGCCGCAGGCCGGCAGGTGCGGTGCGCGCGCGGTCCGATCATGCCGCGGATGCGCCGGGAACAGGAGCGCGGTAGACAGGGATAGACCGGCTGTCGGTCCCGTTGCCGGGTGCGTTTTGCGCACGCTTGCCTGGACACTGCGAACTCTGGCCCGCGCGTCATGTGTCCAGATGAACCCGCTCGACCCGGGCCTGCCCCTCACTCGTCCCCTCCGGACGCGAGGCGGGATATCCGTCTGTCTCCGGCATGACTCGCGATGGTCCTTGCGCCGGGGCGGGGTGGTCGCGCCTGCCGCAACGGCCCGACTTCGTTCGGTTTGCGCGGCCGAGCCACCCGCTTTCAGGTCCGGGACAGGCGCAACGTTCCGAGTGCGTGCGCGGCCATGGCCTGGCGTTCTGCTATTTCGTGTACCAAACTTGTTGGTGGCGGCCGCGCGATGCCGTGCTCAATAACACCAAAATCAATAAACGCCACCGAGGAACCCCACGATATGTGCGCAAATTTCCGATGTCATCGCCGTGTGCAGGTCTGTCGACCGTTCGGACGCCTGCTGTTTGTCCTGCTCTTCTCCGCCCTGATTGCGGCAACCTCGAGTGCCCAGGAAGAACCGCAAGGGACGCAGGGCCTCACCGCGACACCGGACGCGACGAGTCCGGCTGTCACGGGCGCGGACGCCACCCGTGAGCTGCGCCGCGAGCTCGAACAGGCTGAGGCCGAGGCCGCCCGCTTAGCGTCGGAAAATCAGGCGGTAAAGGCGCAGCTCGATCAGATCAGCGAGGAAGTCCTGGAACTGCGATCCGTGCGGGGCGAACTCCGGCAGCAGGCCGAGCAGGCGCAAACAGAGGCCGAAGGACTGCGGTCGGAAAATCAGACCGTGCAGGCGCAGCTGGCGAGCACGCAGGAAGAAGTTGTGCAACTGCGCGCGGCCCGCGATGCGCTTCAGCAGCAGATAACGGAGGCGGAGGGCAAGCTGCAGCAGGCCGAGCAGGCGGGAGCAGACACTCAAGAACGTCTGCAGGCGGCCAATCTGGATGCGGAAAAGCTGAGGAACGACCTCGCGCAGCAGATCGAACAGGTCCGGGCAGAAATCGAGGGGCTGCGGTCGGAACATCAGGCCGTTCAGGCGCAGCTGGCGAGCACGCAAGAGGAAGTTGTGCAACTGCGCGCGGCCCGTGATGGGCTTCAGCAGCAGCTAATGGAGGCGGAGGGCAGACTGCAGCAGGCCGAGCAGGCGCGAGCAGAGACGCAGGCGCGCCTGGAGGCCAGCGGGCTGGAAGCCAGGCGCCTGGAAGACGACCTCGCCGGAGCCCGGGAGGCGAACGATGCGCGTGAAGGCCAGCTGGCGGCGATGAAACAGGCCCTGGAGGAAAGGGATCAGGCGATAACCGACATACGCGGTCGCCTGCCTGCGCCCGAGGGCGGCAGCGTCACCGTCGAGCAGGCCAGATCCGGGGCCGCTGCGGCTGCCCGAGAGTTGAGCGAGGCACTGCAAACCGCCGCAGGCTCCAACAGCCCCGAAGCCCGCAGCGCCGTGCGCGAGGCAGAACACCGGCTGCACCGCAGCCAGTTTTTTGTGGCCCGTATCGTGAACGCCCGCGGTGTCTACCGCGTGCGTCCCCTGGACAGCCTGGCACTGGTCAGTCAGCGTTTCTACGGTGACGGCAACCTCTGGTCCGGGATCTACGAGGCCAACGCGCACGTGCTGGAAGATCCGGACCATCTGATTCCCGGGATGACGCTGGTGATTCCCTGAGTCGCAGCGCGCACGCGGTTCGGCCGCAAGCGCCTGCCGGGCCCGGTGCGGATCGGGGCCGTGTTCAGCCCTTGCGGAGCAGGAGGTCCTTGGCCTGATTGATCTTCGCGGCAAGGAAGGTGGAACCGCCGCGGTCCGGATGGAGTTTCTGCATGAGCCTGCGGTGCGCGTTGATAATCTGTTCCTCACTCGCTCCTGCGTCGAGACCGAGAATTTCCCAGGCCTCGTGCCGCGTCATTTCCCCCGAGAAGCCGGGCGCCCGCTTATCGGCCCCCGGTTGTTCGTGCGCCTGCCACGTATCGCCGTAGAGCCGGTCCAGATAGGCGCGCAACAGGGCCGCTGAATCTTCGTCTTCCCTGACACACTCGGCCAACAGCTCGAGCAGCTGGTCGCGTGTCAGCGCCTCCAGGGTCTGGCCGGCGAAGCGGCCTTCCCGCACGCGGCCCTGCATCTCGCCGCTATCGTGATCGAGTGTCATGCTGACGAAACGGCTTTCGACGTTTGACTGCCGGCCAGTTGCCGACGGACCCGCCGCAGGCGGGGTGTCCCGGAACTTTCTGTACACGCGCTGCGCTTTAGGCAGAAACGCCACCAGTGGCAGCAGACGGCGCAGGAACGGGAGCAGGGCGCCGAACACGGCGAATATCCAGTTCAGGCGCCCGGTCGCCGCCAGTGCGATGAGCACGGTGCCGATGAGCACTGCTGCCACCTGCAGCTGGGTCTTGCGCGGCTGTCTGGCGAACCAGAGAAACACCAGGTAGAGGCCGGCGCCTGCCGCCAGGATGATCAATGCCCGCACGACGACTAGCCCGCATTTCTCACCGGGATCCCGGATGCTGGCGCAGGGCTCGTGTGTCCGGATGCCGCGCTGGAGCGAAAGTGGTAGCTGTAGCTACCACTTGAGTGAAGCGCAAGTCCGGGCGCGCGAGAACCAGCCAGGGCCGGGATAGGCATTGCCTGATTACACACTGTCTTTTTCCTGATACGCACTCTGTTCTTTACCTCAGTGCATTATGTGACTCTATCGCCGCCCGGTGAGAAATGCGGGCTAGCCCTTGCTCAGCTGCCGGGCGAGCAACCTGACATTCTCCCCCCGCCGCTCGCTGAAGGCCTCCAGGGCAGGACGCCCACCCGCCGCATAGACCGCCACGGCACTCAGCAGCTCGCGCAGCTGCTGCGCACTGCCGGCATCGAACGGACAGCAGGCTCCCCCGCTCAGTCGCGCGATCTGTCGGAAGGCCTGCTCGGCGACAGGCTGGCCACCTTCGTGAAACAGGAACACCGGGACACCATGTATGCCGAGTTCGCCGGCAAGCTGGCAAAGCTCGTCGACGTCTTCCTCCATGCAGTCGCCGACAAACACCAGCGCGTTGACCTTTTTCTGTCGGGTCTCGGCGAGCGTATGGCGAAGCACCTTGCTTATCTGGGTGTGGCCGCCCAGGCAGCGCACCGCCGCCATCTGCCGCTGGAGGTCGGCGGTATTCGTCAGCCAGCCGCTGGCGCTGAACTCGTTGAAGCCCCGGTAATAGCACAACTGAATTGCCAGGCCGCCCAGGGCCGTGGTCTCGGCAAACATCTGCGCCTGTATATGGCAGGCATGGTCCCAGGCCGGCTCACGACTGGCCGTGGCATCCATGGCGAAGATCAGCCGTCCCGACTGCCCCGGGGGCAGTGACACGGGCGTGGATGCGACCTTGCGCAGAAACGCATCGACCTCCGAACGACTGGATTTTCCCGGTAGTCTGTCTCTGCCCATATCCAGCGCGGAGTCGCGCTCACCCCGTGTCAAGCCTGAGGGCATTCTAAGCCAGACGAGCGACCGAAGATAACTTCCTGCGGTGGCAGGCCGAAGGCGCATGCGGGAAGATCTGGCCCGCCGAAAGCGGGGGACTGACACACCCCCGGATGCCCGGTCTCCCCGGTGGTCTGAGACCGGGCGTTTGGCCCTGCAATGCGCCACCTGATCGGCGCAGGCCGGGGAATGGCCAGTCAAAGCTGTTTTTCCCAGTCTTTCTGTGGGTTTCGTGTTCAGTCATTCGTTTCGGCAGTTGTTATCGCGTGAGGTCCGTCCGTGGGACAGCCGCCGGACGAACCATGATAGGCTAGGCAGAAATCTCCCTGGTTGACGATCTCAGGAGGAACCGGCGTGGCAAAGCATAAAAAGGCAAAAAAAGAAAAAAACCGACACGACCAGCAACCAGAGCCTGGTCAGGCGTCAGCAGCGAAAAAGCCGAAGCTCAGTACCAAGGACTATGAGAAGGAACTCTGCAAGCTGCACGGCGAGCTGGTGAAGCTGCAGGAATGGATAAAGCACAAGGGGCTGCGTGCCATCGTGGTTTTCGAGGGACGCGATGCGGCAGGCAAGGGGGGTGTCATCAAGCGCATCACCGAGCGCGTCAGCCCGCGGGTCTTCAGGGTCGCCGCGCTGCCGGTGCCCTCGGAGCGGGAGAAGACCCAGCTGTACATGCAGCGCTATATCGCCCATTTTCCCGCGGCAGGCGAAATCGTGCTGTTCGATCGCAGCTGGTACAACCGGGCCGGTGTCGAACGGGTAATGGGTTTCTGCACCGAGGAACAGTACGCCGGTTTCCTGCATTATGCACCCATCTTCGAGAAGGCGATCACGGACGGCGGTATTCTTCTGATCAAGTACTGGTTCGAGGTGGGCATGGAGGAGCAGGCGCGCCGTTTCGAGGATCGCATCGAGGATCCGCGCAAGCTCTGGAAGCTGAGCCCCATGGATACCGAGTCCTACAAGCGCTGGTACGACTACTCCCGTGCCCGGGACGCCATGCTGGCGGCAACCGATACGGCGTATGCACCCTGGAATATCCTGCGGACGGATGACAAGAAGCGGGCCCGTCTGAACTGCATTTCTCACCTGTTGAACATGATTCCCTACGAGGCGTTGCCACGGGAGAAAGTCAGGCTGGGGCGCCGCAGGATAAAGGACAGGTACGACGACGAGGCCGTACTCGCCGGTCGCAACTTCGTGCCGGAGAAGTACTGAGTGGATCAGGTCCTGCGCGGCTGCCCGGCGCAGGGCTGCTCGCTGGCGGCGCCTGCCGTCAGGCTGAGGTTCAAGGGAAAAGAGGCCAACCCAGGCCGCTGCCTTCTGGCCGCAGCGGCCTGTCATTCATCGATGCCGGCGAGGGATCGCCCTGTTCAGGCCGCTGCGCAACGCCATCCACGGGTTGCAGTCAAACCCGATCGTCAATGTCCGGTACGTGGCTGCGCTAACGGCATTCAGCGCTCAAGCCTGGTGATCTTCGAGCCCTCGAGCGAGACGCCGGCCATAAGTCCCTTGTTGCCGAATACGAAGCCGACGATGGGGTCCTTGAAGTTCTGCGTATTGATGTCTTTACCGGCGCCCCATTTCGCAATGGCCACCGAGCCATCCACGCCGGCTTCCCAGCCTTTGCCTGCCTGGAATTTCTTCAGCGCATCTTCCTTCAGAAAGACCATCACGATCGCATACTCCTGGGCACCGATCTGAAAACCCAGTGAGGCACTGGCGATGTTGTAGTAGCTGATGCTCTTGTCATCGACGCGCAGCGCACCCTCTCCGTATTCCGCACCCACGACGAAGCCGCCTTTCAGCACGCTGGGAAAGATCAGGACGCCCTTGGCCTTCTTGAGAAACTCGGCGCCGCCCGTGACTTCCTGCTTGAATTCCGTCAGGGCGCCATCGACCTTGATGTCGATTTCCTCGGCCGAGGCGGCCCTGGCAGAGTTGGTAAAGCTCAGACTGCCGAGCAGGGTGATGAAGATGAGCAGAACAAACGAACGATTCGACAGGTTCATGACACCATTCCTTCTGGTTGGTCGTTGAGGTGAGACCGGCGAGCCTAGGAGTACCCGCCCCGCAGGCGGTGCGCTGTCGCGCGGCAAACAGGTGGCATACTGAGGGCCGCGGGGGTAAGAGGCCGTTCAGTCACTGGTGTGTTCGCACCCGTCTAGGAGCATGGCCCGCACGGTATCGGCGTGGAGTCGTTGAAGGCACGGCGCAAGCCGTGACCTCGTATGAGAGAGTGAATCCTTTCGCCACCGTGTTACCCCTGCGCACCCTCAGTCACACAATGGAGGAAAGCCTGATGGCGCGCAAGTCGAAACAGCAACGTTTGAAGATTGTCCATCCGAACTGTGCGGGCATTGATATCGGCAGTCGGGAACATTGGGTCGCCGTCGACCCGGATTGCTGCGAGGAGCCGGTGCGCTGTTTCAGCGCTTTTACCGACGCGTTGTACGCACTGGCCGATTGGCTCGAGTCCCTGGGAGTCGAGATAGTCGCCATGGAGGCCACGGGTGTGTACTGGATTCCTCTGTTCGAGGTGCTTGCTGCCCGCGGTTTCCAAGTGCATCTGGTTAACTCCCGCGCCACCCGCCAAGTCTCGGGCCGCAAGTCCGATGTGCTCGATTGCCAGTGGATCTGGCAACTGATGAGTTACGGTTTGTTGAAAGGGGCTTTTCGTCCCGACGATCCGGTGTGTCACTTACGCTCGCTGGTGCGTCAGAGAGACAATAAGGTGAAAGAGCAATCGCGCTGTATTGCCCATATGCAAAAGGCCCTGACGCAGATGAATATACAGTTGGATACTGTGGTCAGCGACCTGATGGGCAAGACGGGAACCGCCATCCTGCGCGCCATTGTGGCCGGCGAGCGAGATCCGCACCAGCTCGCCACGTTGCGCGATCGGCGTTTGCGTGCGGACGCGGAAACGGTGGCACGCAGCTTGCGGGGCAACTGGCGCGAAGAACACCTGTTTGCACTCGCGCAAGCCTTGGCCCATTACGATTTTCTTTCCCAACAGATTCGTGATTGCGACCAAGCCATTGAGCAGCAATTGGCCGCCTTGCCGAGCCTGGCGGATCAGCCTCCTGAGCCGGTCAAGCCGCTGCGCAACCCACAGCGCACCGCGGCTCAACAAGCGGCCCTGCATCAGGCGCTGTGTCACGTGATGGGTGTGGACCTGACGGCTATCCCCACCATGGGTATCGATACCACCTTGGTACTCGCCAGTGAAATCGGCCCCGATCTCTCCCGTTTCCCCAGTGCTTCGCACTTTTGCTCCTGGCTGAACCTGGCTCCACCGACGCGCATCTCGGGAGGAAAACCGTTACCGGGGCGAGCACCCCGTGTGTCCAACCGGGCCGGGCAAGCGCTGCGACAAGCCGCATCCAATGCCCGCAATAACCATAGTTTCATCGGCGCCTCGCACCGGGCGCGTCTGGCGCGAATGGATGGTGCGAGTGCCGTCAAGGCCACCGCTCATCAGCTGGCACGACTCATCTATGCCATGATGTCCAAGGGACAGCCTTATGTTGAACAAGGGATGGAGGCCTTCGAGGCCCGAAGCCAGGATCGCCAGATCAGAGCGTTGCAGCGTAAAGCCCGTAAACTGGGCTTGCACCTGGTCGAGGCTGCGTGAGAAAGGTTCAAACTCTAGCTTAACAGAAACAACGACTTAGATTTTGTTTGATGAGAGAGAGCCTGTCGGACTTAGGCTGATTCTACTGCGGCGGTGGGAGAGCGGCCCAAAGCCTCCCGCTTTCTCGTTGCGTAGGGCCCACTATGCGCCTCGAAATCGTGATGCTTTGGACTCACTCTCCCACCTGCCTCGTCACGAACCCCTAAGTCCGACAGGCTCCTAGCGGTTTTTATTCCGTGCCGCAACGGACAGGCGCGCAAGATCAATCAATAGCCGGTGACTGTCCGTGGGCGGGCGTGATGTTTGCTAGAATCGGGCCCATTGACAGGCAACGGGTGAAAACAGTGAACAGCCACGACATAGCGACAAGCCCCTACGAGGGGCAGCAACCGGGGACCTCGGGCCTGCGGAAAAAGGTCAGAGTTTTCCAACAGTCCGGTTACCTGGAGAACTTTGTGCAGTCGATCTTCGACAGCCTCGACGGCTACGCCGGCCAGCTGCTGGTCGTTGGCGGGGATGGGCGTTACTACAATACCACGGCGATTCAGACCATTCTCCGCATGGCGGCGGCGAACGGGTTCGGGAGGGTCCTGGTCGGGCAGAACGGGCTGCTGTCAACGCCGGCCGTGTCCTGTGTCATCCGCAAGCACCAGGCCTACGGCGGCATCATTCTGTCAGCCAGCCATAACCCGGCGGGCGTGAACGGGGATTTCGGGATCAAGTATAACGTCGCCAATGGCGGTCCCGCGCCCGAGAAGGTCACCGACCGTATCTACACCAACACGCAGCGGATTACCCGTTACCGGATTCTGCAGGCCGGTGACATCGATCTGTCGCGCTGTGGCAGTCAGATACTGGGTGATATGGAGGTGGAGGTCGTTGATCCGGTCGCCGATTATGCGGAGCTGATGGAACAGCTTTTCGACTTCGAGCAGATCGCCGCGCTTGTCAACAGGCCGGGCTTCTCGCTGCGCTTTGATGCCATGCATGCCATTACGGGTCCCTACGCGCGCGAGATCCTGGTCGGGCGGCTCGGCGCGACGCCTGACTGCCTGTTGAATGCCACACCTCTCGAGGATTTTGGCGGTGGGCATCCCGATCCAAACCTGACCTACGCCCATGAGCTCGTCGAGATCATGGGCAAAGATGACGGGCCCGACTTCGGCGCGGCCTCCGATGGGGATGGGGACCGCAACATGATCCTGGGCCGGAAATTTTTTGTGACGCCGAGTGACAGTCTGGCGATACTCGCCGCGAATGCGCATCTGGTGCCCGGCTACAGAAAGGGAATCGCCGGTATTGCCCGCTCCATGCCGACCAGCCAGGCGGCGGACCGGGTCGCCGAAAGGCGGGGCATACCCTGTTACGAGACGCCTACCGGCTGGAAATTTTTCGGCAACCTGCTCGATGCCGGGAAGGTCAGTCTGTGTGGTGAGGAGAGTTTCGGCACCGGGTCGGATCATGTCAGGGAGAAGGATGGGCTGTGGGCGGTGCTCTTCTGGCTGAACCTGCTGGCTGCGAGGGGCGAATCCGTCGAGGACATCGTGCGCGGGCACTGGCGGGAGTATGGGCGCAATTACTATTCGCGCCACGACTATGAAGGCGTTGATGCCACACCGGCAAACGCATTGATGCAGGGATTGCGGGAAAAGATCGCCGGTCTGCCCGGTCAGACCTGCCGCAACCGGGAAATCAGCTATAGCGACGATTTCAGTTATACGGACCCGATCGATCACAGTGTCACCACGCAGCAGGGTATTCGCGTCGGTTTCATTGATGGCTCTCGCATCGTCTACCGGCTGTCCGGCACCGGGACAGAAGGTGCGACCCTGCGGTTATATGTCGAGCGCTATGAACCGGAACCCGCCAGGCAGCAGCTCGATGCGCAGGTTGCACTTGCCGATCTCATCGCTATCGCGGACGAGCTGGCCGGAATCCGGGCATTCACGGGCCGCGATGCCCCGACGGTAATTACCTGACAGCTTCTGTGTTTTTGATTGCGCCAGCGCTGGCAATCGGCGCATCATAGCCGCGAAGGCACGTATCAATTCCCGCGTTCATCGCATGACGGCCACAGTGACGGGGCGTCGTCGCGCTGACTTATGGACGTACCGGGATGCCGATAGTCCCCCGTCGAGGCAGCGTGAACCACGCGGGAAAGCGGTGTCAGCCGATGCTGCATCGCCGTTCACGGAGGGCCACTGCCTTACCAACTGCAAACTAACCGGATGTGAGGAGAAAACCGTGAACCGATTGAAAATGAGTGGCATCGCTGCTGCATTGGCGCTGGCCGGTGCGGCCTGGCTGAGCACCGTCCAGGCGGGCGGAATGGGTATGGGAAGCAACAGGGGACCCGGCTACGGACCGGGGCCAGGCTACGGACAGGGACCCGGCCCGGGAGCCCGCTATGGCCGAGGACCGGCCGAAGGCGCCGGACCCGGCGCCGGTTACGGACAAGGGTATGGGCCTGGGCCCGGTTACGGGCGCGGGCGGTCCGAAGGTGCCGGACCCGGCGCCGGCTATGGGCCGGGGCCGCGTTACGGGCGTGGACCCGCAGAGGGCGGCGGACCGCGCTCAGGCTATGGACCGGCTGACCGCGGTGGTTCGGGCATGGGCATGGGCAACCGGCGCGGGCGCGGCTACGGACCTGGACCGGCCGAAGGTGCCGGACCCGGCGCCGGCTACGGCCCGGGCTATGGACGTGGGCGCGGTTACGGGCCTGGCCCGGGTGGCTACGACATGCAACCCTAGTTCAGTCAGTTGCCGGCCGTGCTGGATGCGGCACCATCCGCAGGGGTTAGAGTCAGGATAGATTCTGATAAGAATCAAATGGCTCTAACCCCTTTCTAATGTAACTTATTCGTTTTTTCTCCGTCAGGAATGCCATGCGAGGCCTTGTACCGCCTGATCCAGAAACCACGGTTTCCCAGGTCCAGTACGCCGTGGTGTATGTGCCGCGGCGCAGCCGCAACCGTTTCGCGGCAAGCTGTGTGGAGATTGTCGACGACCGGGACGCAGCCCTGGCCACAGCGGACCCCGACAATAAACGGTTTGCGGCGCAGGTGGTCGGGCCCTCGAAGTCTACCGAAGGTCAGTTTATCTACTACCTGCTGGAGTGGCTCTGAGCTGGCAGGCTGTTTCAATCTGATGATGACGGACAGTATGGCCACGGAATCCACGGAAAAACACGGAAACAAGTCGAACGAGTATTGGTTCTTTCCGTGTTTTTCCGTGGATTCCGTGGCCATAAAAAATATTGGCATAGAGCGTGATTTGTCAGCATCCGTCATTATCAAGCCTCAGGTCATAGACAGGGGCGACATGCGCCCGATGACAGCAGGGCGAGCCGAGGATGATCGATCATGAGTTGCCAAGCGCCCTGATCTCGTCGGCAAACAGCTGCCTGTAGTATCGGTACCAGTCACTCTGGAATCTCTCCTCGGGGTCATATTTCAGCTTCAGCTTGAGGAATTCGGGAAACCGGGGATAGGCCTTCAGTACCTGGTCCTTGCGGGCCCAGCGGTGATAGGTGAGAAAATAGGACCCGTCGCGTTCCAGGGCGCGGTCAATCAGGCGCTGAAACGCTGCCTGTGCCTCCTTCAGGCCGGGACCGCTGTGCGCCACCCGCAGGTTGACGACGATACAGGCATAGTCTTTGCGCGCCCAGGGCAGAAAGGTCTCCGGGTCCTGGCGGATCAGGCGAATTGTCCCATAAATGATATCGGTCGCGTGTGCACGCGCGACCCTGGCCACTGCCTCCATGAACCCGGTGAGTCGGTCGAGCGGCACGTAGACTTCGCTGATCATCAGCGAGCCCGGCACGTAGTCCGGCAGGGCGTGCTGCAGAAAGTCCTCGTAGTGTTGATCGTAGAAGCCGAGCTGATGGGTATCGGACCAGTAAATCTGGCCATCCGTGCCCAGGTAATAGCGGCTGTAATCGCTATAGGCCCTGGCCTTGTCGCGATGCGCGAGCGCCAGCAGGCCCCGCCACATGTCCGATGTCAGTCTGCGCTGCTGCGGCGGGACGGGTGTTGCGGGATCGACGCGTTTTTATAGGTGGAAAAGACCCCGACCTTGAGAAAGTCCTCTGCCTGCTCATCGGTCTTGAACTGCAGGTCTCCATACAGGTAGCCGTCGGCGATGCGCTGCGAAATCTTTTCCTCGAAGGCCGCGAGGGAGAGGATCTCGACGTCCCGGCGCAGCTTGATGCGCGGCATCAACTTGAGGTCAACGCTGGTAATGACCCCGAACAGCCCGTAGCCACCGACGACCAGACGGAACAGTTCGGGGTGGCGCGTGCGGCTGAGTTCGATTTCCCTGGCGTCCGCTGTGACGAGCCGCAAGGCGACGATGTCCTGGACGATGGGCCGCAAACCCAGCCCCCGGCCGTGGACGTTGGAGGAAACCGCGCCGCCGATTGAGAGTTCGTCGGCACCGGTCTGTTTCTTCACGATTCCCCAGGGCGCGACATCGTCCTGCTGGGTGTCGAGCAGATACTCGATGAGCGCGGGCCACTGAATGCCGGCCTCGACCGTGATGACGCCGCTGTCTTTGTCGAAGGCCAGCACATCGTTCATCTTCGACATGCTGAGGTGCAGGGTATCGGTCCCGAATTGCTGGCCCCCCATCGAATGCCGTCCGCCCGATATGCTGATCGCCTGCTTGTCGCGGCCGGCCTGCCTGACGATGCTGATGACCTCATCGGCCGACTCTGGATAGAGCACGGCGCGCACTGGCGTGGGATTGAGCCGCGAGTGCAGGTCATTGAGCAGCGTTTCCCCGTCGCCGGCCGCGCAGGCGGCGCCCGATATGCACAGCAGGGCGGAACACAGCCATGCCGACAGAAAGCTATTCATCGGGACTCCCTTGCGTCAGGACCACGCGCTTTGCGCCGCGGTAGAAGAGGTACAGCGCAACCATCAGGACCAGGTGATAGACGGCATTATAGGTCAGGTACGCGGGGTGCACAGACAGCTTCAGCTGCTGGATGACCGGTGCCAGCAGCGAGATGAGGATGCCGGCGATGCCATACGCGACGTCCCGGCCTGCGTGGCGCTGGTACCACCGGATCAGGCCCGCAAGACAGATCAGCGTCGCCGGCAGGTAGAACAGGATGGCCAGCAGGAAATCGGGGTAGACGGATATGAGCAGGGTGTAGAGCATCAGGGTGACACCGGCGGCCCAGCTGCCGCCTGCTGCGAAGCGGGGCCAGAGCAGGGCGAGTCCGGTCAGCGCGAAGCCGGCGGCGGTGACGCCCACAAACCACAGCGTCAGCCACCACAGCGGGGCATGCAGCGGGTCTGCGGGATCGTTAAAAAAGCCGTGCGTGGTGCCTCCGGCCAGCGACGCGGCAGCAAAACCGATGAATGTGAGTTCAAGGTAGGTGGCGGCTGGCGATCGCCTCCCGAGCCGGGCTATCCCGGCGGCAAACCACGAGGACTGGGCGAACAACAGATAATCCGTGAGTGTGACGTCGATTTCCGTCATGGGATCACAGGACAGATGCCGCGTGCGTTTCTCAATCGCATGATGACCGCAGTATGGCCACGGAATCCACGGAATAACACGGAAAAAATTCTTATGGGTGCCGGTTCTTTCGGTGTTTTTCCGTGGCCGTGGTTAAAAATACGGGCACACACCCGGATTTGTCAGCATCCGTTAGTATCACGTCGACAGAGTGCTAGTGATCTTTCTCCACCTTGTTCAGACACTGGGACGGTCGATCGCCGGAACGGTAATACACCAGCCTGCTCTGCATGTCGTCAAACGCGCGGTCACGCTCGTCTGCTGTTGCATACCAGCGGTGGGACTCCCAGTTCTCCCCAAGCAGATGCGGTGAGCGCATGGGATCGGTTTCCGGGAGTGTAATGCGGATGCCAAACTTCTTTGCCATTGTTCCTCGTTCCATGGTTCGACAGACGCGGGTCCAGTTCTGCACAGGCGCCTATTGTAGCAGGATGCTGGCCAGCCATGAGCGCTGCACGCCCGCGCGACACGGCGGGATTTCCCAACTAGAATCAGGGAAGGCCCGTAACGCCATGGGGTCTGTGGGCGGTACCTGTGCTGTCGGGCAGCCGGCTGTGACCTTGAGGACCTTCATGAATGCACACGCACCGGATATCAGCGCTCGGGTATGTCGCGATCTGTCTGTCGGGGGTACTGACGCCCGGGGTCTTGCCGGCTCAGGAGGCCAGCGTGCGGCCCGGTATCAACCGGCATTTCGTCGATCCCGCCTTCGAGCAGTGGGTCGCCCGCTTCGAACGCCCGGGACGGGAAGTCTATGACCGACGCCACCAGATCGTCGCGGCGACCGGGGTGCGGGTCGGCATGGTGGTGGCGGATATCGGCGCCGGCACCGGTCTGTTCACACGCCTGTTTGCCGGCAAGGTCGGCGACAGAGGGAAGGTCTATGCCGTCGATATCGCGCCGGCGTTCGTCGATAACATCCTGCGACTCAGTCAGGCGCAGGGACAGCGTAATGTGGAAGGTGTGATCAACACGGCAAAAAGCGTTTCGCTCCCGCCAGATTCCATTGACCTTGCCTTTATCTGCGATACCTATCATCACTTCGAATATCCCCGGGACATGATGGCTTCCCTGCGCCGGGCCCTGAAGCCGGGCGGGAGTGTGGTTATCGTCGACTTCCGCAAGATCCCCGGTTTCAGCAGCCCCTGGGTGATGGAACACGTGCGCGCCAACGAGCCGGTTGTCATTGGCGAGATCGAGTCGGCCGGATTCCGGCTGGTGGAGGACCGCGATTTGCTGAGAACGAATTATTTCCTCCGCTTCGTGCCCGTCGCAAGCCGTGAGTAGCTCAACGGCATTGCGTAGAACCTGTGTCAAATCGCGGATCGGGCGTCCAGGCAGGGCGCGGGCCCTGCGAGGAGCGCAGTTTACACGCAGTAGATGGGCACCGTAGCAGGATCCGCAACACCGCATGGGCGGTCTAGTACGCTTTCAACGTGATAATGACGGACGCTGACAAATCAGGCTGAGCGCCAGTCTTTTTTTACAGCCACGGAATCCACGGAAGGACACGGAAAAAATTCTAATGAGTGTGCGTTCTTTCCGTGTCCTTCCGTGGATTCCGTGGCCATAACATTCGTCGTTATCAGATTGAAGGAGTACTAGCCCGCATTTCTCACCGGGATAGGCACTGCCTGATTACACACTGTCTTTTTCCTGATCTGCACTCCGTTCCTTACCTCAGTGCATTATGTGACTCTATCGCCGCCCGGTGAGAAATGCGGGCTAGTCACTCGGCACGCAAGGCCGCGACGGGATCCAGGGCTGCGGCACGTCGCGCGGGTAATCCGCCCGCGACGAGACCAATGACGACTGCCAGCAACAGCGCCAGGACGGCGTAATTCAGAGGCGTGTGTACCGGCAGCGCAGGGAGGCTGAGGGCCAGCAGTCGGGCGCCTCCTATACCCAGTGCCAGACCCATTGCGCCGCCGATGACGGCAAGCACCAGCGCCTCGCCGAGAAACAGCGAGAGTATCTGCGCGCGGGTGGCGCCGAGCGCCCGCAGCAGGCCGACCTCGGGTGTGCGTTCGGTGACGGCGATCGTCATGATGGTAAGAATGCCGACGCCGCCAACGATGAGCGATATCGCCCCCAGTCCGCCCACGGCAAGTGTCAGGACATCGAGGACCGAGCCCAGCACATCGAGCATCTGCGCCTGGGTCGTAATCGTGACGTCGTCACGGCCGTGGCGGGCCTTGATCACCCGCCGGATGCCGGCAACGACCTCCGCTTCGGGTGCACCTTCTGCGTAAAGGATATCAATTTCGATCAGGCTGGTGCGGTTGAAGAGTTCCAGGGCGCGCGCCGCGGGCAGGTAGACGGTGTCGTCAAGATCAAACCCGAGCAGCTGCCCCTTGGACTCCATCACGCCGATGATGCGGAAGCGGTTTCCGCCCACGCGGATTCGCTCGCCAAGCGGATTGGCGTTGCCATAGAGTTCCTGCTTGACCTTGCTGCCCAGCACCGCATAGGCGCGCGGTGTGTCGGGATCGTCGCGGGGCAGAAAATGGCCGGAGGCAACCCTGAAGCGGAAGGCCTCGGGCATATCGGGTCCGACACCGTAGACGGTCGTGCGGCGGCTGCGGCCGGCACCTTTCACTTCGGCGTTGCCCTGGATCAGTGGCACCGATGCGCGTACCTGGGGAAGCTTCTCCAGCGCCGTCGCATCGGCGATGGTCAGCGGACGCACCGTGCCAAACACCCCTACGGCGGCGCCGTGCGTCGTCGCCTTACCCGGATTGATGCCAATCAGGTTGGTGCCGAACTGCGTGAATTCGGCCATTACGAACTGATGGACACCCTCGCCGATCGAGGTCAGCAGGATGACCGCGGCGATGCCGACCGCGATGCCGAGCGCGGTCAGTTGCGTGCGCATCCACTGTGCCCGGATACTGCTGGTCGCGATGTGAATAAAATCCGCTACCCGCATGGTCGGTCCGATCGGCCGGTCAAGACGCCGGCGCAGGCGTGCATCCTCACCGCCGCGCCAGGGCCTGCACCGCGTCGAGGCGCGCGGCACGGCGGGCGGGCAGGATGCCAAACGAAATACCGGTAACAAGCGCGACACCCATACCCGCCGCGATGGCCCATGCGGGCGGTTGCGTCGGTAACACAGGGTAAAGGCTCGCCAGCAGCCAGCTCGTCAGCTCGCCTGCCGCGACGCCAAGACCGGCACCCAGCAGCGACAGCACGGTGGCTTCGGTGAGAAAGAGGCTCAGGATGGTGCGCGGCGCGGCCCCGAGCGCCTTCAGTAAACCGATTTCAGCGGTCCGTTGCGAGACGGATATGAGCATCACATTCATGACCAGGATGCCGGCCACCGCAAGGCTGATTGCGGCGATGCCGGCGACGGTAAAGGTCAGTGCCCGGAAGATCCTGTCAAAGGTTGCAAGGACGGCGTCCTGGGTAATGACGGTTATGTCTTCTTCACCCTGATGGCGTTCTCGGATGGTCTCGCGGATGAAGTCCTTCACGTGCGGGATAGATTCGCGGTGCTGCACTTCGACCAGAATCCGCAGCAGTGCCGGTGTGTTGAACAGCGCCTGCGCCGAGGCCACCGGGATGATCACCAGGTCCTCAACGTCGACGCCGATAGAGCGTCCTTCCGATTTCAGTATGCCGGTGACACGGAAGCGACGATCGCCTACCCGCAGCCACTGGCCGATGGCCGGTTCACTGCCGAAGAGCTCCCGTCGAATCTTGGCACCGAGAACGCAGACCGGCGATGCGCGGTCCATATCGCCGGTGGCGAGAAACTTGCCCTGCGCCAGCTGCCAGTGGCGGATCTCGAGCAGCTCTGAGTTGGTTCCCAGGACGACGGCCTCGCGCTCCAGACCGTGCGCAGAGGCCAGCGCGGAACCCACTGAGATCGGGGCAACACGACGGACAGCCGCGCTGCGGGTGAGGGCGCCGGCATCCGCAACGGTCAGGTCGCGCGGGGTGGCGCCCACCAGCAGCGACAGCCCGCCACCCGCGGTCTCTGAACGCCCCGGGATGACAATGACCAGGTTGGTCCCGAGCGATGCGAACTCCTCCTTGACATAGCGGCGGGCGCCTTCGCCCAGGCCCGTCAGCACCACGACCGCCGCGACACCGATGGCCATCGCCAGCATCGTGAGCCCGCTGCGCAGGCGAAACCCCCGTAAGGAGCCGGTGGCTACAGCGAGGATATCGCGGCCCGTCATCTGGCCGGGTCTTGCGTCTGATCGGCGGTGATCCGGCCGTCAACCATGCGCAGGGTGCGCCGCGCGCGCGCGCCGAGTTCCGGGTCATGGGTCACCATCACGAGCGTGATGCCTCGCGAATTCAGCGCCTCCAGTACCTCCACGATCTCGTGTCCCGACCGTCGGTCCAGGTTGCCGGTGGGTTCGTCCGTGAGGAGGATGTCGGGCTCCAGGATAGTGGCGCGGGCAATGGCCACGCGCTGGCGCTGGCCGCCGGATAACTGTTCGGGTTTGTGCCGGGCGCGATCCGCGAGTCCCACGGCATCGAGCATCCGGGCGACGCGTGTCTTGCGCTGGGACGGCGCGATGCCTTCGAGCATCAGCGGCAACTCGATATTTTCCGCCGCCGTCATGCGCGCGATGAGGTGGAAGAACTGGAACACGAAGCCGATCTTGTGGCGTCGAACAGCCGCCTGCTGGACATCCGTGAGGCCGGTGACATCTTCACCTTCGAGAAGGTAACGGCCCGACGTGGGGTGGTCCAGCAGCCCCAGAATATTCAGCAATGTGGACTTGCCCGACCCGGACGGACCCATAACGGACACATATTCACCGGCGGCAATGCCCAGATTGACGGCAGCCAGTGCATGCACCTGCTGATCCCCGACCTGGAACATGCGGTTAACCTGTTCGAGGCGGATCATCCCGGCTAGCCCGCATTTCTCACCGGGATAGGCACGGCTTGATTACACCCTGTCATTTTCCTGATCTGCACTCTGTTCCTTACCTCGGTGCATTATGCGACTCTACCGCCGCCCGGTGAGAGATGCGGGCCAGTACGCTTTCAACGTGATAATGACGGATGCTGGCAAATCAGGCTGAGCGCCAGTATTCTTATTTATAGCCACGGAATCCACGGAAGAACACGGAAAAAATTCTAATGAGTATTCGTTCTTTCCGTGTTTTTCCGTGGATTCCGTGGCCATAACATTCGCCATTATCAGATTGAAGAAGCACTACTCGATCTCGGCACGCACGCCTTCGACGACACCCTCCCGGTCTACCGAGGTAACCACCTTTTCGTCGGCTTCCAGCCCTGACGTCACCTGGGTCCAGCGCCAGTTGGAAAGCCCGGTTTCGACAGCGCGTTCGTGCAGGTAGCCGGTGTCGACATCCAGCACGAGCAACCCGGGTCCTTCGAGTACTGCCTCGGTTGGGACGCGCAGTACTTCGTCCACGCTGTCGAGCAGCAGTTCCACATCGGCACTGTATCCTGGCATCAGCCCGGTCGGGATGCCGTCGGGTCGAAAATCGACTTCCACATCGACTGTGCGGGCCTGCTTTTCGATATCGAGCACATAGGGTGCCACCCGGCGTACACGGCCCGGAAAGCTTTGTCCGGGGAATGCATCCAGGCTGATGCGCGTCGCCAGGCCGGGACGAATCCTGGGGGCATCGACCTCGTCGATGGGAGCGCTGACGTAAACACAGTCGGTGTCGATCAGATCCACCGCCGGAGGCGTCGGTATGCCGACGGGCGAGGGTGTCACGAACTCGCTGAGCTCTCCATTTATCTCCGCGATCGTCCCGGGAAAGGGCGAACGCAAGATGGTTCTGTCCAGGGTTGCCTCGTCGACTCTTACCTTTGCAGCGCTGACATGCACCTGGGCCTGGGCTGCGCGGCAGCCCGCCCGCTGTGCCCTGGACTCCCCGACCGCCTGCTCGGTGTCTTCCTCCGAAGTCAGCCCCTTGGCACGCAAACGCAGCAGCCGCTCCGCCGTGTTTTTTGCGACCTCCGCCAGCGCGCAGGCCTCCTCGGCACGGGCCTGGGTCGCAACCAGCTGCTGTTTCGACAGTTCCAGCTCGGCCTCGAGGTCATCGTTCCAGAGTTCGAGCAGCACCTGTCCTGCCGCAACGACATCGCCTTCATGCACCGGCAGTTTTTCAATCTGGCCGCCGACGGCCAGTGACAAACGGGCCCGGCGGCAGGCCTTGACGGTTCCGGCGCGGGTATTGGCGACCGTCGATTCGACGCTGCCTCGCGAGACGCTTTGAACCACCACCTTGACGGGCGCCGGTCGTGACCACCACCACAGGCCAGCGGCAAGGGCGGCAGTACCGGCAAGCAGGAGAAGACCGCGAGCTTTCGTCATGGAACCGCAGTATAGCCCGCATTGGGATCCGCACGGTCAGATACCAGGTGCCAGGCGGTGACATCCTCGACGCCTGCCGGCCACCAGCCAGGCGGCATCGGCCCGCTGCTTGCGTCCGGGGTCCGAGTGTCCATCATTCCCTCAGCCGGGTAGTGCGGTCAGACTGGTTTGTTCTGGCAAGGATCCTGACGTCTGCGTTGCCTGTAAGGCCGGCCCGGTACGGACCACGGTCTGAAGCCCTGTGCGGGGATCGAGTCGGCAACAAGCGTCGCATCAGAGCCGGTCCCGTCGATCGGCGCCGCGTATCGCGCCGCGGCAAGACGGCGGGAATGCAGGTCCCGTATCAGCCATCCGATCAGCTGCCAATTCCGACCAGGCCCGCCAGGCGTACCAGATCCGGCAGGGACTCGGCGCGCATCTTCTCCATCACTTTTGCCCGGTGCACCTCGACGGTACGGACACTCACACCGAGGTGCTCCGCAATGGTCCTGTTCGGTTCGCCCCGCACGATGTATTCCATCACTTCCCGTTCCCGTGGCGTTAAACTGCGATATTTGCCCTGCGCGGCGGCCCGGCGGGCCGTGTGAGCCTGTTGCGCTTCTTGGCGGGCCAGTGCCGCCTCAATGCCCGCGAGCAGGTCGCAATTTCGGAATGGTTTCTCGAGAAAATCCACCGCGCCTTCCTTCATCGCCGTGACAGACATCTGCACATCCCCGTGTCCCGTGATAAAGATCGTCGGCAGATCGAGGCCGCGAGCCTTGAGTTCTTTTTGCAGCTCCAGCCCTGACATCCCGCCCATGCGCTGGTCCAGCACCAGCACGCCGCGCTCGGCGGCTTCGGCCTTCGCGAGAAACGCCTCGGCGGATTCAAACCGCCTCACGGTGAAGCCCGAACTTTCGAGAAACACCGTCAACGCATCGCGCACGCCGGGATCATCATCTACCAGGAAGATGGTGGTGTTCATGGTCATGTGTGCGCTCCCTTGCCCCCCAGGGGGAGTTCAAAACCGAACAGCGCGCCGCTGTTCGGGGACTGGGCGACCCACAGCTTCCCGCCATGGGCCTCGATAATCGAGCGGCTGATGGAAAGTCCCATGCCCATGCCTGTGCCCTTGTTGGTCTGAAACGGGTCGAAGATTTTGCCGATCATTTCCGCAGCGATGCCGGGGCCGTTATCACTCAGGGTGACCTCGATCCAGTCATCCGGCAGCACTCGCGTCGCCAGGATCAACTGCCCGTCAGCGATGCTGCCGCTCTGGATCGCCTCCAGGCTGTTGCGCACCAGGTTCAGCAAGACCTGCTCGATCTGGACCTTGTTCGCCTTGACCCTGCAATCCGTTCCGTACAGGCGTAGCTCAATCTTGACCTGAGTATGGCGCAGTTCCCATTCGAGTAAGTCGATAACTTCCTGAATCAGCTGATCGACATCGACGAGTTCCATCGAGGCTCGTCCCTTGCTGACGAAGTCCCTGAGATGTCGAATGATGTCGCCGGCGCGGTGTGTCTGTTCCAGAGCGCGCTGCAAAATGCCGCTGAGTTTCTGCGGCGGCGAGGGAAGATCCGCCAGCATCCCCAATGCGGTTTCACAGTAACTCGATGCCGCCATCAGCGGCTGGTTCAACTCATGCGCCATACCCGATGCCATCTCCCCCATGGTACTCAGCCGCATGACGTGTGCCAACTCTTCCTGATGGCGCTTGGCGGCTTCCTCGGCCCGCTTGCGTTCGGTGATGTCCCAGGTCACCCCGACGTAATTGGTGGTGTTCCCGCGTGGGTCCTTGATGGCGCTGATGGTGAGCCATTGCGGGTAGATTTCGCCGTTCTTGCGCCGGTTCCAGATCTCACCCTGCCAGCGTCCCGACTCGATAAGGGACTCCCACATCTGCCGATAGAATTCCGGTTTTTGCCTGCCGGATCCCAGAATGCGCGGGTTCTCCCCGATGACCTCTTCCGCACGGTACTGGGTGATGACAGTGAAGGCGCGATTCACCGACTGGATGCTGCCCTGGGCATCGGTGATCAGGATGCCCTCATTGGTATTCTCGAATACGCTCGCTGCCAGACGCTGTTTCTCGTCCGCGCGCCGGCGCTCGGTAATGTCGCGAACAATGTGGATCAACAGCCGGCGGCCCTTCACCATCACCTCACTGGCCGCGAGATCGAGGGGAAAGGACGCGCCATTCCGGCGTTGTCCCCGCGCCTCGCATTCGCTGGAGGTGAACGACGTAATCACCGGATTGGCGCCGTGGTTCAGGCGGTCGCGGTATGCGCCCCGGCAAGTCTCGTCGAGCAGCAGTGTGAATGGCTTCCCGAGCACTTCGTCGGCGGCGTAGCCAAACATCGCCTCGGCCGGTGGATTCATCGATGCGATGCGCCCGTTCTCGTCCACGGTGAGGATCCCGTCGACCACGTTGTCGACGATTGCCTTGATGCGCACCTCACTGTCGCGCAGCGCCTCGCGCTGGCGCACCGTACGTCGGACCAGCTCGACGCTGAGCGCCGACGCCAGCAGCGCAACCAGCAGCATCACGTAGAGGCGCTGGAAATTACGCCGTTGCTTGACCTCCAGGCGTTGTTCCTCCACGACGACGCCATCGTTGGCCTTCAGGATCTGATCCAGCCCGTTCTGAAACGCGTGGTCCATGCGTGCCATCTTGCTGGATGCCTCGGTCTCTTTTTCCAGTATCGATTCCGGCGGCGCCTGTAACTCACGCAGCTGCTCGCGCTGCTCGGCGAGATCCAAGATCTCCTGGGCGAGCGCCGAGAGCGTATCGCGCTCCTGATCCAGTGCCCGTATGAAAGACGCCTGCTCGCTATTGCGCTGGAGGTGGTGCAACACGACTCCGCGTATCGCCTCGTAGCGGCGCGCGTAAACCTCGAACGTCCCCCGATGCAGCGCCACCTCGTAGTTCTCCAGCACATCGTTGCCGGGGCGGCTCATGTCCCGCCACGCACTGGCGAGGTTGTCGAAGTTGGCGTTCAGCGCGTGCAGCTCGCTGGCCTTCTGCCATTGCGACTGGATATTGAGCAACAGGTTGCCGCTCCAGACCAGGAACACGAGGATCATGAGCCAGGCGGCAATAGTGAAGCGCTTCATCGACTGTTCCGTGCGCCTGGACTGGTTACTGCGGCCAGCCACAGCGGTGGCGGCGGTAGTGGAGCAACACTGGCATGGGGCGGTATCAGCATCGAGGAATACGAGGTATCCAGGATGGAAGGCTGTTCCCTGTTTCTAACACATATGCGCGGGAGCCAACAAGCTTCCCTGGAAGGACACCAAAATAGATTTTGATGGGTATTCGCTCTTTCCGTGTTTTTCCGTGGATTCCGTGGCCATCATATCCGTCATCATCAGATTGAAAAAGCACTGGCAGATTGCATTCGATGTTCGCCGGTTTCACTTTCGGGCCCGACCGCCGGTAAGATGGCTTCCCGGGAGCCATGTGTAATCGCTTCCCCACACGCCGGCGGCCTGTGTGCCGTCCCGCGGGTGTACAATCTTCGTTAAACTCCATATAGTCCGCTCCACGTGGGCCAGTCGGGCGCCCGGGCGCGATCGGGATGGCTGACCCGCTGGCCAGAGGGAAGCAGACAACTGGGACGGGTAATAAGCCCATGGAGCGCCGTCAACGCACAAGGATTCCGGTCAACGTCAACGCGGTACTCCTGGCTAAGGAGACAATGCCCAGAGGGTGCCGGGTTCGCGATGTCAGTCAACGCGGCATGTTGCTTCACTGGGGGGCCGGCAAACGGATGCCGTCTTTCAGCGAAGGCGATACCGTGGAAATCCATCTGTCGCTGCGGCGGCAGAGCGATAGACGCCAGAGCCTGTCCATACCCGCCGTTGTCAGGCGTGTAAACGAAGACAGCATCGGCGTGGAGTTTCCGCACCTGATGCCGGAGCTGGTGGAGCTGATCGCATCCTGCGGCATCAGCGAAACCGATGAGCTCAAGGCATCCATCGCACAGCGACCGGCGGCGCCTGCCGATGCCCGATTGCGAAATCCGGGAGCCGGCTCTGACGGGCCGGGCGTGACGCCCGCCGGCCAGGGCTACCGGAGCCTGCAGGATCAGGGTCACAAGCGATTGCACTGGGGGCCGCTGTTGCTGGTTCTCGCGGTTGGTATCCTCAGCGGTGCCTATGTTCTCCGCCTCGGTGATCGCCTGAGTGCCCTGGAGGCGGCCGCGAGCGGTCATGCGCGTGAGATCGCTGCGATGCAGGAGCGGCTCGCCGAGCACAGCGAGCTGCAAAAAAAACTTGCCTATCTCACTGCGCGCGTTCAAAGGCTGGATCATACCCTCGCTGCCCATGAGCAAAGGCTGATATGGGCGGCACCGGCGCAACAGACGCCAGGCCCTGATGTCGATTCCGCAGTGGTTGCGACCACACTTGCCCGTTCGCCGGGGCCCGACGCCCGGGCGGTCGTGAATGCAGATCGGGAGGCACACTCCAGCGTGCACGCCGAACAACCCGCCGAGGCGCTCGCCCCGGACATCCCGACTGGCGAGACACGCGCCCCGGCAGCCGACGCGACGGGACCCTGGGTGATAAATCTGCTTTCGTCACCGAACAAAGCCGCTGTCGACAGGTTTGCGGGCCAGGCGCGCTTGCATGACATTGCCGTGGAACAGCATCGAGTCACCGTGAAGGGCAGGGAGTTCTGGCGGGTGCAGGTGACCGGCTTCGCGACGGCCAAAGAGGCCAGGTCCTATGGGGAGTTGACTCAGAAAAAGCTCGGGCTGAAGGACGTGTGGATCTTTAAACGCCCCACGTCCGATGGACAGACCGGTTGAGGAAAAAAACGGGGGGCTCGCCCCCCGTTTCCGTACCTGTCAGGCGCTGGCCGGCTGACTCTGATAATAGTCCATCAGAATCTTGGCAACTTCCGGCCGTGAGAACTCGGGTGGCGGGGCGATGCCCTGGCCCAGCATTTCCCGGACCTTGGTGCCCGACAGCAGCACGAAGTCTTCCTTGCTGTGGTCTGGGGCGTCCCGCATCATCACCACCCTGTCGAGTTTCTTTGAGTAGGCGGTGTGATCGGCGCGGAAGATCTCGATCTTCAGTGTGCCTGCCGGCACTTCGGTATCGAAAATGGTCTGGGCATCGAAGGCGCCGTAGAAATCACCCACACCGGCGTGATCGCGGCCGATAATGAAATGGGTCGCGCCCATGTTTTGCCGGAACACGGCGTGCAGGACGGCTTCCCGCGGCCCGGCGTAGAGCATGTCAAAGCCGTAACCCGTGACCATCACCGTGTTCGGCGGGAAGTACATTTCCGCCATCTTGCGAATTGCGGCATCGCGTACCGGTGCGGGAATATCCCCCGGCTTCAACTTGCCGAGCAGCATGTGCACCACCACGCCATCCGCTTTCACGGCTTCCATCGCCATCTTGCAGAGTTCTTCGTGTGCGCGGTGCATGGGGTTGCGGGTCTGGAATGCCACAATCGTCTTCCAGCCATGTTCCGCAATTTCGTTGCGAATCTCGACCGCGGTGCGGAAGGTGTCCGGGAAATCCGTCTGGAAGTAGGAAAAGTTCAGCACCTTGATCGGTCCCGATACGGCATACTTGCCCTGGCTCATGAAGGTATTGACGCCGGGATGCTCCATGTCCGTGGTCCCGTACACTTTTTCGGCCATCAGGTTGAGTTGCGCGTCACTGACTTCCTCGATGTCTTCCACGTCCATGATCGCCAGGACCGGATGTTCCTCCACGTTGGGATCCCGCAGGGCAATGCGCTTGTGACCCTTGATGGTCTCGACAGTGTTGGTGAGATTGAGTACCGGGGTCGGCCAAAAGAGACCGTCCGTGGTTTTCATGGTCTCGGCGACGCTGATGGCATCGGCGAGATTCATGTAACCGGTCAGGGGATTGAAATAGCCACCCCCCAGCATGACCGCATTGGCCGCGGCTGCCGAACTGATCATGAGAGACGGCAGGTTTTCCGCCTCATGTCTCAGTTCAGCGTGTTCTGCCGAGTCATAGACGAACAGGGGATTCAGCGTATCGGACCCATGGGGTTTGATCATCATTTGCTCCTCGCGGATGGCCTGGAAACCTGTAGGCGCGGAATAGTACTCAAAACGCGCTCGATTCGCAGCCCTGCAGCAGGTCTATGCCGGGATAAATAGTTTTTGGATTCCCGTGCGTTGCGCCAGACAGAACCTGGGCCGGGCGGTTAAGTTACTGGGATATTAGTAAATTACTGACAGAAGACTAATCATCGCCGGCCGGTATGTCACCAACTACCTTGGCGATGACGAATCCCGCCAGGGTTATGCCGATGATGAGGTCGGCGAAGTTCACCAGGGTGTAGCGCAACGGAAACTGCCACCAGTTCCACAGGGGGAAGGTTGCCAGGACCCCGATCAGCACCCCGGCCGTTTCGACGAATCCGACCCGGCACCAGAAGTGCAGGCCACGCGTCTGCACGAGCAGCACGGTGATCAAGGTCGCTGCCACAATCTGAATGATGAGCGAGCGAACGAACCGCCAGGGGTTGCTGGGATCGGTACCCGCGCGGGCCACGGAGACAAACAGGAACGGACCCGACTGCGTGCGGGTCAGGGCATCGGCCCGCGCCTGCTTCCTGGCCGCCTCATCAGCCTGTGGGTCCAGCCGCTGCGCATTGGGCAGCAGGTAGATCCCGCTCTGTGGGGCATTTGCCGCGATAACGTCGGCAACCGCCGCCTCATCGGTAAACTTGCCCATGGTAAGGTCGTGCCACGGCAACACCAGCCATGATACGGCCCCCCAGAGAAACATCACCAGCCCACCCAGCATGCCGCCCATGATGACTTTCTTCGTCATGCGCGCTGTCTATCTCCCGTGTTTGAATGATCCCGAGACGAGCGGGCAGTGGAGTAAGTAACGACGCTGCCGCGCCACCTGCCTCGGCCCGGACAGGGGCCAGCGGTTTGATCAGGTGTAAAGAAAAAACGCCGCATCATCCTGATCCGCGATGCAGCGCTCTTACTCGGAGCCTCTATGGTGCGTGTATGCGTTACGGGCCTTTCGGTGTCTTGATGCAGCCCTTGTGTATGGTGCGACAGGTGATCGCCAGAGCTGCCACGGCGAGCGCGGCAAAGAATCCCAGAATGAGCATGATATCGATGAGTTGCACTGCTGGAGAGTTATGATCAAACATGTGGACTGCCTCCCTTTGTTAGCTGACAAAAAACCACCTTGCCTTCCTGGTTGCGAATGCATGATAAAATTATAACCTACATTTTGTCCAGATTTCCCTGCTCCAAATCAACCAGGTCGCAGCTTGCCGGTTTTCCTGTCACACGGGTACAGCGGGTGATGGTGGCAGCGGCAGATTTATGGCGCGCAGCGGCAGGATTTTGCGCGGCAGGCATCGGCAGCCTCGGGGTGCCCTGAAAGCTACCGTCTTCTGGCCCCGACCTCCCGGCAGCAAACCCTGGAACGACCACATTGAGAGTACGCTGAGTGGTCAGGATGCCGATGACGGAGAGGGTAACACAAGGGCGACCTTGACCGGCTGACTGCCCTGCGCTGCGCCGGAACCCCCGCTCACAGTCTCAGGATCAGTTTTCCGGCCGTCTGCCCGGATTCCAGATCGCAATGTGCCTGCGCCACGTTTTCAAAGGGATAGGCCGTAATACGGGGTGCCCTGATGCGCCCCTCTGAACGCCACTGAAGGAGCTGTTCCATCGCCCCGCGCAGCAGGGCCGAGCGGTCAAACAGAAAGCTCAGGTTGAAGCCCAGCACGCTGCGGTTCTGGGTTGTGAGTTTGAGCGGGTTGAAGCGGGGGGTGCGCAGATAATCCCACGCGAGTTTCAACCAGCGGGGACGCCCGCCAGCGCGGGGCAACATACTGTGAAATCCGTAGATCACGAGCTTCCCAACCGGTGCCAGATGCGCGTAACTCCCGCGCAAGGTCGATACGCCATTGGCATCGAGGATAACGTCATAGCCCGCCGGGGCGTATGTCTCCGCCGATGGCCAGAGTGGCTGCGTCGATTTCTCGATGATCGCGTCGGCCCCGAGTTCCATTGCCGGCGCGACCTTGTGGGGGTTGCCGACGACGCCGATGACGCGGCAGCCGGCAATCTTGCCCAGTTGTACCAGCGCGCCGCCGACACCGCCTGCGGCGGAGTGGACCAGAAGGGTGTCGCCAGCATGGGGATGCGCCAGTTCGAACAGCCCAAACCAGGCGGTGAGAAAGGCGGTGGGAAAGGCGGCTGCCTCGTTGATATCCATGTCGGGGGGCACGGCGAAGACCTGGTCCCTTTTTACGCACAGATCGCTGGTATAGCCGCCAAAGCGGGTGACTGCCATGACCGGGTCGCCAGCCTTGATATTGCAGACTTGCTTGCCTGCGCTCGCCACACGGCCGGCAACCTCGAAACCGGGCGTGATGGGATAGCCGACGTAACGCCGGGCCGAGGCGTAAAGGCCCATGCGCGTCACGCAGTCTGCGTAGTTGACGCCGATTGCCTCGACCTTGATGACAACCTCATCATCGCCGGGCGTCGGCGCCGGATGGGATTCGATCCGCAGTCGATCATAGCTGCCCGGTCTGCGGATAACGACCTTCTTCACCGGAGCGGCACGTCAACCGGCAGACCCGCCCTGCGCCAGGCTGACATGTGGCCATCGAGGTAAAGGACCTGCCTGAAACCGGCGCGCTGCAGTGCGTAGCGGGCAATGCCCGCTCGCGGTCCGTGTTCGCAATAGACGACGACCGGCCGGTCCCGGGCCAGCGTCAGATCGGCGGCGCGGCTGAACGATTGCCAGAACGGCAGATGAATTGCACCGGGGACGTGCCCTTGATTGAATTCCCAGCGGGACCGCGTATCGACGACGGCGGGCGCAGTGCCTGCAGCCAGGCGGGCTGCCAGTTCCTTGCCTGTCATATGCATGCGGGTGGTGTCATCTGCAGCATCGCAGGCAGTCGTCGAGAGGATGAGAAGATGCAGCGCCGTCCAGGCAAAGCCAGCCGGGAAGTTTAGTGAGCGCATGGCTGAGGCATTTGCGTTGCTGATCACCTGGTAGAATCATAACGGATGAACCCTCGAGCTGCGACCCCGCGACATGCTGATAATCCGGCTGTGGAAGTCTTTTTCCCGCTACTGAGTGTTTCTGATAACAGCCGTGTCTCGCGTTCCGCTTCGGGTAGCTTGCCGATACGTTCCGCCTCACGATAAAAGGCGGTCAGATCGCCACCGAGGGTGGCAAGCAGGTGCTGGAAACCCGGCACCAGATCCTGGTAGGTCGCGACAAGGGCCAGATGGGCGTTGTTGAGGTCCCTGGCCATCCATTCATCGAATCCGGCATAGTTGTCGTGCGCTGCCTTGAAGGACTGGTAGGCGCCGCGCAGTTCGGCGAACAGCTGTCTCTTGCAGTCCAGTTTCTGCTGTTCGGACAGGGTGCTGGCGTAGACGGCTGCCAGGCGTTCACGATAGGCTGCCAGCAGCGCGTAGAACGCGTCCTGACGTTGTCTGTCTGCCAGATAATTCTCAAACCCTGTAGCGTCGTTACCCAGTTCCATCCAGCGCCTCATGCCTTCACGCTCAACGGTAACGGCAAAGGCCTCGTTGAAAGCCGTGTCGTCCTTTACGTAGAGCTTTTGATGTGCCAGTTCGTGAAACAGCAGTCCGGCGATGGCGCTGTCGGACCGGTTGAGCATGGTATTCAGTACCGGATCATCGAACCAGCCCAGCGTCGAGTAGGCGATACCCCCGGAGATATAGACATCGTCATTCGCCTGGGCCAGTTTTTGTGCAAAGGCCTGCGCATCGGCCTCCGAGAAATACCCTCGATAACTGACGCACCCGGCGAAAACAAAACACCAGCGTCTGGGGGTGACGGACAGCGGCGGCGTGGCTACGACCAGCCAGACGGCAAAGGGTCGTTCCAGGTCCGCATAGCTGCGATAGCTGCCGTTGTCCGGAAGCAGCAGCACGCCGGAGGCGAAGTTCCGTGCATCCTGTGTCAATTGCAGGTGATCGCGCAGTGAAGCGGGTGTAGCTGGGTCTGCAATAACCTTGTCGATGGGCTGGCGTCGCTCCATCAGCTCGAACTGGCCATCCACCGACTGCGCGTAGTAACTCAGGTTTGCGCAGGCGCTTAGCAGCAGCGACAGGCTGAACAGCAGCACCTGGCGTGCAGCTTGGTGGAATGTCTCGACATGGCTCACGGGTGTTGCCCTTCAAAGCTTACTGCGGATGCGGTATTTCCCTGCAAATGATTCTGTGTGCGCCACAACAGTTACCTGTTGCCAGCCACGGGTTCACAGCACAGGCTCCTGTAGGCGGGAGTTTAGTGCGGATCCGGCATAAATGCGCGAGGCTTTGTTATAGAATGTCATTTATCCGGGCTGGGTGGTGTGGCAGTGACGGCAGCTTGAACGGCGCAGGCGCACCGGAATACGGCGCATTGAGGAACGGGAACGAAAAATGAAGATAAAATCCGACGTGACAGTCAATCTTACTATGACCCTTGATCAGCATGATGCCGAGGTGTTGTCGGCCTTCCTGAGTGCGCACAGCGCCAACACGGTCCGCGAACTGATGGGGGAGGGACCGGACGCCGATCGCGCCGCAAGCCTCGTTGCACAGCTCTACGAGGCCCTCTCGGAAAGCATAGGCGCGCAATAGCCCGCCCGGGAGGCGCGGACCCCGCGGGTTGCAGCCGCTCTTATCATCCGGCATCCCTGCAGCGCGCGCAAAAAAAACAGACCCCGTCGCCGAGGTCTGTGGGCTGGCTTGCGTTGGGATGCTGCGTGTCAGTTTGACGCCGTGACCTTCTTCGGGCGTTTGCCGACGGCAATCAGTCTTCCTGATTTACCACCAGGGGCCACTGCCGAAGCCATAGGGTGCACCCCCACCGTAATAATAGGGGTCACCATAGCCTTCGCCCGATCCGAAGGGTTCCTGACCTACCATGTAATCCTGCTGCTGTCTGGCCCATTCACGCATCTGCTCGTTTCTTGCGCGGGCCATGTCGCGCCTGTAATCGGACCAGCCGTCCCGCCATAACTTGCCTGACTCATACACAGGATCCTGCCACCACAGCCATGCCTGATGCTGGGCCTCCCTTGCCCGGCGGCGTGCCTCTACCCAGGCGCGCTGCTGCTGGCGCATGCGGTCGAGATGGCCGGCCTGGCGGCGCCAGTCGCGAGGATACTCGTAAGCGCTCGATGCGGCTTCGGATTTTTCGGTTTCGGCCTGGCCTTCTTCCGGTTTGGTGGCCTCTGCAGGCGTCTCTTGAGACGCTGCGGCCGGCTCATCCTGCGGCGCTGCGACCGGCTCAACCTGGGCCAGAGCGACCGGCACAGGCGCTGCGAGAAAAACAAACAGGGTTGCCAGTGCGGCACCTGATACTAAGGGTTTGTTCATGACTACCTCCGCGCTATTGGATCAGAGTCCGAACACCGACTTCTCCGACTGGGAACTGGCTCGGGCCCCATGTCCAAAATATAGTCTCTGCAATTTAGTCCATTAAAAAAGAACTCACCATGACCTTTATCAAGGGAGTGCGGTATCGCTACCGCGTTGTCGACTGAGGCAGAGAGGGGGCGTCGCCGGAGAAGGCTATTTTCCGCATGGCGGGGGTGGTAAAAGGCCTGTTTCGGGTGAGCGCCTGGTCAATCTGGTGCATTGATATGTTCCAGACTGTCCCGTGCGACCTCACGCACCTGGTCATCCGGGTCTGACAGCAGCGGGCGTATCAGGGGAAGGGCATCAGGATGGTGAGTCAGGGCGAGAAAATGACAGGCGTCACTCCGGATGCGGGGATTGTCATGGGCGGTCAGTCTGCCGAGTCCGTCGATCAGTCGTGTCAGTCGGGGCTCACCTTCGAATTCCTCCAGCAGCGCACCTATGCCGATGCGCACCTGCAACTCCGTCTCGGTGTCGGACAACAGCAGCAGCAGGACATCGAGCCTGGACTCGTCATCGGCGATCAGTCGGATGGCCTTCCTGATCTTTCCGGTCTTGAACAGCTCAGCAAGATATTCCGCCAGACCCTGCGCTGTCCCGGCCCGTTGGCTCCAGTGTTTCAACTCGGCCAGGGAATGCAGTCCCTCGAACTCGAAGGGGCCCAACCGAACCCAGGGCACCGAGCGCACGCCCAGTTGTTGCGCGATGTCCGGGCGTGCACCGATGTTCACGACCTCGAGTCGCCCAAGGGTTCCGGCCTTGACCAGTTCGCCCAGAGCCTGCAACACGGCCGGACAATGCGGGCAGCCTGACGCGACCAGCAGTAATGCATCTGGAACGGTCGAGGACGTGCCGGCTGTGGAGCTGTGCGGGTTCACGGTGCGGTTCAGCGACTGCAACGAAGAGGATAAACGATAGCAGATCGTGAACGGGTGGCAAGTCGGGTTGCGTTGCGTTGCGTGGCGCAGTCCGGACACCGCAGCGAAATTGCAGGAAGGCTCAGGGAAACGCCGGCTGATGCCTGGGCCGGTAACTGCGTGTGCAGGCGTGCGCGGCAGGCTGCCACGCACAACGGCGTCAGCCGCTCGCGAGCTCGCTGAAACTGCGCACCTGGTCCCGCCCGTGGCGCTTGCCGTGATAGAGCGCGCGATCGGCCTCGCCTACAAGCGTTTCGAGCAGATCGTCCCGATCCGGTGATTCCGTTCCCTTGAGGCAACTGATTCCGATCGAGGCGGTGACGTGGATATTTTTTCCCCCTTCGCTGAAGCTTACCCCGCGCAGGGATTCGAGTAGTCGTTCCGACAGGCGGGTGGCGCCTTCCATATCGGTGTTCGGCAGGGCCATGACGAACTCTTCGCCACCAAAACGTGCAATCACATCGCCTTCACGCGTCTGTCCCTTGAGCAACGCCGCGGCGACCTGCAGTACCTTGTCGCCTGTTGCATGGCCATGGGCATCATTGATTTCCTTGAAACGGTCCAGATCGATCATGATGAGTGCAAATGGCAGACGCTGGCGGAGCGCGTCGACAAGCGCAGCGGAGGCCGCCGGGAAGAAGTGGCGGCGGTTGTGTATGCTGGTCAGCTCGTCGATCATCGACAGCTCCTGGTAGCGGCGTTTGAGTGTCTCGGTTTCTGCCAGGGCGGACTCCAGTTCCTGCGTCCGTTCCTGTACCTCCTGCTCAATATGATGCATGTAGCGCAAGTTCGAAACCATCTGCGTGAGAACGGCACAATAAAGCAGCAGGAGTCGTTCATGCGAATTGTTGAAATGATGCGGCCTGGAATGCGAGACGGTGAGCACCCCCAGGACCCTGTGCCTGGCCGACAGCGGAATGCCGATAATTGACCCGGCAGCGGTGCAATCGACTGCCTGCGCGAACAGCGGATCGTGCCGGGTGTTGCGGCAGTGCTGCAGCTTGCCTGTCTCCGCCGTCACGCCGACCAGGCCTTCACCGATACGCAACTGCCGCGGGGGATGAGTCGCGGTCTTGCGCTTCCCGGCGACCAGTATATCTGACCAGTCCATGTCGCCGGCACTGACGAGCAGGTTGCCCTTGAGCAGGAAAATCGAACACGCCTCGATGTCGCTGTTCTCCATCAGGATGCGCATGCATCTGCGCAGGAATCCCGGTTCGTCTGTCTCCCGCAGGTTGATGTGTGCCAGCGCCTGGAGGGCAGACAGATCCGACAACAGCTTCAGCAGGTGCTGCTCGACCTCCTGCAGGGCTGTGCTGAGGGCGCGATCGTTCATGGTAAACCGGTCAACCCCTGGCTATCGAGATGGCCAGCGAACGCATCTGCCGGTCGTCATCGACCAGCCGTTGCAGGATCTCCGCAAGCGTCGCGTCAGCCAGAACCAGGGCCGCCGGTTTGTCGGCCGGCGGCCGCGGCGCAACGTCCGGACCTTCGAACAGCTGGTCCGCCAGGCCACTGCAGAAGTTGATCAGCTCGACAACGGCGGTGAAGTGTTGCGATCGGTGTGGTTCCTTTCGGTAGCTGATGGTGTCGGTAATGCTCTCGGGCAGGTGCCACTTGTTCGCGATGATGGCGCCGCCCTCAATCTCGTTGGTCGCCAGTGCCTGGGTCTCGAGTTTCAGGAGGTCGGCGTCCTCGCGCACTTTCCAGGCACGAAAGACACGCGACATAGGGGCCGGAAACAGGTGTACCAGCGCAAACCGGCCCAGGGTCTGCAGCAGGCCCGCGAGAAACAGGCACTCGAGCTGGGAGTGCTCGACCCGCAGATGCGGTGCGAGCCGGCTGGCCAGGGTTGCCGTCGTCATGGCCTGATACCAGTACCTGCCAACGTCGAACTCGGGACATCGACTCGCATCGAAGGGTTGGCTGAGCGCGATGCCTATCGCCAGGGAGCGAACCAGGTTCAGACCGAGTACGCGGATAATGGCGTCGGCGACCGTACAGACGTCATTGTGACGCTGGAAGTACGCGGAGTTGGCGATGCCGATGATGCGGGCAGCAAGCCCCGGGTCCTGCTCGATCAGACGGGCGAGGCGGTGCAGATCCGCGTCCTCGCGTGTGGCCTCTTCCAGTAACCGGGTGGCCACCGCCGAGAGGGGCGGCAACTGCTGCAGCGATTGAATCGTGGAATGCGCCGCCTTTGCGGTATTGTCCGGGTGCATACGAACTGCCTTGTACGGTTATTTCCTCGCAGGCTATAACGGAAGTCCAGAGGCGAACTTGAGGGTAGCGAGAGCCTGGCATTCAGGCTATGTGGCCGATTCCACAAGGAAAATTCGCGTGCGGGGGGTGGCCTCGGCAGCGACCGATAGTATGGCCACGGAATCCACGGAAAAACACGGAAGAAATTCTAATGGGTGTTGTTTTTTTCCGTGTTTTTCCGTGGATTCCGTGGCTATAAATAGCAATGGTTCTTGCGCAGAATGTGTGGGGTCAGGAGTCAGAATCCAGAATCCAGAATCCAGAAGACAGGAGTCAGGAGTGGGGGTCAAGTCCACAGCCTGGTTTGGACGAAGACCTGGTCGTTGGCCACCGAACCCACCGAAAAATCATTAAGTTTTTCCGTGTTTTTCCGTGGCTGATATATTCGGGTGAGCGTTGCCGCACGGTGTCAGCGACCGATAGATTCTGCTGACGAGGCATAGAGATACTGGCACTCAGCTAAATTTTCAGCATCCGTGATGATCACGCGGAAAGCGTCCTACGTTCAGATGAAGCGCATGGAAAGGTCGACTGCCTGGACATTTTTTGTGAGTGCACCGACGGAGATGGCATCGACACCCGTGGCCGCGATCTCGCGGAGCGTGTCCAGGGATACCCCCCCCGATGCCTCGAGCCTGGCCTGTCCCCGATTCAGTGTTACGGCCGCGCGTAACTGATCGAGGTCGAAGTTGTCGAGCAGCAGGATATCTGCGCCGGCCGTCAGTGCCTCCGGGATCTGATCCAGCGCCTCGACCTCGATCTCGATGGGGAGATCCGTCCCGAGCCTGCGTGCCGCCTCGACGGCGGCCTGCACAGAGCCGGCGGCGGCGATGTGATTCTCCTTGATCAGGATGCCGTCGTAGAGTCCGGTGCGATGGTTGTGGCAGCCACCGGTACGCACGGCATACTTCTGGGCGATACGCAGCCCGGGCAGCGTCTTGCGTGTATCCAGGATGCGAACCGGCAGACCCTTTACCGCATCGGCATAACGGCGCGCCAGGGTCGCAGTACCGGACAGCGTCTGCAGGAGATTCAAGGCCGCCCGTTCACCGGTCAGCAGCGACCTGGCGCGGCCTTCCAGCTGGCAAATGACCTCGCCTGGTTGAAGCGAGTCACCGTCATGCGCATGCCAGGAGACCCGCACATCCGTATCGAGTTCCGCGAAGATCGCATCAAACCAGGCACTGCCGCACAGGATTGCCGCTTCCCGCGAGATGATCTGTGCCTTGCCCCGGGTCGCCTCAGGAATCAGGGCAGCGGTGATATCCCCGCTGCCGACATCCTCCTCCAGAACGCGGCGGGCAAGGCTGTGGATCTGTTTGTCGAGGGTCTCGAGCAACACTATTCGGAGATCTCCAGGAGCTCGATCTCGAAGACCAGGGTGGCGTTCGGCGGGATGATCCCGCCGGCGCCGCGGGCGCCATAACCCAGTTCCGGGGGGATGGTCAGGCGCCGCTTGCCACCGACCTGCATGCCCTTGACGCCCTCGTCCCAGCCGGGGATGACAAAGCCCACGTCGAGCGGAAAGCTGAACGGTTCATTGCGGTCGTGGCTGGAATCAAACCGGGTGCCATCTTCCAGCCAGCCGGTGTAATGCACGATGACCGTCTGACCGGCCCCTTTTGCCGCGAGTCCGTCACCGACCACGAGGTCCTCGTAAGTCAGTCCGCTGTCCGACGTCTGTTCTGTCATGGGATGCTCCGAAAGTCTTGCGTCGCTAGGGGCCCTGCCGGATTCGATCAGCGGTAGGGGACATGGGGTCGCGAAAGATAGTCATCCTTCAGTTTCTTGACCAGGCCCGCGAGTAACAGCAGGCTCAACAGGTTGGGCAGGGCCATGAGGATATTGGTGACGTCCGCCAGGTTCCAGACCAGCTCGAGCGGCACGGCGGCCCCGACAACGACCAGCATGGCATACACGATGCGATAGGGAAGCACGGCCTGCTCACCGAACAGGAAACGCGCGGAACGATCGCCGTAATACGACCAGGCGATGATGGTCGAGAAGGCGAACAGGCTGAGGCCTGCGCCGACGACCAACGAGCCCGACGGACCCAGTGTTAGCTGGAAGGCGTGCGCGGTCAATGCCGCACCAACGAGCGTGGCGTCGTTGAGCTGATAGGCGCCGGTTACGATGAGTACCAGTCCGGTCATGGTGCAGATCACCAGGGTATCGATGAAGGGCTCCATCA